>NZ_JAUSQZ010000001.1:6000000-7200000 GCF_030811555.1 Kineosporia succinea | reverse complement strand
CGTCGGTGGTCGCGGTCGAAACCGCCCGCAAGACAGGCGGTGTGGTCGCGATCTCCGGTCCGGTCGACCTGATCACCGACGGAACCCGAACCGTGCGCGTCGCGAACGGGCACGAGCTGCTGACCCGGGTGACCGGCGGCGGGTGCGCGCTCGGGGCCGTGATGGCGGCGTTCGCGGCCGTCGAGCAGGATCGTCTGGCGGCCACCACCGCGGCCGTGCTCGTCTACACGATCGCGGCCGAGCAGGCCGCCGCGAAGGCCCAGGGGCCCGGCTCTTTCGCGGTCGAGCTGATCGACGCGCTGTACTCGATCACCGGCGACGACGTCGAGCGCCGGGCGCGGGTCCGGTGAGCCGCCGTCGTCGGGTGAGATCCGTGCGCCCAGACCGCACGAACGTCACCCGATCCGGGATGGCGACGCTGTGAGCGCCCTCGACCTCAGCCTCTACCTCGTCACCGACGCGGTCGCGGCCTCTCGCGCCGGGCTCCCGCTGCCGGAGCTCGTGCGGGCCGCGACCGAGGGTGGCGTCACCGCCGTGCAGGTGCGTGAGAAGCACGAGCCCGCGGCGGTCTTCCTGCGCACGGTGCTCGAGATCGCCGACGTGATCCCGCATCACGTCACGCTTCTCGTCAACGACCGCGTCGACGTCTACCTGGCCGCCCGGGAGCTCGGGGCCCGGGTGTCCGGCGTTCATCTGGGTCAGCGCGACCTGCCCGTGGAGACGACACGCCGGATCATCGGCCCCGACGCCGTTCTCGGCCTCAGCGCGGCGCATCCCGACCAGATCGCGGCAGCGGCGACGAGTTCGGCGCACGTCGACTACATCGGTATCGGCGTGCTGCGGGCCACCGACACCAAGCCGGATGCCCCGCCCCCGCTCGGCATCGACGGCATGCGCGCCCGCGCCCAGCTCTCCGCCCTCCCGGCCGTCGCGATCGGTGGCGTCAAGGTCGACGACGCCCACGGCCTGCGCGGCAGTGCCCTGGCCGGGATCGCGGTGGTCAGTGGCATCTGCGCCGCACCCGATCCGGCCCGCGCCGCCGCCGAGTACCGCCGCGCCTGGACCGGCGGCGCATGAACACGAAGACTCCCCGCGTCCTGTCGATCGCCGGCACCGATCCGACCGGGGGAGCGGGCATCCAGGCCGACCTCAAGAGCATCGCCGCCAACGGCGGGTACGGCATGGCCGTCGTCACCGCGCTCGTGGCCCAGAACACCCGGGGCGTCCGGTCGGTGCACACGCCACCGGCCGAATTCCTGCGGGAGCAGCTGGATTCCGTCAGTGACGACGTCGCGATCGACGCCGTCAAGATCGGCATGCTGGGTGATCCGGAGGTGATCGCCACGGTCGGCGACTGGCTGCGGGCCACGCGTCCGCCGATCGTGGTGATCGACCCGGTCATGGTCGCCACCAGCGGAGACCGCCTGCTGAGCTGCGAGGCCGAGGAGGCACTGCGCGAGATCCTGCCGCTGGCGGGCCTGGTCACGCCCAATGTTCCCGAACTCGCGGTGCTGTCGGGCCGGTCAGAGGCGACGATGTGGGACGACGTGGTCGCCCAGTCCCTCGAGGTGTCCCGTCGCTGGGGTGTCCGGGTGCTGGCCAAGGGTGGCCATCTGCCGGGTGACGTGGTGTGTGACGCCCTGGTCGAGGCCGACGCGTTCGATTCGGTGCGGCCCCTGGAGTCACCCCGGATCGCGACCCGCGCCACGCACGGCACCGGCTGCTCGCTGTCGTCGGCCGTCGCGACCTGGCAGACCGCCACCGGCGACTGGTTCACGAGCATCGACCGGTCCCGGCAGTGGCTGACCGAAAGCCTGCGTCACGGTGAGGAACTCGAGGTCGGGCAGGGACACGGGCCGGTGAGCCACTTCGCCGGCCTGTGGCAGCGCGGCGGCCTGATCACCAGTGCGAGCGCCGAGTGGTGGGCCCGCATCGCGGAACTGCGTGAGGCCACCGACCGCGACCCGTTCCTCACCGGTCTCGCCGACGGAAGTCTCGACAAAGCCCGCTTCGCAGCGTATCTCGCACAGGACGTCCACTATCTGGAAGGCTACGCGAGCGTGCTGAGCCGCCTCGCGCAGATGGCGCGAGAGCCGGTGGAGCGGGCCTTCTGGACCACGGCGGCCCTCGCCTGCCTGACCACCGAGACCGCGCTGCACCGGACCTGGCTCACCGAGCCACGGCCGGCGAAGAGCCCGGTGACCGAACGCTATCTCGACCATCTTCGGAGCGCGGTCGATCAGGGCTACGAGCACGGTGTGGCCGCTGTGCTGCCGTGCTACTGGATGTACGCGGACATCGGGGCGAGGCTGGACCCGGCCGGGAACCCTTACGCCGACTGGATCACGATGTACGCGGACCCGGTGTTCCACGAGTCCGCGGCGGCCGCGCGGCGCATCACCGACCGCGCGGCGGGCGCGGCGACCCCGGTGGTACGGGAGTCGATGTGGCGGGCGTTCGAGCGCTCGGCCCAGCTGGAGCGGGAGTTCTTCGCGCAGTAGCCCTGACCACACGAAAAACGTGGTGGCCGGGCCCTCTCGGCCCGGCCACCACGTCCTCGAGCAGTGATCGATCAGAAGTCGAAGTCGCCGATGTTGTCCTTGTTGAACCCGGTGGGGTCGCCCAGGAGGACGGTGTTGTCGGCGCCGACGGTGTACTCACCGAGGTCACCGGCGGTGAACTTGTCACCCTCCTTGCCGGTGATGGTGCCGTCGGCCAGGGCGGCCGCGGCGTAGGCGGCGAGGGTGCCCAGGTCGCTCGGGTTCCACAGGTAGAACTCGGTGACCGTGCCGTCCTCCACGAAGGAGCGCATCTGGTTGGGGGTGCCCAGGCCGGTCAGCGCGACCTTGCCCTTGCTCTTCGAGGTGGACAGGTAGCGGGCCGCGGCGGCGATACCGACCGTGGTGGGGCTGATGATGCCCTTCAGGTTCGGGTGGGTCTGCAGCAGGGCGGCGGTCTTGTCGAACGAGGTCTGGTCGTCGTCGTTGCCGTAGACGGTGTCGACGAGCTTGATGTTCGGGTGGCTGTCCTTGAGCTCGGTCTTCATGAGCTCGATCCAGGCGTTCTGGTTGGTGGCGTTGGCGGCGGCCGAGAGGATCGCGATCTCGCCGGAGTCACCGATCTGCTTGGCGATGCCGTCGACCTGGGCCTTGGCGATGCCCTCGGGGGAGGCCTGGTTGATGAACAGGTCGCGGTACTGCGCCTCGGTGTCGGAGTCGAACGTGACGACCTTGGTGCCGCCCTGCTTGGCCTGCGTGAGCGCCGAGCCGACGGCCTTGGGGTCGTTGGCCGAGATGACGATGGCCGACGCGTGCTGCTGGGCCGCGGTGTTGATGTACTGCACCTGCGCGTCGGGGCTGGCCTCCTGCGGGCCGACCTCGGAGAACGTGCCGCCCAGGGCCTCGACCGCCGCCTTGCCACCCTTGTCGCTGGCGTCGAAGTACGGGTTGCCGAGGTTCTTCGGGATGAAGACGACGTTGAGTTCCTTGGCGGCCGAACCGGTCTCGCCGTCGGACGAGGAGCCGGTGTCGGCCTTGCTGCAGCCGGTCAGGGCCAGCGCCAGGGAGAGGGTGGCCACTCCGAGAACGGTGCTGCGTCGGGTGAGGGTCCGCATGACAGATTGTCCTTTCACTTCACTGTGAACCGACGCTGGAGGGCGTCTGCGAGGGGCGCTTGGCCCGGTTGCGCCTGGCGGAAACGTCGGAGACCCACGCCAGGAGACTGGTGGAGAGCACGGACAGCACGAGCAGCAGTCCGATGATGATGTTGATGACGTTCACGGTGACGCCCTCCAGACGCAGGGCGCTGGAGAGGGCACCGATGAGCAGCACACCGGCGATGACGCCGGGGAGCTTGCCCCGGCCGCCGAAGATCGACACGCCGCCGAGCAGGACGGCCGCGATCACCTGGAGCTCCAGGCCCGTGGCGTTGTCGCCGCGGGCACTGCCGAACCGCAGGGTGTAGAAGATGCCGGCCAGGGCCGACACGGTGCCCGTGAGCACGAACAGGATCAGCTTCGTGCGCTGCACGTTCACACCGCTGAACTCGGCCGCCTCGGTGCTCAGGCCGATGTCGTAGATGCCCCGCCCGAACGGGGAGAAGTGCAGCAGGGCGATGAAGAGTGCCGCCAGCACGGCGAACACGATCATGAAGGTGGGGATGCCGGTGGCGCCGATGACCTTGGCGGTCTGGTCGGTCCAGCTGCTGGGGAAGTCGGTGACCGCGGTGGTGCCCAGGAGCCCGACCGCCACACCACGGTACAGGGCGAGGGTGCCGATCGTGACGGCGAGACTCGGAAGTTCCACGTAGGCGACGAGAATGCCGTTGACGACGCCGCAGACCACGCCGACGAGCAGGGCCAGCAGGGTGGACAGAGGCATCCCGAGGCCGTGCTGCACGCCGAGGCCCAGGACGGCACTCGAGAGCCCGACGACGGACGCGACGGACAGGTCGATCTCGCCGGTCACGATCACGAGGGTCATGGGCAGGGCGATGAGGAGCACCGTCGTCATGTCGACGAGGATGTAGGTCAGGGTCAGCGTGTCACCGAAGTACGGGACGTTGCCGTAGCCGTACATCCAGACGATGAGCAGCAGCGCGATGACGCTCGCCTCGCGGCTGACCAGGAGCCGCCGCCACAGGGGCTGGGCGTAGGGGGCGTAGGTCCTCTCCGACGGTGAGGTGCTCATGCTGCATCCCTTGCTTCGATGAGTTTGCGCGCCTGGCGGGCGGCGAGCACCCGGTCCAGCACGATCGCGGCGATGATCAGGGCACCGACCAGGGCCTGCTGCCAGAACTCGGAGATGCCGACCATCGGCAGCGCGCTGTTGATGGTGACGAGCAGCCCGGCGCCGATCGCGGCGCCCCAGACCGTGCCCGAGCCACCGAAGATCGCGACGCCACCGACGACCGCGGCGGCCACGGCCTGGAACTCGATGCCGGTGCCGGCGCTGGAGTTGACCGTGCCGTAGCGGGCGGCGAACAGGACACCGGCCAGACCGGCCAGCGCGCCGCTGAGCACGAACGCCCCGACGACGCGGCGGGTCACCGGGAGGCCGTAGAGCACGGCTGCCTCCGGGTCGGAACCGACGGCGTAGAGCTCGCGGCCCGAGCGGGCGGTGGTGAGGTAGTAGCCGACGGCGCCCACGATCACGATGGCGACGAGGAACAGGACCGGGAAGGTGAGGACCTGTTTCGTGCCGAGCTCGAGGAAGCCCTTGGGCAGCTGCCCGGCGCTGATCAGGCCCGAGCCGGCCCAGGTGATCACGACGCCGCGGAAGATGTACTGCGTGCCCAGGGTGATGACCAGGGCGGGCACCTTGCCGAAGGCCACGACGACGCCGTTGATCAGGCCGAGCCCGGCGCCGGCGGCGGTGCCGATGAGGAACGCGAACACCGGCGGCATACCGGGGTTCGAGATGAACACCTCGCCGGTCAGCCACGCGGTCAGGCCCAGGATCGAGCCGACCGACAGATCGACGTTGCGGGTGACGATCACGACCGTCTGACCGGCCGCGAGCAGCAGCAGGATCGACGGGTTGAGCAGCAGGTCGCGCCAGCCGTCGCTGCCGAACACGAAGTCCGGGCTCTTGACCGCCGCGGCGATCACGACGAGCAGGAGCACGATCCCGACGGACAGCTCGCGCGAGCGCAGGAGCTCCTTGACCAGGCGCGTGCGGGTGGGAAGGGCGCTGGGTTCGACGAGGAGCTCGGTCTGGGTGTCGGTGGGGGTCATCGGGCCATCTCCTGGCTGGCGGTGGCGGCGTGCATGACGCTCTCCGGGGTGGCCTGCTCGCGTGAGAGGTCGGCGGTGAGCCGGCCCTCGCTGACGACCAGCACCCGGTCGGCCATGCCGAGCACCTCGGGCAGTTCGGACGAGATCATCAGGATCGCCATGCCCTGCCCGGCCAGTTCCGAGAGCAGGCGGTGCACCTCGGACTTGGTGCCGACGTCGATGCCGCGGGTGGGCTCGTCGATGATCAGCAGGTCGGGCTGCGTGGCCAGCCACTTGGCGATGACGACCTTCTGCTGGTTGCCTCCGCTCATGGTCTTGGCGGGGGCGTCGAGGGCGCTGGTCTTGACCTCGAGGCGGGCGGCCCAGGGGGCCACCGCCTTGTTCTCCTGGCCGCGGGTGAGCAGACCGCCCCGGGCCAGGTTGCGGCGGATGACGCCGGCGATGTTCTCGGCGACCGAGGCCTCGGTGACCAGGCCCTGCTTGCGCCGGTCCTCGGGGATGAAGGCCATGCCGGCGGCGATCGCGGCGCGGGGGCTGCGGGCGGCCACGGCCCGGCCGTTCATGGTCACCGACCCGGCGTCGTAGCGGTCGACCCCGAAGACGGCGCGGGCGATCTCGCTGCGCCCGGCCCCGACCAGCCCGGCCAGGCCGACGATCTCGCCGCGGCGCACGCTGAACGACACGTCGTGGAAGACACCGGCCGACTGCAGGCCCTCGACCTTCAGCACGACGTCACCGATCTCGGCCGCCTGCTTGGGGAAGAGCTCGCCGACCTCGCGGCCGACCATGAGGTTGACGATCTCCGGCACCGACGTGCCGGCGATGGGCCGCGTGCCGATGTACGAGCCGTCGCGCATCACGGTGACGGTGTCGCACAGCTCGAACACCTCGTCGAAGCGGTGCGAGATGAAGACCAGGGCGCGGCCCTCGTCGCGCAGCCGCCGGGCCACGGTGAACAGCCGCTCGACCTCGACGCCGGACAGCGCCGCGGTCGGCTCGTCCATGATCAGCACCTTGGCGTCGAGCGAGATGGCCTTGGCGATCTCGATGATCTGCTGGTCGGCGATCGACAGGCCCAGCGCCGGGCGCCGCGGGTCGATGTGCACGCCCAGGCCCTGGAACAGCCGCTCGGCCTCGGCGTACATCGCGGCCTTGTCGATGCGCCGCGCGCTCTTCAGTATCTGGCGGCCCATGAAGATGTTCTCGGTGACCGACAGGTCGGGGAACAGCGTGGGTTCCTGGTAGATGACGGCGACGCCGGCGGCCTTCGACTCGGCGGTGGAACCGAAGTCGACGTCCTGCCCCTCGAGCGTGAAGGTGCCGCCGTCGCGGCGGTGCACACCCGCCACGATCTTGACGAGAGTGGACTTGCCGGCGCCGTTTTCACCGACCAGCGCGTGGATGGAACCGGCCTCGACCTCCAGGCTGCCGGACCGCAGGGCGGTGACCGGGCCGAAGGACTTCGACACGCCCGTTAACTGCAGAGCAGCGGGAGATGGGCTGACCATTGAAGCACCTTGCCTCGTTGAAAGGATTCAAGTGGAGAACGTAGAGTTGCCGATGTGCGCTGTCAAGCAACGCTTTATGTCGTTCGGCGGGTGGGGCGGTGGTGCCGACGGAATGCGGTGGTGCGGGTCGTCCCGGCCGAACTGGTTGTCCGGTAACGGTTTGAGCCTGACGGCGAAGGAAAATCTCTGTGGTGCAGGAAGACCGGGTGTGGTGCGGTCGGTTCGACGGGGGTGCCCCGGCCCGGGGCCCGGCCCCGGCCCGGGGCCCGGCCCCGGCAGGGGCTGCGAGGTGGTCCCGGCGCGGTCTGGTTCGGTGAAGTGGGGCTCGCCGCAGCGGGTTTCGGTGGGTGGCACCAGCGCGTCGGCGCGGCGGCCGGCCGGGCCCGGTGGTCTCGGTGAGTGCCGGGCCGGTGGGGCCGGGCGTCTGCGGGGACGTCCGGCCGGTTCGGCTCAGCGAGGGGCCGGGTCGGGAGGGTCGGCGGGGTGCCCGCGTAGGGACCGGGCCCGGATCAGTGTGGGGGCACTGGCGCTCCCGGCCGAGTTCGTGGCCGCTGTCGGCGTCCCGGTGGGGTCGTCCGGGGCGGCGCGGTGGATCGGCTCGGCCCGTGCGGGCGAGGCTGCGTACATGGAGACTCTCCCTTGAGTCCAGTGCCTTATGAAACGTTTCAGGTGCCTGACGGTCAGAGTAGCCGTGAGTCGGCGGCCGTGGCAACGCTTTGCGGAGCCCGAGACGCCGTTCGGTGCAGGTCACGGCCCGGTCTCGTGCGCGCGGGCCGGCCGGGAAGACCGGATTTACCGGGGTGAAGCGATGAAGACGGGGCGGACCGCGCCGGATCACGGACGGGAAAACTCTTGCCCGTGATCGTGCGCGATCCGCCCCGGCGGTGCGGGAACGTCCTATTTCGGCGCGTTGCCCTGGTAGATCTCGTCGTGGCCCGGCCCACCGGTGACGGTGTCGCGGCCACCCTCACCGGCCAGCGCGTCGTCGCCCGAGTTGCCGAGGATCTCGTCGTCGCCCGCCCCGCCCAGGATCGCGTCGTCGCCCCTGCCCCCGAGCAGGTGGTCGCGGCCGGAGCCCCCGAGGATCAGGTCCTCCCCGTCCTCCCCGGCCACGTTGTCGGCACCGGCACCGGCGTCGATCACGTCGTCGCCCTTGCCCCCGAGGACGCTGTCGTCGCCGGAGCCGCCGGTCACGAAGTCGGCGCCCGCCCCGGCCGTGATCAGGTCCTCGCCCTTGCCGCCGTCCACGAAGTCGATGCCCGAGCCCGCGTCGACCACGTCGTCACCGGTGCCGCCGTCGATGATGTCCGAGCCGGCGCCGCCCCGGATCGCGTCGTTGCCCGGCCCGGCGCAGATGATGTCGTCGCCGCCCAGCCCCTCGATCAGGTCGTCGCCGCCGAGCCCGACGATCACGTCCGCCCCCTGGGTGCCCCGGAGCCGGTCGTCGCCCGACGTGCCCACGATCGTCGCCCTCTCACCCTCGCAGCGGGGTGCGGGGGCCGCGTGGGCGGTGCCCGCGAACATCAGCACCCCCAGGGCGGTGGCGGTGCCGGTGGCCAGAATGCGCTTGCTGAGCATGATCTCGTCCTTCCGTCCGGTTGATCGGTACGGAACCAGCCTGTCCTCGCGGGCCCGCCGCCGCGTCCGTCCCCGGACTGGTCCCGCCCGGACGTCCCCTTCACCCTTCGGTAGCAGCGGACTCCCTCTTTCGACGGAACCCGCCGCCCCTCGGGGCGGTCTCAGACGCGCCGGGCGACCACGTCGCGGAGCACGCCCTGCCATTGCTCCAGATACGCGTCCACCGAATGGCCCGCCGCGCTCACCCGTCCGGCCTCGCTCATCCGGGCCACCAGCTGCGGGTCGCGGGCCAGTCGCACCACCCGGTCGGCGAGCGCGTCGGTGTCCCCGGGCGGTACCAGGAATCCGCTCACCCCGTCGGTGATCTGCTCGCGCGGGCCGTAGGCGATGTCGTAGGCGATCACCGGGCAGCCCGCGTCGAGAGCCTCGAGCACCACCAGGGGATACCCCTCGAACCGGCTGGTGAGCAGCATCGCGGTGGCCGAGCGCAGTTCGTCCTTCGCCCGGGGCACGTGCCCGCGCAGCCGCACCGCGGCGCCCAGCCCGAGGCACTCGATCTCCTGCTCGAGTTCGGCGCGACGGCTGCCGTCGCCGTAGACGTCCAGGGTGGCCCCCGGCTCCCGGGTGACGACCGTCGCGAACGCGCGCACCGCGTCCATCGTTCGCTTCTGCCGTTCCAGCCGCCCCACCATCACGAAACGCATGGGCTCGCGCGGTTTCCCGGGGTCGATGGGGGACGTGGTGGTCGTGTCGATCGGGTTCGGCACCACGTGCGTGGTGGAGGAGGGACCGAAGCGGGCCGCGATGTCGTCGCGCTGGCGTTCGGTCAGCGTCACCAGCGCGGCCAGGCGATCGGCGGCCTCGAGCACCGGCAGGTGGGTGGGGTGCACGGGGGAGTCCCAGGTGTAGGGCTCCTGGACGTGGATGTTGTGCACGACGTGGATGAGCCGCACCCGTTTGTGGCCGCTCAGGCCCAGCAGCTGGCGGGTCGCGAAACGGCTGTCGGACAGCACGAACACCGGGACCCGTCGCTGGTCGAACAGCTTCGGCAGCCACCAGCGCCGCAGCGCGCCCGTCCCGGGGAAGCGGCGCAGCACGCGGTTGCAGCGGTCGGCCAGCACGATCCCGTCGGGGCCCTGCCGCAGGTAGACACTGCCGTCGGCGCGGAGGTGGTCGGTGACGACGCGTTCGCCGTCGGCGTCGAGGTGGGTGGTGAGATGCCGGGTGCCGTCGGGGTGCGGGACGTGCTGGACGGTGGAGCCGGTTGTCTCCGGGAGTGTCTCGGCGTCGTCGGCGGCCAGCTCGGGGGGCTCGTTGCGCAGCCACTCGTGCAGGTTGACGACCACCGTGGAGGGCGCGACCAGACCACGCGCCAGCAGCTGACGGCGGATGTGCGGGTAGTCCGGCTGGTCGTCGAACGACACCAGGGTCGGCGCGATGCCCGCGCGCGCGGCGAAGACGCGGCTGCGCAGCAGGAACATGGCCGTCTGGCCGCCGGTGTCGAGGGCCAGGCGGGCGGTGACGGCGAGGTACTGACCGGCCGGGAAGTCGAAGCGGGTGGGGTGCTCGGTGGTGCCGGGGGCCCCGGTCACGGCTTGACCGCCACGCGCCCGCCGCCCGCGCGCCACAGCACGAGCTGGGCGCCGCTCTCGCGCAGCCAGTCGTCGGTGGCCTGGCGGGCGCCCTTCCACCAGCCGTAGTCGTCGAGGACGAGCACCCCGCCGGGAGCCAGACGCGGGTAGAGGTGGTCGAGCTGGTGCCGGGTGGGTGCGTAGTCGTCGGTGTCGATGCGCAGCAGCGCGATCTGCCCGGGGGCGCGCCCGGGAACCGTCTCCTCCAGCGGACCGGGCACGAAGTGCAGGTGCCCGGACGGGTAGGCGACGGCCCCGAAGTCGGCACGGGCCTGGTCGAGGGCGGTATCGAAGAGGTACAGGTCGCGGTCGCGCTCGCCGCCGGCGATCAGGGCGCGGGCCACGGCCTGCATCGAACCGCTTCCCGAGACGCCGCATTCGACCACCGCCCCGGCCACGCCGCGCTCGCGCACGTACCGGGTGGCTGTGACCAGGGCGTGCAGCTTCTCGTTACCGGCGGTGGTGAACGGGCGCACCGCCGTGATGATGTCACGGAGCTCGTCGTCGAAGTCCCGGGGAAAGGGCTTGGGGGCGGTCTTCTTCACCGTGGCCTGGCTGGGGACCCGGGGCCCGGCCGGGCGGGCGATCTCGTATCCCGTCACCCGTCTCAAAAGGCCATTTAACGTTCTCTTCGGGTCCACCTTGCACATTAAACACACAAGTTCGGGCCATTGAACCTGGGACCAAAGTCGTAGTACCACGCTGGTGCCGACCCCCGGCAGCGCCTCGTCAGTACCGCCGCAGCGAGCATCAGGGCTCTGACCGGGGACGATGCCGACGGACCGGCCCGCCGCCCTGCTCGCCGAGCGTGACGCCCCGGAAACCCGTCGTGTACCGAGCGTTTTGGTTGCACGGTCCGGGTGCGCTTGTTCTCACATGATGCCGTCGACCGACCGGGCGGTATGTCAGTATTTCCGCATGCGCGCTCCGGTCTGGCTGCTCGACCTGGACGGCGTGATCAACGGCAGCCGGCCCGGCTGGGGGCGCTCGCCGCGCAGCACCAGCCTCGAGGCGAACGGCTGCGAGTACCGCATCCGGTACGCCCCCGCCCTGATGATCCGTATCCGCACCCTGCACCGGGCCGGGCGGGTCGAGCTGCGCTGGGCCAGCACCTGGGCCGGGCACACCTTCGAGCTCAACGACCTGTTCAGCCTGCCCGGCGTGCCGCCGGCCTTCGCCCTGCCGCACGGTGACGGCACCCCGCGCGAGCAGGTCGGCGAGCTCAAGGTGCACGCCGCCCTCGCGGTCGTGCGTGCGGGCGGGCGGCTGATCTGGACCGACGACGAGGCCATCCCGCCGGCCGGCGCGGTGCGCGAGGAGCTCGAGGCCGCCGGGGCGCTGCTCATCGCCCCCGACGCCACCCGCTGCCTGCGGCCGGACGATCTCGACGTGATCGAGAACTACGCCGTCGGGTAGCCGCGCCCGCCGCCGGTCCGGCCGGTCACGACGGTCAGGCCCGGTCACGCCGGTCCGGCCGGTCACGCCGGTCCGGCCCGGTCACGATGGTCAGGCCGGTCAGGCCCCGGGAGGCGCCCGCCGGGATCGCCCCGGCGAGAGCGCACCCCGGCCACCACGTCCACCGTCGGGGTGAAAAGCTGCACCCCATGAGCGTGGTCGAATACCCCCTGCCGGGCGCCTGGGTGCGCGAGTTCACCGCCGACGTGCCGCTCGACTGGGCGGCACCCGGCGGTGAGCGGATCGAGGTGTTCGTGCGGGAGTTCACCGATCCCGACCGCCGTCACGACGACCTGCCCCTGCTGACGTTCCTGCAGGGCGGGCCCGGAGGCGCGAACCCCCGCCCGGCCGGGGCGAGCACCCCTGGCGGCTGGCTCGACGAGGCACTGCCGCACTACCGGGTCGTGCTCGTCGACCAGCGCGGCACCGGGCGCAGCACCCCGATCGACGGCACCTTCGTGGCGGAGCGGTTCGGCACCGACGGGCGCGCCGCCGCGGACTTCCTGCTGAACTTCCGCGCCGACTCGATCGTGCGCGACCTGGAGCACGTGCGCCGCAATCACTACGACGGCCGGAAGTGGGCCACCCTCGCCCAGAGCTTCGGCGGCTGGATCACGCTCACCTATCTGTCCACCGCCCCCGAGGCCCTCAGTGCCTGCTACGTCTGCGGCGGCATCCCGGGCACCCCGCCCGACCCGGAGGCGGTGTACTCCCGGACCTTCTCGCGGGTCGCGGCGAAGACGGCCGACTTCTACCGTCGCTACCCGCACGACCAGGCCACGGTCGCGGCCATCGCCGACGTGCTGGCCTCCGGCACCGTGAAACTGCCCGACGGATCGCCGCTCTCGGTGCGCCGCTTCCAGACCCTCGGCAACGACCTGGGTTTCGGGCCCGGCCACCTGCGCCTGCACTGGCTGGTCTCCGAGGCCTTCGCCGCCGGCGGCCGGCTGAGCGACGGGTTCCTCGAGGCGGTGCTGTCGCGTACCTCGCAGGCCGGCGGCCCGCTGTTCTGGACGCTGCAGGAGACCATCTACGGCGACGGCGCCAACGGCCCGTTCCGCTGGGCCGCGCAGCGCGAGCGCGACCGGCGACCCGAGTTCGCCGAGGACCGGCGCCCGCTGCTGTTCACCTCGGAGATGGCCTTCCCCTGGCTGTTCGAGGAGATCACCGCGCTGCGGCCGTTCGCCCCGGCGATGGACGCGCTCGCGGAGCAGGAGGTCTGGTCGCCGCTGTACGACCTGCCGAGGCTGGCCGCGAACGAGGTGCCGCTGGCGGCGGCGGTCTACGCGGACGACGTGTTCGTGGACGCCGACCTGTCCCGCGACACGCTGAGCCGGCTGGGTAACGCCCGGGCGTGGGTGACGAACGAGTTCGAGCACGACGGGATCGGGAGTGGACGCACGTTCTCGCGGTTGCGGGAGATGGTGCGGGACCGGGGTGGTGAGCTGAGGCAGTAGCCCCTTGCTACCGTGCGCCGTGAGCCTCGCCGCCGGCTCGGGACGGAGAACCCGCACGTGAGCATCAGCCAGCGCCCCGCCTGGGCCGGAACCAAGCCGCCGCGTCTGTCGGAGCACAGCCCGGGATTCCAGGAGTGGATCGGGCAGGGCTGGGAGTCGCGCGACGTGCCGGCGCCGGTCTCGCCCGAGGCCGCGGCGGCCGCCGCCGAGCACCGGGCCCGCCTGAGCGAGGCGATGCCGGGCGAGACCGTGGTGCTGCGCGCGGGCGACCTGAAGAGCCGCAACGGGGACGCCGACTACGGGTTCCGCGCCGACAGTGACTTCGTCTGGGCCACCGGCTGCCAGGCCGAGGGCGCGGTGCTCGTGATGACGCCCACCGGGCGCGGCCACGACGCCACGCTGTACCTGCCGCCGCCGGCCCGGCCGGGGGAGAAGGACTTCTACGCCAGCGTCGCGCACGGTGAGCTGTGGGTGGGGCCGTCGGCCGGGCTCGACGCCTGGTCGTCCGCGCTCGGCCTGGCGGTCGAGCCGGTGGTGGACCTGGTGGCCCCGGCCGCCTCCGAGGACGTCGCGCGGGTCGTGTCCGACCTGCGGATGATCAAGGACGCGTGGGAGATCGGGCAGCTGCGCGAGGCGATCGCCGCCACCGTGGGCGGTTTCGAGGCGGTGGCGGCCGAGGTTCCGCGCGCGGTCGCCGAGAACCTGGGCGAGCGCTGGCTGCAGGGCACGTTCGACCGGCACGCGCGGACGTTCGGCAACGGGCCGGGCTACGCCACGATCGTGGGCTCCGGCCCGCACGCGCCGATCCTGCACTGGGTGCGCTGCGACGGGCCGGTGCTGCCGCACCAGGCGCTGCTGCTCGACATGGGCGTGGAGGCGAACTCGCTGTACACCGCCGACGTCACCCGCACGATCCCGGTGGCGGGCGGGTTCACCCCGCAGCAGCGGGCCGTGCACGACCTGGTCGAGGCCTCGCACCGCGCCGGCATGGCCGCGGTGCGTCCCGGACTGCCCTGGAGCGAAGCGCATTTCGCGTCGATGGAGGTGCTGGCGCAGGGCCTGTCCGACTGGGGTCTGCTGCCGGTCTCGGTCGACGAGGCCCTCGCCCCCGAGGGCCAGCAGCACCGCCGGTTCATGGTCTGCAGCGTCGGGCACCACCTCGGGCTCGACGTGCACGACTGCGGGGCCTCCTCCGACGAGCGCTACCGCGACGGCGACCTGGAGGCGGGGATGGTGCTGACCGTCGAGCCGGGCCTGTACTTCCACGCCCACGACGCCACCGTGCCGCCGGAACTGCGCGGCATCGGTGTGCGCCTGGAGGACGACCTGCTCGTCACCGCGACCGGGCACGAGGTGCTGTCGGACGCGCTGCCGATCGACGCGGCCGGGCTCGAACGGTGGGCCGCCGCAGCCGCTACAGCTCCTCAGGGCCCGGGACGGTGAACGACGCGGTGAAGCCCGCCGCGTTCAGGTCCAGGTAGAGGCGCCGCCGCAGCACGGCCAGCGCCTGCTGCCGGGACGTGTCGGCGACCCGGGCGGTCACCCGCAGCACCACGTGGTCGTCACCGGCGTTGATCAGCCCGGCCAGGTGGCTGCGGGTCAGCACCGGAACGTCCGCGTCCTCGAGCAGGTCACGCAGGTGCGCGAGGTCGGCCAGGTCCTTCGGGGTGAAGGCCAGGGGCTGGGTGTCGACCAGTTCCGCGGCCGAGGTGGCCGTGGCCAGGGTGGCCAGCGCCTTCTGCGGGGCGCCGGGCACCAGCACCGGAAGGATCTCGGCCAGGGTGCCGGGCATGGCGCCCGACAGCGGGGACGCGGCCGAGGCCAGGTCCCGGTCGAGCCGGTCCAGGCTCATCCGCACCACGCGCTCGGCCGACGCGAGCCGGCCGGCCGCGCTGGTGTCGGGCGAGGCCTCGCCGAATCCGGCGCGGATGTCGAGCGTGAGGTGCGACTGGGCCTGGGTACGGTTGCCCAGCCGGTCGATCTTGCTGTGCCGCACGTGCCAGATCGTGCCGTCACGACCCCGCAGCCGCGTGGTGCGCAGGCCGATCTCCTCGACCGTGCCGGAGGCGCCGAGGGTGGTGTCGATGTAGTCGCCGATGCCGTACGTGTCCTCGCTGAGCACGAACAGCCCGGCGATGATGTCGTTCGCCAGACCGCGGAAACTCACGGCGGCGACCACACCGAGCAGCCCGGCGGTGAACACCCCGGCCCTCGACAGGCCCGTGCCCTGCACGAACAGCAGGACCCCGGTCACGGCCAGGGCGGCCGAGGTGAGGTGCGACAGCAGCGAGGCGATGGCCCGGGCCCGCTGCTTGCGGCGTTCGGTCAGGCCCACGTCCCAGCGGCCGGACGACGTGTGGGTGGCGATCTTGTCGGCGACGCCCTTGATCAGGCGGTGCAGCACCAGACGGGCCAGCAGCAGCACGGCGATCACGACGACCGCCTTGAGAAGCATCTGGAGCACGGAGTCGCCGGCGTCGAGCAGGAGGTGGGTGATGGCTGCGGGGCCGTCCTGCGCGGCGTCCGAGACCTGGGTCCACATCTGTGTGGGAGACGGTGTGGGGAGGGGGTCGGCGTCGGCCGCCGTGTCCGTGAGGATGGACACGACGGGTGTTGCGGGAAGCACGAGGATCCTTTCTCGCCCGGCGACGAACCGGGAAGCAGGTCGGTCATGGACATGGCGCCGTCGCCGTCCACTACTCAACCACAATCCCTGCGCATCTATGCCCGAAATGCGGAAGATGGTGCTGCGTAGGGACTATCGGCTCCGCGCCCGCAGCACGAACGCCGGGGCCGACCAGTAGTCGTGCACCGGCCGCACGTCCACGTCCCGGTACCCGGCGTCGGTGAACTGCTGCGCCCAGCGCTCACCGCTCTGCTCCCAGGTGACGCGCCGCGCACCCGGCCGCAGTTGCCCGGTGAGCACCGGCATGAGGAAGCCCTGCGCCACCAGATCGCGGTCGTCGTCGTACTCGGCCAGGCCTCGTTCGTAGGTCGTGGCCAGGTGGCGCAGGTGCTCGGGCGAGGCGTGCTCGTGGTCGGGCAGGTCGAAGTCGATCACCGCGACCGCGTCGACGTGCGGGCGCAGAAGCTCCAGCACGTGCGACCTTTCCTCGTGCGGCAGCGTGTGCAGCGCGAAGGTGGACTGCGCCAGGTCCCAGTGCTCGTGGGTGGGCAGGCCCTCGAGGAAGGCCTGCACGGTGGTGGGCCAGGTACGGCTGGTGACCTCCTCCGGAAGGCCGCCGACCGCGGTGGTGAGCAACGCGTCCGAAGGCTCGACCAGATCCACCCGGGCCGGCGCATACGCGCGCAGGGCGGGCAGCAGGGCGCGGCCGTTGCCGCAGCCGATGTCGAGAAGGCTCTGGACCCGGGCCTTCTCGCAGATCGCGGCGAGCTCGCGGCTCACCGCCTCGTAGAGCGGCACGTTGCCGCCGCCGTCGATGAAGGCCTCGAACGCTTCGGGAGCCGCATAAACACCTTCCGCATGGTCGGTTTCGAGGAACCGGGCCAGGGCCCGGCCGAGCCGGCCGCCGGACCGTGAGGCCAGCGTCCGGGCGGTGGTCGGGTCGCCCTCGGTCAGGGCGGTCAGGGCTGCGATCTCGTCCGTCACGGGACCAGTATGTCCCGCCCCGGCCGAGCGAGGTCGGCGTCAGGGAGCCTCCGGTCTCACCGGTGCGCCACGTCCGAACCTGGGTGTGACACTCCTGGGAAGACCAGGGCACTGGGTAGGTCACCGGCGGTGGGCGAATCTGGCCGGGTACCCGTCGCGGGTGCCTCATCCGTCCGTGAGGAGACCAGATCCATGAGCAGGACCGCACTCGTCACCGGGGCCACGTCGGGCATCGGCCGGGCCTTCGCCGGGAGACTGGCCGGGCTGGGCTACGACCTCGTCATCGTGGGACGCCGTCAGGAACGCCTCGACGAGTTCGTCCGGGAACACCCGGACGTCCAGGTCCGGGACATCGCCGCGGACCTCTCCACCGACGCGGGCATCGACACGGTCGCCCGGATCTGCGAGGCCGAGCCGATCGACCTGCTGGTCAACAACGCCGGGGTCGCGCACTACATGCCGCTGGCCGAGCTGCCCGCGGCCAAGGCCCGGGAGCTGACCCAGGTCAAGGTCGTGGCCCCGACGATGCTCACCCGCGCCGTGGTGGGCGGGATGCAGGCGCGGGGTGAGGGTGCCGTCATCAATGTGGCCGGCATGATCGCGTTCAGTGGCCCGGCGCCCAGTTCGGTGATGCCGCGCCGGGCCGTGTACGCCGGTGGTCTCGCGTTCGCGGTCGCCTTCTCGCAGACCCTCAGCGCCGAGCTGGAGGGAACCGGGGTGCAGGTGCAGGTGCTGTGCCCGGGCGTCGTCGCCACCGAGTTCCACGAGGTACAGGGCCTGGACCTGAGCGCCGTGCGGCGGATGACGGCCGAGGACGTGGTCACCGCCAGCCTGCGCGGGCTGGAACTGGGCGAGGTCGTCGTGGCGCCCGGCGTGGAGGACGCGGGCCTGCTGGAGGCCGTGTTCGCGGCCGACCAGGCGGCCTTCAACGGCCAGAGCCCGGAGCTGGCCTCCCGCTACCGCACCGCCTGAGGTGAGCTCGCGGTCGTCAATCTGCCTGGGGCCCAGCCTCTTCGGGGGCAGGCCCCGCGGGCGCCAGGCCGTGACGCCGGTCTCCCAGCACGATCTCGCAGACCAGCGCTTCCGTGCGCGGAGAGAAGGGTTCTTCGGTCGTTGACTTCATGCTGACGGACGCTAGGGCAGACGCGCGCGGTCGCCAAGGGATCTTGCCGTTCTGGCAAAGCGGTGGGCGAGCGCTCGCCGGCCGGCTCTTCCCGAGCTGGCCGGCGGCCGCCCGGTGGGTCGTCATCCGCAGTGACACCTTCTGGCCCTGAGCACCGAAAGGCTCCGGGCGCCCGGCCGGCTGCTCGCCGACGGTCGCACAGCGGGTGGTGCACGTCGCTGAGGGCGTCCAGCAGGGCCGGCACGACGGGCTACAACTGCGCCGCGCCCCCGTCCACGGCCAGCTCGAGCCCGGTGTTGTAGGTGGCCTCGAACCCCAGGAACGCCACGGCCCGGGCGATCTCCTCCTCGGTGCCGGTACGCCGCATCGGGTTGCCCTCACGCACCTGCCGCATGAACGCGTCGGCGGCCTCGGCGGGCATCGAACGGTGGATGATGCCGGTGTCGATCGGGCCCGGGCTGATCGCGTTGACCCGCACCCCGCGCGGCAGCAGTTCGGCGGCGAACGTGCGGGCCATCGAGCGGACGGCGGCCTTGCTGGCCGAGTACACGCCGGTGCCGGGCATTCCCATCTCGTCGGCCAGCGACGTGGTCAGCACGATGCCCGACCCCTCGCGCATCAACGGGGCCAGCGCCTGCACGGTGAAGTACACGCCCCGGGTGTTGATCGCGAAGACCTCGTCGTACAGCTCCTCACCGGTCTCGGCGAACGTCGAGGAGCGGGTGACGCCGGCGTTCACGAACAGCAGGTCGAGCGAACCGAACTCGGCCGCGACCCGCTCGGCGAGCGCCTGCCGGTCCGCCGCCGAGGTCATGTCGCTGCGCACGGCGATCGCGCCGATGCTCTCGCCGGCCCGGTCGAGCCCGGCCTGGTCCCGCCCGGTGACCATCACCCGGGCGCCGCCGTCGGTGAGGTACTTCGCCGTGCCCAGCCCGATGCCGCTGCTGCCCCCGGTGATGACGACGTTCTTGCCCGCGAACCTGCTCATGACGGCCTTTCCTGGAACCTGGTGGAAGTGGATGCCCACCACCGTCGTTGTCACCTTCCGGGCACGTCCAATGAATGATCGGAACCGGCCGATACGCACCCCGTATCGGCCCTGGCCAGAGGGATTCGGCATGGCGGAACTGGACCTGGCGCTGGTGGCGGCCTTCGTGGTGCTGGCCCGGCACCGGCACTTCGGGCGGGCCGCCGCCGACCTGCACGTCACGCAGCCCTCGCTCACCCGTCAGATCGCCCGGCTGGAACGCCGCATCGGCACCCCCCTGATCGAGCGGACGAACCGGGGCAACGACCTGACCGAGGCCGGGGCCGTGTTCCTGCCCCGCGCGCAGGCCCTGCTGCGGGACGCCGACGAGGCGGTGAGGGCCGCGCGCGCCGCCGCTCGCCCCGGCCGGCTGGTCGTCGGGCACAGCGAGAACCTGTTCGTCACCGCCGCCGTTCGTGAGCTGGTGCATGCCGACCCGGCCGCCGACGTCACCACGCGGGTCCTGCCCTGCCCCGACAGCCTGCGGGCGCTGCTGGCGCACGAGGTCGACGTGCTGCTGCTCCGCCTGCACACGCCCGTGAGTGACGAGAACCTCAGACTGACAACGCTGTACGAGGAGCAGCCGCTGCTGGTGATCCCGGTCGGGCACCGCTTCGAGGGCAAGGAGTCGATCACTCTCGACGACCTCACCGGCGAGCCCCTCGTGCGTCTGCACGCGTCGGGCCGCACGGGCAACGACATCGTCCGCGAGCGGGTGGGGGCGGCCGGGCCGTCGGCCGCGGCCCTGGGGGACAAGTACGAGCTGGCCGCCTCGGGACGGGGCGCGTTCATCTGCTCGGGTCCCTACGCCACGGGCATCCGCCCCGACCTGACCACGGTGCCGATCGACGGCGTCCCGCCCGGGCGGGTGGTGGTCGCCTCCCGCGGGGGCGACGCGAACGGCCTGGTGACGGCGTTCCACACCGCGGCCCAGAAGCGTCTGGTGGCCTGAGTGCTGGAGGACGACGTGGGGCCTTCGCCGCGCGGCGGACGGGTGGGATCGTCCGGGCTCGATGAACGAGACCGGGAACCTGCGCCGCCTGATGGACGCGGCGCTGACACGGGCCACCGGGGCGTTCCGGCACGTCTCACCGCCGGTCGGACGGGGTTCAGCGGGTGGGGCCGTACCCCTCGGCGGACGTGGGGATCCCGGCCACCGCCAGGATGCGGTCGGCCGTGACCGGTGCGGCCGCGTCGTTGTTCGAGGCCGACCCGCACCCGCTGAGGGTCAGGATGCTGGCCAGGGCCACCGCGGCCACGGCCACGGAGCGGTACTGCGCCGTCGGGAAGCTCTTCGTCATGTGATCAGTGTGGCGACGGCTCATGGGGCGTCTCTGGACGTCGGCTGTGCGCTTGCTGTCCGGCCGGGACCGGCCCGGGACCGGCCCGGGACCGGCCCGGGACCGGCCCGGGACCGGCCCGGAATTGGCTCGGAATTGGCTCGGGACCCGCCCCGAATTGCGGTCAGCGCACCACGATCCGCTCGAACCGCCGGGTGGTCAGGTCGATCGCCGGCCCCAGCACCAGCACCACCAGGATCGTGCCCGGCCCGACGGCCCCACCCAGCAGCCAGCCCACCAGCGCCCCACCGAACTGCAGGACGCTGTAGCTCCACCGGAACGGCAGCGGCGGGTCGTAGGCGAGCGCGGCGGCCTCGGCCGGCCCGGCGCCGGTGCGGCTGCCCAGGTAGCCGGCGACCCCGAACGCCATCACCGGCACGGCCGCCACCAGCAGAGCGATGCGCACCGCGAGCCCGTCCGGCGCCTCGAGCGCGCCCATCAGCGCGGAGACGGTGAGCCCGACCACCACCGGCTGCACCACCGTGCCCAGCCCCGGGCGGGTGCCGCGCAGCCAGGCCAGCGCCACGAAGAGCACCCCCACGCCGATGTTGACCAGCGCGAAGGGCAGGCCCGTGGTCTCGGTCAGGCCGCTGATCAGGGTGGAGTAGCCGTCCGAGCCGAGCGAGGCGAGCAGGAACAACGTCACCCCCGCCCCGAGCACGGCACACGCGACGACCAGATGGACGACTCGGGCCGGGGTGACGGGTGGACGCTGGTCGGTGCTGACGCTCACGGTTCTCATCTGTTCAAGGGGCCTGCGGGGAGCGCTGAAGCATATCCAGTGGCCGGATCGCCCCCCGCATCTGGACAGAACGCCCACCGGCTCGGGAAGATCATCGTTCCCGCGCACCGGGAGACACGCATGAGCGGCATCGAGTCCCTGCCCGCCGGTTTCCTGTTCGGCACCAGCACGGCCGCCTACCAGATCGAGGGCGCGGTGGCGGAAGACGGCCGCGGCCCGAGCATCTGGGACACCTTCACCGCGCAGCCGGGCCGGATCGCCGACGGCAGCAGCGGCGCGGTGGCCTGCGACCACTACCACCGCTGGCCCGCCGACCTCGAGCTGCTGCGGCGCCTGGGCGCTCCCGGCTACCGGTTCTCGATCGCCTGGCCCCGCGTCCAGCCCGACGGCACCGGTCTCAACGCCCGCGGCCTGGACTTCTACGACCGGCTCGTCGACGGCCTGCTCTCGGCCGGCCTGCAGCCGATGGCCACGCTCTACCACTGGGATCTACCGCAGAGGCTCGAGGACGCGGGGGGCTGGCTCCGGCGCGACACGGCCCTGCGCTTCGGGGAGTACGCGTCGGTGGTGGCCGCCCGGCTGGGCGACCGGGTCACCCACTGGTGCCCGGTGAACGAGCCGAACGTCGCGATCCTGCAGGGGTACGCCCAGACCGGGCTGGCCCCCGGCCGCGGTCTGCTGTTCGGCGCCCTGCCCGCCGCGCACCACCTGCTGCTCGCGCACGGCCTGGCCGTCGAGGCCCTGCGGCGCGGCTCACACGGCCGGATCGGCACCGCCACGAACCACTTCCCGGTCTGGCCGGTCACCGCCAGCGAGGCCGACCGGGGCGCGGCCGCCCAGCTCGACCTGTTCTGGAACCGGCTCTTCGCCGACCCCGTGCTGCTCGGGCGCTACCCGCACGGCCTGCTGGCCGACGCGTCCCCCGACGATCTCGCCCTGATCAGCCAGCCCCTCGACTTCTACGGCGTCAACTACTACAACCCGATCGCCGTGCGGGCCCCGGCGCCGGGCTCCCCGCTGCCGTTCGAGTACGCCGACATCACCGGCCACCCGGTCACCGGCTTCGGCTGGCCCGTCGTCCCGGCCGCCCTCACCGACCTGCTCACCGGCCTGAAGGCCCGCTATCCGGCACTGCCGCCCCTGATCGTCACCGAGAACGGCTGCTCCTACCCGGCCGGGCTCGACGACACCGCCCGCGTCGACTACCTCGACGCCCACCTGCGGGCCGTCGCCGAGGCCGTCGGACGGGGAGTGGACGTGCGCGGCTACTACTGCTGGTCACTCCTCGACAACTTCGAGTGGGCCGACGGCTACACGCAGCGCTTCGGCCTCGTCGAAGTCGACTTCGAGACCCTCGAGCGCACCCCGCGCCGCTCGTTCACCTGGTACGCCGAGCAGGTGCGCCGCCACCGCGAGGCCCACCGCCCGCCCCGGGCGAAACGTGACTGACCACCCGGACGTGCCCCGCACCTGGGTCCTCGGCCTGGTCCTGGCCGTCATCGGCCTGTGGTCCGGCCTGTTCGGCCCGATCCAGGTGCTCCTGGCCGAACAGGCCGAGACCCTGGCCCCCGACCACAAGGAGTCCGCGCTCGCCCTCGTCACCGGCGCCGGCGCGGCCGTGTCCACCGTGCTCAACCCGGTCTGGGGTGCCTTCTCCGACCGCACCACCTCCCGGCTCGGGCGCCGTCTGCCCTGGCTGCTCGGCGGCGCCACCGGCGGGACGATCGCCATGCTGATGCTCTCCCGCGCCGGCAGCATCCTCGAGATGGCGCTCGGGTGGGCCCTGGCCCAGGCAGCCCTCAACGCCGTGCTGGCCGCGATCACCGCCACCGTGCCCGACCAGGTGCCCACCTCCCGGCGCGGCGGCGTGGGCGGCGCGCTCGCCGTCGCCCAGACCCTGGGCGTCGTCGGGGGCACCGGCATCGCGGCCGCCACCGGCAGCACCGCCGCCGGATACCTCACGCTGGCAGGCGTTCTCGTCGTGACCACCCTGCCCTACGCGCTCAACTCGAGAGACACCGCGATCGCGCGGCAGGATCGTCCACCCTTCGGCCTCCGACGCCTCTCGCCCCGGCGGCACCCCGACTTCGCCTGGGCCTGGATCACCCGGTTCCTGATGAACCTGGGCAACGCCCTGCTCATCCTGTATCTGCTCTACTACCTGAAGGATTCGGTCGGGCTCGACGTGGAAGCGGCCGACAGCACCGTCTTCGGGCTCACCGCCGTCTACGGCCTCGGCACGGTGCTCACCGCGTTCGCGGGCGGGATCTGGAGCGACCGGGCCGGACGCCGCCGGGTCTTCGTGATCTGGTCGGGCCTGATCACCGCCGCCGCCCTGCTGGTCTTCGCGCTCGCGCCCACCCTGCCCGCGGTCTGGGCGGCCGCGGTCGTGCTCGGCATCGGATTCGGCGCCTACCAGGCCGTGGACTTCGCCCTCGTCACCCAGGTGCTGCCCCGGAAGGCCGACAGCGCAAGGGATCTCGGCGTCCTCAACATCGCCACCGCCCTGCCGCAGGTGCTCGCCCCCGCGCTCGCGGCCGGGGTGCTCGGCCTCGGGTTCGGCTATCGCGGGCTGTACCTGCTGGCGGCCGGGGTGAGCGTGCTCGGGTCGGTGCTCGTGGTGAGAATCCGCTCGGTGCCCTGAACCGGGCGCACCACCACCGATCAGTGAGACCTGTGCCGCGATCGCCCGCTCACCCTGATGACGAGGGCCTGAAGGCCCGCGCCACCGCCTGCATGCCCTGCGCAAGGGCTCGCAGGTCGTCGAGGGCCAGCCCCTCCAGCGTGCTCTCCTCGAACTCGGGACGGGCACTGACCAGGCGGCGCAGCACGTCACGCCCGTGCGGCGTGGCGTGGATGCGGCGCACCCGGCTGTCGGCCGGGTCGACGTCGCGCCGGGCGATGTCCTGCGCCACGAGCCGGTCGATCATCGTGGACATCGACGCCATCGAGACCCCGAAGTGCTCGGCCAGGCCCCGCACGGTCAGGCCGTCGGGCCGGGTGACGAGCACGGTGAGCACCTTGACCTGCTGAAACGTCAGGTCGGAGTCGAGCAGCCGGCGCACCGCGGCGGGCAGGGTCGACGTCTCCATCGCCTCCCGGGCCGCGTCGAGCACCCCCAGCAGACGGGCGCGTTCGCTCTTCTCGCTGGTCACGGGCCCCAGTATGCCGCCCCTGGCAAATACTTAGGGCGATGCTAAGCTTTTTGCGACCGACGGCAATCGACAACGACGTGCTGGGCGGCACACGCCCGGCGGGTCGGGACTGAGGACGCGCGTGGTTTCTCCGGGCAGCAGCGACACTGATCTGGACGGCATCGACATCGAGGCCCTGCGGGCGCGGTACGCGCACGAGCGTGACCGCCGCACGAGATCGGCACAGCCCCGGCAGTACCGTTCTGCCGCAGGGGAGTTCGGGTACTACGCCAAGGATCCCTACATCGCGAGACTCTCGCGGGAGCCGGTCGACGACCAGGTCGACGCCCTGGTGATCGGCGCCGGGTTCGGTGGGCTGCTGACCGGCGCCGCGCTGCGGGAGGCCGGCCTGGGGAGCGTGCGGCTGGTCGACGAGGCGGGTGACGTCGGGGGCACCTGGTACTGGAACCGGTATCCCGGAATTCACTGCGACATCGAGGCTTCCGTCTACATGCCGCTGCTCGAGGAGGTGGGCACCACGCCCTCGATGCGGTACGCGCCGGGGGAGGAGATCCGGCTGCACGCCGTGGCGCTGGCCGAGCGCTACAAGCTCTACGAGCACGCCCTGTTCCAGACCCGGGTCACCGCGCTGACCTGGCGGGACGACACGCAGGACTGGGTGGCCACGACCGATCGCGGTGACCGGGTGCGGGCGCGGTTCGTGGTGGTCTCGCCGGGAACCCTGACGCAGCCGAAACTGCCGGGCATACCGGGGATCGAGACGTTCCGCGGGCACACCTTTCATACCAGCCGCTGGGACTACGCCTACACCGGGGGCAGCGCCGAAGGCGGCCTGACCGGGCTGCGCGACCGGCGGGTGGCCGTGATCGGCACCGGCGCGACGGGTCTGCAGGTCGTGCCGCACCTGGGGCGCGACGCGGGGCATCTGTACGTGTTCCAGCGTACGCCCTCGACCGTGGGCGTACGGGCGAACCGGCCGCTCGACCAGGAGTGGTTCAGTGCGCAGAAGCCGGGCTGGCAGCGGGAGCGCATGAACAACTTCCTGGCCGCCGTCACCGGAGAACCGGTGCCGGAAGACCTGATCGACGACGGATGGACGCGTACCGCCCGGGCGCAGCGCACCTATCTCTCCGGGGTGACGGACGCGTCGGCGCCGGAGGAGGAGCTGCTCGACGCCCGCGTCATGGAGTCGCTGCGCGACCGGGTCGCCGAGGTGGTGCGGGACCCGGCCACGGCCGAGATCCTGAAGCCCTGGTACCGGTACATGTGCAAGCGGCCCGGGTTCAGTGACGAGTACCTGGAGACGTTCAACCGGCCGAACGTGACGCTCGTGGACACGGCCGACACCGGGGGAGTCACCCGGATGACCGAGACCGGCGTGGTGGTCGGGGAGACCGAGTATGCCGTCGACTGCGTCATTTTCGCGACCGGTTTCGACGTGGGCCGCTCCGGGGTGGTCACCGGGGCGCTGCCCGTCACCGGACGGGGTGGCCAGGCGCTGCTCGAGACCTGGCGGGGCGGTCCGAAGACGCTGCACGGGTTCTGCAGCCCGGGCTTCCCGAACCTCTTCCACCTGGGCTCGATGCAGAACGCCAATTCGGTGAACTTCGTGCACATCCTGCAGCAGCAGGCCGAGCACATCGGGGCGCTGGTCGCGCGGGCGCTGAATGTGGGCGCGGTGAGGGTCGAACCGCGTGAGGACGACGCGGTCGCCTGGGTGCGCACGATCGAGGAGGTCTCGGTGGACACCAGGGCCTTCCAGGCCGAGTGCACCCCGGGCTACTACAACGGCGAGGGGAGAACCCTTCCGATCCGGACGTTCTCGCCCGGTCCGGTCGCCTTCCACCGGCTGCTCGGGCAGTGGCGGGAGACGAGCATCGACGACGTCCTGGTGGTGGGAGAATGAAGCGCCTGGTGATCTCGGCCGTCCTGCTGGCCCTGACGGCGTGCGGTTCCGCGGCGTCCCCGGCGGCAACCCCGAAACCCCTCAAGGTGACCGACGTGCACGAGGCCACCGGCATGACCCTGCTCGAGGGGCCGGTGTTCACACCCGACGGCTCGCTGCTGGTGGTCGACGTGACCGCGCCGGCCGGTGAGCCCAAGGTGCTGAGCATCGACGTCGGGAAGCGCACGGTGAAACCGTTCTTCACCGATTCCTCGAGTGCGTACACCTCGGCCCAGATCAGTCCCTACGACGGCCGGATCTACCTGACCGACTTCGCGTCGGGCGCGATCGACAGCATCAGCGTGCGCGGTGACGACCCGGAGGTGTTCTTCGAGGGCAAGGTCGACGGGACCGTGATGCAGCCCGACGACCTGGCTTTCGACCCAGCCGGCCATCTCTACGTCAGCGACACCCGCGGGCACGACGACCCGCTCGGCGACGACCGGGGCCGCGTGGTGCGGATCCCGCGCGACGGTGGCGAGGCCACGGTGCTCGCGCCTGACCTGCCCGCACCCAACGGGATCTCGTTCGACGCGGGGTCCGAGGGCCTGTGGGTGAGTCAGTACGCCGAGAACCGCATCGACCACCTGGGTCTCACGGTCGGCGGGAAGGCCGTGGCCACGGCGCATCCGGCCGTGCGGGTGGACGCGGGTGGCAACCAGGTCGACTCGAACGCGGTGGACGCGGCCGGGAACGTGTACCAGATGTTCCACCGGCAGGCCCGGGTGATGGTCTTCAACGACCGGGGGGATCACCTGAAGACGATCGACCTGCCGGTTCCGGACGACGGCGACTACTCGGCGACGAACCTGGCGATCCGGCCCGGGACCCGCGAGGCGTACGTCACCGTGAGCGGGCCGTCGGGCGGCTTCGTCCACTCGTTCACCGCGCTGGGGAGAGGAATCCGGCAGAGCAACGGGGGCTAGGAGTACATCGCGGCGATCCGGTGGCCGAGGTCGGCGAACCGGTCCCGCAGCTCCGGCGGATCGAGGATCTCGAGGTCGTCCCCGTGCGCGAGCAGCGCGCGGGCGGCCTCGAGAGCCGGGAACCGCAGGGTGGTCCCGACCCAGTCCTCGTCGTCCCCCGCGTCCACCGTCGTCTCCTGCCCGTGCATGCGCAGGACCCGGCCCAGGATGCGGCGTCTCACCCGCACCCGCACCGCGACGGCGCGCATCGAGCCGCTGAAGTCACGCTGAAGCTCGTGCCACGTGGTCTGGAGGTCGAAACCGGCCGGGCGGTGGGCGTTCGAGTCCAGCACGGTGGCGTCGAGCACCCGGTCGACGCGGAAGTTCTTGGTGACCTGCCGGTGCCGGGCGATCAGGTGCCAGACCCCGGCCTTGTGCACGAGGCCCAGCGGGTCGACGGTGTACGTGCCCTCGGCACCCTGGGACTTGCGGTAGTGCAGGCGAAGACGGCGCGTGTCGAGCACCGCGGTCTGCACCGTGCCGAGGTGCTCGGGGCGGGTGTCGTGGGCGCGCCAGCGGGCCGGGTCGACGAGGATGCGTTCGCGGATGAGCTCGGCCGTGTCCTGCTGGGTGCCGGGCAGCGAGGCCAGCAGCTTGCGCAGGGCGCCGCCGATCGACGGCCCGAACCCCAGGTCGGTGTGGGCGGTGCCGGTCATGAGCACGAACAGGGCGGCGGCCTCGTCGCCGCTCAGGCCCGGCACCTGGGTGCGGTAGCCGGGCAGCAGGGCGATGCCACCGCTACGGCCGCGTTCGGCGTACACCGGCACGCCCGCACTCGAGAGCGCCTCGGCGTCACGGTAGATCGTGCGCACCGAGACCTCGAGACGCTCGCTCAGCTCGGTGGCCGGGCGCGGGCTGCGGGCCTGCAGCAGCAGGAGCAGGGCGAGCAGGCGGTCGGACTTCACGCGTCCGACACTAGCCGCAATACCTGACAGGGCCTGGCAGGTATGCCCGGCACGATGATGAGCATGAAGAACGCATGGATGGGTGTCGTCTCCGCCGAGCACGCCGCGATCGGGGCGGAGCAGGGCTGGATCCAGCTCAATCACGGCAAGCGCAACAGCCTGGGCCGCCTCGGTCGGGGCGACGGCTTCGTCTTCTACTCGTCCAAACAGCGCATGAGCGACACCCAACCGCTACGCGCCGTCACCCAGCTCGGGATCGTGGCCGACGACGAGCCCTACCAGGCCGACGAGATGATGAGCATGGGCACGCACGGCACGTTCCGGCCGTGGCGGCGCAACGTCGAGTTCGTGCCGGTCACGCCGGTGCCGATCGCCGACCTGCCGCTGGAGCTCACGAGCGCGCCGAACTGGGGTTACGCACTGCGGTACGGGCTGGTGCCGCTGACCCTGGCCGACTTCGGGCTGCTGCGGAAGGCTATGACCTGATCCTCCGCAGCAGGCCGCCCACCGCGGCGGGGTCGAAGTCGGCCTCGTCGAGCACCATGGTGACGAGCAGGTCGATGCCGGACGACGGGAGCCCGGCCGCCGACAGGCATTCCCGGGCCTTGGCCAGCACCCGGTCGGGGGGAACCGGCCGTCCGCCGCCGCCGAGCACGTCGTCGACCTCGGCACGCAGCACGTCCCCGTCGGTCGTGGTCACCTCGACCCAGGCCGGGAAGCGCGCCGGGAACCCGCTGTCGTCCCAGATCTCGTAGGTCATGCGCCCGGCCAGGTCGGCGCGCTGCCCGCCGATCGGGGCCTCGAACAGGTCCAGCGCCACGCGTCCGTCGGCCAGCTGGGCGGCCATCACGTAGGGCAGGCTCCAGCGCACGTCGTGACCGGTGGCCGGGCGCTGTCGCTCCGCCCAGGGCTCGGCGATCACCGGCGCCGCCCCGGCCGGGACCCTCACGTGCCAGGAGGCCACGTCGCCCGCGCGCAGGCCCCGGGCGGCCAGGTCGCGCACGGCCTCGACGTACGGGTGGATGAAGTGGCAGCAGGGCACCAGCTTGAACGCGGCGTCGAGCAGGTGCCAGCGGGTGCCGAGGTCGTCGAGGTGCTGCGCGAGCCGCGCGGGGGCCTGGGGGTCGTTCGCGTACAGCCGGTAGAAGCCGTAGTCGCCGTCGAGCACCCCGGCCGGCCCGGTGACGCCGTGCCGGGCCAGGTCGGCGGCCCAGAGCCCGGAGTGGGCGGCCCAGCCGGGCTGCACGGCCTTGACCGTGTCACCACCGGCCAGGAACGCGAAGGTGCCGCCGGGCTGGCTCCCGGCGATCCCGAGGGCGTCCACGGCGTGCTCGGGATCGCCGTTGACCAGCACCGACACCAGGGCGGCGACGAACGGCCCGGCCGCGCTGGTGGTCTGGAATCCCCGCGCCTGAAGGGTTCCCGGGCCGGCCAGGCCCATCCGGATCAGCACCTCCCAGCCCACCGCGTAGGCCGCGACCAGCCGGGCGCCGCCCACCCCGGCCGCCTCGGCGGCGGCCAGGGCCGCGGGGGTGAGCACGGCGCTGCCGTGCATGACCGACGCGACGTGGGTGTCGTCGTACTCCAGCGAGTGGATGAACGCCCCGTTCAGCAGGGCGGCCTCGGGGGCGCCGGCCCCGTCGCGGCCGCCGATGACGCTGGCCGGACCGCCGCCCGCGCGCATCCCTTTCAGCCTGCGCACCGGTCCGTGGGCGGCGCCGAGCGCGCCGACGGCGAGGCTGTCGAGCAGGTGCAGACGGGCGGCCCGGTCGACCTCGAACGGTACGCACGTCGCGGCCCTGACCGCGGCGTCGGCGAGCCGGCGGGACAGAGAACTGGTCACGGGGTCGCTCCGGGGGTCACGTCGAGCATGAGGCCGAGGACGTCGGCCCACAGGCGGTCGTCGGCGGTGGTTCCCTCCACCAGCGAGCGGGCCTGGGCGCCGAATGCCGGTGCGGCGTCGGCGGTCAGGCCGGCGGCCTTGGCCAGAACCTGGTTCTCGGTCAGGGGGCGGTCGGGGCCGCCGACTGCGCTCAGGCAGGTCGCGGTGCGGGTGCTGCCGTCCCGCAGGCGCACGGTGAGCCGGGCGGGGCGGTCGTGCGGGGCCCCGGGCAGTGGCGCATAGGGGACGATCCGCACCCGCGGGCGCAGATCCCTCACCTGCGGGTCGTGGAGGTGGCCGGCCGAGAAGACCTCGGCGTCGTCCCGGCCCGTGGCCAGCACCGCGGCGATCACGTGCGGGAGCGAGAACTTGCCGCCGAGAGCGGTTTCGGGCGCGGTCGAGTCGAGGGGCCGGGCCAGTGGGTGGGTGGCGATCTCGATGCTCTCGACCTGGTCGGCGTCCCAGCCCGGCGCGGAGGCCAGGTCGCGGGCGGCCTCCAGCGCCGAGTGCGTGTACTGACAGGCGGCGTAGAGCTTGTGGTAGCCGTCGAGAATGGCGAAACGCGCGGGCCGTGAGGTCAGTTCGTCCTCGGACAGCTGATGGCCGTAGCCCTGGGTGAACACGTCCGTCATGGTCCGGGGGTCGGCGGTGAGTCCCGCGTGGCACGCGTCCACCGCCAGGAAGCCGCTGACCGCGCCGGCCGCCGCCCACAGGTTGCGCACCTGGGCCCCGGCCGTCGCGAGCCGGAACGGGCCGGGCATGGACAGGCTCGCGGCCACGTCCGCCGCCGCCAGCACGGCCCCTCCCGAGCGGGTGCGCAGCCAGGCGACGGCGGCCGCGGCGCCGATCGGCGCGAGCGTGGCGTGCGGGTGCAGCACCAGTGGTCTGGGTGCCGGGAAGAGCCGGGCCACGGCGGTCGCCACCTCGTACCCGGCCACGACCGCCGTCAGCAGCTCCCCGAGGGACGCGCGCGCCGCCTCGGCCTCGGCCAGCGCCGCCGGCACCGCGTAGAGCCCACCGTGACAGGTCGCCGGCCGGTAACCCTCGTCGAGCTCGTCCCATCCGGCCGCCACCGCGTTCGCCGCCGCCGCGCGGTCGCGAGCAGCCCGTGAGCCGTCGAGAACCGTTGCCTCCGAGCCGCTCCCGTGCATCGCCCCGGTGAACGAGGCGACGTCGGCGTGGGCGTGCCCGGCCACCATCGCGGCCAGGTCGTCGACCAGCACGAGCGCCGCCCGGCGGCGTACGCCGGACGGCAGGCCGTCACCCAGGGAGTCCAGGCGTCCGGCCAGGGCCGTGCGCCAGGCGACCACGTCGTCCACCATCAGAGAACCCTGGAAGCCGCTGCCGCCCCGGCCAGCTCGCCGAGACCCACCGCGGTCAGCAGCCCGTTGCCCGACGAGTACCCGCGACCACCGGAGATGCCGCTCACCCCCGCCGCGACCCCGCCGACCGCGAACAGTCCCTCGACCGCGGAACCGTCGGCACGCAGCACCCGGCCGTCGGCGTCCACGTCGAGCCCGCCCTGCGTGTGGAACAGGCCGGGTGTGACCCGCGAGACCACGTAGGGGGCCTCGAGCAGCGCCAGGTCGGTGCGCCCGAAGGAGTCCGGATGTTCTCCGCGGGCCGCTCCGGCGTACTGGGTCACGGTCGCCGTCAGTGCCTCCAGGGGAGCGCCCGTGACCGCCGCGACCTCGGCCAGATCGGCGCACTCCTTGGCGCCCCCCATCTCGACCAGGTCGCGGAACTCGTCCTCCCGCAGCGTGATGTCGCGGATCCGGGTGTCGTACAGCGCCCAGATCGGCTGCTGCCCGGCCGTCACCTCGGTGGTGAAACCGGAGTACCCGACGATCTCGTCACCCATCCGGGAGCCGGTGGAATCGACCAGCACGCCGCCCTTCTCGACCGTGGTCCAGGACAGGATGCTGCCGTGCGGATAGGCCACGGCCGCGTAGCCCTGGAATGCCGTGGCGTTGCGCAGCCGCCCGCCCACCTCGAGACCCCACTCGATGGCCTCACCGGTCGAGCCGTGCGCCCCGAAGTACTCCAGCGCGGCCAGTTCCGGTGCCCACCTCGTCACCAGGTCCCGGTTGGCCGCGAAACCGTTGGCCGCGAGAACCACTGCCCCCGCGCGCAACTCGTAGGGATCGACGCGGTCGCCCGCGACCCGCACACCCTGCACCACCCCGTCCTCGACGATCAGCCCACCGACCGGATTGCCGAGGACGACGTCCACCCCGGCCCGTTCGCAGGCGGCCAGCAGGTCACGCACGAGATCGCCACCGCGTCGCGAGGCCGGGGCGTGCAGCCGGTTCACCGAGTGCCCGACGTGCTTGTAGTCCATGATGAGTCTGAGCTCGACGCCGTGCTTCTCGACCAGCCAGTCCACCAGCGCCCCCGAGGTCTGCGCCAGCCGGCGGGTCAGGTGCTCGGCCTCGTGCGGGCCGCTCTGGCGCATCAGGTCGGTGAACATCCGCTCCGGGTCGTCGTCCACCCCGGCGGCCTTCTGCTGCTTCGAGCCGCCGCCCGGGATCGACCCGGTGGACAGGCCGGTGTTGCCGCCCGCCTCGTTCAGCTTCTCCAGCACCACCACCGAGGCGCCCCGGTCGGCGGCGGCCAGGGCGGCGACGAGCCCGCCGCCGCCCGCGCCGACGACCACCACGTCCACATCGCGTTCACTCATCGTCGAGCACCTTTCCAGGAAGTTGGCCACACGCCCGTGGGGCTGGGCATCGGGCCGGGACGGCGGGGGAGGGCTTCGTCAGCCGGGGACGCGGGCCATCAGGCCGCCGTCGACGAGCAGCGAGGTGCCGGTCACGAACGACGACGCCGGTGAGGCGAGGAACGCGATGGCCCCGGCGACGTCGGCCGGCGTGCCCATCCGGCCCAGGGGAGCGGCGGCCGCCGCCCCGCCCGAGGCCGCCGCCGGATCGTCCTGCGCATCGAAATAGCCCTGCAGGTTGGGCGTCAGGATGAATCCGGGACACACCGCGTTGACCCGGATCCCGGCCGGCGCCCCGTCCAGGGCCATCGCCTTGGTCAGGGCGAGCACGGCCCCCTTCGAGGCCACGTAGGCCGCGTCCTGGGGGAAGGCGGCGAACGAGGCGGTGGAGGCGATGAGCACGACCGAACCGCCACCCGCCGCGACCTGGGCCGGCCACAGGTGCCGGTTGAGCAGGTAGATGCTCGTCAGGTTGACGTCCATCTGCTGGTGCCACTGCTGGGGCGTCAGCTGGTCGAGGGCCCCGACCACGGTCTGCCCGGCGGCGTGCACCACCACGTCGGGAGCGCCGTACTGCTCCAGCAGAGAGGGCAGTTCGCGATCGACGGCCTCGGCCGAGGTGGCGTCGAACGCGGCGTAGTAGGCGTCCGGCCCGCACTCGGCGGCGGCGTCGGCCAGCCGCTCCTGGGAACGGCCGAGCAGCACCACGCGGTACCCGTCCTCGGCCAGGCGCACGGCGGCCCCCCGGCCGATCCCCGAGCTGGCCCCGGTCACGTAGGCGACGCTCATGCCTCGCCGCCCATCGGCAGCGCGGGCTCGCCGGCCGTCCAGCCGCCGTCGACGGCCATGACCACGCCGGTCACGGCCGAGGCGCCGGTGGAGGCGAGGAACGCGATGACGGAACCGATCTCGTCGGGCTGGAACATCCGGCCGAGCGGAACCCGCCGGGACACCGCGGCGTCCAGCTCGGGCGTCATCTGCTGAACAGCCATCGGGGTGAGCGTGAAGCCCGGGCAGACCGCGTTCACGCGGACGCCGGCCGAGGCCCAGTCGACGGCCAGCGAGCGGGTCAGGGCCGCGACGGCCCCCTTCGACGCCGAGTACGCCGACTGCTGCGGCAGGCAGACGAGCGCGGCCTGCGAGGCGACGTTGACGATCGCGCCCTTCGAGGCGGCGAGCGCCGCGTACAGGGCCTGGCTGGCGTTGAGCGTGCCGACCACGTTGACGCTGAAGCACTTCTGGAAATCGGCCGGGTCGACCTCTTCCGCGGGCAGGTTCGGCGTGATCACCCCGGCGCAGTTGACCAGGGCGTCCACGCGTCCGTGCTGCTCGAGAACCCGGGCACCGGCCGCCTTCACGGCCGTGGCGTCGGTCAGGTCGAGGGGGCCGGCCTCGGGGGTGCCGCTGATGTCCCAGCCGACGACGGCCGCGCCCTGACGGCGGAACACGTCGGCGGTGGCGGCGCCGATCCCGGACGCGGTGCCGGTGACGACGACCACGCGGCCGGCGAAGGGGGCGGGGATGGTGTCGGTCATCAGTTCTCCTTGTGCGTGCCGATTGCCGGGTAGTCGATGTAGCCCCGGTCGCCGCCGGTGTAGAACGTGTCCTCGTCCCAGGCCGCGCGCGGGTGGTCGTGGCGCCAGCGCTCGAGCAGGTCGGGGTTGGCGATGAAGAGCCGCCCGACGCTGACCAGGTCGGCCTGCCCGCCCGCGAGAATGGGCTCCAGGTCGTCCAGTTCGCTGGACCCCAGGTACCCGGTGTTCATGATGTACGTGGTCGGCCACAGGTCGCGGACCTGCTCGTGCAGCCGCGACGACCGGCGCCGGAGGGTGTGCAGGTAGGCGGGTCTCACGGCCTGGAGCGCCTCGACGAGGGCCAGGTAGGTGTCGTCGTTGTCCTTGTCGGCCATGTCGTTGAACTGGCCGCCGGGGGAGATGCGCAGGCCCACCCGGTCGGCGCCGATCCGCTCGGCCACGGCCTGCACCAGCTCGACCACGAAACGGGCCCGGTTGCCAGGTGTTCCGCCGTAGGCGTCGGTGCGCCGGTTGGTGCCGGGGGAGAGGAACTGGTGCAGCAGGTAGCCGTTGGCGCCGTGGAGCTCCACCCCGTCCATCCCGGCGTCGACGGCGCGCCGGGCGGCTGCGGCGAAGTCCTCGATGGTCTGCCGGATCTCCTCGACCGTGAGCTCTTTCGGCATCGGGGCGGGCACCTTGGCGCCGTCGAGCGTCTCGACCTCCAGGTCGGCCCGCACCGCCGAGGGCGCGACCACGGGAACGCCCGGCGGCAGCAGGCTCTCGTGGCTGATCCGCCCGGTGTGCATGAGCTGGCAGAAGATCCGCCCGCCGCGGGCGTGCACGGCGTCGGCGACCTGGGCCCAGACCTCCTGCTGGGCGTCGTCGTGGATGCCCGGCGTGCCCGGGTAGCCCTGGCCCGCGGCGCTGGGCTGGGTGGCCTCGCTGATGATCAGCCCGGCCCCGGCCCGCTGTTCGTAGTAGGTGACGGCGGACGCGGGGAGCACCCCGCGCACGTCGGCCCGGTTGCGGGTCATCGGGGCCATCACGACCCGGTTCGCGAGCTCGGCCCGGCCCAGCCGCCAGGGCTGGAAGATGGTGTGCGTCATGCGAGTTCCGTTCCGTCACGGCGGTAGAGCAGCTGGATGGTGTTCTGCAGGGAGGCGGTGAGGTGCTCGCGCATGGCCCGGGCGGCCCCGGCCCGGTCGCCGGCCGTGAGCTGCTCGACCAGCAGTCGGTGCTCGTGCGCGGCGTGCTTCGTGCGGGGCCCGTCGGCGCCGGAGCGCGAGCGGGCCAGCCGCAGCTCCACGTTGATCTGGGTGACGGCCTGGGCCAGCCGCTGGTTGCCGGCCAGACGCACGATGGCCTCGTGCAGGTCGTGCCGGTCGAACACCACCGTCTGCTGGCCCTGGCTGACCTCGTGCTCGGCGTGGTGCTGCAGGTCGAGCAGCAGGCTGGTGCCGGTGCGGTCGAGGCGCGAGGCCGCCAGGTCGGCGGCCTCGCTCTCGAGCGCGATCCGGACCTCGAACAGCTCGCGCACCTCGGCCAGGTCGAGCCGCCGCACGAACGCCCCGCGGTGCGGTTCGACCGTGACCAGGCCGTGGTGCTCCAGGCGCCGCAGCGCCTCCCGCACCGGTCCCCGGCTGGTGCCCAGCGACTGGGCGATCTCACCCTCGTTGAGCCGGACGCCGGGGGAGAAGTGGCCCTGCACGATCTGTTCCCGCAGCCGGGCCTCCACCTGGTCGGCCAGGGTGAGGTTGCTGCGGTCGATCGGCACGACCCCGGCGAAGTGATCGGGCACGGTGACTACTCGGCGATGCTGACGCAGACCGTCTTGACGTCGGTGTAGTCGTGCAGCACCTCGTGGCCCATCTCCCGGCCCCAGCCCGACTCCTTCATGCCGCCGAACGGCATGCTCGGGTCGAAGACGCCGTACGCGTTGACCCACACCGTGCCCGCGCGCAGCTTGTTCGCCACCCGGTGGGCGGTCGCCACGTTGCTGGTCCAGACGCCCGCGGCCAGGCCGTAGCGGGAATCGTTGGCCAGCTGGACGACCTCGGCCTCGGTCGTGAACTTGGTGGCGACCACCACCGGACCGAAGATCTCCTCCTTGACGACCCGCGCGTCCTCACTCGTGCCCGTGATGATCGTGGGCTCGAGGAAGTACCCCTTCTCGCCGATCCGGTTGCCGCCGGTCGCGATCGTGCCCTCCTCGGCCCCGATGCGCAGGTAGTTGCTCACCCGCTCGAAGTGCTCCTTGCTCGCCACCGGGCCGATCTCGCTGGACTCGTCGAACCCGTCACCCACCGTGATGGCCTGGGCCTTGGCGACCAGGCCGGCCACGACCTCGTCGTAGACGTCCTCGTGGATGTACAGGCGCGAGCCGGCGGCGCAGGCCTGCCCGGCGTTGTAGAAGATCGCGTCGCTGGAACCGGCGATCGCGGCCTCCAGGTCGGCGTCCGGGAAGATGATGTTGGCGCTCTTGCCGCCCAGCTCCAGCGTGACCCGCTTGAGGTTGCCGCCGGCCGCCTCGAGGATGCGCCGCCCGGTGGCGGTGGAGCCGGTGAACGAGACCTTGTCCACGTCAGGGTGTACGCTCAGGGCCGCACCGGCGCCGGAGCCGAAACCGGTCACGACGTTGAGAACACCCGGCGGGATGCCCGCTTCGAGAGCGAGATGGGCCAGGCGCAGGGCGCTCAGCGGTGTCGCCTCGGCCGGCTTCAGCACCACCGTGTTGCCCGCGGCCAGCGCCGGGGCGACCTTCCAGGCGGTGATGACGAGCGGGAAGTTCCAGGGCACGATCAGGCCGACCACGCCGAGCGCCTCGCGGCGGGTGTAGGTGTGGTAGTCGCCGGGGGCCGAGATCGGGATGGTCTCGCCCTCGATCTTGGTGGCGTACCCGGACATGTAGTGGAAAAGGCCCGCGGCGGTGGGCACGTCGCCGTTCTTGGCGGCCAGGTAGGGCTTGCCCTGGTCGAGGGTCTCGATGCGGCCCATCTCCTCGGCGTCGGCGACCAGCAGGTCACCCAGGCGCCAGAGGGCGGCGGCCCGCTCCTTCGGCTTCATCCGCGACCAGGGGCCGTTCTCGAACGCCTCGCGGGCGGCCTTGACCGCCCGGTCGACGTCGGCGGCCTTGGCCTCGGAGACCTTGGTGATGACCTCGCCGGTGGCCGGGTTGACCGTCTCGAACTCGGCGCCGTCGAGGGCGTCGACCCATTCGCCGCCGATGTGCAGGCGCGTGAACTCGATGTTGCTCATGTCTGAAGCTCCTTCTAGGACCTAGTGCTCGTGCACGACGACGCCGCGGATGTTCTTCCCGGCGTGCATGTCGGCCACGGCCTGGTTGATCTCGTCGAGCTTGTAGCGGCGGGTCACCAGCTCCTCGAGCTTGAGCCGGCCGTCGCGGTACAGGCCCAGCAGCCGGGGGATGTCGACGACCGGGTTGCAGTTGCCGTACATGACGCCCTGGATGGACTTGGCGAAGTTGGTCAGGTCCTGCGGGCTGATCGTCAGCGACTTCTCGTACGAGCCGACCGAGACCAGCACCAGCCGGCCGGCCTTGCCCACGGCCTCGAAGACGGAGCCGATGATGTCGCCGTCCACGCGGCCGACGGTGACGATGCCGACGTCCACGCCCTGGCCGTTGGTGAGGTGGGCGATGAGCGGCCGGGCCTCGTCCAGGCTCTTGAAGGCGGCCGTGGCCCCGAAGTCGGCGGCCCGCCCGACCTTGTACTCGCTCGGGTCGACCACGATGATGTGCGCCGCCCCGGCGATCTTCGCGCCCTGCACCGCGTTCGCACCGACACCGCCCAGACCGGCCACCAGCACCACGTCACCGGGCCGCACCGGGCCACCGTTGACCGCCGCGCCGAAGCCGGTCGCGACTCCGCACGAGGCCAGGCAGGCCAGCTCGAACGGGATGTCCTCGGGCAGCTTGACGGTCTGATTCTCGTTGCACACCAGATAGTTCGAGAAGGTTCCGAGCCGGGTGACGCCGCCGATGCCGTTGCCGTCGGTGTCGAAGAACCGGTACGTGCCGTCGAGCGACTTGCCGTGCTCCATGCCCGCGCCGTTGTCGCAGATGTACGAGCGGCCGGTGGCGCAGTAGCGACAGTGCCCGCAGGCCGGGATGAACAGGGTGGCCACGTGGTCGCCGGGCTTGACCCGGGTCACCTTCGAGCCGACGGCCTCGACGATGCCCGCGCCCTCGTGCCCACCGACCATCGGCAGGGTGACGGGGATGTCACCGGTGACGAAGTGGTCGTCCGAGTGGCACAGCCCGCTGGCCATCACCTTGACCCGCACCTCGGTGTCGTTCGGCTCGCCCAGTTCGAGGTCCTGGACCTGCCACTCCTTGCCGACCTCGTGAATGACGGCTCCGCGTGCCCGCATGTCGGTTCTCCTTAGGAAGGCTGGATCTGGGCGCGGCGCTTACGTTCACCGCGACTACGGACGAGCTTGGACAGGATCACGGCGATGACGAGGGCGCCGCCGTAGAAGAGCTGCTGCACGTACTGCTGGGCGCCCATCAGCTGCAGTCCGGTGATACCGGTGACCAGGAAGTAGACGGCGATCAACGTGCCGACCGGGTTGAACCGGCCGATGCGCAGCACGGTCGAGCCGAGGAAGCAGGCCGCGAACGCCGGGAGCAGGAACGCCTGGCCCGAGACCGGGTCGGCGCTGGCCGTGGTGCCGGCGTAGACGACACCGGCGACCCCGGCCAGACCGGCCGAGGTGATCATCGAGGTCCAGCGCAGGCCGGACACGTTGACGCCGTTGAGGCGGGCCACGTCACGGCTCTGCCCGACGAAGAGCAGCCGCTGGCCGAAAGCGGTGTGGTCGAACACGTACCAGACCACCGCGCATAGGGCGATCGCGTAGTAGAAGCCGATCGGGATGCCGAGGAACGGCTGCGTGAGGACGACGTCGGTGAGGACGCGGTCGACGCCACTGATCGTGGAGGAGTTCGACAGGTAGTAGATCAGGCCCTGGACGACGGTCCCGATGCCCAGCGTGACGATGAACGGGTCGATCGCGAACTTCGTGATGATGAACCCGTTCACGACGCCCACGAGCAGGCTGGCGAGGATCGCGACGAGCACCGAGGGCCAGATGCCCCAGCCCTGGTTCACGTTCAGCACCGCCACGACGACCGTGGACAGGTTGAGCGTGGAGGCCACCGAGAGGTCGTAGTCGCCGGCCCGCAGCGGGATCAGCAGGGCCAGCGCCAGGATCAGCAGGACCACCTGCGAGCCCAGCATGTTCGACAGGTTGCCGGTGGTCGGGAAGGTCTCCGGCACGATCAGGCAGAACGCCACGATCAGCACGAGCCAGACGCCGAGGAGGGCGAAACGTTCCGGCTCGGCGGGTTTCTTGGCCGAGGTTCGCGAGGCTGTGGCCACGGGCGGGGCCTCCTTCTGGATCGCGCTCATGATGCTGCCTCTTCCGCGTAGACGGCGGACGCCAGGGCGTCCTTGGTGATGTCGTCGCCCAGGAGCTCGGCCCGTACCCGGCCGTCGTCGAGAACCAGGACGCGGTCGGCCATCTCGACCAGCTGCTCGTAGTCGGAGGTGGCGCACAGCACGGCCATGCCCTGGGCCACCGCCGAGCGGATGAGCTTGAAGATCTCCCGCCGGGCGCCGATGTCGACGCCCTGGGTCGGCTCGCTGAGCAGCATCACCGTGGGGCTGGTGTCCATCCACTTGCCCAGCAGGGCCTTCTGCTGGTTGCCGCCGGACAGGTGCCCGAACATGGCCTGCGGGTTGGGCGGCACCACGTTCAGCCGGTCGCAGGTCTCCTGCGACTGGTGCTCGAGCTTCTTCCAGGGGATCTTCCAGCCGCCCTGGGCCTTGGCCAGGAACGGCACCGACATGTTCTCCAGCACGCTGAGTTCCTGGGCCCCGCCCTGGTTCTTGCGGTCGCTGGGGATGAGGACGACACCGGCGTCCATGCTTCTCGCCGGGCTCGGCCGTTTGACGGTCTCGCCACCGTGCTCCACGGTGCCCTGCTTGGGCAGCTTCGACCCGAACAGCAGCTCCGGCAGTTCCTCGAAACCCGAACCGGCGAGACCGGTCAGGCCCACGACCTCGCCGGAGTACAGCTCCAGGTCGAGGTCGCGCACCCGGGTGCCGGTGATGCCGCGCGCCGCGAGCAGGGGTGGCCGGTCGTCCCGGACCACCGCCCGGCCCTTGGCCACGTGCTCGTCGCGGGCGCCGAGGATCAGCTGCACCAGGTCGTCGCGGGTGGCGCCGGTGGTGGAGCGGGTGCCGGCCGTGCTCCCGTTGCGGAAGACCGTCACCCGGTCGGTGACCTCGAGGATCTCGTCCAGGTCGTGACTGACCAGCAGCACCGCGTCGCCGCGGTCACGCAGCCGGTGCAGCACGTCGAACAGCAGGCCGACCTCCTGCCGGGGCAGGAACACCGTCGGCTCGTCGAGAACCAGGATCTGCCCGGCCCTTTCGGCGTGCGGTGTGGCTTCCTGGCCACCCACCGCCCGGATCACCGCGACCATCGCCCGCTGCACCGGGGTGAGCATGTCGATGGTGGCGTCCGGGTCGACGTCGATCTGGAACCGGTCGAGCAGGTCCTGCACCCGGGCCCGCTCGGCCTTCCAGCCGACCCGGCGCCAGCCCTTCGACTCACCCTCGGCGTCGAGAGCCATGTGCTCCAGCACCGTGCCGGCCGGGGCCAGTCCCAGGTCCTGGTGCACGAAGCCCAGACCCTGGTCACGCAGGCCCCGGGGGCCGAACGGGCTGGAGACGGTGGTGCCGTGCACGGTGACCGTACCGCCGTCACCGTCGTGGAACCCCGCGAGAATCTTGATCAGCGTGGACTTTCCGCTGCCGTTCGCACCGAGCAGGCCGTGCACCTCGCCCGGGCGGACGTCGATGTCGACACCGTGCAGGGCGGGAACGCCGTTGAACGACTTCTTCAGGCCCTTGACCGCCAGGAGCGGCTGAGTCTCCATCAGCTCAGGCCCCACACCTTGAGGAACGCGCCCTGGTACTCGTCACCGAAGCCCTTGCCGCTCTCCGGCGGGTTGCCCGTGTCGGCGACGTTGGACGAGTCGATGACGCGCAGCGGGCCGGACGCCTTGGCGATCGGGTCGGCGCCGAGCATGGCCCGGAACGCGGTGTCGATGTTGACGTAGGCCACCCAGTCGGGGTTCTCGGCCACGTCCATCGCCACCGAGCCGTCCTGCACCAGCTTGAGGATCGACGGGGTGCCGTTGAACGAGTAGATCGGCACCTCGCGGTTGCTCGCGGCCTGCTTGATGCCCGGGATCGCGTACAGCGCCATCGAGTCGTAGATCGGCAGCACGGCGTTGATCTTCGGGTCCTTCAGCAGCGCCGACTGGACCTGGCCCTGGATCTGCGTGGACCACTGCGGCACGGCCACGTTCACCACGGTCGCCTTGGAACCGGAGGGCGCGTCGTCGGAGAGCGTCTTCTCCATCGTCTCGACCATGCCCTTGGCCGGCCCGGTCTCGGACGACTGGATGATCAGCGCGTGCACCGCCTCGCCCTTGGCGCCGACCACGGCGTCGAGCGCCATCAGCTTCGCGGCCTCGTTGAACGGGGCGAACGCCTCGTACTCGATGCCGTCGGCCGAGGGGCTGTCCTTGTCGGTCAGGTGCAGCGGGATCACCGGGATACCGGCCTTGTTCGCCGCGTCGATCTGCGGGCCGAGGGTGGTCGGCAGCGGCCCGTTGAGCAGGATCGCCCCGGCCTTGGCGTTGATGGCCTGCGAGATGCCCTGCTGGTACGAGGTCTGCGAGCCGTCGGAGGGGAAGGTCACGAAGTTGACGCCGGCCTTGGCCGCGACCTCCTTCATCGCCTTCTCACCGGCGGTGTAGAACTCGGCCTTGCTGTCGATGGGGATGCTGTAGATGGTCTTGCCCTTGAGCGAGGCGACGTCGATGGCCGCGCCCAGGTCCTCGGTGGTCGGCACGGCCTTGGCCGCGTCGATGACCTTCTGGGCGGCGTCGACCTTGGCCTGGCCGTCGGCCCCGCCCCCGCTGCCGGTGTCACCGGAGCCGGAGCTGCTGCCACCGCCGCAGGCGGTGAGGGAGAGAGTGGCCGCGGTGACGACGGCGAGGGCGGTCTTGTTGATGCGCATGGGACGCTCCGGATCGAAACGTGAAGGGGTGGGGGCGGGGTGCATCAGGGCAGTGGTGCATCACAGGTGGTGCGGGGGAACGGTTCTCAGCGCGTGGAGAGGTCCGGCCGTTCGAGCAGGTCCTCGTAGATGCGGGCGATCGAGCGCCGCTGGAAGACCTCGCAGAGCTCGTCGGGGTAGCCGACGTAGTCCTCGGTGTCGACGTGGATGTTGTCGGGGAAACGGATCTCGTCGCAGGCCTGGGCGCTCTCGTGGCCGGCCGCGATGGCGGCGGCGACCTCGGCCACCACCTCCCGGCCCTGGGCCCGGTACTGCTCCAGCACGGTGCGGTCGGCGACCTCGCCGTGGCCGGGTACGAGGACCTCGAAGTCGTAGGCGGCGACCGCGTCGATGGCGTCGAACCAGTTCCACAGCCGGGAGTCCTGGAACGAGGGCAGGCCGGCCTCGCACACGATGTCGCCGGTGAACACGACCCTGTCCTGCGGGAGGTAGGCGATGAGGCTGTTGGCCGTGTGCCCGGGCTGGAAGGTCAGTTCCAGGTGCACGTCGCCGAGGTGGAGTTCGAGACGCTCGCTGAACACGACCTCCGGCACCCGCACCGAGTACTCGGCCATCAGGGGCAGGGCCTCGGGGTCGATGCGGGCCATCAGGTCGTGCAGGTACTGATCGGAAGGCGCGTCGTGGAGCAGTCTTTCGCGGGTGCCGCGGTGCGCGACGACCTCGCCGCCCTGCCAGAAGTTGCCGATGGTGTGGTCGGGGTGGTGGTCGGTGTTGACCACGAAGCGGGTGCGGCCGAAACCGTCGGCGACGTGGCGCCAGGCGATCGCGTCACTCGGGCGGTGCGGGGTGTCCACCAGGGCCAGGCCGTCGGAGCCGGTGATGATCGAGTTGTTGCTGCCGAGGTTCGCGACCTCGACGTGCACCCGGGGGCTGATCTGCTGAAGGCTCATGAGGGTCAGTCCTTTCCGGGGGCCGGAGACGGCATGGTGGGCCCGGCCAGGAACCCGAGCAGGTTCTCGACCCGGGCGGGGGCGAAGATCTCGATGAAGGTCGCCTCACCCTCGACGCTGCGGCCCGAGTGCGGCACGCCCCGCGGGATGATCACGACATCACCGGTCCGGAGGGTGGTTTCGTGCCCGGCGACGGTGAACGAGATCCGGCCGGCGGTGAGAACCATGGCCTGCTCGGCGTCCGGGTGGGTGTGCTCGGGGAGCACGGTGGGGTGCACCCAGCGGATCTGGTTGATGCTCATCTCGCGGCCGGAGACGGCGGTGCGGAAGTTCCCGGGGAGCACCTCACGCTCGGGCAGCTCGCTCAGCGAGGCCCAGTAGCCGCTCATCGGTGGTCTCCGTGCATGTCTCTCCTCCATTGGATATGACGACGCTCACGTTAGGAACGATGCCTGCAAACTGTCAACAGTTTGCAGTTGTACTGAGGCGAAAAGAATGACGCGGGAGTCGGGGCGAACTGTGCGAAAGGTGGTTGAAACGGGGGACGCGCCGGTCACCCGAGGTGGCCTGTGCGGCGTTCGGTTTCGGCCGGGTGGGGTGTTGGCCGGTCCCGTCCGCCCGTGGCCTCAGGTGGCCTTCGGGTGGCCTTCGGGCGGTCTTCAGGCGCCGCGGGCGGGCAGGGCGCCGAGGCTGGAGAGGAGGTCGCTGGTGGTGGAGACGTCGGCGTACTTCTGGCCGATGTCGAAGAGGTTGACCTCGTGCACGATCGGGCTGCGGTCGTAGACGGCGTCGGAGGGCACCGCGACCTTGTAGTTGAGGGAGAACGCGTCCACCACGCTGCCGCGCACACAGCCCGAGGTGGTGCAGCCGGTGACGACCAGGGTGTCGATGCCCGACTGGATCAGGTAACTGGCCAGGGGAGTGCCGAAGAAGGCGCTCGGGTGGCGCTTGGGCAGCAGCACGTCGCCCTCGCGAGGTGCGACCTCGGCGACGAACTCGTAGCCCTTGGCCGGGATGTTCATGATCCCGGGGACTTTCGCACCCAGGGCGCCCTGGTCGTAGCTCTGCTTGGGGGCCACGTGCGGGTAGAAGACGGGCCAGTCGCGCTCCCGGAACAGCTCCAGCAGGCGTGCGATGTTCGGCACGGCCGCCCAGCCCTCCTCGCCGCAGCTGGTGGTGAACTCCTCGAGGGCCTCGTCGAACGGCTTCGGGGTGGTGCCGACGGTGCGGTACTGCACATCGATGATCATCAGGCCGGGCTTGCTGCCGAGTCCGACGGGCCGGCCGAAACCGGCTGCCTCGTACCGCTGACGGGTGAGATCGTCGATGATCACTTGTCGTCCTCCAGGGCTGTGGCGGCGAGCGCGGTCGCCCCGCTCTTCTCGCGTCGCAGGTAGGTGCCCCCCGGGCGGTCGGCGACCACGCCGTCCCTCATCGCGAAGTGGCCCCGCACGATGGTGTGGACGACCCGCAGGGGCACCTCGGTGCCCTCCCACGGCGTGTACTCGGCGCCGGAGTGCTGGGTGGCCGCGTTGATCGTGTAGGAGCCGTCGAGGTCGACGACGGCCAGGTCGGCGTCCGAACCGACCCGGATGATGCCCTTCTGGGGATACATCCCGAACAGCTTGGCGGCGCGGGTGGAGGTCGCGTCGACCAGGCGCTCGATCGGGACGCCGCGGCGCAGGCCCTCGGCGAGCGTCAGCGGCAGCACGCCGCCGGTGCCCGGGAAGCCGGCGCTGGCCTTCCAGATGTCCTTCTCCTTGAAGGAGCGGTGCCGGGCGTTGTGGTCGGAACCGACGGTGTCGACCTGGCCGTTCGCCAGGGCGACCCAGAGTGACTCGAGGTCGCCGCGTTCGCGCAGGGGCGGGTTGACCTTGCCGTAGGTGCCGGCGTTCGACTCGGTGGTGAGAGTCAGGTAATGCGTGCAGGTCTCGACGAAGAGGTTCTCGTAGCTCTCCTGCTGCCGGCGCATGGCCTCCAGGGCGAGGGTGCTGCTGGTGTGCACGGCGTAGACGGACGCGCCGGTCACGGAGGCCATGTAGGCGACCCGCTGCACGGCCTCGGCCTCGACGAACGAGGGACGGGACTGGTTCCACTCGCTCAGCGGCCCACGGCTGGAATCGATGACGCGGTTCTTGAGTTTCCAGACCAGCTCGATGTTCTCGGGGTGCGGGTTGACCATGGCCCCGTGGTCGGCGGTCATGCCGAGGACGTCGTACATGTAGCCGTCGTCGTTGCCGGGCAGTCCCAGGTAGGCGCCCTCCTCGCCGCGGAAGTTCATGAAGAACTTGAAGCTGGAGATGCCGAACTCACGGATGTAGCCGGGGATCTCCTCGACGTGCTGCTGCGAGCCGACGCAGATGTGGAAGCCGAAGTCGACGTGCGAGTCCTGTTCCATCACCTGCCGGGCCGCGGGGACGATGTCCTGGTAGCTGTCGCCGCTCATCAGGTAGACGAGCATCGAGGTGATGCCGCCGGCGGCGGCCGAGGCGGACTCCAGGAGGGCGTCGTCCGGGTCCTTGGGGACGCGGATGTCCTTGCCCAGGTGCACGTGCGGGTCGATGGCGCCGGGAAGGACGAGTTTGCCCTTCAGGTCGACGGTCTCGCTCGCCTCGGCGACGAAGCCGGGTTCCACGATCGCGGCGATCCGGCCCTCGCGCACCAGCAGGTCGACGGCGGTGACCCCGCTGCCGTGCAGGTACACCTGGCCGCCGTGCAGGCGCAGGTCGTAGGTGACCGTCATGCGGCTCCTCCCTCTCCGGCCGCGTAAAGGGCCTCCAGCCGGTCGAACTCGGGCTTGCGGACGAGTGACTGCCGGTCCGCCCAGCTGATCATCAGATCACCGGCCTCGCGGGTGTCGCCGTGCTCGGCCAGGTGCTGCATGACCTGGCGCATGCCGGCGACCGCGCCGCGCATGGCGGCGTTGGCGTACAGCGCGATCCGGAACCCCAGCTCTCCCAGCTCGGCCCGCGAGGTGATGGGGGTGAGCCCGCCCTCGACCATGTTGGCCATGTGGATGCCGGGAACCGTGCTGGTGACCGCGCGCAGCTGCTCGTGGTTGTTCGGGGCCTCGACGAAGAGGACGTCGGCCCCGGCGTCGCGGTAGGCCTCGATGCGCTCGAGGGCCCGGTCGAGGCCCTCGGTCGAGATCGCGTCGGTCCGGGCGACGATCACCAGGTCCTGGTCGTCGCGGGCGTCGACGGCGGCCTTGATCTTGCCGACCATCTCCTGCTGGGGGATGACCTCCTTGCCGGCGAAATGCCCGCATTTCTTGGGGCTCACCTGGTCTTCGAGCTGAATGGCCGCGGCCCCGGCCCGTTCCAGCATCCGCACGGTGCGCTGCACGTTGAGTGCGTTGCCGAAACCGGTGTCGGCGTCGACCATCGTGGGGATCCCGACGGTGTCGGAGATGGACGCGACGTGGGCGGTGAGTTCGGTCAGTGACAGCAGCCCCAGGTCGGGCATGCCCAGGTAGGTGTTGGTCAGTCCAGCACCGGAGACATAGACCGCCTCGAAGCCGGCCTCCTCCACGACCCGCGCCGTCAGGGCGTTGGGGGCGCCCGGGAGCAGGAGCGGGGGGCCGTCGGAGCCGAGCAGTTCACGCAGTCGGCGTGTGGTCGTCATCGATCCGTCCTTAGTTCCGAGCATCGCCCAGAGCCACTCCGCCACAGGCGGTTCGGGCTTCGGCGGATGCCGGCCTGTTCTGAATCCGGCGGCCGGGGCACCTGCCCGATGTGGGCGGCGCCACTGCCGTGCCGCAATCCTCAACCGTCGACTGACAACTGTCAACAGTTTGCGGTGACGGGCGCCACGCGAATGACGACGAGCGGTCACGATGCGCGGTTGGACCGTGAGGAATCGGACAATGGGGCGCGGAGAGGTTCACGTGCGCCGGACCGGATGGGGGTCCCGGTCGCCGGCGGGTCGACGTCGGCCTCAGATGTATGTGGACGAAAGGGGTTGCCGGAGCCCGGATGCCGGCGGGCTCACCCCTCGGCCCGGAGTGGAGGGGCGGGCCGGCTCAAGATGCCCCGGACCGGGCCTTCGGTGAAGCTCAGGGCGTCGAGATGTCCCGGGCCGGTCGGCTCTCGGCGCGGCTCAGGGTGTCGAGATGTCCTGGGCCGGTCGGCTCTCGGCGAGGCTCAGGGCGTCGAGTTGCGCCGGGCCGGTCAGCTCCCGGCGAAGCCCAGGGCGTCGAGGGCGCCGCGACGGGCGGCGTCGAGGTGCTCGGTCATCAGGGCGGCGGCCCGGTCGGCATCGCGGCGCTGGATGGCCGCGATGAGGTCCTGGTGCTCGCCCAGTGCGTCGCGGGCCCGGGCCGGCGCCTTGGCCGACATGCGCCGGGCCAGCTGGATCTGCCGCTGGGCCTCGAGCGTGGCCCGGCCCATGGTCTCGTTGCGGGCCAGCTCGATCAACCGGGTGTGCAGGTCGTGGTCGGCCGGGTAGGCGGCGTCGGGGGAGGCCGAGATGATCGCCCCGGTCTCGCGGACCAGCTCGCCGAGCGCCGCGACCTCTTCGTCGGTGGCCCGTTGGCACACCAGCCGCACCACGTGACTCTCGAGGGCCGTGCGCAGGTCGTACAGCTCGTCGACCTGGTAGCGCTCGAACGTGCGCACGAACGCGCCGCGGTGACTGATCACCGTGAGCAGGCCCTCGGCGGCCAGGCGCTGGATCGCCTCGCGCAGGGGGCCCCGGCTGATGCCCAGCGCCTGCGCCAGGCTGACCTCGTTGATGCGCTCGCCCGGGGCCATCTGCCCGTCGAGGATCATGTCGCGCAGCACGGCCTCGGTGCGCCGCGAGAACGTGCTGTCGCGGGTGAGCCGGTTCTGGCTGGCGTCGGTCACGGCGGTCCTTGTCCGGATGGCGGGATCTGATCGGTTCCGCCGGGCTGGGATTCTGATGTCGACAGTCGACAGAAAGAGTATCGCTGTCGAACAATGGCACTGACCAGAAAGAGGATCGCCTTTCGGAAATGTCCCGGGCGGTGATCCGTCAGGTGTCGCGCAATTCGCTGACCTGCTCGGATGGCGGGGGAAAACGCTCAGCGTGAACGAAGTCCGCCGTTCGGTGACCCCCGCATCCGCACTTGGGCAGACTCCCTTTCGGCCTACGGCTGGATGACGACCTTCCCGAACACCGCCCGCTCCTCGAGCAGCCCGACGGCCTCGGCCACCCGCTCCAGTGCGTAGATCCGGTGCACGGGCGGCTCGACCGCACCCGACTTCAGCTGCGGCACCAGCCGGTCCCACTCACGGCGCCAGGCCTGCGGGTACTTCGCCGTGAAGGCGCCCCAGCCCACGCCCCGCACGTCGATGTTGTTGTGCAGCAGCCGGTTCACCTTCACCGTGGGGATGCTGCCCTCGGTGAAGCCGATCACCAGCGCGCGGCCCAGGGGGGCCAGACAGCGCAGCGAGTCGGTGAACCGGTCGCCGCCGACCGGGTCGACCACCACGTCCACCCCGCCGCCGGCGGTCAGGTCCAGCACCGCGTCCTTGAAGCCGTCGGCCAGGAACACCTCGTCCGAGCCCAGCCCCTTAGCGAACTCCGCCTTCTCCGGCGTCGAGACCACCGAGAACACCCGCGCGCCCATGAGTTTGGCCATCTGCACGGCTGCCGAGCCGATCCCGCCCGCCGCCCCGTGCACCAGCACGGTCTGCCCGGGCAGCAGGCCGGCCCGCAGGTTCAGCGCGAACGTCACGGTCAGGTAGTTCATCGGCAGGCAGGCCCCGGTGACGAAACCGACCTTGCCCGGCAGGGGCCCGACCGTGTGTGCGGGGGCCACCACCACCTCCGCGAAGGCGCCCGTCGTGGTCGACGCGGCCACCCGGTCGCCCGGCACGAACCCGCTCTCCGGCGGGGCCTGACGCACGGTGCCCGCCACCTCGCCGCCCAGCGTGAACGGCAGCCCCGGCTTGTACTGGTAGAGGTCGCGCGTGAGCAGCGTGTCGGGGAAGTTCACCCCGGCCGCCTCGACCTCGATGACGACGTCGCCCGGGCCGGGCACCGGCTCCGGCACCTCGACGATCTCCAGCGCCCCCGGCCCGGCCGTGCTCGTCACGCGTGCTGCCCGCACCATGTCTCCTTGTTCGCCGTCTGTCCGGAACGTTCACCTTCGGGCAGCAGCTTTTCAGGAGAAGACGTCCCGTGCGCTACCGGACGGCTCAAGCCCGGGTTAAACAGGGACAGACGCGGATTTGGGGGTGCATCTGGAGTCGCCGCGCCCGGACGTCAGGACGAGGGTGACTCCTGGCCGCGATGCGACAAAAGGGGCATTGCGGCGCAGTCGAGCACCTTGTCATGGAGGCAACCCTGATGAACCTCTTCCCGATGAAGTCCCGTAAGCGCGCCCTGGCCCTGGCCGGGGTGCTCGGTGTCGGCGCGGTGGGGCTGGCCGCCCCCGCGGCCCAGGCCCAGGCGTCCCCGTGCGTGCAGAAGGTGACCGTCGTGAACAACGGCGGCTTCACCATGAACTTCGCCCTGACCACGCGCGAGGGTTCGCTGACCGCGTCCACCGACACCTACGCGATCAACCAGTCCCGCACGATCGACCTGAACGCGACCGAGATCGCACCCGGCACCGACGTGCGCCCGCTGGTCCGGGCGACGGCCGGCAACACGGTGCCCGGCAACGTGTTCGTGTCGTACTGCGAGAACGGCCAGAGCGCCACGTACACCGCCACGGGTACGACGCTCGACTACAGCGTCACCCTGCTGGGCGGGTGACCCGCTTCCGCTGAAACCGCGGGCCGGACGGAGCCCTGACTCCGCCCGGCCCGCGCGGGGGCGGGGAATCCTCCTGAGATCGCCGGACGCCGCGTGACGTCCCGAGCGCCACGAGGTCTCGCCTGGTCCGGGCCCTTTCGGACGATGAACCCCCTGCCCCCGACGGGCGGCGGTCTCACCTCACCGGGAGGCGGACGCCCGGCGCCACTGGCCGGCGAACACCGGCGCGTGCTGGGTGACGGGCTCGGGCAGCAGACGGGGCGCGAGCGTCCCGGCCGGCCGGTCGCCCGGGGTCGACCCCGCGTGCTTCTGGACGCGCGGGGCGCCCTCGCTGCGCGAGTGGCCTGAGCCCGGGGCCGGGGCGGGGTCGGAGCCCGGCGCGCTGCGCTGGGCGAGCATCCCGGCGGGGACCTCGATCCCGTTCATGGTGCACAGGCTCAGGAACTCGGCGTTGCCCTGAGCGGTGAAGAAGGCGTCGACGGCCGGGTCGGTGTCGTCGATGAAGTACGGAACGGTGGTCACGGCGCTCGCCGCCGAGCGGGTGCCGTCCTCACTGACCACGGTGAGGGTGAGCGTCCCGTAGGTGCCGCCGGTGTGCCCCCAGGCGTCGCCGCACGGGGTCTCGGCCTTCTGCAGGCCGAGACCGTAGGCGCCACCGGCGATCGCCTCGCCGGCGGCGTTCTTCTTCATCTCGGCCAGCAGGTCCGGCGGCAGGATCCGGCCGCCCAGCAGGGCCAAGTAGAAGCTGCTCAGGTCACGGGCGGTGGAGATCATGCCCCCGGCCGCCCCGAGCAGACTCAGGGAGAAGCCGGAGGTGTCGTAGTAGACGTCGGCCGGCACGTCGAAGGCGTGGCCGTGGGCGAGGCCGGGCCCGGTGCTGGTCACGAACGGATCGGCCAGGTAGGTGTCGCGCAACCGCAGGGGCTTCGTGATGTGCTGCTGCAGAAGCTGGTTCAGTGAGTGTCCGGAGACCTTCGTCAGGAGTTCGCCGATCACGACGTAGTTGGTGTTGGAGTACTCCCAGCGAGTGCCCGGCGCGAAGTCCGGGGCGTGCGAGAAGGCGTTCCGGAGGATGCTCTCCGGCGGCACCACGGCGTACGGGTTCTCCACGTAGGCCCGGAAGACGTCGGGGTCGGCGGCGTAGTCGTAGAGCCCGCTGGTGTGGTTGAGGAGCATCCGCACGGTGATGTGCGCGCCGTCCGGAACCATGCCGGGCAGGTACGTCTCGACCGGCTCGTCGAGCGCCACCTTCTTCGCCCGCACGAGCTGGAGCACGAGGACGGACATGAACGTCTTGGTCTGGCTGCCGATCTCGTACTGGTCCTTGTTCTTGATCCGGCGGCCGGTGGTGCGGTCGGCGAGACCCGCCGTGGTGGTGAGGATCTGGCTGCCGGTGTCGATCCGCCCGAGAACGCCGACGGCGCCGGCGTCGACCAGGTCCTGGGCCGCACGCTGCATCCGGGCCTGGGGCGTCAGGGTGGGCGGGGCGGGTGTGACGGTGGACGTGGCGGCCGGGCCGGGTGCCGTCGGTGCGGCGGACGCGGTGGTGCCGGCGGCCAGAACCAGCCCGCTCACGGTCAGCCCGGTCAGGACCACACCGGCCGAGCCGGCCCGGGCGATGCGGGGACGGCGGTTTCGGGAACGCTTCACGGTTCTCCTCGCTCGGGAACTCGGGCGGCCCGGCAGCGCGCCGGACCGCCCGCATTCTCGCCGTCGCCGCGCACGGCGACCGGCCCCTCGGCTGCGCGCCCGGTGATACAGGCCGAAAGGACCAGGAGAATCTGAATGTCGTTCTGGTGCGGCTCTTATCGCCTGAGCTGGATGGTGGTGACGAGCGGCATGGGGTCGGGGCGCACGACGAGCACCGGTGAGCAGCCGCGGTGGTTCACCTCGGCGGCGACCACCCCGCACTGGTCTTCCCCGACCACCACGAGAGTCGCCGTGAGCGACTCGGCGATGAGCACGTCGTCCGCCCGCCCGGGAATGACCCGCGTGCTGACCTGAAGCGAATGTGGTTCGGAACGCAGGGGTTCGGCGATCGACTCGAGCCACTGGGCACTGCTGATGAGCAGCTCGGGAGAGGGGGAGGGGGTTCGACTGGCGCCGACCGCCCGGGGCGGGACCCGCAGGGCGTGGACGAGGACGAGCGGGACCTCGCGCAGGCGCGCCTCGAGCGCGGCCCGGCGGGCGATCGCGACGTTCGACGGCGACAGGTCGATACCGGCGACGACGCGATACCGTCGCCCGATCTCGGCACTCATTCTTTCCCCCCGGCTGAATGGCACAACGCGCAGGACGGTACTCGGTCCGTGCTCCGAAAAGAAACGCGCTCTTTGAACGTCACAGCAAACGTGCTGGTCAGATGAGTGCTGTGAGTTTCGCGATGCGGGATAACACCCGGATGGCCCCGCACTTGTGAGCCGCCTCGGGCTTCTCCCCGGCCCCGGTGATGACCGTTGTCCGCAGCGGCCCCAGGTTCTCTTGTCCCGTTGATCCACTCCTGATAGACATGGAGCCGAGAACGGCCTGAAAGCCGCTTTCTCCGGGTCTTTTGAGCGCACGGGGGTGGCTCATGAGTGCGGGGGCGCCGTCCCGGGGGTCCGCGTGAGCGGGTGTCCAGGCTACGACCTGCGCGGCCTCAGCGTGGTCGCCTACCCCGACGAGCAGTGGCTGCTCGAAGAGATCTTCACCGGCGGCCGGGTGCGGCCCGGCACGATGGTCGCGATGAACGCCGAGAAGATCATCGCCGCGGAGTCGGACCCGTTGCTGCGCAACAGCATCCAGGCCGCCGACTACCGCTACGCCGACGGCGTCAGTGTGGTGATGGCGGTTCGCCGCAAACACGCCGTGCGGCTGACCCGCATCACCGGCGCCGACCTGTGGCACGGCCTGATGGCCCGCGCCGTCACCGAACGCGCCGCCGTCTACCTGCTCGGAGGCCGCCCTCCGGTGGCTCTCGAGGTGCACCGCAAACTGCGCCACGAGTGGAACGTGCGGGTCGTCGGCAGCCGCCACGGCTACTTCGCCGACGCCGACCGCGACGCGGTGATGCGCGAGATCCGCGACAGCGGCGCTGCGATCGTCACGGTGGCGCTCGGCTCTCCCCGCCAGGAGATCTTCATGCAGGAGTGCCGTCGTCTGCACCCCGCGCTCTACATCGGGGTCGGCGGCACCTTCGACGTGGTGAGCGGGCAGGTCCGCCGGGCTCCCGCCGTGCTGCGCCGCTGCGGACTGGAGTGGTGCTACCGGATCCTGGTGCAGCCCACCCGTCTGTTCCGCGTCGGCCGCCTGATCCGGTTCGCGATCCTTCACCTCAGAAACCGGCTCTGAGCCCCTTGAGTGGACAGGTGCTGTACATGTACCGTCCGTGACGTGCCCAGCTCGATGAAGCGCCAGCGGGTGGTCGACGCCCTGCGTCAGGAGATCACCACCGGCCGCCTGGCCCCCGGAGCCCGCCTGCCCGGTGAACACGACCTGGCCGAGCGCTTCTCGGTCAGCCGCGGCACGGTGCGCGCGGCCCTGGCCGAGCTCGCCGACGAGGAGTACATCGCCACCCGGGGCGGCATCGGCTCCATCGTCACCTTCGACGGCACCGCCCTCGATCCCCGGGCCGGCTGGGCCCGCTCCATCCATGCCGCCGGCGCCTCCGTCACGGTCCAGGTGCTGAACATCTCGGTGCTGGACGACGACCCGGTCGCCCGTGAGGCCGGGTTCACCGGCGCGCTCGTGGCCGTCGACCGCCTGCGTCACGCCGGTGGCACCGCGATCTCGCTCGAGCGCAGCCGCATCCCGTACCTCGGCACCCTGCGCGACGTGGTCACACGCGGCCTCGTCGACGACTCGATCACGGCCACCCTCGACGCCGCCGGCCTGGTGCCCGCGCGCGCCGAGCAGTGGGTCGGCGTCATTCCGCTGGCTCCCGACGACGCGAGCCTCCTCGGTCAGGAGCCGGGCACCCCGTTCCTGCACTCCCGGCGCGTCTCCCGCACCCACGCGGGCGAGTTCGTCGAGAGCGTGGACAGCCTGCTGGCCCCCGACCGGTTCCGCCTGCACATGCGTTTCGGGAGTACCCAGTGAGCAACACGAGCGACACGCACGACCATGCCCTCGCGTCCTTCACCGGCCTGGCCCTGGGCGACGCCCTCGGCATGCCCACCCAGTCGATGTCCCCGCGCGAGATCCACGAGGACTACGGCACCATCACCGGTTTCGTCGACGCCGGAGGGCGCCAGCGCATCGCCGCGGGCCTGCCGGCCGGCAGTATCACTGACGACACCGAGCAGGCCGTGCTGGTCGCCGGGCTGCTCGTCGAGGGCGTTGGCCGCATCGATCCCCACGACTTCTCCCGCGCCCTGATCGAGTGGGAGCGCGCGATGCGGGCCAAGGGCTCCCTCGACCTGCTGGGCCCCAGCACCAGGGCCGCCGTGCAGCGCATCCTCGACGGCATCCCGGTGGAGGAGGCCGGCTCCGGCGGCACCACGAACGGCGCCGCCATGCGTATCACGCCGGTCGGAATCGCTTATCGGGCACATAATCTCGAAGACTTCGTGGCCGCCGTGCACGACTCCTGCCGGGTCACCCACGACACCGGCCTGGGCGTCGCCGGGGCGTCCGCCGTGGCCGCGGCCGTGAGTGCGGGTATCGACGGTGCCACCCGCTCCGAGGCCCTCGACCTGGCGGTGGCCGCCGCCGAGCTCGGTGCCACGAAGGGCCACTGGATCGCCGGCGCCGACATCGCGGCCAAGCTGCGCTGGGCCCGCGACTGGGCCCCGGGCCGGGAGGCGACCGAACTCGCGCAGGTGATCGGCACGTCCGTCGCCTCGCAGGAGTCGGTCGTGGCCGCCCTCGCCCTCGTGGCGCAGAACCGCGACCCCTGGGAAACCCTCGGCCTGGCGGCATCTCTCGGCGGCGACACCGACACCGTCGCGGCCATGGCCGGTGCCGTTCTCGGCGCCGTGCACGGCCCGGACGCCTGGCCCGCCGACGCTGTGAGCACGCTGCACCGCGTCAACGATCTTCCGCTCGAGAAGCTCACCCGTGAGCTTCTGGCCCTGCGTGACTGGACGCGTCCTTCATCCCCCGCACCGACGCACGTGAGGTAACGACGACGATGACGACTCACACATCGGGTGGCACACTCACCCAGGTCGAGCAACGCGGTATCGAGCCGGTTCCGGCCGGCGAACGAAACGGCCGGCCCAGCGCCCTGTTCTGGGTCTGGTTCGCCGCCAACATCTCCATCCTCGGCCTGCCGCTGGGCGCCACCCTGCTGGTGCAGGGCCTGGCGTTCTGGCAGGCCCTGATCGTGGCCGTGATCGGCTCGGCGGGCTCGTTCGCGGTCGTCGGCATCATCTCGGTGGCCGGCCGGCGAGGGGGAGCGCCCGGCCTGACCCTGTCGCGTGCGGTGTTCGGGGTGCGCGGAAACATCGGCCCGACAGCGGTTTCCCTGCTGAGCAGGCTGGGCTGGGAGACCGTCAACACCACCACGGCCGCGTTCGTGCTGCTGTCGGTGTTCGCGATCGTCTCGGGCCGGGACATCACCGCCAAGGAGTTCCCGGTGCTCACGATCATCGCGATCGGAGTCTTCGAGGCCGCGACCGTGCTGATCTCCGGCCTCGGGCACGCCGCGATCGTCGCCGTGCAGCGGTGGGCCACCTGGATCTTCGGTGCCCTCAACATCTTCGTCGCCGTCTTCCTGGTGATCCGCGTCGACTGGGACCGGGTCGGCCAGATCCCGGCGGGACCGGTCAGCGCGATCATCATCGGCATCGGAACCATCGCCGCCGGAACGGGTATCGGCTGGGCCAGCGCCGGCGCCGACATCGCCCGCTACTCCCGCCCGGGCACCAGGGCGTCCACCCTCATCGGCATCAGCGCGGTCGGTGCGGGCATCCCACTGGTGCTGCTCATCGGCCTGGGCTCGCTCCTGGCCGCCGGTGACCCGCAGCTGGCCTCGGCCGGCGACCCGGTCGCGGCCATCCGCGACCTGCTGCCCAGCTGGATGGCGATCCCCTACCTGATCGCGGCCTTCGGTGGCCTGCTGCTCTCGAACCACCTGTCGGTGTACTCGGCCAGCCTCACCACGCTCACGCTCGGCCTGCGGGTCCCGCGGGTGTGGGCGGTCATAGTGGACGTGGTGGTCACCCTGGTCGGGTCGCTCCTGTTCATGCTGGTGGCCGACGGGTTCTACTCGCCCTTCATCACGTTCATCTCGCTGCTCGCCGTGCCGATCACGGCCTGGCTGGGCGTCTTCATCGTCGACATGATCCACCGCCGTCACTACGACCCGGAGGCTCTGCTCGACCTGAGTCCCGGCTCGCGGTACTGGTACACCGGCGGTGTCGCCTGGCGGGCCTTCGCCCCGTGGGCGGCGGCCATCGTGATCGGCTACCTGTTCAACGACAACGACGCGTTCACCGGTCCGCTGGCCGTCACCTGGTTCGGCACGAACGGCCTGGGCTGGGTGGTCACGTTCGTGGTGGCCGCCGGGGTCTACGCGGCGCTCGGTGGTTCCCGGAAGGAGGCGACGCTCTGATGGGCTCGTTCATCTCCGTCGGCAACGTCATCGTGGACCTGGTCATGCGGGTGCCCCGGATGCCCGAACCCGGCGGTGACGTGATCGCCTCGGGCGCCCGGACGGTGGTCGGCGGTGGCCTGAACACCATGGTCGCCGCCCGCCGGGACGGCGCGCGGGTGGTCTACGCCGGGCTGCTCGGCACCGGTGTGTTCGGTGACCTGGCCCGGGAATCACTGGCGGGCAACGGGATCCAGGTACTGCAACCGCCCGTGGAGGGCATCGACACCGGGCACTGCTTCGCCGTGGTCGACGACACCGGCGAGCGCACCTTCATGACCCACGTCGGTGCGGAGGGCGGGCTGGGCCCGGCGGCGCTGGAGCGGGTGCGCCCGGTGGCCGGTGACACCGTCTTCGTCTCCGGCTACGGCCTGGTGCACCCGAGCAACGCGGTGGCCCTGGCCCGCTGGGTGCCGTCGCTGCCGGCCGGGGTGCGGGTGGCCCTCGACGTGGGGCCGCTGGTCGACAGCATCGCCCCCGAGGTGCTCAACGCGGTGCTGCGTCGCACCGACGTGCTGACCACGAACCGGCGTGAGGCCCGGCTGATGGCCCCGAGCCTGAAGGCGGGCGAGGCCGCGACCGAGTTCGCGCGCCGCTGGTCGCTGACGGCGGTGGTGCGCGACGGGGACGCGGGCTGCTGGATCGCGGACCCGGGGTCGCCGGCGGTGCTGGTCGAGGGGTTCGAGGTGACGGCGGTGGACACCAACGGCGCCGGTGACACGCACGACGGGGTGCTGCTGGCGGGGTTGATGGCCGGGCGGCCGCTGGTGGAGGCGGCGCGGCGGGCGAACGCGGCGGCGGCGGTCGCGGTGACCCGTCCCGGTCCGGCGACGGCGCCGACGGGCGAGGAGATCGACGCATTTCTGGCCGCCTGCCGTTAGTTTCAAGAGGCCATGCCCCGGGCACCTCCGCGGGTCACGGCCGAACTGCCGCAACAGGTCCAGGGACGTCCGCCGACCGCCGCGAGGACCTTCGCCCGTCGATCTCCGCCCCACCTGCCGCGACACTGGACGTAGCGGGGAAGGAGCTGATCATGACGTTCAGGCAACGTACGACGGTCGTCGGCTACGACGGGTCGCGCTCGGCGCGGGCCGCCCTGGACTGGGCCACGGCCGATGTGGTGCAGCGAGGTTCGGAACTGCTCGTGCTGCACGTCGAGGGTTCGCCGGAGACTCCGGCCACGGTGCTCGCCGAGGCGCTGGCCCGGGTGCGCCGGCGGGCGCCCGAGCTGCCGGTGACCCTGGAGAGCGGCCGTTCGCTGGTCGCGGCGTCCTGCACGGCGGAGATGGTTGTGCTCGGGGTGCCCGAGCAACCGCACGCGCTGATCGCCGCCCTGGTCGCGGGTGCGCACTGCCCGGTGATCCTGGTGAGCGGGCGCACGCCCGTACCGGAGGCGGGAGGTGCGGTGCGGGTGGGCTTCGACGGTTCGCCCGGTGCCGAGCGGGCCCTGTTCTTCGCCGCCGAGCGGGCCGACCGGCTCGGGGTGCCGCTGGTGGTCACGGTGGCCTTCTCGGGCACCGCGGCCGCTTCACCGGCGGCTGATGCCGCGGCCGTGCTCGCGGAGTCCGCGCGGGTGCGTGTCCGGCGCACGTTCCCGGGTGTGAGGGTGAGTCATGAGGTGCTCGAGGGCACAGCCGTCCCGGTGCTGAGTGAGGCCTCCCGTGACTGCGGCCTGGTCGTGGTCGGTAACCAGGGCCGGGGGCTGACCACCGGACCCCGCAGCTCGGTCGGTCACGATCTGGTCACGAGATCGCACAGTCCTCTCGCGGTCGTCCATTAGGCCTTCGCCGGCCGCGATTTCACCAGGTCCCGGACGGGAATCAACCGAAAGCCCGTTTCCGGCGCGCTCTCGCACGCCGCCTCCTCCGGCTTGGTGGGCGGAGCGCGCTGATTCGTGCTAGCCCGGAATCCCGGTGAGAATCCGACTCCCGAGCGTGACTGAGACCAGCGTCACGTAACGCCGGGAACGTCCGCGGCGATGTTCCCGAAACGCCTTGCGGGGGCGTGGATCGGTCCACCGGTCGACCACTTCCGGACGCGACGATCCGGGCTTTCGTGTGGCGCAACCACATTCGCTCCGCTTGACACCCTGTCAACCCCCGGGGAAGGGTGACCGGGCACTTCAGAGCCAGGCCATCGCGGCGAAGCGAGCGAAAGGAGCGGCTTTTGACTTCAGGTACGTGGAGCCAGCAGCCAGCAATGCCGACGACGGCGCCCAATGCTGCACCTGCCATCTCAGTTTCCGGGTTGACGAAGGTCTACGGCGCCCCCGAAGCCTCCAGCGGATGGAGGAAGTGGTTCGGAGCGAAGACCTCCGGGCCCGTGCCCGGTCACAAGGCCGCCGCCGACGACGTGAACTTCACCGTCGCGCAGGGCGAGTTCTTCGTCATCATGGGCCTGTCCGGGTCCGGCAAGTCGACCGTGCTGCGGATGCTCAACCGGCTGGTCGAGCCCACCGCGGGCACGCTCGAGATCGAGGGCCGGGACGTGGCCGGGATGAACCCGGCCGAACTGCGCGATCTCCGGAACCGTAAGATCAACATGGTTTTCCAGCACTTCGCGCTGTTCCCCCACTTCACCGTCCGCGAGAATGCGGCCTACGCGCTGCATCTGCGCAACGTCTCCGCCGCCGAGCGGGCCGAGCGGGCCGACTGGGCCCTGCGCACGGTCGGTCTCGGCGAATGGGGCGACTCCCTGCCCGGCGAGCTGTCCGGCGGTATGCGCCAGCGCGTCGGCCTGGCCCGCGCTCTCGCCTCGGACGCCGACATCCTGCTGATGGACGAGCCTTTCAGCGCGCTCGACCCGCTGATCCGGCGGGACATGCAGGATCTGCTGATGACCCTTCAGCGAGACCTCAGACGCACGGTCGTTTTCGTGACGCACGACCTCAACGAGGCCATGCGCATGGGCGACCGGATCATGATCATGCGTGACGGGAAGGTGGTGCAGCTCGGCACGGCCCAGGAGATCCTGAACACGCCGGCCGACGACTACGTCACCGAGTTCATCGCCGACGTCGACCGCACCCGGGTTCTCACCACGGGCGACATCATGCGTGAGCCGCTGTTCACCGCCACGCAGGACGAGGACGCCGCCGACGTGCTGCGCCGCCTGTCCAACGTGGAGGGCACCGGCACCTACGTGCTCGACGCGCAGCGCCGCGTGCAGGGCATTGCCCGCGCCGACCGGGTGGCCAAGGCCATCACCGGCGGCAAGAAGGTCACGATCGCCTCCTGCATGAGTGACGACTACGACCGGGTGGCCGACGACGTGCCCCTGTCCGACGTCTTCTCGCTGGTCGGGCGCAACCCGGTGCCGCTCGCGGTCACCGACGACGAGCGCCGCCTGCTGGGTGTCATCCCGCAGGCCACGCTGCTCGCGGCCCTGGCCACGCCCGGCACCACCAGCCAGCAGGACGGGAAGGACGAACCGAAGAATGCCTGAGATTCCCGTCATCGACCTCGGTGCCCCGGTCAGCGACGCCGTCGACTGGCTCACCGAGAACCTCGGGTCGCTGTTCGACCTGATCACCGACGTCATGCTGTTCCTGCTGAACGCGGTGCTCTACGTGCTCACCGCCCCGCACGCCTACGTGGTGACCCTGGTCGCCGTGGCGCTGCCGGTTCTGGTGCGCAAGTACGGCCTCGCCCTGTTCGCGCTGGTCGCCTTCGTCGTGATCCAGGCCATGGACCTGTGGATCCAGGCCATGCAGACGCTCGCCGTCGTCGTGGTCGCCGCCGTCATCGCCGTGATCATCGGCGTCCCGGTCGGCATCTGGGCGTCCCGCAGTCGCGAGGTCAGCGGCGTGGCCCGGCCCCTGCTCGACCTGATGCAGACCCTGCCGGTGTTCGTGTACCTGATCCCGGCCGTGTTCTTCTTCGGCGTCGGCGTGGTGCCCGGTGTGGTCGCCACGACCGTCTTCGCCATCCCGCCGGCCGTCCGGCTCACCGAGCTCGGCATCCGCGGCGTCGACACCGAGGTCGTCGAGGCGGCCCACGCCTTCGGCGCCAAGCCCCGCCAGATCCTGCGCGAGGTGCAGATCCCGCTGGCGATGCCCTCGATCATGGCCGGCGTCAACCAGACGATCATGCTGGCCCTGTCGATGGTGGTCATCGCCGGCATGGTCGGCGCCGACGGCCTGGGCTCCGTGGTGGTGCGCGGCATCAGCACGCTCGACGTGGGCGCGGGCTTCGAGGGTGGTCTGGGCGTCGTGCTCCTGGCCATCTACCTCGACCGTCTCAGCCACGCGCTCAGCCGGCCGCGCCGCCGCCGGGCCCCCGGGCGCCCGGCGAGCGCCCCGGCCCAGACCGCCGCCGCGAAGCCCGCCGCCGAGAACACCTCGGCGGACGAGGCCGCGCTGGCCGCTTCCTGAGCGAGGAGAACCTTTCGTGAACCCCAGCAACCTCTCACGGCGTGCCCTGCTCGGCGGCCTCCTGGCCGCCACCACGGCCGGGGTCGCCGCGTGCAGCGGGAACACCGCTCAGTTCAGCGGCGGCTCGGGCAGTGGCTCGGGCGGCAGCGGGGGCTCGGGCGGTGACCCCAAGACCGTCAGCATGGCCGTCGTGGCCGGCTGGGACGAGTGCATCGCCTCGTCCAGCCTCTGGAAAGTGCTGCTCGAGCAGCGCGGTTACACCGTGGACCTGCAGGAGCTCGAGATCGCCCCGGCCTTCACCGCGGTCGCGAGCGGCCAGATCGACATGTACATGGACGCGTGGCTGCCCGCGACGCACGAGGACTACTGGAAGCGCTTCGAGGACGATCTCGAGACGCTCGGTACCTGGACCAGCGGCACGCTCCAGCTCGCCGTGCCGGAGTACTGCGACATCACCTCGATCGCCGACCTGAAGGGCCGCGAGGGCGACTTCGGCGGCCGGATCGTCGGGATCGAGGCCGGTGCCGGTGAGATGAAGGTGATGCGCGAGAGCATCATCCCGGGCTACGGGCTCGACGCCTACACCCTGGTCGAGGGCAGCACCGCGGCGATGCTCGCCGAACTGCAGTCGTCGATCAAGCGCCGGCAGAACGTCGTGGTGACGCTCTGGACGCCGCACTGGGCCTACGGCAAGTTCGACATCAAGAACCTGGAAGACCCGGACCAGGCCTGGGGCGACCCGGACGAGCTCACCACGATCGCCACCAAGGGCTTCAGCGAGGCCCGGCCCGAGGTGGCCGGCTGGCTCAAGAACTACTCCATCGACGACGACGCGCTCGCCGGCCTGCTCTCGCAGATCCAGGCCGCGGGCACCGAGAACGCCGAGGAGGTGGCGGGCGAGTGGGCCTCGGAGAACGAGACGATCACCGCCGCCTGGTTCGGGGAGGCCGCGTGACGATCACCCGACGCGCCCTCCTGGGCGGCCTGATGGCCGCCGGCACCGCCGGTCTGGCCGCCTGCAGCGGCAACGCCACGCAGTTCAGCGGGGGATCGGGCGGCTCCGGCAGCTCGGACGACGGCGACACCGGCTCGATCAGCATGGCCGTGGTGGCCGGCTGGGACGACGCCGTCGCCTCCAGCCACCTCTGGAAGGTCCTGCTCGAGCAGCGCGGCTACCGCGTGAACCTGCAGGAGCTCGACATCGCCAGCGCCTTCACCGGGGTCGCGCAGGGCCAGATCGACCTCTACATGGACGCCTGGCTGCCCGGTGTGCACGCCGAGTACTGGGACCGCTACCAGGACGACCTCGAGATCGTCACGCAGTGGGCCAAGGGCACGCTCATGCTCGTGGTGCCCGAGTACGTGGACGTCGACTCGATCCCCGACCTCAAGGGCCGCGAGAGCGACTTCGGGGGCCGCATCGTCGGCGTCGAGGCCGGGGCCGGGCACATGCGGCTCATGCGGGAGGAGACCATCCCGACCTACGGGCTGGACGACTACACCCTCGTCGAGGGCAGCACCCCGGCGATGCTGGCCGAGCTGAACACCGCGATCGCCCGCCGGAAGAACATCGTGGTGACGCTGTGGTCGCCGCACTGGGCGTTCGGCCGGTGGGACCTCAAGCCGCTCGACGACCCGGAGCTCACCTTCGGCGAGCCGGACAACCACACCACCATCGCCACGAAGGGTTTCGCCACGGCGCGGCCCGAGGTCGCCGGCTGGCTGAAGAACTTCTCCATGGAGGACGACGTGCTGTCCGGTCTGATGGCCGACATCCAGGACGCCGGGACCGGCAAGGAGAGCCAGGTCGCCGAGCAGTGGGCGGCCCGGAACGAGAAGATCACCGCTCCCTGGTTCGGGGCCTAGATCGCGAAGCACGGCTCAGAGCGCCCGTGACCGACGCCGGTTCTTCTCCTCGTAGAGAGCCTCGTCCGCGCGGGCGCTCAGCTGTTCCGCCGGCTCGCCCGGCCGCCGCAGCGCGTACCCGGCGCTGAACCCGACCCCCTCCGGTGAGGTCCACAGCGCCTCGAGCCGTTCCAGCACCGACCGGGCCGCCCGGCCGTCCCCGGTCGCGATCACCGCGAACTCGTCGCCCCCGATCCGGCAGACCAGGTCGCTGTCGCGCACCGACGCGGCCAGCGCCGCCGCGAACGCCCGCAGCACCCGGTCGCCGGCCGGGTGCCCCTGGCTGTCGTTGAGGGCCTTGAACCGGTCGAGGTCGAACAGCAGCAGCACGGCGTCGTCGGGCAGGCCGGCCAGGCCCTGGTCGAAGGCGCGCCGATTGAGGACGCCGGTGAGCCCGTCGGTGGTCGCGGCCCGGTCGAGGTGCTCGACCACCCGCACCCGTTCCAGCACCGGGCCGGCCTGCAGCGAGAGCAGCTCGAGGATCTGGTCGGTGAAGTGGTCGAGGTCGTCGACGCGGGTGGTCCACCAGACCACGATCACGCCGAGCAGGCGCTCGTTCACGAGAATCGGCACGTACAGGCACGACTGGGCCCCGAACCGCTCGATGTGCTGGCGCGAGACCAGGTGGCTGGTCGCGGCGTCGGCGACGAACAGGTGACGCCGGGTGCGCGCGACGATGCCGGTGCCGGACTGCTCACCGTTCAGCCACACCTGCACCCCGGTGAAGTCCTCGCCGCCCCCGGCCCCGCCGCGTGCGGTGAGCACCTCGGGCGGCAGGGACACCTCACCGAGATCGGCGGGCCGTTCCTCCTGGTCGGTCACCATCGTCAGGGCCCCGTCCGCGCGCAGCAGGCGCACGGCCAGCTCGCTGACCAGCTGGGCGGTGTCGTGCTCGGTCTGGGCGCCCAGGAGCGGCCCGATGCCGGCGTGCAGCTGCTGCAGGTCGCTGCGCTGACGGCGCTGCACCGAGCGGGCCGCGGCGATCAGCTCACCGATCAGCGCCGAGCACACGATGGTGCCGATGATCTCGACGTGGTGGTCGCGCTGCAGGCCGAGCGCGCTGACCCCGCCCAGCAACGCCAGGTTCAGCCCCGCCAGCATCGTCGTGCGGCCCGGTCTCAGCACCAGCCCGGCGTAGCCCAGCGCCAGCACGTAGAGCGGCTGGTAGTGCCCGAGCACCCCGAACGCGCCCTCGCCGACGGTGGTGAAGAAGGCGCTCGGCAGCACCGGCCAGATCAGCACATGATCGGGAAAACGCCGCCAGGGCACCACCATCAGCGTCACGGCGAGCACGAAGACCACGACCACGAGCACCGTCTGCGAGACCCAGGCCTGCGGGTTCTGCCAGGTGATGAACCCCGCGTACAGGCAGGCGGCCAGGTACAGGGCAGCCGCCAGCCGGCCCTTGCGGGCCCGCTGGGCGTCCTCGTCCAGGCTCGGCTCGAGCCACGTCCGCAGATAGCGGCCGGCCCTCCCGGGACGGCGGGCACGGGGACGGACGCCGGGCCCGGGGGTGTGCGTCACGTCGGTTCCATCGGCCGTCCCCACCCGGCGGTCAAGCGAACCGGGCGTTCGTGACCGAGGGCCACCACCACGTCCACCATCGGGCGGGACCGAACGGGTGGCCTGTACGCGGACCGGTGACTCACATATTGTCTACCGAAATAGAAGACAAAGGAGCCTGCATGCCGGCCATCACCACCCTGGCGTTCCTGACGCCGGGCAACTTCGAGGACGACGACCCCCACGCCGGTCTCGAGGACACGCTCCAGCTGTTCGAGTACGGCGAGGCCCTCGGCTACGACGGGGCCTGGATCCGGCAGCGGCACCTCGAGCACGGTGTCGGCTCGGCCGCGGTCTTCCTCGCCGCCGCCGGGCAGCGCACCCGCCGCGTCGAGCTCGGCACCGCCGTCATCCCGGTCGGCTACGAGAGCCCGTTCCGGCTGGCCGAAGACCTGTCCCTGTCCGACGTGCTCTCCCGCGGGCGGCTGCAGGTCGGCTTCAGCGCGGGCACGCCGCCGCACGCCGACCTCATCGGCGACCTCGTCTTCGACGGCGACTGGCGGCAGTTCGACCTGTCCTACGGGCGCCTCGAACGCCTCCTCGCGAACCTGCGCGGCGACTACCTCGGCGACGAGGACACCGTCATCCACTCACCCGGCAACGTGCAGCGCCCCCGCCTGCAGCCCCACAGCCCCGGCCTGGTGAACCGCGTCTGGTACGGCGGCGGCAGCCTCCGATCGGTGCGCTGGGCCGGGCAGCAGGGCCTGAACCTGCTCACCGGCAACATCGTCTCGGCCGACGCGGGGGACACCTTCCTCGAGGCCCAGCTCAACCTCCTCGACGAGTACCGCACCCTCGCCCCGGCCGGCCGCATCGCCCTGGGCCGCGTGATCGTGCCCCTCGACAGCGCCTCGGAGGCCACGCGCTCGCGGTACCGGGAGTACGGGGCGAGCCGCGCCGGGCGCACGAAGGCCCCGGTCCAGTTCGGCGGGCGGCGCATGCACATCGCGCCCGACCTGGTCGGCACCAGCTCCGAGATCCTCGAGAAGCTGCACGCCGACCCGGTGCTCGCGCGGGTGTCGGAGCTGCGTCTGGAGCTGCCCTACGAGTTCGTGCGCGAGGACTACGAGCAGATCCTGCGCGACACCGTCGAGCTGATCGCGCCCGAGCTGGGCTGGAAGGCCGGCTGACACAATGGGTGCGTGTTCGTGAAGATCTGTGGTCTGAGAGACATCGAGGCGGCACGCGTGGCCGTCGAGGCGGGCGCCGACGCGATCGGCTTCGTGTACCACCCCGCCAGCCCGCGTCACGTCGGGCCCGAGCAGATCAGGTCGATGGTCGGCGCGCTGGGTGACGTTCCCGTCGAGACGGTCCTGGTGGTGCGGGGCCGGGAGATCGGTGAGGTGCTCGACGTGGCCCGCGCCGGGGGTGTGCGCACCATTCAGTTCCACGGCGGTGAGCCGGACAGCGATCTTCTCGCCGCCGCGGAAGCGGGGTTCGGGGTCATCCGGGCTCGGTCACTCGCCGAGCACCTCGCCGAACACGACGCCGAGCCCGCGACCGGCGCGCGCCTCATGCTCGATGCCCCGGAGCCCGGCGCCGGCCGGCTGATGCACGTGCCCGACCGTGCCCAGCTGCCCGGCACGCCCTGGATCCTGGCCGGCGGCCTGAACCCGGGCAACGTGCGGGCGCAGATCGAGAACCTGCACCCGCACGGCGTCGACGTGTCCAGCGGCGTCGAGTCAGCCCGGGGCGTGAAGGACCACGAGAAGATCCGCCAGTTCGTCGCGGCGGTCAGAACGCCTTGACCAGTGTCCCCACCGTGACGTGAGGCCAGCTCAGCCCGCGGAAGTTCAGCAGTGCGGTCTGGGCGTACTGCAGCTGCATGTACTCGCGTCCGCTCGGCCCGGTCACGTACTGGATGCCGAACACCGAGTTCAGCGTCGGGTTGTCGGCGTTCGCGGTGATGAACGGGATGTTCGCGACGCCCCCGACGGCCGGGGTGTTCGTGATCAGCCGGGTCACGTGCTGGATGTCCAGACCCCGTAACGCGGCCCGCAGCAGCGTGTTCGGGTCGTCGATCACCGCCTGGGTGATGTTCGGCGGCAGCGGCGACGTGCGGAACGGCGACTCCTGGGCCAGGTCGTAGGCCGGGAAGGGGCTGATCGTGCCGGGCGGGGGCGTCGAAGCGCCGACCGGGAAGGGCACCGTGTTGACCGGCGGGATGGTGGGCAGCCGGTCCTGCAGGTCCTCCTCCTCGGCGAAACCCACCGCACAGGCCGAGTTCCCGTGCGGGACGGTGGCCAGGCGGGCCACGCTCGGCCCGGACTGCGGCTGGGTGGTCGGTGGGATGTTCAGCCACAGGCCGGGCTCGATGTGCAGCGCCTCACCGGTGATCGCGTCGGTGACCCGGTGCAGGTAGGTCACACCGAACATGGCGATGTCGCTCTGCAGGCTGCCCCGGTTGAACACGGGCGAGCCGATCGACGTGAACTCGATGGTCTCGCGCAGCAGGTTGAGCTGCAGGAAGAACCCGTCCGGGTTGTCGGCGTCGAAGTCCGGCCGCGCGATCAGGCTGAACCCGGGACCCTCCCAGATCCCCGGAAGATCCTGCAGCGGGCCGAGCTCCTCGGACACCGTGCGCTGACGGGGCACGGCCCGGTAGCCGCTCTGCCGGGGAACTCCCTGCAGCGGGCCGATCTGGGCCGGCTGCAGCAGGGCCGCCGTCGGATCGCCGAGCGAGGGGTGCGGCGGGTGACTGAGCGGGTCGGCGGGCGTGTCAATGGTGGTCATCGTGGTCCTTCCCGGGCACGCGGGCGAGTTGCTTCTCGAGCTCCTCGATCGCCTCGGCCGCCACCGTGTAGGCATTCGGGTGCGAGGTGTCCGGCTCGTCCTCGCCCGGCACCCAGAACTTGCGGCGGGTCAGGCGCAGCGACGGCTGGAAGTCGGGGATGGCGTTGAAGATCTCGATCAGGAGCGGCCCGTCGTAGTGGGGCATGACGGTGGTCAGGAACAGGTCCCAGGGGATCCAGCTGTCGCGCACCGCGCCCCGGTCGGGCGGTGAGACCTGGACGTAGTGGAGCCTGCCGGTGGCGGCGGCGCGGGACACGGCCTGGCGGAACACCTCCGGGCCGCTGCTGCCCAGCACCACGTGGGCGATGTCGAGACAGACGCCGACCTGCCGGCTGCTCACGCCCTCGAGGAAGTGCAGCACGTCCTCGACCATGTTCGGGGCGGGCTGCTCCCAGTGGTCCACGCCCTCGATCGCCAGCTTCACGCCGCGGGTCGCCGCGTAGTCGCCGAGCTCGTCGAGCACCGGCTGCGCGTTCGCGGAGCGCGGCGGCAGCCAGTCCTGCAGGGCGTCGCTCCAGACCGGCTCGCCGGAATCGGTGGTGGGGAACTGGTTGTACGGGAACACGATCGGGCCGCCGAGGATGTGACCGCCGAGCACGGCGGTGATGTCCACCCGCGACTTCAGGTAGTTCAGCGCCCCGGCCCGCTGCTCGGCGTACGGCGAGGTAGGGTCGAACGTGCGGGTGGTGGCCACGTTGGTGGTGAAGCCCAGGTCGTCGAGCCCGGCCCGGTCCAGCGCCCGCCTCAGCTCGGCGTAACGCTCGACCTCACCCCGGTGGTCGGAGGTGTCCAGAGGACGGATCGGCAGGTCGAAACCCGTGTACCCGAGCTGCCGCATCTCTCTCATGTGGTTCACCACGACCTTGGTGTACTCCGGGTCGCCCGGCCGCAGGTCGGTGGTGAACATGAAGAAACTGAGGTAGGTCACGGCCTTTCACCAGCCCAGCACGTCGCGCAGGTAACCGCGGGCCTTCAGGGCGTACTCCAGCGGGTTGGCCTTGGCCGGGTCCTGCTCGGCCTCCACCACCAGCCAGCCCTCGTACCCGCTGTCGCCCAGGGCCTGCAGGATCGGCACGAAGTCGATCGAGCCGTCGCCGGGAACGGTGAACACCCCGTCCTCGATGCCCTGCTGGAACGACAGTCCCTCGTCCCGGACCCGCTGAACAATCGGTGCGCGAACGTCTTTCAGGTGAACGTGCTTGATCCGCCCGGCGTGGGCCCTGACCGCGTCGAGCGGGTCGTAACCGGCGAACCGCAGATGCCCGGTGTCCAGCAGCAGGTGCACCAGGTCCGGGTCGGTGCCGGCCATCAGCCGGTCGACGTCGGCGCGGTCCATCACCCCGGTGCCCATGTGGTGGTGGTAGCACAGGCGCATCCCGGCCTCGTTCGCGATCTTCCCGAGCCGGTTCAGTCCCCGGCACAGGCGGTCCCACTGGTCGTCGTCGAACCGGGCGCGGTTGGCGAACAGGGCGACGGGCAGGATGTGCGAGGTGTCGCCGAACTCGGCGACCACGATGTCGTGACCACCGACCGCCGCCAGGAACGCGAGGCGGTCCTGGAAGGCGTCCACCGTCTGCTGTTCCATGCCGTCGAGCGTGAAGTAGGTGCTCACCCACGGCTCGGACACGGTCAGGCCGCGCAGGTCGAGGGCGCTCTTGAGCTCGGCCGGGTCGGTCGGGTACTTGTGCCCGATGCTGCAGCCCTGGAATCCGGCCAGGGCCATCTCGCTCACGGCCTCGCCGAACGGGATGCCGATGTCGATGCTCGGGAAGTCGTCGTTCCACCAGAGAGTCGGCGTGACGCCGAGTTTCACCCGGTCCGGGGTGAGCGTGCTGATCACCATGACTGGCCCTTCATCGCTGGAGTGAGCGGGGAACGGGGGACGCGGGGAGTTCAGGGATGCGGGGTGGGTCGGCCCAGGAGCCGTACCCGGGAGCGCGGGCCCCGGGCGGGCTGGTGCCCACCGCGAACCAGAGCAGGCCTTGCGCGTAGGCCTGCGGGGAGGCGGTGAACGTGCCCTCGGTGCCGGGAATGCCGTAGGTGGCGGTCCATTCCGGTGACAGGTCGAACCAGGTGCCGCTGTACCAGAGCTTGATCACGTTCTTCGCGACGGCGCCCAGGCGCGGGTCGTCGAACACCGACTCGTCGAGTTGCTTCGCCCGTTTCTGCTCGTCGAGCAGCTCGGTCACCTCGTCGAAGTAGCGGTGGAGCAGGTCGTCGAGGTTCTGCCGGCCCACCACCTTCACGACGGTGTCGTAGTACGACCGGGCCTGGCCGGTGCCGTGCAGGTCGAACTCGGTGAACCCGGTGACCTCCGCCGAGAAGGTGACGAAAGCGTCCGTGCTCATGATGTCTCACCTCGATCGATGGGGACACGCTCGTAGACGGGGGACGCGTTGACGCCCTCCCGGGTGGGGTGCGGGTTGCGGATCAGCTGGTTGATGTCGTCGCGCAGCCGGAACATCCAGGGCACGGCCTCGAGCAGAAGGTCCGGGCGGCCGTTGTAGGCCTCGGTGAGGAAGACCAGGAAGTCGTGGTAGGTCTGGTTGAACCGCTGGGCGGCCTCGAGAACCGGCGAACCGGGCGGATAGTCGGCCAGCTCGGCGTTCACCGCGACCGGGTACACCGCGTCGAAGTCGACGTCGAGCCGGGGGCCGCTCGGACGCCCGGGGATGTCGCCCTTCTGGTAGTAGCGGGCCAGCTGGATCTGCTCGAACCGGTAGTAGTGCGAGAGCTCGCCCTCACCGTCGTAGATGCCGCCGCCCATGCCCTCGCCCTGCTCGGCGATCACGGTGAGCGCCCGGAGCGCGGTGTTCAGGTCGACCACGGCCAGGGCCTCGCCGCCGCCGGAGTAGAAGTACTCCGGCGTGACCTGGTGGGAGGCGTTGCCCACGAACAGTTCCCGGCCCTCGAGCCGGAACTGCGCGTCGAGGTAGCGCAGTCCGCGGTCGATCTCCTCGTAGAACTCGCCGATGCTGTAGTAGCGCACGCTCGGGTCGAGCGGACTGGCCGCCAGCACGGTACCGGCCCCCAGGTCGGGACAGGGCAGCAGCCGGGCCTCCTCGCTCGGGGCCTTGGCCGGGCGCTCGATGTTGAGGAACGTGGTGACGGCCCGGAACGAGAACGGCTGCACGTCGACGAGGAAGTCGACCTCGCCGCTGGGCAGGTGGGCCGGGTAGTTGGGCACGAAGTCGTCGGGCGTCAGGTCGACCGTCAGCCCGACGGCGTTCATCACGTTCGCGACCAGGGTCAGGTGCAGCATCTCCTCGACCACGACCACCCGGATCACGTGCTGTGCGTCCGAGTTGGCGCCCGGATGCAGGGAGTACAGGGCGGTCAGGTACGGCGGGATGGTGGCGTGCTCCAGGCGCAGCGCGGCGTCCAGGTAGGCGTGCAGGTCCGACAGGGTGCGGATCTGCGCGGGGAGCCGGGTGTCCAGCTGGGTCATGGTGCGCCTCTCAGACGGATGCGAGCTCGTAGGGCTGGTCCTGCTTCGCCAGCTCCCGCTCCAGGTGCCGGGCCGTGCGCAGGGTCAGCGCCGCCGCGGTCAGGGTGATGTTGGCCGTGCCGATGGTCGGCATGCTGCCCCCGCCGACCAGGTAGAGGTTGTCGTGCTCCCAGCTGCGCTGCACGTCGTCGACCACCGACGTGCCCGGGCTGGTGCCCATGATGTGCGTGCCGGCCAGGTGGTTGCCGCCCAGGATGCGGTAGCCCTGCCCCTCGAACTCGACGAAACCGTACTGGTCCGACGGGTACTCGGTGAAGTCCTCGACGCCGAGCCGGGCGAACAGCCGCTTCGAGAGGGAGCGGGCGAAGGCCGCGCCCTTCATCGAGTAGTCCGGGACCTCGAAGGTGATCACCGGGCGCAGGTTGCCCAGCCCGTCGCGGAAGGCCGGGTCGACGGTGACGGTGTTGTGGCGCTCGGGCAGTACCTCGATCATGTGCGCCATCAGCAGCTGCCGGCTGATCCGGTCGACCAGGGCACGCCGCAGGTCGAACCCGCGGGTGCCGTCGTCGACGATCTGGATCAGGTCGGTGATCGGTGAGCCGGTGGCCCAGCCCCAGCCGTCGTTGTGGATGTCGGTGCTGAAACTGGCCTGTTCCCGCCGGAACGCGCCGCCCCGCAGGTCGACGATGCCGGAGGTGCAGTTCGTGCCGCGGCCGGTGCCGGCCACCTCGGGCAGCAGGCCCCAGGTGAGCAGGTAGGCGTGGTCCATCAGGTTGCGGCCCACCAGGTCGCTGCGGTTCTGCAGGCCGGAGGCCAGCATCAGCCGGGCGTTCTCGATCGCGTTGGTGGCCAGCACGTAGGTGCGGCCCCGGGCGAAACCGGTCTCGAACTCGGTGGATCCGGGATGCCGGTAGCGGCGGTACTCGATGCTCTCGACCCGCCCGTTCTCAGCCGTGTGCACCTGGTGGGCCACGGCCTGGGTGAGCATGTCGACACCGCGCTGCAGGGCCCGCGAGAGGGTCTTGCCGGCGTGGTACTTGGCCTGCACCGGGCACAGCGGCACGCAGTTGTTGTTGCCCTGGCAGCGTTCTCCCTCCTCGACCTGGTGGGTGCTGACAGCACCGACGGGCACGAAACCGCGTCCGTGGTCGTAGGCCGGGTTCGGGATGCCGTTGCGGCCCTGCGGGAACGGGCGCACCTTCAGCTCGAACTCCTCGCCGCCGAGCTGCACCCTGGTGCCGTCGACGTCCCGGGCCACCACCCGGTCGAGGTACGACGGCGGCAGGCCCTTCATCGGGAACACGTAGTCGCGGGGGAAGGTGATGCCGCCGTAGGCCTGGTCGCCCACGTCCGCGCTGACCCCGATCTCGCGTTCCATCTCGCGGTAGAGCGGTTCCAGGTCGGCGTAGTCCACCGGCCACCGCGGGCCCTGCTGGTAGCGCTCGGCCAGCTGGAAGTCCTCCGGCAGCATCCGGAGGATCTTGGCCTCCCAGTGCATCGTGGTGCCGCCCAGCACCCGGGTGTAGGTGGTGTCGGTGGTGTGGGGGCCGCGCTGCACCAGGTAGCCGCTGTCGTCGGCCCGGTGCTCGGCGTCGGAGCTGCGGGGCATCGGCGAGGTCGGGTAGGCCGGGTACGGCGACTGGTTGTCCTTGCTCGCGGCCGAGTAGAACTCGGTGAGATACGCCTCGTAGTCCTTGATGTCGAGGTCGTTGGCCGGCCCGGCCTCGAGCACGAGCACGGACCGGCCCTGCCGGCTCAGGTGGTCGGCCGTCACGGCGCCGCAGATGCCACCGCCGACGATCACGACGTCGTAGACGGTCTCGCTGACGGCGGCCGGCGTGGTGCGGATGCTGGCGCCCTGGGGAAAGATCACGGTGCGTCCCTTCTAGTCGCCGAGCTCGGCCAGCACCCGCCGCGCGGTGCGCAGGGTTAGGGCGGCCATGGTCAGCGTCGGGTTCGAGGTGCCCATCGTGGGAAAGCTGCCCGATCCCACGACGAAGAGGTTCCGGTGGGCCCAGCTGCGCTGGTCGGCGTCCACGACGGAGGTGGCCGGGTCCGGGCCCATCACGTGCGTCCCCGCGAAGTGGCCCATGCCGTGGTAGTGGTACTCCTCACCCTCGTAGGTGACGGACGGGAACCAGTTGCCTCCCGCGTCCTCGGAGTGGTCCTCGATGCCCGCCCGCGCGAACATCTGCCGGTACACCCGTTTACCGGCGGCCATGCCGGCCTTGGTGTAGTCGTCGATGCGGTAGTCGATCACCGGGCGCGGGTTGCCGAGCTCGTCGACGTGTGCCGGGTCGATCGTGACGGTGTTGGCCGGGTCGTGCAGCTGCTCCACGGCCACCGAGAAGCGCACCTGGCGGGGCAGGGTCCGCTGGAGGTGGTCGCGCAGCCGGTCGCCGTACAGGCCCTGCGAGACCGCGGCGGCCACGTCGGAGTCGGGCGCGCCCGTGGTCGCCCGCCAGCCGTCGTTGCCGATGTCGAGGCGGAAGGCCGCGTGGCTGCTGCGGAACCGGCCACCGCGCAGGTCGTCGATGCCGGCCGTCGACTGCGGCCCGCGGAACGCGCCGACCGGGGTGGGGCCGTAACCCCAGGCGTACAGGGCGGGGTGGTCCATGAGACCCCGCCCTGTACGCCCCTCGTCCAGCCCGGAGGCGAGCAGGATCTTGGCGTTCTCCACGGCGTGCGCCGCGAGGACGTACAGCCGCCCGGTGGCGGTGCGCACGGTGTGCCGCGCCGATCCGGGCTCGTCGTAGTGCTGGTACTCCAGCCCGGTCACGGTGCCGTTGACCGGGTCGACGAGCACCTTCGACACCACGCTCTGCGAACGGATCTCGAGGAGGTCGCGGTCGGCCTGGGCGAGGCTCTTCTGCGCGTTGTACTTGGCCTGCACCGGGCAGATCGGCGTGCAGCTGGTGTTGCCCTGGCAGCGCTGGCCCAGACCGCGGTGCAGCGAGAGCTCCTCGCCCGGTTCGCCGACGGCCCCGGCCGGGCGGTAGCCCGCGCGCGGCACGCTGTTGCGGGCCGCGGGGTAGCCGCGCACCTTCAGCGTGAAGGTCTCGTCGCCGAGCGGGACCTCGAGCCCGTCCACGGACCTCGCCAGCAGCTCGTCCGACCAGCTCGGTGGCAGCCGGTGCATCGGGTAGTCGTAACCCTCGGCGAAAGTGATGCCCAGATGCGCCTGTTCGGAGACGTCGGCCGAGACGCCGAGCTCGTGCTCGGCCTCCCGGTAGAACGGCTCCAGATCGTCGTAGCCGATCGGCCAGTCCAGCCCGACGCCGTGCTCGGTGTGCATCCGGAAGTCCTCGGGCAGCATGCGCAGGCACACGCCCAGCCAGTGCAGGGTGGATCCGCCGAGGGTGCGGGAGTAGCTGCTGCCGAAGCGGTCCGGGCCGGTCTGCACGAAATAGCCGTTGGCGAGCCGCACGTCGGCGGTGTCGGGCTGGGGTGCGCCCGCCGCCGCCGGCCAGGGCGACTCGACGCTCTTGGGGGTGGCGTTGAAGAACGTGTCCAGGTGCTGGTTGTAGCTCTCGTAGTCCCAGGCGGTGCCGGGCCCGGCCTCGAGCACGAGCACCCGCACCCCCTCGCGGGTCAGCTGCTTCGCCAGCAGGGCACCGTTGACCCCGCCGCCGACGATCACCACGTCGGCATCGAGTCCGCTCACGCCACGCTCCTGCCGGCCAGGGGTGAGGTGCCCGGGGCCAGGGCGCCGGGCGGCATCGCCCAGGCCCCGAAACCCTGCTGGTGGGCACCGGCCGGGTGTGCGCCCGCGACGATCCACTGCAGGCCGCCGCGGTAGGCCTCGGCGGACACCACGTGGCGGGTGTCGCGGGGATGGGCGCCGTGGCGTTCGCGCCAGTCGTCCGGCAGTTGCGCCCAGGTACCCGAGTACCACATGAGGACGAGGTCGCGGGCCGGCGGGCCGAGGTCCGGATCGGCGAGAGTCGCCTCCGGATCGGTGCTCCCGAGCAGCCGGGCGACGAGGTCGGCGGGCACGATCTGGTCCAGCTCGGCCCGCAGCACGGCCGCGTTGCCGGTGCCCAGCAGCTGGAAGTGGTTGAACCCGGTGAGAGTCACCGACAGGTCGAGGAACGCGTCCACCGCTCAGCCCTTCACCGTGAGACCGGTCTTGGCCCGGACGGCCGAGAGGTAGGCGGCGTAGCTCCAGGTCAGGTTGCGCACGCTGCGGCAGAACCCGGTCGTGCCGTCGAACTGCTCGCTGAGCTCGAGGTTGTCGCTGTGGTAGACCACGGCCTCGAGCATCTGGTCGCCGGCCTGCTCGAGCGCGGTCACGGCGTCGTGCGGGGCGGTGTCCGGGCCGATGCCGACCTGCGTGAAGAACGGGGCCGAGAGCTCGTCGTGGGGAACGGTGTTGTAGGCCCGGATCCCGTCGGCGAGCCGGTAGTACAGCTCGGCGAAGTTGGCGGTGGTGAGGGCCCAGGGGTGGCCACCCTGCACGTGGTCGGACATGTCGCCGTCGTAGGTGTCGCCGGGGTAGCGGCCCACCATCGGCCCGATCGCGAGGTCGGCGTCGGCCAGGTTCACCGGGTACACCGAGGGGGAGGACGCGTCGGACCACTGGGCGCGCAACTGGGCGGCCGTCGCGAGCAGACGGGTGTCGGTGAGGGGCACGGCGCCGTAGATCGCGGCCATGACCACGTCGATGTTCGGGTCGTAACCGGGGCCGGCCGGGTCTTGCGGGGGTTGCGTGTCGGTGATCAGGCTCAGGTAGCGGCTGCCGTCCCAGTGCTGCGACAGTGCGTGCTCCAGCCAGTCCGTGGCCTCCTGGAGTCCGTCGGGCACGGTGACACCGACCGTGTTCGTGGCGATCTCGCGCAGGGCCCGCAGCTGCACCGAGCGGGCGAAGAACGAGTACCCGGAGTGCTCCTCCCACAGGTTCGTGGTCGGCTCCCGGTAGGCCCCGAGCAGGAACTCGACGTTGCGGGCCATCACCTGCCGGGCCAGACCCTGGGTGGGCTCGTCGAGCTGGCCGAACGCCTGCAGGATCGCACTGGTCTGCAGGGCCGGGCCGTCGTTCTGCTCGGTCCACGGCCGCGAGGCGCCCTCGATCGTGAAGCAGGCGTGCGCCAGGGTGGGGATGGCGTTGCCCTGGCAGATCGAGGCGAAGCGGACGTAGTCCTCGAGCGGCTCGACGCCGCTGTCGCCGCGGGCGGGCAGGTTCGCCGCCGACAGTTCCATCGCCACGATCGCGGCGTCGCGGGTCCAGTTGAACACGTAGTCCTGGTCGACCCCGGGGGAGTTGGCCGGGAACGAGGGGGCCGCGATGACGGCGCCGGGGGTGGAGAACCGGCCGGGGTCCATCGGGTCGGAGAACAGGAACCCGTCGCTGGCGACGTTGCGCATCATCAGGGTGAACATGTGCTGGGCGATGACGCCGAAGTCGCTGCGGTGCACCACCGACTGGGTGTGCTCGGCGCGCAGGCCGGCGTACCCGGAGGCGGCCCGGGCCCGCACGTGCGTGCCCGGTTCCAGGATCGTTGCCGTCATGACTGGACTCCTTCGTCGGTGGTGCTGCTCAGGTCTGGGGTGGTTCAGGAACCCGCGTGCGCCCAGGTCATCTCGTTGATGACGACCCCGCCGGAGGGCAGGGTGGTGGGCGGGGTACGCAGCACCAGGCGCCCGCCGTCGAGCGTGTACGGGCGGGCCTGCTCGGCGCCCGACCAGTTCGGGTACGAACTGCCCTCGATCAGGTGGGTCACGGTCTCGGCGGTGAAGGAGTAGCGGCCGAAATAGGCCAGATACCCGGAGTACGCCGCGGCCCGCTCCTCGGGGGTGCCCCCGAGCGGGTCGGTGCTGTCGAGCGGGGGCCGGGTGCCGGCCACCATCTGCACGGCCATCCGGCCCGCGGGGGCGTAGATGAGCTCGCCGATCGCGTCCGGGCCCAGGGGGTAGGTCACGGAGGCGTCCTGGGCGATCCGCCGCCAGCTGATGAGTTTCCACGCGCCACGCAAGGTTTCGGACACGGCATCCCCTTGGGAGATGGTGAGAGGTGTGTCACAAGCCTCGTCCGCGTGGGGGTGCGGCTTGAATCCGGCACCAGCGGATGAACAACGGCAAAGCGCGGCGAACGGCGGGGGTGTTCACCTGAACGCTGCGGGCGCCTCACCGGTCGGCCTACGAAAAGCGTTGCAGGGCGGCTGTTCGGGTTCCGACCGTATCCCCTTCGGGCGGCGTCGCAACCCGAGCCGGAAACCGGTTCGGGAGGTGGCGCGCGGCGGCGCCGCCGCGCAAGGGCCGGACGGGCTGTCAGCTGTCGTACTGGACCTGCAGGAAGTCCCCGGCCCGCTCGAAGCCCAGCCGCCGGTACAGCGCGTTGCTCGTCGGGTTGTCCAGGTCGGTGAACAGCACGACGCCGGCCGCGCCCCGGGCCAGGGCGGCCTCGACGCTCGCGGTCACCACCCCGCCGGCAAAACCGTTGCCCCGCAGTGCGGGTGGCGTGTAGACGGAGATGATGCGGGAGCTGCCCCGGTGCGGGCCGGTGCTGCCGGCCAGGGACACCGGGCGGCCGTCGTGCTCCCAGATCAGCAGGGAACCGGAGGCCAGCCGGTCGTCCACCGCGGCGGGCAGGTCGACCGGGGTGTGGGTCTCCCGCCCGAAGGCGTCGAACCAGCCGAGCAGCAGGGTGCGGTCGTGCGGGCCGGCGGGACGGGGCGAGCCCGCCGGCCGCGGCCGGGGCGGGGTGAGCGTGCCGAGCCGGTGCAGGGCCATCGCGATCTGGCGGTCGCGGCGGGCTCCGGTGACGCGCTCCCGCACGGCGCTGAACTCCTCGACGCTCTCCCGTGGCCCTTGCACGGCCCGCACCCGCACGTCCGCCAGGTGCGCCGCGAGCACCCGGGCGACCCCGGCCGGCATCGCGCCGAGCAGCACGGTCTCGATGGTGCTGCGCAGGTAGCTGCCGGTCACGGTGCCGTCGGTCTCGCTCCACCAGCCCCCGGTGTGCGGGGCCTGGGCATTGCTGGTGAGCGTCAGCAGGATCGTGTTGACGGCCGGGTCCTGCGCCCACAGCCCCTCGGCCGCACCGATCAGCTCGGGAACCGACTTGCCGGTCTGCCAGGTCATGGATCCTCCGATGGGGGACGGGTCGTGCTTGATCACCATAGGAGCAGATCCGTCCCGGGATGAACCAACGGCCTACCGCGAGCGCGGTACAGACAACGAGTCTGCCGAGCGGCTAGCTTTTGGTCAGCCGAACGGCAGACTCTCACCTCTACCCCCGGGAGGACCCCATGAGCGAGCATCCCGTGCCACCTGCCCCGCCCGTCCCCTCCGAGCCGATCGCCCGGCGTTACGTGGGCAAGGTCGCGTTCATCACCGGCGCCGCGCGCGGGCAGGGCCGGGCCGAGGCCGTGCGCCTGGCGGCCGAGGGCGCGGACATCATCGCCCTCGACATCTGCCAGGACATCCCGACCACCACCTACTCCGGCGCCACCCCGGAGGATCTGGCCGAGACCGCCTCCCAGGTCGAGAAACTCGATCGGCGCATCGTCACGGTCCAGGCCGACGTCCGCGACTTCGACGCCGTGCGGAGCGGCCTGCAGGACGCCGTCGCCGAGCTGGGCCGCCTCGACGTGGTGATCGCGAACGCGGGGATGACCACGGCCGCGCGGGTCTGGGAGATCGATGCGGAGCACTGGCGGACCACGATCGACATCAACCTGACCGGTGCCTTCCACACCGCCAAGGCCGCGATCCCGATCATGATCGAGCAGAACACCGGTGGGGCGATCGTCTTCACCAGCTCGGTGGCCGGTCTGGTCGGGCTGCCGTTCCTGGGGGACTACGCGGCGGCCAAGCACGGCGTCACCGGCCTGTCCAAGACGCTGGCGAACGAGCTGGCCGAGTACCGTATCCGGGTGAACAGTGTGCACCCGCACGGGGTGATGACCGGTCTGCAGATGACCGAGGTCCGCACCTACTCGGCCGAGTACCCGCTGCTGGCGCCCATGTTCATGGGGAGCCTGCCCGACGGTGTCAGCCAGAGCGAGGACATCGCCGCGGCCGTCGCCTGGCTGGCCTCCGACGAGGCGCGGCACGTCACGGGCATCCAGCTGCCCGTCGACCTGGGGCGCACGAACCGCTGATGGCCGTCTAGTGGCAAGACCGGTCGGCCGGCGGGGCGAGACCCGCGAGCGCATCCTGGCCGCGGCGCTGGAGCTGTTCGCCGAGAACGGGGTGCACGGCACCTCGCTGCAGCAGATCGCCGACCGTCTCGGTGTCGCCAAGGCGTCCGTCTACCATCAGTTCCCCACGAAGGACGCGATGGTCGTCGCGGTCGTGCAACCGGCCACCGACGCGGTGGGTGCGCTGGTCGACGAGGCCGAGAGCATCGCCGACCGCGCCGGGCAGCTCGACGTGCTGCTGCGCGGCATGGTCGACCTGGTTGTCGAGCAGCGCACCCTGGCCGCGGTGCTGCACGGCGACCCGGGCGTCGAGCCGGTGCTGCGGGCGTTCACCGATCTGCCCGGCCGGGTGCAGCGCCTGCAGGACCTGCTGCTCGGCGCCGATCCGTCACCGGCCCGGCGGGTGGCCCTGTCGGTGCTCGGGGGAGGGCTGATGCTGAGCGGTGTCGACCCGTTGCTGGCGGGTCTGCCCGACGATGTGCTGAGACGGGAGCTGCTGGCCACCGCCCGGCAGCTCTTCCACTGAAACAGGAGAGGGAACAGGATGTCCCGTACCGCACTGCTCGTCATGGACGTGCAGGACCTGGTCGTCGCCCGCTACCCGGACGAGGGGTACGCGCAACGCCTGGCCGGGGCCGTGGAGGCCGCCCGGTCGCAGGAGGTCCCGGTGATCTACGCCAAGGTCGGTTTCCGGCCGGGATATCCCGAGATCCATTCCCGCAACAAGATGTTCGGTGGATTGCCGGCCCGGGCCGGTAACAGTGCACCGCCCAACGAGATCGTCGCGGAGGTGACACCGCGCCCCGGTGAGGTCGTCGTCCTCAAGCGCCGGGTCTCCGCCTTCGCCGGCAGCGACCTCGAGATGGTGCTGCGGGCGCAGGGCGTCGAGCACCTCGTGCTCACCGGGGTGGCCACGAGCGGCGTGGTGCTCTCGACCCTGCGCCAGGCGGCCGACCTCGACTACGGGATCACCGTGCTCGAAGACGGCTGCCTGGACGCGGATCCGGAGGTCCACGAGGTGCTGATGCGGAAGGTCTTCCCGATGCAGGCCTCGGTGATCACCGTCCAGGAGTGGGCTGAGGGCCTGTCTCAGGGCGTGCCTCAGGGCGTGCCTCAGGGCGTGCCCAGGTAGAAACCGGTGTGCGGCGGCTGGTTGTAGGACACGTTCTGCCACGCGATCCCGAGGCGGTACACGGGATCACGCATCAGGGTGCGGAAGCCGTACGCGCTCGGGTAGGGCGTGGCGAACAGGCGCAGGGCGGTGCTGTCGGCGGTGCGCCACAGCACCTCCTCGCGCCAGTCGCCGAGAATGTCGGCCTGCAGCGACGGCGTGCCCTTGGTGTGGTTGTTCGACAGTGTCCCGGTCGCGGTGAGCAGGTTCTTCGTGCTCAGGGTGGCCGGGTCCCACGTACCGATCGTGCCCACGCCGGTCTCGGTGGTGGCGTCCCAGGTGTGGTCGAGGAGCTCGCGGTTCAGGTCGCCGTCCCACCAGATCGCGAAGTTCGCCGACGGGACGGTGTTCGAGATCAGCTCGCCCGCAGCGCTGAACAGCCAGCCGGTGGGGGAGTTCCAGGCGCCGTTGACGGCCCAGACCTCCTCGCCCGGGTGGGACGGGTCGATGTCGGCGGAAAGTCCCCGGCCGGTGTCGATCCCGGTGTTCTGGCCGAAGAGGATCTCGCCGGTCCGGGCGTCGTGCATCTCCAGGCCGTAGGTGGCGCTCTTGCTCTCGTGCACGCCGAACACCTCGAGACCGGGCCGGGCCGGGTCGAGGTCGCCGACGTGCAGGGCGTCTCCGTGGCCGAGTCCGGTGCTGTGGAGCACGGTGCCGTCGTCGTCGAGGGTGAGTGCTCCGTAGACGATCTCGTCGCGCCCGTCCGAGTCGACGTCGGCCACCGAGAGCTCGTGGTTGCCCTGTCCCTCGTACTGCTTGCCGGCGCTGTTGCTGTCGAACGTCCAGCGTTTCGTCAGCTTGCCGCCGCGCCAGTCGTAGGCCACCAGCACGGTGCGGGTGTAGTAGCCGCGGGCCATGACGAAGCTCGGCCGCCGGCCGTCGAGGTAGGCCACCCCGGCGAGGAACCGGTCGACGCGGTTGCCGTAGCCGTCGCCCCAGTCGGTCACGGTGCCGCGCGGGGGTTCGTAATCGACGGTGCTCAGCGCTTTTCCGGTGCGGCCCGCGAACACGGTGAGGTACTCCGGCCCGGTCAGGACGTAACCGGCGGCGTTGCGGTGGTCGGCCGCGGCGTCGCCGATCACCGTGCCGGTGCCGTCGATCGTGCCGTCGGCGGTCTTGGACACGATCTCCGAGCGCCCGTCGCCGTCCAGGTCGTAGACCAGGAACTGCGTGTAATGCGCTCCGGCCCGGATGTTCCGGCCCAGCGCGATGCGCCAGAGCTTCTTGCCGGTGAGCTCGTAGGCGTCGAGGTAGACCTCGCCGGTCACGCCCGACTGCGAGTTGTCCTTGGAGACCGCCGGGTCCCACTTCAGCACGATCTCGTACTGCCCGTCGCCGTCGAGGTCGCCCACGCCGGCGTCGTTGGCCTTGTAGCCCTCGCCGGGCTTGTCCAGCGGGATGTCGAGATGGTCGGCGCCCCAGGCCTTCACGGCCGGGGTGCGGGCGCCGCCGACCGGCTGGACCGCGTACCGGTCACCGGCCCGGCCCTTGGCGTCGGTGTAGTTCGAGCGCCCGCTCACGGGTTTCGTGGTGATGCGTTTCCCGTTGCGGTAGACGTGGAACGCCGGATCCCCGGGCGTCAGCAGCCGCCAGCTGACCAGCACCCCGTCGCCGGTGGGCAGGGCCACCAGCCCGCGGTCGATCTTCTCGGCCTGCCGGCCGTCGACGGTCACGGTCTTCCGGCCGCCGACGGTGGACGACGTGGTCACGCTCGCGGGGCTGCCCACGGTGGACGACGTGATCGCGTCCGCGGGGTCGCCGACGGCGGACGGGGTGGTCACGGCGGCACTGGCGGTCAGGGGGGCGAGGGTGGCGGCGAACAGGGCGACCGCGCCGAGGCCGGCGCGTTTCTTCCAGGACATCAAGTTCCTCCGTGTACGTCGCTGTAACGGGCGGAAAGCGCTTTCCCAGTGGGCGTAAAAGGACGGCTCACCCGAAAGGTGGCCGTGAGGCGCAAACCTAGGCGGCGGCCGGTGACCCGTCAAGAGCGGAACGTGAGCCCGTGGGGGCATCGGGTGACCGTCGTGCGGTCGGGGCGCACCGGCGTCCCCCGACGACCACCGCCGGTGACCGGCGAGCGGGCGGTGGCCACCGCGTCCTCGAGCCCGGTGCCCCGGACCCGTAAACTGCGCGCCATGACCGAGAACCTCGCCCGATACATCGACCAGACCCTGCTGAAGCCCGAGGCGACCCCTGACCAGGTGCGCGCGCTGGTGGCCGACGCCCGGGAGCTGGCCGTGTTCGGCGTCTGCGTCTCCCCGACGCTCGTGACCGTCGCCAAGGAGGCCGCGGCCGGTTCGGACCTCGCGGTCGTCACGGTGTGCGGATTCCCCAGCGGAGCCCACGGCGCCGCCGTGAAGGCCGAGGAGGCCCGCCGTTCCGTCGCCGAGGGCGCGGTCGAGATCGACATGGTGATCAACGTCGGTGCCGCGGTGACCGGTGACTTCGACACCACCTACGACGAGATCGCCGCCGTCCGCGCCGCCGTGCCCGCCCCGAACCTGCTCAAGGTGATCGTCGAGTCGGCCGCGCTGACCGACGAGCAGCTCACCGCCGTCTGCCGGGCCGCCACCCGCGCCGGGGCCGACTTCGTCAAGACCTCCACCGGTTTCCACCCCGCCGGCGGCGCCACGGTGCACGCCGTCGAGGTGATGCGCGCGGCGATCGGGCCGGACGTGCGGATCAAGGCCTCCGGCGGCATCCGCACCCCGCAGGACGCCCAGGCCCTGGTCGCCGCCGGCGCCACCCGGCTCGGCGTCTCCTCGGCCCGCGCCGTGCTCGAGGGCAAGCCGGGCGACAGCTCGTACTAGGCGCTGTCCCCGGACGCGAGTTCGTCAGCCCCGGCGGAGATCTCGAGCGGGGCGGCGTGAACGCCCGACGGTGGTGAGGCCGGTCAGCAGCAGCAGGCCGGCCGCCACCAGCAGCATCGTGCGCAGGTCCTGCTGCGACTGGCGGTAGAGCTGGAAGAACAGGCCGGAGGCGACGTAGCCGCCGGCCGCGCCGAGCAGCTGCAGCAGGGCCAGGGCACCCGGGGCCTGGGCCAGGCTGCCCCGCAGCGACATCTGGGTCACGGCCGCCAGGGCGAACCCGGCCCCCAGCCCCACCGCGGTCAGGCCGCCCACGATCGACCACCAGTGTTCGTGCATCAGCGCCAGCCACCCGCTCGCGGCGGTGAGCAGGGCCAGGCCGGTGCGCAGGCAGAACAGGGGCGAGGCGAGCGCGGCCGAGAGCAGCCCGCCGAGCACCGCCGCGACCACGATGCACAGCACGCCGCGGGGGAACACCACGCTCGTGGCGGGAAGGGTGTTCGCGAGCAGGCTCAGCAGGGTCACGGCGCCGGCCAGGGCCACGGCGATCACGGGCACCGGGAGCACGGCCCGCAGCGGCCGGTGCGGCATCGCGACCCGCCGGGCGAGCACCAGCAGCGCCACGGTGGCGACCGCGAAAAGGGCTGTCGGCAGCGGGGTGTGGGGCAGCGTGTGCAGGTAGGTCACGGCCAGGGCCGGTATCAGCGCGAGGAGCAGGATGCCGCCGGCCGAGGGGCGGTCGGTGGCCACGGCGGGCGGCACCAGGGCGAACGGGGCCAGGGTGAGCGCGGCGCCGGCGAAGGCCACCGGCACCCAGGGGGTGAGGGGGAGGTGTGCGGAGTCGTAGAAGCCCCAGAACACCGGCCATTCCAGCAGCGGCCCGATCGCCGCGACGACCGCGACCGCACCGGCCGCCCCGTCGCCCGCGGTGCGGTGGGCGGCGGCCAGGCACACCGGCAGCACCGCCACCGACAGCCCGGTCAGGGCGGTGCCGACCATGACCACGTCGTAGGTGGGGGCCAGGGCGACGAGGAACTCACCGGCCAGGACCAGGGCCAGCACGGCGAGGGCGGCCAGCCGCCGGCGCCGGGCCCGGCTGAGCACCGGCACCAGCAGCACTCCCGGCAGGAACTGGGCCGTTCCCTGCCAGGAGAGCTGGCCGGCGGTGGGGTGCACGCCCTCGAGAGCCGGTGTCAGGGGCCCGATCACGCTGACGGAGACCAGCAGGGTCAGCAGCGCGATGAGGCCGACCTGCGTGCGATGTCTCAGAGGTGAGGGTGACGACGCGTGCCTGGCCCGGTCCACCGCTGACATCGACACCCAGACCTCACTCGTATCGGGAGGCCCGAGCGTTTCACAGAATCGTTCCGTGGACCTCCCAAAAAGGACAATTCACCCCACTTCCAGAACGAGGTCACCGCCGTCCACGCTCTGCACCCCGCTGACCGCCAGGCGCTTGACCACACCCTCGACCGGTGCGGTGATCGAGGCCTCCATCTTCATCGCCTCGATCGTCGCCACCGTGTCGCCCGCGGCCACCTTGTCGCCGGCCGCCACGACCACCGTCACCACGCCCTGGAACGGCGCCGCCACGTGCCCGGGCCGCGAGGTGTCCGCCTTCTCGGCCGACGGGATCTCGGCCGCGATCCGGGTGTCACGCACGCTGATCGGCCGCATCTGCCCGTTGAGCCGCGCCATCACGGTGCGGAAGCCCTTCTCGTCCGGCTCGCTGATCGACTGCAGGCCCATGATCAGCGTCTTGCCCTCGCTCAGTTCCACGACGTGCTCCTCGCCGCGCCGCAGCCCGTAGAGGTAGTCGAGCGTGGGCAGCGCCGAGGTGTCGCCGTAGGTCGAGCGGGCCTCGGTGAAGATCCGCGTCGGGCCGGGGAAGAGCAGCTCGTTCAGCGTCTTGCGGGGATCCGCGGCCAGCGCCGCCTCCTGCTCGGGCGTCAGGTCCGAGGCCGGGGCGGTCCACGGGCGTCCCTCGAGCGCCTTCGTGCGGAACGGCTCGGGCCAGCCGCCGGGCGGGTCACCCAGCTCGCCGTTGAGGAACCCGATCACCGAGGCCGGGATGTCGAACGAGCCCGGGTGCTCGGCGAACCCGGCCGGATCGGCGCCGGCCGCCACCAGGGCCAGCGCCAGGTCGCCGATCACCTTGGACGACGGCGTCACCTTGGGCACGTTGCCGAGGATGTCGTTCGCGGCCGCGTACATGTCCTCGATCTGCTCGAACTTCTCGCCCAGCCCGAGCGCGATCGCCTGCTGGCGCAGGTTCGACAGCTGCCCGCCCGGGATCTCGTGCCGGTACACGCGTCCCGTGGGCGAGTCGAGGCCGGACTCGAACGGTGCGTAGACCCGGCGCACGGCCTCCCAGTACGGCTCCAGCGCGTTCACGGCCTTCAGCGACAGGCCGGTCTCGCGCTCGCCGAAGTCGGTCGCCGCGACCAGCGCCGACAGCGGCGGCTGGGAGGTGGTGCCGGCCATCGAGGCGGTGGCCGCGTCCACGGCGTCCACCCCGGCCGCGATCGCCGCGGTGAGCGTGGCCAGCTGCCCGCCCGCGGTGTCGTGGGTGTGCAGGTGCACCGGCAGGTCGAACTCGCTGCGCAGGGCGGTGACCAACCGGGTCGCCGCCGGGGCGCGCAACAGCCCGGCCATGTCCTTGATGCACAGCACGTGCGCACCCGCCTCGACGATCCGGGACGCCAGCCGCAGGTAGTAGTCCAGCGTGTAGAGCTTCTCGCCCGGGTCGGACAGGTCGCCGGTGTAGCACAGCGCCACCTCGGCCACGGTGGTGCCGGTCGCGCGCACCGCCTCGATCGCGGGCCGCATCTGCTCGACGTCGTTCAGGGCGTCGAAGATCCGGAACACGTCGATGCCGGTGGACGCGGCCTCGGCCACGAACGCGTCGGTCACCTTGGTCGGGTAGGGCGTGTAGCCCACGGTGTTGCGCCCGCGCAGCAGCATCTGCAGCGCGATGTTGGGAACGGCCTCGCGCAGCTTCTCCAGCCGCTCCCACGGGTCCTCGGCGAGGAACCGCAGCGCCACGTCGTAGGTCGCGCCGCCCCAGGCCTCCAGCGACCACAGTTGCGGGGTGGTCTGGGCCACGTAGGGCGCGACGGTCAGCAGGTCCCGGGTACGGACGCGGGTGGCCAGCAACGACTGGTGGGCGTCCCGGAACGTCGTGTCGGTGACGGCGACGTCCTTCTGCTCACGCAGCCGCCGGGCGAACTGTTCCGGGCCGAGTTTCCGCAGCAGCTGCCGGGTTCCGGCCCCGGGCGCCACCAGGTCGACGGCCGGCAGCTTCAGCGCCGGGTCGAGCGTCACCGGCGCGGGCCCGTGCGGCTGGTTCACCGTCACCCCGGCCAGGTAGGTCAGCATCTTGCTGCCGCGGTCGCCCGAGCCGCGCGCCTGCAGCAGCTGCGGGTGCGTCTCGATGAACGACGTGGTGACGCGCCCCGCGGCGAAGTCCTCGTCGTCCAGAACCGCCTGCAGGAAGGGGATGTTCGTGGAGACGCCCCGGATGCGGAACTCGGCCACCGCCCGCCGGGCCTTCTCCACCGCCTTCTCGAACGTGCGGCCCCGGCAGGTCAGCTTGGCCAGCATCGAGTCGAAGTGCGCGCTGACCTCGGCGCCGGTGTACACGGTGCCGCCGTCGAGCCGCACGCCGCCACCACCGGGGGAGCGGTAGGTGGTGATGACGCCCGTGTCCGGTCGGAAGTTGTTGGCCGGGTCCTCGGTGGTGATCCGGCACTGCAGCGCGGCACCCCGCAGCCGCACGGTGTCCTGCGACAGGCCGAGGTCCGAGAGAGTCTCGCCGGAGGCGATGCGCAGCTGCGACTGCACCAGGTCGACGTCGGTGACCTCCTCGGTCACGGTGTGCTCGACCTGGATGCGCGGGTTCATCTCGATGAAGACATAGGTTCCGTCGGGAGCCAGCAGGAACTCCACCGTCCCGGCGTTCCGGTAGCCGATCTCCCGCGCGAAACGCACCGCGTCCGCGCACATCCGGTCGCGCAGCGCCGGATCCAGATTCGGTGCCGGCGCGATCTCGACGACCTTCTGGTGCCGCCGCTGCACCGAGCAGTCACGCTCGAACAGATGGATGACGTCGCCCTCGCCGTCGGCGAGGATCTGCACCTCGATGTGGCGCGGGTCGACCACGGCCTGCTCGATGAAGACCGTCGGGTCACCGAACGCGCCGTCCGCCTCGCGCATGCACACCTCGACGGCCGCGCGCAGGTCCTCGGGCCGGTCCACCCGCCGCATCCCGCGTCCGCCGCCCCCGGCCACGGCCTTCACGAAGAGCGGGTAGGGCAGTTCGGCGGACGCGGCGATCAGCTCGTCGGGGTCCCGCGAGGGCGGGATGCTGGCGAGCGTGGGGACGCCCGCGGCCTTGGCCGCCGCGATCGCGCGGGCCTTGTTGCCCGTCAGCTCCAGAACGTCCGCGCCCGGCCCGACGAACGTGATGCCCGCCCGGGCGCAGGCCTCGGCCAGCGCCGGGTTCTCGGACAGGAACCCGTAGCCGGGGTAGATCGCGTCGGCCCCGGCCCGCACGGCCGTCGCGACGATGGCCTCCGGATCGAGGTAGGCCCGCACGGGGTGACCGCGCTCGCCGATCTCGTACGACTCGTCGGCCTTCAGCCGGTGCTCGCTCCACCGGTCCTCGTACGGGAAGACCGCCACCGTGCGGGCGCCCACCTCGTAGGCGGCGCGGAACGCCCGGACGGCGATCTCGCCCCGGTTGGCCACAAGAATCTTTGAGAACACGCGGGCAGAATAGGTCGCCGATCCGCGCCGAAGAGGATCCTGGGCGTGGTCTGAGACACACGGACGGCCTTTCGCCGCGGCATTCGGGGACGAACCGTACCGGCGGGCGACTGCCGCTCCGGCCGGCTGGCGACGAGCGGCATCCATCCACGCCCGGCCGCACAACACCCCCTATACCTCATCGGTATAGGGGGTGTTCTGTGCTCGCGCCCAGGAGGTCCGACGGGTCCTTCGCCCTCCCCGGCCACCGCGGGTGGTGACGGTCACTGTGAGGCACTGGCGCGTCCGCCATTAGGTTGTGAACGACAGCCTCAGACCCGACGGCAAGGATGCTGACGAACCCATGCTCTACGGCGCCGACTACAACCCCGAACAATGGCCCGAGCCCGTCTGGGACGACGATGTACGCCTGATGCGCGAGGCGAACGTGACCACCGTCAGCCTGGGCATCTTCTCCTGGTCGCGCATCCAGCCCGCGCCCGATGTCTGGGACTTCACCTGGCTCGACACCGTGATCGGCAAGCTGCACGCCGCCGGCATCGGGATCAACCTGGCCACCGCCACGGCCTCCCCGCCGCCGTGGGTGAGCGTCCAGCACCCGGACGTGCTGGCCACCGACGAGAACGGCGCCACCTACTGGCACGGGTCCCGCCAGCACTACTCGCCCGCCTCGCCCACCTACCGGCGGCTGGCCGCCGAACTGGTCAGGCGCCTGGCCGAGCGCTACGCGCAGCACCCGGCGATCGTGATGTGGCACGTCAACAACGAATACGGGTGTCACCTGCCCGCCGAGTACTCCTCGTCGGCGCAGAAGGCGTTCCGGGACTGGCTGATTCGCCGGTACCACAGCGTCGAGGGGCTCAACGAGGCCTGGGGCACGGCCTTCTGGTCGCAGCGGTACGGCGACTGGGACCAGGTCATGCCCCCGCTCAAGGCCCCCTACAGCCGTAACCCCGCCCAGCTGCTCGACTATCAGCGCTTCATGTCCGACATGTGGCTCGAGTGCTACCGGGCCGAGTACGACATCATCCGCGCCGCCGGGGCCACCCAGCCGATCTCGACCAACATGATGGGCGCGTTCAAGCCCGGCAACTACGCCGACTGGGCGCCGTACATCGACGTCATCACCGACGACTGCTACCCGGACCCGGGCGACCCGGAACGCCCGCGCAACACCGCCTTCCAGCGTGACCTGGTGCGCTCGCTGAAGCGGGGGCAGCCCTGGCTGCTGATGGAACAGGCCACCGACGCGGTGAACTGGCGCCCGGCCAACCTGTCCAAGCAGCCCGGCCAGCTCGCGGCCGAGACCGCGCAGTCGGTCGGGCGGGGCGCCGACGGGATCTTCTACTTCCAGTGGCGCCAGTCCCGCGCGGGCAGCGAGAAGTTCCACTCGGCCATGCTCCCGCACGCCGGGACCCGCACCCGGACCTGGCAGGAGGCGTCCACCCTGGGGGCCGATCTGGCCGCGCTGCCCGAGCTCCCGCCGCCCGGCGACGACGCCCGGGTCGCCCTGGTCTTCGACTGGGAGAACTGGTGGGCGATCGAGAACCCCGACCATCCGACGGTTCTCGACTACCTGGCCCTGATCCGTGAGTGGTACGGCGCGCTCTACCGGCGCGGCGTGAGCGTCGACGTGGTCCCGCCCGAGAAGGTCGACAGCCGCTACCGTCTGGCGGTCGCGCCGTTCCTGTACCTGCTGCGTGACTCCGGCGGCCCGGCGCTGACGACGTTCGTCGAGGGCGGCGGTGTGCTGCTGACCGGCCCGTTCAGCGACATCGTGGACGGGTGCGACCGCTTCCGCGAGGGCGGCTACCTGACCCGGCTCGGGCCGGTGCTCGGTGTCGGCCTCGAGGACTTCCGCCCGCTGCCGCCGCCGGCCCGCGCGCACGGGGCCGACCGGGCGGGGGAGCAGGTGCTGGACGACGACCCGGTCTCCCCGGGCGCACCGGCGGCGCTGGCCGGATTCAACGGCGGGGAGGGTGTTTTCGGCGCGACCTACGTCGCTGAGGCGCTGTGGGCCGACGACGCCGACGTGCTCGCCACGTTCACCACCGGGCCGTCGAAGGGCCGTCCGGCCCTGACCCGGCGCGAGCACGGCCAGGGGCAGGCCTGGTACATCGCCACCATGCCCGACGCGGCGGGGCTCGACGCGGTCACCTCACGGCTGCTCGAGGCCTCGGGCGTGGCGGGCCTCGACCTGCCCGCGGGTGTCGAGATCGCCCGCCGCGCAGGCATCGTCACCGTGATCAACCACGGCGCCGAACCGGCCACGGTCACGCTCGAGGGCACCGATCTGCGCACCGGCACGGCCTTCGGCACCCGCGAGCTGGCCCCGCAGCAGTTCGCCTTCGTCCGGACCTCGTGAGACCAGCCGGTGCAGCGCCTCCTCGGAGGCGCTGCCCGGTTCGGGGCTGAACATCACCAGCGTCAGCCCCGGATCCGAGGCCAGCGGCGTGATCTCGTAGGGCAGGTCGAGGTCGCCGGCCAGCGGGTGACGCACGTGGTGCACGCCGTGGGTGCGCACGTGCACGTCGTGCCGGGCCCAGTTCCGCGCGAAGGCCGGGCTTCTCGACGAGAGCTCCTGCACCAGATCGCCGAGCACCCGGTCGCACGGGTTGCGGCCGCTCTCGGCGCGCAGCCGGTTGACGACGTCGATCGCGATGTCGTCCCAGTCGCGCCAGAAGCCCGGGGGCCCGAGGAAGACGTGGCGGGCCAGGTCGTCGACCGGGAGCAGCGCCCGCCCGGCCGCGTTGCCCCCGACCACCCGCAGCCGCCCGTTCAGCACCAGGGCGGGGGTGGTGCTCATCGAGTCGAGGATGCGCTGCAGGGTGGGACGCAACGTGGCCGGCGCGGTGATCAGGCGGCAGGGCCGGGTGCCGCTGCCGGCGTCGAGAAGGGCGCTCAGGTGCTCGCGTTCGGCGTCGCCGAACTGCAGCGCCCGGCTGACGCCCTCCAGCACGGCGTCCGAGGCGCCGTGCACCCGCCCGCGCTCGAGCCGCACGTAGTACTCGACGCTGATCCCGGCCAGCGCCGCGACCTCCTCGCGGCGCAGTCCTTTCACCCGCCGGTTCGGGCCCGCACCGAGCCCCAGCCGCCCCGGTTGGAGCCGGGCCCGGCGGGTGGTCAGGAACTCACCGATCGAGCGGCGCATCTCGGCCCGGGCGTGCTGAGGATCTCCCACCGCCAGCACCCTACGGCCTGAGCGGACGCCGGGACAGACACCAGCAGTACCCCCTTCGCAGAGTCTGTCGCCCGGTGTGCCACCGGTCTTTCCTGGGAGCTCCACCGCTCATCGAGGAGAACCGTGAACACACCGCAGCAACCCCTGGGCACCGGCCTCGGCGCGCACACGACCACCGACGACGTGCTCAAGGGCATCGACCTGACCGGCCGCACCGCGATCGTCACGGGCGGCTACTCCGGGATCGGCCTGGCCACCACGCAGGCCCTGGCCGGGGCCGGGGCCACCGTCGTCGTACCCGCCCGCCGCCTCGAGCCGGCCCGGCAGGCGCTGGCCGGCACCGGGGCCGAGGTCAGCGCGATGGACCTGGCCGACCTCGGCAGCGTCGCCCGCTTCGCCGCGGAGTTCCTGGCGACCGGCCGCGCCCTCGACATCCTCGTCACCTCCGCCGGGATCATGGCCCCACCCCTGCGGCGGGTCGGCCCGGGCTGGGAGTCGCAGTTCGCGGTCAATCACCTGGGGCACTTCGCCCTGGTGAACCGGCTGTGGCCGGCGCTGGAGCGGGGCGTGCGGACGCGGGTGGTGGCGGTCGGTTCCCGCGGTCACCGGGGCGGTGGGATCCGCTGGGACGACCCACACTTCGAGACCTCCCCGTACGACAAGTGGGCCGCCTACGCCCAGGCCAAGTCGGCGGTCAGCCTGTTCGCGGTGCAGCTGGACCGGCTCGCGCGGGACCACGGCGTGCGCGCGTTCTCGGTGCACCCGGGCGTGATCGACACCGAACTGCAGCGGTTCCTGCCCAAGGCCGAGCAGATCGCCATGGGCTGGCTGGACGCCGACGGCGGACCCGCGCCCGGCCACCCGTTCAAGACCCCCTCCCAGGGCGCGGCCACCTCGGTCTGGGCGGCCACGTCGTCCACCCTCGACGGCCTGGGAGGGCTGTACCTCGAGGACTGCGACGTGGCGCCGCTGACGGACGCGTTCGACTTCTCGCGGCCCGGGGTGATGCGGCACGCGGTGGACCCGGCCGAGGCACGACGTCTCTGGGCGTTCTCCGCCGAGCTCACCGAGGTGAACGCGTTCGCCTGAGCCGCTCTACGCGTCCTGGGGGCCGGAGCCGGTCAGTTCGTCGCGGGTGCTGCTCCTCGGCGCCGGGATCTCACGGAAGACCAGCCAGCCCTGGGTTTTCGCGCGCTTGGCCTCGTACATCGCCTGGTCGGCCCGGCGCAGCAGCTGGTGCGGGTCCTCGGGGGCCTGCGGGTCGGACAGCACGATCCCGATGCTGCACCCGGTCGTGAGCGCCGGGACCCTCCCGTCGGCCGGCACCAGTGGCCCCTGGCGCAGCTCGGTCAGCAGGCGCTCGGCCACGTCGACGGCGTCGCGGTGATCGGTGATCCCGTTGAGCAGCATCGCGAACTCGTCGCCGCCGAGCCGGGCCGGGGTGTCGGCGGCGCGGGTGTGCCGTCGCAGGAGCCGGGCGAAGGCGACGAGCACGGCGTCGCCGGCGTCGTGGCCGTGGGTGTCGTTGATCTGCTTGAAGCCGTCGAGGTCGAGGAGCAGCAGGGCGTGGGGACGCCCGGTGCGGCGGCCGCGATCGGCGGCCCGGAGCATGTGGTCGCGCAGCAGACGCCGGTTCGCCAGACCGGTGAGCAGGTCGGTGACGGCGAGCTGGTGGTTCTCCTGCAGCGAGACCAGCTGCCGCGCGGCCACCGCCCCGGTCATCACCATCGCGCCGAGCACCAGGCCGGGCCAGGGGAACGAGCCCGCCCGCACGGCGACCACGAACAGCAGCGTGTAGCCGAGGGCCAGGGCGACGTAGGGCAGGGCGGTGTAGGGACGCAGCCGCTCGGGCACCGGGTCCGCGCGGCGTTCCCCGGACGCCAGCCGGCACTGCTCGAGCGCGGCCGCGGTGGTGAGCACGAGCGGGGTGAGGGTCATCAGGTCGGTGAACAGTGCGGTGCGGCCGGTTCCCCGGAAGACGGCCTCGAAGGTGAGCAGCGAGTCGACGGCCAGATTGGCGGTGAGACCGGCGAGCAGGAGCGTGACCGGGCGGCGCGCGGTGGTGACGACACCCCGCATGAGCACGGTGACGATGCCGAGCAGGAGCACCGTGTCGCAGACGGGCAGGAGCACGATCCCCAGGCGGCTCATGCCGGACAGCGACTCCTCGGCGAACAGGCCGGGTCCGACGAACCAGTACCAGACGCCCATGGTGGCCAGCCCCACGACGGTGGTGACGTCCAGGGCCAGTTTCCGCCGCACCCAGACGGTCGGGGGCTCACCGGAGAACGCCAGAAGCCCGGCCAGCAGCACGGGGACCTCGACCAGGCGCAGGACCACGGCCGCGACCACCGGGCCGTCGAAGTCGCTCTCGGTGAGCCGGGCGTTCTGGATCGACATCCCGATCAGGGTGCCGTACACGGAGTGGATGACGAACGCGAGAGCCAGGAACCGCCAGGGTCTTCGGCTCCGCGGATCGAGGGACGGATGCCGGGCGGCCCGCACCGTCCAGCCCACGGAGATGAGCATGACGGGCAGGAACATCGCCCCGAGCAGCGCGGGACCGCGGTGCCCCGTGAGGGACGCGACGACGTCGACGAGCACGACGAGCACCAGGACCGCGTACGTGGCGATCGACGGCAGCCGCCGGACGCGGGCCCGGCGGCGCGGCGCACTGACCATGGTCGGCCGATCCCCCTCGACTGCGGACGCGCGGACCCGGTCGTTGTCGGCGCCCGGGGGCCGCGCCTGAACACCGGCCGGGATCCGCGCCGCCCGCGACTACCGCGGGGGCCAGGGGCGGTACATCGAGATGTCCACCTCGTCGTGCTCGCGGGAGCGCCGGGTCACCAGCACCCCCACCGCCACGGCCAGCACCGCGGCCAGGCCGAGAACCTTCTTCATCACTGCGCCCCCTGCGCCTGGTACACCGTCTTCTCGAAGAGGTCCATCGCCTGCGCCTGCGGATCGTACTTCGCCTTCAGACGCCGGTAGTCGGCCCCGTTGTAGGTCTCGTCGAACTCGGCCCGGGTCAGGAACGTCGACGAGTACAGCATCTTGATCCCGCCCAGCTCGAGGCACTTGCGGTCGACGATGCGGGTCCAGGTGAACGGCTCCATCCCCTCGGGGCGCCGGACCTGGCAGTAGGAGCCGAGATTCAGGTACAGCTCGCCGGGCTTGACCGGGTACAGGGTGGCCTGGCCGGGGCTGCGGATCGGGATGACCGCCCACGGCCGCCCGCCCAGGTCGACGTGCTCCAGGCAGAAGCGCACCAGTTCTTCGGCGTCGTCCCAGCGCACCTGCCAGTCCTGGATCAGGGGCTCCACCTGCGGGTCGCCGCGCCCGGTGCGCTCCATGTACGCGGTCTTGAGGGCCGCGAACCGGGTGTAGAAGCCCGACGTGCGCATGCGGGCCGGGGCGTAGCGGCGGAACCAGTCGTAGACCCCGCCCTCGGGCACGTTCCAGAACCAGTCCGCGTCGAACCGGAAGATGTAGTCGAACGTGGACAGGTGGACGTCGGCCTGCTCGTCCACCAGTCGGTAGTAGAGGTGCTTCCGGATGATGTCGTCGGTCGCGACCGGGCCCCCGACCATCCGCCCGGTGGAGAGCCGGAAACGCCCGTCGCCGTGGAAGAGCCCCTCGACGAAGTCGATGTCGTCGCGCTCGGTGGCGGCCTTCATCGCCTGCAGGAACTCACCGGCCGTGCCGAACGACTCGTTGCGCAGGTGCACGTAGCCGGGAGCCGGCTGCAGCCGGATCCGGGCCCGCAGCACGTAGCCCAGCGTGCCGTAGGAGTTGGGCAGCGCGTGGAAGAGATCGGCGTGCTCGTTGTCCGCGTTGGCGGTGACGATCTCGCCCGAGGGCAGCAGCACGTCGGCCTCGAGCAGGCCGTCGTGCACGAAACCGTGCCGGAAGCCGGTCGACTCGACCCCGATGCCGACGATCGCCCCGCCCACCGTGATGTGCTTGAGCTCGGGCGTCACCAGGGGCAGGAAGCCGCGCGGCAGCGAGTGCCGCACCACGCTCTCGAAGGTGGTCAGACCCCCGACGTCCATCGTGCGGGCCTGCGGGTCGAGCCCGATGACGACGTTGAAGTCGTCGAGGCTGACCCGCCGGACCGGGCGGTCGGAGGCCCGGGGCTGGTACCTGAACAGGTTGGAGATCGTGCGTTTGTGCAGCCTCAGCTGCCCCTCGCCCGGCGTCCACTGCTCACGCAGACGCTGGACGCTGGTCTCGTAATCGGTTGCGGGGCGGTGCAGAAGAGCTGCGACGAGATTGCTCCAGCGTTCGGTCATGTCCTGCCCTCCGGCGAACGGTGCGCGCTGATTCCCGACAAAATGGACCGGGAGGAAGTGTATGCCGCGCAGGGCCCGCGCACCCGCTTACCGGCGGGGATGTTTCCGGGAACCGCGGTTGCTCCAGGCGGCCGTGGGTGTTTCGGGGGACGCGGTACCCGGCGGCCCGGAACGGCTCGTACCGCTCGGCCCGGGTCGGCGGGACGTCCGACCCGGCCGCCGCCGCGGTGACCCGCTCGGGCTTCGTGGTGGGAGAAGTCGAAATACGTTCCCTGGCGCACGGTCCCGGCCTTGGTCGGCAGCGCCACCCAGGGGCGTCCTGATGCCCGTCCTGTCAGCCCTTTCGGCCCGGTGGCGGGACGGGCGTCCGGTATCGCGCGCTTTCGTCTAAACTGCTCGGTTCGTGCCGCCGTACACGAAAGCGGGGGCACCGTCGAGGGGGCGGTCAGTGGCGCGCATCTTCATCACCTACCGCAGCGAGGACCCGGGCTGGTCGGTGGTGCTCGACCGGGAGCTGGGCAAGGTCTTCGGCGCCGAGCAGGTGTTCCGGGCCAGCCGCACCATGCAGATGGGTGAGTCGTTCCCCGAGCGGATCCGCCGGGGCGTGAGGGACGCGTCCGTGCTGCTGGCCGTCATCGGGCCCCGCTGGCTCGAACCCGGTGAGGACGGCCGGCGCCGTATCGACGACCCGGACGACTGGGTGCGCCGCGAGATCCGGCTGGCCCTGGAGAGCGGGCTGCTGATCGTGCCGGTCCTGGTGGACGGGGTGCGGCCGCTGATCGCCGAGGACCTCCCGGCCGACGTCCGGCCGATCGCCGACCGGCAGTACATCCGCCTGGGCCACAAGGAGGCCGACGCCGACATCGGCCTGCTGATCGCCCGGCTGCGTCAGCGGGTGCCCGAGCTGGAGCTCGCCCCGGCGCGCGCGGCCGAGACGCCGGCGCTGTGGCTGGTGACGGCCGGGCTGGCGACGGTGCTGCTGTCGATGTGGCTGCCCTGGGTGGACGGCGAGCGGGTGGTCGAGCTGGGCTGGACCGAGTGGGCCTACTCGATGTTGTTCCCGCGCGGGGTGCTGGCGCTGGCCGGGCTGGGGCTGGCCCTGCTCTGGTTGCTGCGCGGGCAGTTCGAGGCCGTGGCCATGGGGCTGGTGGGCGTCGCCGGGTTCCTGGCGGTCGTGGACCCGCTGTGGGTCTGGCGCGAGCTCGTCGAAGATCCCGACGAGTACGTGTACACCATCGGAACCGGCTTGTGGACGTGTGTTCTGGCCGGTTTCCTGCTGCTCGGCGCGGTCGGGGCCTGGGCCCGGCAGCTACCGGCGTCCGAGCTGCGTCACGGGCGCCGGGTGGTCACCGCCGTGGCGGGTGCCGTGCTGATCCTGCTCGGGCAGCTGCTGGAGGTCGCGAGTCACCACCATGGGTTCACCACGTTCGTGGCCGCGGCCGTGGTGACCGTCGCCGCTCTTGTCCTGGTCCCGGCGCGCATTCCCGAACCGGTTCGGGGAGCGGCCCTTTCCGGTTTCACGATGCTGGCCCTCGTCTCGGTGGCGGCCGCCGTGAACTACGTCGCGCTGCATCACGACTACGACGCCTCGCTCACCGACTCGATGGGCCGGATCGTGCTGAACGTGGTCTCGGCGCTGGGTCTGTGGATCGCGCTGAGCCGGCCGGCGCGCGTCCCCGGGGCACCCCAGCGAACTCGCTGAGCCTGCCCCGGGGACGTCCCCTCCCGGTCGCTCCCAGCCTCGCGCGGGAGCCCGAGCGAGGGCCAGGGGTTTCCCATTGCCCGGGGCAGGTCGGCCCGGCCCCGGCGGAAGGCACTGGGAAACCCCTGGTGCGGTGCGCGGGCCGCGCGCACGATCGTCATCGACAGCCGGGCGCCGGGAACCGGACGGATGTGTGCCGAGATGACTACCGTGATGAACGTCGAGAAGATCCAGGATCCGTGCCGAACGCACGACTTCACCCTGACCGCAGGTGACCGGGAGCGCTCATGTCGTCAGAACCGAGCTCGCAGGCGCCGGCCGGAGCTGTCGTTGCTGTGGGCGCCGAGATCCGGCGGCGGCGTCTGGCGGCCGGCTGGTCGCTCGGTGCCCTCGCGGCCCGCGTCCATTACACCAAGGGCTATCTCAGCCGGGTCGAGAACGGCAGCAAGACGGCCAGCCCCGAGCTCGTCCGCCTCTGTGACGCCGCGCTCGGCGCCCAGGGACAACTGCGGGCCTGGGGCGAACCCGCAACCGCGACCGAGCCGGGTGGCCGGGCCGAGTCGGGTGGCCGGGCCGAGTCGGGTGACCGGGCCGAGTCGGGTGACCGGGGTGGGCCCAGCGGCACGTGCGGGTCGGGTCCCGGCGACGCCGCCACCTGGGCCGCACCTGACACCCGGGCCGCACCCCGCACCGTCGTGGCCGGCGCGCCGGACTGGTTCACCGAGATGACCGGCGACCGGCCGGGTCTGGGCCGCCGCGAGGTGCTCGCCATCGGCGGGTCGCTGCCGCTCCTGGCCGTGGCCGCCCCGGCCCCCGCTGCCGACGGCACCGTCACCGCCGCCTTCACCGTGATGCTGCAGCAGCTGCGTCATCTCGGCCAGAGCCAGCCCCCGGGCGTGCTGCTGCCGATCCTCGACGCCCAGGTCCGCAGCCTGATGTCCCTGGCCAAGGCCGCCCGGCCGGCCGACCGGGCCCCGCTGCTCATGCTCACCTCGCGCTTCGCCGAGTTCACCGGCTGGATGGCGCAGGAGTCGGGTGACGACCGGGCCATGGCCCGCTGGACCCACCTGGCCGTGCGCTGCGCCGACGCCGCGGGCGACCGGGAACTGGCCGCCTACGCCCACATCCGCCACGCCAACGCCGCGCTCTACCGGGCCGACGCCGAGACCACCGTCGACCTGGCCGCCCGCGCCGCCCACACCGCTCCGGCCGGTCCGGGAGGCCGCCGCATCCAGGCCCTCGCCCGGCAGCGCCAGGCCCAGGGGTACGCCCTGCGCGGCCGTCACGACGACTGCCGCCGCGCCCTCGACGAGGCCGACGAGCTCTTCGAGCAGCTCACCCCCGGCACCTCGGGCACCGTGCTGGGCACCACGACCGTCGCCGATCCGGGCGACCTGGTGCTCGGCTGGTGCCTGCACGACCTCGGCCGCTCCGAAGACGCCGTGCCGGTCCTGCGACGTCACCTGGCCCGCGTCCCCGCGGGCGCCGCCCGCGCCCGCACCCGCGTCCTCGGTCGCCTCGCCCTGGCCACCGCCGGCGCCGGTGACCCGGCCACCGCCTGCGTCCTGGCCCACGAGGTTCTCGACGACGCGGTCTACGTCGACTCCGCCACCCTCCGGCACGACCTGCGCCACCTCGGCGAATCCCTGAAACGCTGGCGCTCGCGGTCCGACGTGCAGAGCGTGAGGCCGCGTCTCGTCCAGGCCCTGGAAGCCTCCTGATCGAGGCGTGCGCGCAGGACGCCGTCCAGAGCTCGCCACCGGCCCGGTGCCGGTGTCCACGCCCGGCGACCACCTCGTCCACCATCCCGGGATCCTGACCACCTTCCTGCTCGAGAGGCCGGCCTGGCCTACCGGGCCCGGGGCGGCGAGGCGCAGCACGACCCCCGGGGCGCCGAACTGGTGCGCCAGACCGAGCTTCTCGCCCAGTCGGCCGCCGCCGTGCGCGACCGGGTGGGTCCTCACGTCCCGGCCTGCCGGGGATCGAACTCGCCGTCGCCCAGTTCACCTGGACGTACGGGAGCCCGCCGGCTCGTCGATCGTCCGTCAATGTCCGGTCGGCAGGATGAGGAGTGCGCCCGGCTAGTTCTGTACTTTGAAGTCCATAACGAGTAGCGTCAGGGCTCGAGCAGAGGAGTTCCTGATGGCCCGCCCCCGCACGTTCGACGAGACGACCGCGCTGATGTCGGCCGCCCGCACCTTCCGCCGTCACGGCTACGCCGACACCACCACCGAACAGCTCTGCGGTGCGGTCGGAGTCGGCCGCGGCAGCCTCTACAACGCCTTCACCTCCAAGGACGAGCTGTTCGTGCGGGCGCTCGGCACCTACCTGCGGGCCCTGGGCGAGATCCAGCGTCAGGTCCTGTGCAGTCCCGGGCGCACCGGCGCCGAGCGTCTGCACGACCTGCTCGAGGTGGTCCTCGGGGAGGAGGCGGAGGCCGCCCGCGACGGGCACGCCGCCGGCTGCATCAGCGTCGCGACCCTGATGTCGCCCGACCTGCGCTCGCGCGACGCGCGCATCGGGGCGCTGCTCGACGACGACCGGCGCCGCCAGCACGCCTGGGTCGCGCAGGCGGCCCGCGACGGGCAGGCCGACGGCTCGGTCACGTCCGACGACGATCCCGACGACATCGCCTGGGCGGTGTCCGGCCTGATCTCCGGCATCCGGGTGAACGCCCAGGCCGGAGCTCCGGTCGCTGTGCTGCGCCGCACCGTCGCCATCGGCCTGCGGGCCCTGCGTCCCTGACCCGACCACCTAGTCCTCCCGTGAGAAGCACGATCAGGAAGGCCGATCCGTCATGACCGAACTGTCGACCGGTGGCTGGCACGCGGGTGAAGAGGCCGTGCACCGGCTTCTGGAGGTGCCCGACGAGGACGACCCGACCGCACCCGGCCTGCCCATGGCCTACGGCCGCTGGATGGCGCAGAGCCCGCTGCTGGCGCTCGGCACCGTCGGCGACGACGACCGGGTCTGGACCACGGTTCTCGGCGGCGGGGCCGGGGTGACCCGGCCGATCGGGGACGACCTGCTCGCCTTCAGCTCCCCGGCGAACCTGGACTCCGGGCGGGTCGCGTTCGACCCGGTGCTCGAGGCGCTCTTTCCCGCCGGTTCCCACGACGGGTTCGATCCCGGTGGGCGCGGCAAACTGGTCGCGGGGCTGGCGATGGACCTGGAGCAGCGCACGCGGGTGAAGATCGCCGGGCGGATGCTGCGCGGGGTCTTCCGGGAGCGGAACGAGGAGCAGTCGCGGGTGGACGTCGCGATGGCGGTCGCCGTCGACGGCACGCTCGGGAACTGCCCGAAATACCTGAACCGCAAGACGGTCTGGGCCCACGAGGCGTCACCGCGCCTGGTCAGTGACCGGCTGCCGCTCACGCCGGAGGCCGTGGACCTGATCGGGCGGGCCGACATCTTCTTCATCTCCAGCCGGCACGGCTCGGCGAGCATGGACACGAACCTGCGCGGGGGAGCGGCCGGGTTCGTGCGGGTGTTCAGCAACTCCGGCGACCCCGGCGACCCCGGCGACCCCGGTGACCCCGGCAACTTCGGCGACGCGGGCGACGGGGGCGACGAGGGCGACGAGGGCGTGACCCTGGTCTACCCCGAGTACTCCGGCAACCGGCTCTACCAGACCCTGGGCAACCTGGCGTCGGATCCGGCCGTGGGCCTGACCTTTCCCGACTTCGTCACCGGTGAGGTGCTGTACGTGTCGGGTCGGGCGGAGATCCTCGTCGGTGACGACGCCGCCGCGGTACTGCCGCACAGCAAGGTCGCGGTGCGGATCCGGGTGCAGGCCGCGCGTTTCGTGGACGACGGGCTGCCGTTCCGCGGGCGCCTGCTCGACCCGTCGCCGTACAACCCGCCGGTGCGCAGGCTGGCCCGGGAGCTCGTGGGCGGGGCCGGGGAGCAGGTCGCGGCGCCCCGGGCCACGGCGAGCCTGGTCGGCAAGAAGGAGGTCACGCCGACGATCTCGCACTACACCTTCCGTCTGGATCCCTGGCTGCCGTGGCATCCCGGGCAGCACGTCACGCTCGACTTCTCGGCCCAGCTCGACCGGGGCTGGTCGCACATGCGTGACCACGACCCACGCTCGCTCAACGACGACTACGTGCGGTCGTTCACCGTCTCGAGCGTCCCGGGCGCTCTGTCCGAGAACGAGTTCGAGATCACCGTGCGCCGCAATGGGCCGGTCACCCGACGCCTCGCGTGGTGGAAACCCGGCCTGACGCTGACGGTTCCCGTGCTCGGCTTCGCGGGAGGCGAGGAGGTGCGCTTCGCCGACGACGGCCGGGACGTCGTGGTGGTGGCCGCCGGGGTGGGGATCACACCGCTGATGGCCCAGGCCCGGGCGGCTCTGGATTCCGGTGCGCGGCTCCAGGTTCTGTGGAGTCTGCGGGCGCAGGACCTGCCGCTGGCCGTCGAGGTCCTGCAGCGGGTCGAGGGTCTCGGTGCCGTCACCCAGCTGTTCGTGACGCAGTCGGCCGGCCGTGACGTGACCGCACCGGCCGCCCGTGTCCACACCCGCAGGATCCGGGAAGACGATGTCCGGGCCGCGGGTGCGCAAGGGCACCGGAGGTTCTACGTCTGCGCGGGACGGGCCCTGCGGCAGTCAGTTCTGGAATGGACCGCCGGTGAGGACGTCCGCTCGGAGGACTTCGACTACTAGGCTAGGGCCGCCGGTAGGCCCGGATCGAGGGCAGGGCGCGGCCGGTGAAGTCGAACTGGGTGAGGTTGTCGTTGGGCGCCCCGGCACCGGGCTCCCAGCCGACGCCCGGGATCCACTCCGGCTCCCAGGCGAGGAACCCCAGACCCTGGCCGCCGGGAATGCCGGTCAGCACGTCACGCAGGGCCTCGTAGAAGCCGGCCTGCCCGGCCGGGGTCGCCGGAAAGCGTTCCACGTCGGGCAGTCCCGAGGCGTCCGTGATGAGGTTCTCGTAGCCGTCACCGTCTTCGAGCGTCCACGGGTAGCTGGTCTCGGCCACCAGAACCGGCTTGCCGTAACGAGTCACCGAGTCGTTCAGATTGGCCTGCAGGTCGGCGAGGGAGCCGTGCCACATCGGGTAGTACGACTGGCCGATGATGTCGAAGGGCACCTGCCGGTCGACGATGTTGTCGAAGAACCACTGCGTGTCACCGAGTTTCCCGCCCCGGTCGATGTGCAGCATGATGCGCGGCGGCCGCCGCCCGGCTCCCTGACGGGCACCGGTGATCCCGGCCTTCAGCAGGGTGGTGAACTCGCTCCAGCGCTGCGAGCCGTCGGCCGGGTAGAGCTGCCCGACCGGCCACAGGATCCCGGCCGTGATCTCGTTGCCCATCTGGACGATGTCGACCGGCGTGCCCTGGGCGGCGAAGGCCCGCACCAGGTCGCGCGTGTAGGTGCGCACCTTCTCGCTGAGCTCGGGCAGGGTGGTGGGCCACCCGGCCGGGATCGGCTGCTTGCTGGGGTCGGCCCAGAAGTCGCAGAAGTGCGGGTCGAGAACGATTCTGAGCCCGGACCGATGGGCCCGCCGGGCCAGGAGCAGGGCCCGGGTGCGGTCGGTGTAGCCGGCCGGAGGGTTCACCCAGACCCGGATGCGCTGGTAGGTGGCTCCGGCGTCGGCGAGGATGCGCTCGGCCGGGCGCACACGGCCCTTGAGGTCGCGGTAGGTGACGCCGACCTCCTCGAGCTGGGGCAGGAACGACAGGTCGGCCCCACGCACGCTCAGCGCGGTCGAGCCCCGGGCCTGGGCAGGAGCCGCGGCGAAGCCGGTCAGGGCCAGGCCGCCGGCCGCCGCGGTCAGCACCGTGCGACGGGTGACCGGGCCAGATCCGTTCTGCGGCGGGGTATGTGGCGACCCTGAGGCGGTGTCGTGGGCGGCGCGGGGTGAGGGCATCGATGACCTCCGGAGGGCGCGCGCCGGATCCGGCACGAGCGGGGGACGGGGCGGTGTGACCGGTCACAGTCCATGGGCAGGCGCCCGAATTGTCAAGGGTCCCACGGCGAGGCGCGTCAGATGGAATCACTGTGTGTATAAGATCATCAGCGCAACGTAGTCAATCCGGGGGGTTGAAACGTGACGACACAGCAGGAACAGCAGGACGAGCAGGGCATCATGACCGAGCTCCGGGGGGCGCCGCCGATCGTGCTGGCGCCGACGGTGAGCGGCGGTACCGGCGAGCGGCCGCCGGAGCCGGACGAGGTGTGGCGGCTGGACGGCGGCACGGCCTGGGTCTACCGGGCCCCGGGACATCAGGGCCTGCAGGCTCCGGTCATCATGTCCGACGGGTTCAACTCCGGCCCGACCTCGCCCGAGTTCCTCTGGGCCGGGCTCGAGTTCGGCCGGTTCCGGCTCCTGAGCGGTCTGCGGCAGGCCGGTAAGGACGTGGTGCTGCTCGGCTACGACGAGCGCAGCGCCTCGATCCTCGACAACGCCCGGACCGCGCGGGAGGCGATTTTCCGGGCCGTCGCCTCCCGTCTGGGGTCCGAGCCGCTGGCCGTGGGGGGCTTCAGCATGGGCGGCCTGGTCACCCGGTACGCGCTGGCCAAGATGGAGCACGACGGGATCGACCACCAGACCAGCGTCTACTGGAGCTTCGACAGTCCGCACCGGGGCGCCTGGATCCCGCTCGCCCTGCAGGCTTTCGCGCACTACGTCCGCAATCTCGATCCGCGCTTCTCCGACCAGATCAACAGCCCGGCCGCCCGCCAGCTGTTGCGCTGGCACCTGGCCGAGTGGGACGCGGCGCCCGGCGTCGCGCCCGAGCGCACCGCGTTCCTGGCCGAACTGGAACGGGTCGGCCGGTGGCCGCGCCGGCCGCGGCTGCTCGGCCTGGCCAACGGTGTCGGTTCCGGTGCGGGCAACGGGATCCAGCCCGGGCAGGTGGCTCTCGAGGGCAAGGGCCTGAACATCCTCGGGACGTCGCTGAACACGCAGCCGGCCGGCGACGACCAGCTCGTGGCGAAGCTGCGCGTGCTGCTCAACGGCAGCCGGGAGGTCTCCACCTCCGGCCTGCCCGCGATCGACGGTGCGCCCGGCGGCACCCTGGAGGGCTTCGGTATCCTGGCCGACCGTCTCAACCAGCTCAGTGCGTGGGCCGGCCTCAAGGTCGCCGCCCCGATCCGCTCGCACTGCTTCGTCCCGTCCGTGAGTGCGGTCTCGGTGCGGGACTTCGATACCGAAGACGATCTCTACACGATCGTCGACGACATCGATCCTTCCTACGGCGACCTCGACGACTTCGTCCTCGCCCGCGAGAACCAGCTCCACGCCCAGGTTTCCGAAGAACTGGGGCAGTGGCTGCTCGACCGGCTGGGGTGATTTCCGACGGGCCGACGGTGGACGCGGTGGTGCACCACCGCGTCCACCGTTATGTTTTCGTGAGGTGGAGGAACGGGACGGGAGCAGTCGATGCGTGAAGTGACGTACTACGTGGCCACGAGCCTGGACGGGCGGATCGCGGCCCCGGACGGTGCCTGGGACGCGTTCCCGATGGAGGGCGACCACATGCAGGCCCTCATGCACGAGTACACGGACACCATCCCCACGCACATTCAGCAGATGCTGGGCCTGACCGCGACGAACACCCTGTTCGACACCGTGCTCATGGGCTGGAACACGTACACCCCCGCGCTGAAAGAGGGCATCGACAGCCCGTATCAGCATCTGCGGCAGGTCATCGCCTCACGGCGGCCGCGCGTGGTGCCGGACGGGCTGGAGGTGACGGCCGAACCGGTGCGGCGCCTGCGAGAACTGAAAGACGACGACGGTGGCGGGATCTGGGTGGCCGGCGGCGGAACCCTGGCCGGGGCCGTGCTCGACGAGATCGACCGGCTGGTGCTGAAGATCAACCCGGTGGTGCTGGGTGACGGCATTCCGCTGTTCGGTGGAATCGGTTATGCCCCGACCGCTTTCGAGCGGGTGGCGGTGCGGCCGTTCGAGTCGGGAGTGATGCTGGCCGAGTACGTGCGCGCCCGGCGCTAAGGGCTGACGGTGTGGTGTGCCATGTTCTGCCCGAGCGCGACCGGGACCACGACGAGAAACGGGCACGGGATCAGCGCCGCCACCGCGAGCATCCCCGGCAGCCACCCGAGCCGGCGGGCCGCCGTGGCGCTCATGTCCCTGTATAACCTCGTTACGGCGTTTCTGTCCGGATGTCGCAGGCCCGCGACAGCCGGAGTGTGGTGGCCACGACGAACAGGCCGACGGCGGTGAGCGGGGCCAGGGCGATCAGGGGCACGTCGTTCGGGGCACTGCCGTCGAGCGTCACCCACCAGTTGGCGACGACGTCGAGCACGATGACGACGCACCCCAGCCCGGCCCCGGCCCGTCGGCGGGTCAGCAGCAGTGCGACCACGAGAGCGTCGAGCACGACCAGCGCCAGGTAGAACGGTTCCAGCACCCGAGGTGCCCAGGCGTACACGTCGAACCCACCGCGGATCAGGTCGGCGACGTGACTGATCGTGCCGACGCAGAACACGGCCACCCAGAGGCCACGGACGATCCGGTCAGTCATGCCGCCAGTCTGCCGGAGGCCGTGGCCGGGCAGGCTGCGACCATGACGGCTGTGACGATGAAGCAGGGAATCGACTACTCGTTCGACCGCCCGTCGCCGCAGGCCGTCCGGCGGGCCGGGTACTCCTTCGTCGTGCGCTATCTCGCCCCGGAGGGCAGCGGCAAGGCCCTGACCCGCAGTGAGGCCGGGCAGCTACGGGCAGCCGGCCTCGACGTCGTCTGCGTCTGGCAGGCCTACGGCGACTGGAAGCACGACCTGAGCGGCGGCCGGGCGAAGGGCGCCGAGCACGCCACCCGGGCCGCCGAAAGACTGGCGGCCTGCGGAGGGCCGGCCGCCGCGCCGATCTACTTCGCCGTCGACTTCGATCCCCGCCCCGCTCAGCTGGACACGATCGCCGGATATGCGCAGGGCGTCGCCCAGGTGCTGGGTCTGGCGAGAACCGGCGTCTACGGCGGCATCACGACCATCACGCATCTCTTCGACCAGCAGCTGATCACCTACGGCTGGCAGACCCGGGCCTGGTCGCGGGGCCGGTGGGACGACCGGGCCCAGCTGCGGCAGGTCGAGGTGGAGAGCAGGCTCGACGGGGCGGCCGTGGACCTCGACACCGCCCACGCCCCGGACTTCGGGCAGTGGGACTACGCCGCCGTGTAGACCACGACGCGCAGGTCGCCCGGGTTGATCGTCATCACGTCGAGGTCCAGGTCGAGGTGGCCGTGCACCGGACTCGGCACCCGCAGACGGTCGGCCGGGCCGCTCTGGGCCGGAGGTGCGTCCCACAGCTCCACGAACTCGGGGCTGCGGGTGCGCAGGTCGGCGATCATCGACGACAGCTCGGCGTCGGCCGGGTAGCGGCGCGCGGCCTCGCGCAGCTCGGTGACGACGGTGGCGCGGAAACCGTCGAGCCGCTCGGGCGCCCGGAACGGGGAGGGGCCGCCCTCGGTGAAGGCCCGCCAGACCACGTTGCGGGCGCGGCCGCGTTCGTCGGGCACGGTGCAGACGTCGGTGTGCCACAGGTCGTTCGCGTCGAGAACCGTCCAGGTCGCGTCGCACACGCAGACCGCGACCTCGGTGAGCCGGTTCAGCATCCGCCGGGCCGGGGCGGTGACCTCACGCGGTACCAGGCCACCGGGTGCGGGGGAGGTGGCGAACCCGGCCAGCGTGCGCAGCCGGGCGTGCTCGGGAGAGCTCAGCCGCAGAGCCCGGGCCAGCGCGTCGACCACCCCCGGGGACGGACGGCGCCGGCCCTGCTCCAGACGTTTGACGTGCTCCTCGGACACGCCCACCAGGCCCGCGAGCTCGTCGCGGCGCAGGCCGGGCACGCGCCGCACGGCGGGTAACGACGCCGGCACCCCGGCATCTCCTGGAGTGAGCCGCTGCCGCAGGGTCCGCAGCGCGGTCCCGAAGTCGTCGTCCCGCCGCACCCGGCCATTGTGTCAGCCGTGGCTGAGGCCGGTCGGGCGCCCGTCAGCCGCGGCTGACGTCAGTCGCGCGCCAGGCGCGGCCCGCCCGGCACCGCGGCGTCGGCGGAGTCGACCGGCTCCATGTAGAACCGTGACCGGCGGATCAGGCCGTCACGAACCGTGATGACGATGACGCCCCTCAGCTCCTGCCCGGCCGCCTGCGTGTAGTGCCACTCTCCCCAGACGTCGTCGCCGACCTCGACCGCCTCGGTCATCGCGACCGTGATGCCGGGCGACATCCTGAAGATCATGTCCCAGTTGCGGCGCACCTGCTCGGGGCCGGTGAAGGACCGGCCCGGGTGGGCGGGCCACTCGCCCGAGAAGTCCGGCCCGAAACAGGCTGCCACGGCGTCGAGGTCGTGCTCGTTCAGTGCGCTGATCAGGCGCTCTACCAGTGAAGTGCTCATGGCTACGACGCTAGGGGTGGACGCGTCGTCTCACCGGGGCCAGGATGTACCACCTTCGATGGTCCACGGGTTGGGCATCAGACCGTGGCTGACCCCGGCGATCCCCGCACCCGCCGCCGCGATCCGCGCCGCGACCTCGGTGGTGGGTACGTCGGCCGGGATGCTGTGCACGAGGTGACACCGTCGCCCGGGGGAGCCACCGCTCTCGTGGTGACCCCGGTACCGGTCCCACGGACCCTCGAACGTGACCACCACGTCCGCCGTTTCGCACCACACCGCCGCAGCCGGGACCCCGGCGTTGACGACGACCCGGCTCGCCCCCGCGTCCCGCAGCCGCCCGATCAGCGTGCGGGCCTCGCGCTCGTCGCGCGGGTGCGAGGTGATCTGGTCCACGAAGACGCCGGTGATCCCGTAAAGCTCTCTCCACAGCCGGAGTTCGGCCACGAGCAGCTCGGGAGCGCGCTGCCCGTACGACGAGTCGACGTACCCGGCCAGGGGAGTGCCGGCGGCCGTGAGCGCACCGAGGGCGTCCTGGTAGACCGGGTCGGGTGCGCTGCCCGGGCCGCTGGCGACGTTCGCCACGGCGAAACCCCGGCCCAGGTCGGCACCGCCCAGCGCCCGCCAGGCCTCCGGCGCCAGCACCGGGTGCACGTAGAGCGGAACGGCCAGGCCCAGCGGCCGGGGCCGGCGTCGGAAGGGCCCGATCACGGCAGCAGACCGGCGCCGTCCAGTGCGTCCCGGACCGCCGTCTCCAGGTCGTCCTGCGCCACCCAGCCGAGCGCGGCCGCGGCCCGCCCGACGTCGGGCACCGCGTCGAGAACCGCTGCGGAGCGAGCTGATCCGGGCAGGACGCCCTCGATCAGGGTCACGTCACCGCCGGCCTGCCGCAGAACGGCGCCGACCACGTCCCGCAGCGGGTGCGAGCGCCCGGTGCCGACGTTCATCAGCCGGTGCGACGGCGGGTCCGGCAGCATCGCGGCCGCGGCGGCGGCCCGGCCGACGTCCCGCGCCGACACGATGTCCCGGCGCGCGTCCAGCGCCCCGAGCCGCACCTCGTGACCGGGGGCGAGCAGCTGGCCGATCACCGCGCCGACGAGACTGCCCGCGGGCTGCCCGGAACCGACCGGGTTGGCCACGCGCAGCACGACCCCCTCGACCCGCGGCGACTCGAGCACGAGCGTGCCCGCGCGCAGCTTGGCCCGCCCGTAGTCCGAGACCGGTTGTGCCACGGTGTCTTCCGACCAGGGTCCGGTGGCCGGGTCGCCGTACTCGGCCAGCGATCCCAGCTGCACGAAACGCGTGCCGGGGGCCACGGCCCGCAGCAGGCGCCGCGTCACCAGGACGTTGCCGCGCTCCAGCTCCTCGGGAGAGCCGCCGACCTGACCGGTGGCGTTCACCACCGCGTCCGGCTCGATCCGCCCGAAGAAGGCTTCCACGGCTCCGGGGTCACCGGCCAGATCCAGCTGGGCGCGGGAGGGGCCCGGGATGACGTCGGCTCCGGCGTCTTTCAGGGACCGCACGGTGTGGGCGCCGAGGAAGCCCCCGGCGCCCAGCACGAGAACGCTGGTCATGAAGCGGCGGCCGCCGGCAGGGAGATGTCCCACGGGGCGATCGGGGTGCTGATCGGGGCGGCGTCCGGCAGGGTGATGGTGGCCGACGGGGTGAAGGACACCGCCGTGGTGGAAATCGCCGACGGGCACTCACCGGCCCGGTGCCGGTCGGACGCGGGCAGCAGGGCCGGCGCGAGCGTGGCGAACTCCTCGTTGGCGCGGTCGTAGTCGTCGGGGCGCCCGATGTCGAGCCAGAACCCGTCGAACGCGTAGCTGGACGGCGGGGTCTCGGCCCTGAGCAGGTCGAGCACGAGGTCGTCGAAACCGAAGTGCCGGCCCGCGTCGTAACCGCGCAGGGCCGCGGTCGAGACGCCGTAGACGCCCATGCTGACCCGGTAGTGGTGGGTCGGCTTCTCGCGGAACGCCACGACCTGGTCGGACTCGATGTCCAGCACGCCGAAGTCGATGTTCACCGAGCGCTGGTAGGTGGCGATCGTCAGCGGGCGGCCGCCGGCCCGGTGGCCGCGCAGGAGCTCGGCGTAGTTCATGTCGGTGAGGATGTCGCCGTTCATCACCAGGACGTCCTGCGGGAGCTCGTCGAGCATCCGCACGACCGGGCCCATGGTGCCCATCGGGCGGTCCTCGTCGAGGTAGCGCACCCGCAGGCCCCAGCGCGAGCCGTCGCCGATGAACGAGCGGATCAGGTGCCCGAGGTGCCCGATGGCCAGGGTCACGTCGGTGAAACCCTGGTCGCTGAGCTGGGTCAGCACGATCTCGAGGATCGAGTAGCGGTCGCCGATCGGCATCAGCGGCTTGGGCAGGCTGGTGGTGTACGGGCGCAGGCGGACGCCCTGGCCCCCGGCGAGAATCACTGCGTGCATGGCGTGTTCCTTTACGAGGAGGGGGGTCTCAGATGACGTAGCCGCTGGTGCGGTAGCGGGCCAGGTTGGCCGGGTCGCGGAACCAGTCGATGGTCTGGGCCAGGCCCTTCTCCAGGTCGGTCTGCGCCGACCAGCCGGTGGCGGCGGTCAGGCGCGAGGGGTCGGCGACCAGGCGCTGCACCTCCGAGCCCTCGGGGCGGATCCGGTTCGGGTCGAGGCGCACCTCGGCGTCCACGTCCATGATCCGGGCCACGGTGCGAACCAGGTCGCCGACCGAGATCTCGCCGCCGGTACCGGCGTTGAAGACCTGGCCGAGCACCGACCCGGCGGCGGCGGTGCCGACGGTGACGAACGCGGCGGCGGTGTCCTTGACGAACTGGAAGTCGCGGGTCGGGGTGACGGCGCCCAGGTCGATGACCTTCTTGCCGGCCGCGAGCTGCGCGACGACGGTGGGGATCACGGCCCGGTTGGACTGCCGGGGGCCGTAGGTGTTGAACGGGCGCAGCGTCACCACGGGCGTCTCGAAGCTCAGGTGGTAGCTCTCGGCCAGCTTGTCGGCCGCGAGTTTGCTGGCGGCGTAGGGGGACTGGGCCTGCAGCGGGTGGTCCTCGCTGATCGGGACGGTGCGGGCGGTGCCGTAGGTCTCGCTGGTCGAGGTGTGCACGACGCGGCCGGTGCCGTGACGGCGGGCGGCGTCCAGCACGTTCATGGTGCCCAGCACGTTGGTCTCGACGTACGAGCGCGGCGCCGTGTACGAGTACGGGATCGCGATCAGCGCGGCCAGGTGGTAGACGGTGTCGACGCCGGCCAGGAACGGCTCGACGCAGCCGGGGTCGCGCACGTCACCGAGCACGACCTCGACGTTGGCCATGACGTCCTGCGGCAGGGTGTCCATCCAGCCGTAGCTGCCGAAGGAGTTGTACAGGCCCATCGCCCGCACACGGTGGCCGCGCTCGACGAGGGCCTCGACCAGGTGGGACCCGATGAAGCCGTCGGCTCCGGTGACAGCGACCAGGGTGGATTCGGTGCTCACGCTGATTCTCCTTCAGGGGCAGAAAATGTGGGACGCGCGGACTGAGGTTTCGGGGGACGGCGGGAGAGGCGGGCCTCGCCTCTCACATGTGCCGTACCGGGTCGGCCACGGTGCGACGCAGCGCCGGGGCCAGAGCGATCACCAGGGCCACGGGGGCCGCGAGCATCGCGAACGGTGAGGTCAGGAGGGTGTGTGCGGCCAGGCCGACCGCGACCGCCAGCAGCAGGCAGGGCACGACGGTGCGTACCCCCGACAGCGACGAGAGGGTCAGGGCCAGGTAGAGGCCACCGCCGAGCAGCCAGCCGGCCAGCAGGGCGACGGTGAGCGGCCGGTCGGGCAGCGCGCCGCCGGTCAGGCGGAACCCGGCCACCAGCAGGCCGGTGAGAACGGTGAGCTGGAGCAGGTACCGCACCGTGCCGGTGAGGGCCAGACGCCGCACGGAACGCTGGAACCCGGGCACCGAGATGGTCTCGTTGAGCAGGTCGAACGAGCGCCGGCGCAGCCACACGACGCTCCACTCGGCGCCGCCCATCGACCAGATCACCGGCAGCAGGGCCAGCCCGCCGGCGGCCGTGGCCGACCCGCCGAGGGCGGGCAGGGTGACCAGGACGCCGCCGGCCAGACCGTAGCCCAGGTGGAAGACCACCTCGGTCAGGTCGTGCCGGGTCAGCACCCGGAAACCGCCGCGCAGGTCGCGAATCCGCGCGCCGGCGCAGATGGCGAGCGCCGCGACGAGCACCAGGGCCACGCTGGAGACGGCCCCGGCGACCAGCACCGGGTCGGGCAGACCGGGCACCCACCGCGAGCACGCCGCCGCGACCACCCCGGGCACCAGGGCCCCGAGCACGATCAGCTCGTTGCCCAGCACCAGCACGACCGCGGCGGACGTGACGTAGACGATCTCGGCGGCCGCGATCGCGACGACCGGGGCGGACGCGCCGAGGGTGTGGGCGGCGAGGGCGAGAAGCCCGGCGACGAGCGCGGACACGCACAGGCCGAGCAGCAGGACGGCAGCCGCGGCGCGGGGGTGGCGCCGGCCCTCCAGGGAGTACCCCAGGAAGGCCATGGCCTGGCTGGCCGGCCACCCGAGCAGCATCGCCAGCACGAGCGTCACCCGGTCGGCGCCGCTGCTCAGGGCGGGCAGGCAGGCGACCAGCACCAGGCCCGGCAGTGCGAACGTCAGTCCCCGCGCCAGGTGACGCAGCGGACGCTCGGCCCACGGGTTGGCGAGGCGGCCCGGGCGCCGGTCGGCGAGACGGGGCGTGAGCCGGAACAGGGCCTCGGCCAGGCCGAAGACACCCGGGTAGCCGTACTCGCGGGCCGAGCCGTCGGTGAAGCCCGAGGCCTCCAGGCCGGCGGCGATCTCGGCGGCGTCGACCGCCGAGGTGCACAGCGCGTCGTAGTCGCGGCTCAGGCGCCGCAGCCGTTCCCGGGAGCGGCGCTCGTGGCCGTTCCAGCGGCGGTGCACGGCCGTGGCCGGGGCGCCGGCCCAGCCGGGCAGGCCCGGCAGCACGGTGCGGGCGCCGGACAGCGGGATCCGGACCGGGCCCGCGCCGGTGGGCTCCATCATCGAGGGCGCGCTCACACCAGCACCTCCCGGCCGGCCAGGGCTCCCTCACGGTCGACGCCGCTCCGGACGTCGGCGTAGATGGTGCGGAACGCGGTCAGGGACTGCTCCAGCGTGAACAGCTCGATCACCCGGTCCCGGGCGCGCGCGGCCAGACGGCGGCGTTCGGCGTCGTCGGTGAGCAGCTGCACGCAGGCGTCGGCGAAGGCCGCCGGGTCGCGCGGCGGCACGACCAGGCCGGCGTCCCCGACGGCCTCGGCCACGCCGCCGACGTCGGTGGACACGGTGGCCCGGCCGCAGCTCATCGCCTCGATCACGGTGTAGGGGAATCCCTCGGAGATGCTCGTGAGCGCGACCAGGTGACCGGCGGCGTAGGCGTCCTGCACCGACTCGACCCGGCCCTCGAAGCAGGCCGAGTCACCCAGGCCCAGGTCGGTCGCGAGCTGCTCGAGCGCGCTGCGGTAGTCCTCGTTGCCGGCCGGCGTGCCGCCGAACACCCGCAGGCGGGCCTGCGGGCAGCGCTGACGCACCAGCGCGAACGCGCGCACCAGCGTCTCCAGGTCCTTGATCGGGTCGATGCGCCCGACCCAGGCGATGGTCGGCACCTCGGGCTCGGTGTCCGCCGGCGTGAACTCGGCCGGGTCGACGCCGTTGTAGACGGTGCGGATGACGTTGTCGGGCACGCCGTCCCACGTCTCCCACCGCTGGTTGTACACGTTGCCCGGCGCGACCAGTGCCGCCTCCGCGTAGACCGCGCTGGAGAGCAGGCGGTAGAAGCGCAGCAGCAGCCACTTCACCGGCCGCGCGTAGGTCGAGCGGCCGAACGACAGGTACCGCTCACGCAGGTACACGCCGTGCTCGGACAGCACGAAAGGTGTGCCGTGGCGCCACTTCGCGGCCAGCCCGACGAGGCCGGCGATGCCGTTCGAGACCAGGTGCACGACGTCGGCCACCGGCGGGCGGTGCTCCAGGGGACGCAGCATGTGGGTCAGCAGGCGGGCCGCGGTCACCGCGTCGGCCACCGTGGGCACACCGCGCTCGCAGCCGCCCCAGTTGACGGCCAGTTCCTCGGCGGGCCAGGCGTCCATGAGCACGCTGATCAGCTCGGGTGAGAGCAGGGCGCCCTCGAGGTCGTGGTCGGGGGCGATCCGGGCCCAGGTGCGCAGGGCCGAGCGGAACCGGTCCCCGGCCAGCTGCAGGTCGGGCTCGATCAGGGCGTGCACGAGGTCGTGGGCCCCGGCGCGGGCCACCGGGTCGAGGTCGCCCCGCACCAGCGGGCGCACGGCGTGGCGCCGGCCCGGGCGGAACCGGCGGGCGAACCCGGTCCGGCCCACGGTGCGGCGCGCCTCGCCCCACATCGGCAGCGACCGCACGGCGCCGACGTTGCCGGGCAGGTCCCACTGGAGCTTCTCGGTGCCCGTCGCGGTGAGGGCCACCACCTCGAAGTCGTGTTCGGGCAGGCCGCGCACCAGCTGGTCGCACCAGGTGCTGACGCCGCCGTGCGAGAACGGGTAGGAGCCCTCGGTGATCAGTGCGATGCGCACCCGTGGGCTCCCCTCGTCCGTCCTCGTCCGCTCTCCGGCCTGCCGACTCAGAGTGAGTGACGGCAGCGCAGGGTGGCAATGCTCCAGTGAGTTGCTTCATCACAGCTGACGCACGGAGTCACCGAACGCAGGATCTGACTACCTGGTGTGACGGTCGTTCCGGTCCGGAGTTCGCGTATCCGCCCATCCCGAAGCGCCCGGCGGGTCGGGATGCCCGGTTCGTCCGGACGAGAATCGTTGCGGACCGGCGACACACGACCGGTCCGCCCCGCTTTCCGGTGACCGTGCGGCAATCTGATGTCGGCCTCGTCACGGGGCCGGCAGCAGCCTCGATCCAGGTCAGGAGCATCCCTCATGTCCGCGCCCCGCCGGTCCGAGTCCCGTTGTGCCGAATCGTCCCGGCGGTGGGCGGTTCTGGCCCTCCCGGTGGCATTGACGGCATTGACGGCACTGATGTCCGCCTGCTCCTCGGGGTCCTCCGGTGCGCAAGCCGGCGCGGTCGTCACTCCGTCACCGGCAGCCGGTGCGTCGGCGGTGCCCGGCGCGAGCGGTGCGGCGAGCCCGGTCGTGACCACCACGTCCACCACGGACAGCCCCGGAGCCGGAACCGGAACCGGGACCGGGACCGGCGCACCGGCCACGACCTGTGCCGGCCTGACCGCGGCCCAGGTCGGCCGCCTGCTGAAAACTGACGTCGGCGAGGGGGTTCCGGATCCGCGCACGGCCACCGACGGGCGGCGGCAGCTCGACGGCTGCACGTACTCGGCCGACGGGGGAGTGCGGCTGGGCTACCTGGTCTGGCAGGTGGCCGTCGCCGGTGACCAGGACCTGGTCGAGCAGGGGCTGCCCCCGGCCGGCAGTGGGGCGCGGTCGTTCTCGCCGGAGACGGGCCGGGTGTCGGCCGGAGCGGTCGTGACCACCGGGCCGGTCACGACCGCCCAGGTCAACGCGGTGGTGCGCAAGCGCCTCGTGCAGGTCAGCGCGACCGCCGCGACCGCGGCGCTCGCCCGCTCGGCGGCCACCTCGGCGGCGGCCACCCTGATCGGCGACTGAGCCCGGCGCGTCCCCCATCGTCGTAGAGGGCCACGACGCGTCACCCGGGCCTGCCCGGTTTCGGTGCATAATGCCACGCCGGGCGGGTGATTTCGGCTCCGGACCGGCACTGAGGGTGGGAGTGGTGTCCTACGGTTCGGGGACCGGTGACTGTCCGTGGCCGACTGAGCATCGGACCTCACTGCCCTGACCCGACTCCGTCTGGTGGACCGATGCGATTGTCCCTGCCCACTCGCGGCCCGGTGGGCCGCCGAACCCGCCGCCCGGCCGCCGCGCTGCTCAGCGTGGCGGTGGCCCTCGGCCTGACCGCCACCGCCGCGGTCACCGCCGCCGGCCCCGCCTCCGCGGCCGGTGCCCGTATCAACCTGCGCGCCCTGGTGGTCGACGACGGCAGCGTGTGGGTCAAGGCCATCACCGACCAGTTCACCACCGAGGGCGTGCCGTTCACCGAGGTCGACCTCGCGGACGCCTCCCGGCCCGCGATCACCGCCGGCTACCTGGCCGACGGCACCGAGGGCAAGTTCAACGCCGTCGTCCTGCCCGACGACCTCGGCGGGGGCCTGCCGGCCGCCGAACTGGCCGCCCTCACCAGCTACGAGGCGCAGTTCGGGGTGCGCCAGGTCGACAGCTACCAGTGGGCGAACCCCACGGTCGGCCTGAACTACGCGGCCGCCCCGAACGGTTTCGCCGGTGACCTGACCGGGATGACCGCCACGGCGACCGATGCCGCGAAGGCCGACGGGTTCGGCTACCTGTCCGGCAACCTGACGATCGGCGTCGGCACCTACGGGTTCATCGCCACCCCGGCGGGCGCCGACGTGATGCCCGCGGGCGGCACCTTCACCCCGTTCGTCACCGTGCCGGTGCCCGGTTCGAGCGCCCCCGGCTCGCTCGTCGGCGTCTACGCCAACGGCGGCGTCGAGAAGATGGTGATCACCGGCGCGATGAGCACGAGCCTGTCGCAGTACCGGCAGCTGGCCCACGGCATCGTCAGCTGGGTCACCAAGGGCACCCACTTCGGCATCAACCGCAACTACTTCACGTTCCACTACGACGACGCGTTCAGCTACGACGCGCGCTGGGACAGCACGAACAACTGCACGCCGACCGAGGACTGCCCGGCGTCGGTCACCGTGACCACGCCCGACATCCGCATGACGGCCTCGGATGTGAACCAGGTCGTGGCCTGGCAGAAGGCCAACGACTACACCGTCACCCTGCCGTTCAACGGGTACTACTCGCTGAACGACCGCGACGGCAACGCCTGGAACGGCACCGACGAGCTGACCAAGGCGCTGGTCGCGAACAAGTCGCAGTTCCGCTGGCTCAACCACGGCTACCAGCACATCTACCAGGGCTGTAAGCAGAACACGGCGGTCGTGCCGTGGGTGTGCGAGACCACCGACGGCAAGGCGGTCGCGGCCGACGGCAGCAACATCTCGTGGATCAGCCAGGCCGCGATCAGCTCCGAGATCAGCGACAACATCGCCCGGGGCAAGGCGCTGGGCCTGGACTTCGACGCCACCGAGTACCTCTCCGGTGAGCACTCGGGCCTGTTCCGCCTGCCCGAGCAGCCGGTCGACAACCCGAACTTCGCCGCCGCCCTGACCGCCACCGGCATCCGGTACGCCGGTGCGGACGCCTCCCGCGAGACCGGGGCCCGGCCCGTCGGCGCCGCGACCACGGTGCCCCGTCACCCGGTCGCCGTGTACTACAACGTGTCGACCAAGGAGGAGCAGGTCGACGAGTACAACTGGATCTACCTGTCCCGGGCCGACGGCGGCAGCGGCTACTGCGAGGACAACCCGGCCACCGCCACCTGCCTGTCCGCCCCGCTGGACCCGAAGACCGGTTTCGCGTCGTACATCGTGCCCACCGACACGACCAACGACCTGCGCTTCATCCTCTCGAACGACCCCCGGCCGTTCTACGCCCACGTCTCGAACCTGACCGGCCCGGACTACCTCGGCCTGCAGCTCATGTCGAGCATCATCAGCCAGTACCGCAGCGTCTTCACCACCGACACCCCGCTGGTCAACCTGTCCCTGAAGGAGGCCTCCACCGTCCTGTCGGAGCAGCAGGCCTGGGCCCGGGCCGGGATGGGCGCGAACCCCTCGGTCACCGGTTACGTGCAGGACGGTGTGGTCACCGTGACCAGCAGCGGCTCGACCGCCGCCCCGGTCACCGTGCCCGCCGGCACCAAGGTCAACGGCGCGGCGTTCGGTTCCTCCTACGGCGGCGAATGGTCCGGCTGGGTCAGCGGTTCCACCCAGCTGACGCTGCCCTCGAACGGCCCGGTCTTCACCAGCGCCGCCACCGCCGGCCTGACCGTCGGCACCGCGGGCACCTTCGCCGTGACCACCGCCCCGGCGGCCCGCACGATCACCGCGACCGGTGACCTGCCCGCCGGCGTCACCCTGACCGACAACGGCAACGGCAGCGCCACCCTGGCCGGCACCCCGGCGGCCGGCTCGGCGGGCAGCTACCCGCTGACCCTGACCGCCGTCGGCGCGCAGGGCACGACGACCCAGGCGTTCACGCTGACCGTCGCCGGGCCCCCGGCCTTCACCAGCGAGGCGGGCACCGCGGCGAGCGCCGGCACGGCGTTCTCGTTCGCGGTCAGGACGTCCGGCTACCCGGCGGCCACGCTGCGCAGCACGGGCACCCTGCCCTCGGGCGTGACCTTCACCCCCGGCACCGGCGGCACCGCCGTCCTGGCCGGGAAGACCTCCACCACCGGCACTTTCCCGCTCACGCTGACGGCGACGAACAGCGCCGGCACGGTGACCCAGGCGTTCACCCTGACGGTGGTCAGGACCCCGGTGATCACGTCGTCGGCCTCGGCGACCGCGACGGTGGGGCTGAGCTTCTCCAAGGCGATCACCAGCACCGGTTCGCCCACCCCGGTGGTCAGCGTGAAGGGCCTGCCCCCGGGCCTGACCTTCACGGCCAACACCACGGGGGGCGGCACGATCAGCGGCCGGCCGACCAGCGGTGACAGCTACCCGGTGACGGTGACCGCGACCAACAGTGCGGGCACTGCCACCCAGACGCTGACCGTCGCGGTGCGCCAGAGCCCGGTCTTCACCAGCGCGAACAACGCGACGGCGACGGCGGGCACGGCGTTCACCTTCCCGGTCACCACCGCCGGCTACCCGGACGCCACGCTGTACGCGCTCGGGATCCTGCCGCGCGGAGTGCGTTTCGTCAGCAACAACGACGGGACGGCGACGCTGTCGGGCACGCCGACGGTCCGGGGCACCTACCGCCTGACGCTCACGGCGGTGAGCACCGCGGGGACGGCACTGCAGTCGTTCACGCTGACCGTGCGGTAGTCCCGAACGGTTCTACGAAGAGGGTCGTCCCGGCGTCTGGTCGCCGGGGCGGCCCTCTTCGCCGTGCTGGAGCAGGTGTGCGTTGATCTCCCGGACCACCGGCCCGAGATCCGCGATCTCGAGCACCTCGACCCCCGCGTCCACCAGCGTCTGCACCCCCACACAGTCGGCGAACAGTGACGGCTCGCGCAGGGCCAGCACCACGCGTGTGAGGCCGGCGTCGAGGATCAGCTGCGTGCACGGCACCGGCCGCGAGCGGCGGAAGGTGCACGGCTCCAGCGAGGTGTAGATCGTGGCGCCGCGCAGATCGGTGCCGGTCAGCTTGGCCAGCGCCGCCTCCTCGGCGTGGTACGCCGGGTCGGTCTCGCCGGTGAAACCTCCGGCCAGAAGCTGGCCTTCGGCCGAGAAGACCGTGGCGCCGACCGCGTAGTGGGTCGGGGACAGGGGTGAGCGGCGTGACAGCTCGACGGCCCGGGTCAGCCGGCGCCGGTCGGTGTCGTCGATCCTGGTCATACCGGAGAAGTCCTGTCGCTGAGGGTGTATCGGAGCAGCACCACGTCGCCGATGGGGGTGGCCGCCGCCAGCTGGGCGCGATGGCCGCTGGTGAACGGGAACTCGCCGTCGCCCACGAAACGCGGTGCGCCGGAGTCGCCGACGAAGACGGGCGCGACCACGAGCTGCAGTTCGTCGGCCAGCCCGGCCCCGAGGAACTGGGTGTGCATGGCCGAGCCGCCCTCGACCATCAGACGGCGCACCCCTCGCCCGGTCAGGTCGGCCAGCATCAGGTGCAGGTCGAGCGGGTCACCGGCGTCGACGACGGTGGCCACGTGCCCGACCCGTTCCTGGGCCCGGTGACGTGCTGGGGTGGAGGCGTAGACCACCGGGCCCGCACCGTCCACCGGATCGAAGAAGCGTGCTCCGGCGTCGAGATCGCCGCTGCCGGTGACCGTCACCCGCAGGGGGGTGGGCGGCAGGCCGCGGTCCTGACGTTCGCGGCGGGCCGCCTCCGAACGCACCTGGAGCCGGGGGTTGTCGTGACGGATCGTCGAACTCCCGACCAGGATCGCGTCGCAGGCGGCCCGTTCGGCGTCCACCCGCTCGAAGTCGGCGTCGTTCGAGAGCAGCAGGCGCTGCGGGGTGGTGTCGTCGATGTAACCGTCGATCGAGACGGCACAGCTGAGCAGCACGAACGGACGCCGTGGGGCCGACGCGCGTCCCTCACCGTGCGTCTGGGTGGGTATGCGAGTCATCGCGGTCCCCGGCGCTCAGGACGCGGTGGGTAAGCGCAGCGAGAGCATCAGTTGCTCCAGCGGAAGACGTTCGCGCCCGGCGGTTTCCCGGCCCGCGAACGGCTCGGGCAGCCGGGTGTGCTCGCTGCGCCGGACCAGGGCGACGACCACCAGCGGGGTCACGCCGTCGGGCAGTGCCGCCTGCAGGCGCTCGCGGTCGAAACCGCCCATCTGGTGCGCGGCCAGGCCCTCGTGCCCGGCCTGCACGGACAGCAGTGCCACGGACTGGCCGGTGTCGTACAGCGCCCACGGCCGGTCGGTGCCCTGTGCGGCCACGACCAGCAGGGCGGACGCGTGCCGGGCCCAGACCTGGTTGCCTCCGGCGAGCGTGTCCAGCACGGCGTCGAACTCGGCGGTGCCGCGCCGGGCCACGACGAACCGCCAGGGCTGGGTGTTGGAGGCGCTGGGCGCCCAGCGGGCGGCCTCGAGCAGCGCGCTGACCTGCGGCTCGCTCAGCTCGTGCTGCGGGTCGAAGGCCCGTGAGCTCCAGCGGTGGGCCAGCAGGTCGTTCAGCGGAACGGCCGTGGTGGCGGCCTTTTCGGTGACGGTGGACGACGGGGTGGTGCTCGTCATGGTGGTTCTCCCAGCGATGGTTCAGCCGGCGAGCGGCAGAGCGATGGTGTGGTGGGTGTGCGTGACCTTGGCCAGGAGGTAGCGCTCGTTCGCCTCCGACAGGTGCACGCCGGTGGGGACGTGCTCGGTGACCCGCACCCCCCGGGACTCCAGCTGCCGTGCCTTGTCCGGGTTGTTGCTGAGCAGGCGGATCCGGTCGGCGCCCAGCGCCAGCAGCATCTGCGCGGCGGCGGTGTAGTCGCGCTCGTCCTCACCGCGCCCGAGGGCGAGGTTGGCCTCGTAGGTGTCCAGGCCCTGGTCCTGCAGCGCGTAGGCGTCGAGCTTGGCGTACAGGCCGATGCCCCGCCCCTCCTGGCGCAGGTACAGCAGGAAACCGCCGGCCTCGGTGATGGTCTCGGCCGCCTCGCGCAGCTGCGGACCGCAGTCGCAGCGCTGGGAGCCGAACACGTCGCCGGTCAGGCACTCGCTGTGCGGGCGCACCAGCGGCGCCGGGCCGTGCTCGAGCCGGGCCCGCCAGTCGCCCAGGCCGAGGGCCAGGTGCTCGCGCCCGTCGGTCAGCCCGGTGAAGGTGAAGACCTCGGCCGTGGTCGTGTAGCCGTCGGGGAAGGCCAGCGGGACCGTCACCTGCGTCCGGATCCCGGCCGCGGGAGTGGTCGTCTCATTCGTTGTGAACGTCATCGTGACCCCAAGTGCTTGAAGATTCATGTAAATCATTCGGCGGAATGATTGAACCTTCAACTGTACGCAGTGGTGTGCTGCGTCACGTCAGTCACGAGCCGTGCTGACAGGTTGAGACCAATTCGGGGCCCGGTCGTTCTATTCCGGTGATCTTCGACGGGTGGCTCACGTCCGGGCCGAGTGGGGGTGCCGAGTGGGGGTGCCGAGTGGGGGTGCCGAGTGGGGGTGCCGAGTGGGGGTGCCGATCGGGGGTGCCGATCGGGGGTGCCGATCGGGGGTGCCGATCGGGGGTGCTGGGCGGGAGTGCTGAGCGGGAGTGCGGTGGGGCTGGAGGACGCGGGTCTCTCGGTTCGGTGCGAGCCGGGGTCTCGCTGACGCCTCGGCCGGCAGGCACGCCGCGCCCGGGCCGGGTTTCGACGAGGACAGGCCGGCCTGCGGTCGGATCGGGCCTGGCCCGCGGTCGGACCGTGCCTGGCTCGCGATCGGATCGGGCCTTGGTCTCGCGATCGGCCGGTCCGCATCTCGTCACGAGAGTCGCGCCGCATCGGCAACGGCCCGAGCGACAGGCCGAGCGACCGGCCCGAGCGACCGACCGGCCCGAGCGACCGACCGGCCCGAGCGACCGACCGGCCCGAGCGACCGTTACGGGGGAGAGAGCCCCGGAGGAGCCGGCCCTCAGTACCAGCCCACCGACTCGCTGTGCTCCCAGGCACCGCACGGGGTGCCGTAGCGGTCGGCGATGTAGTCCAGACCCCAGCGCATCTGGGTGACCGGGTTCGTCTTCCAGTCCGAACCGGCCGCGGCCATCTTGCTGCCGGGCAGTGACTGCGGGATGCCGTAGGCGCCGGAGGAGGGATTGGTGGCCTGGTAGTTCCAGCTGCTCTCCCGCGTCCACAGCGAGTCCAGGCAGGTGTACTGCGCGGACGACCAGCCGCGGTCGGTGAGCAGGATCTTGGCGGCGGCCTGCGGGTTCTTGCGGGAGTTCGCCAGTGACAGCGCGCCCGTGCCGCTGGAGGTCTCGCTCGACCCGCTCTCGGCGGCAGCGGCCGCCGCCGCGGCGGCCTTGGCCTTCGCCGCCGCCTTGGCCTCGGCGGCGGCCTTCGCGGCCTTCGCCTCGGCCTCCTTCTTCGCCTTGGCGGCCGCGGCCTTCGCCTTGCGGGCCTGTTCGACGCCCGCCTCGCGGGACTGCGACGCGGCCTGCGCCTTGGCCGAGGTGCCCTCTTCGACGCTCTTGAGCGTGGCGGCCCTCAACTCGGCCGCCTCGGCCGCCTCAGCTGCGGCAGTCGCATCGGCGGCGGCGGTGTCGGTGCTCGCGGTCTCCTGCACCCCGTCGAGCGCGAACGCCGCGGTGGCGGCGCTGCTGTCGGTGTCGATCGGCCCGGCGAACTGCGCGACCGCGACGCCCTCGGCCCCGACGACCAGCGCCATCACCAGCAGCCGGGTGGCGGTGCCCTGGAAGCGGCCGAGCCGGCGGCGGGAGGTGGGCTCACCGGCCGGGGCGTCGTCGAGGTCCAGGCCCCAGTCGGCGTTGACGGCCAGCGGGACGGACGGGGTCTGCGGACCGGGACGGTGGAACGCGTCGGCCGGAGCCGGGGGCACCGGGACGTCGATGCCGGCCGGGCGACCCGGGTGCGCGCGGGGGATCGGCAGCACCGCCGGGGTCGGGGCCAGCGGCTGCTGGAAGCGCGACTGCAGCGTGCCGCGGCGCAGGGCCTCGGCACTGCGCGGCGCGGAGACCGGGGCGGGCGGACGCTGACGGCTGGGCAGGCGGCTGCCGGCCGAGGGACGGCCGTGCGAGGCGCGCCGGGCGGCGGCCCGGGCCTCGGCGCGGCGCAGGTCGGAACGCCGGGGGTAGGTCTTGACGCCGTCGTGACCCAGGACCGGGATGCCGCCGGTGTCGAGCCAGTGCTCCGCGAGGTCTGAGGCCGGCTCCGGTCGCACACTTGTCGTCACGACCCCCACCGTGACGAAAACGGACAAGAAGCACAACCGCCCTGCAGAGAGTTAGGAAAAGCTTGACGCCCCGCGTGTATCCGGCGTCACGGACGGCGATGGTTAGGCTGGCCCGGTGATGGAACCCGTCGTGCTTCCCGGTGTCGTGCGCCTGGAACCCGACCCGCTCCGGCCCGGTCTGGTGTCCTGCACGTTCCTCAGCGGCCCGCCGCTGACGGTCACGGTGCCCCGGGCCCGCGTGCAGGAGATCTTCGACTGGTGGCTCGCCATCGCCCCCGAGGTCGCGGTCGACGGCTACCTCCAGGAGGAGGCCCTCGAGCAGTTCCGCGACGACATCGTCGTCGCCTCGGTCCCGGACGACCTCTCCGGCCTGTAGATACCTCCCGGCGACGGGCCGGGACCATCGGGCAATTCGATGGTGGACGCGGTGGTCACCGGCGCATCATCGGCCCCGACCGTTTCGGTTCGGGAGGGAACGATGACGCTCACGCACACACCGGCCCGGCCCGCGGTCGCCGACCTCGTCGCCCGCGGCAACCACGCCCTGTGGACCGCCGGCGACCTGCGTTCGGCCCGGACCTGGTTCGAGCTGGCCTGGACCCGGGCCGTCGCGCAGGACGACCCGGCGTCGGCGGCCGCCGCGGCTCTCGGCCTCGGCGGGCTGTGGGTGCACGAGCACCGCGAGGACGCCGACCGGGCCCGCGTCCTCTCCCGCCAGGAACGAGCCGCCCGGCACCCGGACGTCCCCGCCGGCTTGGCCCTGGCCCTGCGGGCCCGGGTCGCCGCCGAGCTCGACTACGTCGATGGCACCCACGACCGCGTCCTGGAGACCCTCGAAGAGGCCCGGTGCGCCGACGATCCCGAGGTCCTGGCCCAGGTGCTGAGCCTGGCCCACCACTGCCTGCTCGGCCCGCAGCACACCGAACTGCGCACCCGCCTGGCCCGCGAGCTCCTGCTCACCGCCGGCCGCACCACCCGCCCCGGCGACATGCTCGCGGGCATGCTCTGGCTGACCGTCGACCAGTACCTCGCCGGGGACCCGCACGCCGGGCGCACCCGGGCCCGCCTGCGACGCGCCCTCGCGCAGAACGACCACCAGGCCTACGGTTACGCCGCCGCGGCCGTCGAGGTCATGCTCGCCATCCGCGCCGGCGACCTGGACCGCGCCGAGACGATGGCCGCCGACTGCGCGGCTCGCGGCGAACGCTGCGGCGACGCCGACGCGGCGGGCTGGTACCGGGGCCAGATCGTCACGATCCGCTGGTTCCAGGGCCGCCTCGGCGAGCTGCTGCCCGCGCTGCGCGAAGAGGTCGACAACACCGCGCTCGGCGAGCAGGACGACTCGCTGCTGGCCGCGCTCGCGGTGTCGGCCGTCGCCGCCGGCGACGACCTGGTCGCGGCCGGGGCGATCGCCCGCCTCGGCGGCACCGGACTGGCCGGGACGCCGGCCTCGAGCGCCTGGCTGGTCACGGTCAACGGTGCGGCGGAGGCCGCGAACCGGCTCGGGGACGCCTCTTTCGCCGCGACCCTGTACCGCCTGCTCGAGCCGTACGGCCACCTGCCGGTCACCGGGAGCCTGGCCATGACCTGCTTCGGCTCGGCCCGGCACGCCCTCGGCCTGGCCGCCCTGACCACCGGCGAGCACCGGGCCGGCATCGCGCACCTGCGCCGCGCCGTCGAGCACAACCTGGCGCTCGGTCACTGGCCCGCGCACTGCCTGTCGCAGCAGCGTCTCGGGCAGGCCCTGCTCGAGCACGGCGACCCCGACGAGCGGCACGAGGGGACGCGCCTGCTGGCCGGCGCGGACCGGGAGGCCGAACGCCTCGGGATGGTCCTGCCCGGGCGTCCCGCCGTCCCGGAGACCCCGCCCGCCATCCGGATCACCCTGCTGGGGCCGGTCGGGATCGTCGTGGACGGGACCGTGCGACCGGTACCGGGCGCCCGCCGCCGTACGGTGCTCGGTGTGCTGGCCCTGAACGCCGGGCACCTCGTGAGCGCGGACCGGCTCATCGACATCGTCTGGGGCGACGACGCCCCCCGCACCGCCGCCAACACCCTGCAGAGCCACGTCTCGTTCCTGCGCCGCGCCCTCGGCCCGGGCGCCCCCATCCTCGGCCGCTCGCACGGCTACCAGCTCGACCTGCCCCCGGACGCGGTCGACGCCGGCCGGGCCGAGCGTCTCGTCCGCGCCGGGGAGGAACGCCCACCGCAGGTCGCGCCGTTGCGCGAGGCACTGGCCCTGTGGCGCGGAAACGCCCTGCCCGACGTGGAGAACCACCCCTGGCTCGACGGGCAGGCCCAGCAGCTGGACCGCCTGCGGCTGCGCGCGGTGAAGGGACTGGCCCGGGCCCACCTGCTCGCCGGGCAGCCCGGGCCGGCCGGTGAGCTGCTGACCGAGGCCGTGCGCGAGCACCCGCTCGACGAGCAGCTCCACGCCGACCTGATGCGTGCCCTGCACCGGCAGGGGATGCCCGGCCAGGCCCTGCGCGTGTTCGAGCGGCTGCGCACGGCCCTGCGCGACGAACTCGGCACCCGCCCCGGCGGGCCCCTGCGCGAGCTGCACACCGCGATCCTGCGCGAGGACCCCGTCCCCTGACCGGTGGCTGATCGACTGCGCCGACGCCGGAGGGGCGGATCGGGCCTGGCCACGAAGACGTTCGTGACCATGCCCGATCCGCCCCGCGGACCCGGAACGGCTCGGCTCAGTGCGGTTCGTCGGTGGAGCGGGAGTCCGTCAGCGTCAGCGCCCCGCCGATCGCGACCACCCCGACGATCGCGGCCAGCACCGCGTAGGTGATGCGCTCGCCGTGGAAGAACGAGGCCACCAGGTCGGCGCTCCACACCCCGGCCGGCAGCTGCGAGGTGACCAGCGCCGCGATCAGCGTGCCGACCACGGCCGTGCCGATGCTGGTGCCGACCTCCTGCGCGGTGTCGTTCAGGGCCGTGCCGATCGACGTGCGGTTGGCCGGCATGGCGTCGACCAGGGCGATGGCGCAGATCGTCATGACGGTGCGCAGACCGACGGTCATCGCGACCATCGACGCCGCGATGGCGAGGTACCCGTGCTCGACACCCCACGACAGGCCGACCAGCGACCCGGTCAGGAACAGCGCGCCGATGACGCAGGCGATGCGGTGGCCGAACTGCTTGACCAGGCTCTCGGACAGGGGAGTGGCCACCAGCATCGTGACGATGATCGGCAGGTTGGCCAGACCGGCGCGCACCGGGCTCCAGCCGTAGGCGTACTGGAAGTGCAGGATGAGGCCGAACATCACGCTGGCCATGGCGATCGAGGTGCCGACCTGGGCGATGGTGGCGCCGCGCACGGTGCCGTTGCGGAACAGGGTGAGGTCGAGCATGGGGGCCGAGCTGCGCTGTTCCCGCACCACGAAGCCGATGGCCGCGGCGATCGCGCCGAGCACCGAGGCGATCGTGACGCCGGAGAGCCAGCCGTGATCGACCCCGCTGGTCAGCGAGTAGCAGGCGAGACCGATGGCGAGGACGCTGAGCACTGCGCCGGGAAGGTCGAGCTTGTCGTGGGTCAGCCCGGCCGGGTCGTCGGCCGGGACGCCGAGCCGCACTCCGACGAACGCGATCAGGGCGATCGGCGCGTTGACGATGAGCAGCCACTGCCACTCGAAGTGGATCAGCACCGAGCCGCCGAGCAGCGGGCCGAGCACGAACCCGGACATGCCGACGATGATCATGATGGTCATCGCCCGCATCCGCAGCTTCTGGTCGTCGAAGAGCCGGAACACCAGCGAGTTGGTGATCGGTGCCATCGCCGCGGCCGCGATGCCGAGCAGGGCGCGCAGCACGATCAGCTGGCTGGTGTCGGTGACCGCGATGACGCCGAGGCTGAGCAGGCCGAACACGCTGAGCCCGACGAGCAGCACCCGCCGCCGTCCGAGCCGGTCGGCCATCGACCCGGCGGTGAGCAGCAGCCCGCCGAAGGTCAGGGAGTAGGCGCCGGTGACCCACTGCAGGGCGGTGGTGCCGCTGCCCAGGTCACGGCCGATGGTCGGCAGTGCGATCGAGAGCAAGGTGTTGTCGACCATCTCGACGAAGAAGGCCAGGCACAGCGCGGCGAGCGGGATCCAGGCCGCGCCCAGTGATCGGTAGGTATGCGGTGAGGTGTCAGGAGTGATGGTCGTGGACGTCATGGTCGCCCCCTTCTCTCGGCTGCCGCTCCCGCAGGAGAGGTGGTGGCCGGTGCTGGTGTGGACGCGGCCCGGTTCGGCCGCCACCAGAGAGTCGTCCCGCGCGCTGTCAGACCACGCACGCCCCGCTGTCAGCACCTGGCAGAAGCTGCCAGCCGTGCTCCGCCCCGACCCACGCGAACCCACCGCGCTCTCGTGGGCCACCGGGCCACCACCACCGACCAGGCCGTCCCCTGCCGACCCGCGTCAGATCTGCCGCAGCATCCCGGCCAGATCCCCGGGCCTCGACAGCATCGGCCAGTGCCCGGTCGGCAGGTCGAGCATCGTCCAGCCGGGCCCGGCGAGCATCGAGAACGCCGGGACCCCCGCGTCCACCATCGCCCGCACCTGATCGACGGAGAAGGAGCTCGCGATCAGGGTGCGCGGGGTGGCCGGCACCGGATCGGGGCGCCGGGCCGGTTCCAGCACCAGCGGGGCGGGCTGCGCGGTGGCGAGCCGGCGCATCCGCTCCAGGTCGTCCGGCGTGAGACCGCCCAGCACGGAGGGGTCGTCGAAGGCCGGCGGCGGCAGGTGCCCCTCGACGCGGATCTGCTCGCGCTGGGCGGCCTGCACCTCGGGCGGCAGGAACTCGATCTGGGCCATGCCGTCGGGGAAGGGCGCCGTGTCCACGTAGACCAGGTGCCGCAGCTTCCCGGGCACGCGGTCGGCCGCCGCCGTACCGGCGATGGTCGCGCCGCTGTGCAGCACGAGCACCACGTCCTCGTCGATCCGGCCGAGGATGTCGGCGACGTGCGTCTCGACGCCGACCCCCTCGGTGCTGCCCGAGCCCTGCCCGGTCAGCGCCACGATCCGCACCTCGTGCCCGGCCTCGCGGAGCACCCGCCCGGTCTCCTCCCACACCCACGGGCCGAAGAAGAATCCCGGAACCAGAACGTACGTGGACATGTGCGGTCTCCCTGGTGCGACAACGTCTGACCAGGGCGACGCTAGAGGTCCATCAGGTCGGTTCTCTTCCTGATGGCGAACTCGGCTAGCGCACCTGCTCGACCGCGAACTGCAGACGCGGCGCGGCGTAGAACTCCTGCGCCTGCACCAGCTGCAGCTCCCGCTCGCCGGAGCGGTAGGTCAGGTCGATCAGGTCGAACACGCTGGAGGCGGTGCGGGCCAGGGCCACCGACGCCTGGCCGCTCTGGCGCAGGTGCGCGGTGAACAGCGCGGCCGTGACGTCACCGGAACCGTTGGCCTTGAACGGCAGCTGGGGCGTCTGCACGATCCAGGCGCCGGCGGGGTCCACGACCAGCATCTCGACCGTGTTCTCGGGCCGGTCGGGACGCTCGACGCTCGTCACCAGCACGGTGGAGGGGCCCATCGAACGGGCCAGGTCGGCCGAGGCCAGCGTCGTCTCCAGCGAGCCCGGCGACGTGCCGGTCAGGAACCCCAGCTCGAACTGGTTCGGCGTGAGGATGTCGGCCACCGGCACCACCACGTCACGCAGCAGGTCGGGGATCTCCGGCGCCACGAAACAGCCGGACTTGGCGTTGCCCATCACCGGGTCGCACGCGTACAGGGCCGAGGGGTTGGCCTCCTTGACCCGGCGCACGGCGTCGACGATGACCCCGGCGATGCCGGCCCCGCCCTGGTAACCGGACAGCACCACGTCGATCTGCGGGAACACGCCGCGCTCCTCGACCCCCAGGATGACCTCGGCCACCTCGGACGGCGGGATCAGCGGGCCGCGCCAGGCCCCGTACCCGGTGTGGTTGGAGAAGTTCACCGTGTGCACGGGAACGACCTCGACACCGATGCGCTGCAGCGGGAACACCGCGGCCGAGTTACCCACGTGCCCGTGCGCGACCGCCGACTGGATCGACAGAACCTTCATTCCGCCCACCTTAATCACCGGGGACGGGCGAGGGAGCAGCGGCATGCCCCAGGTAGGGGTCCGCCCAGGCGCTGATGATGCGCGCCGCCCGGTCGGCCTGCCCGGCCCCGGTCAGGAAGTGGTTCGAGCCCTCCAGCGACACGAAGCTGCGCGGGTGCCGGGCGACCCGGAAGATCTCGCTGGCGTTCTCGATCCCCACCGTGTTGTCCGTCGGCGAGTGCATGACCAGCAACGGCATCCGCAGCTCGGTGATCCGGTCGCGCAGCTCCGAGCCCCGGACGTCTTCCACGAACGCCCTTTTCAGCGTCAGCGCCTTGCCCCCGATGAGCCACTCGGCCGATCCCTCGGCCAGCACCTTCTCCACCACCGCGTCGTAGTGCCGTTCCACCCGGCTCGGGTCGAACGGCGCCCCGACCGTCGCCACCGCCCGCACCCCGGGCACCTGCCGGGCACCCGCGATCACGGTCGCCCCACCCCAGGAGTGCCCCACGAGCAGCTCGACCGAGGTGCCGCGGTCGGCCATGAACCGGGCCGCCTGCACGGTGTCGTCGATCTTGACCGTGAACGACCCGTCGCCCCAGTCGCCCTCCGAGTCGCCCAGGCCCAGGTTGTCGTAGCGCAGCATCCCGATGCCCTCCTTCGCCAGGCGCCGACAGATGCGGGCCGCGGCGGGCGAGTCCTTGCCCAGGGTGAACCCGTGGGCGAACACCCCCCAGCCGCGCACGGGGCCGTCCGGCACCTCGAGCACACCCGCGAGCTTCGGGCCCAGCGAGCTCGGGAACACCACTTTCTCGATCATGTGCCGATCGTCCCGCATCCGGGCGCGCCCGAGGTGCATCGACGGGCCGACGGGGGACGCGTCGGTGCGCCAACGCGCGCAGGCGCACCACCTCGGTCGACCGGTGGACCCCGAGTGTCGCGACGCCGGCCGGGAAATCACCCGGTTCCAGCCCGGTGCGGCCGTTTTGGGAAGCTTCAGGGCTCCGGCGGCACCCGGGCCGTCCGCGTCCGGGACCCGCCTGGGCCGAAGGGCCCATCTCCGGTACCGCTCGGATATCGGACGTTGCCATTCAGGCGCCCGAAAGGTACCAATGGGGGGATTTCGCTGTGAGCCTCCCTGAATGACCCGCACGGCGCTCCTGCTCGTCCCTGCCTCGTCATCGCTCAACTAGGAGACAACGATGCCTCCCGCACCCCGTCCTGCGCGCGGTCCGGCGCGCGCCCGCCTGGCGATACCGGTGATCCTCGCCCTGGTCGTCGGCTTCCTCACCCTCGCCCCGGCCCTCCCGGCCCAGGCCGCCGAGACCCTGCTCTCCCAGGGCCGGCCCGCCACCGCGTCCTCCAGCGAGAACGGCGCCGCCACCGAGGCCGCGCTCGCCGTCGACGGCAACACCGCCACCCGCTGGTCGAGCGCGTTCGCCGACCCGCAGTGGCTGCAGGTCGACCTGGGCAGCACCCAGGCGATCAGTCGGATCGAGCTGAACTGGGAGGCCGCCTACGCCTCGGCCTTCACCGTGCAGACCTCGGCCAACGGCACCAGCTGGACGAACATCACGCCGACCACCGCCGGCCAGGCCGGGGTGCAGAGCATCGCGGTCACCGGCAGCGGGCGCTACGTGCGCATGAACGGCACGAGCCGGGCCACGCCGTACGGGTATTCGCTCTACGAGTTCAAGGTCTTCGGGGGCAGCGACACCTCGATCCCGACGTCCGACACCCCCGACTTCGGCCCGAACGTCAAGATCTTCGACTCGAGCACGTCCGCGGCCACCATCCAGTCGGCCGTCGACGCGGCCTTCAACTCGCAGCTGGTCAGCCCGACGGCGCAGTTCGGCACGCAGCGCTACGCCTTTCTGTTCAAACCCGGCACCTACGGGCGGGTCTGGGCCAACCTGGGCTTCTACACGAGCGTGGCCGGGCTGGGCCTGAACCCCGACGACGTGACGATCAACGGCGCGCTCAACGTGGACTCGGGCTGGAACTACGGCGACACCTCGAACGCCACCCAGAACTTCTGGCGCAGCGCCGAGAACCTGTCCGTGGTGCCGGAGGGCGGCACCGACCGCTGGGCCGTGTCGCAGGCCGCGCCGATGCGGCGCGTGCACATCAAGGGCAACCTGACGCTCGGCCCGTCCAACCAGGACAACGGCCAGGGCTACTCCAGCGGCGGGTACCTGGCCGACAGCAAGGTCGACGGCAGCATCACCTCGGGCTCGCAGCAGCAGTGGTACACCCGCGACAGCTCGATCGGCAGCTGGAGCGGCGGCGTCTGGAACATGGTCTACTCCGGCGTTCAGGGCGCACCGGCCAACGCGTTCCCGAGCCCGCCGCACACCACGCTGGCCAGCACGCCGGTGACCCGCGAAAAGCCTTACCTGTACGTGGACGGCGCGGGCAAGTACCGGGTGTTCGTCCCGTCGCTGAAGCGCAACTCCTCCGGCACCAGCTGGCCGAACTCGGCCGGTTCGTCGATCCCGATGAGCCAGTTCTACGTGGCCAGACCCGGTGACAGCGCGGCCCGCATCAACCAGGCGCTGGCCCAGGGCCTGAACCTGTTCTTCACGCCGGGCACCTACTCGCTCAGCGAGACCATCAAGGTCACCCGGGCCGACACGGTTGTCACCGGAATCGGCTTCCCCACGCTGATCCCGTCGGGTGGTGTCACGGCCCTGAGCGTCGCGGACGTCAACGGGGTGAAGATCAGCGGCCTGACCTTCGACGCGGGCACCACCAACAGCCCGACCCTGATGACGGTCGGCACCGCCGGCACGCACACCGACCACGCGGCCAACCCGATCAGCATCCAGGACGTGTTCTTCCGGGTCGGCAGCAGCGTGCAGGGCAAGGCCACGACCACCCTCGCGGTGCACAGTGACGACACGATCATCGACCACATCTGGGCCTGGCGCGCCGACCACGGCGGGGCCGCGACCGGATGGTCGGTGAACACCGGCGACACCGGCCTCCTCGTCAACGGTGACGACGTGCTCGCGACCGGTCTCTTCGTGGAGCACTACCAGAAGTACGAGGTGATCTGGAACGGCAACCGCGGCAAGACGATCTTCTTCCAGAACGAGAAGCCCTACGACGTGCCGAACCAGGCGGCCTGGATGAACGGGTCCCAGAACGGTTACGCCGCCTACAAGGTCGCGGACGCGGTCACCGATCACGAGGTCTGGGGCGCCGGTTCGTACGCCTTCTTCAACGCCAACCCGGCGGTGAAGCTCGACCACGCCTTCGAGGTGCCGAACCGGAGCGGGGTGAAACTGCGCAGCCTGCTCACGGTCTCGCTCGGTGACGTGGGCACGATCAGCAACGTCGTCAACAACACCGGCGGCGCCGTGCCCAACCCGGCGGGCAACACCGTGCCGCGTAACGTGGTCTCCTATCCCTGATCACGACCGAGGGGTGGACGTCGTGGTGACCACGGCGTCCACCCTTCGTCATGGGCCCCGGTGACACCCGTGCTCTGCCGGCATCGCTGTCGTGCGGTTGTGGCACCGAGCAGATCTAGGTCTTCCGGGCCAGCCCGCTCAGCCCGGCCGCCAGCAGCGTGGTGCCCGCGTACCCGAGCACGGTCGACAGGAACAGCCAGTCGCGCAGCGCCCGGTCGGCGACGGTCGTGGAGACCGGCTGCCACTTGTCGCGCTGGTGCAGGTTGAGGATCGGGACGATGCTCTCGAGGGCGTAGGCGGCCGGCACGAAGCAAGGGTACTCCGGCCCGCAGCGCGACGAGGTCACCGACGGCACGGGCGCGGTGTCACCGGTCTGCAGGAACGCGTCGGAGCGGGCGCCCAGCCAGACCACCAGGAACGTGACCAGGTAGACCGCGACCAGGGCCCAGGCCGCGCGGGCGGGGCGGTACCCGTGCCCGATGCTGCGCCCGATGAACCAGTTCCAGAGCCGGGCCGGGGCGTGCAGGTCGCCGCGGCGCCGCAGGTCGTCCTGCTGGGCCATCGCCACCACGGTCGCTTCCGCCAGCTGCCCGTTGCGGCGGTAGACGGCGACCAGCTGCTGGTACGACTCGGGCACGAAACCCGGCTGCCGGCGGATCCATTCGAGGCGCTGCGCGGGGGAGCCGGGGGCGCGGGTGCTGAGCCGGTCGTAGGTGAAGCCGTCGATGAGCAGGCCCCCGGCGCGGGGCCAGCTGCTCTCGTCGTCGTCGATCTGGCCGACCGAGGCCCGGCGCAGGTCGACGCGCTGCGGCCGGGCGGGGGAGCGGGCCCAGCTGAAGTTGCCGGCCAGCCGCATGCCGCGGCCCTTGAACGAGCCGTCGAGGGTGCTGTCGCGGAAACTCAGGTCGCCCCGGATCCGGCCCCGGGTCAGCCGCAGAATGCCTCGTACGGTAGCGTTCTGGGTGATCCAGACGCTCCCGTCGATCTCGGTGTCGGACAGGTCGAGGGCCGTGCCGCCGGGCCCGTCCGGACTCACGAACGAGCCGCCCGCGCACACCACCGAGCCGCGTACCCGGGCCCCGTTCAGGCACACCGACCCCTCGGCGCTGAAGTGGGCGGTGGTGTCCTCGTCGTCGAAGCGCACGGTGCCGCCGGCGGTCAGGTTCATCGCCCGCAGCGCCTGGCCGGTGGGGTTCACCAGGGTCGCGCCGTCGCAGTCCAGGGCCCCGCCGATCCGGGCGTCGTCCAGGTCGATGCGCCCGGTCGCACGGAACCGGCCGCGCAGGACCACGTTTCCCTCGATGTGGCTGCCCGCGGCCTGCAGGCAGTCGCTGCTGCCGGCGCTGTCGAACTCGCCGTTCGAGCAGTCCAGGTTGCCGCCGACCCGGATCCCGTCGAGCCGCACCCGCCCCCGGGAGCGGAACGGCCCGCGCATCTGCAGGGCGCCGCCGATCGAGACCCGTTCCGCCGCCAGGGCGTCGCCGTCCGGGTTCTCGAACGTGCCCCCGTCGCAGCTGAGGTTGCCCTCGATCCGGGTACGGTTGAAGGTGACCCGCCCCTGCGACCGGAAGCCGTTGCTCAGGTGCACGTTTCCGAGTACCTGGGCGTCCGAGGCGGTGAGCGCGTTGTGGCCCGGATTCTCCAGGTGCCCGCCGGAGCCCCGCAGGCTGCCGCCGATGTGCGCGCCGGACAGGTTCACGGTGCCGAGCGCGTGGAAGCGGTGCTCCAGCACCAGCGAACCGGCCAGGCGCAGACGGTGCGCGTCGAGGGCGACCGGGGCGCTCTGGTGCCGGCGGGAGGGCGTGATCGTGGCGCCGCCCAGGGCCACGTCCCCCTCGACCACGGCGTCGCGCAGCACCACGGTGTCGTCGAACGTGCTGCGGCTCAGGCGAAGTCCGCTGGAACTGCGCAACTGCCCGGCGCTCAGTCCGGGCACCCGGCAGCGGATCAGGCTCAGGCCGGTGACCGAGGCCTGGTCCAGGCGCATCGGGCTCTCGAGCGCGCAGTCGCTCAGGCTCAGTGGTACCCGCAGGTGCTGCCACTCCCAGTCCAGGTCGCCGACGATGCGCGCACCGCGCACCCGCACACCCCGGGGGTGCACGCCCTCGGTCGCGGTGAGCAGGCCGATGAGGGACGCGGCGGTCACCTCCCGCTCGGGCGTCCAGATCACGTCGGGGCGGCGGGCGTCGAACGCCTCCGGTCCGGCCAGATCGAGCAGGGTGCCCTCGCGCGCGGCCTGCGTCAGTCGTTCCAGCAGCACGGGAGGCGCTCTCCGTTCGTCCGGCTCTGACCGTCGGCGTCATGGTACGTGCCCGTAAGGGCGGAAAGCTGGCCTGTCGTGACGGAACGTGGCATTCTGGGCTCGCGGCGCCCGGGAAGTGAGACGGCGTCGGCCAGTTCCACCGCAGTGATCGCCCCGACGATCCGAGAGAGGAGCACGAGCAATGAGCGCATACGCACTCCGCGGCGTACGCCGACGGCTGCTGATGACGTCTTACCTGCTCTCCGGCTCCCTCGTCCGCGGGAACGGCCGACGCCAGTGCCACCCGAGCTCCGTTCCGCCCTCCGCCTGAGCGGTTCCGGGCCGACTCGTCCCACCTTTCTCGTTCGACCTCCGCGTGCGGTGCGGTACATGACCGCCCGTGCGCGGGAACGACGACGGCCAGGTCCCACGGGGACCGGGTGACGGGTCCGGCCCCGGTGAACCGTAGGGTTGCGGCGACATTCGCGCCCGGAAGGAAGAACCGATGCCCGCCGTACGGTCGGTGACCGATGCCTCGTTCGTGGACCGGGTGATGCTGGCCGACGGGCCGGTGCTGGTGGACTTCTGGGCGCCGTGGTGCCGGCCCTGCCGCACCGTCAGCCCGGTCGTCGAGCAGTTCGCCGCCCGCAACCAGGGGCGGATCACGGTGGTGAAGATGAACGTGGACGAGAACCGGGAGACGGCCGTCTCGTACGGCATCAAGACCATCCCGACCCTCATGCTGTTCCGGGGCGGACGTGAGGTGGCGTCGGTGGTGGGGGCACTGCCGAAGCCCGCGCTCGAGGCCCGCCTGCGCAAGATGCTGTAGATACCGGACATCTCGGCTCGCCCACGCCGGGCGGCGCGGGATGATCACGGGGTGTCCCTCGACGTCCGGCCCACACCGTCGCAGCCCTCGCCCGCCAGAGGCTGGCCGGGTGGGCGCGTCGTGACCGTGGTCGCCCTGGTGGTTCTCGCCGTTCTGCTGATCGTGCACTACGCGGGCGAGCGCGACGGTGGGCGGAGCGGGGCCGACCACACGCCCGCCCTGGCCGCGAACGGCCAGGACCGGGCCCGGCTCGTCGTCAGTGGCGGCACCGACCGGCTCACGATCACCGCGGCCGACCTCGGCGGCGACCTGGTGCAGGCGCGGACGCCGGGCGCTCAGCGGGCCGTGCCGGTCATCCGGGAGAGCGGTGACGCGGTGACGGTCTCGGCCGAGGGACGCGACGAATCCGGCGGCGGGGGCACGGACCTGACCGTCCGGCTCTCCCGGGACGTGCGCTGGGACGTCCGCGTCGACGGCGGCACCTCATTGCTGAGACTCGACCTCGGGGAGGCCCGTCTCGGCGGCGTGGACGTGACGCAGGGCGTGCAGACGGTGGACGTGCGCCTGCCCCGCCCCGACGGCGTGCTCGCGGCCCGGATCAGCGGTGGCGCCGGCGCGGTGCGGGTGGTCGTGCCCCCGGGAGTGGTTGCGCGGGCCACGTTCACGGGCGGAGCCGGCGGTGCCGACCTGGACGGGTTTCACCACGGCGGGCTCTCGGCGGGGGACGTGCTGACCACGCCGCCGGGGGCATCGGGAACCGAGGCCGACCGCGTCGACGTGCTGCTGAATTCCGGGGTGGGCAGCCTCGACCTGCGGCACGAGAGCTGACACCTACCGCGAACCGGGCCAAGTTACAAGACGTACAAAACGGACTTCTCTGCGTTAGCGTGGTTGCGAATCATGCCGATGCACTGGAGGTCCGGTGAACGCAGGCAAGGGCATCACAGCTGCCGTCACGGGTGCGCTGATCGTGGTCGCGACACTGGTGACGGGTGGGGTCGCCGAAGCGGCGAGCGGTCCGCCGGGCATCACTCACGCCGAGAATCCCCGCGTCCCCGAGGGGTCCGTCTGGACCGAGGCGTACTTCCCGTCCTCCGACCGCAGCGGTGTGCAGCTGCACGCCGACGTGCTGCGGCCCGCGAATCTGCCGGCCAAGGCCAAGACCCCGGTGATCCTCGCGGTCGGGCCGTACTTCAGCCACACCGGGCAGACCGGGCCGGAGGGCTTCACCCAGACCGGCCCGTCCGCGCGGTTCGCCGACTTCACCAGCGGCACCAACCTTTTCCAGCGTGGTTACACGTACGTCATGGTCGACCTGCGCGGGTTCGGCGGCAGCACCGGCTGTCTCGACTGGGTCGGCCCGGGGGAGCAGGCCGACGTGAAGGCCGCCGTGCAGTGGGCCGCGGGGCAGTCGTGGTCCACCGGCAAGGTCGGGATGTACGGCAAGTCGTACGACGCGGTGACCGGGCTGGTCGGCAACAACCTGCGTCTTCCCGCCCTGAAGGCCGTGGTGGCCCAGGAACCGGTGTGGAACATGTACAACTACCTCTTCAGCAACGGCGTCCCCCGGCCCAACGTGACCGGAACCCCCAACGCCTACAACAGCATCGCGACCATGCCGACGCTGGCTGACGACTCCGACCGCTACAAGGCCAACGCGGCCTACGAGGCGAGCCACCCCGAGTGCCTGGCCGACAACCTGACGAACAACAACAACCCCGACCTCGACTCGGCCTACTGGCGTGCCCGCAACCTCGCGAAAGACGCTGCCGGCACGAGCACTCCGCTGTTCGTCACCCAGGGCTTCATCGAGAACAACACCAAGCCCGAGGACATGGAGCTCTACCTCGACAACCACCGCGGCACCGAACGCGGCTGGCTCGGGCAGTGGGAACACGTGCGCGGCAACGACACCAACAGCCAGGGCCAGCTGCTGCAGGGCCGCGCCGGATTCTTCGACGAGGTCATGCGCTTCTACGACCAGTACCTCAAGGGCGTGCGGCCGAAGGTGATCGACCCCGCCTACGCGATCGAGGACAACACGGGCGCCTGGCGGGCCCAGAAGACCTGGCCGACCACCACGTCCACCATCGTGCCCTCGCTGGAGAACGGCAGCTACGTGGACGACGGCGCCTCCTCGACCCTGGCCGCACCCCGCACGGGAGACCAGCAGTGGGACATGGAGCACGCCACGGATCCGGTGCCCGCCGCAGCGCGCGCACTGGCCGTGAGCGAGACCGGCAACAGCTACTTCACCTGGTCGGAACCGGCCACCGCCCGGGTGCGGATCACCGCCACGCCGCGAATCTCGTTGCGGGCCGGCGCGACCGGCAACGTCATGGTGAAGCTGTGGGACGTCGCCCCCGACGGCACCGCGGTGATGTTCGACGAGAACGTGGCCCTGATCAAGAAGGCCGGCCCGGTCGCGTTCGACCTGAAATCCACCGACTGGACCCTCGAGAAGGGCCACCAGCTGGGCGTGCAGATCGGCACGATCGGCAGCGGAAGCTGGCGGGACACCCCCAGCGGCAACGTGATCGCCGTCAGCAAGGCGAAACTGACCCTGGACCTCCAGGACCCGCGCCTCGACAAGCCCACCCAGGGTGACCGCTCACCGTTCCTCGACACCTACCTCGCGCAGTACACCCGCACGCTGACCGACGTCGGGGAGGGGAGCTTCGCGCTGCGCGTCCGCTGAGGTGCCCTCTCGAGAAGCGTCGAACGGCTGTTCGACCTAGGGTCTGGCTCCATGAGCGAGAACCTGACGAACAGTGACGACACCAGCACTGGTCTGAGCACCGACCCGAGCGCCGTCAAGCCGCCGCAGGAATGGGCCACCGGCGACGAACCGGCCACCGGCGCCCAGATCAGCTACCTGGAGACCCTCGCCCGCGAGGTCGGCGAGGAGGTTCCCGGCGACCTGACGAAGGCCCACGCCTCGGAGCTGATCGACCAGTACCGCGAGCGCTCGCCGCGCGTGGAGAGCTGAGGGGCTGCGGGCATCGCGACGATGCCCGCAGCCTGTCGGCGAGGTCGGGCACCGGCAGAACGACGGCGAGGGGCCGGAAGCCGGAGGGGGTGAGGTTCGCCGTGCGTGTCTCAGGCCGTGCGCTGGTCGAAAGCTCGCTGACTGTGCTGGATCTGGTCGCTGTGCCGAACCGTCCAGGAGTACAGGTGCCCGAACGGCTCGCGCAGGGATTCGCCCAGGGGCGTGAGCGAGTACTCGACGCCGACGGGGGACGTCGGTAGCACCGTTCGCTCGATCATCCCGTTGCGCTCCAGGCGGCGAAGAGTCTGCGTGAGGACGCGCTGGGTGACCCCGTCGAGGCGGCGCTTGATCTCGTTGAACCGGGTCGGGCGCTCGAGCACGGCCAGCACCATCATCGACCACTTGTCGGCGATCTGGTCGAGGATCGGGCGGCTGGGGCAGTCGACCCTGAAGACGGCGTCCGGGTCGTGGGTGAGCGTGCCGAGGCCGTAGGTATCCCTCATGATCCCTGGTTCTCCCGAAGTGCGTTCTTGTGGGCTTCCGGTGCGGCGGCCAGTCTAGGTATGCAACGCATACCTAGACTCTCACGCATCCCCGAACGGAGCTCCGTCATGCCCTCGACCCTCCAGGTGACCAGCGACAACGGCGTGGTCCAGATCGTCTTGGACAACCCGCCGGTGAACGCGCTGGGCGCGCAGATGATGAGCGAGCTGCGCACGGTCCTGACCGAGCTGAAGGACGACCCGCAGGCCCGGGTCATCGTGTTCTCCAGCGCCGATCCGGAATTCTTCAGCGCGCACGTGGACATGGGCATCGTCGAGCAGATGGACGTCCTGCAAGAACTGGCCGAGCTGGCTCCCGAGGGTGTCAACGTGTTCCAGGCGGTCGGTGAGATGATCCGCCACCAGCCGCAGGTGACGATCGTGAAGCTGGCCGGAAAGGCGCGTGGGGGCGGGGCGGAGCTCGTCGCCGCCGTGGACATGGCCTTCGCCGCGTCGGAGACGGCGGGGCTGGGGCAGATCGAATCCCTGATGGGCATCGTCCCCTCCGGCGGGGGCACGCAGTACCTGCGCGAGCGGATGGGGCGAAACCGCGCGATGGAGATCGTCCTGACCGGGGAACTGTACGACGCGAAGACCGCCGCCGCGTACGGGTGGATCAACCGTGCGGTGCCGGCGGCCGAGCTGGACGCCCTGGTCGAGCGGACGGCCAGGAACATCGCGGCCCTGGGAGAGGGTGTGATCGCCGGGGTCAAGCAGACGCTCCCGCCGGAGGACCTGCGCGAGGGCTATGCGCGGGAGGAGAAGGCGTGGGCCGCGCTGATCAGCCGGCCGGAGGTCCAGCGGATGATGGCCCGGGCGATGGCCGCGGGTGCCCAGACTGTCGAGGGTGAGCGCGACCTGGAAGCGCTGATGCGCAGCGTCACGCCCTGACCAGGTGAAGAGTGGCGTTCCGGCCGGACAGCCAGGCCGAGGAGCAGGACGTGGCCCTTCAGACCGCCGACACTCCACCCGCACCCGCGAGGGATCAAGCCCGGGCGACGTGATCCCGAGCGTGGTCAGGAGACTCCTCGGGGAGGCCGGTGCGAGCGATGTAGCGTGCTGACCCTTCAGCATCGAGCCGGCCCGTCCGGGCCGGACGAAGGGATCGGGACGGCAGCGTGTACCTCGGGAACGAGACCGGTTCGATCGGCGCCGGCAGCCAGTACCGCGACGCCTTCCTGGAGCTGCACGGATCCGGGCGGATGACGGTCCAGGAGAGTGGGCCCTGGGCCGGGCGTCTGGACTGGCAGCGCTCCAGCCGGTACGGCATCGCTCTGTGCGGCGGCGTGCAGGAGGAGTTCGTGCGGGGGCGCCGCGACATCCGCACCGCTCCCCGGGGCACGTTCGAGTTGCTCATGCCGATCGCCGGGGCGGCCCGGGTGGAGCAGGGATCCGCCTCCGGTGAGATCGGCCCGGGCACCCTGGCGCTGTGCGAGATCGACCGGCCGGTGGGTCTCGCCCACGGGCTCGACTTCACCTCGATCGCGGTGATCGTGCCGGCCGAGGAGATCGAGCGACGCAGTCCCGCCGCGGCCCGCCGTCCCCCGGCCGTCAACGGGTTCAGCGGGGTGGGACGGCTGATCCGGCAGATGATCACCACGCTGCACGAGGAGCGCCGGCAGCTGACCGAGACGAGCTTCGACTTCGCGGCCGACCAGCTCCTGGACATGGTGCTCTTCGCGGCCGACGGGGCGGCGGACACGGCCCCGGCCGGCCAGCGGGCGCGGGTGGAGGCCGAGGTCCGTCAGTACATCCGCCGTCATGCGCAAGAGCCGGACCTCAACATCGTCTCCGTCGCCCGCGCCCTGGGGTGGTCGGCCCGCTACCTGCAGGACGTGCTGAACGCCGCGGACACCACCGCGCGCGATCTGATCCGTTCCGAGCGACTGCTTCTGGCCCGTTCGCGCTTGACGAGCCCGGGCTGGTCGGAACATTCGATCGCGCGGATCGCCCACGCCTGCGGCTTCACGAGCCAGGCCTCGTTCGCCACCGCCTACCGTCGCGAGTTCGGCCTGGCGCCCCGCGAGGCCCGCCGGTCGGCCCGTCAGACCTGAGTCGCGCCACCGTCCACGAAAAGCTCGATGCCGGTGACGAAACGGCTCTGGGCCGAGGCCAGGAACAGCACCGCATCGGCCACGTCCTCCGGCGTGCCGATCCGGCCCAGGGGGATCCCGGAGACCAGGTGCTGCTTGGTCGCCTTCGCCTGCTCGGTGTCCGCTCCGCCGAAGGCCGCGTTCAGGCCGGGGGTGTCGGTCGTGCCGGCGCTGATGGCATTGACCCGAATCCCCTTGCCCCGCAGCTCGTTGGCCCAGGTGCGGGCGAAGGAACGCACGGCTGCCTTGGTCGCGGAGTACACCCCGAAGCCTTCGACCCCCTCCACCGTCCAGCAGGAGGCCGACAGAACGACGGACGCATGGTCGTTCAGCAACGGCAGTGCCTTCTGGACGGTGAAGACCGTGCCTTTCACGTGCACGCCGAGCAGGAGGTCCAGATGCTCCTGCGTGATCTGCCCCAGCGAGGCCGCTTCCCCCAGGCCGGCGTTGGCGAACAGCACGTCCACCCGCCGCCCGTCCTTGTCGATCGTCTCGTACAGGCGGTCCAGGTCCGCCGCCTGAGCCACGTCCCCGGCCACACCGACGCACCCCCGCCCGATCGAGGCCACCGCCGCGTCCACTGCGTCCTCACGGCGGCCGGTCAGATAGACCACGGCCCCCTCGTCGGCGAAGCGGCGGGCAGCGGCCAGGCCGATGCCCGCCGAGCCGCCCGTGACCACTGCGGTCCTGCCGTCGAGCTGTCCCACGAAATCCTCCAGATGGCGAAACCACAGACAGGACGCCGGTTGTGCTTCCCGGTGTCCGTGATCAACTCTGGAGGACCGCCCTCGCGGGATCTTTCGCTGCGGCGCACGCTTCTTTCGCTCCGGCGTGCAAGCGTCACGGCGGGGAAGTGAAGGCCCGGAGCTGTGAACGACGCAGAACCCGGCGCGGCCAGGGCCGCCCACGCCGAGCGCCGCGCATCGCCGCCGCGTGGTCCGGCGACCTACCGCATCGGGGTCAGCCGGCGTTGCACCTCGTCGCGCAGCACCGTCTGGGACTTCGGCCGGTCCTCGGTGAAGCGCATGCCGGCGAGCCGGTCGCGCGAGACGGTGCGCATCCGCACCACCTTGGCGTGCTCGCGCACCTCCAGGTCACCGACCCGGAAGATCACCTCGACCTCGGTACCGACACTGACGTCGGGGGCGCCGGGAAGACGGACGCCGACACCGGACTCGCTGAGGTCGGTCAGCTCGCCGTCGTGCACGGTGGTGCCGACCCGTACCTGGATCGGGCCCTGGAACGGGATGCGCTCGTTGCCGCGGCGTTCCAGTTCCTCGCCGATGCGTTCCATCGCCTTGAGCCGGTCCAGGGTGTGGGCCATCGAGGAGTTCAGCTGCTCGACCGTGCCGCGCTGCTGGTCGGCGACCTGCGCCAGGCCGGAGGTGGCGGTGTCGACGTCGGCGATGCTGGCCACGACCCCGGCGACGGAGCGGGACATCTCGGCCGCGTCGCGCTCGATCGTGCCGATGATCGCGGTGATCTTCTCGGTGGAGGCGGCGGTGGTCATGGCCAGGTTCTTCACCTCACCGGCGACCACCTCGAAGCCCTTGCCGACCTCACCCGCGCGCACCGCCTCGATGTTCGCGTTCAGGGCGAGAAGCTTGGTCTGGTCGGCGATCCCGGCGATCAGCTGGGCCATGCCGGTGACCTTCTCCAGGCTGGCCGACAGCGCCTGCGCGACCTGGTTGGCGCGCTCGGCCCGCTCGGACACGGCCTGGGCCACGGTGTGCGCGCCGTTGACGCGCTCGTCGATCGTGCCGGCCGCGGCCCGCACCTCCTCGACGCCGTCGACCACCATGCGCAGTTCCTGGATGACGGTCTTCGAGGTCGCGGCGACGACCTCCTGGGCGCGTGAGCGCGAGTACTCCTCGGCGTCCCGCTGCTGGATGAAGCTGTCGTGGATGTAGGCGCGGCGGTCTTCGTCGGCCTCCTCGAGGGCGGTGGCGAGGTCGGCGAGCCTGCGGCGCAGGACGTCCAGGCCGGGGTCGGCCACCGGGGTCAGGTCGCCGTCGGCCAGGGCGGCGGCGGCCGTGCCGAGCTCGCGCAGGTGCTCGCGGGTGCGCCGCTCGGCGTGGGCGCCGATGCCGAGCCCGGTGGCGACGAGCAGCAGCCCGGCCCACCAGGGGGTGGCGGTGAGGCCTTCGAGGAGGGTGGCGATCAGGACGGTTGCGGTCATGACCAGGAAGGGGGTCGTGACCGGCCCGGATGCTGCCGGGCCGGTGGCGGGGCGCCTCGCCCCGGTTCCCTCTGGTGCCGTACGGGTCCCGTACGGCATCCGGGTGAAGTCACTGCCCGTTCTCGTCACCAGGCAGACATCGGGGAACCGAATCGGTTTCTTGACCGGAACGGGTGAACTGATCGATTCGGATGAGGGGCGGCCGGGACGCGGGACGGGCTCGGTGGTGGTCTCAGCGCCGGAAGAACTCGGCCAGGACCGGCGCCAGCGCAGCCGGTTTCACGATGTGCGTCTGCCCCGGCAGGGTGCGGTGCCCGGCGTCGGGCAGGGCCTGGGCCAGGGCCGCCATCGCGGTGCGCATCGTCGCCGGGCTCCTGCCGCCGTCGACCACCAGCACCGGAGCCTGCAGCCCGGACCACCGGGACGGTTCGAGCGGACGGCCCGACGCGGCGTCGCCCAGGTGGGCCAGGTCGTAGGGCACGGTGTGGGCCAGCCGCTTGAGTTTCGGCCAGGCGGGCATCACGTGCATGAACGCCACGAGCGGCGCGGGCAGCCCGACGCCCCGGCGCATGAACCACGACACCACGGCACCGCGCCTGCCCCGGGCGAGGAGCGCGGTCAGCTGTTCCTGGTGGTCGGCCGGCACCGGTGGGCGGGATCCGTCGACGATGAACGGTGCCTCGAAAACCGCCACCCGCGCGGCGGGCACCCCGTGGGCGACGGCGTCGAGCACCAGCGCGGCTCCGGAGGAGATGCCGTAGACGAAGGCGTCACCGGCCTCCTTCACGACGGCGGCGAGGTCCTCGTACTCCCGTTCCGGGCTGAAGACGGGCTGGTCACCGCTGCCGCCGCGGCCCCGGCGGTCGTACGTCCAGACCGTGAAGTCGCGGGCCAGCAGCTTCGCCAGGGCGGGGTTGGGCCCGAAGTCCCGGTGCCCGAAGGCGCCGTCGACCAGGACGAGGGCCGGCCCCTCGCCCGTGCGCGAGCAGGCGATCGGGGTGCCGTCGGCCGAGGTCACGGTGATCATCGCTTCTCCTGGAGGTGGTCGTGAGTGCATTCACTCACGACGACGAACGCCACGCGCGGTTTTCGACCGGGCCGGGAAAGAATCTCAGGTGGGCGTCGTACGCGCGCCGTACCGCGCGTCCTCCAGCCGAAGAACCGACGCCAGCTTCTCGGCATCGGCCGAACCGGGCTCGGGGTGGTAGATCACCAGCTTCAGCCCCTCGGCCCCGTTGATGCTCAGCCGCTCGCGGTTCAGCGTCAGCCGCCCGAGGCGCGGGTGCTCGACCGTCACCTGCGTCGAGGTCTGCCCGCGCACCTCGTGCCGGGCCCACAACCTGCGGAAATGAGCGCTGCCGAGCGCCAGTTCACCGGTGAGCCGGATCAGCCGGGGGTCGTCGAGGTCGGTGCCGACGGACTGGCGGAAGCTCGCCACGTAGCACTCGGTCATCTCCGCCCAGGTCGGGTAGTGCGCCTGCTCGACCGGGTCGAGGAACAGGTCCAGCAGCTGGTTGCGGCCCTCGGCCAGACCGGGGGACAGGGCCCTCGCCAGGCGGTTCGAGGCCAGCACGTCGAAGTAGCGGCCCTCCACGAAAGCGGGCTGCATCAGGGCGTTCAGGAGCGTGAGGGTGCCCGGCGGCACGACCTCGCGCCGCGGACGGCGGCGGCGCTGCCGGGGCGCCTCGGCGACCAGTGACAGCAGGTGCCCGAAGTGCTCGTCGTCCAGGCGCAGCACCCGGGCCAGCGACTCCAGCACCGGCATCGAGGGATTGCGGTCGCGGCCCCGCTCCAGGCGCAGGTAGTAGTCGGCGCTGATGCCCGCGAGCATCGCGACCTCCTCCCGGCGCAGACCGGGCACCCGCCGCACCCCACCGTCGGGAATGCCGGCCTCGAGAGGCGTCACCAGCTCACGCCGGGCCCGCAGGAACGCACCGAGAGGACTGCTCACCTCCTCACTGTAGATCGGGCGGCGGCGCACAGCGGGGGTCCTGTCAGGCCCCCGGCTGATCAGGGCTCTCGCCGGCCGGGCCGGGGCTTCCTAGGTTCTCGGCGGCGGCCCGTCACCGAGGCCGTCACCCAGTCACCGAGTCACCCAGTCACTCAGTCACTCAGTCACTCAGTCACTCAGTCACCCAGTCACCCAGTCACTCAGGAGGAAACCCATGACGATCACGCTGATCACCGGGGCCGGCAGGGGCATCGGCCACGAGACCGCCCGCCAGCTCGTCGCGCTCGGGCACGACGTGTGGATCGGCGCCCGGGACGCCGGTCGCGGGCAGACCGCGGCCCAGGAGCTGGGGGCCCGGTTCGTGCCGCTCGACGTCACCGACGACGCGTCCGTGGCGGCCGCGCTCGCCACGATCGATCAGGCCCAGGGGCGTCTGGACGTGCTGGTGCACAACGCGGGCGTGCAGGAGTTCGGGCCCTTCGACGGTCCGTCGGCGCTGCGGACGTTCGACGTGAACGCGGTGGGCATCGTGCGCGTCACCGAGGCGGCGCTGCCGTTGCTGCGGCGCTCGCAGAACCCGAACGTGGTCACCGTCTCCAGCGCTGCCGGGTCGTTCGGAGTGACCACCGATCCCGGGTTCCCGCTGCGCATTCCGGTGTACGGCGCGTCGAAGGCGGCGGCCACGATGCTCACGGTGCAGTACGCCAAGTTCGAGAAGGGCATCAAGTTCAACGCGGTGGAGCCCGGGTTCACGGCCACCGACATGACGGCGGGCTTCGAGGGCGGGCGCCCGGCCCGCGAGAGTGCCGCGGTGGTCGTGGGGCTGGCCACGCTGGGCGTGGACGGGCCGACCGGGACCTTCACCGACGAGAACGGCACCCTGCCCTGGTGACGGTCCGCCCCGGCCCGGGTTCGCCTGCGCGGCAGGTGAACCCGGGGCGACCGGTGGGCGACCGGACGGTGCAGCGCGAGGGCGGAGGAGGACCGACGTGCGGCATGTCATAGACACCGGTGGTGCATCGGGGCCTCTGTCTCAAGAGGTTCTTGAGGCTGATGTTAACAATGTGTGAGTTTGCTGTGGGGGCCCGCCGGGGCTTGAGGACGCGTAGGCGCTGGTGCCGGGCTGTTTTCGGCTTGGGGGGCGCTTGGGGGAGGGGGCAAACAGGTACACCGAGGGTGATGTTGCTTAAGTTGATCTAAACGACTTAAGTTGCGCCGTGGTCATATCGCCCGATAATCCCTTTTCTCCGCCGCGGGCCACGGAACCTTCCGAAAGCTCCTCCGCCGGAGGTCGTCACAACTCCCAGGTGCATCGACCCGGAGGCGGCGGGGCCTGGCTCGAGCTCGTCCTCGGCACGCGCTATCTCGGCCTGGGCATGGGGGTCGTGAGCACGGTGGTGCTGGCCTGGGGCCTGGCCCGCACCGCGCTGTGGCTCGACGAGGGCGCCACCGTGGTCGCGGTCCAGCGCCCCTGGGCCGACCTGTGGACGCTCGGCGAGGGGGCGGAGACCCCGCTCCTGCCGTACTACGTGCTGCTGAAGGGTTTCGGCGCGCTGGTGCGGGCCGTGGTCCCGGCCGCGCAGAACCATCCGGAGGTGCTGTACCGGCTGCCGTCGGTGGCCGTCAGCGTGCTGGCCGCCTGGATCCTCGCCGCCTGGATGGGGCGCTTCAACCCGCCGCGCCTGGTCGTGGTCTCCGGCCTGGTCCTGCTGATGTGCACGGGCTTCTCGCGCTACGGGCAGGAGGCCCGGCCCTACGCGTCGGTGCTGTTCCTGGCCGTGGTCGCCACCGTGCTGTGGAGCGTGCTGAGCAGCGACCGGCGGGCGCGGTGGGTCATCCTCTACGCGCTGACCGTGACCGCGATGATGACGATGCACACGCTGAGCGCCGGGCTGGTGGCGGCCCACGGGGTCGCGGCCCTGGTCTGCCTCACCGGCCGGCGGCGCTGGACCGCGTTCGGGCGCACCGTGGTCGGCGGCACTCTCGGCGTCGCGCTGGCGGCGCCCTACGCCGTGATCACCTCACGCAACGGCACCGGCCCCACGTTCATCTACCCCGACCTGGCCGCGCACGACGTGCTGCGGATCTTCGTGCGCCTGTTCACCTCGGGCGAGAACCCGCCGCTGGTGATCGGCCCGGTGCTGGCCCTGGCCCTGCTCGGTCTGGTGCAGGTGCGCCCGGGCCCGCAGGCGTTCATGGCCCGGCTCGCCGCCTGCTGGGCGCTCGTCCCGCTGGTGGCGATGGTGCCGGTCATCATCGTGTTCCCGAACCTGCTGGTCGAGCGCTACGTGCTGTTCGTGGTGCCGGCCTTCGCGGTGCTGGCCGCCTTCGGCGTGCTGCTGCTGGCCGACCTGGCCCGCTCGGTGGCGGCCCGGGTGGCCGGCGTGACGTTCGGCGCGGTCACGGCGGGCGCCGTGGCGGTGCTGCTCCTCGTGGTCACGGCCACGCTGCAGAGTGCGCCGATGCGTGACATCCGTACCCCGGGCGGTCACGGCGAGGATGTGCGCCCGGCCCTGGCCGTCGCACAGCGCCCGGAGTACCGCAAGCTCACGATCATGGTCTCGTCCCGCAACGGCTCGATCGTGGTCGGGGCCTACGCGCCCGAGCTGGAGAAGCGGCTGGCCATGCAGCACATCCAGCGCGAGGGCACCGCGATCTGGCCCGACAACGTCTCGCCGGTCGACGTGCGCGCGCAGATGAAGGGCCGGCGCGAGGCGATCCTGCTGCAGCGGGTGCGCAACGACGAGCAGTGCGCGATGGAGCACTTCCCGGTGCCCGCCGCCCAGATCGAGCTGTGCCAGCCCGATCTGCTCAAGCACATGGGCTTTCACGTGGTGAAGGTCGAGACCTCGGGCGACAACTGGACGTTCGCGCTGCTGCGGCGCAGCGCCGGGGCGGCCGCTGCCGGCCGGTGAGGGCCGGCAACCCCGGGGGCCCCACACCGGGGCGGGAACAAAGATGCGGGCAACGGCACTCGGTTGCCGTTGCCCGCACCGCTGAGGGCGATCAGCCGGTCAGCCGATCGCGGAGCCCATCCCGGAGAACGTGTCCGCCGGGATCGCGTTCATGATCGCGGTGATGTCGACCGCGGTGGCGCCGCTCGGGCCCTTCACCGCGTCGGCCTCGGCGTCGATGTCGGCCGCGAGCGCGAACGTGACCCCGCTGACCGGCTTCTGGAGGATCTGGGTGAGGTCGAGGCTGACGCCGCTGAGCTTGTCGTCCTTGACGAAGACGTCGACGGTGAAGTGCTCGCTCGGGGCGATCTCGTTGATGCTCTTCGCGATGTCCTTCTCGAAGTCCTTCCCGCCGAACTCGCCGAAGATCGAGACCAGGTCGTCCTGCACGGCCTTGGCGATCTTCTGCACCGGCACGTCGACCCGGTAGCCGTCGCCCCGGTCACCGCCGTCGATCTCGTCGATCGTGGAGTCGTTCTCCAGGGCCGCGCCGATCGAGGCCACGAAGTTCTGCACCTGGGACGGGTCGATCGAGGGGGTGGCCGTGGTCTCGGGCAGCTCGAGCTCGTCGAGGGCGCCGGTCTTGTTCAGGGCCTCGAAGGTCTCGGCCAGGTCGAGCGAGACCCACTTGCCGTCGAGCACGGCGCCGGCCGGGGTGGCCATGACCGGGGGGAGCTGGCCGAGCAGCGCCTTGGCGTCGTTCACGTCGCCCAGGCCGGACATCGTGGCGATCTTCTCGGCGTCGGCGCGCACGTACAGCATGTTGCTGACGTTCACGTAGTCGAACAGCGAGGAACCCTCGTACTTCACCGACGCGGAGGTCGAGGCCTGCGCCGCCAGGGCGGCCTTCATCTTGGCCGGGTCCTTCAGGAGGGTCATCGGGTCGAGCTCGAGCGCTCCGGGCTCGGTCAGGTCACCGAGCGTCTTGCCGGCCGGCGCGGTGGTCGAGAACAGCACCTCGCCGCCCAGGATCTGACGCATGCTCTCGACGTCGTCGGCGGTGATCCCGTCGTCGTCGGTGCCGGTCTCCGGCTGCGCGGCCTGGATCTTCTTCAGGTCGGCCTCGGTGCTGTCCAGCTTCAGGGCGAAGCTCGCGCTGGTCGACTCGCCGAGCTGGGTGATCGCGTTCACCACGCGCTCTTTCGGGGTGTCGGTCTTCGCGCCGACCGGGCTCTTGGCCCCCTGGTCCCCGTCGCCGTCGGAGCTGCAGCCGGTCAGGCCGAGCGTGGCCACCAGGCCGAGGCCGGCGAAAGTCATGACTGTGGAACGCGTGGTCACTGTTCATCCCTTGTCGTGGTTCGAAGCCGGCGCCCCCGATGCCGGTGCGCTTCGGACTTTACGGGGCGAACCACAGCTTTCGCACAGGAATAACAACCTGAACAGGTATCACTTGGGTTACGTGCGCCCCGCGCGGCCGGTCACCCGCTCCGCACGCCATGGCCCTGCGCTCAGCGCAGCAGGGCCCGCAACCCGCGTCGCAGTCCGGCGCCGACGGCCAGCAGGGCCACGGCCCCCGCGCCGCCGGTGACCATCCCGGCCCCGAAAGTCGTGCTGGCCGCGCGTTTCAGCGTGAACCCGGGCCGGGCGTCGGCCCAGGAGACGATCCGGATGCCGGTCACGCGTACCCGCGGCTGCTCGTCGGGTGAGCCCGGCGACCCCGGCGACCCCGACGCGCCGGACAGCCGGGCCGTCAGCAGGTGCTCCCCGGCGCTGCCGTCGGCGAGCACCACGTACCGGCCGCGCTCGGGCACCGGGAACCCGGTGCGCGCCACGAAGACCGTCACGGTGTCCAGGTCGATCTGGACCTGCTCGCTCCCGTCGCCCCCGGTGACCTCGAGATCGAACTCGAGCAGCCCGTCCGTACCCTGCAGGTTCACCACCCCGGCGGCCACCGGGAAGGTGGCGCTCAGCTCCAGCTCGAGCGCCACCGGGCGGGTCGAGCGCACGCCCCGGCGCAGGTCCACGCGCGGGGGATCGGGCCAGTGCGTCAGCGACATCGGGCGGTAGGGCAGCAGTGACTGGTAGGCCGGCATCAGGTTCCGCACCGTCGCCCCGCGCAACGGCGACCATCCGTACCCCACACCGTGTTCCGGTTCGCGCACCGACCGGGCGTACCAGTCCACCCCGTACAGGTGCACCCGGTTGACGGTCTCCACGAGCCCCTGCGGCGCGGCCGGCCCGGCGGCGAGCACCACGTCGACGACGGACGCCAGCCCGGGCTTGCGGTGGTAGGGCCGCCCGAACACGGAGGAGTAGGAGTCCACGAACGGACGCCCGGGGGAGCGGCCCGGACTGATGCGCGGCAGCACGACGTCGATGAGGGTCGCGGCCCCGCTGAGGCGGGCCAGCCGGTTCTCCGGCGGGTCGAGCAGGGTGACCTGGGCCGGTGGGCGGCTGAGCGCGGCGGCCGCGTGCACGGCGACGGCGCTGCCGTGGCTGTGCCCGATCAGGTGCAACTGGGCGCCCGAGGCCGTCTTCAGCGCCATCTGGAGCGCAACCGCCAGGCGGCGGCCGTTGGCCTGGGTGGCCTGGCGGGAACGGAAGGCCAGCAGCAGGTTCGACTCGGTGGCCGACTCGTCGAGCCAGGAGTAGTGCAGGACGCAGTGGTCGTCGCCGAGGTCGGCCAGGGCCTCCAGCAGGTGCACGTAGTAGGAGCTCAGGGTGCGGCCGGACGCATCGAGCAGGCGCGGGTCCCAGGCCGGCAGCGCGTCGACCTGGTCGCCCAGCGCGTGCAGCCGTTCCTGCAGCCAGTAGCCGGGCTGCCAGCCGTGCACGAAGACGTGGACGAACGGGGCCGTGACGCTGTTCTCCTCGACCGGGTGGAACGTGGTGCCGTCGAACCGGCTCAGCCTGAGCAGGGGGCGGTCGGGTGCGGCGGGCATGTCAGCATCCTCCCCGACGCCGGTCTCAGGCTGTCGGGGTGGTCGTCGGGGTGGTCGTGACCAGGACCGCGTGAACGATCCAGCGCTGCCAGGCCGAGTACTCCGGATGGCAGGTGGTCAGGGTCAGCCGGGCCCGGTCGGGCGGGGCGTCCGGATCCCCGGGCACCGGGTCGAGCACGTCACTGTGCCCCGGACGGACGATCTCGTGGTCGGTGACCCGGTACGTGAACCGGGCCCCGCGCGTCCGCACGACCACCTCGTCACCCTCACGCAGCCGGTCGACCTCACGGAACGGGCGGGCCCAGGTGGTGCGGTGCCCGGCCACCGCGAAGTTGCCGATCGCGCCGGGCAGGGCCGTGCCCCGGTAGTGGCCGACGCCGCCGCGCAGCGACGCCGAGCCGGTGCCCTCGAACACCGGCATCACCCAGTCCGCGCCGAACCGGGGCACGGTCATCAGGGCGAAGGCCCGGTCGGGGATCGGGTCTTTCGTGGTGGGCGGAGGTGCCTGCTGCCACTGCTTCTCGAGCACCCGCACGGTGTGCTGAGCCTGCCGGGTGCCGGCCTGGCGGGTCCAGAGCAGGAACCCGCCGGCCAGAACGAGCGTCAGCAGGCCGGTGACGGCCAGGAGCATCCCGGCCCGGGTCCGCCGGGACAGCGGGGCCCGGTGACGGCTCATCGGCTCATCGGCGCGACCGCCGCCCCGAAGCCCCCGAAGCCCCCGAGGCACCTGACGACCCCGAAGCGCCCGGCGAACCCGAAGCGCCCGGCGAACCCGAAGCGCCCGGCGAACCCGAAGCACCTGACGCGCCCGGCGAACCGGAAGGCCGTGCGGCCCGGGCCGTCCCGCCCGGCTGCCGCAGGATCACCACCCCGGCGAACAGCAGCACCGCCCCCGTCAGCCCGAGCGGGATCAGCACCGAGGAGCCGGTGAACGCCAGCCCGCCGTGCGCCACCGGTTCCCCCGCGACCACCAGCTCGACCCGGCTGACCGAGCACGACCCGGCCGCGTTGCAGACCCGGTAGCGGATGGTGACGCGAGTGCCCGGATCCGCGGACAGCGGTGCCCGGTAATGGATCTGGTTGCCGACCACGCTCGCCGTTCCCACCGAGGGCGGCCCGACGATCGTGACGCTGCCCAGCGGGTGGCCGGCCGGGTCGGCGTCGTTGCCGAGCACGTTGATCACGGTGGTGCCGCCCGGGCGCACGGTGCCGCTGTCCGGCTGCACCACCGGGGCCGCGGCGACCACGCTGAACCGGGCCGTTCCCTGACCGCACGTGCCGGTCGGGTCGCACACCTCGTAGCGCACGGTGTCGGTACCGACGAAGCCCGCGTCCGGCGTGTAGACCAGCTTGCCGCCGATGATCTCGGCCGTGCCGTCGCGGGGCCTGCGGGTGATCCGGGTGAGCTTCAGCGCGCCGCCGTCCTCGTCGTGGTCGTTGGCGACGACGTCGAGCGTGACCGGGCGCCCCGACACGACGGTGGCGTTGTCCAGCACCGCGACCGGCGCGTGCTGGTGCGCCTCCACGGTCACGGTGACCAGGCCGGTGCCGCAGCCCGAACGGTTGTCGCAGACCTCGTAGGTGAACGGGTCCCTGCCCTCGAAAGCCGGGTCGGTGAGCTCGTACACGGCCTTGCCGCCCTTGCGCGTCACCGTGCCGTGCTTGGCCTTGCCCACCGAGGTCAGGGTCAGCGGGTCCCGGTCGGCGTCCTTGTCGCCGGCCAGCACGTCGACGCTCACCGTCAGGGTCCTGGCCCTCAGCGTGACCTTCTCGTCGTCGGCCACCGGCGGCGTGTTCATCGCGACCGAGGCGCCGGCCCGGTTGTTCTTCAGTGCCGGATCCGGGTTGAACCCCGAGACCTTCGCCCCCGCCGTCGCCGGATCATCCGTGTCGGCGGGTAGTTTCGCGGTGAACGTGACGGTGGTGGACTCGTCCGGGCCCAGGGCGTTCAGCGGGCAGCTGACCACCACACCACTGACCGTGCACGCGGCCAGGGAAGCCGTGATGTCCTTCGTGCCGGCCGGGAAGGTCTGCCCCAGAACCGGTTTCGGTTCCGCGTCGGGCCCGGCGTTCTTCACGGTCACCGTCCAGGTCGCGACCCGTTTCCCGTCGCGCTGCAGCAGTTCCGGCGTCGCGCTCTGGGTCACGGACAGGTCGGAGACGTCGTGGTCGGCCACGTCGACGGTGACCTTCGACTCCACGCAACCACCCCGTCCGTCGCAGACCCGGTAGGTGATGGTGTCGACGCCGATGAAGTCGTGATCGGTCAGCGTGTAACGGATCTCGCCGTCCACCACGGTCGCGTCGCCGTGCGCGGGCGGGGTCACGACCGTCACGGTCAGCGGGTCGCCGTCGGGGTCGTGGTCGTTCGCGGTCACGTCGATGTCGACGCTCAGCACGTCGGAGGCCAGCTTCGCGGTGTCCGGCGAGGCCTCCGGCGGCACGTTGACCCCGACCGGGGCGGCCGCGGTGTTGTTCGACAGGTCCGGATCCGGCACCGCGCCGGACAGTTTCGCGGACGCGGTGGACGGGTCGGCGGCGTTCGCGGGCAGGGTCGCGGCGAACGTCACGGTGTCGGAGGCGCCACTGGCCAGGGCCCCGAGCGGGCAGGTCCACACCGGGCCCGAGGTGGTGCAGGTGGCCCCGGTGACCGTGACCCCGGTGACGCCGTCCGGCAGCGTCTGGGTGAGCACGGCCGCGGTCTCGTTCTGCGGGCCCTCGTCGGTGGCCTTGACGGTCCAGGTCACGGCCCGGTTCCCGGTGCGCTGCACCACGTCCGGGGACGCGCCGTGGGTGAGCGACAGGTCGGCGCGCCGGTGGTCGTTGACCGCGACCTTGACGCTCGCGGTGCTGCAGCCGCCGCGGTTGTCGCAGACGGTGTAGGTGAAGGTGTCGGTGCCCTCGAAGGTCGGGTCGGTGAGGGTGTACCGGACCGTGCCCGCCACGACCGAGGTCGTGCCGTGGGCGGGGGTGCTCGCGCTCGAGAGCGTCAGGGTGTCGCCGCTGTCCGGGTCGCTGTCGTTGGCGAGCACGGCGATGTCGGTGGACGCGGCGGGTGAGGTCAGGGGCGCGAAGTCGTCGACGGCGGCCGGCGCGGTGTTCACCCCGACCCCGGTGGTGTCGGTGTTGTTGGCGCCGGTGGGGTCGGTGCCGTCACCGGAGACGGACGCGGACGCGGTGGTCGGGTCGCTCGCGCCGGCCGGCAGGGTCGCGGTGAACGCCACCGGCTTGCTCGCCCCGGAGGCCAGAGGGTCGGTCAGCGCGCAGGTGTAGGTGAAACCGCTCGCGGTGCAGGAGGCACCGACGACGCTCACGTTCGCGGCCCCGGCCGGCAGGGTCTCGACCAGCACCGGGCCGGTCTCGGTGTCAGGACCGTTGTTCCTCACCGTGGCGGTCCAGGTGACCACGCGCGAACCGGTGGCCTGAACGGCGGACGGGGTGGTCGCCTGGGTGACGGTCAGGTCGGCCCGCGCCTTGTCGACGGGGGTGGACAGGACGTCGGACGAGGCGGTGAACGTGCGCGCCGCGGCGTCACCGTAGGTCACGTCGGAGCTGCCGGTGATGCTGCCGCCACCGGTGTAGGTGCCGGTGATCTGCACGGTGTACCGGATCCGGGTGGTCGCGCCGGGGGCCAGTGAGCCGCCGGAGCCGCCCGCCGCACCCGGGTTCGCGCCCAGCCGGGCGGTCAGGGTGGTGCCGGCCCGCTCGCCCGCGTCGGGGTCGGACGCGTCGGTGACCGGGGTCCCGCCGACGACCAGCGAGCCGGGCACGTAGCTGGTGCCGGCCGGGACCGCCTCGCTGATGCGGGTGTTCACGGCCGTGGCGTCACCGTTGTTGGTGACGTCGAGGGTGTAGGTGATCCGGTCGCCGGGCCGGGTGCGGTTGTCGGCCACGGTGTCGGCCACGCTCGCGCTGCGCACCACGTCCAGGCGCGGGGCGTAACTGTTCGACACGAACGTCACCACGGCCGGGAAGTACGTCTCCCCGCCGGTGTTCAGGCTCAGCTTGGCCGTGGTGGCGCTCTTGCCCAGCAGCGCCGACGACTGGAACACGTCGGCGTCGAACCCGAAGGTGTTGCCGTCCGGCACCCTTCCGGTCACGGCCACCCCGGCGTCGGCGGTGGTCGAGTTGAAGACGTTGTTCGCCGGGTTCAGGTCGTCCTGCAGCTGGGTCGGGCTGCCCGTCGGCGGGATGATCTGGATTCCGTCACCGGTCAGGCCCGCGTCCCCCTCGAACGTCACCGCGCCCAGCCGCACGTCGATCGTCCCGTCCGGGGGCGTCGACAGGCCGGACAGCGGGATCTCGAGGGAGTTGTCGCTGGCCGGGGTGTTCTGGATCGTGCCGAACCCGTCGAACACGATCAGGTCCCGGCGCGGCAGGCCGGGGGAGCGGATGACCACCACCAGCGCCCAGGCCGCGTAGGCGCCCGTGCCCGTCGCCGCGTGGATGTCGGCCCCGGTGTAGTCGCCCGCGCCCGCGTTGCGCACGACGTCGGTGACGTCGGCGAACGACACGTACGGGGTGCCGTCCGAGGAACCGGTGACCGGGTTGGCCGGCGTGGCCGGCCCGGCGAGGACCGTGCGGTACGCGCTGTCGCCCGGGGCCTTCAGCAGCAGCCGGTCCTTGCTGGTGCCGTTCGGCGGGGGCGTGCGGTTGGTGCCGGCGGTGTACGCCGACCAGTACAGGCCCGCGAACTTCACCGTCGCGTCCGAGGGCAGCGAGAGCTTGGCCGTGGAGCTCGATCTCGTCGAGGAGTCGTTGTCGACGTCGGCGAACTTCATCACGTAGGCGTTGTTGTTCAGGGCGTCGCCGGTGGCGGTGCGGGCGATCGCGGCGGTGCAGCCGGCCGCATTGTCCGGGCAGGTGAGCAGGCTGTTGCCGCGCAGCAGGATGTCCCCGCGGTCCTCGCTCTGGTACCGGATGGCGAAGTCGCGGTTCATCACCGCGGTCGCCGGCCCGGCGATCGACACCAGGGCGACGAGCCCCACCAGCGCGGCCACCAGGCCGGCCGCACCCCACCTCGAAACACGCCCCATCTCGAATTCCCCCGCGTCGGAATCGTTCCGGTCACCTCAGGATTTGAGGCCTCGACCAGGAAGATCCGGGCGTGAACCGGACTCGCGGGTATGGCGGGCGCGCCACACGAACGGGCTAGGACACGACCCAGGGCGGCCCGGGCCCCGGCCCGGACCGCCCTGGGGGGATGACGTCAGACGGTGCTGGTCACCGGTTCCCGTCCGGCGCCGAGCCCGGCGGGCACGGTGCTGACGAAGATGTGCCGGGCCACCCGGTCGGCCAGGGTCAGGTCGGAACCCTCACGGGTCAGGGTGATCTCGGAACGCCGCGCACCGAGCCCGGTGAGCGTGGCGCCGGGCGTGAGCCCGAGGTCGAGGAGCTCCTGCAGTGCGTCGGCGTCGGCCTGCAGCGGCTCGCCGATCCAGGCGATGGTCACCGGCGCGGTGTCCTCCGGGCGCCCGGCCCGGTGCAGCAGGTTCTCCACCGGCTGGGTCTGCCCGGCGGCGATGGGGTTGCCGTAGGGCGAGAGCTCGGGGTGACCGAGCAGCTTGTCGATGAGGTTCTCGGTGTGGTCGCTGACCACGTGCTCCCAGCGGCAGGCCTCGATGTGGAGCAGGTTCCACTCCAGGCCGACGATCTGCTGCAGGAACACCTCGGTCAGCCGGTGCTTGCGCATGACGCTTCCGGCCGAGGTCCGGCCGTGGGGGGTCAGCAGGATCTGGCGATCGCTGCCGAGGTCGAGCAGTCCGTCACGGCGCAGGCGGTCGACGGTCTGGCTGACCGTGGGGCCGGAGTGGCCGAAACGTTCCACCAGCCGGGCGCGCAACGTGGTCACGCCCTCCTCCTCGAGTTCGAGGACGGCTTTCAGGTACATCTCGCTGGTGTCGACGAGGTCGTGGTCGTTCATCGGGCAGGTCCTTCCCGAGCGGGTCGTACCCCCGACCTTAGTCCCCTAGATTTGAATGAATCAAATTTGAGACGACGTGAGCGAGTCGCTCGGCGGCCTCACCGACGCGCCGGTCGCGCAGATTGCCGAACCCGAGCACCAGACCCGGCCCGGGGCCAGGTGTTTGAACCGGCCCCGCCGCCGGTCGCATCCGGTACCGGTCGGCGCTGACGAGACCCAGCCCCCGGCGCGCCCCGGCGCGTACGACCGCCCCGGCGTCCACCCCGTCCGGCAACCGCAACGGCAGGTGCAGGCCCGCGGCCAGGCCGCTCACCGACGCCTGCGGCAGGTGCTCGGCCAGCGCCGCGATCAGGTGCTCGCGGCGGCGCCGGTACCGCAGGCGCTGAGCGCGCAGGTGGCGCTCGTACCAGCCGCGGTCGATCATCACCGCCAGCGCCTCGGCGGTCAGGGGCGATGGGCTGATGATCCGGTCCAGGTCGAGCCCGAGAAGATCCATGATCAGCGGCTGCGGCATGATCAGCCAGCCCATCTCGATCGCGGGGGACAGGGCCTTGGACAGCGAGCCCAGCAGCACCACCCGGTCGGGATCCATGCCCTGCAGGCTCGCGACCGGGCGCCCGTCGTAGCGGAAGTCCGCGTCGTAGTCGTCCTCGATCACCAGGCCGTCCACCGACCTGGCCCACTCCAGGAGCTCCAGGCGCCGCCCGGCCGACAGCGCCACCCCCGCCGGGAACTGGTGGGCGGGCGTCACCAGCACCAGACGCACGTCGCGAAGACGGTGCAGGTCCTCGACGACCAGGCCGTGCGCGTCCACCCGCACCGGCACCGGTTCCAGGCCGCCGCGCCGGGCGACCGCGCGCAGGCCCGGCCAGGACGGGTCCTCCACGGCGACGCGGGTGTGGCCGAGGCGCACCAGCACGGCGGTGAGCCAGCCGATGGCGGCGGCCGAGCCGGTGGTCAGGCTCAACTGCGTGGGGTCCTCCTGCACCTGGCGCGTGCGGTGCAGGAACCCGGTGAGCGTGGTGCGGGCGGCGGTGGTGGCGACCAGGGCCCGCCCGGCGAGCAGATCGGTGGGCAGCTCCAGCACCGCCTGCCGGTAGGCCTCGGCCCAGCGCGCTCGCGGGAACGCGGCCAGGTCCGGCACACCGGGGGTGAGGTCGTAGCGGGGGCGCGGCTGGGGCGGGGGCTGCGGCGAGGGCGGCGGTGCGGTGCCGGGGGCGGCGGCCCGCACCCGGGTGGCCGAGCCGGTGGTGGCGACCAGGTAGCCCTCGGCCCCGAGCTGCCCGTAGGCCTCGGTCACCACCCAGCGCGAGCAGCCCGCCTCGGCGGCGAGGACGCGGCTGGGCGGCAGGGCGGTGCCGGCCGGCAGGCGCCCGCTCTGGATGGCCTCGCGCAGGGTCGTGCTCAGGCGGAGGGTCAGCGACCCGGGGCCGGTGGGCAGGATCAGTTCGACGGGCCCGACGGTGATCGACATTGGCCTGGATTCTACGGGCCGGATTGGCTCGGGAACCCTGACCAATCCGGTTCTACGGTCGGAGCATGAAGACCAAGACACTGGCCGGCGGGCTCGAGGTGAGCGCCCTGTGCTTCGGCATCATGAACCTGGGCGTGGTCCTCGGCAAGGACGAGTCGTACGCGTTGCTGGACCGGTACTTCGAGGCGGGCGGCCGCTTCGTCGACACCGCGAACAACTACGGCTCCTGGAACGGGAGCACCCGCTCGGGCGACAGCGAGCGGCTGCTCGGGAGCTGGATCGCCGACCGGGGCGTGGCCGGCGAGATCGTCGTGGCGACCAAGTGCGGCGCGGACCGCCTGGTTCCGGACCGGCCGCTGGGGATGGCGGCGCCGACGAACTTCGAGGGCCTGACGCCGGAGGTGGTGCGCGCCGAACTGGAGGGGAGTCTGGAGCGCCTGGGCCTGGCGCGGGTCGGCGTCTACTACGGGCACGTCGACGACCGGAACCTGCCGGTCACGCAGATCGCGGACACCTTCTCGGCCCTGGTCGAAGACGGGCTCACCAGCGTCGTGGGCCTGTCGAACGCGGCGACCTGGCGGCTGGCGATCGCCCGCGAGCACAGCCGGGCGCAAGGGCGGCCGGCCTTCGGCGCCTGGCAGCAGGAGCACTCGATCTACTGGCCGAGGCCCGGGCTGCCGACCACGACGCTGCTGGACACCGAGGGACTCGACTACGCGGCCGAGCAGCCGGACCTGACGGTGATGACGTACTCGCCGAACCAGAAGGGCCAGCTGGTGCGCCCGTGGCTGCCGACCCCCGCGCCCTACGACCACCCGGGCAGCGCCGAGCGCCTGCGGAAGGTCCACGCGATCGCCCACGAGCTCGGCGTCACCGCGAACCAGGTGGCGCTGGCCTGGCACCTGGCCGGTCCGTTGAGCCGGATGGAACGCCCGGCCGGCAGCGACCGCTCGGCCCTGGCCGAGCTGCCCGAGCGCCGGGTCTCGATGGTGCCGGTTGTCGGGGCCAGCTCGATCGGGCAGCTCGAGGAGTCGATCGGCGCCCTCGAGGTGGAGCTCTCGCCCGAGCACCGGGCGGTTCTGGACAACATCTAAAGTTGTCACCGTGACGGGTGAGGCGGGATGAGTCGTCGGCAGCTGGCCGTCGTCTTCCTGGCACCTGTCGTGCTGCTCGCGGTGCTCGCCGGGATCTGGGGCCTGATCGCGGCGCCGGCCGTCACCTCGGCCGTCACGTCGGTGCTGCGCGCCTGCACCAGCCAGGAGCCGGCGATGGTCCAGACCGCCGACTGCGCGCCCGGTCCCAGCGTCGCGGCGACGGCCACGGCGTTCGGCGGCGGCGACGGGTACGTCGACGATCCCACCAGCTCGGGACGCGTGACCCGGCGCACGCTGCACGTGCACGACGAGGTGGCCCGGGTCTTCGACCGGTCCGCGGGGGTCGCCTGCTGGGACGAGCACGCCTGGAACCCCAGCAGCGACCATCCCCGCGGCCGGGCCTGCGACTTCACCGTGGGCCGGATCGGCGCCCGGCCCACGGCGGCGCAGCGGGTCGAGGGCTGGCAGCTGGCGAACTGGCTGCGCCGTGAGGCGGGACCGCTGGGCGTCAGGTACGTGATCTTCGACGGGAAGATCTGGTCGGCCGCGCGCGACGGTCAGGGCTGGCGTCCGTACACCGGCGGTGGTGTCTACGACCCGCAGGACGTCACCGGTGGGCACTTCGACCACGTGCACGTCTCGGTCACCTGAGCCGCGAACACCTCCGCCGCGCGCCGGGCGATGTCGGCGTCGTGCCCGGCCCAGATCCGCTCGAGCCACGGACCGGCGAAAAGGCCCACCAGGGTGGGCTTTCCGTCGGCCGGGGTGGCGTCGAGCCGACGGCGGCGACCACGAGATCCTCGACGTGCGCTGAGCAGTTCCCGGGCTGCCCGGTGTCCTTCGTGCTGGTGCCGCACCGGTGGCGCGGGGGCTGTCCGCTCTCGGGGTGACATCGGTCTTGCGACCGGTCGGGGAGCGCCGCTGGCCGTTCCGGGCGGTGCCGTCGCGGCTGGTGCTCACCGAGGCCGCAGCGGTACGTCCCGGTGCGGGCTGAAACCCGTGACCGTGGTGCTGAGGGGGAGCCGCCGTGTTGTCTGGACTACGTGTGGGCGAGACATCGCCGGCCGTAGCGAATTCCAGGTCACCGACGGTCTTCATGGGCGGGTGGACGGGCCCGCCCATGAAGACGTTCACGTCAGGTGGCCGACGTGGAGATGGACTGGATGCCCACCGCCATGAAGACCACGGCCATGCACAGGGCGGTGACGCCCATGAGCAGCAGGACATACAGAACGGTGCGCCACATCAGGCACAACAGGCCCGCGAGAATGAGGCTGGTCAGGAAGACCTCGCTCATGGCCGCCACCATTGCGCCAACAGAAGCTGTTCATCGCGCATCAGCCCCTGTTCAGTTGAGACGACTGGAGTACAGTTGGACATTGTGATCTCCTCTGAGGAGTTCAGCTGGGCCCTGGTGATTGCCGCACCGTGGGGCCCAGCGCTTTGTCCGGGACCGTTTCGTCGCGCTCGGGCAGTCTTTCGCATCGGCTGCGGGCCGTGCATCACCTCCTGGACGACGGGGGCGCGCGGTAAGGCCGTGAGAATCTGAAAGGTGCCGTTACTTCTCCCCGTCTATCAGCATGATGCGACGCAACCTTGCGTCCGGCAAGGTGCAGGACGGAGGATTGCAGTGTGAAAAACGGCCCCGAGCAAATTGCGCGCGAATTTCCTGTTCATTGATTCCTGGTTCCCCGGAGGTGGATCGTGAATCCACTGGTCAGCAAGATGGAACTGGCCAGCACTCTGCGTCACGCCCGCACCGCAGCCGGGAAAACCCTCGAAGACGCCGCCGCGGCACTCGAGGTCTCGGCGGCGACCATCAGCCGGATCGAGACCGGCATGCGCATTCCACGAGCCCGTGACGTTCGCGAACTGTGCCGGTTCTACGGGATGCGCGACGAGTCGGCCATCGAAGCGGTGGCCGGCCTCGTGGCGGCCGCACGCAGTGCCGGCTGGTGGGAGAAGTACCCGGACGTGGTCGACGAGATCTACGGTTCATTCATCGCGCTGGAGAGCGCGGCCACCGAGATCCTGCATTTCGAGAACATGACCATTCCGGCCATGCTCCAGACCGCCGAATACCAGCGCTCCTTTCTGCGTGACTATGCGAAGCTCTATCGCGACGAGCCCATTCTTGATGATGATCTGGAACGGCTGGTCGAGGTCCGGCGCCGGCGTCAGGAAATTCTCGACGCCGATGGCCCCCTCAATGATTACGTGGTGGTGCTGGGGGAGAGGATTGTGCGGTTCGCGCTCGGCGGGCCGGTCGTGATGCGCGCTCAGCTCGAGCACCTGCTGACGATCGCCGACGATCCTCGCGTGGACCTGCGGGTGCTGGCCGAGGCCGACCTCATGTCGGTCGGTCCGGTCGGCCCGTACATCGTCCTCGGGCTTCCGCAGGAGCAGGTTTCGGACGCGGTGTACGTCGACCTGCTGCACGGGCAGAGTCTGGTGGACGACGACGTGGTCATCGCGCGGCACCGGAAGATTTTCTGGTCCTTGCACGAGTTTGCCTTGAATAGGAACGAGTCGAAGGCGCTTCTGCGGGAGGTGGCCGGGGAACTGGGGAAATGAGGTGTTCATGAGTTGCCGGGGCCGGGATTTGGCGGGTCGGCGGGTATTGAATAAGGTGGCCGGGCTAACGGGGTCCTAGTCACCAGGGGATGCAATGCCCGAGAACCACGCCGCCGAACTCGACTGGCGCAAGTCCAGCTTCTCCGGTCTGAACGGGTGCGTCGAAGTAGCACGCACCGCGAGCGGTGACATCGTTCTGCGGGACTCCAAGAACCCGGACGCTGGACATCACACCTACACGCCTCGCGAGTGGGCGGCGTTCGCCCGGGGCATGCAGGCCGGTGAGTTCGAGTACCTCCTGGGGTAGTTCGTGCGCACTCACTCTCGTCGCCGGCCACCTGCTCCCGTAGCCTGCTGAAGCAACAGGCCTGGCGGCACGGGCCTGACCTTGCGGGGAAGGTGAGGGGTCGGCGATGAGTGCTGATGAGGGCGGGCCGGAGTGGCGGAAGTCGTCGTTCTCCGGTTTTCAGGGATGTGTCGAAGTGGCCCACCTGTCTGACGGGCGAGTGGCCGTTCGTGACTCCAAGCATCGAGACGGTGCCCATCTGGTCTACACGTCCGAGGAATGGGCGGCTTTTGTGGCCGGTGTGCGCGCCGGGGAGTTCGGCACCTGAGTGGATGCCCCGGCAGGCCGAGCGAGGCGGATTCGCGTCGGCGCCGTCCGGTGCCCGTGGTGGCCCTCGTCATGAGTCGTCCCGGACCTCCAGCGTCGAGCCGAGGGGGGCGAATCGTCGGCAGGCGCCCCGCGGGTGAGGCGTTCCCCATCGGCGTGTGTGACGGTGCGGTGACGACGTCGGGCCGGGACGGGTGTGGGTGCACCTCGACGCAGAGGCCCCCACACCCATTGTGCGATCTGCTCTTTCGGTCAGGGCAGGGGCAGCGCGGCCTTGACCGTCGCGCCGCTGGCCGTGTCGGCGATCGCTCGCTCGACGTCCTCGAGCGAGTAGGCGGTGACGAGCCGGTCGAAGGGGAACTGGCCGGCCCGGAGCAGGGTGAGCAGCTGCGGGAAGAAGACCTGGGCGCCGCATCACCCTCGACGGCGCCGTCGAACGACTTCCCGGCACCGGAGATCAGTCCCACGGGGACGGCGAGCCCGGCCACGCCGATCAAGGCGTTGAAGGTCGAAAGCGGTTGCCGGGAAACGACTGTGCAAACACAGCGGTTACCGCGGTGCTGACGCGGCGTAGGGTGTGCCCGGGCCGCCGGTGATGTCCGGGATCCGGGCCGACGCCTCAGCTCGTCGCGCACCTCGACCATCCGGATGGGGCCGAATCGTTCGCGGGGTCGCCGGGCTCCCGCGTGCAGGTCGGCGCACCGAGGAGGCCCGGGCGCTTCAATCCCGTCTCGAACAACCCGGAAAAATATTGCGATTCCGGGCGGAAGGCGCTTCTTCCGTTTTCTGGACCCTCCATCGCAGTGAGGGATTGTAAGGAGACGAGCGACCTCCTGACCAGGCCTGATCGCTCTTTGCTCAGATGAGCAAAGTGCCCAGCAAGTGTTGATGACCGTTGGCGTCGTTCACATACTGGCAGGACCTTCTACTGCTGGGAGCGGACATGCAACGACGCATCCGATTCATTTCCACCGTTTCGGCCGCGGCCGCCGTGGCTCTCATGGCCACCGCGTGCGCCTCGGGCTCGTCGTCCTCGACGGGGTCGGGCGACGGTGACGGGATCAAGATCGGCTTCTCGCAGGTCACTCAGCAGTCGCCGTTCTACGTCGAGCTGGGCCAGGGCGCCAAGGACGCCGCGGCCAAGGCCGGCGACGAGATGTACTTCGTCGACGCGAACGGCGACGTGACCAAGCAGAACGACGACATTCAGGACCTGATCACGCGCGGCGTGAAGGTCCTGATCATCAACCCGGTCGACCCGAAGGGCGTCGCGCCCGGTCTGGCGGCGGCGAAAGCTGCCGGGGTCAAGGTAATCTCGGTCGACCGGCCACTCGACGGTGCCGTCACCTACGTGGGGCGCGACAACGTCGAGATGGGCAAGCTCGTGGGTGAGCAGCTGCTGAAGTCGCTCGGCTCCGGTGGCGGCAAGGTGCTCGAGATCCAGGGCGACGCGGGCGGAACCGTGGCGCGCGACCGCAGCGCCGGCTTCAACGAGGCACTCAACGGCGCGCCCGGCGTGACCGTGGTGAAGGGCCCGTACGCGGAGTACATCCGGTCGAAGGCCGTGACCGCGATGCAGGACCTGCTGCAGTCGAACCCCGACGTGAAGGCCGTCTACTGCCACAACGACGACATGTGCATGGGTGTGCTCCAGGTGCTCAAGGAGAACAACCGTGACGATGTCAAGGTCGCCGGCGTGGACGGGCTCATGGAGGCCGTGAAAGCCGTCGCCGACGGCGGGCAGTACGTGGCGACCGCGGTGAACGACCCGCAGTACGAGGGCCAGATCGCCGTCGACACCGCCGTGAAGGTGGCTGCGGGGGAGAGCGTTCCGGAGTTCATCGACGCGGGCACCAAGCTCGTCGACGCGGACACGGCCAAGGACCTCACGGGTGACGCGCTGTTCGCGCAGTACGTCCCGTCCGAATGAGTCTGGCTGCCTGAAGAACAAGCACATCGAGAGCGAGGAAAAGTCGTGACGAGCACTATGCGGGCCGCCGTGATGCACAGCCCCGGAGACATCCGGGTCGAGATGGTGCCGGTGCCCACCCCCGGACCCGGTGAGGTCCTGCTGGAGGTCGAGGCCTGCGGCGTCTGCGGTTCCGACATCCCCCGGATGCTGAGCGCCGGCGCGCACCGGATGCCGATCATCTGTGGGCACGAGTTCGCCGGCCGGGTGCGCGAGGTGGGGCCGGGCGTCTCCGGTTTCGACGACGGCGAGCTGGTCACCGTTCCGCCGCTGATCCCGTGCCGGACCTGCACCTACTGCCTCCAGGGCCAGTTCAGCTTGTGTGAGGACTACGACTACTTCGGTAGCCGGCAGGACGGCGCCTACGCCCAGTTCGTGGTCTCGCCGGTGGGCAACCTGCTGAAGGTGCCGCAGCACCTCGACCCGGTCGCGGCCTCGATGACCGATCCGGCCGCTATCGCGCTGCACGCCCTGTGGCGCACCGACATGCGGGTGGGCAAGCGGGTCGCGGTGGTCGGTGCCGGTCCGATCGGCTTGTTCGCCGTTCAGTGGGCGCGTCTTTCGGGCGCGAGCGACGTGCTGGCGGTCGACCTCGACGAGAAGAAGGCCGCGATGGCCGTCGAGGCCGGGGCAACGCACACGGCGAACTCGTCGGACGAGGCGAAGGATCTGGCCGGGGCCGGCTACGACATCGTCATCGAGTCGGCGGGCGTTCCGGCGGCCGAGGTCATGGCGATCGACATCACGGCCCGGCGCGGTGAGGCCTCGTTCATCGGGATTCCGCACGAAACGGTAGCTCTGCCCAAGTCCACGTTCGGTGCGTTCCTGCGCCGCGAGGTCACGCTGCACGGTGCCTGGAACTCGTTCTCCGCGCCGTTCCCGGGCCGGGAATGGACCACGAGCGTGGAGCGTCTTGCCGAGGGAAGCCTGCACTGGAAGTTCATGGTCACGCACGAGCTCGGCCTTGCCGAGCTGCCGGCGATGTTCCAAACTCTCGGCAGCCGTAGCGAGTTCACCTCGAAGGTGGTATTCCGGCCGAACGCCTTGTAAAAGGCGCTGTTCCGACACGAAGGGGTGTCCGAAGTGAGTTTGCTCTTGGCCCTGGACCTGGGCACGGAAAGCATCCGGGCCGGTGCGTTCGACGAACACGGGGTACTGGTGGCCAGTGCCCAGGCCGACTACCCGACCCGCTTCCCGCGGCCGGGATGGGCCGAGCAGAGCCCGGAAGACTGGTGGTCGGCGACCCTGACCACCCTGGGCGAGATCTCCTCGCAGATCGGCGACCGCCCGATCAGCGGGGTCGGTCTGGCCACGACGGCCTCGACCGTGGCGGTGCTCGACGGGCAGGGCCGGTCGCTGCGTCCGGCCCTGCTGTGGATGGACGCCCGCGCTCACGCCGAGGCCGGGCGCACCACGCGGGTCACGCACCCGGTGATGCGGTACAGCGGTGGCGGGGACGCGGCCGAATGGCTGGTTCCCAAGGCGATGTGGCTGGCGGTCAACGAACCGCGGGTGTACGCGGCCGCTGACCGCATCGTCGAGGCGGTCGATTACCTGACCTACCGCCTGACCGGCCGCTGGGTCGCCTCCCGCATGAACGCCGTGTGCAAGTGGAACTACAGCGAACGCGACGGCGGCTTCCCGCACGATCTGTACGCCGAGCTCGGGGTGCCCGACCTGGCCGCGAAACTTCCGGGCGAGGTGGCCGCGGTGGGGGCCCCGGTGGGCACGGTGCTGCCCGAGGTGATGCGGCAGGCCGGGCTGCGGGGCGCACCGACGGTGGCTGCGGGCGGGATCGACGCTCATCTGTCGATGCTCTCGACCGGCGCGCTGGCTTGCGGCGACGTATCGGTGGTGGCGGGGACGTCGGTCGCCCACGTCACGCAGATCGACGAGCCGGTGTTCACACCGGCGATCTGGGGCCCGTACCCGGATGCCCTGCTCAGTGGCCGCTGGCTGATCGAGGGTGGGCAGATCTCCGGGGGAGTGCTGCTGCGCTGGGCCGCGGAGACGCTGCTCGGGCGCAGCCGGGATCAGGGCCCGCAGTTGATCGCGGAAGCCTCTGCGGTGGCGCCCGGCAGCAACGGCCTGCTGGTGCTCGACTACCTGATGGGCAATCGCACGCCGTACCGCGACGCGAAGCTGCGGGGGGCGGTGCTGGGGCTGACTCTCGACAGCAAGCCGGCCGAGATCTACCGGGCGGCAGTCGAATCGGTGGCCTACGGCACCCGCAACGTGCTGCAGTCGTTCAGCGAGGCCGGGATCCCGGTGAAGCGGATCTGTATCTCGGGCGGGATCCGGCACAACCCGCTGTGGAAGCAGGTCACGGCCGATGTGCTCGGTCAGCCGATCGAGCTCGTCACCTCGCAGAACCTCACCCTGCTCTCGGGGGCGGCGTGTGCCGCGTCGGCGGCCGGCCTGTTTCCCGACCTGGTCAGTGCCGCCGGGGCGTTCGGTGCGGAATGTGTGACGATCGAACCCGATCCGGCGTTGTCCAGCCTGTACACCGAGGGCTTCGAGCTGTACCGCGAAGCCACGGCAGCCGTCACCGGCGTCAGCCACTCCCTGGTCGACCGGGCGGTCCGGCCGTGACCGAAACCGACTCCACCGGAGACGAGACCGGTCACACCGACCTGCTGCTGCGTTGCGCCCAGCTGTACTACGAGGCCGACAACACGCAACAGGAGATCGCCAAGAAGCTGCACCTGACCCGCTGGAAGGTGGGGCGGCTGCTGGCCGAGGCCCGCGAGAGCGGGCTGGTGCGCATCGAGATCGTGCATCCCGCCGCGCGGCAGAAGGCCGAGGAACAGGCGCTGTGCGAACGGTTCGGGCTACGGGGCGCGGCGGTCGTGCCGGAGAACGCAGCCGGCGACGAGCAGGAGCTGCTCTCGGCCGTGGGCCGTTCGGCGGCGCAGTTCCTCAGCGACCTGAGCCCGGTACCGAAGCTGCTCGGGGTCTCCTGGGGGCGCACGATGGATGCTGTCGCCCGCTGGATGACACCCGGGTGGGCGAACGGCGTCCATGTCGTGCAGCTGAACGGCTCGATGCGGGTGTCACGCACGCCCAACGGCGCCCCCGAGCTGGCGGCCCGTATCGCCAGCGCGGGGGCGGGCCGCGTGAGTCTGCTGCCGGTGCCGGCCATCGTCGATGAGCCGACCACCCGACAAGCCCTCGAACAGGACTCCTCCGTGTCGGGCGTCCTCGATCTGGCCTCCCATGCCGGTGTCGTGATCTTCGGGCTCGGTGCCCTGGGCGTGGATTCGGTCCTCGTCGAATCCGGGTACCTGAGCGCCGACGACATCTCCGGGCTCGGCGCGGCCGGTGCGGTCGGCGACGCGCTGGGCCGGTTCATCACCGCGGACGGCTCTCTCGCCGACCCCTCGCTCGACGAGCGCACGCTCGGGGTCGACCTCGACGTCCTCACTTCGATTCATACCCGCATCGCTGTCGCCGCCGGACCGCGCAAGCACCAGGTGGTCCGCGCAGCTCTTCGCCGGGGCCTGTGCACGGCACTGGTCACCGACGCGGGTACCGCGAAATTCCTGCTGGAGCAGCCATGACAACCACAACGGCCCTCGAGCCGGTCCTGACCATGTCCGGGGTGGTCAAGCAGTTCCCCGGAGTGCTGGCGTGCAACAAGGCCGAACTGTCGGTGCGGGCCGGGGAGGTGCACTGCCTGCTCGGCGCGAACGGGGCCGGCAAGAGCACCATGATGAAAATCCTTGGTGGCGCCTACATGATGGACGCCGGCGAGGTCCGGTTGGGTGGGGAGGTACTCCACCTCAACGGCCCCGCGGCCGGACTGGCCGCCGGTATCAGCGTGATCTACCAGGAGCTCGACCTGGTCGGCGACCTGACCGTGGCCGAGAACCTCTACCTCGGGCGCAGTCCCGCCAGACTCGGCTGGGTCGACCGGGCCACCCGCCGCGAACAGGCCGTGGCGATGCTGAAGCGGGTCGGCGCCAGGTTCTCGCCCGACATCAAGGTCGGCTCGCTGCCGGTGGCCGGGCAGCAGCTCACCGCGATCGCCAAAGCCCTGACGATGGACGCGCGGGTGCTGGTCATGGACGAACCCTCAGCCGCCCTGAACGAGAACGAGCTGCAGAAGGTGTTCGCGGTCATCCGTGACCTGACCGCCCAGGGGCTGGCGATCATCTACATCTCGCACCGGTTCGAAGAGGTGCGGGCCATCGGCGACCGCGCCACCGTCATGCGTGACGGCCGCACCATCGGCACGTACGACATCGCCTCGGTCACCGAACGCGAACTCGTCACCGCGATGATCGGTGAGCACAACGAGCTCGTCGAGCGCGTTCGCCGTGAACCGGCCGCAGGGGAGCCCCTTCTCAAGGCCAAGCGGGTGCACATCGAGGGTGTGCTCGACATCCGCGACCTGAACGTGCGGCGCGGCGAGGTGATCGGCCTGGCCGGGCTCGACGGATCGGGCCGGACCACGTTCCTCAGTGCGATCTTCGGTGCGACCAGGGCCGAGACCGATATCGAGTACGACGGGAAGCGTGTGCGGTTCGGTGATCCCGGCACAGCGGTGCGCGCCGGCATCGGGCTGGTGCCCGAGGATCGCAAGACGCAGGGGCTGATGACGGAGATGTCCGTCACCCGCAACACGACCGTGGCGTCGTTGCGACGGAAGGTGACGTTCAGCCCGGGATCGCTCGGCGCGCTCGCCGAACCCGCCCTGAAACGGCTGGGCGTGCGGTACGCCTCGGGAGACCTTCCCGTCGGCCGGCTCTCGGGAGGTAACCAGCAGAAGGTGGTGCTGGCGAAGTGGCTCACCAGTGGCGTGAACCTGCTGCTGCTCGACGAGCCCACCCGGGGCCTCGACATCGGGGCCAAGGCCGAGCTGTACCAGGAGGTGCTGGAACTGGCCGATTCCGGGGTGGCCGTGATCGTGGCCAGCAGCGAACTGTCCGAGCTGATGGCCTACACCGACTCCGTCTGGGTCTTCCACGAAGGGCGCAACATCGCGTCGTTCGACCCGGCCGTGGCATCGCGAGACGAGATCGCCTATGCGGTGGTCACCGGAAACGAGGAAGCACGATGAACTCCACCAACGCTGACAGCGCCGTCGCCGAGACTGCTCCCGCCGACGCCGCTGCCACCGGCAGCCGCTGGGCCGTGAGCGGATCGCTGGTGACCCGGTTCAACCTGCTGCTGATCTTCATCGCGCTGTGCATCGCGGCGAGCGTTCTCTCCCCGGTCTTCCTGACCTCGCAGAACATCTCGAACCTGCTTCAGCAGTCCAGCGTGGTCGGCATCACCGCGATCGGCATGACCTTCGTGATCCTGGTGGCCGGCATCGACCTGTCGGTCGGCAGCGTGGCGGCACTCGCGGGCATGAGCGTGGCCCTGCTCATCGAGGGCGGCGTGCCGTGGTACCTGGCCATCGTGATCAGCCTCAGCATCGGGGCGGTGCTCGGCTCGGTCATGGGCGGGCTCAGCGCCTACCTGACCCTGCCCGCGTTCATGGTCACCCTCGCCGGGCTGCAGTCGGTGCGAGGCCTCACCTATCTGACCACCGACGGCACACCGACCGACGGCAACCTGCCCGAGGCGTTCACCTGGCTCGGCACCGGCAAGATCGGCCCGCTGCCCGTCACCGGCCTGATCTTCATCGCGATCACGATCATCGCGGCCGTGGTGCTGCGCCGCACCGTGTACGGCGAATACATCTACGCCACCGGCAGCAACCCGACGGCTGCGCGGCTGTCCGGTGTGCCCACCAAGCTGATCACGCTGTCGGTGTTCGCCATCTCGGGTGTGCTGGCCTCACTCGCCGGTGTGCTGCTCACCGCCCGTCTGACGATCGGTCAGCCCACCGCCGCCAGTGGTCTCGAACTCGATGCCATCGCGGCCGTCGTGCTCGGCGGCACCAGCCTCTTCGGCGGCAAGGGCGGGGTCTCGGGCACCTTCCTGGCGGTGCTGCTGCTCGCGGTGCTGCGGAACCTGTTCAACCTTCTGGGCCTGGGCTCGTACTTCCAGATGGTCGTGACCGGCTTGGTGCTGGTCGTCGCGCTGGTGCTGAACTACCTGCTCGAGCGCCGTTCCCGGGCCTGATCCGTTCCTTCTCCACCTCTGACAGGAGCACTGCACCATGAGCATCACCCGTGAGTCCGTGGCCGGCCTGATCGACCACACCCTGCTCAAGCCCGAGGCCACGCCCGACCAGGTCGCGGCCCTGTGCCGGGAAGCCGCCGAGCTGAACGTGTTCTCGGTCTGTGTCTCGCCCTCCCAGTTGCCGCTGCCCGCCGGCGGCCTGCCCTCGACGATCGCTGTGGCCACCGTCTGCGGCTTCCCCTCCGGATCGCACGCGGCCTCGGTCAAGGCGGCCGAAGCTGCCCAGGCCGTGCGTGACGGGGCCACCGAGGTCGACATGGTGATCAATCTCGGTCTCGCCAAGAGCGGTGACTGGGATGCTCTGACGGCCGAGATCGCCGCGGTGAAGAAGGCCGTCGGATCCGTGCTGCTGAAGGTCATCATCGAGAGCGCGGCCCTGACCGACGACGAGATCGTGGCGGCGTGCCAGGCCTCCGAGGCCGCGGGTGCCGACTACGTGAAGACGTCGACGGGGTTCCACCCGGCGGGCGGGGCCACAGCTGCGGCAGTGCGGCTGATGGCCGCGACCGTCGGCGGTCGGCTCGGGGTCAAGGCCAGCGGCGGGATCCGTACCGCTGCCGCCGCGACCGAGATGATCGAGGCCGGTGCCACGCGGCTCGGGCTGTCGGGGAGCCGGGCCATCCTCGAGGCGCTGTCCTCGGGCACCGAGGTCACCGGTCCGGGCGGAAGCTACTGACCGCAGCCCCGGCCGTGATCATGCGAACGTCTCCCCGAGCGCGGGGCATGGTCACGGCGGGTGCGGGGTCGGGGGTCGCGGTCGAGTGGGTGCCCGGGGCCGGGATCTGCCGGACGTGGTTCTTCAGTCGTGGTGCCCGTCAGTGGCGGCGGGAGGCTCCGGTGCGGTGCCGCCGTCGCGCCCGGGCCGGATCGCTGCCGTCCCGGGCAGGCGCAGGGTTCGCTGCAGCCATCGGGGCGTCGTCCAGTTGGCCCGTCCGAGCACCCCGACCAGGGCCGGGGCGAGGAGCCCCCGCACCAGGACCGCGTCGATCGCGATCCCGAGCGCGAGGGCGGTGGCCAGGACCTTCACTTCCAGCGCGGGCACGGTGGACAGCGCGACGAACGCGAAGAACAGGATCAGGGCGGCGGAGGTGACCAGCCGGCCGGTGTTGGCGATGCCCTCGACCACGGCTCGGTCGGTGGCGGTGCGCTCGTCCAGGGTGGGTGACGCCCCCGGCGCGGTGAGTGCGTCGTACTCCTCGCGCATGCGGGACAGGATGAAGACCTCGTAGTCCATGGAGAGGCCGAACAGGAACGCGAAGGCCGCGATCGGCACCCAGATGGTCACGGCGCCGGAAGCGGACTGGCCGAACAGCAGGTCCGAGCCGTATCCGTCCTGCCAGATCAGGACGGTGACGCCGTAGGCCGCGCCGATCGAGAGCACGTTCAGGGCCAGGGCTTTGACCGGCAGCCACAGCGAGCGCAGGGCCCGGGCCAGGAGCAGGAACGTCACGACGGCCACGGCGAGCACGACCCACGCGGCGTTGCCGTAGACGGCGGAGATGAAGTCGGCGTCCTCGGCGGGGGTGCCGCCCACCCGCGCGTCGGTGAACGTGCTCGCGGTGGCCCGGATGTCCTCGACGGTGGCCCGGCCGGTGTCACCGGCCGGGTCGGTGTCGGTCCAGACCTGGATCAGGGATCGGCCGCCGGCACTCCAGCCGGTGGTGGTGGGGGCGACGGCGGCCGCGACCCCGTGCAGCGTGAGCAGGCGCTCGAGGGCCTGGTCGGCCTGGTCCTGGGGGATCAGGATCTCGGTGGGGCGCACCACGCCCGGTGGCAGGCCTTGGGAAACGGCTTCGGTGAGGGCCTGTGACGACGGCGAGGTGGAGGCGATTCCGCTGAGCTGGGCCGTGCCGAGCGTCAGCGTCAGTGCGGGTGCGGCCAGGGCCAGCAGCACGATGATCGAGCCGACGGCGGTGAGCCGGCGTCGGCGCAGCACCGCGCCGGCCAGAGCGGCCCACATCCGGCTGCGCGTCACGGCCGGTTTGCGGCGTGGCCAGTTCAGTTTCGGCCCGAGGGCACTGAGCAGGGCCGGGACCAGGGTCAGGGAGACGGCGACGCTGAACAGGGGGATGAGCAGGCCGCCCAGCCCGATGCTGCGCAGGAACGGGAGCGGCACCAGGACCAGGGCGGCCAGGGAAACCGCTACGGTGACGCCGCTGAACACCACCGAGCGTCCGGCGGTGGCCATGGCGGTGCGGACGGCGTCGTCGTTGCTGACGCCCTTGGCGCTCTCCTCGCGCCAGCGGGTCACGACCAGGAGCGAGTAGTCGATGGCGACGCCGAGTCCGATGAGGGCGATCAGGTACTCGACCACGGCCGAGACATCGGTCAGGTAGGTCAGCCCGAGCAGGGCCACGAACGTCCCGAGGATGGAGACGGCGGCGACCAGCAGGGGCAGCCCGGCCAGCAGGGAGCCGAACACCAGGGCCAGCACGACGAGGGCACCGAGCCCGCCCAGGAGCACCTCGACGATCAGGCCGCGGTCGTCGCCCCCGCCTGCCTCGAGGATGCTGAAGCCGGTGAGGGTGACGTCGGTACCGTCGCCGGAGGCGTCGGCGGCCACTTGTTCCAGGGCCGGTGTCGCGGTGGCGTACGGGTCGGCGCCGGGGGTGATCGGTGGGTAGACGATGCTCACCGCGCTGTCCGCGGTGATGTTCAGGACGTCGGCGCCGGGGTCGGAGGGCGCGACGGTCCGGGTTCCGGGCAGTGCCTGACGGGCCGCGGCCGCCACGTCGCTCGCCGTGGTGGCCGCCTCGTTTCCGTCGACGACCAGCAGCAGCGGGTCGTTGAGCCCGCCGTTGCCGAACTGCTGCAGGATCTGCTGGTTGGCCTCGTACGCGGGCCGGCCCGGCAGCTGGAACTCCAGGGAGAGGCGGTCGACGGTGGTGGCCGCGGTGGCCGCGCCCGCGACGGCGACCACCAGCCAGACCAGGGCGACGAGCAGCCGGTGGCGCAGCACCGTGTCGGTCAGTCGGCTCATGGTGATCCCTCGTCGAGGTGTAAGGAAACTGATAGGTGTCAGGAACCTTATACTCGAGACATGGAAACGACGCCAGGCGGCTGGAGCGGTGGCGACCCCGACGCCTTCATGGCCATGACCCTGACCCGCACCGCTCTGGCCATGCGCAAGACGTTCGTCGCCGCGCTGGCTCCCTTCGACCTGCCCGCACCCCAGTTCAGCGTGCTGATGAACCTGGTCCAGAATCCGGGCTGCAGCCAGGCCGACCTGGCCCGGGTCGTGCTGGCCACTCCCCAGTCGGTGGGTGAGCTCCTACGGCAGATGGAGCACCAGGGCCGGGTCGAGCGCACACCGCCCAGCGGTCGCGGCCGGGCCTCGGCGGTCTACGCCACCCCCGCCGGCACGGCGCTGCTGGACGAGGTGACCCCGCACGTGCTGGCCGCTTTCAGCCCGCAGGCCCTCGGCCTGGACCGGCAGACCCACGACCGGATCAATGCGGAACTGCACACCATGCTGCGTGCGCTCACCTCCTGACGGCCACCCCGGGACGGCGGGGTCAGTGCGTGAGCCGGTTCCCCGTCAATTCTGTTCCAGGGGTTCATGCGGACTCGGCGGCGCCACGTCGTCCGAGGCGGGCCCGGTCAGTTCGGCCAGGGCCCGGACGGTCCGGTCGAGTTCGCGGCGAGCCAGGCCGGTGAACCCGCGAAAGGCCGGGTTCGTGGCCCATTGCGTATAGGCCGCGTTGAACGCCGTGGTGCCGGCCAGCCCGGCCACTTCGGCCGTCCGTGTGCTCACTCCCCGGGCGGCCAGCGCCTCGGTCATCGCCCGGGCCAGCGCCGTCCGCTTGAGCACGGCGCGCTCGTTCAGACTGGGCGAGGACGCGATGAGACGTTGGCGGGTGGCGGCGTGGCGGTGCCGGTCGGCGTCGAAAATGGGGGCAGCGGAAAGGATCGCGGACCGCACGAGCTCCAGGGGGGGCGCGCCCGCCGCGCCGTCGGCGATGCCCTGCCGGAAGGTGTCGGCCAGCAGGTCCTGGCCCCAGAACAGCACTTCGGGCTTGTCGCGGAAGTGGCGGAAGAACGTTGCCTTGGTGAGGCCGGCGAGGCCGGCGATCTCGGCGGCCGACACCGCCTCGAACCCCCGCTCGGCGAACAGTTCCAGGGCGGCGTCCTCCAGTCGCGTGCGCGCGTTCGGTTGCCAGCGGACCATCGCCCCAGCCTAGCGACGCCGTTGCGTCCCGGTCTCGTCAGCCGCTACGTTGATGAGACCGAGACTCATCAAAGGAGTCCGGTCCGGACAGGGCGAGGAGAGCGAACCATGGGACGTCTGACGCGCCGGGAAGCCGTCGGGTCGAGCAGCCGGGAACCCGCCGCCGGGCGGGGGACGTCCGAGGAGGACGCGGTGGTCGTGCACCCGGTGGAAGCATGACGGTTCGTCGCGTCGTCACCGGGCACGACCACAACGGCAGGTCGCGCGTGGTGGACGACCGGACGGTGGAGGCCATCACCTCTCCGCTGATGCCCGGCTTCGCTGCCTATCGGCTGTGGGGGCAGGATCAACCGCCCACGTTCCCGGACGGCGGGTCGCCCCCTGGTGTGGAGGCGTGGTTCCCGCCGCTGGAGGGATCGCGATTCCTGATCATCACGCATCCCCCGGAGGGCCGGACCCCGTCGCCCGACGTGGACGCCGCCGCGGCCGGAGCCGAGTTGGAGCGGCAGATGCCGGGCCTGACAGCGTCGATGGAGCCCGACGGTTCGGGGATGCACACCAGCGACACGCTGGACTACCTGATGGTCGTGCAGGGTGAGGCCACGCTCGAACTCGACGACGGTGAGCGGGCCGTGCTCCGGGTGGGTGATGTCGTCGTGCAGAACGGAACTCGGCACGTGTGGCGCAACTACGGCACCGAGCCCTGCACCGTCGTCGCTGTCGCGGTCGGTGCGCAACGCACGAAGTGACCGCCTCGCCCACCCGGGACACACAGCCGGTGCTGCGTCTCGGCGATCTGGACCGGCAGCCCGGCAGCCCGGGGCCTGCGGGACCGGACGGCCACGGCCGGGCCGGCCGCGCCGCCGCCCGCGGAGCCTACAGCCGCGTGTCGATGTCGCTGCCTGTCGTCGTCGCCGTCACGGTCGACGTCACCTGAACCTGCGGGATCTGCTCAGTGTCAGCCGTACTGAACTGCCCGAACTCGCTCAGGGCGTCCTGAACGGTGGCGATGGTGGCGTTGCCGTTGTTGTTCAGGAGGGCGTTGACGGCCGCCTCGTCGAAGCTCTGCTCGGCGGTCACCGCCTGGTCGGCCCGAGCTTCCTGGACGGCTTCCTGGGTCGCCTGCAGATCCTGGTCGGCCAGGATCGCGTCCTGCAGGCGGGCCTGCTGGATGCCGTAGGCGTCCAGTGCGGCCTGACGGTCCTCGACCCGCTGCTGCGCCTGGAGCTGGGCCTCCAGCTGGGCCCGCCGTTCCTCCTGACGATCCAGAACCGCCTGCTGGGTCGCATCTGTCGTGCTGGCCTGCTCCATCATCTGTGCCTGCTGATCGATGACGGTGCTGGTTCCTACGGAACTACTGACGGGGCCGATACTCACGGTCGATACCTCGATCCGAAGCGGGTGCTGACCCCATGGGCGTCGGCCCGGAGCCGGCCGGAGATAACCACGCCACTGGACCGGTCGGGGGAAAGCGGAGCCGCGACCGCCTGGGCGGGCCAAGGTCCGGTTGCGGAGAACGGTCACGTGCTGTGCGAACGGCCTGGCCGCGTTCCTGCCCCGTCTCGGGTTTCCGGTCCGGGGCCGGGGCGTCCGAAGGCCGTCGACGAAGGGCGCGCTCGTCAGGACGGGACCGGCCCCTCGCCGGGCCACGTCCCGGTGAACTTCGGGGGCGTTTCGCTCGTGCTGATCCGTACAGGCAGCAGCCCGACGAGAGAGAGCTGACGATGGAGGCCTCCGACTACACCGTGGTCCTGCGCCCCGGTGAATTCCTGTCCCACGAGACGGTGAGCTGCCCGAGCGGTGAGTTCACGCTGGTGCACCAGCCCGACGGCCGCCTGGTGATCCACCGTCAGGCCGACGGGTATCCGGTCTGGGTCTCCGGCACCGGCGATCAGGATTCCACCGGGGAGGGCTCGACCGGCACCGGACGGTTCGAGCTGCGGCCGGACGGGACACCGGTCGTGCTCGGGCCGGACGGGGCACTGCTGTGGAGCGGCAAGGTCTCCTCGGTGCCGATCAGCGCGGTGGTGATGCACAACGCGGGGCGCATGATGACGCTCGACGAGGACGGGTACGTGCGCTGGCAGACCGATGCGCCGCCTGCGGCCTGGGAACGCTGGCACGGGCTCCCGGACGGGCGCAGCCTCAGACGCGGCCAGAATCTGACGGGGCACACCCTCACCTCCGCCAACGGCCGCTTCGCCCTGGTGAACACGCGCGACGGCGCGGTGTTCCTGCAGCGGGCCGGTGGCGACATGCTGTGGGGCGACTTCTCCCGGCAGTACCCGGGGCTTGCCCTGAGCGAGGAGGGCAACCTGGGCAGCCGTCGCTCCGGCGGGTACTTCTCGATGGACAACGGCATCGGCGTTCCCCCTGACCTGGGTGCCTTCGAGATGTACGTGTCCGACGACGGCCGGATCACCTTCGCCGACGAGGCCGGGCAGGTGATCTGGCAGGGACCGCTGCCGGAGCCGCCGGCGTCGGGGACCCCGGAAGCACCCGGGGCCGAAGAGCGTCGCGAAGAGGTGGTCCCGCACCGGTCGCCCGTTCTTCTGGACGGCTGTGACCGGTTCGACGTGCTCGTCGTGCGTACCGATTTCGGTGACGAGGTGGCCTGGCAGGCGATCCTGGGCGACCTGCGGGAACCGGTGAACGGGCAGGCCGAGGAGGACGACGCCCCCGAGCCCTTCGTGATCGAGGACCGGGCCTGGGAAGGCGCCCGGTGGGAGGAGATCGTGCCGGCACTGCCGGACGAGGGAACACCCGAGGTGCTCTTCGTGGCGGACCGTGAGGCCATGGCCGTGGGCCACCCGCTCCTGGCCGTCAACGTCGCGCTGCTGAGTGATGCCGAGGACGCGGCCCCGGACGACGCCCCGCCGCAGACCGGACGCGTCGGGGCGCGGCAGGCCTCGTCGATGGCGGTGAACCTGGCCCTGGCCAACATGGACTTCGAGGACTTCACCGGACGGGGATGACCTCGGCCGGGACATCGCCGTCCCCGGCCCGGGCGCACCCACTCGCGGACGTCTTCTCCGCACGTGCGGTGGCCCGGCCGGGTGGCGACCGGGATGCTCTCCTTCCATGCCTCGTCATGCGCCTGGTCGCTTCAGCGGATCGTTCGCCCTCGTCACCGGTGCCGCCCACGGAATCGGGCGGGCCTGTGCCGCGCGGTTGGCGCAGGAGGGAGCCGACGTCGTGGTCGCCGACATCGACGCGGCGGCCGCCGGGCGGACGGCATCCGCGGTCGGTGGGCGGGCGGCGAGCCGTACTCCGCGGCCAAGGCGGGCGTGGTGTCATTGACCGCCAACCTGGCCTGACCGCGGGGCGCCGGGCGCCCTGAGCGAGGCCGAGCGACGCGAGCCGTTCCCGGAGGCGCCGCCGCACCCCGACGTATGTACGCTTGTTCTTATGGATCGAGAAACCGTGGCACCCGGCGACCAGCGCTCGATGACCGAGCGGATGCGGGCCGGTGACCTCTACATCGCCGACGACCCGGAGATCGCCGAGGCCTCCTTCGTCGCCCTCGACCTGATGTCGGCCTACAACGCCACCACCGCCCGGCAGGCGCCGCTGCGCCGCCGGATCCTCGAGCAGCTGCTCGGCGGGATCGGCGAGGCCAGCGAGATCCGCCCGCCGCTCCATGTCGACTACGGCACGAACATCCGCATCGGGGCACGCTGTTTCGCGAACTTCGGGCTGACCGCCCTGGACGTCGCGACGATCACCATCGGCGACGACGTGCAGATCGGCCCGCACGTGCAGCTGCTCACCCCCACCCACCCGGTCGACCCCGAGCTGCGGCGGGCCAAGTGGGAGGCCGCCGAGCCCGTCGTCATCGGTGACAACGTCTGGCTGGGCGGGGGAGTCGTGGTCTGTCCGGGGGTCACGATCGGCGAGAACACCGTGGTGGGTGCCGGTTCCGTCGTCACCCGCGACCTGCCCGCGAACGTCGTGGCGGTCGGCAGCCCGGCCCGGGTGATCCGCGAGCTCGGCCCCGCGTGAGCGGTGACAGACGCCCCCGGCGCACCGATCCGCAGCGCCGGGAGAGGATTCTCGACGCGGCCATCACCGTGATGGCCGCTCGCGGGGTGGTGGGCGCCACGCACCGGGTGATCGCCGAGGCGGCCGACGTGCCGCTGGGGTCGCTCACCTACTACTTCTCCAGTTTGGACGACCTGCGCACCCACGCCTTCATCCGCCTCTCGGAGCGGCTGGGGCAGGCGTACCGCGCCCGGTTCGACGCGGTGACCGACGTGCCCGGGCTGATCGAGGCGGTCACCGGCCTGATCCACGACGCGGCCGGGGCGAGCACCGACGAGTGGGCGGTCAGCTACGAGCTGTACGGCGCGGCCCTGCGCGACCCGGCGCTGCGGGAGGTCACCGAGAACTGGATGCGCGCAAGCCGTTCGGTGCTGGAACGGTTCGTCGAGCCGGACACCGCCCGCGCGCTCGACGCCCTGATCGAGGGGCTGGTGATCCACTCGATCCTGTCCACGGCCCCGCCCTCACGCGAGCAGATCCGGGAGGCCGTGCGCCGTCTCGTGAGCTGAGCGTTTCCGGACGCCCCGGGTCCCGTCACCGGCGTGGCCGCCGGGTCGACCGCACCGGCGACGACCGCACCGGCGGCGGCCACCGCGTCCTCACCGGTGCTCACCCCGGGCAGGTCACCGGCCGCGCCCGTGAATCCGGACGGCGCGGTCAGCAGGTGGGCAGGTTCCCGTCGTGCCCGGCCGGGGCGACGAGCCCGCCGTAGACCCAGCCCTGGTGCGGGTCGGAGGGGGAGGAGTTGCCGAACTCGGTGCCCGGGCCGGTGGTGGGCCAGGTGATCCGGTACCAGAGCGCCCCGGTGCTGTCGCCGGGCTCGGGATCGAACCCGGTGTCGGCGCGGCAGGTGGCCCAGACCGAGCTGCGGAAGGCGGCGGAGCCGATCTGCACGCCGTCGGCGTACCCGCTGGATCGGACCTTCAGGCCCAGCGTCGCGTCGGCCACCACCACGAGCGGCCACGGCCCTGGACCGGTGGGTGCCGTACCGGCGAATTTCCCGGCCCGGTCGAGGATCTCCTGCTTGCTGTCGGCCCGGGCCAGGTCGTCGGCCTGCTCGGTCCAGCAGGTGAGCTGCACCTGGTTGCCGTCGCCGGAGACGCTGGTGTCGGAGCAGCTGTGGCTGTCCGCCTCGCCGCCGGCGAGCAGCGCCGGGCCCAGGGCGACGGCCCCGACGAGCACGCCCGCGATCGCCCAGCGGCGCGCGGACATGTCGATCCGCAGGCCCTTCACGGCCAGCCGGTGGCTCTTGTCGTCGAGGTCGCCGGTCATGTGAATCCTCCTGTGCGGTCGGATGTGCGGGTGCGGGTGGCGGGGGAGCGGGCGCGGGTCCGGTGCCCGCCGGGCGGCGGGCACCGGACGGTTGCCGGGATCAGGCGGGCGGGCCGGAGCCCTGGTAGCAGGTGCTGCTGTCGTTGATCTGCAGTCCGACGACCGGGCCGTACCCGTCGTGGTAGGTCGAGGCCTCGGTGTTGTTCTCCAGGCAGCTGGTGTAACCGCTGCTGTGCTTGAAGTAGACGACGTCGTCGTTGCGGGTGTTCTTGGCCTGGGTCACGTCCCGGCGCGAGAACAGCTGCCAGCCGGACGTGACGTCCTTGAACTGCCCGACCTTCGTGCCGTTGCTCGTGTAGAGGCAGACGTACGGGTAGCTGCACCCGCCGAGGGCGGACGTGGACGCCGAGGCCGGGGACCCGCCGGTGATCAGGGTGCCGGTGGCCGCGACGAGCGTCAGGAAGACGATGCTGAACCACCACGAGAAGTGGTGACGGGTGGTCGATGTCGACATGGTGGGTGCCTCCTGGTCGGAACGGATGGTGCGGTGGTCCCAGGCTCCGGCGCCGGGTGGGTGCCCGGCCGGGGGAGCGGACACCCGGGCGTTGGCGTCCGGCTGACCGGCACGGACGCCCGAAGGAGGCGGATGCGTCGGCGGACAGCGGGCGGTACGGGGCATTTGTGCGTTTAGCGAGGTGGGCGGACACTGGGCGGGTGTCCGAGGCCTGGCACGGCGAACTGCGCGACCTCCTGCTCACCCTGCACGCGCACACGCGGGGCCGGAGCCCCGGCGGGCTCCTGTCGATGCGGGAGATCGGGGCGGCCTCCGGCCTGTCGTCGAGTTACGTGGCCGACGTGCTCAGGGGCCGGCGGCGTCCCCAGCCCGGCAGTGCCCGTGCCCTCGCACTGGCCGTGGGGGCCGACCCGGCCGAGGCGGACCGGGCCGTCCTGTACGCCGAACGGATGCACGACGGCGCCGGGGCGGCGCCGGCGAAACGGGTGCGGCTCGGCGCCGGGCCCCTCCCGCCCGACTGCGAGCAACCACGAAAAGCACTGTCCCGGCGTCTGTCTCCTGGACGGGGCCGGGTGCGCACGACCGTCCTGACCGGTCTGAGCGGTGTCGGCAAGACCCAGGTCGCGCGCGCCTACGCCGACGGCCTCTGGCGCGAGAACCGGGTGGATGTCGTGCTCTGGGTGAACGCGGCCCATCACGACTCGGTCGTCGACGCCTACGCCGAGGCCGCGCGCCGGCTCACGGGCACCCGCGACCACCACGACGTCGCGGCCGCGCGGCGTCTTCTCGACTGGACGGCCACGACCCGGCGGACCTGGCTGGTGGTGCTCGACGACCTGCAGAGCCCCCAGGTCCTGGCCGAGTGGGCGCCCAGGCGCAGCGCCCGCGGCCAGACACTGGTCACCACCCGGCGCCGCGATCACGCCCTGACCGGCGGCCAGGTCCGGGTGGTGACGGCCGAGGCGTTCAGCCCGCCGGAGTCGCAGGCCTACCTGCGGGCCAAGTTCGCCGCCGCCCCCGAACGGGCCGCCGGGGCGCAGGCCCTGGCCGCTGACCTCGGGCACCTGCCGGTCGTGCTGGCCCAGGCCGCCGCCTACATCGACGACCGTGCCCTGACCTGCGATCTCTACCGGGAACGGCTGCGCCGGGAGCAGGCCCGGCTGGCCGGCCTGGTGCCCGAGACCGACGCGCTGCCCGACGGCCAGCGCCTCGCGTACCTGGCCGCCTGGTCGCTGTCGATCGCGCTCGCCGACACCCTGACGCCGCGGAACCTGGCCCGTCCGCTGCTGGAGATCGCGGCGCTGCTGGACCCCAACGGCATCCCGGCGCGGATCTTCGAGGAGCCGGCGGTCGAGGCGTACGTGCGGTCCCGTCAGCCGCGCTCCGCCGAGCGGGCCCGCGAGCAGGGGCAGCCGTTCGCCGACGCGGTGCGCTGCCTGCACCGCCTGAACCTGGTGACCGACGGGGACGGGCGGGTGCGCGTGCACGCCCTGGTCCAGCGCGCCACCCGGGAAAGCCTTCCGCCGCAGGCACTCACCGCCGCGGCCCGAGCCGGGGCCGACGCGGTGAACGGGCTCCTGGGGCGCACCGGCGACCACGACCCGGCCAAGGCCCTGCTCCGCGCCGGCGCCCTGGCGTTGCACCGTCACGCCGGCCGCTCGCTCGTCGAGGGCGGGATGCACCCCCTGCTCCCGGCCGTCACGGCCGACCTCGGCCGCACCGGGCAGGTGCACGCGGCTCTCGCTCTCGCGCTCGAGGTGCACGCGTCCGGCGTCGGTGTGCTCGGCGAGGACCACCCGGACACCCTGGCCGCCCGGTCCGAGCTCACCTTCTGGCAGGGGCACACCGGCGCGCCCGCGGCGGCCCTCGCCGCGATGCGGGAGCTCGTCACCGCCTTCACCCGGCTGCACGGCCCGCACGACCCGCGCACCCTGAAGGCGCGGCACGAGCAGGCCGGCTGGCGGGCCCGGGCCGGCGGGATACCGGAGGCGATCAGCGAGTTCCGGGCCCTGCTGGACGACCGGATCCGGCACCTGGGCCCCGACGACCCGGACACCCTGCACACCCGCAACAGCCTCGCGGCCTGGCAGGGCTACGCCGGGGACGCGCCCGCGGCCGTGCGCGAGCTGCGCACGGTCCTGGCCGACCGCACCCGCCGGCTCGGGCCGGACGCTCCGGACACCCTGGACACCCGGCATCACCTCGCCCAGTGGATCGGTGAGGCCGGCGACGGGCCCGCCGCCGTCGAGATGTTCCGCAAGCTCCTGGTCGAGCGCACCGACGTGCTCGGGCCCGACCATCGCGACACCCTGGCGACGCGGTACCGGCTGGCGCTGTGGCGAGGGCGCACCGGCGCCGTCGCGCAGGCCGTCGAGGAACTGCGGGCCGTCGCCCGCCGCAGCGCCACCCTGCTCGGCCCGGCCAACCCGGACACCCTCACCGTGCGCTTCGCGCTCGCCGGCCTGCGGGGCGGCGAGGACCCGGCCGCGGCGGTGCGGGAGCTACGGGCCGTGCTCGACGACCAGATGCGGGTGCTGGAACCGGACCACCCGGATCTGGCCGGCACCCGTACGGCCATCGAGCAGTGGGAACAGGGGCACCGGGACGGAGGCCGGCCGGCCGCGTGATTCAGTTCCCACTTTCCGGTGTCCCGGATGTCGGTGATGTCGCGCTCGCGTGGGACGAGGGGTCACCGGTGGTCGTCAGCCGGTGAGGATCGGCTGGCCGGTGACACCGAATCGTTAGATGCTCGACGTCCTGGCCTTTGACAGGCAGACCGGTAGCAAGGAACGTGCCCCCTGCCAGAACGTCAGGAATTGGCGGGCGACGGAGGGAACCACGTGCCGGAAACGGAACCGCACCACCTCAGCAGCAGCACCGAACCACCCCGCGAACCGGCCTCGCTGCACCGTGAGAGCGCCGACCGGCGGCTGCCCACCGACCGTGTGGTGTTCGGCGTCGCGGCCGGTCTGATGGTCGCGTTCATCGCCTGGGGCATCATCAGCTCCGACTCCCTCAGCAGCGTCGCCTCCACCGTGCTGGACCAGGTCATCGCCGGTGGCGGCTGGGCGTTCGTGCTCACCGCCAGCGGGTTCGTGGTCTTCGCGCTGTGGCTGGCCTTCAGCAGCTACGGCAAGGTGCCGCTGGGCCGCGACGACGAGGAACCGGAGTTCCGGTCGATCTCGTGGATCGCCATGATGTTCAGCGCGGGCATGGGCATCGGCCTGATGTTCTACGGCGTCGGTGAACCGCTCTCGCACTTCACCTCCCCACCGCCGGCCACGGTCGAGGCGGACACCGCCGAGGCGTTCGACGTCGCCATGGCCACCACGCTCTTCCACTGGACGCTGCACCCCTGGGCGATCTACGCGGTCGTCGGCCTGACCATCGCCTACGGCACGTTCCGCAAGGGCCGCCCGCAGCTGATCAGCTCGGCGTTCATCCCGCTGTTCGGCCGTCGGCGCGCGGAGGGGGCCTTCGGCCGGGCGGTCGACATCCTGGCCATCTTCGCCACCCTCTTCGGCTCCGCCGCCTCGCTCGGCCTGGGCGCCCTGCAGATCGGCGGGGGCCTGACCGCCGGCGGGTTCATGGACTCGGTCGGCACGTCGCTGCTGGTCGTCATCATCGTGGTGCTGACCATCGCGTTCATCGCCTCGGCGGTCTCCGGCGTCTCCAAGGGCATCCAGGCCCTGTCGAACGTCAACATGGTGCTCGCCGGCCTGCTGGCCGTCATCGTGTTCATCGGCGGCCCGACCGTCCTGATCCTCGACCTGATCCCGACGATGATTGGCGACTACTTCGGCAACCTGTCGCAGATGGCCGCCCGAACCGCGGCCACCGGCGGCGACGCCACCGAGACCTGGCTGGCCGGCTGGACGGTCTTCTACTGGGCCTGGTGGATCTCGTGGGCGCCCTTCGTCGGCATGTTCATCGCCCGCATCAGCCGGGGCCGCACCATCCGCCAGTTCGTGGCCGGCGTCATCCTGATCCCCAGCTCCGTGAGCCTGCTGTGGTTCGCGGTCTTCGGCGGGGCCGCGATCAGCGCCCAGCGCAGCGGCACCGACCTGGCCTCGAAACCGATCGAGGGCCAGCTGTTCGGCCTGCTCGACACGCTCCCGCTGGGCGCGGTGCTCGGCGTGATCGCCATGATCCTGGTCGCGATCTTCTTCGTCTCCGGCGCCGACGCGGCCTCGATCGTGATGGGCACCCTGAGCCAGCGCGGCTCGATCCACCCGAGCCGCGGCGTGGTGATCTTCTGGGGTGCCGTGATGGGCGCGATCGCCGCGATCATGCTGCTCGTCGGCGGCGGCGAGGGCGACGCCCTGTCCGGCATCCAGAACACCACGATCATCATGGCCGTGCCGTTCATGCTGGTCATGGTGCTGATGTGCGTGTCCCTGGTGAAGGACCTGCGCAACGACCCGATCGTGCGCCGCGACCGGCGCGTGGTCGAGGCGCTGGAGGCGGCGGCCGACTACGGCCGGGAGAACTACAACGACGAGTTCTTCATGCCGGTCAAGCCGCACCCGGTGGACGAGGACGGCGAGGACGGTGGGCCGGGCACCCCGGCCCCGGCGGTTCGGAGCGACAGCGAGCCGGAGGACGCGCCGGGCACCCCCCGCGGTTGAGTCACCCGAGGGGTCCCGGTCGATGAGCGCGCCGGGACGCCCCCGGGGACAGTGAGGGACGCGGATCCGGTGCGGATCCGCGTCCCTCGTTCGTTCTCGTCGCCGCGGGGAGCACCTCGTGCCGATCTGGGTGCCGGCCGGGCCGAGCCGGGTGGAGCCGAGCCGGGCGGAGGGCAGAATGGGCACATGCCCGGCCCCCTGAAGGTGACCCAGTCCCTGACCATCCCCGAGGCCGAGCTCACCTGGCGCTTCACCCGCGCCTCGGGGCCCGGCGGCCAGGGCGTCAACACCACCGACAGCCGGGTGCAGGTCTGGTGGGACGTCACGGCCAGCCAGGTGCTCACCGCCGGGCAGCGTGAGCAGATCCTCAGCCGCCTCGGCGGGCGCCTCGTCGCCGGCGTCCTGCCGGTGACCGCGTCGGAACAGCGCTCGCAGCTGCAGAACCGGGAGACCGCCGAGCAGCGCCTGGCCCAGATCGTGGCCGGCGCCCTGGCCCCGCCGCCTCGCGCCCGGCGCGCGACCCGGGCCACGAAAGGCTCGCAGGAGCGCCGGATCGCGCAGAAGAAGCGACGCGGCACCATCAAGAAGCTACGTCGCGACACCTCCGACTAGGTCTGGACACCGCAACCGCGGGACGGGCCGAAAAGCACTTGCCCCGGGCCGGTCGTCCCGGCAGCCTCGTGCCCAGTCACAGACGGGGGAAGACAGCATGGACGCGATCGGCCGGGCCGTCGAGGGTGCCCCCGTCGACCTGTCCGCGGAGTCCCGGCCCGAGCTCGCCGCCCTGCGGGACTGCCCGCAGACCGCGGCCTTTCACGCCGAGGGTGACGTGGCCACGCACTCGCGCTGGGTCTACGACCTGGCCGCCGAGCACGCCGAGCGGCTCACCGACCCGAACCAGGCCGTCGCGCTACGCCTGGCCGGGCTGCTCCACGACGTCGGAAAGCCGCTGACCACGCGGGAGAACGGGCCCGGCCGGTGGAGCGCCCACGGCCACGACCTGGAGGGCGCCAAGCTCGTCGCGTCCCTCTTCGCCACCCACCCCGCTGTGCTGAAACTGCCGCTGGGAGTGCACCACAGCGTCCATGCGCTGGTCCGGGCCCACATGTGGACCTACGCGGCCGAGCGCATCAGCCCGGGCGCCGCACTGCGCATGACCCACGTCACCGACCCCGCCCTGCTGATGGCGTTGTGGGACAGCGACTCCCGCGGCCGCATCGCCGACGACGTCACCGAGCTGGCCGAGCGCGTCGAGTTCGCCGGGCTGGTGCTGCGTGACCTGGACGCCGCCCGGCCGGGCAGTTTCGGCCTGCTCGACCAGGTCGCCGAGCGGGGCACGGCCGATCCGCGGGCCTGGCGCGAGACCTTCCGGGCCCTGGTCGAGGGCTCGCTCACCGACGTGGGGGCGGTCTCGGCACGTCTCGCGGCGGCCGAACGGCACAGCACCGGCGGCTCGATCACCTACACGATCGGCCTGCCCGGCGTCGGCAAGTCCACCTGGGCCCGCGAGGTCTGGGCGCCCGCGACCGGTGGGGTCGTGCTCTCCGGCGAGGGCGCCCGGCGACGTGACCGGCGGGCGGCCGCCGCGGCCGTGGTGCGGCAGATCCCCACCCTCCTGGCCGCCGGTCGTGACATCTGCGTCGACGCCACCCACCTGCTGCGCGAGACCCGCGACGTGCTCGTCACCTACGCCGGCCGCTACGGCGCGGCCCTGCACGCCGTGTCCTTCAACGCCCCGCTGGAGATGTCGCTGCGCCGCCAGACGACCCGTCCCGGCGCCGACGCGGTCCCGGCCGCCGCCGTCACCGCGATGGCGGCCAGGCTGCGCTGGCCCACGCCCGACGAGTACCAGACCCTCACGGTCGTCGAGCCGAACCGGGTGTCCTGGGCCTACGACGAACGGACGCGCTGGTCGGCGGGGCGGCCGGGTGGCACGGAGGGGGTGCGGTGGAGCGCGTGAAGTACCCGCGCACCCGGCACCTGCCCGGCAGCCCGGGCGCGAGCGCGGACGACGAGCACCTGGCCGACCTGGGCGTGCTGAGAGCCGGGGAGGTGGTGCTGACGGAGAAGATGGACGGCGAGAACACCACCATCGGCCCGGGCTACGTGCACGCCCGGTCGGTCGACTCGCCTGCGCACCCGTCCCGGACCTGGGTGAAGGCGCTGGCGGCGCGGCTGGCCGGGGAGCTGCCGGACGGGATGCGGGTGTGCGGCGAGAACCTGTACGCCCGGCACTCCGTCGGCTACGACGACCTGGCCTCGTACTTCCTGGTGTTCGGCGTCTGGCTCGGCGACGAGTGCCTGGACTGGGACGCCACCCGGGAGTGGGCCGGGCTGCTGGGGCTGGAGTGCGTGCCCGAGCTGTACCGCGGCCCGTTCCCGGCCGACGGGGTGCCGGGCCTGCGGCGCCGCTGGCAGGAGGGGCACCACCGCGCCGTCAGCGAGGGGTTCGTGGTGCGCACCGCCGGGGCGTTCGGGCGCCGGGGGTTCGGCACCCACGTGGCCAAGTGGGTGCGGGCCGGGCACGTGCGGACCGGCACGCACTGGATGAGCTCCGAGGTGACCCCGAACCAGCTGCTGACCTGACGGTTCATGACGATCGGGCTACGCTGACCCCCAGCGGTGAGTGTTCTGCGCACTCTCGTATAGCATGGTCCGGAGCGAAGCATCGACCACGAGACCGCACTCGGTCGTGGTCACCGGCCCAGAGCACCAGCACGTGCCCCGACCAGCGAAACATCGGGCCAGAAAGACGAGATCGCCGCGGATCCGCCGCGCGTCTCGCACGGTCCCACGGGACCAGGGGGATGAGCCCGGACGTTCGTGGTCCGCGCTCACCGCACCTGAGCACGTCTCAGGTGTCGTTGGAGCAGTTGGAGGAGGAGTTAGTGGCCCGACCAGGCCAGCGCGCAACCGGCCGTCGCCGTCCGGCGCCACCGAACCAGAGCCAGAACGACCAGAAGGCCCCGGACGCCCAGGCCTCGGGTGGCCGGCGTAGCCCGGACGACGAGATCCAGCTCCCGGGCGCCGAACCGCGCCGCCGGCGCACCCGCCAGCGGGCGCAGTCCCCGGAGAAGACGACCCGGGCCCGCGCCCAGGGCGACGAGCCCGGGCAGAAGAAGCAGCCGCGTCAGCCCCGGCAGGGCGGGCAGTCCCGTCAGGCGGGCCAGTCCCGTCAGCAGGGGCAGGGCCGTCAGGGAGGGCAGAGCCGTCAGGCCGGGCAGTCGCGTCAGCGGCAGCAGACCGCACGGCAGCCCGGTCGCACCCAGCGCCGTCCCGTCGACATCATGGCCGTGCTCGCCTCGGCCGCCCGCGAGATCGAGACCGCCGCCCAGCGCGGCCGCGTCACCCCCTCGGTGCGCACCCGCTTCCAGGTGGTCGCCGGCCTGCTGCGCGAGGAGAAGACCCGGGTCAAGGCCGCTCCGGCCGGGCGCGCCGCCGAGCAGCAGCTCAAGCGTCTCGACGGTCTGGCCCAGATCCTCGCCACCACCGCCGTGCAGGACTCGGCGCTGCTGGCCCTGCTCGCCGACGACGCGCCGCTGTCGGCCGCCGCCCGCGAGATGCGCCGCGACATGCTCGAGGCCGGCGGCGTCGCCCCGGCCCCGGAGCCCGAGCCCGAGCCGGTCGCCGTGGCCGCCGCCCCGATCGTGCCCGAGAAGCAACGCGTGGTCCCGCGCTCGGTGGTCTCCCGCCAGCTCGCCAACCCGTTCCTGGCGCCCGACTTCTCCGCGGCCCCGGCCCCCGCCCTCGCCCCGAATCGGCTCGCCGGCTGGGAACTCATCGGCCCCCTGCTCAGCTCGTTCGAGCGGGCCGGCGACGGGGTGCCCGCCTGCATGAAGCTGCCCGCGGCCGGCGCCCCCGGCACCCCGCCCGGCGTCGACCTCATGCCCCACCAGCGTCAGCTGGTCGCCGCGGCCGCCGCCGGCCACCGCAGCTTCCTGCTCGCCGACGAGCCCGGCCTCGGCAAGACCGCCCAGGCCCTGCTCGCCGCCCAGGCCGCCAACGCGTACCCGCTGCTGGTCGTCGTGCCCAACGTGGTCAAGACCAACTGGGCCCGCGAGGCCCGGCGCTGGACCCCGAGCCACCCGGCCACCGTCGTGCAGGGTGACGGCAACGCCGTCGACGGGTTCGCCGACATCGTGATCGTCAACTACGAGGTCCTCGACCGGCACATCGGCTGGCTCGACGACTTCGGCTTCGGCGGCATCGTCGTCGACGAGGCCCACTTCATCAAGAACAAGACCTCCCAGCGCTCGCAGCACGTGCTGCACCTGTCCGAGCGCCTGCGCGGGCGCCGCAAGCAGCCGCTGCTCATGGCCCTGACCGGCACCCCGCTGATCAACGACATCGACGACTTCCGCGCGATCTGGCAGTTCCTCGGCTGGATCGACGACTCCAAGCCGGTCGGCGACCTGCTCGCCTGCCTGGAGGAGACCGGCCTGGTGCCGGCCGACCCCGGCTTCTACCGGGCCGCCCGGCAGTGCGTCATCGACGCCGGCATCGTGCGGCGCCGCAAGATCGACGTGGCCGCCGACATCCCGGCCCGCCGCATCGCCGACCTGCCCGTCGAGCTCGAGGGCGCGGCCGGCCGGTCGGTGCGCGCCGCCGAGCGCGAGCTCGCCCGCCGCCTGCTCCACCAGTACGAGACGGCCCTGTCGCTGCGTGAGTCGGTCACGCTCGACGAGACCGGCATCGACCTCGACCTGGCCCGCCGCGTGGCCAGGGCGGAACTGAAGGACACCTCGAAGCAGTCCGGCGAGAACGTCTTCAGCATGATGCGCCGCATCGGCCAGGCCAAGGCCGGCCTCGCCGCCGACTACGCGGTGCAGCTGGCCCGCAGCGCCGGCAAGGTCGTCTTCTTCGCCAAGCACGTCGACGTCATGGACACCGCCGAGGAGATCCTGACCAAGCAGGGCGTCGGGTTCGCCTCGATCCGCGGCGACCAGACCCCCACGGTGCGGCAGAAGAACATCGACGCGTTCGTCAACGAGCCCGGTGTCGCCGTGGCGGTCTGCTCCCTGACCGCCGCCGGGGTCGGCCTGAACCTCCAGGTCGCCTCCAACATCGTGCTGGCCGAGCTGTCGTGGACCGACGCCGAGCAGACCCAGGCCATCGACCGCAGCCACCGCATCGGCCAGACCGAGCCGGTCACCGCGTGGCGGGTCATCGCGGCCCAGACCGTCGACGCCCGCATCGCCGGGCTCATCGACAGCAAGGCCGGGCTGGCCGCCCGCGCCCTCGACGGCGCCGACGTCGACGAGGCCGACACGGTGGACGTCCAGGTCGAGGCCCTGGTCGCCCTCCTGGTCGAGGCCCTGCAGGAGGCCTAGGACAGAGCCTGGGCGAGCACGTCCCGCACGGTCCGCGGTTCGCGGCCGAGCAGGGTCTTCAGCAGCGGGTCGGTTCCCGCGAAGAAGCCCTGCTCGGCGGCCTGGTACATGCCCAGCGTGAACCGGGCCACGAACTCCGGCCGGCCGGAGGCGATCTGCCCGGCGACCCACTCCTGCGGGTCGACCACCTCGATGTCCACGCCGCGCCCGGAGACCTCCGAGGCGATCACCGCGACCTCCGCGAACGTGGGAGCCGCGCTCGCGGTGAGCGTGACCGGGCCCTCGTAGGCCTCGTCCGACGTCAGGATCGCGGCGGCGGCTTCCGCGGCATCCTCCCGGGCCGTCCACGACACCGGCCCGTCGAAGGGCACGGTGATACGGCCGGTCTCGCGCCACGGCCCGGCCAGCCAGGTCAGGCTGTGCGCGTAGAAGCCGTTGCGCAGCGACGTCCAGGGCAGACCGGACGCGGCGAGCAACTGCTCGGTGGCGTGGTGGTCACGGGCCGGGTTGAACGCCGAGCCCGGCGCCGCGCCCTGGTGGCTGGTGTAGAGGACGCGCCCCGCCCCGGCGGTCACGGCCGCGTCGATCGCGGTGCGGTGCAGCTCGACCGCGTCGCCCGCCGGGTCGTTCGAGGAGACCAGCAGCAGCTGCTCGGCCCCCTCGAACGCGGCGGGCAGGGACGCGGCGTCGGCGTAGTCGCCGTGCCGCACGGTGACGCCCTTCTCGGCGAACCGCCCGGCCTTGCTCACGTCGCGGGTGACCACGGCGATCCGGGACGCGGGGACCCGCTCGAGCAGGTGGTCGACGGTCGCGCCGTTGAGGGCGCCGGTGGCTCCGGTGACGACGATCATGGTCAGCTCCTTGTTGGTAACGTTGATAACGCTGCAACGGTAGCGCTGGAATCATCGTGATAGCAAGACGTCGTTAACGTTGATACCGTGAGGGTGTGAGCGAAGCACCCGACCGGCGCACCGCGATCGTCGACGTCGCCGCGCGCCTGCTGAAAGAGCACGGGCCCGCGGCCGTCACCACGCGGGCGGTGGCCCAGGAGGCCGGGGTGCAGGCCCCGGCGATCTACCGGCTCTTCGGCGACAAGGACGGGCTGCTCGAGGCCGTGGCCGAGCACGTCATGGCCTCTTTCGTCGCGCAGAAGGCGGCGCTGGTCGAGACCGCCGCCTGGGCCGAGACCGACCCGATCGACGATCTGCGGGCCGGCTGGAACACCCAGATCGACTTCAGCCTCGCCAATCCGGCCGTGTTCCGGCTGCTCAGCGACCCCGGCCGCATCGTCAACTCACCCGCGGCCCGCAACGGCCGTGAGGTTCTCCAGGCCCGCATGCACCGCGTGGCCCTGACCGGCCGCCTGCGCGTCAGTGAGGCCCGCGCCGTCGCCGTCATGCAGGCGTCCGGCGTCGGCACGATTCAGCTGCTGCTGGCCACGCCGCCCGAGGAGCGTGACGCCGGGCTGGCCGACTGCATGTTCGAAGGTGTGCTCCAGCAGATCCTCACCGGCACGCCCGGCGTTGGGGATCCGGGGAATACGGCCACCGTCGTGGCTTTTCGTGCCCTGGCCCCCCGCCTGGACGTCCTGAGCCCGGCCGAGCGGCGCCTCCTGGGGGAGTGGCTCGACCGGGCCCTGGCATCACGCTGAAGCCACCGTCAGCGCCAGCTCGCAGAACATCGAGTCCGCCCAGGAGAACCACGGCCGGCTGAACCGTGCCGGGTCGTCCACGTCGAACGCCTCGTGCATCCGGTTCGTGCCCGCGTCCGTGGCCAGCAGCAGTGCCACCAGCTCGCGCTGCCGCTCGGCCGAGCCGCTGGTCAGCCCCTCGACCGCGAAACCGATCGGCCACACGCGCCGTTCGCGCGTGTGCGGGCTGCCGACGCCCGACGCGGCCGTGCCCGAGAACCACCACGGATTGTCCGGGCTCAGCACGAAGGCCCGCGTGCGCGCGTACACCTCGGGATCGAGCACGTCGGGCGACAGCAGCGGAAGACTCAGCAGCGAGGGCATGTTCGCGTCGTCCATGAGCAGCTGCTCGCCCAGCCCGTCGACCTCGTACGCGTAGATCAGCCCGTGCCGGGGGTGCTCCACCAGGCCGAACTCCCGTACCCCGGCCACCAGCTCCGCCGACAGCTCGAGAGCGGCGGACGCCAGGGCCGCGTCGTTCCAGACCGGGAGGCAGATCTCGGCCAGGTGCCGCAAACCCTGCGCCGCCAGCAGGTTTCCCGGGATGTTGTACCCGTGGGTGCAGGCGTCGTCGCTGGGCCGGAACCCGCCCCAGGTCATGCCGGTGTGGCCCACCGGCGTCCCGAGCCCGTCGCGCACCAGGGTCTCGGTCGCGATCGCCCCGGGCCGCACGAACCGGTAGGCCGAGCGCTCCTCGTGCCGCTGCTCGAGCCTCATCTGCTCCAGGATCGTGCGGAACACCCGGTGCCCCCGATCGTCGAACACGTCGGTGCGCCCGGTGGCCCGCCAGAACCGGTGGGCCAGCAGAAGGGGGAAGGCCAGCGAGTCGATCTCGTACTTCTGCTCCCACACCCACGGGTCGTCGTTGAGATCGCCCGGCTCGTAATGAGCTCCGGTCGGGCCCGGGTTGAACGAGTTCGCGTACGGGTCGTGCTCGATCTGCCGGAACTGGCGCTTCAGCACCCCCGCCACGATGTCCGCGATCTCCGGGCTCTCGCCGAGCATGCGCAGGTAGGGCCACAACTGGGTGGTCGAGTCGCGCAGCCACATGGCCGGGATGTCACCCGTGATCACGAAGTACTCGTCGCCGTCGCGGGTGAGCGTGTCGCTCAGGGTGCGGTTCAGGGCGTCGGAGACCATCGAGGCCACGCGCGGGTCGTCGAAAGCGCCCGCCACCTTTTCCACCTGCCGATGGAGGACGTCTTTCACGGTGCGACCTCGATTCTCACCGAGTCGGTGGGTGGGTGGAGGTCGCCGGAGACCCACACGTCCAGGTGCCCGGGCGTGAGCTCCAGCAGGCCGTGGGAGTCCACGGTGCCGAGTTCGTCGATGCCGAGCGGGAAGACGATCTCCTGCTCCTCGCCCGGGGCCAGGTGCACCGGCACGTAGCCGATGACCTGACGCACCCGTGGCCGCACCCCCAGTACGTGCCGGCGCCCGTACAGCGGGACCACGTAGCGAGATTCGACGGAACCGGTGTTCTGCACCCGCGCACGCACCTCGGTCTGAGAGCCGGAGAGCACCGAGACCTCGAAAGTGCTGTACGACAGGCCGGTCCCGAGCAGGACGTTGTCGGCGTACGAGGCGTCCGCGTAACCCCGCGACGTCTCCCGCCGTTCGTCGTGCGCCACCGGCCAGACACCCTCACCGCCGGGCAAGGTGACCGGAAGCCGACCCGAGGGCGACTCGGCGCCGCTCACCACGTCCACCACTGCGTCCCCGCCCGTGGGCCCGGGGAACGCCGAGAAGATCAGCGCATCGCAGAGACCCGCGAACTCGGTGACCGCGTGCGGCCGACCGCCGATCACGATGCCGACCATCGGCTTACCCACTTCGCGCGCGGCGCGGGCGACCTCGATCTGCACCGGGTCGATCGCGACGCGGCTCAGGTCGACCCCCTCGCCGTTGGTCATGCCGAGGTCGGCGCCCTGCACGGCGCCGTTCTCGGCGAACTCGGACTCGTACAGGCGACGGCTCGAACTGCCGAGCACGACCACGGCCACCTCGCTGGCCCCGACCGCCGCGCGCACGGCGTCGAGACCGCCGTCGATGCGCTCGCGCAGTTTGCTCCCGGCCGCGTGCTCCACCGGGAAACCCCGTGCGATCAGGGCGGAACGAATGGTGGACGACGTGGGGTCCGGCACCGGGCGAGGGGCCGTGTAGTCGCCCAGCTGGCTCAGCAGATCGTCGGCGTTCGGGCCAACCACCGCGAGACGCGTGCTCCCGGCCAGGGGCAGGACGCCGTCGTTGCGCAGCAGGACGATGCTCTCGCGGGCCAGGCGGTGGGCCAGGCGGTGGGCCAGGACGTCGTCTCCCGGAGCCGGTTCCGAGTCGGCCGGGCTCTCGTCGAACAGGCCCAGCCGCTGCTTCAGCGACAGCACCCGCTCACAGGCCCGGTCGATGTCGGCCATCTCGATCAGCCCGCGGTCGAGAGCCTGGTCGAGCACCACGTAGGCCTCGTCCCAGAAGCTGATGTCCACACCGGCTCTCAGGGCCAGGGCCCCGGCGTGAGCGTGGTCGGGCGCGGCGTCGAGCAGACGGTCGAGGGCTGTGCAGTCGGCCATCACGATGCCCTCCCAGCCCCAGTTCTCGCGCAGCACACCGGTGAGCAGGTCGCGGTTGGCGCTGCAGGCGATGCCGTCGACGTCGTTGTAGGCCGCCATGTACCCGGCGACCCCGGCCTCGGCCGCGGCCCGCGCGGCGGGCAGGTGGATCTCGTGCAGCTCACGCCAGCCGAGCGGGGCCCCGGACCCGTTGCGGCCGCCGATCCCGGCCCCCTGGGCGGCCAGGTGCTTGACCACCACGGCCACGTGCTCGGTGTCGATCCGCTCACCGGCTCCCTGCATGGCCATGACCGTTGATCGCACGAGATGCGATGCGATGTAGGGGTCTTCGGAGAAGCACTCCTCGGCCCGGCCCCAGCGCGGGTCGCGCAGCATGTCCAGGCCGGACAGCAGCGCCACGTGGATGCCCCGGGCCCGCAGCTCGTGCGCCACCTGGGCGGCGAGCTCCGCGACCAGGTCGTCGTCCCAGGCCGCGCCGACCGCGAGGTTCACCGGCAGCACGTGCCCACCCAGGCCCTGCAGCCCGTGCGGGGCCTCCTCGACGAAGAGGGTGGGCAGGCCGGACGACGACTGCGACCGGATGTACGACTGCACCAGGGCCGTGGCCTCGGCCGAGCGTTCCGGCGGGATGCCGTTGCCCCAGTGCCGGCCCGACCAGGGGTCGGCGCGCTGCAGCCCGTACAGCGAGCCGATGCCGCCGAAGCGCTCGACCTCCTGCTTCAGTGCGTCGGTGACCACCAGCTTCCCGTGGGTGACCTCCAGCGCGTCCCAGCCCGGCAGCCGCTGGTTCAGCTGGCCGATCTTCTCTTTCAGCGTGAGGCGTTCCAGCACGTGCTTCATCCCTTCACCGCCCCGGAGACCAGGGCCCGCTGCATCTGTCGCTGGGTGATGGCGTAGACCGCGAACACCGGCAGCAGCGTGAACACCGTACCGGCCATGAGAACGCCGTAGTCGGTGCCGGTGGTCAGCTGCAGGGTGGGGAGTGCGACCTGGATCGTGCGCTGTGCGGGGTCGGGCCCGATGATGATGAGTGAGTACAGGTACTCGTTCCAGAACGACAGGAAGCACAGCAGCACGACCGTCGCGATGCCCGGGATGCAGATGGGCAGGTGCACGTGGCGCAGGATGGTCAGGGTCGAGGCGCCGTCCATCGACGCGGCCTCCTCGAGCTCACGCGGGATGGTGCGCATGAACTGGGTGAGGATCACGACGGCCAGCGGCATCGCGGTGGCGGGCAGCAGGAGGATCAGGAACGTGCGGGTGTGGAACAGGCCGGTGAACGCGGCGAGCAGGAACGTCGGGAACAGCGCCGCGAACGTGGGGATGAGGAAGCCGAGCGAGAACGTGGCCTCGACGATGCGCCCGGCCCGGCCGGTGGAACGCGAGAGGGCGAACGCGGCGGGCACGGCCAGCAGCAGGGTCAGGGCCAGCGCCAGGCCGGTCACGATCACCGAGTTGGCCACGGCGGGCACCAGGTCGGCGCTGCCGACGGCCTCCCCGTAGTTGCCGAAGTCCCAGGTGGCGGGCAGCTTCAGCGGGTTTGTGAAGATGTCGTCGTTCTCCTTGAACGACGAGACGACCAGGTAGTAGAAGGGGATCACCAGCAGCAGGGCGTAGCCCCAGGCCAGGAACCCACTGATGCGGGGGAATTTCACAGCGGACTCCTTCTAGTGGGTGGGGCGCAGCAGGCGGCGGATGGTGAACATGCCGATCAGCCCGACCACGAACAGCACGATGCCGACGGCCTGGCTGTAGCCGAGATCGGCGTCCACGAAGGCCTTCTGGTAGATCAGGTACGACAGCGTGGTGGTCGACGTGCCGGGCCCGCCCTTGGTCAGCAGCAGCACGTTCTGGGCCGAGCTGAACAGGATCGACAGGAACTGCAGCATGGCCACGACCCCGATGAAGTCCCGGGCGATCGGCCAGTAGATGCCCCAGGCCAGGCGGGTGTTGTTCGCGCCGTCGACCATCGCGGCCTGCACGATCTCCTCGTCCACCGAGTCCAGCCGGGAGGCGAGAAGAACGGCCGAGTAACCGATCCCGGCCCACAGGTCGATCATGATGAGCGACGGCAGGGCGGTCGCCTCGTCGGCGAGCCAGGCGCGCGAGCCGTCGAGGCCGAGGGCGGCGAGCACCCCGTTGACGAGGCCGTCGGGGTTGAGCAGCGAGTAGAACATCAGCGCGGTCGCGGGCGCCGAGATCAGGGCGGGCACGAAGAGCCAGAACCGCAGCACCTTGTGACCGCGCGGCTTGCGCACGACGTAGAAGGCGAGCAGGAACGCGAGCACCATCATGATCGGCAGGCCGACGGCGATCTGCACGGCGCTGTTGCGCACGGCGTCCCAGAACACCGGGTCGGAGAACACGTCCCGGAAGTTGCCGAGGCCGGCGAAGCCCGGGTCGACGAGCATGCCGGGCCAGTCCAGGAACGCGATGACGAACATCGCGATCACCGGGCCGATGGTGAAGACCGCGTACCAGATCAGGCCGGGCAGGGCGAGGCCGGGGAACTTCTGGCGCCAGGCGTCCGGGCGCCTCAGGGGCGGTGGGGTCGCCAGGTCGGGGCGGGGAGGGTCGAGCTGGGTGGTCATCCGGGTCTCCCTGCTCTCAGGCGTTCTTGTACGAGGCTTCGAGGACGTCGACGATCTGCTCCGGGCTGGTGCCGGGGCCGAACGCCTGCGCCGTGGCCTGGGTCATCGGCTCGAAAACGGCTTCGGGGATGAGCAGGTCGGGAAGGATCACCGGGTCGACGCTGTCCCCGGCGGCCAGGGCCTGGGCCTGGGCCACCAGCGGGAACCGGTCGCTGGTGACGTCGGTGACGGCGTTCATGTCCCGGCCGGACTGCGTGATGAACTGCGCCACCACCTCGTCGCTGAACAGCCACTGCACGAACGGCTCGACGAGATCCAGCTTCCTGGAGCCGTTCTCGCTGATCCACACGCCCATGCCGTTGAAGCTCTGGATCACCGTGGGCCTGGTCGAGATCGCGCCCGGCGGCACCGGCCAGCCCCCGATGGTGGTCTCGGCGGCGCGGTCGGCGGGCACCTTGGCCAGCGCCGAGGACATCGACGACATGATCGCGGCCTTGCCGGTGTTGTACTGCGTGAGCATGGAGTCGCTGGTGAAACCCTGCGCGCTGTCCACGAAAACGCCCGCGTCACGCAGTTCGGCGAAGTGCCGGATGCCCGCGACCGCTCCCTCGGACTCGCTGAACCTCCCGGAGGCGAAGACGTCGGCGGCCTCGTCGGCGGTCAGGAACGACTGGATCACCTGGATGAAGAGCTTCTGCCCGCTCCAGTCACCCCCGCCGATGGTGACGGGCCCGATGTCCTTGCTGCGCAGCCGGTCGGCCGCGTCGATGAGGTCGGCGCTGGTGAGCGGGATCTCGAGGCCCGCCTCCTCGAGCAGCCGGGTGTTGAACGCCACCGGCCAGTTGGTGCGGGTGTACGGGAACGCGCGCAGGTGACCGCTGGGCGTCGTCCACTCCTGGACCGCCCCGGGCTCGATCCGCGTGTCGAGGCCCCACTGCCCGAGGTAGCCCTCGACCGGGATCGTCGCCTCGGCGTCGGTCCAGGCCAGCGTCTTGCCGACCATGTTGATGATCGCGACGTCGGCCTCCTTGCCGGCGAGCACCGAGGTCTCGAACACGATCGGCAGGTCGCTGCCGTTGCTGAGCGTGGCGACCGAGCGGCCGGTGGTGTCGCGGTACTGCTGCACGATCGCCCGGAACACGTCGGCCCCGGCCACGGCGCCGTTGAACTGGGAGTGCACGACGAGGGTGCCGGCCCCGCCCGAGGCGGGGCGGAGTGCCTGCACGGCACCGCATCCCGTCAGTGACATGAGGGCAGCAGCGGCCCCGCCTGCGGTCAGCAGGGTGCGCCTGCTGAGGGACTCGCTCATCGGATCCTCCCGACGGTGGGAACGGATATAGCGGTGTACTAGATGTCTGCCGTAAGGTATACCGGTGTACTGCCGTACCGCGTCAAGAGCGGCGGGGAACGGTCATCTGATCAAAACAACCTCGGGCGGGTCGACATGGGCACCAGCGCGTCGGGCAGTGCAGCGGGAGCGGCCAGGTCTGCCCGTGCGGCCGGGTCTGCCGGTGCGGCCGGGTCTGCCGGTGCCGCCCGTCGTCCCACCATCGCCGCCGTCGCCCAGGCCGCCGGGGTCTCGGTCTCGGCCGTCTCGCACGTCTTCAACGGCCGCACGAACATCTCCCCGGAGACGGCCCGGCGCATCCGGGAGGCCGCCGACGCGCTGAACTGGCGGCCCAACCTGGCCGGCCGCCGGGTCTCACGCTCCAGCGGCGGGGCCGTCGGCAACAGCATCGGGCTGGTCGTCACCCAGTCCGAGGAGTCGTTCCGGCGCGACCCGTTCTTCATCCGCCTGATCGCCGGGCTCACCGGGCCGCTGGCCAGGGTGGGCTGGTCGCTGTCCCTCACGGTCGTGCCGCCCGACGAGGAGGCGCAGGTCTACCGGCAGTGGTGGACCGAGCAGCGGGTCGACGGGTTCCTGCTCGTCGACCTGCGCACGAAAGACCCCCGGATCCCGTTGCTGCGCAGTCTGTCCGCCACCGCCGTGGCGCTCGGCCCGACCCCGGTGACGTCGGCCGTGCCCGGGGTGACGCTCGACGACGAGAGTGGTCTGGCCGAGCTCCTCGACCACCTGGCCGGTCTCGGGCACCGCCGCATCGCCCGCGTCACCTCCGCTCCCGGCCTGGCCCACAGCCGCCGCCGCAACCAGGTGCTGAGCGCCGCCGCCCGCCGTCGCGACATGAGCGTGCGGTCGCTGGCCTGGGACGAAGAGGCGTCCGATCCGGTCGCCGCCCTGCTGGGCGCCCGCGGTGACGTCACCGCCCTGGTGCTCGACAGCGAGGCCCTGGCCACCCAGGTGGTGGCGCACGCCCCCGAGATCGGAGTGCGTGTGCCGGTTGACCTCTCGGTGCTGTCGTGGGAAGACTCGTGGGTGAGCGAGCTGGTGCGTCCCCGGCTCACGGCCCTCTCGGCCCCGGTCGAAGAGAGCGCCCGCACCGCCGTCGACCTGCTGCACCGCATGGTCCGGGGTGAGAGTGCCGCCTCGGTGGTCGTTCCCGGCCGCCGCCTGGTGGTCCGCGAGTCCACCGCGCAAGCCCGCCGTTCCTGAAACACCCGACCACCGCGTCCCTCGTTCGAAGGAGCCCAGTGACAACCCGTTTCGGCGTGAACTACGTCCCCAGCCAGGACTGGATGTTTCAGTGGATGGCCGTCGAGGCGGATGCCGTGCGGCGCGACTTCGAGGCCGTCGCCGGTCTCGGGCTCGACCACGTGAGACTCTTCCCGCTGTGGCCGGTGCTGCAGCCCAACCGCACGCTGATCCGGCGCCGCGCGCTCGACGACGTGCGGCTGGTCGTCGACCTGGCCGGTGAGTTCGGGCTGGACGCCTCGGTCGACGTGATCCAGGGCCACATGAGCGGTTTCGACTTCGTTCCGGCCTGGCTGGTGAACTGGCACGCGGGCAACATGTTCACCGACGAGCAGGCGGTGCGGGCCCAGGCGGCGCTGGTCGGCGCGGTCTACGAGGCGGTGCGCGACGCCCCGAACTTCACCGGCCTCACGCTCGGCAACGAGGTCAACCAGTTCCAGCCGCCGAACCCGGCCGCCATGCCCGCCGACAGCGAGCAGATCGGGCACTGGCTGCGCAGCCTGCTGGCGGGGGCGAAGGATCCGGACCCGCGCCACGTGATCACGCACAGCGAGAACGACCACCTCTGGTACCGCGACGGGCACCCGTTCCTGCCCACCCACGCCAGCCGGCTCGGCGACGTGACCACCGTGCACTCGTGGATCTTCAACGGCACCGGGCAGCGCTACGGCGGCCTGTCCGACCGGGCGACCTGGCACGCCGAGTGGATGGCCGAGCTGTCGCGGGCGTTCGCCACCGACCCCGAACGGCCGGTCTGGGTGCAGGAGGTCGGCGCCCCCGCGCTGAACCTCACGCCCGAGGAGATGCCCGAGTTCTGCCGCCGCACGGTCGAGTCCGTGCTGACCACGCGCCACCTGCACGGCATCACCTGGTGGTGCTCGCACGACGTGAGCCGCGACCTGGGCGACTACAAGGACCTGGAGTACAGCCTGGGTCTGCTCGACGTGAACAACCAGGTCAAGCCGGTGGGCCGGGCCTACGCCGAGGCCGTGGCCCAGGCCCGCGCCACCGCGCCCGTGGCCCCGGTGCGCCGTGAGGCCGTCGTCATCGAGGTCGACGAGCACCACGTGCCGCTCTCGCGGGCCTCCCTCGCCCCGGGCGGCGCCGTGGTCGAGGCCTGGTACGAACTGCGCGCGGCGGGCCACTTCCCGGCCGTCGTCACCAGCGCCGACAGCCCGCAGGTCCTGGCCGCCCGGGGCATCGAGAGCCTGGTCCGCCCGTCCGTCACCGTCTGAGATCGGGCAAGATCATTCCTGGTCCTGCCCTGTGCCCGAAGGAGCTTTCATGAGCACGCCCCGCACCGCCGTCTCCACCCCCGAGGCCCCCGCCCCCGCGCACACGTTCTCGCAGGGGGTGCGTAAGGGCCCGATCCTGCAGGTCTCCGGCCAGGGCCCGGTCGACCCGGTGACCAACGAATACCTCCACCCGGGCGACGTGAAGGCCCAGACCCTGCAGACCCTGGCCAACGTGCACGCCATCCTCACCGCGGGCGGCGCGACCTTCGACGACGTGGTCATGCTGCGCGTCTACCTGACCACCCGCGACGACTTCGCCGCGATGAACGAGGCGTACGGTGAGTACGTGACGCAGCACAGTGCCTCGGGCATCCTGCCGTCCCGCACCACGGTCATGACCGGCCTGCCCCGCGCCGAGATGCTGGTCGAGATCGACGCCCTGGCCGTGCTGGACTGAATCCCATGACCGGGCAGGTGCTCTCGTGCTGATCCGTGGTGCCACCCTCGTGGACGGCACGGGAGCGCCCGCCCGCCGGGCCGACGTCCGCGTCGAGAGGGGGCGCATCGCCGAGATCGGCCTGATAACAGGCTCGAGCGATATCGATGCCGGCGGCCTCGTCCTCGCCCCCGGCTTCATCGACATGCACGCCCACTCCGACCTGGCCGTGCTCACCGACCCGCAGCACCTGGCCAAGACCACCCAGGGCGTCACCACCGAGGTCCTGGGGCAGGACGGACTGAGCTACGCCCCGGCCGACGACAGGGTGCTCGACGTGCTCCGCGAGCAGCTGGCCGGCTGGAACGGCATCCCCGACATCGACTGGTCGTGGCGCACGGTGGGGGAGTACCTCGACCGCGTCGACCGGGGTGCCGCCGTGAACGTCGCCTACCTCGTGCCGCAGGGCACCGTGCGAATGATGGCGATGGGTAACGACGATCGCCCCGCCACGGGTGATGAGCTCGTCCGCATGCGGCAACTCGTCGACGAGGGCATGCGGGACGGTGCGTTCGGCCTGTCGAGCGGTCTCACCTACGTGCCCGGAATGTACGCCGACACCGAAGAACTCGTGGCGCTGTGCGAGGTGGTCGCGGCCCACGGGGGCTTCTACGCACCGCACCAGCGCTCGTACGGCAGGGGCGCGCTCGAGGCCTACGCCGAGGTCGTCGAGGTGGCCCGGCGATCCGGCGCCGCGCTCCATCTCACCCACGCCACCATGAATTTCGCGGTCAACGCGGGCCGGGCGTCCCAGTTGCTGTCGATGGTGGACGCGGCGGTCGCCTCGGGCGTGGACGTCACCCTGGACACGTACCCCTACCTCCCGGGCTCGACCACGCTGTCGGCCGTGCTGCCCAGCTGGGCGTCGGCCGGGGGCCCGGCGGCCACGCTGGCCCGGCTCGACGACGCGGCGGTGCTCGGGCGCATCCGGCACGACGTGGAGGTCGTCGGGTCGGACGGCTGTCACGGTGTGGCCGCCGACTGGGACTCGCTCGAGATCTCCGGCGTGCGCCACGAGGAGCTCGGCGCCTGGGTGGGCCGCACGATCGCGCAGATCGCGGCCGCCGCCGGCCGGGCCCCGTTCGACGTGTTCACCGAGATCCTGCGCCGCGACCGCCTGGGCACCACGATTCTGCAGCACGTGGGCCACGAGGAGAACGTGCGCGCGATCATGACCCATCCCCGTCACTGCGGTGGCAGCGACGGCCTGCTCACCGGAGCCAAACCCCACCCCCGGGCCTGGGGGACCTTCCCCCGGTACCTCGGCCACTACGTCCGTGAGGAAGGGGTGCTGGGCCTGGAGGAGTGCGTGGCCCACCTGACCTCCCGCCCCGCCCGGCGGCTGGGCCTGACCGACCGCGGCGTGCTGCGCGTGGGCGCGGTCGCCGACCTGGTCCTGTTCGACCCGGCCACGGTGGCTGCCGCAGCCACGTTCGACGACCCGCGCCGCGCGTCCGTCGGCATCCCCCACGTGCTCGTGGCCGGCACGCCGGTGATCGCCGACGGCGTGCGCACCGGCGCGGTGCCCGGACGGGCGCTGCGTCACCACCGGTGAACGTGGTGCACGGGGCTTGCACGGGGCTTCCACGGGGCTTGCACGGGGCTTGCCTGGTGATCCGGGGGACGGGACCAGGAAGTCTCGCCGGTCGCCGTCCGGAACATCCCGGTCGGCCGCAGGCCCGCGGGTGTCCCGAGCACACCTCCGCACAGGAGAGAATGGGCCGGTGAGCGCCGATACCCAGACCCCCGCCCAGACCAGCGACATCCCGGCCCCGAAGATCCTGGCCGAGGCGGGCCGGCGCCGCACCATTGCCGTCATCTCTCACCCCGACGCCGGTAAGTCCACGCTGACCGAGGCGCTGGCCCTGCACGCCAAGGCGCTGCGTGAGGCCGGGGCCGTGCACGGGCGCGGCGGGCGCGCGGGCGTGGTCACCGACTGGCAGGACATGGAGAAGCAGCGCGGTATCTCGATCAGCTCGGCCGTGGTGCAGCTCGACCACCGCGACCAGGTGATCAACGTGGTCGACACCCCCGGTCACGCCGACTTCTCCGAAGACACCTATCGCGCCCTCACCGCCGTCGACGCGGTGATCATGCTGGTCGACGCCGCGCGCGGCATGGAGGTGCAGACCCGCAAGCTGTTCGGCGTCTGCAAGACCCGGGGTCTGCCGGTCATCACCGTGATCAACAAGTGGGACCGGCCGGGCCAGGAGGCCCTGCAGCTGCTCGACGAGATCGAGTCCATCACCGGCCTCAAGCCCACCCCGATGACCTGGCCGGTCGGCATCGCCGGCGACTTCCGGGGCCTGCTCGAGCGCGGCAGCGGTGAGTACGTGAAGTACACCCGGGCTCCCGGTGGCGCCACGCTGGCGCTCGAGGAGCGCATGGACGCCGTGCGGGCCGAGGCCGTCGAGGGCTCCGCCTGGGTGCAGGCGGTCGAGGAGAGCGACCTGCTCTCGATCTCCGACGGCGACCACGACGAAGAGGCCTTCCTCGCCTTCCGCACCACGCCCGTCTACTTCACCGCCGCCGTGGCGAACACCGGCGTCGGCCAGGTGCTCGACTCACTGGTCGACGTCGCGCCCTCCCCGCGCGACCAGCCCGACGTCGCCGGGGCCACCCAGCCGCTGCCGGGCCGCTTCAGCGCCCAGATCTTCAAGACCCAGACCGGCATGAACCCGGCCCACCGCGACCGTCTCGCGTTCGCCCGCATCCACTCCGGCGTCTTCCACCGGGGCATGACGGTCCGCGACAACCGCACGGGCCGCCCGATGGTGCTCAAGCACGTGCAGACCGTGTTCGGCGCCGACCGTTCCACCGTCGACGTGGCCTACCCGGGCGACGTCATCGGCCTGGTCAACGCCCGCCACATCAACGTGGGCGACACCATCTCCGAGGCGGGCAAGGTCGAGTACCCGCCGTTGCCGGTGTTCGCCCCCGAGCACTTCCGCACGGTGCGCCCCAAGGATCTGGGCTCGGGCAAGTCGTTCCGGCAGGGCCTGCGCGAGCTCGACGCCGAGGGCGTGGTGCGCGTGCTCATCAACGACGCGCACGGTCTCGGCGAGCCGATCCTCAGCGCGGTCGGTGCCCTGCAGTTCGACGTGGTGCAGTACCGGATGACCAACGAATACCGTTCGCCGGTGCGCTTCACCGAACTGGGCTTCACCACCGCGCGCCTGATCGAGCCGGACGTGCTGCCGATCCTGCGCACCAAGCGCGACGTCGAGGTGGTCGAGAACGCCGACGGGCAGATGTTCGCGCTCTTCACCGACGAGTGGCGCGTGCGGGGCATCGAGCGCGACAACCCGGGCATCAAGCTGCAGCCGCTGGTGGCCACCAGCGCCTGAGCCCTCGACCGCGACGGGGGACGCGCCGGGCCGGGGTGACGGGGCCGACCCGGGGGATCGGGCGGCCGGGTCGGCCGGGTCGGCCGAGGGTGACGGGGTTCACGCCCCGCTTTGTCCCGACCTGTCCGGCCCGCACCCCGACCGCGCCCGTAGATTGACGGTGCCGCGAGTCCCCCTGCACGAGGAGCGAAGTGTCGAGCACCGCCGAGTCCACCCCGACCGTCCTGATCCCGGGCGGGGCCCTCGACCTGAGGCTGGTCGTCGCGGACATGGACGGAACCCTGCTCGACGCGAACGGTGACGTCCCGGCCGGCTTCTGGCCGCTGCTGGAGCGCATGCGCGAACGCGGCATCGTGTTCGTGCCCGCGAGCGGCCGGCAGTACGCCACGCTCGCCCGGCTGTTCGAGAAGGCCCCGGCCGACACCCCGTACGTCGCCGAGAACGGCACGTACCTGGTGCGTGAGGGCGCCGAGCTCGGCTCCACCACGCTCACCCGCGCGACGGTCGTCGAGGTGATCGAGCACCTGCGCGAACTGGCGCGCACCGAGCTCGATCTCGGCGTGGTGCTCTGCGGCAAGCGCTCGGCCTACGTGGAGCGCACCGACGAGCCGTTCGTCGGCGAGGTGCGCAAGTACTACGCCGCGCTCGAGATCGTCGACGACCTCCTGGCGCCTGACGACGAGATCCTCAAGATCGCCGTGTTCGACTTCGGCGACGCCGAGACCGGTGCCGGCCCCCGTCTCGACCGGTTCCGCGAGCGCGAGCAGGTCGTCGTGTCCAACCACCACTGGGTCGACGTGATGGCCGCGCGCGCCAACAAGGGTGCCGCCGTGGAGCAGTTGCAGGACAGCCTGGGCATCACCCGCGACCAGACCGTGGCGTTCGGCGACTACCTCAACGACCTCGAGATGCTCGACGCCGCCACCTGGTCGTTCGCGATGGCCAACGCCCACCCGGAGGTGCTGGCCCGGGCCGCCGCGATCGCCCCGAGCAACGCCGAGCAGGGCATGCTGACGGTCCTCGAGGAGCTGCTCGGCCGGTAGGTGCCCGTTGGTCCCCGACGCGTGGGCACGGTCGGAGCACACCCGCAGGGGTGTGCCTGACCCGGACGAACGCGGCAAGGATCACTGCGTGTCCGACATCTCGCGTCTCGCCGATCAGATCGCCGCGCGTATCCAGGCCGGCCGTTACCGGCCCGGGCAGCGTCTGCCCGGGCCCGGTGATCTGGAGCAGGCCGGGCACTCGGGACCGGCGGTGCGGGAGGCGCTGCGATGTCTGGTCGAGCAGGGCTGGGCCGAACTGGGTCCTGACGGCGGGTATGTCGTCACCGAACCCTGAGCGGCATCCTGGTCCTGGGTGGCTCGGTCACTGCGCCCTCGCCCTCAGCCGCCGGACCCGTCAGTCGCACCGGTTCGCACGGCCGGGGATGCAGGCCCTCTCCGTCGAGAACCAGGCGCACGGGTCTGGTTCGACGGACAGGAACCCGTCCAGGTGTTGCCGGAGAGCGGCGATGGCACCCTCGTGGTCGGGAGATCGTGGACTCTCGCTGGTGAGCCTCGTGTACTCGTCGAAGGCGTCACGGGTGGCCAGCTCCAGCAGCGTCGGCGGGTCGAGCTCATTGCCCGCGTATCGGGGTGATCAGCCATTGCCGGGGCTGGCCAACGATGGGCGCGACGCTGCCGTCCGGAGCGACCAGTCTTTCGACGGCCTCGGACCGGAAGACGTTCATACGCAGAGCTTCTCACGCGCCGCCAGGCGGTCTCTGACCGCCGGCGAACGCCGTGACGGCGTTCGCCGCACTGCTCGCGTCAACAGTCGTCGTCGCCCCGCGGGTAGCTCGCTCCGGGCCGCTGAAGCCACCGGCCACGCTCGGGCGTCGCGCGCATGACGTCGCCGGCGCCAGGATCACCTGTACTTGCCTGGGTGGAAAGTACCTACTACTTTCTTGTCAGGAAAGTAGTTGGTCACTGGGCAACGCTGCCCGTCACGGAGGAGAATCATGACCACGAGCAACCGGCCCACCCCCGAAGAGGCCTCTCGTCTGCTGCAGGAGAACGAGAACCGCCGGCGTGACCTGGCGGGCGCCCCGCTGCCGGGCTGGATGTGGCTCCTGCAGTGCGCGATGCTCGCCGTGTACGGCGTCACGCAGGACGTCTGGCCCGGCAACGGGTGGGGCGTCTTCCTGCTCATCGCACCGCTCATCCTGTCGGTGTTCGCCCAGAGTCCCTGGTTCGGGGCCCGGATGGGCCTGCGGATGGCGCCGAACACGTGGAGCGACGCGCGCCCGCGCTGGACGCCCGCCCGGCTCCTGGGAGCCCTGTTCCTGGTGGCCGTCATGGTGGTGGCCCTGATGGCGCAGACCGCACTGCACTCGGCCGGGGTGGGCGCCGACCACACGATGGCCTGGACCGGAGCCGGTGTGCTGCTGGCCGCGTCCTGGCCGCTGGTCAAGCGCCTGTTCTACAGTAGGGTCAGCCGTGGCTGAAACCGCCGGGATGTTCGACCCGGCACTGATGGACCCGACCCGCTTCGGCATCGTCTCGTTGCTGGCCGCGACCCGGTGGGCCGAGTTCTCCTACGTCCGTGACTCTCTCGGGCTCAGCGACTCGGCACTGTCGAAGCAGGCGTCACACCTGAGCAAGGCCGGATATCTCGAGGTGCACAAGGGGTACGTGGGCAAGAGGCCCCGGACCTGGCTGCGCCTGAGCCCGGCGGGCCGTAACGCGCTCGCCGGGCACATCCGCTATCTGCAGGAAGTAGCCCGAACGGCCCGGGAACTCGGGCAGTCCCACGAGCCCGAGAGCCCTCCCGGGTAATCACCCCGCGACGACCAGGGCCCGCGACCGCGACCGGACGCAGGCTCGCCGGTGCCGCCTTCCCGGTCCCGGCCCGTAACGACAGACCGGGCGCCACTTCTGCCGGAAACGCCCGGCCCGTGGCACCGAGCCGCCGGCTGCGCGCCCCCTGCTCGACCCTCAGCCGCTGGACCCGTCCGCCCGCATCGGCGGGCAGTCGCCGCCGGGCCGGGTGAGCAGCTCGAAGTGCCACATCTCGTTCGCGAACACCTGGCACAGGCCGAAGTCGTCGCCGTGCCGGGTGGTCCAGTCGGCTGCGTCGGTGGGCCCGATGTCCACGGCCTGGCCGGTGACGTGCTGCGACGTCTGCGGGGTGGCCACCCATCGCCGGGCCTCGGCGTACGAGCCGTACTTCGCCACCGCCTCGTCGAGCAGGTGCTGCTGGTAGCGCTCGCTGCGCCAGCCGCTGGTGACGCGGAGGTCGATGCCGTCGCGGGCCGCCGCGTCCGAGGCCCGGCGCACCGCGGCGAGCAGGTCGGGGTCGAGGCGCGTCAGCGCGGGGGTGTCCTCGTGCACGTCCACCGACCCGGCTCCCACGTAACCGTCGGCGGCCCCGATGTCCCGGGCCGCCGCGTCCTTCGTGATCAGTGAGCGCACGGGCGACGTGGGCTTGAGGACGAACGTGGTGACGACGCAGGCGGCCGCCACGAGGAGGGCGAGGGTCACCAGGGCGGTGGGCCAGGATCGTTGTGAAGCAGGCGTTCTGGTCGCGGTCATGGTTCCAGGACAGCGGGGCGCAGGTTGCGGGGGCGTCTGCGGTTTCGTTTATGCCCGCGAAAACCCCCGGCGGCTAGCCTGGCCGTATGCGTGTGCTGATCGTCGAGGACGAGCCCTACCTGGCCGAGGCCGTACGTGACGGGCTGCGCCTGGAGGCGATCGCCGCGGACCTGGCGCTCGACGGGGCGCAGGCCCTGGAGCTGGCAGCCGTGAACCGTTACGACGTGGTGGTGCTCGACCGTGACCTGCCGGTGGTGCACGGTGACGAGGTGGCCCGGCGGCTGGCCGGGGCCGGTGACGGCCCGCGCATCCTCATGCTCACGGCGGCCGACCTGCTCGACGACAAGGCCAGTGGGTTCGGGCTGGGCGCCGACGACTACCTGACCAAGCCGTTCGACATGCGGGAGCTGGTGATGCGGCTGCGGGCGCTGGGCCGGCGTCCGGCGCAGGCCCGGCCGCCGGTGATCGAGAGCGACGGGGTGCGGCTCGACGTGTTCCGCCGCGAGGTCTACCGCGACGGGCACTACGTGGCGCTCACCCGCAAGCAGTTCTCGGTGCTGCACGTGCTGATCGGCGCGGGCGGGGGCGTGGTCAGCGCGGAAGACCTGCTGGAACAGGCCTGGGACGAGAACGCCGACCCGTTCACGAATGCCGTGCGCGTCACCGTCTCCACGTTGCGCAAGCGGCTGGGTGAGCCGCAGCTCATCCAGACCGTGGCCGGGGCCGGCTACCGGTTCGGTCCGTCGTGATCGGGAAGCCGCCCCGGCAGCCGGGTCTCGGCATCCGGATGAAGCTGACGCTGAGCTACGTCGGTCTGCTGGTCTTCGCCGGGATGGTGCTGTTCGCGGTGGTTCTCGTGCTGCTGCACTACGTTCCCGAGGGGCATCTGACCGTCGTGGAGACCGGTGCTTTCGCGCCCCGGCGCATCGATCTCATGCGGCAGGCGGTGAAACTGGCCGTCTGGGGCACGATCTTCCTGGCGTTCGCGGGTTTCGCCGCGGGCTGGTTGCTGGCCGGGCAGATGCTGCGCCCGCTGGAACGCATCACCACCGCGGCCCGGGCCGCGGCCGACGGGTCCCTGTCGCACCGCATCGCCCTGCCCGGCCGCGACGACGAGTTGCACCAGCTGGCCGACACTTTCGACACGATGCTGGCCCGGCTGGAGAAGGCGTTCGAGGAGCAGCGCCGGTTCACCGCCAACGCCTCGCACGAGCTGCGCACCCCGCAGACCGTCATGAAGACCATGCTGCAGGTCGCGCAGGCCAATCCGGGCGCGGTGAATCTGGAGACGTTCCTGACCCGGCTGCAGGAGATGAACGACCGCTCGATCGACACGCACGAGGCCCTGCTGCAGCTGGCCCGGCCCGAGCGCGGTGACCTGCACCGGGAGCCCTGCGACCTCGCCGAGGTGACCCGCGACGTCCTCGTTTCGCACGAGGGCGTCGGCACCGACCTGAACCCGGTCGTGGTGACGGCCAACCTGCCCCTGCTGCGCCAGCTGGTGGACAATCTCGTGCGCAACGCCGTCATCCACAACCGCGCCGACGACCCGCTCGTGCGGGTGAGCGTCGGCGCCGGCGACGGAGGCCGGGCGCGGCTGGAGGTCGTCAACGCCGGGCCGGTGCTGAGCGAGGAGGTGGTGGCGACACTGACCGAGCCGTTCGTGCGCGGGGCGGGACGAACCCGTCGCGGACGCACTCCCGGAGGGGCCGGGGGCAGCGGTCTGGGCCTGGCGATCGTGGCGTCGATCGCCCGGGCGCACCGCGCCGACCTGCGGCTGCGTCCACGCGCGGAGGGCGGCCTGATCGTGACCGTGACCTTCCCGCGAACCTGATCTACGGTGGGCGCCATGAAGCTGCTGTCGGTCAACATCGGCCGCCCCGTCGACAACCCCTGGCGCACCGCCTCGATGACCGGCATCGACAAGCGTCCCACCGGGGCAGCGGTCGCGGTCACGGCTCCCGGGCCGATGGGGGACGGGTCGGTCGGCCTGGCCGGCGACCGCGTCTACGACGTCGATCACCACGGTGGAACCGACCAGGCCGTCTACGCCTACGCCCGCGAGGACCTCGACGCCTGGCAGCCGGTCCTGGGCCGCGACCTGCCCAACGGCGTCTTCGGCGAGAACCTGACCACCGAGGGCATCGACGTGAACGAGGCCCTGATCGGCGAGCGCTGGCGGATCGGCGAGCAGGTGGTGCTCGAGGTGACCCGGCCGCGGATCCCGTGCTCGACGTTCCAGGGCTGGCTGGACCGGCAGGGCTGGATGAAGGAGTTCACGAAGACCGCGCTGCCCGGCCCGTACTTCCGGGTGATCGAGCCGGGCTCCGTCCGGGCCGGTGACGGCATCGAGGTGATCGCGCGCCCCGAGCACGACGTCACGATCAGTGTGGCGTTCCGGGCGATGACCCTGGAACCCGCTCTGCTGCCGCGTCTCGCGGACCTCGAGGCGCTCCCGGAGGCCGACCGGGCGAAGATCCGGCGGCGCCTGAAGGTGTGAGCCGGACGCGGGTGAGGGCCAGCCGGGTGAGCATCAGCCGGGCGAGCATCAGCCCGGCGAGGGTCACAAGCAGCACGGCGCACACGTCGAGCAGCGCGGCGATGTCGGGTGCCCACAGCGGCACCTGGCCCCAGCTCACACCGAGCAGACCGGGGAACCGGTGGAGGCCCGCGCCGGTGAGGCCGAGTGCGGTCACGGTCAGGGCGGTGGTGAGTGGTCGCGCGGGTCGATGGTGGACGAGGTGCACCACGACGCGGGTCGCGGCACCCAGGAGGATGAGGGCCAGGGCGACGAGGCCGGCCAGGACACCGGGGTAGAGCGGGTCGGTGCCGTGGACCGGGGGCTGAGAACCGGCCAGGAGGGCGGCGATTCCCATGGAGGTGTCCATGAGGGTGGCGTCCTTGAAGGGACTGTAGGCGTTCTGCAGCAGCACCACGGCCTGGTCGCGCCCGGGCAGCAGGAGCACGGCCGCCTGGTAGCCGGGGGCAGCGCCGCCGTGCCAGACCATGGGCTCGTCGGTGCCGGGGACGGTGGTGGTGCGCCAGCCCAGGGCGTACCCGTCGACGGCCTCGCGGTGCAGCGTCGCGCGTTCGGCGTCGGTGAGCACGGCGCCGCCGGTCAGCTGGGTGCGGGCGAAGGCGGACAGGTCGTCGAGGGTTCCGACGAGATAACCGGCCGCGCGGGTGGCCGGGTCGACCCGGCTCCCGAAGGCCCTGGCGTGCCCGGCGACGAACCGGTGGCCGGGCGGGAGCACCTGCTCGGCCTCGCGCGGGTCGGCCGGTACCGAGCGCATTCCGGCCGGTGACAGGAGACGGCGGGCCAGCGCGTCCCCCATCGGCTGCCCGGTGACCGACTCGACGACGGCGGCCAGCACCACGTAGTTGAGGCTGGAGTAGGCGTGCACGTGCGGCCCGAGGTCGAGGCGGGCGATCTGCCCGGTCACGGCCGCGGGCGAACGGTTCTCGCCGTAGTGGTCGGTGAGCTGCAGGCCCTGGGGCAGGCCGCTGGTGTGGGTGAGCAGCTGCCGGATCGTGATGGCCCGCCGGGCCGGGTCTTTCGCGAACGAGGGGATGTGCCGGCCGACCGGGTCGTCGAGGTCGAGCAGGCCGTCGCGGGCCAGGAGCACCACGAGCGTCGCCGTGACCGGCTTGGACACCGAGCCCCACAGGAAGGGCGTGGCGGTGGTGACCGGCCGGCCGTCGCCGTCGGTGCCGAACGAGGCCGAGTGCTCGACGCCGTTCGTGCCGACGATCGCGTAGGTGGCACCGGGAACGCCGGTGTCGTGGAGCCGCTCGCGCACGAAGGAGTCGAGCCGGGCGGGGCCGGGGGCCGGCCCGGCGGTGGGCCGGTGGGCCGGTTCGGGGGCGAAGGCGGCGGCGGTGGTGCTCAGGGTGAGCAGCAGGAGCGTCAGGAGGACTCTTAGTAATATGGCCATACGGAAACCATAATCATATGAGTGTATGATTAACCAGTGCCAAGGATTGTCGATCACGAGCAGCGGCGTCGCCAGATCGTGCGCGCCCACCAGGCCGAGGTGGCCGAGAACGGTTTCGGCGCAACCACGTACACCCGCATCGCGTCCGCCGCCGGGGTCTCGGTCGGCACCATCCAGCACTACTTCGCCGACCGGTCGGAGCTGGTGCGGTACTCGTTCGAGGCGCTGCTCGACGAGCGCGAGGCCCGGGTGGCCGCCGTCGTCGAGGCCGGGACCGGGGCGCGGCAGACGATCCGCGCGATGATCGTGACGGCGCTGCACGAGCTGCTCCCGCTCGACGACGCGCGGCGTCAGGAGCACAGCGTCGGGCAGCAGCTGCGCACCGAGGCCTGGCGCGAGCCGCAGCTGCACCGGCTCGCGGTGGAGAACGACGAGCGGCTGCGGGCCCGCATCCGGCAGGCCGTGGTGAACGGCAAGGAGTGCGGCGAGGTGCGGCCGGGCACCGACGAAGACGTGGCCGCCACGCGCATTCTCGCCACGACCTACGGGCTGGCCGACCAGCTCGGGCTGGGGCCGGCCGGCGGGCGCTACGAGGAGGTGCTGGAGCCGGTGGTGCGCACGGTGTTCAGCGGGCGGTGCAACCAGGCGGGTTGAGGTGGGGCAGCCCGGGGGTGGGCCGGTCGGTGCTGCTCGGCTCGACGTGCTTCGCCGTGAAGTGTTTCGGCTCGACGTGCTTCGGCGGGACGGGCCGGTCGGCATGCGGTGCGCCGGTCCCGGAGGTACGTCGGCCGGTGCCGGTGCCGGTGCCGGTGTCGGTGCTGGTGCCGGTGCTGGTGCTGGTCAGGTCAGGGGCCAGGCCCGCATGGCCGCGTCGGCCAGGTGCTGGAGCTCTTCGCGTCCGACGCCACCCGCGGCCTGCACGGCCAGGCCGTTGGAGACGGTCATGAGAAACCGCGCTAGCAGCGCGGGATCGGCGCCGGCGGGCAGGTCGCCCTCGGCGACGGCGCGCTCGAACCGTTCGCGCAGGGCGGTGACGCCGGTCTCGCGCCAGGCCGTGAGGGTGTCGTGCGCGAAGCGGCTGGTCTCGCTGACGGGCAGCGCCCCCTGCACCCCCAGGCAGCCGGGCGGGGAGTCGGGCTGCGTGTTCGCCCGCACCGATCCGGCGAGGTAGGCCGTGGCGGTGCCCAGGGCGGTGGGCTCGGCCAGTGCGAGCGGCACGTACGCCGACGTGCTCTGTGTGTAGCGCTCGAGGGCCTTGAGGAAGAGCTCTTCCTTGTTGCCGTAGGCCGCGTAGAGGCTCTTGCGGCTGATACCCATGGCCTCGGTCAGGGCGGTGAGGCTGGCGCCCTCGAAACCCTGCTCCCAGAAGACGCGTACGGCGGCGTCGAGCTTCTCGTCGGCGTCGAAGCCGCGCGGCCGGCCGAGCGGCGCCCTGGTGTCCACGGCCAGAGTCTACAACTTGCGCACCGATCGGTGCAGATCTGCTAGCTTCTAGTTCGGCACCGATCGGTGCCGAACTAGTGGGAGGTCAGCAATGCGCAGGCTCGAAGGCAAGACGGCGGTCGTGACCGGTGGCGGGACGAAGGGGATCGGCCGGGCCACCGCGGCGCGGTTCGTGGCCGAGGGGGCGCACGTGTTCATCGCCGGGCGCCGGGAGGCCGAGCTCGAGGACGCGGTGGCCCGGATCGGCGAGGGCGTCACGGCCGTGCCCGCCGACATCACGAAACCCGAGGACCTGGACCGGCTGTACGACGTGGTGCGGCAGCGGGGCCGAGGGCTGGACGTGCTCTTCGCCAACGCGGCCACCGCCTCGTTCGGCACGGTCGAGCAGATCACGCCGGAGGAGTACGACCGAATCTTCGACGTCAACGTCAAGGGAACCCTGTTCACGGTGCAGAAGGCGGTGCCCCTGCTCAACGAGGGTGCGTCGGTGATCGTCAACGCCTCCACCGCGGCCGACCGCGGCACGGCCGGGTTCGGGGCCTACGGCGCGTCGAAGGCGGCGCTGCGCACGTTCACCCGGGCCTGGGCCAACGAGCTCAAGCACCGCGGGGTGCGGGTCAACGCGATCTCGCCCGGCCCGACCGACACCAACGGCATCGACGAGCTGGCGGGGGAGAACGCGGCCGCGTTCAAGACCGGCGAGGCCGCCCGCATCGCGATCGGGCGCCTGGCCGACCCGGACGAGATCGCCGCCGCCGTGGCCTTCCTCGCCTCCGGTGACAGCAGCTTCATGCTCGGTGCCAACCTGTACGTGGACGGCGGCGAGAACCAGATCTAGGCCCTGGGAACGGTGGGGCGACTGCAGCGTCCCACCAGCCCGATCTGTCCCGTCCGCGACCATACCTGCGGGTCAACGGGCGCGAACGGCCCCGGAGAGGCGAGGATGGCGGACATGACTGACGCCTCGCCGATCGCCACGCTCGACCCGGCCGACCTGGTGGTCCTGCTCGACGACGCGCACCGGCCCTGCGGCACCGCACCCCGGCTGCAGGTGCACGACGCGGACACCCCCCTGCACCTGGCGTTCTCCGTGCACCTGCTCGACGCGCAGGGCCGCACTCTCGTCACCCGCCGGGCCCTGGGCAAGAAGACCTGGCCCGGGGTGTGGACCAACTCCTGCTGCGGCCACCCGCGCCCGGGCGAGGACATCCGCGTCGCCGCCGCCCGCCGGGTCGGGGAGGAGCTCGGGATCCGGCTCACCGCCGACGATCTCACCGTCAGGCTGCCCGACTTCCAGTACCACGCCGTCGATGCCAGTGGGGTCGTCGAGCACGAGGTCTGCCCGGTTCACGTCGCGCTCGTCCCCGACGGGCAGGTCGTGAGGCCCGACCCGGCCGAGGTCGCCGAGTACGCCTGGGTGGCCTGGCCCGACCTGTGGGAAGCGGTCCGGCGCACGCCCTTCGCGTTCAGCCCGTGGCTGGTGCTACAGGCCGAGGCCATTGGTCCGGTGCTGTCGCAGAAGGCCTGAATGCGCGTTTTTCGGTGAGGATCGTGTGATTGGATTGCCGGGTGGTGTCGGTGATCCAGCACACATCCTGAGGAGTGCCATGTCCGCACCGGACTCGATCACCTGGAACTCGGGGGTGCTGACCACCGGGCACTCGATCGAGGAGGCCGAGGAGTTCGCCCGGCTCCGCGGCCGCCCGCTCGGGCACGTGGCCGCGTTCCCCTCCCGCGACGCCGGGCCCGACGCCCTGGCCAGCATGTGGTGGCTGCCGCCGGCCGACCTGGGCGACCTGATCAGCGTGGGCGTGCCGATGGCCTACGACGGCGGTTCGCTCGACGACGACCTCGCCGGGCCGCTGCAGTCGATGGCCGAGGCCCTGGCCGCCGACGGCCGGGCCTGCGCGCTGCGGCTGGGCTGGGAGTTCAATCTCGCCGGCTGGCCCTGGTTCCTGTCCGAGGCCACGCTGCCGAGGTGGCGCGAGCGCTTCGTGCAGTACGCCTCGATCTTCCGCGAGGCACTCGGCGAGAAGGCGCTGATCGGGCTGAACGCGAACATCGGCGGCTCACAGACCGGGATGCGCGCCGACTGGGCCGAGCGCGTGTTCGTGCCCGAGCTGACCGACTGGGTCGGTGTCGACGCGTACGACATCTACGAGCCCTACACCACCGACGCGCAGATCGCCGCGCACTGGAACGGGCGGCACGGGCTGCGCTGGTGGTCCGACTTCGCGCTCGAGCACCACGTGGCCCTGGCCCTGCCCGAATGGGGCGTGGCCTCGGGCACCCAGTGGGCGGGCCACCAGGGCGGTGACAACCCGCGCTACATCGCCGAGATCCACAAGTGGCTGCGCTTCCACGTCGACCGCGGCGGAGACGTGCTGTTCGAGACGTACTTCCACCACCGCGAGCCGGAACTGCTCAGCGATTTCGGCTCGAACCCGAGGGCCGGCGCCGAGTACGCGCGACGGTGGCGGAGGCCCGGCGATTAGCCTGCCGCTGCCCACCCGGCTGCTGTCGTCGGCCGGCCGCACCGGCGACGAGGGTTTCCGGACGTGGGTGTCGGGACTTGAGGACGTGGTGGCGCAGTACGCGTCTCGCTGGTCACTCGGTCTGGGGGCGCCGTACGAGCCGGGCGGGGGATCGGCCTGGGTCGCCCCGGCCGTGGACGCCCGGGGCCGGGCCCTGGCACTGAAGATCGGGTGGCGGCACGACGAGGCGATGGACGAGGCCGCGGCCCTGCGGGCCTGGGACGGGCACGGCGCGGCGCGGGTCCACGCGAGCGACACGACCCCGACCACGGTCGCGCTCCTGCTCGAACGCTGCGAACCGGGAACGCCTCTGGCCCGCCGCCCCGAGCCGGAGCAGGACGAGGTGATCGCCACGGTGCTGAACGAGCTGTGGCGGGTGCCGTCCGGCGATCACCCGTTCCGGCCGCTGAGCGCCATGACGGCGGCGTGGGCGGACGCCTTCGAGGCCCGGCTGCCCGGGGCGGCCGGGCGCCTCGATCCGGGCTGGGCCCGCGAGGCGGTCTCGCTGCTGCGTCAGCTGCCGCTCGAACACCACGATCCACGCCTGCTGTGCACCGACCTGCACGCCGGTAACGTGCTCGCCGCCGAGCGGGCGCCCTGGCTGGTCATCGACCCGAAACCGTATGTCGGGGACCCGAGTTACGACGTGGTGCAGCACCTGCTCAACTGCCGGGCCCGCCTCGCCGCCGACGCCCCGGGACTGGCCCACCACCTGGCCGACCGGGCCGGGCTCGACCGTGACCGGGTCACGGCCTGGCTCTTCGCCCGGTGTGTGCAGGAGTCGCTCGACGACGCCTCCCTGCTCGACGTCGCCGCGCAGCTGACCCGCTCCCAGGGCCAGTGACCGGAACTCACCGACGCACCCTCCGCTGCGGCTGGTCTGCCGTCTTGTAGGTGATGACCGGCACCGTGGTGAGCACCGGCGTGGCCAGGTCGTGCGTCACCAGGTCGCCGACCACCTGCTCGATGCGCTTGTAGGCGGTCGGTGCCTCCTCGAACAGCAGCTGTCGGTCGCCGCAGACCACGATGGAACCCACGGCCGTGCGGCGCAGTTCGGCCACCGTGTGCTTGGCCTGACCGCGGCGCAGGGCGTCGGCGCGGGACATCTTGCGGCCCGCCCCGTGCGCCACCGAGAAGTTCGCCGCGGCCGGGGAGTGCGTGGCCACGCTTCGCGAGGCGCTCGGGCACGAGCTTTCGCAGGTGCAGCGGGAAAACGGCGATGCCGCAGCCGATGTCACCGCCCACGAGGTGGGGGTAGAGCACGGTGGAGCTCATCGCCGCGCCGATCGGGGCACCCTTGCCGGGGTGCAGGTCGGGCAGGCCGGCGACGTGGAGCATGCCGGGAAGGCCGGCGACCTGGCGGCACTGGTCGAGCGCGGTGGTCTCGATCCAGCTCCGGGGTGATGCGAAGACGGTGACGGTGGCCTGGTCCGGGGAGACGGGCACGATGTCCTTTTCGGGGGAGTGGGCATGACGGAGGACGTGGGGGCGGGTGTCCGGTCAGTACGTCATGGCGTCACTCTGGCGGATCGTCCCGGCCCGGGCAATGGGTTTTCCGGTGCATGTGGGGGGACCCTCCCAAGTGCGCCGGCGGGGCCCGCCGCGTCCGCCCGGCCGTCAGTATCAGCCCCCACACGGGTATCAACGGGGGGATGATCCGATGGACCGAAAACTGAAACGCAGGTGGCACTTCGTGCCGGTCTGCACGCTCGCCGGCGCCGTGGGCCTGGCCCTGATCAGCGTCCCGGCGCAGGCGGCCTCGAGCTACACGGTGCCGATCCCGCTGCATCCGGTCGCGTCCGACCTGCGCCTGATCGGCGCGTCGGACGAGGGCGTGGCCGTGGAGCGCACCGACATCGACAACGGCCTGGCGGGCGGCAAGGAGCTCTGGACCGGGCCGGTCGGTGGGGACCTGACGTTCCGGCCGGAGCTGAACCTCAACGTCAGCGACCAGCAGGCACCGAGCGCGCTCGACGTGTCCGGCCCGACGCTGGCCTGGTACGAGAACCTGCAGCGGGCGGGCAGCCAGCCCAAGGTGCCGCACCGCCTGAACATCCTGACCGGCGAGGACACGACCGACGCGGTGCCGTCGATCGCCCGGCCGGGCGCCTTCAACGGCGAGAGCTGGTTCACCGACGCCGTTCTGAGCTTCGCCGCCCCGCCGGGCACCTACGGGCCACCGCTGATGCGCTACCGGGTGGGCAAGGGGCCGGGCGGGGGCCTGAGCCCGGAGGTCCTCGTCGCGGGCGTGCCCGGTCACCTGGGGGTGGGTCTGGCCGCCGACGCGCACGCCGTGCTGCGGGCCACCCGGGACAACACGACGACGCCCACCGGGTACGACCTCGACGTCGTGGACCTGCACGACGGTCAGGTCGAGCGGATCGCGGAGGGCACGGACGAGATCCTCGGGGTCGCCCTCAGCGAGGACTTCCTGGTGTGGTCCACGCGCGACGCCGGCGGGGGCTCGACGATCCATCAGCGCGACCGGGACGATCTCACGAACGCCGCGGAGGATCTGAAGTACGTCGAGAGCGACGCGGCCGCGGACGTGAGTCACCTGGCCGCCGGTGAAGGTGGCGTCGCCTATCTCATCCCCGGGACGGCCGGTGCCGATGCGGTCATCGTCAACGGCGCCACCGCCGACCGCGTCGACCTGCCCTACGACGCCAGTGGTCTGGCGGCGGTGGGCACCGGTTTCTACACCGCCAGCCGGGGCAGCAGCAGCGCCTCCCGCTCCTGGAGCGACCGGGAGGGCGTCTACCGGATCAACACCACCGGCATGACCCGGGTGGCGACGATCCCGGCGGCGAACCTGACGCCCGAGAGGCTCTCGCTGAGCTCCGGGCGGCTGCGGTACAGCGACCGCTCCGACCTCACCTCACCCGGCCTGCCGGTGTACGAGCGGGGCGTCCGCGGCGACCGGCGGGCCTCGTTCACCGAGGAGACCCGGCTACCCAACACGTCCGGGGAGATGGCGTTCTCGGGCGCCCGGGGTGTTCTCGGGCTCCCCGGTGAGGCCGGTTGGCAGCTGCTCGACCGGGGTGTCGAGACCGCCCGGATCGAGGCCGCCGGCACACCGAACGTCTCCGGGGCCTACACGCTGATCGGCGGTCGGGTCTTCCGGCCCGACGGCGAGAAGATCTACACCGAGCCGGTTCCTGCGGGCACCACGGCCGGGGCGGACGACCTGTTCGGCTCCCGGGTGGTGTACGCCCGCACCCTGGGCGACGGCAGTTCCGAGATCTGGGTGGACGACGCCGAGACGAAGGCCCCGACGAAGCTGGTCACGCTGGCCGCCTGTGCGGGAGCGCCGCTGCCGAGGGTGTCGATCTGGGGCGAGCTGGTCGCCTGGTCGAACAGCTGCGGCGACCGCCTGTTCGTGCGCGACCTGCGCACCGGCGAGACCCGCCAGGCGGCGGCCGGGCCGGTCGGCCGCACGATGCTGCTGACCCTGAGCGAGGGCACACTGACCTGGATGGGCAGCAGCCTGCAGCAGACCACGGTGCTCGACCTGACCACCTCCACCCTGGCGCCCGTGGTGCTGCCGCAGTACGCCGCCAGGATCGCGGTCGACGACCACCTGATCGCCCGGACGGTGGGGCGCCGGCCCGGCGACGTGCAGGCCCGGGCCGTGATGTCGCCTCTGCCGTTCCAGCCGAAGTACGCACCGCGCCTGATCTCCGCCCTCGGCCCGCTCGGGTTCACGCCGAACGGCGACGGGGTGGGAGACACCTGGCGCCCGCAGTTCGACATCACCAAGCCGATGCGGTCGGTGACGCTGAAGATCATGGACCGGACCGGCACCCGGACCCTGGCCCGTATCGACGGCACCGCTCCCGACGGCAGTGTGCGCGACGTCAGCTGGAACGGGCTGTCCGACAAGGGCGTCCAGCAGAAGCAGGGCATCTACCGGTGGACGCTGACCGGCCGGAGCGACGACGGGGACGGAACCCTGATCGGGGCCGACGGGTCGGCCGCGGCGACGGGGACGGTCGAGCTGACCCACTCCTGAACCGGCGGACGGGGTGGGGCCTGGCGCGAAAGGCCCCACCCCGTCCCCGATCATCAGTTACCGAGCGCGAAACTCGGGTGCGGGGGCTGGTTGTAGGCGGTGTTCTGCCAGGCGACGGCCTCGCGGTACATCCGGTCCTGCATGAGCGAGACGTGCGAGATGCTCGTCGCGTCGGTCGTGGAGTAGACCCGCAGCGCGGTGCTGTCGGTCGTCGGCCAGATCACCTCTTCCCGCCAGTCGCCGAGGATGTCGGCCTGCAGCGACGGCACGGCCTTCGTGCCGTTGATCGAGGTGACGCCACTGGCCGTGAGCAGCCGGGTGTCGGCGCCGGTGCCGTACTTGTCGATGTGGGTGCTGTCGAGCAGTTCCCGCTGGGCGTCGCCGTCCCACCAGATCACGAAGTTCGAGCTCGAGGGCTTGCGGCCGATGTTCGCGCCGCTGCTGCTGAACAGCCCGGACACGCCGCTCGACCAGGACTCGGCGCCCGGGCTGCCGGCGTAGATGTCGTCGGAGACGCCGCGCCCGTTGTCGCAGCCGCACGAGGCGTTCGACCAGATGATCTGCCCGGTGCGGGCGTCCGCCATCCAGGCCGCGAGCTTGCTGGTGTCCTCGTCGACCTTGAAGACCTCCAGCCCGGCGCGGCTCGGGATCAGGTCACCGACGTGGTAGGCGTCGCCGTGACCCTGCCCGTTCACCCACAGCCCGGCGCCGTTGTCGTCGATGGCCATGGCGCCGTAGAGGATCTCGTCCCTGCCGTCGGAGTCCACGTCGGCGATCGAGAGCTGGTGGTTGCCCTGCCCGGTCCAGGCCGAGCCGTTGGTGGAGGAGTTGCTGTCGAACGTCCACCTGCGGGTCAGGACGCCGCCCCGGAAATCCCACGCCGCCACCACACTTCGGGTGTAGTAGCCGCGGGCCATGATGATGCTCGGGTAGGAGCCGTTGACGTACGCGGTGCCGGCCAGGAACCGGTCGACCCGGTTGCCGTAGCTGTCGCCCCAGCTCGACACGGTTCCCCGGGCGGGCACGTAATCGGCCGTGGCCAGCGCCTTTCCGGTCGGCCCGGCGAACACGCTGAGGTACTCCGGGCCGGAGAGGACGTAGCCGCTGGAGTTGCGGTAGTCGGCGCTGGACGAGCCGATCACCACGCCGGTCCCGTCCTTCGTGCCGTCCGCGGTCTTCATGGCCACCTCGGCCTTGCCGTCACCGTCGTAGTCGAACACCTGGAACTGGGTGTAATGCGCTCCGGCGCGGATGTTCCGGCCCAGGTCGATGCGCCACAGCCGGGTCCCGGTGAGCGTGTACGCGTCGATGAACACGTTGCCGGTGTAACCGGACTGGGAGTTGTCCTTGGCGTTGGTCGGGTCCCACTTCAGCACGACCTCGTAGGAGCCGTCGCCGTTCAGGTCGCCGACCGAGGCGTCACCGGCGGTGTACGTGTAGGCCACGCCGTCGGGCGTGGTGCCGCCCGCGGGCTTCTGGATCGGGATGTCGGTGGACGTGGCGGCCAGGGCGGTCGCGGTGGCGCCGGTTCTCGCGGTGGTGTCGGCCTTCGTGGTCGCCGCGGCCTGCGTGGTGGGGGCCGATGATGGACGCACGGTGTACGTGGCGCCCCTGGGTGCGCCTTCGTCGGTGAAATTGGTTCCTTCGGTGACGGGTTCGTCATTGAGCCGGGTCGTGCCGCGGTACACGTCGAAGCCCGCGGCGGCGGCGTCGGTGGGCAGCAGGCGCCAGGACAGGAAGTTGTCGGCGCCGGATCGGAGCACCACGAGGCCACGGTTCAGGTTCTCGCCGGAGTCGGTGGCGGTGCTGCTTGAGCTGGTCGAGCTGGTCGAGCTGGTCGTGCTCGGGGGTGCGGCCTGGGCCGGGGCGCTGCTCATCAGGAGCGCACCCCCGACGAGCAGGGACGTGGACAGGGCCAGGTGCCGTTTTCGGGCAGCGGGTTTCATCAGTCGCATGGGAACACCTCGTCAGGGTTGGTGAGGGGTGTTCACTGTCCGAGGCGGCTCCGGTGCCCGTCAACGCCGTCGACGGGCGGCGGACCGGGTGTTCGTCGGCGAACGGACGCCCGGGGACGGGCCCGCCCGGGCGACCACCACGTCCATCATGGGGGTTCTGCCGTGACCGGGGCCGGGCGAACATGAAACGTTACATCGCCCGCGGTGCCGTCGCAATCACCGGTTCGCGCTCAGATACGCATATTCCGAACCGTTTTCCGCAAACCGGCTGAGACGGCGATCCGGTCGCGACCGGCACGCTTGGCCTCGTAGAGCGCCTCGTCGGCGTACCGCAGCAGCTCGTCGGGGCCCGCGACCCCGTCCCACCGGGCGACCCCCATCGAGCAGGTCTGGCCGAAGGGCACGTCGGCGCGCAGGCGGTCGAGGTCCTCGATCCCCACCTGCTCGTCGTCGCAGAGCAGGGCCACGGTGAACTCCTCACCACCCCAGCGGGCGATGCGTCCCCGCGGGCCGGCGGCCAGAGCCCAGGCCTGCGCGGCGGCGTGCAGCAGGTCGTCACCGGCCTGGTGCCCGTGGGTGTCGTTGTAGGCCTTGAAGTGGTCCAGGTCGAGCAGCCCGACCAGCAGCACCTGCTCGTCACGCAGCGCGGAGGCCATCTGCCGGGCCAGTTCGGAGTCCCACGACCGGCGGTTGGCGACGCCGGTCAGGGGATCCACGCGGGAGGCCCGTTCCAGGGCCTCCTGCTGGCGGCGCAGCACCTGCAGCAGGTCCCAGATTCGGGCCACGACCAGGGCCAGGAGCACGATGGAGCCGATGCCGAGGTAGGCGATGTCCAGGTCCCGGCCGGCGGGGGACAGCAGCACCAGGATCACCGTCGGGGCCATCGCGGCGACCCCGAGCACGACCAGACGCGTCAGGGTCAGGCCACTGGCCGCGTCGTCCTGGGCCGGCGGTTCCGGAGGCCGGTGGGCCGCGGCGGCGGTGGCCAGGCCCAGGAAGACGTAGAACAGGGCCCAGGAGACGAACATGAGGCGGTTGAGGCCCGATCCGCCGGTGACCGCCCCGATGCCGGCGACGACGTCGGTGAGCAGGCCACAGCTCATCGCCACGACCAGGCACCAGATCACCGGCCCGCGGTTGCCCGCCCCGGCGAGCATGCGGCTGGTCATGAACAGCAGCAGCACGTCGAGCAGGGGGTAGATGCTGTGCATGATCCGCTCGCCGAGGCTGAGACCGGCCACGGAGATCTGCGGGAGCACGAGGAAGACGGCCAGCAGGACGGCGGTGCTCACGGTGACGATGCCCGCGTCGAGCAGGCCGCCGTACTTGGTGCGCCGCTGCCGGTCCAGGCTCCAGACACCCACCGCCAGGGGCAGGTAGCCGGCGATGGTGAAGAGGTCGGCCAGGCCCGGGTAGCGGTCCGGGTGGTAGGAGGCCTCGAACAGGTAGGTGACCTCGCCGCCGCCGAACGCGAGAACCGCGGAAAGGATCATCCGGTACGGACGCCGGTCCGCCCGGGGCAGCCGGGTGATGCCCGCGGCCACGAACAGCGCGGAGAGCGCCGTCGAGACGGCGTGCGTGATGAGCAGGGACCGGGACCCGGGGTCCGGGACGACGCAGGCCAGGGCGGCGAGCACGGCGAGGGCACCTGCCACCCACACCCCGCGCGTCCGCACGTTCCTGCTTCGGGCCTGGCGGTGTCGGGCTTGCCCGCTCACGCCGGGACGACCCGGACGGCCCTGCCCCCGTCACGGCGGGTGACCGCGATCACGGTGGCCGCCTACAGGAGCCGCGCCAGCACGATCAGCGCGGTGCCGGCGAGCAGGAGCCCGGCCGCGAACACGGCGGGATGCTGCCCGGTGAACGGGCGCAGGAATGCGGGGATCCGGTGCCGGAGCCCACGTCTCGCGGGGTGGTCGGTGGCAAGCATGGGGTGGTCCGTCCGATCCGGCGCGCCATTGCGCCTCAAGGTGCTCTGCACGACCTCAGCATCCCCCGTGCGTGCGCCTGTGTCGTTCCCCCGGGCGTGGGAAATACTCTGCGGCAGGACTTCCGGAGCGCAAGCCGGGGTGCCCCCGGAGGGCCCCGCAGATCACCGGCAGATGGTCGGCCAGGCGCTGCCGGGCCGCCTCGTCGGGGTCAGGCATTGCCATCCGCAGGCTTTCGGCGTTTCCGGTACGAAACGCGCGTTGTGGCGACGTCCGTCATGCCCGGCCAGAACGCCTCACGTCGTCACCACCAGGTCGAACCCGGCCCGGGTCACCACCTGACCGAAGTAGAAGTCCTCGGCCTCCTCCCAGCGCTGGATCCAGGTGGCCTGCCAGTCGTCGCCGTCGCGGGCGCGCAGGCGCTCGCGACGGCGGGTCGGGTCGGTCTCGACGAGGACCCGCAGGTCGAGCAGGCCGGCCAGCTCGGGACGGCAGCTGTAGACGCAGTCCAGCACGACCACCCGCGCCGGCCGGGCGAAAGTGGCGGTGGTGTGCAGGGATCCGTCGAACGCGTCCCAGTCGAACGGGTGCCACGAGGCCTCCTCGCCCCGGCGCAGTGCCGACAGCACGGCGTGCTGCCGGCGCCAGTCCAGGCAGTGCGCGGCCTTCTCGGCCGGTGAGCGGGCGTCCCAGTCCTGGGGTGTGCCGCCGGTGTAGAAGTCGTCGCCCCCGATCACCCGGCAGTCCTCACCGAGGATCTCACCCACCCGGGCCGAGAGGGTCGACTTGCCCACCCCGCTGCGTCCGTCGATGCCCACCACGAAAGGCCTTCCGGGACTCCATGATTCCCGGATCATCGCTGCCAGCTGCCGCGCCTGCGCTGTCATGGCGCCAGTGTCCCGCACCACGCCGGGCGACGGCACCTCACATCGACGTGACCCCGTGCACCCGGTGCCCGGTCGCGATCGACTCCCCGGAGATCGCGGCGGCCCGCGGTGAGAGCAGGAACGCGATGAGGTCGGCGATCTGGTCCGGGCTCGACTCGCCCGGCCGGCCCGGCTGCACCTCGCGAGCCGGGTCTTCCGACACCGGCCCCGGACTCACGGTGTTGACCGTGACGCCCGACCCGGCCACCGCGTCCGCAAGATTCTTCGCCGTCAGGATGAGGGCCGCGTTGCGCACCGAACCGGTGACATTGCCGGTCAGGAAAGCGTTCTGGCCACTGACCCCGACGATGCGCCCGTAACCGGCGGCGGTCATGAGCGGCAGGGCGGCGTTGGCCAGGCGCAGGAACGCCATCGCCTTCGCCTCCACCGCCTCGATCACCTGGCGCGGGTCGCTGTTGCGGGCCGGGTCGAGGGTGCGCGCACTGGGTGCCGCGGTGACCACCAGCCCGTCCAGGCGCCCGTGCCGCTCCAGCACCGACGCGAACGCGCCGTCGACCGACGACTGATCCTGCGCGTCCATCACGATGCCGTCCTCGGCGTGGCGCGAGGCCGGCACCGCCGTGGCCCCCTCCTGCCGCAGGCGCCCCACGACGGCCCGGCCGATGAGGCCCGTCCCGCCCGCGACCAGTACGACCCGTCCGTCCAGTTCGAGATCCATGCCCGGACCCTACGCGCCCGGCCGGCCACCGCGGGTCCGCCACGGTGGCCCGGGAGAGCACCGCGTCCACGGCCACCCCGACCGGCCCCGGCGCACCCGTGGTGACCACCGCGTCCACCATCACCGCGGCCGGAAAAGCCTGAATCGTGTGGGAAGCTCGGGGTGTGAAGCCGTTCGTGTTCCGTCCCGCGCAGGGGCCGTGGTCGTCCGATGTCTCCTGGCTGTTCGTCTGCCTGCTGCCCGACGTCACGCGGGACGCCGCGCTGGGGGAGTTGCTCGCGGGGTGCCGGGAGGCGATGCGGGGATTCCCGATCGCCACGGTGCCCGACGGCGAGCTGCGGGTGACGCTGGCCCAGGTCGGTGACGCCACGGCCGACCGCATCGACCCCGCCCAGCGTGCGGCATTGCTGGAGGGGCTCCGGGAGAGGCTCGCCGGGCAGCAGCCCTTCGAGATCACCGCCGGCAGCCCGCTGGCCTACGCCACCGGCGCCCTGCTCGACCTGGAGGACGAGCCGCTGCAGGAGCTCATCGGCACACTGCGCGCGGCGATCCGGGAGCTGCGGGGCGAGGCGGCCGGCACCTTCCACCCCGGGGTCACGCACATGACGCTGGGCTACGCGCACGGCGAGGCGTCCACCGACGAGCTGGCCCGCAAACTACGGCGGGTGCGGCCGAGCCACGCGCGCATGCGCGTGGACTCGGTGCACCTGCTCGAGGTCCGGGTCAGTGACTCCGGCTTCGGGTGGACGAAGGTCGGGTCAGTTGGTCTTCCAGGGCGTGACGATCTCCCGCAGGTAGTCGGTCAGGGCTGACTGCAGCAGCGGGCCGTAGGTGACCCGCCCGACGCCGAGGCGGGCGTACCGGGCCACGTCGTGCTTGACCGGGTGCGCGGTGCAGTTCACCGGGGCCTTCACGGCGCCGACGATGGCAGTGATGATCGCGTCGTTCTCGTGGATCTTGACCGGGTAGACGCTGTCGGCGCCGGCCTCGACCAGAGCCTGGAGGCGGGCGATCGCGTCGTCGAGGACCTCGTCGTGGTTGCTCGCGTGGGCGAAGAGGTCGGTGCGCCCGTTGACCCAGACCGGCACGCCGGCGGCGTCGGCCGCGGCACGGAGCCCGGCGACGTAGTCGGCGTGCTCGGCGGTGGTGCGCACGCGCCCGCCCTCGGAGTGCACGGTGTCCTCCACGTTCAGGCCGACACCTCCGGCGTCGAGCAGGCCCGCGATCAGCTCGGCGGGCGTCTTGCCGTAGCCGGCCTCCAGGTCGACGGAGACCGGGACGTCGACGGCGGCGATGATCGGGCGCACCGCCTCGATCACCTCCTCGAAGGTCTGGCCCTCCTGGTCGGCGGCGCCGCGGGAGTCGGCCAGCGGGTGGCTGCCGATGGTCAGGGCCTCGAACCCGGCGCTGACGGCGGTCCGGGCCGACCAGACGTCCCAGACCGTGGGCAGCACCAGGGGGCGGCCGGCGGCGTGGAGGTCGGCGAGCGTGCGGGCGCGGGCGGCAAGCTGTTCGTTCATGGGGCTCATGCTGCCCTGTCCGCGCGGGAGATGCCCATCGACCACGCCTGTTCCCGCAGATCTGAACGGGGGACGGGGTGGTCGCCCCGGACGCCCTTCTCGTCACGATGACAGGACTTGCGGTGGCCGGGAGAGGACCAGTGACCCAGGTGGCCGACCGCCCCGCGCGGCAGGCTTGAGGTGTACCCCACGAGGACATCACTTGAGGTGAGACATGACCGCGGAGCAGACGGCCGCAGTCCGGCAGCAGATCGCCACCCTGGTCGGGAACGGCCTGAAAGCGCTGGACGAGTACGGCTCTTTCGACCAGGAGACGATCGACCACATCGTGAAGAAGGCGTCGGTGGCGGCGCTGGACCGGCACGCCGACCTGGCCCGCCTGGCGGTGGAGGAGACCGGGCGCGGGGTGTTCGAGGACAAGGCGGTGAAGAACATCTTCGCCTGCGAGCACGTCACCCACAGCATGGCGAAAGTCCGCACGGTGGGTGTGATCAGCTCCGACGAGATCACCGGGATCACCGAGATCGCCGAGCCGGTGGGCGTCGTCGCGGGCATCACGCCGGTGACGAACCCGACGTCGACCGCCATCTTCAAGGCGCTGCTGGCCCTGAAGACGCGTAATCCCATCGTTTTCGCGTTCCACCCCTCCGCGCAGCGATGCAGTGCCGAGGCCGCGCGCACGGTGCGGGACGCGGCGGTCGCGGCCGGGGCCCCGGCCGACTGCATCCAGTGGATCGAGGAGCCCTCCCTCGAGGCGACCACGGCGCTGATGCACGATCCGGGTGTCGCGACGATCCTGGCGACCGGCGGCAACGCGATGGTGCGCGCGGCCTACTCGGCCGGCAAGCCTGCCCTCGGGGTCGGCGCCGGCAACGTGCCCGCCTGGATCGAGAAGTCCGCGAAACTGAAGCGGGCCGTCAACGACATCATGCTCTCGAAGTCGTTCGACAACGGCATGATCTGCGCCTCCGAGCAGGCCGCGATCATCGACGACGAGATCTACGACGAGGCGCTGCGCGAGTTCGGCAAGCTGCACGCGTACGTCGCCACGGACGACGAGAAGCGCCGGCTGGAGGAGTTCGTCTTCGGCGCCGCGGCCTACGGAAAGTCCTGCGGCGAGGCGAAGCTCAACCCGGATGTGGTCGGCCGGTCGCCGGTGTGGATCGCCGGGCAGGCCGGTTTCAGCGTGCCGCCGCAGACCTCGGTGATCCTGGCCGAGGTCGACCGGATCGGGCCGGACGAGCCGCTGACCCGCGAGAAGCTCTGCCCGGTGCTGGCCGTGCTGCGGGTGCGCGGCCGTGAGGAGGGCCTGAAGGCGGCGACCGACATGGTCGAGTTCCACGGCCTGGGGCACAGTGCGGTCATCCACACCGAGGACGAGGCCCTGGCCGTCGAGTTCGGGCAGCGGGTCAAGGCGGTGCGGGTGATCTGGAACTCGCCGTCGTCGCAGGGCGGCATCGGGGACATGTACAACGCGTTCATGCCGTCGCTGACCCTGGGCTGCGGCAGCTACGGCCGGAACTCGGTGTCGGACAACGTGTCGGCCGTCAACCTGATCAACATCAAGCGGATCGGCAGGCGTACCAACAACATGCAGTGGTTCAAGGTGCCGTCGCGGATCTACTTCGAGCCGCAGGCCATCCGCTACCTGAGCGACATGCCGGGGGTGCGCCGGGTCACGGTCGTCACTGACGCCACGATGACGCGACTGGGGTTCGTCGAGCGCATCGACCGGGTGCTGCAGCGGCGGCCCGAGCGGGTGGTGCTGCAGATCATCGACGACGTGGAGCCCGAGCCGCAGATGGCCACGGTCGACCGGGGCGCCGCGTTGATGCGATCGTTCCGGCCCGACACCATCATCGCGCTGGGCGGCGGCTCGGCGATGGACGCGGCCAAGGTGATGTGGCTGAAGTACGAGCACCCGGAGGTGGTGTTCGACGACATGCGGGAGAAGTTCTTCGACATCCGCAAGCGCGCGTTCCGCTTCCCCGCGCTGGGTGAGAAGGCCCGCCTGGTCTGTATTCCCACCACCTCGGGCACCGGGGCCGAGGTGACGCCGTTCGCGGTGATCACCGACCAGCGGACGGGCAAGAAGTACCCGCTGGCCGACTACGCCCTGACCCCGACCGTGGCGATCGTCGACCCGATGTTGACGGCCAGCATGCCCCGGGCCATCGCGGCCGACAGCGGTTTCGACGCGCTGACCCACGCGATCGAGGCGTACGTGTCGGTGTACGCGAACGACTTCACCGACGGCCTGGCCCTGCACGCGATCCGGCTGATCTTCGCCAACCTCGAGAAGTCGGTGCTGGAGGGCGATCCCGAGGCCCGCGAGCGCATGCACAACGCGGGCACGATCGCGGGGATGGCGTTCGGCAGCGCGTTCCTGGGCATCGTGCACGCGATGTCGCACACGCTGGGGGCGACGTTCCACATCGCGCACGGGCGGACGAACGCGGTGCTGCTGCCGCACGTGATCCGGTACAACGGCACGCCGCCGACGAAACTGTCGGGCTGGCCGAAGTACGAGAGCTACCGGGCGCCGGAGCGTTTCGCGGACATCGCGCGGATGCTGGGTCTGGGTGGTGACGACCCGGTCCAGGCCCTGGCCCAGGCGGTGGAGAGGCTGCGGGCGGCGGTCGGGATCGAGTCGTCGTTCGCGGAGCTGGGGGTGGACGCGGACGCGTTCGAGGCGTCGCTGCCGCAGCAGGCGCTGAACGCGTACGAGGACCAGTGCGCCCCGGCGAACCCGCGGATGCCGATGCTGGAGGACATGCAGGAGCTGATGCGTCAGGCCTACCGCGGACTGTGAGTGATGGCAGGATGTCCGGGTGAGCAGCCGCCGACCGCGCCGTCCGGACGTCACCACCAGCGAGGCCGTGGGAGGCGTCGAGACCCTCGGACTCGAGCTGCACGACTACGACGAGCGGTGGGTGGGCATCTTCGGTGAGCACCGGGACCGCATCGCGAAGGCCCTGACCGGGGTGGACGTGGGGATCGAGCACATCGGTTCCACGTCCGTCCCGGGGCTGGCGGCCAAGCCGATCGTCGACATCGTGGTGACGGTCGAGGACATCACCGCCGAGGAGGACTACCTCGACGCTCTCCTGGCCGCCGGGTACGTGCTGCGGGTGCGTGAGCCGGGGCATCGCCTGGTGCGCACGCCGGCCCACGACGTCCACGTGCACGTCTTCGAGCACGACCACCCGGCCGTGGACGAGTACTTCCTCCTGCGCGATCGGCTGCGTTCGGACGCCGCCGACCGTGCCCTCTACGAGGACACGAAAAGGGCGCTGCTCAGCCGGTCGTGGGAGGACAAGAACGACTACACCATGGCCAAGAGCGAGGTCATCCTCGCGATCAAGGCCCGGGCCCGGGCGGCCCGCGAACGGGAAGCGTGAAAAGGGTCTCCGTCTCCGGGGGTTGAACGGCGCGCACCCCGCCGGGCGTCGCAAGCCGGGCATTTCGGCTCGCGGTCCGGCGGTCCGGCGATGATCATGCCGCCATGCCTGAGGTCACCCCCGAGATCGCCCGTCATCGACAGAGCCGCCGGCGCCGTCCCGGTGCCGTTCGCGGTGTGGGCCCGGCGCGGGCCGGCCGCTCGTGACGGGTGGTCGGCTGGTCTACCCGGGGCCGCCCGGTCGCCGGCAGTTCTGGAGCCTGAGCGCCCTCGCGGTGGTCATGTTCGCCGGGGCGGCCGGAATCGCCTGGTGGTGGGACGCCTGGGCCCTCCTGATCGGCCCCCTGCTGGTGAACGTCCTGGGCGCCTGGCTGACGGGCCGTCAGAGCACCCGGGTCACGGCCGCTGACATCACCGTGCGCACGGCGTTCCGCACCCGCACCCGGCCGGTGGGGGAGTTCCGGGAGATCGTTCATCCGGGGAGGTTCGGCCGTCACGTGCTGCTCAGACCGCAGGTCGGCCACACCTGGCAACTGCCCCGCGTCACGCCTGACGACATCGAGGACATCCGTGCCCTGACCGGTCTCCCGGTCAGGGTCAGCGAACGTCCCGAGTAGCGCAGGCTCAGCCCGCCGCCCGGTAGGCCTTGCCCGGCGCGGTGATCGCGCCGCCGGGCCGGTAGAGGCCGGTCTCGTTCTTGCCGTTGGTCGAGGTCGGGAACGCGAACCAGGAGTAGTGCTCGACGTAGCTGATCTTCTCGAGCATGGCCGTGGACTTCTTCACGAAGTTGGCCTGGTTCGCGGCGGTCGGGAACTTGGCGCCGGAGCCGAAGTTGATCAGGGAGTACTCGGTGATCCAGATCTTCTTCTTCGGGTACTTCTTGTGCACGCCCTGGATGTAGCTCTTGAGCTGGTTGACGGCGCGAGGGGAGTTGAAGTCCGAGCCGTACCAGTGCAGCGTGATGAAATCGACGCGGTAGCCACGTTTCTTGGCGCCCTTCATGAACTGGTCGAGCCACTGCCCGTCCTGGTCGGCGCCCCAGGCCACGGCCGGGCTGCCCAGGCGCAGGCCGGTCTTCTCGAGCTTGGGCCAGAGGTTGAGGGCCTTGGACACGCTCATGTTCGACTGCTCGGCCAGGTCGGGCTCGTTGAACCCGAGCAGCGTCTTGCCGTTCTTCCTGGCCTGGGCCAGGTTCGAGGTGGTGACCGAGTCGGCGCCCCAGATCATCGGCACGAAATCCACGCCCTGGGGGGCCTTCACCCCGTTCGGGGCGGCCGACCAGTTGTAGTACCAGGACACGCCCGAGTCCTTCAGCGACTTCGTGATGCCCTTCTGGTTCCACAGCGCCGCGCCCTTCTTCACCGGGCCGACGGTGTCCTTGCGGGCGGCGGCCTCGATGGTGGACGTGGTGGTCGCGGCCGCGGGCGCCTCACCGGAGGAGCGGTTCACGGCGGTGGCGGCGGTCGCGGACGCGGTCAGGACCACGGCCGCGGCGGCCACGAGGGCGGTACGTCGTGCGGTCAGGGGCTGGGTCAGGGGCTGGGTCAGGCGCTGGGTCAGGGGCGGCATGGTCGCCGAGCGTAGAGGGGCCGGCGGGCCGTTCCGGTAGGACGAAGGTCCTGGTGCGAGGATTTCACGGTGCTTTAGAAGGGATTTGACCGGCCGGGGTGCACCGGTCGAACGTGAAGGTGGCGAACGAGCGCACCGGCCCGGTGCAGACGTGCCGCTCGACGGTGCCGCAGTCCACCTCATCCGAACCTGTGCCCGCCCTCACCCGAGGGACGGGAGGCCGAAGGCGCCGCCCTCCACCAGGATGAGCAGGCCGATGCCGATCAGGACCACAGGCAGCAGGACGTGCCCCCACCGGGACAGCACGCGCGCGACGGCCGGGCGGGCGGCGAGGGAGCGACCCGCCGCGATCCACACCGCCAGCAGAATCAGGAAGACGACCACGAAGAGGGTCGTCCCTCCCGCCCCGGCGCCGGCGAACACCGGCACGTAGACGCCGATGTTGTCGCCTCCGTTGGCGAAGGTCACCGCCGCTACCTCCGGCGCGCGAGGTCCGCGGTGGCCCGGGGTGCTCCCGTCCTCGGGGGTGCCGTGGTCCCGCCAGGCCTGGATCCCGGCCCGGACACCCAGGACCAGGGGCAGGAGACCGAGGTAGGGGATGGCGCTCGAGGGCAGGAGGGTGGCTCCGAGAGAGGCTGCCGCCGCGATGGTCAGGATGGCGGCGAACCCCAGGTAGTGACCGGTGGCGATGGTCCTGGTGCTCCCGCGCTGCCCGGCGCCCTGGGCGAAGAAGAGCGCCAGGACCAGGATGTCGTCGATGTTCGTCACGGCGAACAGGCCGGCGGCCTGAGCCAGGAGCCCGGCGTCGATCTCGGCGTTCACTCGCCGCCTGCGCTCAGGTTCGCCGTCGCGACACCGATCAGGGAGACCTCAGCCGGCGGCACGTCCGCCCAGCCCCGCCACCTCATCGACCACGTCCTCCGCTCGGCTGCCCACACCGGGCCGTATGCCACACGCCCTGCCACACGCCCTGCCACACGCCCTGCCACACGCCCTGCCACATGTCCTGTCACATGTCCTGTCGCACGCCCGGCGCAGCATGCCACAGCGGATCCGGCCCGGAGCCGGGGCGCCTCGCGTGCTCCGGCCGCAGGGGGCGGCGCTCCGGTGGATGCGGCGCCACTTGACTCCTGCGAGGGTGTGACGGTGGACGTGGTGGTCGTCGTCGTGGTCATGCTCGCCCTGGTCGGTGGGCACCTCCTGCTGCTCGCGCGCGGCCCGGTCTGGGCCGGGGCGGTGGTGCCGGTGGTGTGGGTGATCGCCTGCGCCGTCTGGATCGTGGGCGGTGGGACCCCCGGGCCCCGGCAGTTCTACGTGGCCGCGTTCGGGCTGTTCTTCTTCGTCGGGGCCTGGCTGACCCGCCACCAGGGGCGCTGGTAGCGGCTGGTTCTCAGCCCAGCCCGAGGTGACCGAGGGCCCGGTGCGCGTGCGCGACCGCCTCGTCCCTCGTCGGCGCCCGTCTGAGCCCGAGCAGGCGCTGCCGGTGCGCCTCGCCCAGCAGCAGGGTGAAGAGTGAGGTGGCCAGGTCGGGATCGGGGCGGGGGAGACGGTGGCCGATGGCCTCGATGTAGCCCATCGGGCCCTCGCGGTAGAAGCGCTGGGCCAGCTCGGGAAAGCTCTGCGACTCGATGATCATCAGCCGGTGCAGGCCCACCGACTGGTCGGAGTGTGCCGTGATCACGATGTTGACCGCGAGCTCGGCCAGGCTGCCCTCGGCGGTGGGCTGCTCGAGGGTCAGGCGCCGCAGCCGGCCCACGGCGGCCAGGAAGATCTCGGTGCGGTCGCCGAAGTAACCGTAGATCGTGCGCTTGGTGACGCGGGCCTCGATGACGATGTCGTCGAGGGTGACCTGCTGGAAGCCGCCCGCCATGAGCAGCCGCACGGCGGCGTCGAGGATGTCGTCGCGGCGCCGGGCGCGCTCGGCCGCCGTCGGGCGGCCCCGTTTGCGGGGCGGACCCGAAGGATCGTCGGTCACACACACCCCCTCCTCGGCTCTATGATCACCCCGATCCTAGAATGAAACGAACTTCGGTTCATTAAGGGTCGCCGCACCCGAACACCCTCGGCAGCGATCCGCACCGGCGTGGGCCATCCCGGTCCACGCCCGGACTGGGCACAAAGGAGATCCCATGCCCCGGAAGACCAAACCCGGTGCACTGACGCCGGAAGAGCAGCTGGCGTTCTACCGGCAGATGGTGCTCGTGCGCCGCTTCGAGGAGCGCGCGGCCCGCGCCTACACCGAGGCCAAGATCGGTGGGTACTGCCACCTGAACCTGGGTGAGGAGGGCACCGTCGCCGGCCTGATGGCCGCGATGCAGCCCGACGACTACATCTTCACGAACTACCGCGAGCACGGCTACGCCCTCGCCCGAGGCATCGCCCCCGAGCGCGTCATGGCCGAGCTGTACGGCCGCAGCGACGGCGTCTCCCGCGGCTGGGGCGGCTCGATGCACATGTTCGACATCGAGTCCCGCTTCATGGGCGGCTACGGCATCGTCGGCGGCCAGGTGCCGCTCGCGACCGGCGCCGCGCTCGCCATCGACTACCGCGGCGGCACCGAGGCCGTGATCTGCCAGATGGGTGACGGCACCACCAACATCGGCGCCTTCCACGAGTCGCTCAACATCGCGGCCCTGTGGAACCTGCCGATCGTCTTCGTCGTCATCAACAACGGCCTGGGCATGGGCACCACCGTGGAGAAGTCCTCGGCCGAGCCCGAGCTGTACAAGCGCGCGTCCTCCTACCGCATGGCCTCCGCCCGCGTGGACGGCAACGACCCGGAAGCGGTGTACGAGGCCACCCAGATCGCGCTGGCCAGCGCCCGCGAGGGCAAGCCGTACCTGCTCGAGACGGTCTCCGGCCGGATGAAGGGCCACTCGGTCGTCGACCCGGCCAAGTACCGCAGCAAGGAGGCCACCGAGGCCGCCCGCGCCGGCGACCCGGTCGCCGCGTACGCCGCGCGACTGAAGGACGCCGGTGTGCTCACCGACGACCTCGTCGCGCAGATCGACGCCGAGGCGGTGGCCCAGGTGCAGGCCGCGGCCGCGTTCGCCGACGCCAGCCCGCACCCGGAGGTCAAGACGTTGTTCGACTACACGTACGCCACGCCCGTGGCGAACGACTCGCGCCGCCTGCCCGGCGACGCCCTGTACCCGGCCGCGTCGCGCCCGAGCGGTACGGGGGTGTCGGCATGAGCGTCATCAGCTACCGCCAGGCCCTGCACGACGCCCTGCGCGGCGAGATGCTGCGCGACGAGAACGTGTTCCTGATCGGTGAGGAGATCGGCCTCTTCGAGGGCTCCTACAAGATCACCGCGGGCATGCTCCAGGAGTTCGGCGAGAAGCGGGTGCGTGACACCCCGATCGCCGAGGAGGGCTTCGCCGGCGCCGCGATCGGCGCCGCCATGCTCGGCCTGCGCCCCGTGGTCGAGCTGATGACGATCAACTTCTCGCTGATCGCCATCGACCAGATCATCAACCACGCCGCCAAGATCTACGGCATGTTCGGCGGCCAGGCACGCGTCCCGCTCGTCATCCGCACGCCCGGCGGTGGCGGCCAGCAGCTGGGCGCCACGCACTCGCAGAACATCGAGCTGTTCTACGCGTTCGTGCCCGGCATGAAGGTGGTCGCGCCCTCCAGCCCGGCCGACGCCAAGGCCCTGATGCTCGCCGCGATCCGCGACGACGACCCGGTGCTGGTGCTCGAGAACCTCGCGCTCTACAACACCACCGGCGAGGTGCCCGACCACGACGAGCCCGCCGAGATCGGCAAGGCCAAGGTCACCCGCGAGGGCAAGGACATCACCGTCGTGGCCTACTCGCGCATGGCCCACGTGGCCCTGCAGGTCGCCGACAAGCTGGCGAAGGAGGACGGCATCGACGTCGAGGTCGTCGACCTGCGCAGCCTGCGCCCGCTCGACCGCGACACCGTGATCGAGTCGGTCAAGAAGACCAACTGCGCCGTGGTGCTCGAGGACGACTGGCTGACCTACGGGATCGGCGCCGAGATCGCGGCGACCATCTCCGACGGCGCCTTCGACTACCTCGACGCCCCCGTGCGCCGCGTGGCCATGGCCGAGGTGCCGCTGCCCTACGCCAAGTCGCTCGAGACCGCCGCCCTGCCCTCGGCCGACGACGCGGCCAACGCCATCCGTGAAACGCTCGACGCCGTAGCCCGGCGTCGCTGAGAGGACCGCACCGTGATCGACATCCTCATGCCACGTCTCTCGGACACGATGACCGAGGGAACCGTCTCGGCGTGGCACAAGAAGCCCGGCGAGGCCGTGGCCGCCGGTGACCTGCTGGTCGAGATCGAGACCGACAAGGCCATCATGGAGCAGGAGGCCTACGAGGCCGGGACGCTCGCCGAGATCCTGGTCGCCGAGGGCGAGAACGTCGCGATCGGCACGCCCATCGCGCGTCTCGACAACGGCACCGGAGACAGCACCCCGGCCCCGGCGGCCGAGGCCGCCCCGGCCGCCGTCGCCGAGCCGAAGGCCGCGACCAAGGCCGCCGTGGCGGAGAAGCCGGCCGAGGACGGCGAGCGCCGCTTCGCCACCCCGCTGGTGCGTAAGCTCGCCCGCGAGAACAACATCGACCTCTCCACCGTGACCGGCACCGGCCCCGGCGGACGGATCGTGCGCTCGGACCTCGATCACGCGAGCAAGGCGGGCACCGCCCCCCAGGCGGCCGGCGCGCCCGCGGCGACCCCGGCGTCCACCATCAGCGCCGCCCAGCCCGTGGCCCCCACGAGCGACAACCGCGAGTCGACCCCGGTCGCCTTCGATGCCGTGCGCCAGGCGATCGCCACCCGCCTGACCGAGAGTGCCACCACCATCCCGACCTTCACGGTCACGACCGGTGCGCAGGCCGACGCCCTGCTGGCCCTGCGGGCCCAGCTGAACAAGGCCCTCGACGGCACCGGCTCCAAGATCAGCGTCAACGACCTGATCGTGCGCGCCGTCGCGGTCGCCCTGCGCGAGCACCCGGGCATCAACGCCTCGTACTCGCCCGAGGGCCGTGGCCAGACCGTGCTGCACGCGCGCATCAACGTCGGCGTGGCCGTCGCGGCCCCGGCCGGCCTGATGGTGCCGGTCATCCACGACGCCGACAAGTCGTCCGTCACGGCCATTTCCGCCCGCACGAAGACCCTCGTGGGCAAGGCCAACGACCGCACGCTGACCACCACCGAGATGGCCGACGGCACCTTCACCGTCAGCAACCTCGGCATGTTCGGCGTCGAGCACTTCACCGCGATCATCAACCCGCCGCAGGGCGCGATCCTCGCCGTCGGCGGGGCCTCGTCCGAGGTCGCCCTGGTCGACGGTGACGTGGTGGAGCGCAAGAAGATCCGCTACACGCTGACTGCGGACCACCGCATCATCGACGGTGCGCTCGCGGCCCAGTTCCTGGCCACGCTCACGAAGCTGATCGAGAACCCGTTCCGCATCGTGGCCTAGGTTCTTCTTCAGAGGAACTCGTCGAGAAGCTGGTAGAAGTCCGGCTTCTCGGCCGGGAACCGTTCGGGCCCGTACTCCTCGGCGAACTGCCGGGCGAGTGCGGGACCGAACGGCCGGTGGCCCAGATCGTGCTCGGCGGTGCGGGACCGGCGCCCTGCGGGTGTCTGCCGGGACCGGCCCGATCAGGCGGCCGGTGACCGCATCGTTCCCCCGGGTGGGCCGGCTCGCAGATCAGCGGCGGCCGGGGTGCTCGGGACCGGTGTCTGCGTCCACCGCCTGTTCGGCGTCGGCCGGATCGATGAGCACACCCTCCAGCGGATGGCCCGCCCCCACCCCCGAATTCGGGTCGCCGTCGTTCGGGTCGGGTTGCCCCGGAACGGAATCCGCATCGCGAGCGGCTGAGAAGACGGCCCCGCCGGTGCTGGAACGGGATCCGGTCTGCGAGGCTGTCGATTCAGCCTGCTGCGATTCGGCGTTGTTGCGCGGGTCGATGTCGTGCGGTTCCTGGGTCAACTTCTGCTCCTTGGGCGGACGTGTGTGCGGCCTTGGCCTGCCCGCGGCCGGGAACCGGCCTGGGTGCAGCCAGGGAGCGGTTGCGGCTGAGGTGGTGCCGTCGCGGTGCGGTCGGGCTCATCGTGGGGTCCGGGCGAGGTCACCGTCGTCGGGACTCGTGCGACCGGGGCGCGGACGCTTCCGGCGGCCGGGTGACCCGACGCTCCGGCTCCGCCGCCCTCACCGCCGATCCCGGCGGGGACTACGGCGACGTTTCGGACCCGGGCAGGGTGTCGCGAGGGTTGAGGTTGCCGGGATCGCCGTCGGGATCACCGGTGTACGGCTCCGGGTGACGGTCGTCCCGGGGGTTCAGGTTCTCCGGGTCGGCGTCCGGGTCCGGGGCGTTCGTGCCGTCCGGGACACCGTCGGTCTCGTCAGTGGGCTGAGTCATGGTGCCACCCTGCCCCACTCCTCGATCCCCGCGACCTGATCATCGCTCGAGGCCCCCGGCCGGGGCCGCTCGTCACAACACGACCAGAGCCACTGCGCTGATCCCGCTGGCGACCAGCACCGCCCGGTCGAAAAGCCTCTGGTCGAGCCGGTTCACGACCAGCACCCCGATCAGGGCGCCCAGCAGCACGAGGGGCGCCAGGGCCAGGGTGCGCAGCAGCATCGGGGTGTCGAAGAGCCCGAGCCCGGCCGCGAAGGGCAGCTTGCACACGTTCACCCCGGCGAAGAACCAGGCCGACGTGCCCAGGAACCGGCGCTTGTCCAGACCCCGGGCCAGCAGGTAGAGCGTCATGACGGGCCCGGCCGCGTTCGCCGTCATGGTGCAGGCCCCCGCGCCGAGCCCGGCCACCGCGGCCAGCACGCGCGAGTTCTCCGGCGGCCGGCCCAGCGGAAGCAGCTGCAGCACAACCATGAACAGCAGGATCACGCCGATGGTGCGCCGCAGGAACGCGTCGGGCAGGTGGGCGAGCAGGGCGGCGCCGATCAGCAGGCCGGGCAGCACCGCGGGAACGACCTGCCGGATGAGCTTCCAGTCGGCGTCGCGGTGGTAGCGGGCCACGGCGCAGCCGTCGCCGATGAGCAGCAGCAGGAGCACCGCGGCGGTCGACTCGGCGGCGGGCATCACCATGGCCCCAAGCACGACGGCGAACAGCCCGAGCCCGCCGACCGCGGTCTTGGCGAATCCCGCGCACAGGGCTGCCGTTCCGAGGGCGAGCCAGACGACGAGGGCGGGGGCGGACTCGAGGATCACGTGCGTAGCCGTTCGTCTGCAGGTGCGGGACGAACGATGCTACGTCGGGGGAGGCGCCGGCCCGGCCCCGGGTCATTCGGTGGTCATGTCACCGTAGGTCGGCACCCCCACGCGGTCGTACGTCAGCTGCAGTGTGCCGGTGGGGTACACGTCGGAGGCGCTCAGGCGCAGGGCCGTGGGCACCGTGCCCTCACCGAACAGGCGCTTGCCGGTGCCGAGCAGCAGCGGGTACTGCCACACGTTCAGCCGGTCGACGAGCTCCAGGCGCAGCAGCGACTGCACCAGGTCGAGGCTGCCGATCACGTGGACGTGGTCGTGCCGCTCCCGCAGCGCGTTGACGGCCGTGGCCAGATCACCCTGGATCAGTGTCGAGTTGGCCCAGCTCAGCGGCTCGCGAAGGGTGCGGCTGGCCACGACCTTCGGCACCTCGTTCAGCAGCGCCGTGAACGGGCTGCCGGCCGGGCCCGTCGGCCAGTAGTTCGCGAAGATCTCGTAGGTGCGCCGCCCCAGCAGCAGCACGTTCATGGTCTCGGCCTGCTCGAACACGGCCTCGGGACGGTCCTGCCCGATCAGCGGCGCCTGCCAGCCGCCGTGCGTGAACCCGCCCTCGGGGTCTTCCTCCGGACCGCCCGGGGCCTGAGCCACCCCGTCGAGCGTCACGAACTCGGTCACGACCAGCCTGCCCATGGTGTACTCCCCGGATCGCATCGGATCGGATCACTGCTTCCGGAACTCAGACCGGGGCCGGGGAAGGAACTCATCGATGATCGCCCGACCACCGCGCCGCCGTCCGCTCAACCCGCCACCGAACTGGCCGGTCCCGCCGCACGGATGGCAACCGCCCCGGGGCTGGCAACCGGACCCGTCGTGGCCCGACCCGCCGCCGGGCTGGAAGCTCTGGGGCCGGGCGCCGCTGGTGACGGCCGGCGACGCCGTCACCGTCGCCGCCGTGGTGCTGACGACGTGGCTGGCCTGGTCCGGCTGGATGCGCCTGGGCCTCGACCCGAGCTCCAACACCGTCTACCCGACCGGGCGCGTCGTCGGTCTCGTGCTCACGCTGGCCGCGGTCGGGCTGCCCCTGGCCTGGCTGAACTACACGCTCTCGCTCGTGCTCGGGATGCCGGTGACCCTCGCGACCATGGCGGCCACGGACTGGTCGAAGAACGACGACACCGGTCTGTACGCCGTCGGGGTGCTGATGCTCCTGGTCGGGTCGTTCCTGGTCGCCGCCGTGGTCGGGAGTGCGGTCAGCGCCCTGGGGCGCCGGCACCGGGCGGTTCGTCCGGTCTGATCCCCGCCCGGCAGAACTGGTGGGCCCGGGCACGGCCACCAGCTCTGCCGGCCGCGGGGAGGGCCCGTCAGACCGTGTAGGTGTACACGGCGGCGCTGCTGCCGATGTGCGACCAGCTGAAGTACTTCGTCTGTCCCTCGGGGCAGGCCTTCGCGCTGTAGAACCAGGTTCCGATGATCTGCGCCTTCACCTGGGCGCACTTGCCGTCGGCGTCGGTGTCCGTGACGCTGCCCGACACGTAGACCTTCCCGCCGGAGCAGCTGATCGAGTACTGCGACTTCGCACCGGCGTTCGTCACCGAGTGACTGGTGCCGCAGGCCGCCGCCTGAGCCGCGTCCGCCGAGCCGATGACCCCCAGCGAGGCAACCGCCCCCGCCGTCAGCATCCCTGCCGCCAGGCTCTTCATCTTCATCGTCGCTCCCCATGATCGTCCGTCCGTGGCTCGACCATGCTAGGCAGCGCCGATCGCGAGATGCCATGACCGGCAGGGGGTTTCCCAGTGCCTATCGGCCGCCCGGTCCGGGGCGCACCCGCCGGGACGGTACCGGCGGGGCCGTGGGGCGTGAGGACGCGTCGGTCGCTCCCGGCGACCGGTCGAGGACGTGGGCGGCGGCCACCACGATGAGCCCACCCAGCAGCCACCCCGCCACCACCTCACTGAGCCAGTGGTAGCCCAGCACCAGGTTGCACAGGCCGACCACGACCGCCCCCACCACCGCAGCGATCAGCGAGACCCGCCGCCGGCGTCCACCGGCCAGCAACACCGTCAGCAGCGCCAGGCACATCGTGGCGTTCGCGGTGTGCCCGGAGGGGTAGGAACTGCCGCCGGCCAGCACCTCGTTCAGCCCGCTGTGCGGAGACGTGCGCCCCACCAGGTGCTTCGAGGCAATGATCAGCACGTCGAGCGCGCCCACCGCCAGCGCACCGACCACGGCCGGACGCCACGACCGCGACCGCCACGCCCGCAGCACCCCCACGACGATCACCGCCGTGCCGACCAGCCAGAACTGCCCGCCCATCACCAGCGTGCGCCAGGTCAGGTGCACGGCTCCCGGGCGGTCCAGCACCGTGAACCAGCCCAGCGTCGCGTCGTCCACGCCCAGGCTGCCCCCGGCCACCACCAGCCCGGTCAGCGCGGCCAGCACGGCCCACCCGGCCAGCCACACGGCGGTTCCGGCTCTCGGCACAGATCTCAACTCCCAGCAGTAGCGCGTCAGCCCCCTATGGATATCAACAGCGCACCCGGCCGTCCCAACGCCGACCCTCATCATGGGCGAATCGCCCCGGTATGGTGACCCACAACCGGGGAGGCCCACATGAAGCTCGCGGACGGACTGCACCGCATCGGCAACGACATCGTCGCCGCGTACCTCGTCGTCACCCCTGACGGCGTCACCCTCGTCGACGCCGGCCTCAGCGGGCAGTGGCGCGATCTGCTCGCCGAACTCGACAGCCTGGGCCTCACGCCGGCCGACATCCGCGGCCTCGTGCTCACCCACGGCGACAGCGACCACATCGGCTTCGCCGAGCGCCTGCGCCGCGAGCACGGGGTCACCGTGTACGTGCACACGGCCGACGCCGCCCGTGCCCGCGGTGAGGTCAGCAGCAGCCCGAACATGCGCGGGGCCCGGATCGGGGCACTGGCGAGGTTCCTCTGGTACGCGGGCCGAAAAGGTGGGCTGCGCACCACCTATCTGACACAGGTGGCCGAGGTCGCCGACGGGGACGTGCTCGACCTGCCCGGCTCGCCGCACGTCATCGCCCTGCCCGGGCACTCGCCGGGCAGCGTGGCCGTTCACGTGCCCGGGGTGGACGCGGTCTTCGTGGGTGACGCCCTCACCACCCGGCACGTGCTGACCGGCAGCGAGGGCCCGCAGCCCGCCCCGTTCACCGACGACGTCCCCCAGGCCGACGCGTCCCTCGACCGGCTCGCCGCGATCGGGGCGACCTGGGTGCTGCCCGGGCACGGCTCACCCTGGAACCAGGGCACCGCCGAGGCCGTGCGCCGGATCCGGGAGTTCAGCCGAAGCTGATCCGCAGGTCGTCGGGGGCCAGGGTGACCCGGGTCGAGATCCGTTCCGGCCAGCGGCCCTCCAGCGGCCGTCCGGGCCGCAGCACCCCGGCGACCAGATCCTCCAGCCGGGCCCGGGACAGCCCCGCGCCGATACAGCGCCGGGCCCCGGCCCCGAACGGGAAGTACTCGCTCAGGCCCGGGCGCAGACCGGGCCAGCGCTCGGGCCTGAACGTGTGCGGGTCGTCGAAAACCCACGCGTCCCGGTGGCTGACGTACGCGGACGCGACCACCTCGTCGCCCGTTCGAAGCCGCCAGCCCGCGAAGATGCCGTCGCGGGCGACGTTCCGGCTGAGCAGCCAGGTGGGGGGATAGAGCCGCAGGCTCTCGCTGACGAACCAGCCGCGGGCCACCGGATCGTGCCGGGCGCGCTCCTGCCAGGCCGGGTGCGCGGCGAGCAGGGCCAGCGTCCAGGCCCCGGCGGAGGCCGGCACCACCGACCCGGCCAGCAGCACGGCCACGGCGAAATTGGCCACCACCTCGGGGTCGGTCCCCTCCCGGGCCAGTTCGCCGATCAGGCCTCCGGACGCGGGAACGGCCAGCACCAGTCTGCGCAGGTCGGCGTCCTGCCGGGCGGTGCGCCGGTGGCGCCGCGTCAGCAGGGCCAGGGCGCCGCGCAGGCGGGTGCCCCGGTCGATCACCTCGGTGAGCGGCGCGATGAGTTCCAGGGTGCGGCTTTCCAGGTCCGATCGGGGGACGCCGGTCACGAGCCGGATCGTCTCGCGCAGACTCAGGCGGTTGAGGTCGTGGAGAACGGGGACGGGACCGGCTGTGGCCCTCCAGGTTTCGACCTGCTGAGCCATCTCGGCCCGGGTGGTGTCGTCGGCCGGCCCGGCGGCGGCGTGCAGGAGTGCGGCGGAGTTGCGGCGGGCGCGCATCCAGGCTTCGAGGGCGGCCTCACCGCGGGCCGAGTCCACCGGCTCCAGGCGCCGGTTCAGGGGCATGAGGAAGTCGGTGTTCGTGCGCCGGAACATGGTTTCGATCAGGCCCGGATCGGTGACGAAGACGAGGTTGGCGGCCATCCGGACGACCGGGCCGCGCCGGGGGAGCGAGCTGAGGAACGCGAGGCGGTCAGTGTTGTAGGCGCGGGTGAAAGCGCGCCAGCTGAGTCCGGACTCGACGGGATCGCGGACATCGGCGCGGGGGACGGGCCGCGCGGCCCGCCCGCCCACGCCGGAAGGTTCGATCAGTGCCAGCTGTACCGGCCGGGCATGGACCTGCGCGTGAGACGGGCGATGAGCTGCTTCATGGGATCTCCTTCGTCGCGGCCAGGAAAACGGACAAATAGGATCAAGCGACAACTGTAGGTGGGTGATCGCCGGTCGTCCAGCGGTCGGTGGCGTCTTTCGCCGGGATTGTTTTCATGACGGATCGGTCACGTCCGGGCCACGTCGATCCGAGCATCCCCCGATGCGTCGTAAACTTGAAAACACGTGACAAACGCGCGCTTTGCGTACCCGACCAATCCGCTGAGTAGTCGTAGGTCACCTCTTGGTAGTGGAGACCTGAGGAGTGCGGAAGTCATGCCGTCGGTTCGCTGTGCACATGCCTGTCCCTGCAGGCCGGGAGGTCGGACCGATGTCCGCTGACGAGACCCAGCCGATCGACCGTCCGCCGGTGGCCGCGGTGCCGGAACAACCCGGAGAGCGGGCTGCCGCCCCCGGCGCCCCGGCCGGGAGCGGGGAGCCGGGCGAGACGGCTTCCGAGGAGCCCGGGAGACCCACGTCCGGGGGCGTCCCCGGGAAACGTGGCCTCCCCTGGGTGCTGACCTGGACGGTCGCCGGATCGCTGGTGCCCGGGCTGGGCCTGGTGGCCGCCGGCCGGCGCAAGACCGGCGCCGCCGTGCTCGGCGCCGTTGCCGTGGTGCTGGCGGCCATCGCGATCTGGCTGCTGACCGGCGACATCCTCAAGCGGGGCATCTCGTTCGCCGTCGACCCGCAGCGCCTGCTCTACCTGGCGATCGCCGTCGTGGTGGCCGGGCTGCTGTGGGCCGTGGTCGTCGTGGTCACCGGCGTCCTCCTGCGCCGCGAAGCCGCTCTCGGGCGCGGGCAGGGCATCGCCGCGTGGGTGCTCGTGGCCGTGATGGTGGGCCTGGTCGCGGCGCCCACCTACGCGATCACCGACTACTCGCTCGTGCAGCGCGACCTCGTGACCAGCGTCTTCAATTCCGACGACCAGAACGACGCCGACGCCGAGGACGCGAAACCGCAGACCGTCGCGGCCGATCCGTGGGCCGGCACCGATCGCATCAACGTGCTGCTCATCGGGTCCGACGCGGGCGACAACCGCGAGGGCATCCGCCCCGACACCCTGATCGTGGCCAGCATCCAGCCCTCCAGCGGCAACACGGTGCTGTTCAGCCTGCCGCGCAACCTCGAGCGGGTGCCGTTCAAGAAGGGCAGCCCGGGTGCCGAGGCGTGGCCCGACGGCTACTACTGCGCCGACGAGTCGTGCCTGCTCAACGCCGTGTGGACGTGGGCCGAGGGCGAGAGCAACTCGTCCTACTCCCGCTTCCGCAACCCGGGGCTGAAGGCCACCGAGGATGCGGTCTCCGGTGTGCTCGGGCTCGAGATCGACACCTACGTGATGCTCAACCTCGACGGCTTCAAGGACTTCATCGACGCGGTCGGCGGCGTCACCCTCGACGTGCACGAGCGCCTGCCGATCGGCGGCGACTCCGAGCACCCCTGGGAGACCATCGGTTACCTCGAGGTCGGCGACAACCAGAAGATGGACGGCTGGCACGCCCTCTGGTTCGCGCGCTCGCGCTGGAGCACGAGCGACTACGACCGCATGCGGCGTCAGCGCTGCGTGATCGCCGCCGTGACCGAGCAGACCAACCCGGTCACCGTGGCCCGCCACTTCCCCTCGATCGCGCGCACGCTCAAGGCCAACATGTCCACCGGTATCCCGCTGTCCGACCTGGAGGCCTGGGTCGAGCTGGCCACCCGCATCCAGGGCGGCACGGTCACCAGCCTTCCGTTCACGGACGACGTGGTCGCCTCCCGCGCGAACCCGGACTACGACCTGATCCGCCGCCAGGTGAACAAGGCGCTGCGCGACTCCGAGCGTGACGCCGCGCGGGCGTCGGCCACCGCCACCCCGAGCGCCACCGCGTCCGCGTCGCCTTCGGCATCTGCGTCGGCATCGGCGTCGGCATCGGTTTCGCCGTCGGCCAGCCCGACCCCGAAGGCCGAGGTCACGAAGCGCGCCGGGGCCAAGGGCGACGTGAAACCGAGTGCCGAGGCCACGGACTCCTCCGACGCCCAGGACGTGAGCGAGGTCTGCTGAGCCGTTCTCGCCGGGTTCCGAGAGAACCCGGCGAGAATTTCTCGTCCATTGTGCCCGGTTTTCCGGTGGGCTAGTTTGACGGCAGCGAAAGAGATTCTCGCTGAACAGGTTCCATCAGCATGTCCAGAAGTCAAGGATGACGAGGACAGGAGCCCGCACATGTCTGTTCCGATGAGCCGCCGTGGAGTGATCGCGGCCGGGGTCGGCGCGGCCGCCGGCGTGGTGCTGCCAGGGACGGCGGCCCACGCCACCGGCGACCCCCGAGCCGTCCGGTTCACGCTCGACGCCGAAACCCTCGACGGGGGCGAGCAGATCACCTCCGTCACTCTCGAGACCGCCGGACTCGGCCCGTTCGACGCGACGGGGCTGACCCCGGCCACGTTCACCGTGCACGCCACGGCGGTCAGCCCGCTGCCCGGCGTCACGGTCACCGGCTACGACCTCGACCGCGAGGTGACCGGCGTCCATCTCGACCGTGAGGGCAACATCGTCCTCGAACTACGGCACGGCGAGGGCACGACCGGCTCGGCCACCCTCGGCTACGTGCTGGCCGGCGGCCGCAACGTGCGGTTCGACCTGACCTACACCATCACCCAGAAAACCCCGTTGCCGCGCCGCCGCGGCAAACCCCTGACCATCACCCGTTTCACCCAGGGCCGGCTCAGCAACCCCGAGGTGGACGCGTTCTCGTACCACTCCTCGTCGTCCGGACTCAAATACCGGTTGTTCGAACCCGGCCGGGGCAGACGTCCCCTGATCGTCTGGCTCCACGGTGGCGGCGAGGGGGCCCTGCCCTCGGCGAACTACTACGACAACGAGACCACGCTGCGGGCCAACCGTGGTGCGCTCGGGTTCGCCACCCGGGAGGCCCAGAAGATCTTCGGCGGCGCGTACGTCGTCGCCCCGCAGAGCACCTCGTTCTGGATCGAGGACGGGCCCCGTTTCGCCCCGCTGATCCGCGAGGTGATGCAGGAGGTGGTGCGCCGCCACGACGTGGATCGCGACCGCATCTACGTGGCCGGGTGCAGCAACGGCGGCTACATGAGCCTGAAGATGACCACCACCTACCCGGAGGAGTTCGCCGCGTCCGTTCCCATCTGTGGTGTGGTGGCCGGAAGCCCGCCCCTGATAACGGATTCCGAGCTCAGGGCCATCACCACCCCGACCTGGCTGGTCACCTCGCTCGACGACACCACGGTGAACCCGCAGGCCAACACCGTTCACGCGTCCGAACTCATCCCGCGCGCCAAGGTGACCCTGTACGACCGTGTGGTGTGGAACGGCTACCCGTTCCCCGGGCACTGGTCATGGATCTACGTGGCCCGGAACGACCCGAGTACCAACGGTACTCACATCTGGCAGTGGATGGCCCGGCAGCGGGCCTGACGTCTCGTGAGCGCTGTCGGTCCCGCCTCACGGCGCACGCCGCCGATTCCGAGGCGGGATCGACGGTGAGCGGCGTGCGGCGGCGGCGAAGGCGTGACAAACGGGACATTGACACCGTCTGGCGCCCAGTGTTCCTATGGGGCGTTCCTCCAGAAGTGGCGGGACGCTGGGGCAGGGGCACGAGTGGGGGAGCGTCAATGCTGGGTCGTTTCACAATGTTCCGCAAGAAGCCGGCTCGTATGGTCGTGGCCACGCTGCTGTCGGCCGGCGCTCTGGTGGCGGCCACCCCGGCCCTGGCGCAGGCGGCCGATGTGGGCACCGCCTGCAACGGTTCGCCCGACATGGGCTCCGGGACGGTGAACACCTACGAGCTGTCGATCACGGTGGACGGCGTCACCTACGGCTGGTACCGCGTGGGTAAAAAGGATGAGGACGGCGGCAGCACCATCAAGATCGCGGTGAAGGACACGCGGGCCGACGGGCTGGCGCCTTACGTCCGGGCTTTCGAAACCACCTCCGGCGGAACCACGTACACCCAGTCAGACCGGTTCATCAACCGGTTGGGATCGGCCAACGGCTGGGTCTGCGCGACGTACTTCACCTACCGAGTGGTGAAACTGCGGATCAGCGGCAGTGTGGCCGATGCGCCCAGCATCCCCGAGCCGAACCTGGTGTCGATCTACTACTGATACCCGGATCGCTGCGTCACGCGGGGGACGCGCCCGGCGCAGCGATCCGGATCGGCGGCCTGGGCAGCGCCGGCCTCGACGTGAGCGTCAGCCTGCACGACCGTGCTCGACATGCGGGCCGGCGCAGTCCAATTGATGATGGACGAGTGGTCGACACGGAGGTCGTGCAGAGGTCTCGCGATGACCGGGAAACCCGGTGATCCACCTGGTGTTCCCGCCGAAGGAGCCGTCGCCGGCCATGACGAGCAAGCGTCGGCTGGCTCTGGCGATGGCAGGTGTGGCAGGTGTGGCGTGCCTCGTCGCGGGAGGGCTCCTGATCGGGTGGCTCCACGCCATCTTCCTGACGGCCATGGGAATGATGTACTTCGCTCTCGATCAGCGGTTCCGCACGGTCGTCACCCGCGACACCATCCAGGCCCGGGGGATCGTGCACAGCTGGACGATGCCGGTCGACCAGACGCAGGAGCTGGTGATCCGCGACGTCGGCGGCGACCCGGTCTACGTCCTCACCACGGGCGGGCGCCGGCGCCGTCTGCCCAAGGTCGAACCTGAACACGTGCCGGCCATCAGCGAACTCACCGGCCTGCCGATCCACGACCAGCGCTCGTGAAACGCCGGCGCCGCTACCCGGTGACCGTCAAGGGGATCGATCTGGTGATCGAGAACCCCGGAAACCCGCGAACCGGGAAGTACCTGCGCGACGGTGAGGAACTGCCGAAAGACCCGTGGGACAACGTCGTCCTGGTCGGACCGGACGGGGCGTCTCGTTCGTGAGCGGGAGCGTCGTGGGCGTCGGCATCGGTTCAGCTCGGGGCGGTGAACGAGGACAGCAGCGGCCGCACCTCGGCCCCGAAACGGGCCACACCCTCGATGAAGTCGTCGAAGACGAGCATGATCCCGCCGGTACCCTCGATCGCGGCCATCTCCTCGAGCTGCGCGGCCACGGTCGCCGCGGACCCGACGATGGGCTCGGCTCCGCCGTAGAAGGGGGAAGGGCGCGGGCCGCCGTGCCCGGACACGACACTGGCCGATGAGCCGTCCTTGGCCGTGTCCAGCGAGTACTGCCCCGTCATGAAGCCGATGGCCTCGACATCGGCTCCCTCGGTGTAGAGCTCGACCTTGCGGCGGGCGTCGGCGTCCGTATCGCCCAGCACGATCGTGGCCAGGTTCAGTGACGTCACCGAACGCCCGTGCCCGGCGGCCAGTTCGTGGGTGCGCCGGTTCATCGCCGCCACGGCCGCCGGATCGCCGACGGCCGAGAAGTGGTAGTCGCAGTAGCGGGCGCAGAACTCCTGGCCGCGCGGCGACTGCCCGGCGCTGATCAGCTTCACCCCGTGCTCGGGCGTCGGCAGCACCTGGCAGTCGTCGAGATCGAAACGGCCGTGATGAGTCAGCTTTCCGTGCTCCCAGAGCGCGCGCAGGATGTGGGCGTACTCCTGCGCGTAGTCATAGCGGTAGCGGTAGAAGTCGTCACCGGGCCACAGCCCCATCTGGGCGTACTCGGCGCGGTTCCAGCCGGCCACGATGTTGATGCCGAAACGCCCGCCGGAGATGTCGTCGATCGTGGCCGCCATCCGCGCCACCAGGGCCGGGTGCAGCGTGATCGGGGCGACCGAGGCGAACAGCTTGATCCGGCTGGTCACCGCGGCCAGACCGGTCATCAGGGTCAGGGAGTCCTGGCAGTAGTCCCAGTGCCGGGTCGGGCCGCCGTACCCCCGGAACTTCACCATGGACAGCGCGAACCCGAACCCGTTCTGCTCGGCGAGCTGGGTGATCGTGCGGTTCAGCTCGAAGGTCGGCCGGTACTGGGGCGAGGTCTCCGACAGGATCCACCCGTTGTTGGCGATGGGCAGAAAGACCCCGAACTCCACCATGACGTCCACCTCCGCGCCGGTTGTGCCCGCGGGAGAGATGCTACAGAAAGACGACACCGGGCCATATATGCGTTTCGGATCCGTACCGTGAGGCCGGTTTGCCTGAGCGTCTGAGCGAGACCTGGACAACGCCGTCCGGAGTCGGCGTCGAGAAGTTCGTGGCGGGCGGCAGATCGCTACCGGTGCTCACGAAATCCCAGGGTTGATCAAGCTTTGCCGTCGCGAGGCCGATGTCCGTGGACCGGCACCCGGACCGGGCGCCCGCCATGAACCAGAACGGGAACAGGGATGCCAGATTTCACTGGGCAATCGGTTGTCGCGGAAGAAACGTCATTGGGGTTCGTGCGGCTCCGGTCTCGTGGGCTGAACGGGACGGCGGAAGTTTACGACGGCGACCTCCTGACCACCCTGAGTTCGTACCCCGTTCGGGCCGAGCTCAGAAATTCGCGGATGGTTGAACGAGTAGCCGTGGTCATCGATCGCGCAGATCCCGTTCCCGGGGCCCGGGCGCAGGGTCCGGAGGATCCGGGACCCTATCTGGAAGTAGTGGTCGAACTCGGCGACGACAGCCAGAACCTCGTCATGCTGATCTCGTCCGGTGACGGGTTGCTGAGCTGGGTCGTCCCGGATCGTTCCGGCAGAACGGCCCGATTCGCCGCGCCGATGTCGCGCCTGGGTTTCGGTGGACCCGGGATGGGGAACTATTTCGCGTCCTCCGGCCGGACCATCCTTTCGCTCCTGACCTATCCGGTTGCCCAGGAGCTTCGCGCTCTCGGCGCCAGGGGGTACCGGGCGTGGGAGAAGAAGCGGCATCCATCGATCCTGTTCCACTATCCCCGCCTGATTTCCGCGGGGCGGAGTCGTCCGGCCCCGGACGAGGACATGGACAGCAGCGACTGGCGGCGGGCGACCGCCGGAGGGCGAAGTCTTCTTCTCGTCCACGGGACCGCGAGCAGGAGTTCGGCCGCGTTCTCGGACCTGGCCGGTCAGTCTCTCGCCGATGTGTGCAGATCGTACGGTGGTCGCGTCTTCGCCTTCGATCATCCAACCGTGTCGGTCTCACCCGAGGACAACGTGGCCGAGCTCCTGAGCCGGATCTGCTGGACAGAACATCCTGTCGATATCGTGTGCCACAGCCGGGGCGGTCTCGTGGCTCGGCTGCTCGCGGTGCGTGGGCACATGAACATCGGCAAGATCGTTTTCGTGGGTGTCCCGAACGACGGGACGGAACTGGCTGACCCCAGCAACCTGAACGCGTTCGTCGACACGCTGACGACGGCGGCCAATCTGATGCCGACCCCGCAACGTCATCTGAAAGACGTTCTGGCGATCGTGCTTCGGCTGGTGAGAGCCATGACTGAGGACGCGCTGGTCAGGTTCGACGGGCTGGCTTCGATGAATCCTGGAAGCCCGACCCTCGCACATCTGGCCAGGACTCCTACGTCCGTCCCTTTGGATACGCGCCTGCTCGCGGTCACGTCGGAGTACACCTCTCCCGGCGGGGATCCGCTGAAGCGGATCGTCAACGGGCTGTTCAGCCGGCCCAATGACCTGGTCGTGCCTACGTCGGGGGTGGCCAACGTCACCGGCGCGGTTGCCGGAACCGGATTCCCGATACCGGCGCATTCAGTCTTCCAGACGCCCGAGTTCCTCGCGGTCTGGCACTGTGGGTATTTCAGATTCCCTGAGGTCAGGCATCGGATAGTGCGCTGGCTGGCCGGGGGCGATGAGGTCGCCGGAGGTGCCTGCACCCGGCTCGAGTGCTGGTCCGGGTGGGACGAACACGCGACCTGTCTCGTGGACCCGGCGCGACGGAGACGGCCGAGCTACCGTTGAGGCGAGACCTGACGGAATCGATGGCGCCCGCGGAACGGCGCGGACTGGCCTGATGTGCTGCCCGGGCGCTGATCAGGTGAGCGTCCCGTTCCGGTCGCGTTGTCGTCGGCAACCGCCGGGAACACGCCCACCGTCGACGTCGTGAGGGGATCGGCACGGATGAAGATCGTGATCATCGGAGGCAGCGGGCACATCGGCACGTTCCTGGTGCCCCGGCTGGTGCGGGCCGGTCATGAGGTGGTCAGTATCAGCCGGGGTCAGAGCGCCCGGTACGCCGATGACCCGGCCTGGGAGCAGGTGCGTCAGGTGGTCGTCGATCGGGAGCGTGAGGACGCGTCGGGCACCTTCGGGGGCACCGTGGCCGCCCTGGGCGCGGACGTCGTGGTCGACCTGGTCTGCTTCACGCTGGAATCCGCCACCGCGCTCGTTCGGGCCCTGCGGGGAGGGACGGGGCATCTGCTGCACTGCGGGTCGATCTGGCGGCACGGGCCCAGTGCGAAGCTGCCGATCGCGGAGGACGCGGGCACGCCACCGCTGGGTGAGTACGGCATCGAGAAGGCCCGCATCGCAGCGATGCTGAAGCAGGAGACCGCCTCGGGTGGCCTGGTCACGACCTCGCTGCACCCCGGCCACATCGTGGGGCCCGGCTGGCACCCGATCGGCCCTCTGGGCAACGTCGATCCCGGCGTCTGGACCACCCTTTCCGGCGGCGGGACGCTGCCCGTGCCGGGCAGTGGGGCCGAGTCCATGCACCACGTGCACGCCGACGACGTGGCCCAGGCGTTCGAGCTGGCCATCGAGCAGCGCGACGCGGCGGCGGGCGAGGACTTCACCGTCACCGCCCCGACGGCCCTGACCGTGCGCGGGTACGCGGACATCGGTGCCGCCTGGTTCGGGCAGACGGCGAACCTGGAAACCGTGACGTGGGAACAGTTCCGGTCCGGCACGAGTGAGGAGCACGCCGAGTCCAGCTGGGGGCACCTGCACCGCAGTCACGCCTTCACGATCGCCAAGGCCCGGGACAGGCTGGGGTACTCGCCCGCCTACGAGCCGGAGGCGGCGGTGCTGGAGTCGCTGCGCCGGCTCATCGCGGACGGCCGGCTGGAGACCGCCCGGCCGCTGGCCGTCTGACCCGGTCTCCGGCCGCCTGACCCGGTCTCCGGCCGCCTGCCCCGGTCCGGGCGTCTGACCGGTCTCCGGGCGGCGGAACCGGGACGGCCGGCATCGACGCGGGGACCGAGAAGTCGCCCTGCGAGCGCGATTCGCGACCGGAACCGAGCGGGCCGTGCCATCACCGGCCACCGTCATCCGTGCCGGTGACGTGCCCGGTGACGTGCCGGTGACGTGCCGGGTGCACGACGTCCTCGCCGGAATCCTGGATCTCCCGGGCCTGGGGAGAGAGGTGCCCCCCCATACCGATCGGGTATAGGGGGTACCTCTTCCGCGACGCTCACTCGGGTGCGGGCGTGGGCATCGCATCACCCCGGGACCGCGTGAAGCGGCGGTTCACGGCTGGTCGCGCCAGGTTCCGGCCCTCAGGCGGTAGCGCCGGACGGTTCCGTCGTCCGTCATCAGTTCCATGCCCAGACGCCGCATCAGCCCCCACGAGGCACGGTTGACGCTGTCGCAGCCGGCCGTGACCTCGCCCAGGTCCAGCGTCTCGAACAGGTACGGCAGGAACTGCTGCATCGCCTCCCGGGCGTATCCCTGCCCGTGGTAGGCGGGTGCGAACTGGAAACCGATGTCACCGGTGCCCGGGCGATCGGCGGCCAGCCAGACGCCGACGTCACCGATCACCCGGTCGTCACCGGGGTGGTGAACGGCGAAGGCGTGCCAGGCGTCGGTCTGCCGCTCGTCGAGATCGGCCTGCCGGGCGAGGAAACCGGCGGCCGCCCCGGCGCTCATGGGCTCGCCGGGCAGGTGCGCCCGCACGACCGGATCGCTCTGGTACGTCAGGAAGTCGTCCAGGTCACCGGGCGCGAACCGGCGGACGGTGACGCGTGCTGTCGTGATCGTGCGCTCCTCGGGAGATCGGCTGCCCCAACCGTAGCCGTCGCGTGGGAGAGCGGGCGGCCCGTCGGAGCGGTCGAGCACCCGAGCCCGCACCGGCGCAGCGGACTCAGGTCGCCGTCCACAATCCGTTCAGGCGGCGCACCGCCTCGGCGGGCAGTTCCAGGTCGGCCGCCGCGATGTTCTCGCGCAGGTGGGCCACGGACGAGGTCCCCGGGATGACGAGCAGGTTGGGCGAACGCTGCAGCAGCCAGGCCAGTGCGGTCTGCTGGGGGCTGGCGTTCAGCGAGGCGGCGACCGCGGCCAGCACGTCGGACTGCAGCGAACTCCAGCCACCCAGCGGGAAGAAGGCGACGTAGCCGATGCCGTCGGCGGCCAGGGCGTCCACCAGGGCGTCGTCCTGGCGAGCGGCGACGTTGTAGAGGTTCTGCACGCACACGATCGGCGCGATCGCGCGAGCCTCCGCCACCTGCTCGGCGCTCACGTTCGACAGTCCCAGGTGCCGGATCAGGCCCTCCTTCCGCAGTGCGGCCAGGGTCTCGACGTGCTCACCGATCGGGCCGGGCCCCTCCGTCCGGAAGTTCACGACGTCCATGGCCTCGAGCCCGAGGTGCGCCAGGTTGTCCTGCACCTGCTCGCGCAGGTTGTGCGGCGCCGGGTCCCAGCTACCGTCCGGGCCCCGCCGGAAGCCGACCTTGGTGACGATGTGCAGATCCTCGCGATAGGGGTGCAGGGCCTCGCGGATGATCTCGTTGGTGACGTGCGGGCCGTAGAAGTCGCTGGTGTCGATGTGGGTGATGCCCGCCTCGACGGCGGTGCGCAGGACCCGCACGGCCTCGGCGCGGTCGCGGGGCGGGCCGAAGGCGTTGGGCCCGGCCAGCTGCATGGCGCCGTAGCCCAGGCGGGTCAGGACGAGGTCGTCGGCCAGTTCCAGGGTGCTGTTCATGACTCCAGGCTGCTCGCCCGGCCCGCGGTCAGGGAGCTACAGAACTGCCTGGTGAAACCAGTACCAGGCACCTCGGTGCCCGGTGGGGCAGCATGGTGGCCATGGAGCAACTGGCCACGGTGCTGCGGGCCTGGCGCGACCGGCTGGACCCCGCCGCAGCCGGGTTCACCCAGGCGGGTCAGCGCCGGGTGCCGGGGCTGCGCCGGCAGGAACTGGCCGAGCTGGCCGGGATCTCGTCCGACTACCTGGTGCAGCTCGAGCAGGGCCGGGCCAGCACCCCCTCACCGCAGGTCTGCTCGGCCCTGGCCCGGGCGCTGCAGCTCTCGGACGCCGAGCAGGAGCACCTGATGCGCCTGGCCGGGCACGCCCCGGCGCCCGGCCGGGTACCGCGGCTGATCCCGCACAGCGTGCACCGCATCCTGGAGCAGCTGTCGGCCAACCCGGTCGCGGTCTACGACGCGGCGTGGAACCAGTTGCACCGGAACCCGTTGTTCGAAGCGGTCTTCGGGGTCGTGCCGGGCCCGCAGAACACGCTGCTGGTGCAGTTCGGCCCGGGATTCCCCCGCACCCACCAGAGCCCGGCCGTGCAGGCCCGGTTCGAGGAGTCGATCGTCGCGGACCTGCGTGTCACCAGCGGCCGCTACCCCCACGACCCCGACCTGAACGACCTGATCGCGACGTTGCAGCTCAGACCGCGCTTCGCCGAGCTCTGGCAGCGCCGGGCCGTGGAAGATCACCAGGGCAGCAGCAAGACCGCGCGACACCCGCAGGTCGGCGACATCGCCCTGGAATGCAGCACTCTCACCACGCAGGGCTCGGACCTGCGGATCCTCGTCTGCACCGCGCAACCGGGCACCGACGCCCGCAGCAAGCTCGATCTGCTGATGACGATCGGGACCCAGACCATGACCAGCTCCTGACGGCCGTCACGCCGGGGTGAGGCCCGCGGCTGCCGGCCGGGGCCACCAGGGCGGGAACAGCGCCATGATGGCCGTCGCGGTGCGCTCGATGTCGTCGTCGTCGCCGCGGGTGAAGGCGACGAGGGCGGCCGTCCCGCCGCCGGCGATGTACGAGGCGGCCAGGTCGTGCCCGGTGTCGGGAACCTCGACGCCGGCCCGGGCGAGGACCTCGATGGCCAGCTGCGCCCGCTCGTGCAGGACCTGCTGCAGCGCCACCCGCAGAGGCTGTTCGCGGGGGCCGGTCAGCAGCTCCCGGTACAGGTCGCGGCGGGCGCTCAGCTCGTTGAGCTGCGCGAGCAGCGCGTTGCGGTACAGGGACGCGAGCTGGTCCACGTCGGCGCTGCGGGCGATCGCGTCCTGCGGGATCGTGGAGAGCGCGTCGAAGTTCTCGGCGAAGGCCTCGACCAGGGCGTCGGCCAGCTCGTTCCAGTGCTTGTAGAACGTGACGCGGTTGATCTGGGCGCGGCGGCACACCTCGCTGACCGTGAGGGCGGCCAGGTCACCCTTCGCGGCGGCGTCGCGGATGGCCTGCAGGACGTAGGCGCGCGTGCGCAGTGCCCGGGGATCGGCCCGCCCGGCGGCGGCGCGGCTCGCTCGTCGGCCGAGGGTCGATCCTTCGGCCGGCTGGCCGCTTTCGACATCGGCGTTGTTCATCCGGGCAAGGCTACTGCGCGGCGGCGGCGCCCCACCGTCGGCCTTGAGCGGCGTCCGGCGGCATACAGAGGCTGGATAGTCTCGGGGCGTGGACGAACGTATGCGGCTGGGAGAGTTCCTGCGCCGCCGCCGGGAAGCGGCCGACCCCGCGGCCTGCGGCCTGCCCCCGAGGTCCCGCCGCCGCACCCCGGGGCTTCGCCGCGAGGAGGTCGCCGAGCGGGCGAGCATCTCCACCGTCTACTACGAGCGCCTGGAACGAGGACGCGGTGCCCTCCCGTCGGCCTCGGTCCTGGCCTCGGTCGCCGGCGTGCTGCAGCTGAGCGCCGCCGAGCAGGAGTACCTGTACCGGCTGGCCGGGCACGCGGCGCCCCCGCACCGCCGCGAACGCGAGGGCGTGGATGCGGGACTGCAGTACCTGCTCGAAGCCCTCGACGACTCCACACCGGCCTCGATCACCGACCACTTCAACGACGTCCTGGCCCAGAACTGGCTCAACCGCGAACTCCTGGGCGACGTGGTCGACCTGCCCGGATGGCAGCCCAACCTGACCTGGCGGTGGTTCGCGCAGCCGGGCTGGCGCGACCTCCTGGAGCCGCGCGAGCAGCACACGCAGACCGGGCTCGCGTACGTGGCCGACCTGCGCGCCGTGCTGGAGCAGCATGAGCCCGACCCGCGAGCGGTGGCGATGCTGGACGACCTGCGGGCCTGCTGCGAGGAGTTCGGCGAGCTGTGGGAGCAGCACACCGTGATGGCCCGGCACTGCGCGGACAAGGTCATCACCCATCCCCAGGTCGGCGCGCTGCACCTGGAGTGCTCGGTGATCACCAGCGTCACCTCGTCCCAGCGCCTGTACGTGCTCAAGCCCGCGCCCGGGACCCCGAGCCGTCAGCGGCTGGACCAGGTGCTGAGCGGGCGCACGCTCATCCCCTCACAACCTGTACGTGGGTGAGCCGGTCCGGCGCTCCTAGCGTCGGGTCCATGCGTACCGTCATTCTTGTCCACGGGTTCTGGCACGGCAGCTGGGTGTGGAGCCCGGTGACCACCCACCTGGCCGCCCGGGGCATCCCGTCCGTCGCGGTGGACGTCCAGGGGCACGGCCTGAACGCCCGGGCTCCCGAAGCCGCCCGGACGCGTCCGTTCGCCCCCGAGACCTTCGCCACCGAACCCTCACCGCTCGCCGACGTCACCGCCACCTCGGCCGCGCACGCGCTGCTGGAGCAGATCCGGTTCATCGGCGGGGGAGCGCCGTGCGTCGTGCTCGCGCACAGCATGCACGGCGTCGTCGCGACCCTCGCCGCCCAGCTCGAACCGGACCTGTTCGAACACCTCGTGTACGTCAGCGCTTTCGCCCCGGTGGCCGGCCTTCCCGCGGCCGGTTACATCGCGACGCCGGAGAACGACGGGGACCTGCTGCGGCACTCGTTCACCGGTGACTTCGCGGCGATCGGCGCCCTGCGCCTGGACACCCGGGACCCGAGCCGGCACGAGCACCTGCGCCAGGCCCTCTACGCCGACGTCGAACCCGGCACCGCGCGGGCCGCGCTCGACCTGATCAGCGTCGACGGCCCGATCGGGGTGCCCGGGCAACCCCTGGACGTCACGCCGGAGCGGTTCGGTGCGGTGCCGCACAGCTACGTGACGTGCAGCCAGGACAGGGCGGTGCGACCGGCCCTGCAGCGACGCTTCATCCGCGAGATCGACGCGATCTCGAGCCGCCCGACGAGCGTGTTCGAGCTGGATTCCGCGCACTCGCCGATGCTGTCGCAGCCCGCCGCGCTGGCCGACGTGATCGAGACCGTCTGGCTCGCACCGCAGGTCGGCGTCCGGTGAACGGCGCGGGCGCGCTGCGGCTGCGGTGAGACCGGCCGGGGGACGGAGCACGCTCCGTCCTCCGGCATCCGGTGCCCCGGGGTGGATCAGTAGGCGGCGGACTGGCCGCCGTCGATCGGGACCACCGTGGCGTTGACGTAGCTGGCGTCGTCCGAGAGCAGGAACGCGACGACCGAGGCGATCTCGGGGGCCTCACCGTAACGCTTGGTCGGGTTGCCCTGGATGAACTGCTCGGCGGCGGCGCGCGGGTCGTCGGCGTTCAGCTGCTTCATCGAGTCCTCGACCATCGGCGTCCAGATCGCGCCGGGGGCGATGGCGTTGATGCGGATGCCGAAGCGGCCGTACTCGATGCCCGAGTTACGGGTCAGGCCCACCAGGCCGTGCTTGGCGGCCGCGTAGCCGGACTGGTTGCCGATGCCCCGGATGCCGCCGACGCTCGCGGTGTTCACGACCATGCCGGAACCCTGCTCGTGCATCACCTTCAGCACCTTCTCCAGGCCGAGGAACGCGCCGCGCAGGTTGATCGAGACGACCCGGTCGAACTCGGCCGCGGTGAACGCCTCGGTCAGGTTCTGCCGGCCCTCGATGCCCGCGTTGTTGAAGAAGCCGTCGATCCGGCCGAAGCGCTCGAGGGTCTTCGCGACGTAGTTCTCCACGTCCGCCTCCTGCGCCACATCGGCGGTGACGGTGAGGATCTCGGCGTCGGGGGCGATCTCGTGCACGGCCTCGACGGTGGCCTTCAGGCCGGCCTCGGCGATGTCGACGAGGGCGAGCTTGGCGCCCTCGGACGCGAGGCGGACGGCCGAGGCGCGACCGAGGCCCGAGCCGCCGCCGGTGATGAGAACGACGCGGTTGGTGAAACGCTGCTGGGACATGGGGATCTCCTGAAAATCTTCGTCCTCGAAGGGTTCGGAGGCCGGTCGTCGACCAGCGAACCCGAGGCCGTTAAGCGACGACCGTTGCTTAGGCTACACCTGCTGCTTTAAGACCGGCGCGGTGAGACAAGCCTCTGACGTGGTGAAATGGCTCACCGGCGCGGGCGGTCACCCCGGCTCCCTGATGGTCCGCAAACGCCCCGTATGTTCGTGGGCATGAGCACCCGCGACGGACGCGCCTGGTTCCCTCTGCCGGTCCGGTGGACGCTGGCGGTGTCACTCGCCCTGCTGACGTCGACGGCCTGCGGCAGTCAGGCCCACGAGGCCGACCCGACCGCCGGCCGCGCAACGGCGGGCCCCGCCGGCCTCGGCCCGGCGCCCGGCGGAGCCGGGTGCCCGGCCGGTGGCGGAGCCGTTCCCGACGACGTGAACCGGGCCGGGACCGACGACCTGGACGGCGACGGGCTGGCGGACGAGCTGTGGCTGGCTCACGACGAAGGGCTCCGTCTGCTGGGGGTCAGCACCGCCGGCGGGGCCCGGTTCTCCGTCGTCCTCAATCAGTGGGACGAGGGCGCCCAGGAGCAGCGGGCCGGTGACCGGGTGAGCGCCCTGGCCGGGCGGCTGGGCGACGGATCCGCCGTGATCCTGGTGAACCTCGGCCGCTCGGCGGCCCTGTACAGCGTGGTGAACTGCTACATCGTGGCCACGACGGACACCGAGAACCGGCCCTGGCTCTTCGATCTGGGGTACGAGGGCACCGGTGACGGGGTCGGCTGCGTGGGCGACGCGTCCGGGCGCATTCTCGTTTCGTACCGTGCCGAGTACGACTCGGCGAAGCAGACGTACACGGTGTCCCGCCGCACGGTCACCCTCGACAGGACCGGGAAGCGGGCCGGTGCCGGCCGCAGCGAGGTACTGGGACGCGGCCTGGCCGAAGGCTCGGCCGAGGTCCGGCGCGCCCAGTCCGTCAGCTGCGGGAACAATGCGGAGATCTCCGAACCGGTGTTCTGAATACCCTTCGGCCGCAACGGGAGTGGCGATTCAGCACCGCTGACTTTCGTTGCTCCCGTCGGCCCGGCTGGTGCGGGGGCTCAGCACCGGCCGGGCCGGGAAGACCTAGCTGTTCGCGAAAACCAGGTAGCCGAGGGCGAAACCGAGGATCGTCGCGACGACGGAAACCGTCAGTGCGGTGACACCGAGCCGCTCCTTGCGGGAGACGGCGACGCCACCGCAGATGATCGCGGCCACCCCGAAAATGATCGGCAGAAGGAAGACCGCCAGGGCGCTGAGCACGAACGACACGATCGACAGCACATTCGACTGCTTGGTCGAGGTGGTGGCCAGAGGGGTCTGGGTCTGCGTCACTTCATCCTCCTGCGGTGTGAGTGGCTGGCTGTGAACACTTTGGGTGGATCGTCCGGGTTTCGCACCTCGAGGAGCGCGGACGAGGCCCGGCCGACCGGCGTCGCTCACCGGGAGGACCGCAGGGCTCGCGTCATGGCCTTGTAAGCCGGTGTCGGATGCCCCTCGTCGAACAGGAAGTCGTGGCCCTGCTGCGCGCTGCCGTCGTCGTCGACCCACCAGTCGTAGCGGTCGTCCACGCCCCAGGTGGTGTAGGAGACGCAGGTGGGGGAGTCCAGGCAGGTGGCCAGCACGGTGGCGTACTGCTCCGCCTGGTCGTCGGTGCCCTGGTCGTCGGTGACGTCGTTCTCGGAGATGCGCACGTGCAGCCCGGCTTCGTCGAAGAGGTCGAGGGTGTCGGCGAGGTCCTCGGCGGAGATGGCGTCGGTCTCGAGGTCGTAGACGTGGGACTGCAGGCCGACGCCGTCGATGTGGCCGCCCCGTGCGTTGGTGTCGCGCGCCAGGTCGAGAAGAGCGTCCTGGCGCTCGCCCGGTACGTCGGCCCCGTTCTCGTTGATGAACTGCCGGACGTCGGGGTCGGCGTCGTGGACGGCGCGGGAGACGATCGCCGGGTAGCCGGGCCCGAAGGTCCGGTACCAGACGTTCTCCTGGAGGCTGGTTCCCTGGTCGAGGTCGAACGGCTCGTTGACGACGTCGAGCGAGGCGAGACGTCCCCGGAAGTGCGTCACCACGGTGGTGAGGTAGTCGAGCAGGGCGTCGGCGCTGGCGCGGCGATCCTTCGCCGACCCGGTGGGGAGTTCCTGCATCCAGCGGGGCATGGCCTCGGTGAAGGCGATGGTGTGCCCGTGCACCGTCATGCCCTTGCTCTCGGCCGTCGCCAGGATCGCGTCGGCCTCCTCGAAGGTGTAGACACCCCGCTGCGGGGAGAGGAACTGGGGCTTCATCGCGTTCTCCGGGGTGAGGGCACCGAAGTTGCCGACGAACTCCCGCGCGTACTCCGCGTCCGAGGCGAGCGGGCCGAGCGCGACCGCCGCGCCGATCCTGAAGCCGGGACGGGCGCGCTCGGCCAGCGCCTGCAGCCCCCGCGACGACGGCTCGGCCTGCCTGACGGCCGGGCCCGCGGTGGTCAGCTCTGCGGCGGTGGCGGTGAGGGAACTGACACCGAAAGTGCCGTCGTCGCTCGACAACCCCAGCCAGAGCTCTCCCGACGCGAACACCTCCCCGAAAGGCACGGAGGCCACGGTTTCCCCGTCGCTCGAGATCTCGAGGGTGTCCCCGGACCGGCGGACTGACAGCGGGGCCTGCGGATCGGAGAGCGTCACGTGCTCGTCGTACACCGGACGGGGGTCGCCCACGTCCTGCTGGGGTGAGCCGTCGGAGACGATGATCCCGAGGTCGTCGTCCTCGAGGGTGAGCCGCAGGCCGGCTGGTTCGATCCGGAACTCGTCGGCGATCACCGGCGGGCTGTCGTAGAGGGCCCAGGACGCATCGGCGGTCACGTCGGTCAGGGACGCTTCGAGGGAGAAGTCGCCCTCGGTCACCAGGTGCGTGCCGGCCAGGTTGAGCGGCGGATTCGGCCGGTGGTCCCCGCTGTCGACGATGCTCAAAGCGGTTGCGGTGACGTGCAACCCGTCTCCGTCGGCGCTCACCCCGGGCACGTGCTGCCAGTCCTGCTGGAGCAGGTCGACGACCTGCTCCTTCGGTGCTGGGGCCGGCGAGGTGCATCCCGGGAGGGCGAGCAGGAGGCCTGACGCCACCGCGACCAGCGTGCGCGGGTACCCGGCACCCGAATTGCCTGACAGGAGTGCCTCGGTGCCGACCACGCCCGAATCCTAGATCAGGGACGGCCGGGTCCGGCTACAGGACGATGTCGGCCAGCCGGGCGATCTCGTCGAGATCATCGGTGCAGGGGCCCAGGATCAGTTCGTCGGCGCCCAGGTCCTCGAACTGCCGGACGGCGTCGCGGACCGATGCCGCGTCGGTGTGCACGCCGCTCACGACGAGGTCCTGGTAGGCGCCGGTGGCGGCGTAGTAGTCGCCGACATTGGCGCGGCCCCGGTCGGGATCGCCGAGCGCGAAGTAGTTCAGGGCGACCAGCCGGGGCCGGCCGCTCCGCCCGGCCTCGCGCCAGGCGAGGCGGGCGGCGTCGAATGCCCCGGCCACCAGGGGCGCCGGGGCGGAGCCGGCGATGTACCCGTCCGAGGAGTGTGCCATCCGCCGGTAGGCGGCCGGGGTGCCGCCGCCGAAAAGGATCGGGACGCGCCGGGTTCCGGACGGCACGGCCGGGTTCGTGCCGGCGGGCACGGGGTCACCGTCCCACAGCGACCGGTAGGTCCGCAGGTCGCGGTCCATCCGGGCGCCCCGGCCGCGGGGACCGTGGCCGGGAACGACGAAATCGTCCTCGCGGACGCCCACCCCGAGGCCGAGCGTGAGCCGGCCGCCGGAAACCCCGTCGATGGACGCGGCCTCCTTGGCGAGCAGGGCGGCGGGCCACGTGGTGGCGAGCAGGACCTGGCTCAGGAGCCCGATGGACGTCGTGGCACCCGCCGCCGCGGCCAGGGCCACCGTGTCCATCACCCCCGGGTACGCGAACCGGCCGGTCGTGCCCAGGGTGGCGAACCCGGCGTCCTCCGCCCGGCGGGCCCAGGTGGGAATGACCGAGGCCCGCACGTCCCGGACCTGGTTGGGCAGACCGATGCCGATGCGCATCCGTGACTCCTTGCTGTGGTGGAGCTGTGGTGGATGAATCGTGGTGGGCCCGGGCTCTTCCCGGGGCTTCCGGGAAGAGCCCGGAGCGGAGGTCAGTCCCGGATCGGTTCGACGCCACCGGCGAACAGGCCGCCCGGGTCGACGGTGGCGCGGATCCGCTCGACCCGGGCGCGGGTCGTCTCGTCGTAGGTGCGCCGGGGCTGATCGACGTGGTCGGCGAAAGTCGGCGCGGTGAAACCCGTCCGGTAGGGGAGCAGGGCATCTCGGACCCCGGCCAACTCCTTGCCTGTCTGCTCGCCCGGCAGACCGCAGGCCCAGTACAGGAACGCGGCCGGAGTGTGCGAGAAGACACCCCCGTCCGCCGGGGGCTCGGCGAACGCGCCGCCCAGCTGGCGGAACTCGACCGACAGCAGGCTGGTCGAGGAACCCACGCCGGCGGCGTTCAGCAGCGAGGACCAGCCGTCGGCGTCCAGCGGCTCGAGCAGCGCCGTGTCGGAGTGGAACGGGATCGGCTCGGCCGGATCCATGTGGGTCAGCGGCAGCGCCTCGGGCCCGGCGGTCGTCCAGGTGTTCATGATCGGTTCGGCGAGGCCGGTGAGCGGCGTCATCAGGTCCGACAGGATCCGCTCGGCTGCGGGGACGTCCGCGTCGCCGACCGCGCTCACGGCGCCGTCGATGGCCAGGATGTGCCGGCCCGCCAGTTGCGGGGGCACCGTGGGCAGCGGCGGAACGCTCAGCAGGCGCAGCGACGTCGTCACCTCGGGGGGAGCGGTGACACTCCAGCGCTGCCAGGCCGGGGCCAGGCGGTGGGCCTCGGCCGCGTCCCAGACGGTCATACCGGTGACGATGCGGCGCATGGGCACCAGCGCGATCTCGACCTCGACGACGACGCCGAAACCGCCGCCCCCACCGCGCAGGGCCCAGAACAGGTCCGGGTTCTCGTGGGCGCTCGCCGTGGTCACCTCACCGTCGGCGAGGACGATCGTGATGGAACGCAGCCGGTTGGCCGCGACGCCGAACCGGCGTCCGTAGAAGCTGATACCGCCGCCCAGGAGGAACCCGACGACGCCGACGGTGCCGGACGAGCCGTGCACGGCGGTCAGGCCGTGGGGGACGGCGGCGGCGATCACGTCGGCCCAGCGCGCACCCGCCGGGACCCGTGCGGTTCGGGCCTCGGGATCGATACGCACCGCGTCGTCCATCTGTGGGTTCACCAGCAGCGCACCGGTGACCGGGGCGGTGGCGCCCATGCCGTGGCCGGTGGTGCTGACCCGCAGGGGCAGCCCGGTCCGCCGGGCCACGTCGGTGGCGCGCACCACGTCGGTGACGCTGCGCGCGACGAACGCGCCGGCGGGATCGACCGGGACGGCCAGCTGGAACGAGTGGCAGGCGTCGAGGTAGCCGGGGGTGCCGGGCTGATGGAAGGGAGCGAGATCTGCGGTGTTCACATGGATTCCAATGTCGGGCCGGGCAGAAGGTCTGCGCACACTGTGGGTTGCGGTCCAGACACCTGGCTTGCAACCGGCAGACATCGCGATATTTCATGACCGGGTGCTGACCTTCGCCGTGCTCGGGCCTCTCGCTGCGAGTGACGAGGGTCGCCCGATCCAGCTGGGAGGCCGTCTCCAGCGCCGCCTGCTCACGATGCTGCTGGCCGCGGACGGTCAGGCCGTGTCCGAAGCCCGGCTGGCCGAGGGTGTGTGGGAGGGCAGCCCGCCCGGCGATCCGGCGGGCTCCTTGCAGGTGTACGTCTCGCGTCTGCGGCGGGTGCTGCCGGGCGCCGACCTGTTCCGGGAGGGCGGCGGTTACCGGCTGAACACGAGCACGTCCGACGCCGGGCAGTTCCTGAGGCTCGTCGCTGAATCCCGGGCTCTGATGCCGGCGGGCCGCGCGCGGGAGGCTCACGAGTGTTTCGAGAGGGCGCTGGGGCTGTGGCGCGGCGAGCCCTACGCCGACGGTCCGGACGATCCGGAGCTGGCTGCGGCCCGGTCGGCTCTGATCGAGTACCGCGAGGGCGCACGCGAGGACAGCGCGGCGGCGCTGCTGGCCGCCGGTGAGCACGCCGGGGCGGCCGCGGTCCTGGAAGCCCTGGTCCGGGGCGCTCCGTACCGGGAGCGTCGCTGGCAGTTGCTCGCGCTCGCGCTGTACCGCGCGGGTCGTCAGGCCGACGCGCTGGCGGCCCTGCGCCGGGTCCGGACCCTGCTGGCCGAGGAGCTCGGCGTGGATCCCGGCCCGGAGCTGCAGCAGCTCGAGCACCGCATCCTCGCGCAGGATCCGCAGCTGCAGGGCCCCGTGGCGCCCGCGGAACCGGGCCCGGGCCGGCCGCGGCCCCTTTCCTCGTTCGTCGGGCGGGCCGGGGATCTGGCGGTGCTGGATCAGCTGGTGGCGGCGCACCGGACGGTCACCGTCGTGGGCCCGGCCGGGGCCGGTAAGACCCGCCTGGTCACGGAGTGGGCGCAGGCGTCCGCGGCTGCCTGCGCCGTGATCCGTCTCGCGGACGTCACCGATCCCGCGCTGCTCATGTCTGCGGTGGGGGAGGGCCTCGGTCTGCCCGGTCGGGCCCGCGATCTGCGCGAGAGTGTCGTGCAGCACCTGAATTCGCGACCGGGACCGCTCGTGCTCGACAACTGTGAGCACCTGAGCGACGACGTCGCCCGGTTCGTCATCGACCTGCTCGTGCGGGTCCCGGCTCTGAGGGTGGTGGCCACCAGCCGTACGGCCCTGGGGGTCGACGGCGAGCACATCCTGCCGCTGGGACCGCTGACCGGTGAGGGCGCGGTGGCGCTGCTGATCGATCGGATCCGCGCGGTCCGGCCGGGCTGGGCACCCGGTCCCGACGACCACCAGGACCTGCGGCACCTGGCCGACGCCCTGGACCGTCTGCCCCTGGCCCTGGAACTGGCTGCGGCCCGGGCCCGTATCCTCAGCGTGCGCGAGCTGACCGCGCACCTCGGTGACCGGTTCGCACTGCTGGGCCCGATCCCGCACGGCACGATGACGCCGCACGCGACGCTCCGGGCCGCGATCGGGTGGAGCTTCGACCTGCTGGCCGGGCCCGAGCGTGACCTGGCGGTGAGTCTGTGGCCGTACGAGGGCGGATTCCCGCTCCAGGCGGCCGGGTTCCAGGTGGGGGCGCTCGCGGCGCTGGTGGACCAGTCGGTGGTCACCGCCGACATCAGCAACCCGGCGGCGCGCTACCGGATGCTCGAGACGATACGCGCCTACTGCACGTCGATCGACAAGGATCCGCAGGCGAGCCGCCGGGCCCACGCCGGCTGGGCCCGCGACCTCGTCACCCGGGCCGCTCAGGACCTGCAGGGCGAGGCCGCGCCGTCGGCCATGGCCCGGCTACGGCTGGAAATGCCCAACATTCGCGCCGCGATCGCCCACGACCTGGCGGACGACCCCGGCGCCGCGCTGCGAACGTCCGCACAGCTCATGTGGTTCTGGATCCGCAGCGGCCTGCTCGCCGAGGGCCGCACGACGATCACCGCGGCACTCGCGGCCGCGCCGCACGCACCGCTGCAGGACGTCGTCCGGGCCCGGGCGGCGCTGTCCGGGCTGCTCTACACCGCGGGTGAAACGGCTGCCGCGCGCGATGTCCTGGCCGAGGCGGCCCGGGCCGTGGACGCCGGCCCGGGGGACGCCCTCCTGCTCGCCGAGCTGCGGTACTACGAAGCGCTGGCGCAACTGCCGGAAGGAGACGCGCAGATCGCCGTGTCCGCCGCATCCGAGGCGAACGCGCAGGCCACCGGGGCGAACGTGGCCTGGCTGATGGCCGCCACGGAAATGGCGCTGGGGGCCGCGCTCGTGCTGGCCGGGCGGACCGCCACCGGTCAGCAACGCCTCGGCGCCGCCGTCCACCGGGGCCTGGCCTGTGGAAGCACCTGGACCGCCGCGCTCAGCGAACTGATGCTGGCCCAGACCCTGGTCGGCCTCGACAACGACCGGGCCCTGCGCCTGCTGCGCTCCTCGCTGCGCCGCTTCCGCGCCGAGGACGATCTGACCCAGATCCTCGCGGTTCTGCACAACGGCGCCCTGGCCCTGGAGGCGGCCGGGGATCCCACCGCCGTCCGGTTGCGCGACGTGGTCCACTTCCACCGTCTCCGCGACGGGATCCAGCCGGCGGGCACGTACATTCACACGGTCATGCCGGCCGGCTGGTACGAGGGGCCGGCCCCGCAGCGGGCAGCGTCCCTGGACGACGTGGTCCTCGCCTTCGAGGGCGCCGTCGACCGGCACGTGCCGAGAACCGTCGGCGATCAGCGCTGAGTCGCCGGGGGCCAGGTCCGGAGGGCCGTCGGGAGCCAGTGCGCGAGTACGGCGCGGCGGGCGCCCACGGGTGATCACGGCGTCTTCCCGGGATCGGTCGGGCACAGCCGCGGAGACAGGTCGGCGGCCAAGATTGTCGGTGCCTCCTGCCAGCATGCTCATGACCGGGAAGCGGAGAGCATGGAGGACGTTGTGCGGGTGGTCTACGACGGGCGACTGTCGGTGTCGTACGGGCAGGCGTATGTGGAACCCGAGAACCCGGACGACGTCGTCGATCATCTTGAGGACTTCGCCGGTCAGATCAACGGCCTGCTGGGGGCGGCCCAGGCGGGTGCTCTCTACCTGACCACCGGTGTGCACACGGGTGACGTCGGGCTCCGGGTCGTGATCGCAGACGGGCCGGTGCCGCTGGGGTCGGAGTGGGAAGACGTGGTCGAGGCCACGTTCGTGCCGGAGGGCCCCTGTGTGGTCATGCAGTGGGCCGGTGAGGGCGTGCCGTGCGGATTCGAGCTGCTGCCGGTGCCCCACCGTGTTCGCTACAGCGCGCGAGGCATGGATGCCGGGCGCGACGCCGACGTGGTGATGCACGACGAACCCCTCGTCGACCACTATGAACTCACGTTCTGGCCCGCGGATCCGGCCCCCGAGCGGATCGTGCGTCAGGGCAGTCGGATCGCCGCTTACTGGCACGACGCCCGTGACCACGTCAAAGCGCGCCGTCGTGAGATCCAGCAGCGCTGGGGCGACAACCCGCCCAGCGACCTGCTGATCGACGTGACCGCGGCGCAGTGGCTCGTGAGGCGCCGCCGCGACCTGGCCGAGCAGATCGCCGCCGCCGCGCCGGCCGCACAGCGCGCCGTGGCCTACCGGGCCGCCCGCCGGTGCGCCGGGGAGCACCAGACCGAAAGCCCCGACTGGATCACGAAAGCGCTGACGCACCAGGCACGCAACGAGATCCTGCCGCCCGGGTTCGAGCGCCGGCCCGAGGTGGAGGAGGCCCTGCGGCGCACGCAAGAAGCGCGGGTGGCGGCGCTGCTCCACACGTCGCTGCCATCACCCCCGGGCCGCGTCGAGCCGTGCCCGCTCGACTGGGTCATCGCCGCGATCCTTGCCGCAGACCACGAAGATCCGCTGGTGGCGGCCCTCGACGCGCTGGCCCAGGCCTCGCACGCGGTCGCCGATACGCAGGCGCTGCTCGATCAGGCCGGGCAGCTGGCCGCGACGTTCTCCGCCTCGCAACCCCAGAGCGGCGAAGCCCCCGGCCCGGTGGCGCACCCCCAGGAGGATCCGCGCCACGACCCGTGGCACGGTGACTTCATGAGTCGTCTCACCTGGGGCGACGATCCGCCCAGCCCGCGGCTGATCGAGGTGTACGCCCGCGAGCTCACCCTGTTCGATCGACCCCTCGCCGAACGGATCGCGGCGGCGGCACCCGACGTTCAGCGGGAGATCGCCCGGTGGTCGGCCCGCCGGGCCTGCACGGCGTCCGGCCTGGCCGCCGCCCTGCCCGAAGTCGCCCTCGCCCTGGACCATCTCGACCGCGGGCAGGAGCTCCCTCCACCCTTCGACTCGGTCGGCGGGGAGCAGTGGCGGCTCCTCGACCGTCACGAGCCGGGAGACGAGACGGCCGAGACCGGGAGTACTTTCAGCGTCGCGGTCTTCGGCCAGGCCGGAACAGAAGCACCGGTCCATCCGGAGAACGACCCGCCCGAGACCGATCTGCCCGCCCACGAGGCGCTCGAGGCCGCCATCACCGTGGAGGGCACCCCCAACTGGTCTCGAGCCCACTACACGCTCGGGGTGATCCAGCAGGCGGCCGAGCCGGATCCGCTGAAGGCGGCCACCCACGCCCTGTGGACGGCGGCGTGCAGCTTCGGTGACGAGTACCGCCGCGGTGTCCTGAAACAGGCGTCCCAGCTCTTCTTCGAGGTGTGATCACGTGCTCGGCCGACCAGGACCGGATCGGTGCTGGCAACGCGTCACGACGTGAGGAGACAGCATGCGCGTCACTTCCCGTTCGGCACGCGAACCGAGGCGGTCAGCCCAGCGGAATGCCCAGCACCGCCGGATTCCCGTTGCTCCACAGACCGCGGATGCGGCGGTGGGTGATCTGCCATCCGTCCTGGCTCCGCCGGAACGTGTCCACGTAGGTGCCGCCCATCAGTAGCTGCCCGTCGCCTTCGGCGGCGTCACGCACGTGCTGGGCGATGAAAGTGGCTCGCGTGGTGGCGGTGTCACCCTCGACACTGACCTCGACGTTGCCCAGCAGGTGCTGCGTGACGTCCAGCGCCTCGAGGAACGCCCTGGCCATCGCGAGGATCTCCGCACGGCCGTCGGCCGAGCTGCTGCCGTAGTCGCCCTGGGCGTCGGCGGTGAACGAACGGGCGAACAGGTCCCAGTCGCGGGTGTCCATGGCGCGGGCCACCCGGTAGAGAACCTCGGTGACATCGGTGCGGTCCAGAAGCTTTCGGACGCCGGTGGGCTCGGCAACGGTGCTGGTCACGGTCGACCTCTTTCACGGTGATCAAGGGGGCGGGGACGTGTTCGACCCTAATACGGCACTGCCCAGTGCCGCAATCGTGGCCGGGGGCGGAAGCTGCGTAGGCTGACCCGATGACCGGCACCACCCCCACCTCCACCGGCACGGCCGGGCGCAGGCGCGACCCCGCCCGCGAGGCCCAGATCCTGCAGGCCACGCTCGACGTGCTGGCCGAGACGGACTACGCCGACGTGACCATCGAGATGGTCGCCGCCCGCGCCGGTGCCGGCCGGCACACGATCTACCGCCGCTGGGCCGGCAAGGACGAGCTGATCCTGGCCGCGATCGCCTGCGTCGACTCCTCCGACCTCGGTGCCGATGCCCTCGCCGACACCGGTGCGCTGCGGTCGGACCTGCTGGCCCTGCTCGACCCGGGCTGGCTGGGCAGCGGCGAGCGCCGCCTGCGGATCCTGTCCAGCGTCAGCGCGATGATGTCCCGATCGCCCGAGGCCCTGGTCGCCGTGCGCGAGGCGATCATCGAGCCGTCGACGGCCGCGTACCGGGTTCTGATCGAGCGGGCCGTGGCCCGGGGGGAGTACGCGCAGCCGGACAGCATCGAGGCGCTGGCGCAGGTCATCCCGTCGATGCTGACCTACCGGGCGTTGTTCCTGCAGCAGAGCGTCGACGAGGAGTTCGTGCTCTCCATGGTGGACGGGGTGCTGCTCGCGGCACTGCGGGACGGGAACCGCTAGGTCGGAATTCTCTGCAGGGCAGTGATTCTCGCGGTCCCCCGGTTCGCCGGGCGCGCCGGGGGTGTGGCTGCGGGAGAATGCCCGGATGATGAGCGGCATGGATGCCATGGGCTGGACCGGGGCGGTCGTCGGGTTCGTCGGTGGGCTGTACGCGGTCGCGGGGTGTGTTCTCGCGATCCGTGACCAGCGGCGTCTGGCCCGCCAGGGCGTAGAGTTCCCGCAGGCCCGTGAGCGGCCGTCGGAGAGGGAGCAGCGGGCGCGGCTGGAGCGGGCTCTGCGAACCGGGGCCGATGACGCCGAACTGCTGGTCCTGCGGCGGTACGCCACGAATCTGAGGGCGCAGCGCTATCAGGCGATGCTCTGGGCCGCCCTGCTGCTCCTGCAGATCGGCCCGTTCCTGATGGCACCGGGCGGGGCGAGGGCGGCGCTGGTCGTGGTCGCCGTGCTCCTGTTCGTTCCGGGTGTCACGCGCGTGGGGCGCAATCTCCGGATCGGCACGGCCTTCCTGCGCCGGTGTCCGAGTGACCAGCTCGGCGCCCTGCCCGCCGGCTGACCCACCTGGCCCCCACACCCCGGCCTGAGCAGGTGCCGGCCGCGCCCACGTCGTGACGGGCCCTCACCGAGACCGGCGATCCGGATCGCGAAAGTCCCGGGTGGGGCATTGATCGGGACTCACGCACTGGTCAGCAGGTGAAGCGGATTCCGGCTCCGGGCGCGCTGCCGGTCACCTGGATGACACGCGCCCGGCGCCCGCATCTCAGTTGGGGACGAGTTCCTTCAGCAGGTCCCAGCGCACAGCCGGGCGACTGAGCCGGCGCTTGGCCAGATAGCCCTTCGCCCCCGCGCGCCCGGTCCTGACCAGCCGGAGCTGATCGCGCACGGACCCGGTCGGCATGGGGTCCACGACGCGCTGCGGCTTCAACGCCCAGGTACCGTCCGGGAGTTCGGTCAGGGTGCCTCGGACCAGGACGTTGGTCAGGTTCGCGAGGTGCTCGTCGTGCTCGTGCACCATCAGACTGGCCGGGCCCTCGCTGATCGAGACACCCGCCGGACGGCTGAACACGAAGCCGTCGGGCCCGGCCTCCGCACGGACACGTGCCAGAACTGGTGCTCCCGAGTCGTCGTTCGCCCCGAGCACGGCAGTGGGATGCCGGGAAATCTGGTCCGCACCGAGCAGATCCGGTCGCTCGGCGACCGATATGGCCGCGGGTTGAGCAGCCGGCAGGGTCGTGATGCTCGTCGGCGTCACGGTGATCCGCAGGCGCATGTAGTACCAGTCCATCAGCCAGCGCACAGGCGGTTCGAGGTAGGCGCGACTGCTGGGCTGGCGGTCGAAAAGCATGGTCCAGTAGGCCTCGTCACCCGCCGGTGAGCCAGTGACCTCCTCCGGGCAGACTGCGGTTCCCTGCAGCAGGACGGGCGCGGGATCGCTCAGGCCACTGCCCGTGGGATCTGAGAAGAGCAGGGCGACCCGCCCGTCGCGGCGAATGTTGAATGCCTTCTGCGGGAACGAGATCGACGTCGTGATCAGGAAGGTCCCGTCGGCCTGCAGCCGGGTGGCGGTCGGCCAGGTGATGGGCGTGCCGTCCCGGGCCAGGGTGGCGAATTCGCACACACGGTAGGCGTCCAGGGTCTGAGCGACGTCTGAGTCGATGGAAATCACACCAGTTTCTACAGCGCTCCGGCGGGCCGCGCATTTTGTCACGCTGGCGGCTTTTCGGCCGGTGGATCGGGGTTCAGAGCCCCGAGTCCCGGGCGATCCTGGGACGGGCCGTTCCGGGTTCTGGTCGGACACGGCCGAAGAGTTCGCGGAACGGACCGGCCACTGGCTGGCGACGGAACTCTTCACAGCTCGGGAGAAACGTTCCTGACGTCGAAGTCGGGAGAGGACTGATCCGCCTCACCTTTTCCGCCTGGAGGGGACCATCCGTGCGGCCGGGCCGCCCAGGAGAAGCATGACCCCGATCACGATCAGGCACAGCCCGATCCCGTGGATCCCGCCGGCCGGGGACACCGCCCCGACGTCGATGCTGCCGGGAACGATGTGCGCGACGAGGACCGCCGACAGGGCGGCGCCGATGTACTGCGCGGTGCGGTAGAGGCCGCTGGCGCTGCCGGCGGCCCGGGCGGGGGAGCCGTGGTGCAGGGTCAGCTGGTTGCCGAGGTTGTTGAAGCCGGTGGGCACTCCGAGCAGGGCGTTGACCAGGGCGAGCAGCCACAGCGGGCTGTCGGCGCCGGCCAGCAGCACCAGCAGCAGGCCGGAGACGGTGAGCGAGGCGTTGCCGACGAGCAGGAGACGGGACGCGCTCAGCCGCCGGGAGAGACGAGTGGCGGCGAGGGTGGAGAGCACCCCGATCCCGAAGACCGGGAACATGAGCAGCCCGGCGGTCGCCGGGCCCAGTCCGCGCCCGGCCTCCAGCCACTGGGGCATGCCGTAGAAGACGGTGTAGAAGGCGATGAAGGTGACGCTCCCGCGGAGGCAGGTGCGGAGGATCCGCGGGTGCCCGGCCAGCAGTGCGAGGTCGAGAAATGGCGTGGGAAAGGCTCGTTCGCGCAGGATGAGCAGGGTGAAGAGCAGGGCGGAAACGGCGGCGGTGGCCAGCAGCCAGCCGGAGATCCCGTCGCGGGCGCCGAGCAGGGCCCCCATGGCCAGGGCCAGCGCGGCGACGAACAGCCCGGCCCCGGGCAGGTCCAGCACCCGCCAGTTGATCCCGTGGGCCGGGGCGGGGTCGGCGGGCACCCTGCGCCAGACCCAGAACGCGCTGTTGAGCACGATCGGCACGTTGATCCAGAAGATCCCCGGCCAGCCGGCCAGCACCACGACGAGGCCGCCGAGCGTGGGTGACAGGGCCGCGCTGGTCTGCCCGCACAGGGCGACCACCCCGATGGCGCCGGACACGGAGGCCCCGGTGCGGTCGGCCTGGCCGCGGATGACGGCCATCGCGGCCGGGAACTGGAGGGATGTGCCGAGGCCGAGCAGCACCCGATCGGCCACGAGCCAGCCCGCCGACGGTGCGAAAGGCCCCAGGACCGAGGCCAACACGATGATCACCAGGCCGTAGAGGTAGACCCGGCGGGGCCCGAACAGGTCGGCCAGGCGCCCGCCGGTCGGGGAACCGACGGCGGCGGCGATGTACAGGCCGCTGACCAGCCAGGGGATCGTGGCGGACGTGCCGTAGTGCTCGGCGATCGGGATCAGGGCCACGGCGATGACGGCCGAGTTCAGGCCCTGGAGCACGGTGCCGCTGCCCAGGGCCCAGGCCAGCGAGCGGGGGAGGGTGACGGCGGGTGCGGGCGTCGCGGTCACGCCCACGGAGGCCTGCGTTCCGGGCTGGTCATGATGTCCCTTTCACGGATGCACGGGATGGGATGAGTGGGCGCGGCTCATCACCGGCTCACCACGAGGAGGCCGGGGCCGAGGAACGGTGGGTCAGCCGGGAAGTCCCCCGTGCCAGCCCAGTTCGCGCGAGATCCGGTCGGCGGCCGAGCGCACCAGGGGGACGTACGCGCGCCGGGCCGGCTCGTCGACGCGCAGGGCGGGACCGCACACCGAGATCGAGCCGACGACCGATCCGTCGACCCCGAACACCGGGGCGGCGACGGCCCCGGCGCCGAGCTGGCGTTCACTGTCGGAGGTGGCGTACCCGTTCGCGCGGATGTGCTCGAGGCGTTCGCGCAGTTGCTCGGGGTCGATGATGGTGCGGTCGGTCAGGGCCGTGAACTCGGCCTCCAGCACTCGTTTCCGCTCCTGGTCGGGGAGGAAGGCGAGGATGCAGTTGCTGGAGCTGCCGGCGTGCAGGGGGTAGCGGCGACCGATCTCGACGGTCATCTTGATCTCCTGGGTGCTCTCGACCTGGTCGAGATAGACGCGCCCGTCGGCCATCCGGGCCGAGACCGTGGCGGTCTCCCCGGTCAGGCGGCCCAGCTCCCGGAGGACAGGCATGGCCGCCACCCGGATCCGGGACTCGCGCAGGGCTCTCGCCCCGAGAGCGGCCGCGCTGGGGCCGAGGCGGTAGCCGCGCGTGTCCGGGTCGGTGGCCAGCAGCTGCCGGTCGACCAGGGTGGTCAGGATCCGGTGCACCACCGCCTTGGACAGCTCGAGCCGGCGGGCGACCTCGGTGACGCCCAGGGACTGCGGGCCGTCCGCGAACAGCAGGAGCACGTCGGCCACCCGCCCGGCCGACTCGGTTCCCGATGCTTCCGCCATCGACTTCCTCTCGATCGCCCGGACGCCGTGGGCCGGGCTGCTGAAGGTGCGCGGAACCATTGTCCCGCTCTCCTCGACGGACGAGACCATAGCAGTCGTTCCTCTTGGCGGAACGTTTTTGCTAGAGCGCGAGCAGGGCGAAAAATGGCCGTCTCCTGGGGAAACCAACTGTTAACACGCTGTCCTGCAGCTCCTATTGATTCGATCCACGTCGGGTGTCAGAGTTCATGGCCGTCAGCTTGTTCCGTTGAGAGGAACAGGCGGCGTCCTTAGGTCAGGCTCATGACAGCCGGGAGAAGCAGATGAGAACCCCCTGGAGCGCGACGGCCCTGTGTGCCGTCCCCCTCGTGCTGGCCGGCTGCGCCGGATCGTCGGCCTCCTCGTCCGGTGCCGCGACGACGACGTTCACCATCGCCACGGATGCCGTGACCACCACGCTGGAACCCTCGAAGTACGACAACATCTCGCACCGCTTCGCCCAGGACCCGGTCAAGGGAACCCTGCTGGAGTACCAGAACTTCGAGGAGAGCGACGGGCAGGTCCCCGGCCCGGACGACCTGAAGCCCTCCCTGGCCACGAGCTTCGACGTCGGCGAGGACGGCATCACCCTCCAGCTCGGTGATGCGAGGAGCGCCGCCGGCAGCACCCTGAGCGCCGACGACGTGAAGTTCACCTTCGATCGCATCCTCGCCCTCGAGGACCCGATCGCCCTCTCGCTCATGACCAACGCCGGGATCGACCCGGACGACCCGGTCACGGTCGTCAACGAGCACGAGGTGACGATCAACGCCAAGGTCAACGCCCTGTCGGCGCAGACCCTGGACTCCTACCGCTTCTCGATCCTGGACTCGGCCACGGTGAGGTCCCACGCCACCGACGCCGACCCCTGGGCCACGGACTGGCTGTCCACGAACACCGCCTCCTACGGCCCCTACCAGGTCAGCGCCTTCACCCCGGGCACCAGCCTGACGTTCAAGGCCAACCCGAACTACGCCGGGGAGATCGCCTACCCCACCGTGAACATGCAGGCCGTCGCCGACCCGGCCGCCCGGGTCGTGATGGCCAAGACCGGTCAGGCCCAGATGGTCTCGGGCCTTCCCCTGAGCACGATCAGCACCCTGTCCAAGGACCAGAACGTGCAGGTGCTCGCCATGCCCTCGCAGGCCCAGGACATGCTGGAGCTGAACAAGGACGTCAAGGCGTTCCAGGACCCGGTCGTCCGCCGCGCCATCTCCCAGGCCCTCGACCGCGCCGCCCTGCTGGCCGGCCCCTACTCCGGCCTGGGCACGGCCTCCACGTCCCTGGTCTCCACCAAGATCCCGGCCCAGAACTCCACCTCGGCCTACTTCACCCACGACGCCGAGGCCGCCCGACAGGCCCTGGCCGACGCCGGGTACGGGGACCTGTCGTTCACGATCACCACCAACCAGGCCTCGATCAGCCCGGTCCCGGCCGAGTCCCTGCTGACGGCCCTGAAGCAGCAGCTGGCCGCGGCGGGCATCACCGTCAAGGTGGCCACCGTCAGCAGCGCCGCCGACTTCACCGCCGCCTACCACGAGGGCAAGTACGAGGCGTTCATCCGGCTGGAGGCCCCGCTGGTGGCCGACCCGGTGTTCTTCCTCAGCGCCTTCCACTCCACCGGCGGCCTGTCCAACTACATGAAGGACTCCGACGCGGGAGTGGACGCGGCGGTCAAGGACGCCGTGAACCTCACCGGTGACGACCGGCTCGCCGCCGTCGCCCCCGGCATCGCCAGCGCCAACGAGAACATGATCGACATCCCCCTGGTCGAGTCGAGCAACCAGTACGTCTACCCGGCCTCGGTCTGCCCCGGCCCGATGACCATCGCCCGCTACTTCGACCCCGCCACGGCGAAGCCGTGCTGACGAAGCACCGAGCCGGCTACGTCGCCCGCCGCCTGGCGATGATCCCCCTCGGCGTCCTGATCGTCGTCACCGCCACGTTCTTCCTGATCAACGCCATCCCCTCGGACCCGGTCGGGGCCCGCCTGGGCGACCTGGCCACCCCCGAGCAGATCGCCGCCGAGCGCGCCGCCCTCGGCCTGGACCAGTCGCTGATCCACCGCTTCCTCGACCTGCTCGGCGGCATCCTCACCGGTGGGCTCGGCACCAGCTACTACACCGGCACCGACGTCTCGTCCGAACTCCTCGGCCACGTCACCAGCACCCTCGTGCTCGTCGTCCCGGGCTTCCTCCTGGCCGCCGTCCTCGGTGTCGGCCTGGGCGTCCTGGCCACCCGCGAGCACCTCAGCCGCTGGATCCGCCTGGTCGTCACTGTCCTGCAAGGGCTTCCGGTGTTCGTCCTCGCCGTCCTCGGCATCCTTCTCCTGGTCGTGGTCCTGCCCGTCCTGCCCTCACCCACCGGCCAGCTCGACGCGAACATCCCGGCTCCACCGGTGCGCACCGGGGCGGTCATGGTGGACGCGCTGATCGCCGGCCGCCCGGACGCGCTGGGTAACGCCGTGGGTCACCTCGTGCTCCCGGTGCTCTCGATCGGCCTGATCGCCTCGGTGCCGTTCGCCCGGATCACCGCCAGCGCCCTGCGCTCGGCCCTGGCCGCCGAGTTCTCCGCCTTCGGCGACGGCAACGGCCTGTCGCGGCGCACCGTGATGCGCAACGCGCTGCGCACCTCCCGTCCGGGCATCGCGACCGTCGGCGGGATCGTCGCGGCCGAACTGATCGGAGGATCCATGCTGATCGAACAGGTCTTCTCCTGGAACGGCATCGGGCAGTGGGGCCTGAACGCCATCACCCAGAACGACCTGCCCGTGGTGCAGGCGTTCGTGCTCTTCGCCGCGGTCGGGACCATGGTCATCTACCTGCTCGCCGACATCGTCGCCGTGCTCCTGGACCCGAGGACCGCATCGTGAGCCTCACCACCGACGCGACCACGACGTCCATCATCGACACCACCGGGACGACCCCGAAAAGTGCTGCCCCACGGGTGTTGCGGGACCCGGTCGTGCTGGTCTGCCTGGGCTGGATCGTGGGCCTGGTCGGCTGGTCGCTCACCGGCGCGTTCCCGCACAGCCCGACCGTCGCCGACCCGGCCGTGCTCCTGCACCCGCCGGGCGGCGGGTACCCGTTCGGCGTCGACCAGGACGGCTACGACGTGCTCTCCCGCACCGTCCACGCCGCCAAGTTCGACGTGCTCATGGCCCTGGCCGGGGCCCTCGTCGCGGCCGTGGCCGGCACCTGGCTCGGCATCCTGATGAGCGGCGAGGGACGCCTGCCCGCCCTCGCCACCCGCGGCCTCGACGTCTTCCAGGCCGTGCCCCTGCTGGTCGTCGCGGTGGCCGTGATCGGGCTGGTCGGCACCTCCCGCACCATCCTCGTCGTCATCATCGCAGCCATCAACACGCCCCTGTTCATCCGCCTGGTGCAGAGCGAGGCGCGCCTGGTGCGGCAACGCGGATACGTCACCGTCGCCCGGATCCACGGCGTCAGTGAGGGCACGATCCGCCGGCGGCACATCCTGCCCAACGTCACCGGCGTGCTGTTCCCCCAGTTCTCGCTGTCGATCGGCTACGCCATCGCCTCGGTCGGCGCCCTGAGCTTCCTCGGGCTCTCCGAACCCGGCAGTGCCAGCTGGGGTTCCATGATCAAGGCCGGTATCCCGCTGCTGCCGCTGAACCAGTGGTGGATGGTCGTCTTCCCGTCCCTGGCCCTGTTCAGCGTCGTGCTCGCGTTCAGCGAGCTGTCGCACCGGCTGCAGGGTCACGTCGAGCAGATCCCGGGAGGTGCCCGGTGAACCCGGCCCTGCAGATCGACGGGCTGACGGTGAGATACCGCACCCGCCAGGCGGAAGTGACCGCCCTGCGCGACGTTCACCTCGGTGTCGCCGCCGGTGAGGTCCTGGCCGTCGTGGGGGAGAGCGGCTCGGGCAAGTCCACGCTGCTGGCCTCGCTCCTGGGACTGCTGCCGACGGGGACGGGGGTCGAGGGCACGGTGACGGTCCAGGACTTCGACCCGGTGGCGGCGACCGCGAAGGAAGCCGCCCGGTGGCGCTTCCAGCAGGTCGGGTACGTGCCGCAGCTGACCCAGCGCTCGCTCGTGCCGGTGCTCACGGTGGCCGAGCACTTCCGCCAGTTCGGCTCCGGCGGCGACTGGCGCAGCCAGGCGGTGCGCTCGCTGACGGATCTGGGCCTGCGGGCCCCGGAGACGGTGCTGCGACGTCATCCGCACGAGCTGAGCGGTGGAATGGCCCAGCGGGTGTGCATCGCGTTGGCCACGTTCGCCGGGAAGCCGCTGCTGGTGGCCGACGAGCCCACCTCGGGGCTGGACCCGCTGGTCACCGTGCGGGTGGCCGACCTGCTGCTGGAGTCACGCCGCCGCACCGGCTCGAGCCTGGTCCTGGTCACGCACAACCTGCGACTGGCCCGGCGGATGTCCACGCGCATCGCGGTCTTCCGTTCGGGAGTCCTGGTCGAACACGGGCCGGCCGCAGCCGTTCTCGAAGACCCGCTGCATCCGTACACCCGCAGCCTGATCGCCGCGGTGCCCGAGCCCGGACGTCGTCTGGTGCTGCCGGAGGCCGGATCCGATCTCACGGGGACGGCGCTGGTCGAGAAGGAACCCGGTCACTACGTGGCCGAAGAGACCGTGGGAGCGGGCCGGTGATCGAACTCGAGGACGCGCGGATGGTCTACGGCGCGAACGTGGCCCTGGACCGGATCACCCTGACGGTGGCCCCGGGGGAGTGCCTGGCGGTCATCGGGGAGAGCGGCTCGGGCAAGTCGACCCTGGCCCGGGTGATGCTGGGGCAGGAACGCCTGACGTCCGGCACGTTCCGCCGCGACGGGCGGACCCGCACCGCCTACGTGGCCCAGGACCCCTCCGACTCCCTGAACCCGCGCATGAGCGTGGGCCGGATCGTCGCCGAACCGCTGGGCGGGAGAGGGGCCGCGGGGGAACCGGTCCGCGCGGCGCTGAAGGCGGTGGGGCTGGACGACGCCGTCCTCACCCGCCGCCCGGCCGCGCTCAGCGGCGGGCAGCAGCAGCGGGTCAGCATCGCACGGGCCCTGGTCGCCCGGCCCGACCTGCTGGTGCTGGACGAGCCCACCTCCGCCCTCGACCCGTCCGTGCAGGCCCAGGTGCTGCAGCTGCTGCAGGACCTGCGCGCCCAACGCGGGCTGACCAGCCTGCTGGTGACGCACGACCTGCCCGCCGCGGCCTACCTGGCCGACCGGATCGCCGTGCTGCACCGCGGCCGCCTGGTGGAGATCGGCCCCTCGCCGGCCATCTGGAACGACGCGCGGCACCCGTACACCCGGGCGCTGCTGGCGGCCGCCGTCGGGGACCCGCTGCCCGAACCCGACCCCGGCGAGCAGGCCTGCTCGCTGGGTCCCTACTGCACGGCGACCAGCGCGCCGTGCCCCGCGATCGAGACCGCACCCGCCCTGGCCGAGGCCGGGGCCGGGCACCTGGTCATGCCGTCCTGCACCGAGAGCCGAGGAGTGTCATGAAAGCCCGCATCCCGATCGTCGACGTCCTGGTCCCCGTCACCCCGGAGGGAGCCGTCAAGGACATCAGCGAGGTGCCCCCGCACCTGCGCGTGCCCAGCATCCTGAACCCGCTGTCGCTGGAGCAGCTGCTGCAGCGCATGGACCACTACGGCATCGGCCAGTCGGTGATCCCGGCCCGCAAGTACGGGCAGCACTGGGGGATGTCGTACGAGTTCCTGCGGGACTTCGTGGCCAAGAGCCCGAACCGGCTGTTCGCCACCGCCGGCATCGACCCGCTCAACAAGATGCCCGGCGTGCGGCTGTTCGAGGAGGCCGTGCGGGACTTCGGGTTCGTCGGGGCGCACACCTACTCGTCGTGGTCGCAGGTGCCGGCCGACGACCGGCTCTACTACCCGTACTACGCCAAGGCCGAGGAGCTCGGCGTGCCCTTCCAGGTCGAGTGCATGGCCGCCAAGGCACCGCGCTCGATGGGGCACCCCCAGTTCTTCGACCGGGTCGCCGCCGACTTCCCCGACCTGAAGCTCGTGGCCACCCACTGCGGCTATCCCTGGGAACGGGAACTCATGGCCTACGCCGAGTTCCGGCCCAACTTCTACGTCGGCGCCGACGGGTTCCCGACCGACCTGTGGCACGAGGACCTGATCCGCTTCATCAAGGGAACCGGTTTCGGCGGCCAGCACCCGTGGTCGAAGGACCGCTCGGACAAGGGCAACCCGAACTTCAACAGCACCAGCAACCGGGCCGTGTTCGCGACCAACTACATGAGCATGGACCTCGAGCAGACCTTCGCCGACATCGACGCGATGGACTTCTCCGACGAGATCCGCGACAAGCTCTTCGCCCACAACGGCCGCCGCCTGTTCAGCCTGCCCGAGCTCGAGCACGAGATGCCCGCACCCGGAACCGTTCCGCTCCCCACCGTCTGAAAAGAGCACCATCGTGGACACTGTCATCAAGAACGTCACCGTCGTGCGTCCCGACGCCGGTCCGGACGCGGGGGAGCTGCTCGACATCGGCATCGCCGACGGGAAGTTCGTGCGGATCGAGGCCGGTCTGCCGGTCGAGGGCGTGGCGAACGTCGTCGACGGCGCGGGGCTGCTCGCCTTCCCCGGAGTGGTGGACGCCCACCAGCACTGGGGCATCTACAACCCGCTGTCCGAGGACACCACGACCGAGAGCCGGGCCTCGGCGCAGGGCGGCGTGACCACCGGCCTGACCTACATGCGCACGGGCCAGTACTACCTCAACGAGGGCGGTCCGTACCGCGAGTTCTTCCCGAAGGTCCTGGCCGCGTCGCAGGACCGCTCGTACGTCGACTACGCCTTCCACCTGGCGCCGATGATGAACCAGCACATCGACGAGATCCCCGCGCTGATCGAGGAGTTCGGCGTCACCTCGTTCAAGATCTTCATGTTCTACGGCTCGCACGGCCTGCACGGGCGCTCGTCCGACCAGTCCAGCTTCCTGATGACCCCGCCCGACGAGCGCTACGACCTGGCGCACTTCGAGTTCGTCATGCGCGGTGTGCAGGCCGCCCGGGAGCGTTTCCCGGACCTGGCCGACGCGATCTCGCTGTCGCTGCACTGCGAGACCGCCGAGATCATGAGTGCCTACACCAGACTCGTCGAGCAGGAGGGCACGCTGTCCGGCCTGGCCGCCTACAGCGCCTCGCGCCCGCAGCACTCCGAGGCGCTGGCCGTGAGCATCGCCGCCGTACTGGCCGATGAGACGAACCTGGCCAACATCAACCTGCTGCACCTGTCCTCGGCCAAGGCGATGCGCGCGGCGATGCTGATGGCCAAGACGTTCCCGCACCTGGACTTCCGCCGCGAGGTCACGATCGGGCACCTGCTGGCCGACATCGACACCGCCGCCGGCATCGGGGGCAAGGTCAACCCGCCGCTGCGCCCGCGCGCCGACGTCGAGGCCCTGTGGGAGCACCTGCTGGCCGGTGACGTCAGCTGGGTGGTCAGTGACCACGCCTGCTGCAAGGACGAGAAGAAGTTCGGTGATCCCCGCGAGGACGTCTTCGCAGCGAAGTCCGGGTTCGGGGGAGCCGAGTACCTCCTGCCCGGCCTGGTCGGCGAGGGCACCAAGCGTGGTCTGTCGCTGCGCCGGATCGCGGCTCTGACGTCGTGGAACCCGGCCCAGCGGTACGGTCTGGGCAGCAAGGGGACGATCGCGGTCGGCTACGACGCCGACCTCGCGCTGGTCGACCCGAACCGCTCCTTCACCGTCGACCCGGCCGATTCCGAGTCCACGCAGGAGTACACCCCGTTCGACGGGTTCGAGGTCGGCGCGACCGTCACCGACACCTGGGTCCGCGGTCACCGGGTCCTGACCAAGGGCGTCGTCACCGGAGAGCCGACCGGGCGCTACGTCGCCCGCCCCACCACCGTCACCCCGGCGGCCGGGCGGTGAACCCCGCCTCGGCCGGCGGTTCGTCCCCGCTCCCCGGCGACCCGCCGGCCGAGGCGACCCCACCGCCCGGGCGCCCCGGCGCGTCCCCCGTTCTGCTGCTGACCCTGCTGGCCCTGGGGGCCGGCAACTTCTCGGTGCTGCAGTCACTGGTCAACCCCGCCCTGGGGACGATGGGCGCCGAGCTCGGGGCCGACCCCTCGACCTCGAGCTGGGTGCTGACCGGGTACCTGCTCGCGGCTGCGGTCGCCACACCGCTGGCCGGGCGGCTGGGAGACCTGTACGGGCGACGGAACCTGCTGCTGGGCGTGCTCTTTCTGCTGGCCGTCGGCGGGGTGGTCGCGGCGAGCGCGCCGACGATGGGGGTGCTGATCGCCGGGCGCCTCGTGCAGGGCGCGGCCGGGGCCCTGTACCCGCTGTCGTTCGGGATCGTGCGGGACCAGCTGCCGCCCGAGCGGGTGGCCTCCGGAATCGGCCTGCTGTCGGGCACTCTCGGTGTCGGTGGGGGAATCGGCATCGTCGCGGCCGGGCCGGTCGTCGAGGTGCTGGGCTGGCGCTGGCTGTTCTGGATCCCGGCACTGCTCACGCTCGTGGTCCTGGTGGGGGCCTGGTACTGGCTGCCCGATTCCTCGTCCCGGGCGCCGGGCGGGATCTCGCCACTGCCGCCGGTGCTGCTGACCGGCTGGCTCACGGCCCTGCTGCTGGGGCTGAGCAAGGCCGGGGTCTGGGGCTGGACGAGCGCACGGGTGCTGAGCCTGCTGGCCGGTGCGGTGGTGCTGGCCGCGGCCTGGCTGGTCAGCGAGTCCCGTTCGCCGCACCCGCTCGTCGACCTCCGGGTGCTGCGGCGCCGGGCGGTCTGGGCGACGGACCTGGCGGCGCTGGCCATCGGGTTCGCGCTGTTCGGCAGCTTCCTGCTGATCCCGCAGCTGCTGACCGTACCCCGTTCCGGCGGTTATGGTTTCGGTGCCAGTGTCACCGTGGCCGGGCTCTTCCTCCTGCCCTCGGCCCTGATGTCGCTGATCTTCGGCCCGGTCTCCGGAAGACTCAGTACCCGTTACGGCACGCGCGGCCTGATCACCGGGGGCGCGCTGGTGGTGGCCGCGTCGATGGCCCTGCCCGCGCTGGACCACAGCGGGTACTGGCAGTTGCTGGTCTGCAGCACCGGTCTGGGGATCGGCATGGGCCTGGCCTTCGCCGCGCTGGCCAACGCCGTGGTCGAGCACGTACCGCCCAGCCAGATCGGCGTCGCGACCGGTGTGAACACCCTGGCCCGCTCGCTCGGGGGCAGCCTCGGCACGGCGCTGGTGGCGACGTCGCTCGTCTCAGACTCCGGTTTCACCCGGGGGTTCTGGATCTGCGCGCTCGCGGGCCTGGTCTCGGCCGTCACCGGCCTGTGCATACCGCGCGGGCGGGGACCGGCCCGGTGCGAGGCTCCGGACCCGGCGTCATCGGCGCCGCAGCCACCGCGACCGCCACGTCCGGCGTCGGGCCTGACGACGCCGGCCTCGCCCCGGCCGCGGTGACCAGGCCCGGCAGGTCGACGGCTCGGTCGACACCGCCCCGCTGAGCGGCATCCACGGCAGTTGCGTCCCGGCCCGCCTCTCGCGTCGGGCCGGGACGGATGCCCGCCGCCCCCGTCGAGGACCAGGTTCTCGACGGGGGCGGCGTGGTTTGGCCCGGTGAGGTCGCCGCCGCAGATGTGAGCGCCCGCCCCGGTGTCAAGAAGCTGTCGGGATCGAGGCCCGGCCCGTCAAGGACGCGTCAAGGCATCTCCCCTCGCGGCCCGCCGGGCGGTGTGCTTGCTCACGGCCGGCTGGAAGCCGGGACGTATGTCGAAAGTGTGAGGGATAGCGGTGCTTGACCTGTTGTATCTGCTGCTGACGCTGGGGCTCTTCGGCGCCCTGGCGTTGATCGTGCGAGGGGTGGAGCGGCTGTGACTCTCCTGAACCTGGCCGGACTGGTGATCGCACTCGGCCTGACCGTGTTCATGCTGGCTGCCCTGCTGTTCCCGGAGAAGTTCTGATGAGCGACACCACCGCGGGGGTCGTCTTCGTCGTCTCGCTCGTCGTCGTGCTCGCGGCTGTGTACCGGCCCGCCGGCGACTACCTCTACCGGGTCTTCACCGGCACCGGGCACTCCCGTGTGGAGCGGGGCGTCTACCGGGCGATCGGGGTCGACCCCGGGGCCGAGCAGCCGTGGGGCGTGTACGCCCGCAGCGTGCTGGCCTTCTCCCTGATCTCGCTGGCGGCCCTGTACCTGCTGCTGCGTCTGCAGGGCCGGCTGATGCTGTCGCTGGGCTTCGACAGCCTGCCTCCCGGGCTGTCCTGGAACACGGCCGTGAGCTTCATGGCCAACACCAACTGGCAGGCCTACTCGGGTGAGTCCACCATGGGTCACCTGGCCCAGATGTCCGGGCTGGCGGTGCAGAACTTCGTCTCCGCGGCCGTCGGGGTCGCCGTGTGTGTGGCTCTGGTGCGAGGTTTCGCGCGCAGCCGCACGGAGCACCTGGGCAACTTCTGGGTCGACCTGACCCGGATCTGCCTGCGGATCCTGCTGCCGGTCGCGACCGTGGCCGCGATCGTCTTCGTGGCGGCCGGTGCGGTGCAGAACTTCTCGGCCGGGAACGAGATCCAGACCCTGGCCGGTGGGGCCCAGACCGTCCCGGGCGGCCCCGCGGCCAGCCAGGAGGCGATCAAGCTGCTGGGCACCAACGGCGGCGGGTTCTGGAACGTGAACAGCGCCCACCCGCTGTCGAACCCGACGGCCTGGACGAACTGGATCCAGATCTTCCTGATCCTGCTGATCCCCGTGGCCATGCCGCGGGCGTTCGGCCGGATGGTCGGCAGCAACAAGCAGGGTTACGCGATCCTCGCCGCCATGAGCGTCATCGCGCTGAGCAGCATCACGCTGCTGAACCTGAGCAACGGCCTGGGGGGCGGCAACACCGTGCCGGCGGCCGCGGGCTCGGCGACGGAGGGCGTGGAGCAGCGTCTGGGCGTGCTGAACTCGGCGACCTTCGGGGCGGCGACCACGCTGACCTCGACCGGGGCGGTGGACTCGTTCCACTCCTCGTACACCTCGTTCGGCGGCGGCCTGGCCATGCTGAACATGATGCTGGGCGAGATCGCGCCGGGCGGAACCGGTTCCGGCCTGTATGGGATGCTGATGCTCGCGGTGATCACGGTCTTCGTGGCCGGCCTGATGGTCGGGCGCACCCCGGAGTACCTGGGCAAGAAGATCGGCTCGCGCGAGATCAAGTTCGCCTCGCTGTACCTGCTCACCACGCCGGGCCTGGTCCTGGTCGGCACGGCGGTCGCGATGGCGGACCCGGCCGCGCGGGAGTCGATGCTCAGCGCCGGTTCCCACGGATTCTCCGAGGTGCTCTACGCCTTCACCTCCGCGAGCAACAACAACGGCTCGGCCTTCGCCGGCCTGAGTGCGAACACCGGCTTCTACAACACCGCGCTGGGCGTCTGCATGCTGCTCGGGCGTCTGCTGCCGATCATCTTCGTGCTCGGCCTGGCCGGTTCCCTGGCCGCTCAGAGGCCGACGCCGGAGAGTGCGGGCACGCTGAAGACCTACCAGCCGCTGTTCGTCGGGATGCTCGTCGGCGTGGTCGTGATCGTCGTGGCCCTGACCTTCCTGCCGGCCCTGGCGCTCGGCCCCATCGCCGAGGGCCTGAGCTGAAAACCCCTGACGCGCCGAAGGTGCCGGAGAAGATCCGGTGCGCCGGGCGTCCCCCGTTCAAGGACTTGTGATGACTGCGACCACCACCGAGCGCCCCCCGGCGCAACCCAACCCGCCCGAAGGGGCACGACCGAAGGCCGGCGGCGGCCTTCTGGACCCCCGGCAGCTGTGGACCTCGCTGCCGGACGCGCTGCGCAAGCTCGACCCACGCACCCTGTGGCACAACCCGGTGATGCTGATCGTCGAGATCGGCTCACTCCTCACCACCGTGCTGGCCGTCACCGAGCCGTCGGTGTTCGCCTGGACGATCACCGTTTGGCTCTGGCTCACGGTTCTTTTCGCCAACCTGGCCGAAGCGGTGGCCGAGGGGCGCGGCAAGGCCCAGGCCGACACCCTGCGCAAGGCCAAGCAGGACACGGTCGCCCGGCGGGTCGTCTCGCCCGACGACCTGACCGAAACCTCGGTCGGGGCGCCGGAACTGGCTCTCGGCGACTTCGTGGTCGTGGATGCCGGTGAGGTGATCCCCGGTGACGGTGAGGTCGTCCAGGGCATCGCCAGTGTCGACGAGTCCGCGATCACGGGTGAGTCCGCGCCCGTGATCCGGGAGTCGGGCGGCGACCGGTCCGCCGTCACCGGTGGTACCCGGGTGCTCTCGGACCGGATCATCGTGCGGATCACCCAGAGGCCCGGTGAGAGCTTCGTGGACCGGATGATCGCCCTGGTCGAGGGCGCGAACCGGCAGAAGACGCCGAACGAGATCGCGCTGAACATCCTGCTGGCCTCGCTGACGATCATCTTCCTGATGGCCGTGGCCACGTTGCAGCCGATGGCGATCTTCGCCGTCCGGGAGCAGGGTTTCGGTACGGACGACGCGGTCCTGAACGCTGACGGCGTCACCGGGATCGTGCTGGTGAGCCTGCTGGTCTGCCTGATCCCGACCACCATCGGCGCCCTGTTGTCGGCCATCGGCATCGCCGGCATGGACCGGCTGGTCCAGCGCAACGTGCTGGCCATGTCGGGCCGCGCGGTGGAGGCGGCCGGTGACGTGAACACCCTGCTGCTGGACAAGACCGGCACGATCACGCTGGGCAACCGGCAGGCCTCGGAGTTCGTTCCGGTGCACGGGGTCTCGGTGGCCGAGCTGGCGGACGCGGCCCAGCTCTCGAGCCTGGCCGACGAGACGCCGGAGGGACGCTCGATCGTCGTGCACGCGAAAACTGCCCACGGGCTCCGGGAGCGGGACGTCCACGGGGCGACCTGGATCGAGTTCACCGCCCAGACCCGGATGTCGGGGGTGGACGTCGACGGACGCCAGTTGCGCAAGGGGGCGTCGGCCCAGGTGGTCGAGTGGGTGCGGGGCAACGGGGGACGCGTGCCCGCCGACGTGAAGGACATCGTCGAGGAGATCTCGGGGGCCGGGGGGACGCCGCTCGTGGTCGCCGAGGCGACCCGGGTGCTCGGCGTGATCCACCTCAAGGACGTCGTGAAGAACGGCATGCGTGAGCGTTTCGACGAGATGCGCCGGATGGGCATCCGGACCGTGATGATCACGGGTGACAACCCGCGCACGGCCGAGGCCATCGCGAAGGAGGCCGGGGTCGACGACTTCCTGGCCGAGGCCACCCCGGAGGACAAGCTCGCCCTGATCAAGCGGGAGCAGGAGGGCGGCAAGCTGGTCGCGATGACCGGCGACGGCACCAACGACGCGCCGGCGCTGGCCCAGGCCGACGTCGGCGTGGCGATGAACACCGGCACCTCGGCCGCGAAAGAGGCCGGGAACATGGTGGATCTGGACTCCGACCCGACGAAACTCATCGAGATCGTGGAGATCGGCAAGCAGCTCCTGATCACCCGCGGCGCCCTGACCACGTTCTCGATCGCCAACGACATCGCCAAGTACTTCGCGATCATCCCGGCCATCTTCGCCGCGGTGTACCCGGGCCTGGACACGCTGAACGTCATGCGCCTGGACAGCCCGACCTCGGCGATCCTGTCGGCGGTCATCTTCAACGCGATCGTCATCGTCGCGCTGATCCCGCTGGCCCTGCGGGGTGTGAAGTACCGGCCCTCCGACGCCGCGACCCTGCTGCGCCGCAACCTGCTGGTCTACGGGCTCGGCGGCATCGTCACCCCGTTCGTCGGGATCAAGATCATCGACCTGGTGATCTCCGCGATCCCCGGAATCTCCTGAAACTCACGAGGAAGAACGAACATGCGAATCCCGTCGTGGATCGGTCAGCACCTCGCCGCCGTCCGGCTGCTGATCGTGATGACCCTGATCCTGGGGCTGGCCTACCCGCTCGCCGTGACGGCCGTGGCCCAGATCCCCGGGCTGAAGAACAAGGCCGCTGGCTCGCTGCTGGAAAAGGGGGACACGGTCATCGGTTCCGAACTGATCGGCCAGTCGTTCACCGATGCCGAGGGCAACGCCCTGCCGCAGTACTTCCAGTCCCGGCCCTCCGCGGCCGGTGACGGTTACGACCCCTTGTCCACCAGTGCGTCCAATCTCGGGCCGGAGGACATCGTCGACACCCTGGGCGCGGACGCCTCGCCCAGTCTGCTCACCCAGATCTGCTCGCGCAGTCTCGCCGTGGGCGCCCGGGAGGGCGTGGACGGGTCTCGCCCGTACTGCACGCCCGACGGCGTCGGCGCGGTGCTCGGCGTCTGGCACGCCGACGGCGGCACCGGGCCGGTCACCCGGGTGGTGAGCCTCAACCAGGCCGCGCCGGCCCGGCCCTTCGTCGGCACCTACGAAGGTGTGACGGTGGAACCGGCCGAGCCGGGCACCGAGTACACCGGCTACGTGGCCACGCCGGTGAGGGGTTCCGCCTCCGGGAGCCCGGCGGTGCCGGCGGACGCGGTGACCGCCAGCGCGAGTGGGCTGGACCCGCAGATCAGCGTGGCGTACGCCGAACTGCAGGTGCGCCGGGTGGCGAAGGAGCGGGGCCTGGACCCCGCCGGGGTGGAGAGCCTGGTCCAGGAGTTCACCACCGGCCGGACCCTGGGCTTCATGGGTGAGCCGGGCGTCAACGTGCTGGAGCTCAACCTGGCGCTCGACTCGGGGGCCGGGGCGTAGTCATGGCCGGTCAGCTGCGGGTGCACCTGGGGGCGGCTCCTGGTGTGGGCAAGACGTACAAGATGCTCGAGGAGGGCCACCGGCGCCGCGAACGCGGGACCGATGTCGTCGTGGGCTACGTCGAGACCCACGGCCGGGAGCAGACCGAGGCGATGATCGCCGACCTCGAGGTGCTCCCGCGGCGGACCGTCACCTACCGCGGGGCCACGTTCACCGAGATGGACGTGGAGGCGGTGCTGGAACGGGGTGCGGAGGTGGTGCTGGTCGACGAGCTCGCGCACACCAACGTGCCGGGCTCGCGCAACGCCAAACGCTGGCAGGACATCGAGGAACTGCTGGACGCCGGGATGACGGTGCTGACCACGGTCAATGTGCAGCACCTGGAGTCGATCAACGACATCGTGCGGCAGATCACGGGCGTGCCGCAGCGTGAGACGGTGCCGGACGAGGTGGTGCGCCGGGCCGAGGCGATCGAGTTGGTGGACATGGCGCCGGAGGCGATCCGGCGGCGGATGGCGCACGGCAACATCTACCGGCCGGAGAAGATCGACGCGGCGCTGGGGAATTATTTCCGGGTGGGGAACCTGACGGCGCTGCGGGAGCTGGCGTTGTTGTGGCTGGCCGACAAGGTCGACGACGAGTTGTCCAGTTATCGTGCCGCGCAGGGGATCTCGGAGACCTGGGAGGCGCGGGAGCGGGTCGTGGTGGCGCTGACGGGTGGGCCGGAGGGGGAGACGCTGATCCGGCGGGCGGCCCGGCTGGCCAGCCGCTCCCGGGGGGCTGATCTGCTGGCGGTGCACGTGGCCCGCAACGACGGGCTGAGCAGCAGTGGGGGCTCGCACGCGCATCTGGTGGCGCAGCGCACGCTCGTCGAAGACCTCGGCGGCACCTACCACCAGGTGGTCGGCAACGACATCCCCAGGTCGCTGCTGGCTTTCGCGCGCGGGGTCAACGCCACCGAGCTGGTGCTGGGAGTCTCGCGCCGCAGCCGCCTGCAGTCGCTGTTCTCGCCGGGCGTCGGTGTGACCACGACCAACGGGGCGGGCAGCATGGACGTGCACCTGATGACGCACGGGCAGGTGCGCCAGGGCCGGGCCCTGCCGAAGGTGGAGAACGCCCTCGGCCGCAACCGCCGGATCTACGGGTTCGTCCTGGCCACCCTCGGCATCGGTGTGCTCACCCTGCTCCTGACGCAGCTGCGCGACCGGATCTCTCTCGACAGCGACGTCCTGCTGTACCTGGCCGCCGTGGTGGTCGTGGCCCTGGTGGGCGGTCTGTGGCCGGCCCTGGTCGCGGCGCTGCTGGGCACGTTCCTCCTGAACTTCTACTTCGCACCGCCCATCCACGAGGTCACGATCGCGTCCGGGGAGAACATCCTGGCCCTGGCCGTCTTCCTGGTCGTCGGGGTCGCGGTCAGCGCCACCGTCGACCGGGCGGCCCGGCGCACCCGTGAGGCCGCCAGCGCGCAGGCGGAGGCCGAGACGCTGTCCACGCTGGCGGGTCACGTGCTGCGCGGCGCCGAGCCGTTGTCCGCGCTGCTGGATCAGCTGCGGGAGACGTTCGGCCTCAACGGCGCGACTCTGCTGCAGCGCCGGCCTGATGCCGCTCCGAGTCCCGATCTGCAGCACGATCCCGAGTCGTGGGAAGTCGTCGCCTCGGTCGGCCGCACTCTGCGGACGCCGGGGGCCGGGGATGCGGAGGTCCTGGTCGACGAGAAGGTCTCGCTGGCCTTGTGCGGGCATCCGCTGGCGGCCGAGGACCGGCGTGTGGTGCAGGCTTTCGCCGCGCAGGCAGTGGTGGCGATGCGGCAGCAGCAGCTCAGTGAGCAGGCGGCGGCGGCCGGTCCGCTGGCCGAGGTCGACCGGATGCGCACGGCGTTGCTGTCCGCGGTGAGTCACGATCTGCGCACGCCCCTGGCGGCGGCGAAGGCCGCGGTGGGTGGCCTGCGCGCGCCGGGGGTCGAGTTCAGTGCCGAGGACCAGGCCGAACTGCTGGCCAGTGTGGAGGAGTCGCTGGACCGGCTGACCCGGCTGGTGGAGAACCTTCTGGACATGAGCCGGTTGCAGGCGGGGGCTCTGGCCATGCATCCGCAGCCGACGAGTATCGCCGAGACCGTGGCCATCTCCCTGGACGAGATCGGTTCTCCGGGCGAGAGGATCGCGGTGCATCTCCCGGAGGAGTTCCTGGAGGTGACGGGCGATCCGGTGCTGATCGAGCGGGTCCTGGTGAATCTGCTGCGTAATGCCCTGCGGTACTCGCCGCCGGAGTCTCCGCCGATGGTCACGGTGAGCGCGCACGCGGGTGTGGTCGAGGTCAAGGTCATCGACCGGGGTCCTGGTATCCCGAGCGAGAAGTGGGACGACGTGTTCCTGCCGTTCCAGCGGCTCGGTGACCGGGACAACGGCACGGGTGTCGGGCTGGGGCTGGCTCTCTCACGCGGTCTGACCGAGGCGATGGGCGGCAGCCTGGTTCCCGAGACCACGCCGGGCGGTGGGCTGACGATGGTGATGACGTTGCGGCAGGCGGGTGCCAGGCGCCCGGACGAGGACGCGCCGGTGGGAGCCCTGAGTCGCGGAGGGACCTGATCCGGACCGGTCACGGCCCCGGGCGAGGGCCCGGGGCCCGTCCCCGGTCAGCCCGCGATGTCGGTGCCGGTCAGTCCCGCCGACAGCACCCAGAGCCGTTGCGCGGACTCCGGGTCGATCGCGTACGGGTTGACACCCCGGTTGTGCCCCTCCTCGGTGGCCAGATCCGCGATGACGGCCACGTCCACGTCCTCGCAGTAGACCCCGCCCATGCCCTCGAGCCGGGGCGAGGTCGCGGCCCAGACGGTGGTCGCGGCCCCCTGGTCGGGGCTCTTCCAGGGGTAGATGTCGTTGCCCTCCTCATCGATCCAGCCCAGTGCCACCATCTCGGCCTTCGGCAGGTACCGCTGCAGGGGCGTGTGGATGCCGCCGGGAAAGACCGAGAAGGCGCGCACCCCGGCCGGTTCGCCGAGCCGGTCGAGATGCCGGGCGAACAGCACGTTGGCGGTCTTGGCCTGGCCGTAGGCCTGCCACTTGTCGTAGCTGTTGTGGAACTGCAGATCGTCCCACCGGATGTCGGACGCCTTGTGCCCCACGGAACTGAGGCTGATCACCCGGGCTCCGCCGGCGCGCACCAGCGCGGGCCACAGCAACGCGGTCAGCGCGAAATGGCCGAGGTGGTTGGTCGCGAACTGTGCCTCCCAGCCGGGGCCCACCCGGGTGAGCGGCGAGGCCATCACCCCGGCGTTGTTGACGAGCAGGTCCAGGGACCGGCCGTCGGCCAGGAACGATTCGGCGAAGGTGCGCACACTGGCGAGGTCGGCCAGGTCCAGCTGCGCGATCTCGACTCCCGGGACGCCGCCGAGTTCGCCGGCGGCGGCCTGCGGGCGACGCGCGGGCACGACCACCGTGGCCCCGGCCCCGGCGAGCGCGCGAACCGTGGGGAGACCGATTCCGGAGTAGCCGCCGGTCACGATCGCGGTCGTGCCCGTGAGGTCGAGGCCCTCCAGGACCTGTGCGGTGGTGGTGTTCGCGCCGAAGCCGGATCCGATCGGACGCTGATAAGAAACCATGGCTCGACGGTAGGGAGCGTGCCGCGCTCGTTCCAGGCAGAGCCACACCCACCCGGGGCGAGGTCGCGGGGACCGGTCGCGACGGGTCACCCTGTCGGTGCTCAACGCCCGTGCTCCTGGGGGTGCGCGGAGTGAGGGCCGCCGACCGGGGGACGCACGGAATCGTCACGGCCGAAAGAGGTCTGGATGATCCGGTCGCCGTCGTCGGACCTGTAGGCCTGGGAGGCGATGGTGGCCGTGATCCGGGAGCACCTGCGCAGTTTCGTCGCCGACGACGCCTGAGCCCGAGACCCGCCGAAGGGAGGCGACGCGGCGTCGGGGGCCCCGGACGAAAGGCGGCGTTCCGTCCGCCGCCACCGCTCAGCAGGCGCCGACCCGTTTCCGGCCCGGGAGGAACCGGGCCCACTCGTTCGCCTCGGGCACGACCTGCCGGAGTAGGCGTCCTCCCGTCGTCAGGGCGATGCGGGCACGGCTCCGATCGTGACCAGCACCAGCAGCAGCAGCCCCAGTCCCACCCGGTACACCACGAACGGCTTGAAACTGCCGTGCGCCAGATACCGCAGGAGCCAGGCGATCACGGCGTACCCCACGACGAACGAGATCACGGTGGCGAGTGCGGTCGGTCCCCAGGCCGGGCTGTCCGCCCCGCCGATCTTGGTGAGCTCCAGCAGCCCTGAGGCCAGCACCGCCGGGATCGCGAGCAGGAAGGCGTAGCGGGCGGCGGCCGTCCGGGAGTAGCCCAGGAACAGGGCCGCGCTGATCGTGCCGCCGGAACGTGAGACCCCGGGGACCAGGGCCAGACACTGGGCGAGGCCGATGGTCAGGGCGTGGCGGAGCGTGAGGTGTTCCATGGTGCGTCGCCCGTCGCCGACGGCATCGGCCGCGCCCAGGAGGAGCCCGAAGGCGATCAGGGTCAGCGCGATGAGCCTCAGGTCGCGGAACGTGCTCTCGATCGCGCTCTGCAGCAGCAGGCCGAGCGCGGCGATCGGGATGGTGCCGAGAATGACGTACCAGCCCAGCCGGGCGGCAGGATCACGGCGCAGCGCGGGACGGCCCAGTGACACGAACCAGATGCTGACGATGGCCCGGATGTCCGAACGGAAGTACCCCAGCACCGCCGCCTCGGTACCCAGCTGAGTGACGGCGGTGAAGGCGGCCCCCGGGTCGGACCAGCCCAGAAGGGTGGCGACGACGCGTAGGTGGGCGCTGGAGGAGATCGGCAGGAACTCGGTCAGCCCCTGCACCACTCCGAGGACGGCGCTCTGCCCCCAGCCCGTCACCGAGCGGCCACGGAGGTGAGCGGCGGCACGGGCAGCGCCGCGCGCCGCAGGCTCTCCAGGCCCACCAGCAGAGCGATGGAGCACAGCAGGACCAGCGTCACGCGCCCGGTGCCCAGTGCCTGCCCGCCGTCGTGGTGGGGCACGGCGGCCCAGTCGGCGAACGAGGCGCCCAGGGGGCGGGTCACGATGTAGGACGCCCAGAAGGACGTGGTCGCGCCCAGTGAGGCGCCGCGGTGGAGCAGGAACGGCACCAGGATGACGGCGACGAAGAAGATCCCGGAGTCGAGGTAGCCCAGACCGAACGACTGAGCCGTCAGGTCGCCGACCGCGGTCCCCAGCGCGAAGGTCGCCATCACCGTGCACCAGTAGAACGCCTCCCGGCGCCGCGTGGTGATCTCGTGGATCGAGAGGGTGCGCTCGCTCCGGTACCAGGCGGCCAGCACCGAGCCCAGGGTCAGCGCGAACACTACCGTGGTCACCCCGTACGACAGGCCCAGCACGGTACGCAGACCGTCGGCGGCCACGGTGCCGAAGACACTCACCATGGCGACCGCACCCCAGTAGATCCACGGGACGTAGCGGTCGGCCCGGTACTGCCGCACGAGGAACCACAGCAGGGTCATACCGGAGGACGCGACCAGAACGGCCGCGACCGGGACGGAGCGGGTGCCCATGAAATCCGAGGCCGCCTCTCCCATTCCGGTCGTGCCGATCTTGATCGCCCAGAACAGGGCGGTCGCTTCGGGCACCTTGCTCAGGTGCCGGAGAGGCGACGTGCTCGACGAGGTCATGCCCGTCAGAGTGGGTGGGCGACTCTGAACGAAGCCTGACGGGGTTCGGCCGCACCGGTCCCGTGTGCGTGAGGGTGGGGGCATGGAAGAGGACGGGCGCTACCGGGTGCTGGTGTGCGAGGACGACGGGCTGCTGCGGACCACGCTGGAGCGGGGCCTGCGCCGGGCCGGATACCTCGTGGACCCCGTGTCCACGGGTGGGGCCGCGGTGAGGACGGCCGCTACCTCACCACCCGACGCCGTGGTGCTCGACATCGGTCTGCCCGACGCCGACGGGCGGGACGTCTGCCAGGCCCTGCGGGCCCAGGGGTGCACGGCGGGGGTTGTGTTCCTGACGGCCAGACACCATACGGACGACGTCCTGTCGGGATTCGCGGTCGGGGGCGACGACTACGTCCGCAAGCCGTTCGAGTTCGCCGAACTGCTCGCCCGGGTGGCGGGGGTGATCAGGCGCCGCCCGTACATGGCCACCCAGGCGGAGCCGGGGCCGGAGGACGAGCGCCTCCAGGTCGATCCGGCGACGCACTCCATCCGGTACGGCGACAGTGAGGTCTCCCTGAGCCCCACCGAGTTCCGGTTCCTGGCCTGCCTGATCTCGCGCCGCCCGGAGGTGGTGCGCCGGGCCGAGCTGGTCGCCGCCGGGTGGCCCGGCGCCCTGCACGTCGGCGAGAACACCCTCGACCAGTACGTGACCCGGGCCCGGCGCAAGCTCGCGCAGATCGACTTCCCGCAGACGCTGGAGAACGTACGCGGTGTGGGCTACCGCCTACGATGAGGATCCGGGCGACGGCAGGCAGACTCGCCCCGAGAACCCTTGCCGGGCGTCTGGCCCTGGGGGGCATCGCCTGGATCGGGGCCTGGGCGGTCGCGCTCCTGCTGGCCTTCAACGTACTGCTCGCCAACGTGCTGGCCGCCCAGGTGGACGACGCCCTGCGCGCCCGGGCCCAGGCCGTGGCCGCCACCGTCCAGTTCGACGACGGTGAGCTGAACTCGGTCGGGGAGGGCAACGACGAGGCTCTGGACGCCGGGACCTCCATCTACCTCGGTGCCGAACTGGTCGAGGGCGCCCCGTTGTCGGCCGAGCTGCGCCAGGACCTCCTGCAGGTCGGGGAGATCACCCAGGACAGTGAAAGATACGGACCGGTGAGGCATCTGGCCTACCCGATCACCGAGAACGGTCGCCAGATCGGGACCATCGTGGTGTCCAGTGACATCGGTCTGCGCAACCGCACCGTGCAGCTGATCGCCGTCACCTCACTCGCCTTCATCGTCCTGACGCTGGTCTTCACGTTCTTCGCCCTTCGCGCCACCATCGTGAGGGCACTGAATCCCGTGCGCGCCATGGGCGAGCAGGCCGCCAGCTGGAGCGAGCACGATCTGGAACAGCGGTTCGATCCCGGCTCGGGACCCCTGGAACTGCGCGAGCTGTCCACCACGCTCAACGGGCTGCTGGAACGGATCGCCGCCGCGCTGCGGCACGAACGTAACTTCACCGCCGAGCTGTCCCACGAACTGCGCACCCCGCTGGCGCATCTGCACGCCGAGGTCGACCTCCTGAGCCCGCACGAGCCGCTCGGCGCCGAAGCCGTCGAGCATCTCCTGACCTCGATCCGCCGTCTCGAAGGGCTGGTGGAAACCGCCCTGGTGCCGGCCCGGATCGTCCGTGACGCCGCCGTCGGTCTCGGCCGGGTCGGCGACGCCCTGGAGGGTCTGCGGGCACCGGCCGCCAGTGCAGCCCGGCTCGTCGTCGACGGTGATCTCGACATCGTCCTGGCGGTCGAGAGCGACATCGCCCGCCGTGCCCTGAACCCCCTGCTCGAGAACGCCTTCCGCTACGCCGTCCAGGAGGTGCGCATAGAGATCACCGGTGGCGGCGGGCGGGCCATGATCGCCGTCAGTGACGACGGCGGTGGCCTGGACCCGCTGGACGCCGAGCGGGTCTTCGCCCCGGGGTTCCGTGCCGACCCGGCCGATGGTCACCCCGGCGCCGGTCTGGGGCTGGCCCTGACCCGGCGGATCTGCCGCAGCGCCGGGGGAGACGTGCGGGCTCACGTCATCGACGGCAGAACAGTTTTCACACTGACCCTGCCCAGCCTGGGTACGGTCAGGAAAAGTTCAGGATCCCCGCCGTAGCCTCACGGCACGAGCTGGATGCTGACCGCCTTTTCGCGAGCCGTCGGTCCGTCGTCAGGCGACAGCCGTCCGGACAGCAGGACGGGAGGGTGGCGATCCCGCGAAAATCAAGGTCCGCTGCTCGTTGTCGATGAAGAGCCCTGTAGGCAGTCAGGGATGAATGACGCCGCGCACACCGTGCGTGATGCGTCCGGGTTTCGAGGGAGAGACCGTGCCGGAGACCGTGGGAGGCATCCCGATCCATCCGCTCATCGTCCACGCGACCGTGGTCGCCGTGCCGCTGGCGGCACTTCTGGTGGCCCTCGCAGCCCTCTGGCCACGGTGCCGACGTTGGGCCGGTCCACTTCCCGGAGTCATGGCGGCGGTGGCGCTGGCGCTCTACCCGGTCACCACCGCGTCCGGTGAATCCCTCGAGCATCGGGTCGGGCCGGACCCCCTGATCGAGAAGCACTCACATCTGGCTGACGGGTTACTGCCCTGGCTGATCATCCTGCTGGTGGCCGCAGCTGCGGTGACGTGGCTGTGGTGGCAGGAGGCGCACCCGCGCAGTGCCCCTGCGCGGCGGCCCCTGGTGCTGGTCGCGATCGGTCTGATCGCCGTGCTCGCGGCGGTCGGCACCGTGCAGCAGGTCGTCCGCATCGGTCACAGCGGTGCCGAGTCGGCCTGGGGCGATTCCGGCGGTTCCTGATCCCCTCGCATCGCGGCCGCCGGCGAGCCCCGGCGAGCGTGGCGGGCTCGCAACCCGTGGATCCCGATGGGAATCACCGAGATCGCCACGACTCCCAGCAGCATGAGCTCGATGTGGTCCTTGACGAAGGCGATCTGGCCGAGGAAGTACCCGAGAACCGTGAGGCCGCTGCCCCAGAGCACGCCGCCGATCACGTTGAAGACGGCAAAGCTGCGGTACTGCATGGTGCTCGCGCCCGCCACGACGGGGGTGAAGGTGCGCACCACCGGGACGAATCGGGCCAGCACGACGGAGCGGGCGCCGTAGGAATCGAAGAACACCCGGGCGCGGGTCAGGTTGTCCTGCCTGAACAGTCGAGAGTCGGCGCGACGGAAGAGGGTGGGACCGACCGTGCGGCCGACCAGATATCCGACCTGGTCGCCGGCGGTGGCCGCGACCGAGACGAGAAGGCACACCAGCCAGAGGGGCTGCTGAAGGTAGTGCCCGCCGGCCACGAGGAGCCCAGCGGTGAACAGCAGCGAGTCGCCCGGCAGGAAGAACCCGATCAGCAGCCCCGACTCGGCGAACACGACGGCCAGGATGCCCAGCAGGCCGAAGGTGGAGATCAGATGCTCGGGGGCGAGGTAGGAAGGGCCCATGCCCTCATCCTCGCCGGGTGAGTCTGAACATGACCTGACCGGCCCTGACCGGCCCTGACCGGCCCTGACCGGCCCTGACCGGCCCTGACCGGCCCTGGGCGGCGGTGCCGGCCTCGCCGGCGTACAGGTCATTGTCAGAGTGGCTGTCCCACCGTTGCTTTCCATGACGACCAACACCGCCGCACACCTGACGCCCGGGCCGAAGGCCCACCAGATGCTGAACAAGGTCCCCGAGATCACCGTCTGGTTCTGGATCATCAAGATTCTGTGCACCACGGTCGGTGAGAGCTTCGCCGACTGGATCAACATGACCCTCGGCGTCGGTCTGGCCAGCACCGCTCTGTTCTTCACCGTCGTGTTCGCGGTGGTGCTCACCGTGCAGATGCGGCTGAAACGGTACGTTCCGGTGGCCTACTGGCTGACCGTCGTGGTCGTCAGCATCACCGGCACCCTGTTCACGGACGTCCTCACCGACCGCCAGGGCCTTCCGCTGAAGTACAGCAGCCTGGGTTTCGGCGTGCTGCTGGCCGTCGTCCTCGGCGCCTGGTACGCCCGTGAGCGCACCCTGTCGATCCACAGCATCGTCACCGTGCCGCGGGAGGCGTTCTACTGGCTGACCGTGCTCGTGACCTTCGCCCTGGGCACCGCGACCGGTGACTGGACGCTGGAGCTGACCGGGTGGGGCCCGGGCACGGCGGTGCTGCTGCCGGCCGCCCTGATCGCCCTGGTGGCCGTCTGCCGCTGGGGCGGTGGCCAGCCGGTGCTGGCGTTCTGGCTCGCCTACGTCCTGACCCGCCCTCTGGGGGCCAACATCGGCGACTGGTTGGCAACGCCCCGTCCGGAGCGGGGCCTGGGACTCGGCACGGCCGGCACCAGCGTCGTCTTCCTGATCGCCATCGCCGCGACCGTGGCCCACCTGACGCACAGCCGGGCCGACACCATCGCCGGTGACCACGAGCTCACGTCCGCCGCCGACCCGAAGCGTCACCGGCTGGCTCTGGGCGTCTACGCCGTCGCGGCCCTGGGAACGACCCTTCTGCTGCACCACACCTCGCAGCAGCCGCACGCCGACCCGCTCGCCGAGGGCGAGACCTCCGCGTCCGGTGTTCAACTGAGCCCGGCGCGGGCCCAGGAGAACCTCCCGGCCCCGGACGTGGCGGCTCTGCTGGCCATCACCCGGAACATCGGGACCAGCGTCTCGAGAGGGGACCGGGCCGGGGCCCTCGCCTGTGCCAAGAACCTGGAGACCCTCTGGGACGAGGGGCAGTCCCGGCTGCAGCCCCTGGACGGCGCGGCCTGGGGGTTCTACGACACGGAGATCGACCATGTCCTGACGGCCGTCCGGACGAGCGCCCCGGATCGGACGAGGGAGCAGGACGCGGTGGCAGCACTGCTCACGTCCCTGTCCTGACGCAGGAGCGCCCGCCCCGACAGCGGCCTCGTGGCGCAGCGGTGCGGTCAAGGCGGGCAGGTGGGCGGCTGGGGCCCAGGCCGCCGGGCGGTTACTGCTCGGCGGTGCGCGATCGTGACTTCGGCCGGATCGCTGCACGTTCTGTGGGGGTATGTCTACGCTGAGTCCAGTGGCCCGGCCGGGGGAGGGTATGAGCGGCGACGACGCGGGGCGAAGTGGTGCACGGGACTGGGCCGCACGCGTGCGGGGTCAGGCCACGCCGGGGGGAATCTCGCTGCTCACCGGGCTGGCTGCTGCCACCAGCGCCGAGATCTGGCTGCCCGCTCTGCTCAGCGGTGGAGCGGCCGGCGCGGCGGGTGTGATCGCCGGTCTCGGCGGGAACCTGCTGGCCTCGGTGGTGGAGGAGGTCTGGTCCCGGGTCCGGCAGGAGGAGCCGGGTGAGCGGGGAGAAGACGGGCGGGCCGAGCGGTTGCGCGCCCTGCTGCAGGAATCGTTCGAGTGGCATCTGTCGGGTGATCAGCAACGGTCGGTGCGCCTGGCTTTCCAGCGTGACCTGAGCCGCTTCCTCCAGACCAGTGGGGCGCTGGAGGAGACCCGTGCCGAACCGCAGTTGCACGAAGACCTCGTCCGGGCGCTCGAGGGCCTGGGCCACTCGATCATGACCGGGCAGCAGGCCCTGTTCGATCAGATGCTGGCCGGGCAGGACCGGGTGGACGAGTACGCGGCCACCCAGCGTGCTGCGTTCGGCCAGCTCCTGCACCTGGAGCAGATCCGCCACTCCGAGCTGCGCGAGTTCATGCACGCGCAGGGCGTCGAGCCCGGTCAGAGGCCGGTGACGTCGTTGCCGCCCTATCCAGGCCTGGCCTCGCTCGGCCCGGCTGAGGCCGCCGCCGGCTACTTCCACGGTCGCGACGCCGTTCTCGCCGGGCTCCTGACCCGCCTGGCGGCCCGCGCCGCCGGGGCCGCCGGCGAGGTCAGCCTGCTCGTGGTCACCGGTCCCTCGGGTGTCGGCAAGACCTCGCTGCTGCGGGCCGGACTGGTGCCGGCGGTTGAGCACGGCCTGCTCGGTGGGTCCTGGCCGGTCGTTCAGCTGACGCCCGGGCACCGCCCGCTGCGGGCGCTGGCGGTCGAGGTGAGCACCCGGGCCGGGGTCGCGGCCGGTTCCCTGGAACACGAGCTGGCCACCCGGCCCGAGGCGCTGCGCGGCACCCTCGCCCAGCTGCGGCCGGAACGGCCGGACCCGCCCGGTCGGCCGGAACGGCCCGGACGGGTACTCATCGTCGTCGACCAGGCCGAGGAGCTGTTCACCGCCGGCTGTTCCGGACGCGAACGCGAAGCGTTCCTGAGAGCCCTGACCGAGGTGGCCCGTCAGGATGCGCTGGTCCTCCTCAGTTTCCGCGCGGACTTCTACGCCCACTTCGCCGCCCTGCCCGGGATGACGGCCCATCTCGAACAGGCCATGGTGGTGCCGCCTCTGGGACGCGCCCAGTTCCTCGAGGTGATCGAGGGCCCGGCCCGGGCCGCAGGGCTGACGCTCGCGCCGGGCCTGGCCCGGGTCCTGCTGGAGAAGGCGGGCCCGGAGTCCCTGCCCCTGCTGGCCCACACCCTCCGGGACCTGTACGAGAACCGCAGCCAGAACGTGCTGACCCTGGCCCGGTTCCGTGAGCTCGGAGGGCTCGCGCACGCCGTCAGCGCCACGGCCGACGCCCTGTACGAGGACCTGCACGACGACGCCGACCGCGCCATCGTGCGCACGATGCTGCTGAGCATGGTCAGCATCGACGAGAACGGTCGGGACACCCGCCAGAGCGTCACCACCACCGACCTTCTCGCCCAGTTCGACGACCCGCGCGCGGAGGACGTGCTGCACCGCCTCACCCAGAGCCGGCTGGTCACGTCCGACCGCGACACCAGCACCCTGGCGCACGAGACCATCATCACCGCCTGGCCCAGGCTGCAGAACTGGCTGCGTGACGACCGCGGTGGCCTGCGCCTGCTGCAGGAGCTGCGTACGGCCGCCACCTACTGGAACACTCACCGCGGTGAACCCGGAACTGTCTGGGGTGGAAGCCGTCTCGACACCTTCCAGGCCTGGGCGGTGCAGCACCCCGGTGCCCTGACGGCGCTCGACCAGCAGTTCCTCGGCGCCAGCCTGACCTACCGGGACGCCCAGCTGAGACTCACGCGTCGGCGCCAGCGCAATCTGCAGCTGGCCGCAGCCACGTTCGCCGTGCTGTTCGCTCTCGCCTCAGGGCTGGCCCTGCTCTCGTACCGGCAGACCCGCGCCGCCGAACACGCCCGCAACGTGATCCTGTCGGACCGGCTGATCGACCAGGCCCGCGAGGTCCTGCGCGCCGATCCGCGCCTGGCCACCCTGCTGGCACTGGAGGCGGACCGGCTCAATCCCGGCGGTGACAGCCGCGACATGCTCACCACCACCGCGTACGCACCGATCACCCGTACCCTGAGCGGGCATTCGTCCACCGTGAAAGACGTGGCCTGGGCCCCGGACGGCGCCACCTTCGCCACCGTCTCCGAAGATCGCACCGCCCGGATCTGGGACGCGGCCGGCGGCCGGACCCTGCGCGTCCTGACCGGGCACACCGACGCCCTGCGCGCCCTGGCCTACTCACCCGACGGCCGGATGCTGGCCACCAGCGGCTGGGACGGGACCATCCGCCTGTGGGATCCCGCGACGGGCCGTCCCCTTCGCCGGATGGCCACGTCGAAGATCGACCCGGCACCGGTCTTCGGGGTCGCCTTCAGCCCGGACGGGCGTCACCTGGCCACCGCCGACAACACCGCCGGCACGGCGCGGATCTGGGACGTGCAGACCGGCCGGCTGGAGCACACCCTCACGGGTCACACCGGCAACGTCATGGCCGTCGCCTACACGACCGACGGCGCCCGGGTCATCACCGGAAGCTTCGACACCGACGTGCGCCTGTGGGACGCCCGCACCGGAAAGTCGCTGCACACCATCAGAGGCCGGCCCAGCGAGCTGCCCCAGTTCATCGCGGTCAATCCCGACGGCACGACGTTCGCCGTCGCCGGGACCTCGAACACCGTGCGTGTGTGGGGTGCGGAGAAGGGTGAGAACCGCGGGTTCGTCGGACGTGGCGACCTGTCCCAGTCCCAGGGCATCGCGTTCAGCCCCGACGCCACGACCCTGGCCACGGCCATGGCCGGTGACGTCATCCAGTTGTGGGACCTGAACGGCGCGACCAGCATGCCGACCCTCAGTCTCGACGCCGAGAACGTCAGCTCCACCGGCCTGACCTACAGCCCCGACGGCCGCTCCATCGCGATCGGCCTGGGTAACCGGGTGCGGATCTGGACGCTCGGCACCGGTGACAGCGCACGGCTGTTCCCCGCGACGGCCAACCAGGCCACGCAGCTGGCCTACTCCCCGGACGGGATCCTGCTCGCCACCGTGGCAGGCCTGGAGGACGGGCGGCTGCGGCTCTGGGACGCCCGTACCGCGACCGTCCGTCGCACCGTCGAGCGCGAGTACGGCGGGTCTGCCTCGGTCGCCTTCAGCCCCGACGGCACCTACCTGGTCACCGGGGACAACGACGGCTCGGTCCAGGTCCGGGAGCCCACCACCGGCCGCCCTCTGCACCCGCTGGCGATCACCGGGTTGCGCGAGCAGGACTCCGCCTTCGGCCCTGACCACCAACTGGCCGTGGGGTACGGGGACGGCTCCGTCCGGATCTGGGACCTGCGCTCACGACAAGTGGTCCAGACCTTCACCAGCCCGATGGGCAAGATCAACGCCCTGGACTTCACCCCGGACGGCAGTCTGGTGGCGGTCTCGTCCGAGGACAGCAAGATCCAGCTGTGGGACGCCCACACCGGAGAACTCGTGCGTGAGCTCACCGGGCACGACAGCTTCCTGTACGAGCTCACCTTCAGCGCCGACGGAACCCGCCTGGCCAGCGCCAGTCTCGACGGCACGGCCCGGATCTGGGACGTGACCACCGGCCGGGAACTCCAGGTGCTCGAGGGCGGCGACCAGCCCGTGCAGGCCGTCGCATTCGCACCGGACGGCGCGAGCATCGCCACCGGCGGCTGGGACGGCTACGTCCGCATCTGGGACACCTCGACGGGCAATGTGATGCGCTCCATCGGTGGACGTTTCGGGAACGTCTCCTCCCTGGCCTACACCCCGGACGGCACCGGTCTCGTCCTCGGCGGCGGTTCCGCCGGCCCCGTACAGGTCTGGGACACCCGGGTCGACATCTCCCACGACACTCTGTGCGCCCGGGCCGGGCGCAACCTCACCCGGGCCGAATGGGCCGGTCACATCGGGGGTGACTACCACCCGACCTGCGACATCGGGTAGCTCGCGGATGTCGTTCCCGCGTCAGGGCTTCAGCCCGCCATGGCACCGGCCGCGGTTCTGCCCGGCCGAGTGGGCCGAGACCCGCCGCAGGGAGACCAGGTGGCGGGCAGAGCTACGCCGAGGGCTGGCGGGTGACGGCAACGACGCGACGGCCGAGGCGGACCTCATCGCACGGTGCGGCCGCGGGCCTCGGCGAGGGGGTCGTGCCAGTGCTCGTGCTGGGCGCTCTCGAACCGGCGTCCGGTGACCGTGCCGGGAACGATACGCAGGAAGCGGTGTTTCGGCCCGCCGTGCCGGGGCATGAGCGGAAGGTCGCCGGCCGAGAGGCGTTCGTCCAGGTCGGTCAGCTCCTCGGCCCGGCCCTTGAGCACCACGCTCCAGAAACGACGCTCGTCGCTGTCGTGTCCGTCGGTCTCGAAGGCGACCGGTGGGCCGGCCAGGGCCCAGGACAGCTTGGTCCCTCCGGCGGTCCGGACGATGATGCATCCGTGGTCGACGGTGTAGTTGACCGGAAAGATGTCGACGTCCCCCTCCACCAGGACCGCGAGGCGGCCGATGTCGGTCGTTCTCAGGTGTTGCCAGCAGGCGCTCACAGACAGGTGACCCGGCGCTGTGTGGGTGGTCATGCGGGCACAGTGCGTGAGTACCTGGTCGTAGGGAAGGGTCTTTGGGCCTGCCTGCACGGCGGCCAGATCTCCGGCCGTATCGGGCGGTGAAAGGGCGCGCGGGTGAACTGCGACGGGTCCGGGGTGATCGACGGTGGGCGCGCGTGATGCCGGGCTGCGCCCGTACCGCGCCCTCGAGGAGCACGCCCGCGTCCTGATCGGCCGAGGCGGTTGGCGCGAGCCCCGGAGGTCACAGGTCGGCGGCGTCGACCAGCGCGCGGGTCCAGCTCCGGAAGGTCTCCCGGTCGCGCGCCGGCAGGGTCGCGATGATCTCGTCGAGGCGCTCGGCGAGCTCGGTGTAGAAGGCCTGCGAGGCCTCGGCGCCGGCGGGGGTGGCGGCCACGTGCATGGAGCGCCGGTTGCCCGGTACCGGCTGCCGGGCGACCAGGCCCCGGTCTTCGGCCCGGTTCACCAGCCCGGTCAGGGCGGCCTTCTCGATGCTGAGGAACTGTGCCAGCTCGGCCATCCCGCGGGGGCCGTCGTGCAGCGCGCCCAGCATCCGGGCCTGCATCGGGGTGACGCCGTTGGCCTCGGCCACCTGCGTCATCCGCGCACTGACCAGGACCGCCAGCTGCCCGAGCGGATGCAGGGGACCGGTGAAGCGCGACCCGACGTTCCAGTTCTCCTGTGCCACGACCAGAACGGTACATGACAGGAACAGTTAATGGGGCGTACTGTTCGCACCATGAACTCGCGAATGTACGTACTCGTCCACGGCGCCTGGCACACCGGAGAGGTCTGGGAACGGGTCGCCACCCGGCTCGAGGGGCAGGGACACCGCGTCCTCACCCCGACCCTCACGGGCTACGGGGAGACGGCCCACCTGCTCGGTGCCGCCATCGACCTGGAGACGCACATCGACGACATCGTCGGCCTGCTCCTGCGGGAGGATCTCGCCGATGTGGTGCTCGTCGGCCACAGCTATGCGGGAATGGTGATCTCCGGGGTTGCGCACCGGGTTCCCGAACGCGTCGGGCAGCTGGTGTACGTGGACGCCATGGTGCCGGTCGACGGTGAGAACGCGGTCGACGTCATGCCCGTCACTCAGCACCTCATCGACGCCGCGGCCCGCGGTGCAACCCCGTGGCGCATCCCGCCACTGCCCGAGATGCCCGCACCCGCAGGCCTGTTCGGGGTCACCGACCCGGACGACGTCGCCTGGCTCAAGCCGATGGTCTCCGACCACGCCCTCGGCTGCCTGACCGGCCGGGTCCGGATGGGCAACCCGGCGGCCGACCGGGTCCCGAGCACCCACATCCACTGTGTCGGCAGCGAACCCGAGGGATTCGAGCGACGGCCGGTTCCCGCGACCGTCCCTCCGGCCCGGGTGCACGAACTGCGCAGTGGGCACGACTGCATGGTCATCGTCCCGGACCAGGTGAGTGCCCTGCTCCTGGGCGTCTGACGCCGGCACCGGATCTTTCGAGGACGGTGACGGCGCGAGGCCGGCCTCGCGCCGTCACTTTCGTCCGTGCCGATCAGCCCTTGTGGCCGGTGTACCACTCCGTGCAGTAGGCCTTGCGGCTGCCTCCGGTCACGTAGTCGAAGCAGGCCCGCGTCTGGGTGCGGCTGTCCGGGTTCGAGATCTCGTTGCTGCTGATCCGGGAGAAGGGCCCGCACTGGGTCCAGGTCGAGGCACCCGTCTTCCGCTTGTCGATCCAGACCCGGTCGCCGGACCGGTATCCGGCGGCGATCTTCGCGAAGTCCTCGTCGAAGCCCGCCCCGGTCCACAGCTGGATGGTGTGCCCGCCCACGGTTCTGCTCCTGGCCACGACGTGGTGGTCGAAGCCGTTGGCGGTGGTCCCGCAGTTGGTCGTCCCGGCCGCGAGCGCGGGCGAGGTCATGGCCGGGCTGATCGTCAGGGCGGCGCCGGCGGCGGCGAACATCAGGGCGCGGGCCGGTCGGGTCATCGTCCAGGATGGCATGAAAGCTCCTCGGGCATCGTACGGTTGGGTCTCGAATGGCTCAGAACCGAACCGTTCGAGTGGGATTGGCACCACCGTAGGTGTCACTCCGGGCGCCGGACACGGGTTTCCCATTGCCTGCCGCAACGACGCGCGGCGACTGCCCGGTGGCGCTGTGCCTGCGGTACCCGGTCGACCCGGTCGCCGAGCCCGGGGCCGGGGGGCCGGGGGCGGCTGACGGTGCCGTGGAACGTGGCCGTCCCGACGGGAGATCGCCGATCAGGAGGACAGGCCTTCACGGACGGAAACCATGAGCGCACCGAAGGTCTCGAACGGCTCCGGCTCCTGGCCGGAGCCGGCGGCCCACACGTACGGCGTCCACTCCTCCTCGGCCCGGTTCGGCGGGGGCACCAGGAACCAGTAGTCCCCGGCCCCTCCGTCCGCATACCCGATGGCCAGTCCGTCCCGCAGGCGCGCCAGCACACTGTCCTCGAGAACCCCGTGCCAGGAGTCGACCAGGTCCTCGAAGTCGTGCCCCCGCACCCAGGCCAGTTCCGCCAGCGGCCACAGGTCCTCGCCGAACTCACCGGCCTCGCCCCAGCCGTTGCTGACCCGGTAGAAGTTCCGGAACGACGGGGGCAGGCGACGCTCCAGCCGGGCCTCCGCCTCGGCGATCTCGGCCTCCTCGGCCGGGACGTTGCCCACCCAGCGGCTCTCGAGCATCTCGGGACTGAAGCGGGAGACGGTGACGATGCCCTCGGGGGTGGCCTGCTCCCGCTCCTGGTCGGGGGAGCTCAGGACCTCCCGGCTGTACCCGGTGAGGAACGCGCGCCATTCCTCGACGGTGACCGGTGCGGTTGCGGGCATGGTGGTTCTCCTCGGGCGTACGGCGGGCAGCTGTTCCTGGTTCACACGGCGACGGCCGCCCCGGTGTTCACCCGCAGGCAGAAAGGTGATCCGCCACCGCGCTCACCCGAGGATGCCTGCGTCCCACACAGGGCGTCGGTCCCGTTCACGCACGTGTGCGCAAGACCGGCCTCGGGTGGTGCATCGCGGATCTGGCCGTGCACTCACCGCCGCCGCGCCTCGGCCGTCAGCTCCGAGGCGCCGTAACTGTTGTCGTCCGGATTGATCGTCACCCCCGGTGCCACCAGCTCGTCGATCCGGTCGAGAACCTCGGCCCTGAGCACGATGTCGGCCGCCGGCAACTGAGACTCCAGCTGCTCCGTCGTGCGCGGCCCGATGATCGCCGACGTCACGCCCGGGTGGTTGATCACCCAGGCGAGCGCCAGCTCGATCAGCGTCAGGTTCTCGCGCTCGGCCAGGAGCGCCAGCTCCTCGACCACCTCGAGCTTGCGCCGGTTGGCCGGGCTCGACATGTCGAACCGCGCCGCGGGGCGGGCCGACGACGTCGGCGAGCCCGCCGCGTCCCTACGCCAGCGACCCGACAACCAGCCACCGGCCAGCGGACTGTACGTCAGCGTCCCCATGCCGTGCCGCTGGAGCGCCGGCAGCACGTCCTGCTCGATACCCCGCACCAGGATCGAGTACGGCGGCTGCTCGGTGACGAACCGCTCCAGACGGCGCTCGCGGGCGACCCACTGGGCCTCCACGATCTGCGAACCGGAGTACGACGACGAGCCGATGTACCGCACCTTGCCCTGGCGCACCAGATCGGTCAGCGCACCGAGGGTCTCCTCGACGTCCATCACCGCGCTCGGCCGGTGCACCTGGTACAGGTCGATGTAGTCGGTCCCCAGCCGGCGCAGCGAGTTCTCGACCGCCTGGAAGATCCACTTCCGTGACCCGCCGCCCTGATTGGGGTGCTCGCCCATCGGCATGAAGAACTTCGTCGCCAGCACCACGTCGTCGCGCCGCCCCCGCAGCGCCTCGCCGACGATCTCCTCCGAGACCCCGGCCGAGTACACGTCGGCGGTGTCGATGAAGGTGATCCCCGCGTCCAGCGCCCGGTGGATGACCCTGACCGAATCGGCGCGGTCGTCGTTGCCCCACGGCCCGAACATCATCGTGCCCAGGCACAGCGGACTGACGGCCAGACCGGTGCGGCCCAGAAGCCGGTGTTCCATGGTGTCTCCTCCTGCTGCCGGTTGAGGGGCCCAGCCAACACCGCGCACCGCGCCGACCGGGAGTGACCCGCGTTCCGGGTACCGGCAGACCTCCCCGGCCGGATCGGCGGGCCGCTCTGGATATCGTGGCGATCATGCCCCGCAGCCTGCTCAGCCACCTGACCCTGCGCGCCTGGCTCGAGCGCTGGAGCCGCGAAGCGATCCAGCAGGCCGAGGCCATCGGGCTCACCGTCACCGACGAGATGCGCGCCACCGGCTGGATCGGCACCGCCCCCGCGAGCGAGACCGACATCGCCCGCGCCGAGACCCGGCTCGGTCGTCAACTGCCGCCGTCACTGCGGGAGTTCTACGCCGTGACCGACGGCTGGCCCGCCCTCACCATGGACTTCGGGGCCGTGCGCCCCGTCGGTGAGATCGGCTGGACCCGCGACCTGGCCCCCGGCCTGATCGAGGAATGGCAGGAGGACGCACCTCGGCTGCACCGCAGCCTGCTCCTGAACACCGGTGTCGACCACCTCCTGCTCGACCCGGCCCGCACCTCCGAGCACGGTGAGTGGGCCGCCGTCGGCTTCACCACCTGGTACCCGGGCGCCGGTGAGGAACAACCCTCGTTCCGGGCCGAGATGGAAGACCAGTACGCCACCTTCCTCACCTTCGACGGCCCCGACAGCCAGACCCACACCGAGATCGCCGAGCAGGTCGACCACGCCTACCGGCTGCTCCTGGCCGGTGACCGCACCGAGGAAGACGTCTTCGAGCAGGCCGGCCGCTTCAACGACGCCCGGGCACTGGTGCTCGCGATCCAGGTACGGGCCCTGACCGGCGGCGACCCCGACCACTCCGACCTGATGTGGCGCTCGCGGGCCGTGACCGGCGACGCGGCGGTGCAGAACGACCTGCTGCCGTTGCTGGTCGTCGGCGCCCTGGATCCCGACGCCGCGCAGGAACACCGGATGACCTCGTTCTCGCAGAGCTCGCCGCCCGAGTTCGCCTCCCAGGCGAGGCAACTGGCGGTGCGCTTCCGGTTCGAGCGGGGTCTGACGGCGGACTTCTCGCGGACGCCGGCCTGGGCCCGCACCGTCGAGCAGGCGCGTCAGCTGCTCAAGGCGGGGCAGGACGACGAGGCGTTCGGTGTGGTGCTGTCCGGCCTGGGCGACTGGACGCCCGAGACCGGGATGCACCTGGCGCCGCTGGGTCTGTTGTGGGACAAGGAGTTCGGGCCGATCATGACCGCCGAGCGGCGCCGGCGGTTGCTGAGCACGCCTCGGGGTCCGGAGCCCGGTCCGGTGTAGAGCGTGACGCGCCGTGCGAGTCCGTGCTTCGCCGATCTTTCGTTGACGCCCAGAACCCACGGGCGTCACGTGGTGCCGGGTGAGGGCCCCGTCCCGTCAGGCACCCCAGGTGCCCTCACCCGTTTCCCGGATCCCCCGTCACCGGTCGCTCACTGAGCGATCTCGATCATGTGCCCTCCGCCGTCCGGATGCCGGGGGATCCGCGTTTCGTGAGACGGCCGTCTCAGGTGCGGCCGGAGCTGAGCCAGCAGTGCCAGAGCCTGTGCGGAGGGGCTTGCGGCCGGGGCCGTGCAGGTGACCAGCGTCTGCTCGGGCGCCTGCAGGGCCTTCAGCGACTGCTGGGTGACGGTGAGCGTGCCCACCAGCGGATGGTGCAGTTCGTAATCAGCCGTGGCACAAGGGTGGACGCGGTGGTCGCCCCACAGACGCGCGAAGTCGGGTGAGTTCAGGGAGAGGCGCCCGATCAGGGCCGCCAGGAGCGGGTCGTCGGCGTGCAGTCCGGCGGTGAGGCGCAGGTTGCCCACGACGGCGCGGGCCTTGGCGGGCCAGTCGGCGTACAGGGCCCGGACGTCGGGGTCGAGGAAGACGAGTTCGGTCATGTTGGGACGCGTGCGGGCGTGGTGCGGGCCGTCCGCGGCGAGGTGCCCGGCCAGCAGGGCATGGCCGGCCGGGTTCCAGGCGAGGACGTCGCTGCGGCGCCCGAGCACGAGTGCGGGCACGTCACCGAGTGCGGTGAGCAGGTCGGAGAGGGCCTCGTCGACGTGCTCGGCCGGTGGGCGTCGCGGCGTGGTGCGCGGCCTGACGGCGGCGAGGGTGCCCAGGTGCTGGCGTTCGGCGGCCGTGAGGTTCAGGGCCCGGGCGATCGCGTCGAGCACCTCGGGCGACGCGTTGCGGGAGTGCCCCTGCTCGAGCCGGGTGTAGTAGGAGGCGCTGACCCCGGCCAGCAGGGCGAGTTCCTCGCGGCGCAGACCGCTGACCCGGCGGCGTTCACCGTAGGTGGGCAGACCGACGTCCTCCGGGCTGATCCGCGCGCGCCACGCCTGCAGCGTCTCACCCAGCGCTCCGGCAGTACTCATCCTCCGAGTATGCCGAGCCGGCCGCGGCGCTGGGTGTCCCGGCCGGGGATACCCATGACGCGGGCTGGCTGCCCCGGTGCCCGCGGCGCAGGATCGGGACCGCGAGGCCTGCGTGCCTCACCGTCCCCCACCTCAGTATCGGAGCAGTCACCCATGTCATCGTCAATCACCCGCCTGGCCGCCGCAGCCGCGGTCGTGGCCTCCGCCTCGGCGGCGGCGCTGCTGAACGCCGTTCCGGCCGAGGCGTTCTCACCGCCGCTGACCAGCGCCGGTATCCGGGTCCACTTCGACCTGGCGGGCGGCCAGATGCCCGAGAACGTGGTGACCGACCGCAACGGCAGCGTCGCCGTGACCCTGGCGGGCGCCCGCCAGGTGGCCCGCGTCAGCAGCCGGGGCGAGGTCCGGGTGCTGGCCACGCTCCCGGCCCCGAAGGACCCCCGCGCCACCACGCCGCTGCTCGGATTCCCGCTGACCAGCGGTCTGGTGCGGGACGGCAGGACGTTCTACGTCGCCTACGCGACCGGCTCGAGGGCCGAGACCGGCATCTGGACGTTCGAGGAGGGGCGGCGGCCGCGCAAGATCGCCGACCTGCCGGCGTCGGGCCTGCCCAACGGCATGGTGATGGACCACGCCACGAAGACGCTCTACGTCACCGATTCGGTTCGGGGTGTGGTCTATTCGGTGGGGACCCGGGGTACCGTCACGACGTTCAGCACCGACCCGGCCCTGACCTCCACCGGCTTCTTCGGGGTCAACGGGGCCAAGATCCGCGCGGGCCGCCTGTACGTCTCCAACCTCGACCGGGGCACGGTACTCAGCTCGCCCCTGCGCGGCCGGGGCGCCGGCACCTTCACCACCGAGGCCCGGGACCTGCAGGGCATCGACGACTTCGCCTTCACCGGCAAGGGCGAGCAGCTCATCGCGTCGCTGGTCACCGAGAACAAGGTCGTCCTGGTCGACGGCCCGGCAACCACGACGATCCTGACCGGTGACGACGGGCTGTCCAACCCCAGTGCGGTCGCGGTGCGCGGCGACACCGTCTACGTCACCAACGCCGCCTACACCACGCAGAAGGACCCGAACCTGCTCGTGGCCCACCTCGGGCGCCCCTGATGCCGGCCGCGAGCGATGACGGCCCCGACCCGTTCAGCCCCGCGATGGAGGCCGAGGTGAGCCGCCGCGTGCTGGGGGACCGTCATCCGGGTCACCCGGGCACCGTCCTGGAGATACCGGACGGCCCGGAGACGAGGAGCTGAGGGAACGGATGCCCGGTGGAGCGCCTTCCGCCGGGCATCACGCGTGCTCACGCGCGCGACAGGCCGAACTGGCTGCGGATCGCGGGCAGGAACTGCGCATCCGGGGTCGACTCCCGCTGCGCGAGAATCTGTTCCGCGTCGGGCCCGGCGGCGTAGCGCAGGCGGTCGGAGGGGTCGGTGGCGGCGGCGAAGACGGCCTCGGCGATGCGTTCGGGTCGCGAGCCCCCGGCCATCAGGGTCCCGAACGCGTCCATGACGTTCTTCACGATCGGCTGGTAGTCGGCGATCTCGGGATCGTTGCTGAACGAGAGCGACCGGCCGCCGAAATCGGTCTGGATACCGCCCGGCTCGACGATCTTCACCCGCACGCCGAGGGCGGCGAGCTCGTAGTACAGCGACTCGGACAGGCCCTCGAGGGCGAACTTCATTCCGTGGTAGAGCGTTCCGAGCGGGAACGCGATGCGCCCGCCGATCGACGACACGTTGACGACGACACCGTCACCGTGGGCGCGGAACTGGGGCAGCAGGGCCTGGATCGTGGCCAGCGGACCGAGCACGTTCACCCCGAACTGACGCTGGATCACCTCCTGGGGGGTGGATTCCAGGGGCCCGTACGCACCGAAGCCCGCGTTGTTGACCAGGGCGTCCACGCGTCCGAACGTCTCGGTGGCGGCCGCCACGGCGGCGGTGATCGACGCGGTGTCCTGGACGTCGAGACGGGTGACGAGAACGCCCGGCAGCCGGGTGAGTTCGGTCTCGGCCTCGGGGTTGCGCATGGTGGCGACGACATTCCAGCCCCGCTGGTGGAAGTGCCGGGCGGTGGCGCGGCCGAGGCCGCTGGAGGTTCCGGTGATGAGCACTGTCTGCGACATGACTCAATCCTCGGCCCGGCGGCCGGGGGATCCTAGATCGTTCCGGGCAGTCCCTTGCCTGATCCGCTCAGGATCCGCTCGATGCGATAATCGCCCGCGTGGATGCCCTGACCGAACTGCGCGAGCTGATTCCCCGGCTGGCCGGACCCGCAGCCGGAGCCCGAGCCGGAGCCGGAGCCCGGGGCAGCTGGCTGCCCGGCTCGCTGGTCTCGGCCGTCACCACGCAGACCCAGCCGTACTGCTCGAACTTCGAGCCCATGGTCGCGTTCGTGGTGGCGGGCCGCAAGCGGATGTCGCTGGCCGGCAACGAGTTCTCCTACGGGCGCGGCGAGTACCTGGTCTTCTCGATGGAACTGGCGGTCACGGCCCAGGTCACGCAGGCCGACCCGTTCCTGGCGGCCGGGGTGAGGCTGCGGCCCGACCTGATCGCCGAGCTCCTGCCGCAGGCCCCCGCCCCGGATGATCGGCGCCCGGCCGGGGCCGCGGTCGGTGTGGCCACGGCCGACGAGGAGCTGCTCGGCGCCGTGCTGCGGCTGCTGCGGCTGGTGGAGCGGCCCGGCGACTTCGCGGTGCTCGCGCCGGGCATCGAGCGGGAGATCCACTGGCGCCTGCTGACCGGCCCGCTGGGTGCCCTGGTGCGGCAGGTCGGCCGCTCCGACGACCGGTTCGCCATGGTGCGGCGCGCGGCGCGCTGGATGGAGCAGAACTTCCAGCAGGCGATCCGCGCCGAAGACCTGGCCCGCCACGCCGGGGTCAGCGTGGCCACGCTCAACCGGCACTTCCGCGAGGTCACCACGATGAGCCCGGTGCAGTACCAGAAGCAGCTGCGCCTGCAGCGGGCGCGCATCCGCCTGACCGCCTCGCCCGGCGACGTGGCCGGTATCGGGCACGAGGTCGGCTACGAGAGCGCCTCGCAGTTCAGCCGCGAGTACCGGCGCCTGTTCGGCGTCACCCCGAGCCAGGACGCCCGCGGCGGGCGCCGGGACGAAGCGGTCCCTCAGCTGTAAGGGCTACTGCGTGTGGTGCTCCCGTTGGGCCGAACGGGCGAACGTGCCGCTCTCCTGATGCCACTCCGTCGCTCTGGGCACATGCTTCAGGGGCAGTGGTTCTTCCGGCGCAGCGAAGCGCCAGATTGGACGGCGTCCCGTGGGTCGACACGACTCTTCACATCGTGCATCAACGATCCGGCTGCGCGCCCTCGCGCGGACCTGGTCGCACCGCCGCGCAGCGCATCTGGAACCCCGCCCGGGCGCTCAGCAGATCCTCGAGCCGCGGGCCAGTGGCCCTCTCTTCTGGGCCCTCGTGATCGTGGGGGTCGCGTGCGTCCTGGCGGTTCTCGCGATCAGCCTCGGCTGAGCCCCGCACGTCGGGCTGGGATTGCCCTGGCGCCCAGGAGTTGGCCGCCAGGAACACCTTCCAGCGACGTGTCGGGCTACCGGCCGACCGGTCTCACCGTACGTGTCGTGCTGCTGACCCCTTTCAGCGGACGCTGACCGGTCAGAACCGCGTCGTACCCGCGCTTTCCCAGCAGGAACCGCCCGTAGAACGCCGTCGCGTACTGCGTCAGGGCGTCGTGCTGCGCGGCCGGGGTGAGTGTGCGCCCGGGGCAGGTGCTGTCGTCGTCCGCGAGCGGCGTCGGCGGCGTCCACCGGGTGTTGTAGAAGTTGTGGTTCGCCCCCTTGAGCACGATCGAATGGGCTGCCGCGCGGTTCTTGCCCCGGACGTCGTCCAGGTAGCCCTGTCCCTCGAGCGCCTGGCTGATACCGCCGTCGCACGAACCCATCACGACCCCGATCGGGACCCGGGTGTTGAGCGTGTCGCTGTTGTCGCCCTGGGGCCAGTCGAACTTCGTGGGCGCCAGCGGGATCACGGCCCTGACGGTCACACCCCGGGGCCACTCGTGACGGTGCTTGTCCGAGGCCTGCCACATCACGCCCTTGCCGGCGCGCGAGTGACCCATCGTGCCGACCCGGCGCAGGTCCACGTGACCGGTCAGCCGGGACAACCGCGGCCGCAGCGGGCCGGTGCCGTCCTGCAGCTGCTTCCAGAGCTTCAGGTGCCGGTTGATCAGGCGGGCCCGGGCTCCGTAGTCGGCGAACGCGGTCTGGTTGATACCGCTGGCGCCGATCGAGACCACGACGTACCCCCGGGCCGCGAGCCGGCGTCCCAGGTAGTCGTAGCCGCGAAAACTCGGGTCGGCCCGCCCCTTCTCGCACGGCCACTTCGAGGCGCCCGCCGACGTGCAGGGATACCAGGTGCCGTGCTCGATCACGATCAGCGGCACCTTGCCCCTGATCGTGCGGGGCCGGAACACGACGCCGCGGATCTCGGCGACACCGCCGGACTCCCGGTCCCGGAACGCGGTGTCGCCCAGGTCGTAGGTCGTGGTGACGACGTCGTCCGCCGTGGTGACCGGACGCGAGGGCGGGCCGGCGGCGGCGGGCCCCGACGCGTCCACCATCAGCACCGCCGTGACAGCGGCCGCCAGCGTGCCACCGACGAGCAGGCGCAGGGCGCGGGGACGGATGGGCAGGTTGAACATCTCACTCCTCGGGAACGACGACTTCTCCTGCTCGACGGCTGAGGCCGGTGCCAGGTTGTGCCGCACCGCGAACCTCTTGGACAGGCCCGTACCGGGAAGCTGACGAATCCTTGAACGTCGTCTGAGGAGTCGCTGCCCCCGGGGACCGGGACCAGACTCGGAGCCGGACGCCGCGTTCCCGTCCGATTCCGGCTTGTGCCCGGGACGTTTCGGGCCGCGGCGTCACCGTGCTCGCTTCCCCGAAAGGTAGACATGGGTTCCTTGGCCGAACAGACCCGCTGGCTCGACCTCACCGATCAGAAAGACCTTCTCGCCCGGGGCCAGATCAAGCCCGCCGACCTGCTCGACGCCGCGATCGAGCGCATCGAGCACCTGGACCCGGCGCTGAACGCCGTCACCACCAGGTATTTCGATCAGGCCCGGGAAGCCGCCGGGAGCGCCGAGGGGCCCCTGGCGGGCGTCCCGTTCCTGGTCAAGGATCTCACCGCGGACGTGGCCGGCCAGGTGCGCACGGACGCGAACAGCGCGCTGAAGGCGCAGTCCCGGGCCGCGGACCGAGACAGCCCGCTGGTCGACCTGTTCCGCTCCGCCGGCCTCGTCGTCGTCGGGCGCACGACGAGTTCGGAGTTCGGCACGCTCCCCACCGCCGAGTCGCGGGCCTGGGGCGTGACCCGCAACCCGTGGGACCTCAGCCGATCGCCCGGAGGGTCCAGCGGAGGGTCGGCCGCCGCCGTCGCCGCCGGAATGGTCGCGGCCGCCCACGCGAGCGATGCCGCCGGTTCCCTGCGGATCCCGGCGTCCGGCTGCGGCCTGGTCGGGCTCAAGCCCTCGCGCCCGGCCGACTCCGGTCCGCCGGTCTCGGTCCAGGCCCTGATCTCGGAGTTCGTCGTGACCCGGTCGGTCCGGGACGCCGCCCTGCTGCTGGACCTCACGCAGCCCGGGCCCACGGCGGCTGACGTCACCCCGGCACCCCTGCGGATCGGCCTGCTGGACAGCCGGATCGACGGTTCGCCCGTGCACCCGGCCTGCGCCGCGGCCGTGCGCCTCGCGGCCGGGCAGCTCGAGGAACTGGGACATCACGTCGAGCCGGGTTTCCCCACGGCCCTGGGCGACGCGACGCTCGGCCGGCTTTTCTCCGCCTACTTCGCGACCGGCATCCTCGAGGTCTTCGAGGAGGTCGCGCGCCGGCTCGGCCGGGAACTGACCGAGGCCGACGTGGAACCCCTGAACTGGGCGCTGGCCACGCTCGGCGCCCAGATGAGCTCCACCGAGAGGGAATCCGCCTTCGCCGCTGCCCCCGCCTTCATCCGGTCGGTGCTGACGTGGTGGGACCACTACGACCTGCTCCTCACCCCGACCACGGCCGAACCCTCCTTGCCCGTCGGAGCTCTCGGCCCGGAACCGGCCAACCCGCTGGCCGGTCTGGAACGGGCTCAGGCCTTCGCCCCGTTCACGCCGTTCGTGAACATGACCGGCCAGCCCGCGATCTCACTGCCGCTGGCCTCCGACGAGCAGGGCCGCCCCACGGGCGTGCAGCTGGTGGGCCGCCCGGGGGCCGAGCGGGTCCTGCTGGCCGTGGCCGCGCAGCTGGAGGTCGCGGCGCCGTGGAAGGACCGCCGACCGCCGTCGTAGGCACCACCGGCCGGCGTCGGGGTGCCGCGCGGTCACCCCGGCGCCGCCATCGCCACCGACGGGGCGATCCGCGACGCCCTCACCGCCGGGTACACCCCGGCCACCACGCCGATGACCAGGGCGCCGGCCAGACCGGCGAGCACGGCGGTGAGAGGCAGCACCGGCGGCCAGTTCTGGTGCAGGGCGTAGGAGATCGTGGCCAGCACCCCGATCCCGGTCCCGGCCAGCCCGCCGAACCCGGACAGCAGCGCCGCCTCGATCAGGAACTGCCCGCGGATCTGCCGTCCGCTGGCCCCCAGCGCCCGGTGCAGGCCGATCTCCCGGCGCCGCTCCAGCACCGAGATGATCATGGTGTTCGCCACCCCGATCCCGCCGACCAGCACCGCCACCCCGGACAGCCCCAGGAACAGGCCCGCGTACGTGCTCTGGGTGGCCCTCTTGGCGGCGAGCGCGTCGGACGGCCGGCTCACCTGCACCAGCCCCGCCGCCTGGGGGTGCACGGTGGCGCCGAGCACGTCGCGCACGTCCTCGACGGAGTCCTCCCGGGCCTTCAGGTAGATGGTCGAGGGGTGCCCGTCGTAGCCCAGGTAGCTCCGGGCCGCGGGGACACCCACCATGACGGCCTGGTCGAGTTCCGGGGCCAGGCGCACCGGTTCGAGCACCCCGACCACGGTGAACCAGCGCTGCCCGATGAACACCATGGGGGAGTCGGCCGGGGTGGCCCGCGCGACCCCCAGCCACGAGGCGGCCTGGTGCCCGAGCACGACCGTGGGAAAGCGCTCGGTGGCCGCGTCGAGGAAACGACCGGACGCCACCGTCGCGTTCACCGTCGCCGGCAGGCCGCTCTCGGCCGCCAGCACGCTGATCCCGACGCCGTCGCCCGGTTCGGAGCGATCGGTGCGGCGCACGTTCTGCTGGGTGTTGCCGAGCGCGGCGGCCGTCTCGACCGGCCCGATCCGGGCGGCGCGCCGGGCCGCGTCGACGGGGAGCCGGACCGGGCTCGCGCCGGTCGTGGAGACCTCGGCCTTGAGCGTGTTCGTGCCCAGGAGCGTCAGCTGGCGCAGCAGGGCCTGCTGGCTGGAGGCCGGGATGCCGGAGACCACGACCGTGGTCGCGATCCCGACGGCGATCCCCAGGGCCGACAGCGCCGCCCGGAGCTTGCGGGTGCGCAACCCGACCAGGCCCAGCCCGACGAGGTCGGCCGGCGAGAGCCGCACGCCTCTCACGACGTCACCAGCCCGTCCCGGACCCGGACCACCCGGGGCAGCGCCGCGGCCAGGTCCCGGTCGTGGGTGATCACCGCGATGGTGGTGCCCTGGCGGTTGAGCGTGTCGAGCAGCTCCATCACCGCCGCGCCGGTGCGGGTGTCCAGCGCCCCGGTGGGCTCGTCGGCCAGGATCAGCGACGGCTCGTTCACCACGGCGCGGGCGATGGCCGTGCGCTGCTTCTCCCCGCCGGACAACTCGTGCGGGCGGTGCGAGGCCCGGTGGCCCAGACCCACCCGGTCCAGGGCCTCGAGGGCCATCGGCAGCCGGCGCCGCCGGGGGACGCCGGCGTACAGCAGCCCGGTGGCGACGTTCTCGGCCGCGCTGAGCCCGGGCGACAGGTGGAAGTGCTGGAAGACGAACCCCAGACGCAGGGCCCGCACCGCCGACAGCTCCCGGTCGGGCAGTCCGGTCACGTCCGTGCCCATCAGCTCGACCGTGCCGGACGTCGGCCGGTCCAGGGTGCCCATCAGGTTCAGCAGCGTGGACTTGCCCGAGCCGGAAGGACCCACGATCGCCACGAACTCACCCGCCTCGATGTCCAGGGACGCGTCCCGCAGCGCGGTCACCCCGCCCGGGTAGACCTTCGCGGCCCGCACCACCCTCAGGACGCTCACCCGGACGCCTCCACCCGCAGGCCCTCGGTGATGCCCTCACCGTCGACCTCGACCAGCCCGTCCGTGAACAACCCGGTCGTGACCGCGTGCAGCTGCCCGTCGGGCGTCCGCAACGCGTACCCACCGCCCTTGAGCGCCAGCAAGGCCGAGACCGGCACCGCCAGAACACCTTCCCGGAAGCTGGTCGCGAACTTCACCTGCACGTCGGCCACGTCGAGGCGGGCCAGGTCGGCCGCACGCTCGGCCCGCACGGTGACGTTGAGCGTGGAGACCGTGCTGGACTCGTCGTCGCTCTTCTTCGCCACCCGGCTGATGGCGCCGATCTCGGCCTTGACCTCCCGCGAGTCCGGCATCGTGACGACCACCGCGTCACCCGTGCGCATCTGGCCCGCGGCCCCGGCCCCGACCGTCACGGTGACGGCCTTGCTCATCGAGCTCAGCGACAGGAGCGAGCTCGCGGCCGGATCGCCCAGGTGGGCCTCGACACTCGCGACGCGGGCCCGGCCCGGCAGGACCAGGATGTCGGCCGCGCCGATCACCCCGTCGCCGTCCATCCCCGCCTGCTTCTGCCAGCGTCCGACCGCCGCGGCGAGGGCCGGGGTGTAGACGTCGCCACCCTGGACGCGGGCCGGGCGGGTGCCGATGTCGTAGCCCAGGGCCCGGAGGTTGTCCGCGACCACGGTGACGTCGCGGCCGTGCAGGGGCTCCTGCGGGGTCTTGCCGTCCCCCGTCCCGGATCCCGGCTCCTCGTTCTCGTCGCCCTCCGCGCCGGAGGTCCCGTCGTCGTCCGGGGTGCTCTCACCGGAGGCGGTGTCGACGTCGGTCTCCACCGCGGTTCCCGGGGCCGTCAGGTCCCGGAAAAGAGGGGTGTCACCGAAGAACACCGCCACCGGCTGGTCGTTCACCCGGTACAGCATGCGTCCCCGCTCGATCGGGGTGCCCACCTTCGGGAGCTGGGTGACGACCCCGTCACCCGATCCCATGACCGTGCCCTTCGAGGGGTACCCGAGCGTGCCGGGGAACACCTGGCTGTCGGCCAGGTCCGTGCGCTCCACCACCACGGTGGCCACGTCCACCGGCGTCCTCACCGCGTCCGCCGCCCCGCCGCGGTCACCGCTCAGCCGGGCGACGACCAGCACGGTGGCGGTCACGGCCAGCGCCACCACCGTCACCAGGACCCGGCGCAGGCCGGACCGGCTCACCGGCCCGATCCGAAAGCCTGCGCCATGCAGTCCTCTTCGATCTGCGGCTGGTTGTCGGGGGAGATCCCGGCGTCCTCGTCGTAGGTCCACGACAGGAAGGCGGGATCGGTCATGTCCTGGGTCAGGTGCACCTTCAGCCCGTGCTCACGCAGGCACGCGACGTTGGCCTGCCAGTTCTCGCGGTAGTGCGGGTTGCTGTCGGGCCGCATCTCGACCGGGGCCAGGGGCTCCAGGCCGATGCAGGCCCGCAGTGCCTTCTCCGGGATCGGCTGGACCAGCATCTTGCCGTTGCCGGAGTCCACGCCCACGAGGTTCTCGCCGTCCGTGGCGTAGCGGGCTCCGTTCTCGGCCAGGCAGTCCGCGTGCGCCGCGCTCAGCTGCCGGACCCGGGCCTCGGTGTCGTCGAGGCGCAACTGAGGACGCCCGGAGGTCCCGGTCGCGCTCGCGGGCGGGCTCTGCGCGCTCCCGGAAGGGCCGGACACGGAGGGAGCCGCCGACGAGGGCAGGGCCGCCACCTGCTCCTGCGGATCGGTGACCGCCGAACCCCCGCCGCAGGCGCTCAGGGCGCCCGTCGTGGTCAGGGCGATCAGGACGGCAGCCACCGTCGGGGCCGTGCGCATCTTCACGTCTCGTACTCCTGGACATCGTCGACATGGTCAGGTGCCCGGGCGGGCGCCCGTTCCGATGTCTCGACTCCCGGTACGGCCGGAAGGTTGTGCGGCGGGGTTCCCCGGCGTCACCAGCCCCGGCTGCCGGGCCCGCCCTTGAACGGGCCGACCACGTCGTCCGTGATCCAGCCGCCGTAGAAGCCACCCTCCTGGGGCCGCACCCGTTCCCCGTCCACGGTGCACTCCAGCTGCGACGGGTACCCGGTCAGCGCACCCGCGAGCTCGGCGAACCGGGTGGTGGGGGTCTCGTACGACCACATCGCCGCCGGCAGCACCCCGCCCGGGGTGACCACGTCCCAGTAGGTCGCCGCCCCCTTCCACTCGCACAGCGTCGAGCGCGCACCGGAGCGGCGCAGCACCCCGGCCGCGATGCTCTCCCGGGGGACGTACCAGGTCGGCGGGTGCGAGGTCTCCAGCACCCGCCAGGCCCGGTCGGTGTCGGCGATCAGCGACTCCCCGAACCGGATCACCACCCGTTTCGGGCTGCGGACCAGAGCCGGCGGACGCGGGTAGTCCCAGACCGATTCCTGCCCGGGGCCGATCGGATCGGGGGTCACAGGGCGCATGGCCTCATTCAACCGTGATAGCTCTGAGAGGGCGCAAGCAACCGCCGATCGACAGAACGAGGAACGAACCATGAGTGTGATCGCCGTGCTCGAATTCCGGCTCAAGCCCGAGACCCTGGCCGAGGGCCTCCCCGTGCTGCACGACGTCCTCGAGGTGACCAGGACGTTCGACGGGTGCCGCAGCGTCGAGGTGATGGCCGACCAGAACGACGCGGCCCGCCTCGTCGTCGTCGAGCACTGGGACTCCATGGAGGCCGACGAGGCCTACCGGGCCTTCCGCGCCGGCCCCGGCGCGCCCACGGCCCTGGCCCCCTACCTCGCCGCGCCCCCGGTGCTGACCAAGGGCGTCCTCGATCCCTCGATCTGAACCGAGCCGCACGGGCCACCTTTGTGACACTCTGGGCGTACCTCGTCCTGACCGGGGGAACAATTCCGGGGCGGAGCAGGTTCCGAGCGGATGTCGTGCCCCGGGCAGGTGACGTGGCGTGACTGCACAGTCGTCCTCTGAGATCTGGTCGCACCACAGCGACTCCGGCTGACAAGGTGGTTCATGACTGACGCCGCACCATCGGGGGTGCCTGTTCGCGCGCGCCGGGCGCAGGCCGTGACCGGCGCATGATCGATCTCCACGGTTACCTGCGCAAGCTCCAGCGCCCTCCGGTCACCGGCCGGCCCGAGCGGGCCACCGACGCCGCGGGCACCCGGGCCCTGCTGGGCAACTACCAGCGCGCCCTGGCCAGTGCTCGCCAGGTGCTGAGCGCGGCCCATCCCGGGGCCGGCTTCCAGCCGGTCCGCACCAGTCTTTTCACCACCAACAACGACGGCGGTGCCGACCGAGGCTCCTCCACGACAACAAGGGGAGACCAGTGAGCACGAGTACCGGTACCGACGTCACCTGGCTGGTCGACGGGTTCGCGCAGCGCGTTCCCGGTGTGGCCCACGCGGCCGTGGTCTCGGCCGACGGCCTGCTGATCGCCAGTTCCGCGGGCCTGCCGCGTGACCGCGCCGACCAGCTGTCCGCGGTCGCCTCCGGCCTGGGCAGCCTCACCAACGGTGCCTCGTCGCTGTTCGCGGCCGGCGCGGTGGTGCAGACCGTGGTCGAGATGCAGGGCGGGTTCCTCCTGCTGATGGCCGTGTCCGACGGTTCGTGGCTCGGGGTCCTGGCCGCCCCGACCGCCGACATCGGGCTGGTCGGCTACGAGATGACGATGCTGGTCGACCGGGTCGGGCAACACCTGTCCCCGCAGATCCGCCGCAGCAACTGACGCACGCTGGGTAGCGGCCTCGTCACCGACGAGAACGGGTAGCCGGAAGAGGTTTTCGGATCCCGTAGGTTGTCGTCATGACGACTCTCGCCATTGTCGGGGCCGGGCCCGGGGTCGGGGCGGCGGTGGCCCGCCGGTTCGGGGCCGAAGGCTTCGACGTCGCCCTGATCTCCCGCACCTCGGCCCGGCTCGACGCTCTCGCCGCCGAGCTCGCGGCCGAGGGGATCCGGGCCCGGGGATTCGCCGCGGACGTGACCGCCCCCGACTCGGTGGCCGTCGCCCTGAACCGCGCGGCTGACGTGTTCGGGCCGATCGACGTGCTGCAGTACAGCCCGAGCGTCGACCGGCGTTTCCTGCAGCCGGTTCTCGAGACCGACGCCGAGGATCTCGACGCGGCGCTGGGCTTCTCGCTGTTCGGGGCCAAGGTCGCGGTCGACACCGTGCTGCCCGGCCTGCGGGCCGCCGGCCGTGGCACCGTGCTGTTCGTCCACGGTGGCAGTGCGGTGCGGCCCCGCGCCGACTTCGCCGGTACGTCCATCGCTTTCGCCGCGGCGAGCGCCTACGCCCAGACGCTGCACGAGGCCCTGCGGCCCGAGGGTGTGCACGTGGCGCAGCTCATCGTGCCCGGGGCGATCAGTGAGGACGACCCGGTCACCAACCCGGGTGCGGTCGCCTCCCGGTTGTGGGAGCTTCACGAGCGTCGCGACACGTTCCGCGCGTTCCACACCCAGCCCGTCTAGGGCCCCGGCCTACGAGGCGGTCTTCGCAGCGGCGTTGCGGGCGATGGCGTCGATGATCGGGTTCCAGGCGTGCTCGGGCAGGTCGTGGGCCATGCCCGGGACCACGACCAGGTCGGCGCCGGTGGCCTCGGCCGTCGCCCGGGCGCCGCGCAGGCCCAGCAGCGGGTCGTCGCCGCCGTGGATGACGACCGTCGGAACCCACACGGCGCGTAGCCCTTCCGTACGGTCCGTGGCGGTGGCGTTGGCCGCGAGGTGACGCAGGACCCCGGCCGGGTGGTGTGCCCGATCGACCTTGGCGATTGCCCGGCGCAGCAGTTCCTCGTCACTGACGGCGGACGAGCCGATCGCGCGGTAGAGCACGACCTCGGCCTCGATGGCCGCGTCGCGGTCGGCGCCGGGTGAGGGCAGCAGGACGGACGGGTCGCTGATCGTGCTCTCGCGCACGGCCGGATCGCTGGTGGTTCCGGAGACGGACGCGAGACTGGCCACCAGGGGCGGGTGGTCGATCGCGATCTGCTGGGCGATGCCGGCGCCCATCGAGACGCCGGCCAGGTGCACCCGGGACAGGCCGAGGGCGGTGATCAGGCCGACGGTGTCGGCCACCAGGTCGGTGAAGGTGTACCGGACGGTCGAGGTGTCGCCCGTGAACAGCGCTTTCACGTCGACGTCGCCGAGATCGTCGAGCCAGGTGGAGGCGCCCACGTCGCGGTGGTCGAAACGGATGACGTGGAAGCCGCGGTCGGCGAGCCGCCGGCAGAACTCCTCGGGCCAGCCCAGCAGCTGTTCTCCCATGCCCATGACGAGGAGCAGGGCCGGGTCGTGGTCGGAGCCGAAGGTCTCGTAGTACAGATCGAGACCGTTGGAACGCGCCGAGGGCATGCTCGTCCTCCATCGTCTTCGTGAACTCGGACTACCGTCTCACGGTCGGCGCCACCGGCGGGCGGGTCCTCGTCCTGGCCTCATCGTCCGCTGACCCGGACCTGGCCCTTGCCCTCCCGTTTCGCGTCGTACATCGCCTCGTCGGCCGCGTCGAGCAGATCCGGCGCCGCGTCCTGGGCCGCCCCCGGCGAACCCGGAGGGCCGGACAGGGCGATCCCCACACTCGCCCCGATCCGGCAGGTGGCGCCCTCGAGCGTGAACGGCTCGGCCAGACTCTGCACGATGCGCTCGGCGATGCCCCGCGCGGCCGGGAGATCGCCCAGTCTGGGCAGCAGCACGGCGAATTCGTCACCGCCCAGGCGGGCCACCACGTCACTGACCCGCACACAGGCCGAGATCCGCCGCGCCACCTGGACCAGCAGTTCGTCCCCGGCCGAGTGCCCCATGCCGTCGTTGACCCCCTTGAACCCGTCGAGGTCGACGTAGAGCACGGCGACCGGCCCCCGGGAGACGTCCTCGTCGGCCAGGGCTTCGGCCAGACAGCCGTGCAGCATCTGGCGGTTGGGCAGACCGGTGAGCGGGTCGTGCTGCGCCTCGTGCCTCAGCCGCTCGGTGAGCTGCATCTGGGCGGTGACGTCCTCGATCATCGTGATGAGGTACGGAGCCCGGCCGTCCGCGGGCCGGACCACCGACGTGGACAGCAGACCCCAGCTCTCGCCGCCGCCGGCCCGGTGGAACGCGTGCTCGTTCGACGTGGTGTCCCCGCCGCTGCTCAGCAACTGCCGCAGGTCGTCCGTGGCGATCCCGGCGTGCACCGGCGTCATCAGATCGGCCAGACGCCGCCCGACCAGGTCGTCGTGCTCCATGCCGACGAACCGGCACAGCGCCGGGTTGGCACGCACGATCCGCCCCAGGGCGTCCAGGTCCTCGTCCATCGCCACGATGGCCATCGACAGCGGCGCGCCCTCGAACGCGAGGCGGAACCGGTCCTCGCTCTCCTGGAGCTCGGCCTCGGCCCGCAGCACCTCGGTCAGGTCGACCACCACCGCGACGAAGGTCGCCGGCTGCCCCGCCGGGTCCGGGATCACCGTCAGGCTCAGCTGCGCCACGAACTCGCTGCCGTCGCGGCGGCGGCAGACCGAGCGCCGTTTGCTGCGGCCGACCGCCAGCAGCTCATCGCCCAGGACGCGCAGCGCGTCGTGCCCGGCCCGCTCGATGTCGGCCCGGCTGTGATAGATCAGCGGCGACTCCCGGCCCACGACGTCCTGGGCCCGCCAGCCCAGCATGCGCTCCGCACCCCGGCTGAAGAAGCTGATCAGGTTGGCGGGCGGGTCCGAGCCGATGATGGCCACGTCCTCGACCGCCTCCAGCACACCGGTGAGCTTGTCGTGCGCGCGCTGACGGGCCACCTCGGCCTCCCGCATCGCGGTCACGTCGAGCAGCATCGCCCTCAGGTACGCGGCGCTGCCGTCGGGCCCGTACTCCGTCTTGTTGCGCGTGACGATGCTGCGGGTGACACCGTCGGGTCGCAGCAGACGGAACTCTATGCCGGGTGCCTGACCGGTGGTCAGGACGTCGCTCGCGCTCGCGACGACCCCGGCCTGGTCGTCCGGATGGACCGCGGCGATGAAGGCGTCCATGTCCGGGGGCTGGTCCGCCCGATCCCGGCCCAGCTGCTGATACACCCCCTCGCTCCAGCGCATCCCTCCGGTCCTCAGGTCCCAGACGACCGAACCCACGCCGCCGATCCGCTCGGCCTCGGCCAGGTCGGCCTCCCGGTTCGAGGCCAGGTCCAGGAGGGCCTCCTTCTGCTGGGCGCTGAGCACGATGAACAGCGTGCACAGGGTCGCGACCGCCAGGAGGATCTGGACGGCGAGGGTCTGGGCGGCGGGCGGAGTCTGCACGACCGGCCCGGTGCCGTCGAGCGTCCCGACCGTGGTGAGCAGCGCCATGAGCAGCAGGGAACCCATGGCCCGTAGCGGTCCCAGGCGGAGCCCGCCCCAGACCAGGGGCAGCGCGCAGACGAAACCGGGCACCAGCGTCTGGTCACTCATGAACACACCCGCCGTCACCAGACCGGTCACCGTGAACTGGGCGAGCCACTCCAGGTTGGTGGCCCGGCGCCGCAGGTCGGTCAGCAGGCTCAGCCGGCCCGCGGAGACCAGGAACAGGGGCGAGACGAGCAGCAGCCCCAGGGCGTGGGTGCGGACGTATCCGTTCCACAACACCCAGGCCTGTGCGCCGGTGAGGTCCGGAAGGTGCCCGGCCGTGAACACCGAGGCTCCCAGGGCCACCCCGGCGGCCGCGCACGCCGCGAACCGGGCGGCCTTCCCGGGGGAGTCCAGGACGATGCCGCCCGGTTCGCGGCGTGCGAGCGTGACCACGACGAGGGCCTCGACGCAGTTGGCCAGGGTGCCTCCCAGGGCCGAGGGGAAGGGGTAGTACGTCGTGAGGTAGGTCGGGATCTGCCCGGCCGCCAGGGCTGCGAGCGCCAGCGGCCAGGCTCCGGGCCGGATCCGGGCCAGGACCGCGACCCCGACTCCGGCCAGAGGCCACCAGACCGAGGTGTGCAGCGCCGGGTCCCGCAGGAGACGCAGGGCGATCTGGGCGAGCCCGAAAGAGGCCGCGACACATCCGACGGCCAGCGCGGCCGCCCGCAGCAGAGCGGCCGGTGCGCCGGCGAGACCTCGCGCCCGCAACTCGCCCGTCACTCCTCAGCCCCCTCGCAGTCCTGCTACTGCGAGTCGGAGCACCGGGGGCGCGACTTGACCTCCGGGGCCAGATCGCCGGAACTGGATCCCAACGGGGGCTCGCAACGGGAACGCCGCAGGCATGTCAGCGGTGCCGAACGGGGGCTCGAGGCGGAACACCGCACGGACGTCATCCGGTGCCGAACAGCGGACGGGCTTGGGCGACAGCTAGCGCCTGGTAGTTCCGGGGCTGTTCCTGGCTGCCGGCCGACCGCCAGGAACAGCCCAGCCACGTTCGCACCTGTGCGGGGCGGCCACCTGTGGTGCCCACCTCCGGTGGTGCGCGAGCGCAAGGGCGAGAACCTGTTCACCGTCCGTTTCGAGGCCGGCCGCACGTGCTCGAGGACGAGAACGGCGCCAAGAACGCAGGTGCAGGGCAGACCGTGAACTGTCCCAAGGGAACCCGGATCACGTATCAGCTTTCGGGCACCAGCGGTAAGGGCAGCTACGTCGACACCCCCAGCAGACGGTCATTCGGTAAGACGCTCGATGATCCCGGCGGGAGGGTGACAATCTGGCAAGGCCGGGCTGTCCCTCTCACGGCGACCCCCGGCCGGATTCAGATGACCGGGACGACGGGGGCACGCAGCCGCGAGCGGTCACCGTCGGCGCCGTGCTGCAGCGCGCCCGACACGTCCTCGTGCGGGGTGCCGAGAGGCACGGCACTGACCTCGTCCAGTCGCCGGTAGTGCTCGTCGCCCAGGTCGAGGTCCAGCGACTGCAGGTACGCGTCCAGCTGGGCGACGGTCTTCGGGCCGACGATCGGGATGACGGCGGTGGGGGACAGCGCCGCGCGGCGGCGCAGCCAGGCCAGCGAGACCAGCGTGGCGCTGGTGCCCAGCTCGTCGGCGATCTCCAGCACCGCGTCGACGACGGCGGTGCGCCGGGCCGTGCCCTCGAGGGCGTCACCCCGTGCGCTCAGCCGGCCCTGCTCACCCCGGCGGTACTTGCCGGTGAGCAGCCCGCCGGCCAGCGGCGAGTACGTCACCACCCCCAGCCCGTGGGCCTCGGCCATCGGCAGCATCTCGCGCTCGCCGGAGCGCTCGGCCAGGCTGTACTCGGTCTGGATGCCGACCACGGGGGCCAGACCGCGCAGATCGGCCCGCAGCGCGGTGCCGGCCACCCTCCAGGCCGGGAAATTGGACAGCCCACCGTGCCGGATCTTGCCCGCGCGGACGAGATCGTCGAACCCGGCCAGGATCTCCTCGGCCGGGGTGACGCCGTCGGGGAAATGCGGCATGTAGACGTCCACGTAGTCGGTCCTCAGCCGCCGCAGGCTCTGCTCCAGCGACCGGATCATGACCTTGCGGCTGTTGCCGGTCGTGCCCGGACGGGGTGTCGCCTCGCGGGTGCCGGTGTACTTGGTGATCAGCACGAAGTCGTCGCGACGCCCGGCCAGCACCTCCCCGAGAACGGTCTCGGACTCCCCGCCGCGGTAGATGTTGGACGTGTCGATCGTCGTGCCGCCGGCGGCCGCGAACGCGTCGACGATCTGCCGGGCGCCCTCGAGACCGGTACTGCCGTCGGAGGTTCCGACGTTCGCGGTGCCGAGGGCGTATTCCGAGACGCGCAGGCCGGTCAGCCGGCCGAAGGTCTGGTAGTGCATGGCAACTCCTGGGCCAGGGGAAATCCGGGGTACGATCGGGACCGTATCAAATAAAACGAGGGGTCACTCTTTTTATGTCTCCGAAGGTCAGCCAGGAACATCTCGACGCGCGCCGTCAGCAGATCGTCGACGCCGCCCGCGACCAGTTCGCCACCCGCGGCTTCGCCCGCACGTCGATGGCCGACATCGTGGCCGGGTCGGGACTGTCCAACGGCGCCATCTACCGCTACTTCACGAGCAAGGACGACATCGTCGTGGCGGTCTGCGCACAGGGCTCCCAGGCCCTGCCCGAAACCCTCACCGCCGCGTCCGTCGCCACCTTCCTCGAGCACGTCCGCACCCAGGCCCGCGACACCGACCACGGCCGCCTCGTGGTGCAGATCTACGCCGAGGCGGCCGTGTCGCCGGCGCTCGCGGCCGTGGTGCAGGGACAACTCGCCGATCTGCGGGCCCGGGTCGCCGAACTGGTTCCGCCGCAACGGAAAGAGGCCGCGGGTGCGATCGCCGAGGCGTTCGTCTCCCTGTGCGCCGGCTACAGCCAGCAGGTGGTGCTGCGCGGCGACGTCGACCCCGCCCCGTACGTCACGGCTCTGATGGCCGTCATCGAGGGGTAGCGGGGCCGGATCCTTCGAGCTGCTCAGGCGTGCCGGGCGGGTGGAATTCGTCGATCCTGACGAGACCCCGCGCGTCCCGAGCCGCCGGCGGAGGGGGCCGCACCTGTAGGTGCACATCACCTGGGTGACGCCGTGCTGTGCGCGGTGCCCCAGCGCCTGACAGCCAGGTGCGCGGGTCGGCTCCTGGCGGGCGGCGACTAGAATGAGTCGACCCCCGGATCGACCGACAGGCAGGACGACATCCATGGCCGAAACAGCGGAACGCGCCGCTGACCAGGCATACCGCCTGCTGCGCCGGGACATCGTCAACGGCACCATCGGGGCCGGCGAGCGGCTGGCCGAGACCGACCTGGCCGAACGCTACGGGGTCAGCCGCACCCCGATCCGCGAGAGCATCCGTCGGCTGGAGTCGGAGGGCCTGGTCGAGGTCGTCGCCCACCGGGGCGCTCGCGTGGTGGACTGGAGCGAGGTCGACATCGCGGCCATCTACGACCTGCGTGCCCTGGTCGAGGGATACGCCGCCCGCCGGGCCACCTCCCGGGTCACCACCGAGGACGTTTCCCGGCTGGCCAAGCTCTGTGACGAGATGGAGCGGCTGACCGACGACGAGGGCCGGGACGCTCTGGAGCGACTCGAGCTGATCCGCCAGCTGAACAGTGAGTTCCACGGCTCCGTGGCCGATATCGCCGGCCAGCACCATCTGACCGCCATGCGCAACATCGTGGTGGTGGCCCCCCTCGTGTTCCGCATGATCCACACGTTCACCCGTGCCGATCAGGTGCGCAGTAACAATCACCACCGGGATCTGCTCGCGGCGTTCCGGGCCGGCGATCCGGACTGGGCCGAGTCCGTCATGAAGTCGCACGTGCACGCGGCCAAGAGCCGGCTGCTGGAACTGGACGTCTGACAAGGACTCTCGAATGACGGTCAGGTCGCCGCCCGGCCGGCGACCTGACCGTCATTCGCCGGATGGCACGATCTCCCGGGCGAACACCAGCCCGCAGGCGGCGAGCAGGCAGAGTGCTGCGCACAGCAGCAGGGCGATGCGCCAGCTGGCCAGATGCTCGACCACCGCCCCGGTTCCCAGGGGGACGAGGACGTTCCCGACGTTGACCAGGGTGAGCGCCGTTCCGGTGGATCCGCCGACCTGGTCGGCCCGGGCCTCGGCGACCGCGGCCATGTAGACGCCGTTCCATCCCGCCACCCCGATCCCGATCACCGGCAGCAGGAAGCTGACGGTGACGTCGGGAACCACGGGCAGAACCGCGATCCCGGCCGCTCCGATGACGGCGTTGGCCTGCAGCACGCCGATGCGGTGCGAGGGGAACCGGTCGGAGACGAAGCCCCAGGAGGGTCGTCCCAGCAGGCCGCCGAACAGCAGCAGCGACGCGCCGAAGCCGGCCTGGGACGCGGTGTACGAGCGTTCCTCGACGAGATAGACCGCGGTCATGGCGAACAGGGTGACCTGTACCCCTGCCACCAGGGGCCCGTACGCGTACCCGAGCGGCAGGCGCAGGAGGACACGGGAGGGCGCCAGGACCACGGCCCGTTCACGGTTCCCGCCGGTCTGTCGCAGTCGCACGGACCGGCCGGCCCGGAGGGCCCATGCGCACACCAGCAGGCAGGCCAGGCCGCTGACCGCGAGTGCCGTCCGCCAGCCCAGATGTCCGCCCAGTCCGGGAAGGGCCGCCCCGGCGGCCATTCCGCCGACCGGGATGCCGCTCTGTTTCAGGCTCATCGCCAGACCCCGGAGATGGGCCGAGGCCGGGTTGGCCAGGACCGAGGTGGCGGGGTTGACGTGGCCGTACCCGCCCCCGATGACGAAGATGCCCAGGTAGAACACCGCCGCCGTGGAAGCGGCCGACGCCAGGAGTGCTCCGGCCAGGACCACGGCCAGGCCGGCTGCGATGACCCGTTCCGGCCCGAAGCTGTCGCTCAGCCGGCCACCGATGCGGGAGGTGACCAGCGCGCCCAGATATCCGGCCGAGGCGATCGCCCCGACCCCGGTGGGCCCGAGCCCCAGGTCGCCTCGCAGGAGCGGGGCCAGGACCGAGGCGCCCACCATGACGAAGGCGCAGGCGCTCAGGGCCGTCAGTGACAGGGGAACGCCGGCCAGGGCGGAGGAACGCGCACGTCGGGATCGCATCACCTCCGCGCCTCAGGCGCGACGTCGTTCGCGGCGCATCTTCAGGATCTGCGAGAAGGCGACGGCGACGATCAGCGCGCCGCCGTAGAACAGGTTCTGCACGAACGACTGTCCGCCCAGCAGCTGCAGACCGGTGATACCGGTGACGAGGAAGTAGGCGGCGATCACGGTGCCCCAGGGATTGAACCGCCCGGGGCGGATGGTGGTGGACCCCAGGAACGCGGCGGCGAACGCGGGCAGCAACAGGTCCAGCCCGGTGGACGGCCCGGCCGAGCCGGAGGTGCCCACGACGAGCACGCCGCCGAAGGCCGCGATCGTGGCCGACGTGACCAGGGCGCCCCAGCGCAGCGTCCCGACGCGAATGCCGCTGAGCCGTGCCACTTCCCGGTTCCGTCCGACGACCAGCAGTCGCTGGCCGAGCGGGGTGTACTGGAAGACGTACCAGATCGCGGCGGTCAGGAGGATGCCGTAGTAGAACACGACGGGGATGCCGGCCAGGCGGGTGCGGATGACCGCGTCGATCAGCGACTGCGAGACGCCGGTGATGGTGCTGGCGTCGCTGGCCCACAGGGTGATGCCGGTGACCATGGTGCTCATGCCCAGGGTGACGATCAGGCTCTCGATGCCCAGCAGCACGGTCAGCGCGCCGTTGATCGCCCCGATGACGAGCCCGATGACGAGGGCCGCGGCAATCGCGGCCAGGATGGGCCAGCCGTGGTTGACGTTGAGCAGTGCGATCGTGACCGCCGACAGCCCGACGACCGAACCCACCGAGAGGTCGAAGTCGCCGGTGGTCAGAGGGACGATGAGGGCGAGAGTGATGACCACGAGCACGGTCTGGGAAGCCAGCAGCGAGCTGATCGTGCTCCAGGAGAAGAACGCCTCGGGCTCCAGCACGCTGAACACGGTGAAGACCACGAGCCAGGCCAGCGGCAGCGCGGCGGCCTCGAGCCGCTTGGCCCGCCGCAGGCGGCGCGCCTTCTCGGCGGCCCGGTCCGGGGCGTCGGCCGGTGGCGTGGCGGTGCCGGGTGTGGCCGGGACGGAAGGGAGGGACGTGCTCATCGGGGGCCTCCAGGGGTCAGGGCGCGGCCGTGGCAGTGGTCTGCGATGTCGGCCTTGGTCAGGGAACTTCCGGTCAGGACGGTCACCAGGCGCCCGCGAACGATGATGGCGACGCGGTCGCACAGGGCCGCGAGCTGCTCGTAGTCGGAACTGGCGCAGATGGCGGCGGTCGTGCCGGCGTTCTCACGGATCATCTGGTGGATCTGCTCACGGGCGCCGATGTCGACGCCCTGCGTGGGCTCGTGCACCAGCAGCACGCGGGGTGTGGTCTGCTGCCACTTCGCGAGCATGGCCTTCTGCTGGTTGCCTCCGGAGAAGGAGCCGTAGTCCTGGTCGGGGCGGGGAGGGCGCACGTCGAAGCTGGTCATGAGGTCCTGCGCGTTGCGGCGCAGGGCCCCGTGCCGGAGCCGGAGGCCGACGAAGTGCTGGTCCAGCACGGTGAGGTTCATGTTGTCGGCGGCCGACAGGGTGGCCACGCTGCCCCGGTTCTTGCGGTCGGCGGGCACGAGGGCCAGCCCGGCCCGAACGGCGGCGCGCGGTGTGTGACGGCGCAGGTCGAGGGCCGGGCTGCCCTCCAGGGTCAGGGAACCCGAGGCGTGCTGGTCGGCGCCGTACAGGGCGTACACGACGTCTTCGTACCCGGAGCCGACGAGGCCGGCGATGCCGAGGACCTCGCCGCTCCTGAGCTCGAAGGAGACATCGGTGAGGGCGTCGGTGCACAGGTGCTGCACGCTCAGGACCGGTGAGCCGGACGGGACGACGTCGGCGGGGGAGGAGTGCTCCTGCGCGGCGAGGTCGCGGCCGATGATCATCCGGACCAGGTCGTCCTTGGTGAGCTCGGACGTGGTGGCGCTTCCGGCGGTGCGGCCGTCGCGCAGCACGGTGACCCGGTCGGTGATCTCCAGGACCTCGTCCAGGTCGTGCGAGACGAACAGGACGCTGGCGCCCTGCTGGACGATCGACCGGACGAAGCCGAAGAGCACCTCCACCTCGTGCTGGGGCAGGAACACGGTGGGTTCGTCGAGGACGAGAACGGGTGAGGGATGGGCGGACTCGCCGCGCAGGCTCTCCACGGCCCGGACGATGGCCAGCATGGCGCGGTCCACCGGGCGGATGTCACCCACCAGGGCGCCCGGGTCGAGATCGATCCGGTAGCGGGCGAAGACGGCGGCTGCACGCCGGCGGGCCTGGCGCCAGGAGAAGTACGGGGCACCCGAGGCCGAGATGTCCGCCATGAAAAGGTTCTCGGTGACGTCGAGACCGGGGACCAGCCCCAGGTCCTGGTGCACGAACTCGAAACCCAGTTCCCGGTACTGACCGGGGCGAAGGGGCAGGTCGACCGGCTCGCCGCGCACCGTGAGGGTGCCGGTGTCCGGGGCGTGGAACCCGGACAGAACCTTGATCAGGGTCGATTTGCCCGACCCGTTCTCGCCCAGCAGGCCGTGCACCTGCTGGGGGCCGATCGTCAGTTCGACCCCGTCCAGGGCCGTGGCTCCACTGAAGCTCTTGGTGAGGCCCTGGATGCTCACCAGGGGAGAGGCCTGCGTCAAAACGGCTCCAATCCAAGGGGGGACGCCCCGGTGGGCACCGATGGTGCGTCACCGGGGCGTCGTGCCGGGCGAAGGTCAGTTGTCCATGCCCCACAGGGCGCGGTAGCCGTCGGCGTAGGCGTCGCCGTAACCGACCCCGGACTTGGCCGGCTCGCCCGCCTCGCTGACGTTGCTGTCGTCCCAGACCCGGATCGGGGTGCTGGTCTTGACCGTCGGCTCTCCGAGCAGGATCCGGAAGGCCTGGTCCATGCCCGCGTAGCCGATGGCGGTGGTGTCCTCGCCCACGTTCATCGCCACGACGTCCCCGTCCCGGATGAAGTCCAGGGCGTAGGGGGAGCCGTTGTAACTGGCGATCTTGACCTGCCCGGCCTTGCCCAGGGTCTCGACCGCCGGAACGGCACCGGCCACCATCGCGTCGTACAGCAGGTAGACGTAGTCGATCGTGGGGTCCTTCTGCAGAGCCGACTGAACCTCGCTCTGGGTCTTGTTGCCCCAGTCCGCGACCGGGATGTTGATGATCTGGTGCTTGCAGTCGGCGCAGTCCTTGTCGAACACCGCGCCCATGGCCTCGGCGGTGCCCTTGCTGGGCAGGACGTCCGAGCCACCCACGAGCAGCACGTTGGCGGCGGCCCCCGAGTCCTGGATGATCCAGTTCGCCGCGGCCTCACCGGCCACGTTGAACGGCGCCGTGACGATCCCCTTGACCGCTCCGTTGCAGCCCTCGCACTCCGGCGGCGCCACCGAGCCGTCGTCGTGGAAGTGCACGATCAGCACCGGGATCCCGGCGTCCTCGGCCTCCTGAAGCTGCGGCTGCAGGGCTCGCGGGTCGGGTGAACCGCTGAGGATGATCAGGTCCGACTTGGCCCGGATCGCCTGGTCCATGCCCTGGACCCACTGGCTGACCTGCCCCTGGTTCTCGAAAACGGTGTAGTCGATGCCGGTCTCGGCCGCGACACCCTTCATGGCGGAGGTGATGCCCTGGATGAAGGGGGCGGGCACCGAGGGGATCTCGAAGACCTTCTTGCCCTTGAGCGAGGAGATGTCGATCGCCTCGCCGGGGGCCTCGAAGACCGGCAGTTCCTTGCTGACGTTCACGGCCTCCGTCACGGCGGCGGGAACTTTCGAGGTGTCCACGACCGCGGCGCCGTCCGCGGATCCGGCCTTGGTGCAGGCGGTCAGAGCGAGTGCGCTCATGGCCAGGACTGCCAAGGGCTTGGCAAGACGATGTGTATACATCTTTGGATCACTGCCTCTCCGCCCCGACCCTCAGGGCTGATAGCAGAGAAGCGGTTTCACCCTGTCCTGGTCAAGGCCTCGAGCCCATTAATCTTGCTTATTAACAGGCTTGTTAAGGGGAATCGGGCAAGTCGGGACGGTGCCGGCCGGGATCGGGCAGGCAAAGGGCTGCTCCGGGAATCCATGGCAAGCTGTCAGCAAGTTGCATACAATGACATCCGAGGAGCCGGAAGGTCCCGGTTCAGGCCAGCCAAGGAGTCCCGGATGAGAACCAGAGCCGCAGTGCTGCGGACGTCCTCCGCCCCACGACCTTTCAGCCAGACCCGCCCGCTGGACGTGGTCGAGGTCGAACTCGACCCCCCGGGCCCGGGAGAGGTCCTGGTGAGGGTCGAGGCGGCGGGCATCTGTCACTCCGACCTCTCGGTGCTCAACGGCGACCGCCTGCGCCCGCTGCCGATGGCCCTGGGGCACGAAGCAGCCGGTGTGGTGAGCGAAGTCGGCCCCGGGGTCGGCGACGTCCGGCCGGGGGATCACGTCGTGCTGGTCTTCGTCCCGGCCTGCGGTCTGTGCCGGCACTGCACGTCGGGCACCCCGGCGCTGTGCGTGGCGGGAGCCGCGGCGAACGGCAGCGGTGACCTTCTCGGCGGTGGCTCTCGCCTGCACGCTGCCGACGGCAGCCGGATTCACCACCACCTGGGCGTTTCCGCGTTCAGTGAGTACACCGTGGTCGATCGGCGCTCCCTGGTGGTCGTGGACCCCGACGTGCCGCTGGAGGTGGCTGCGCTGTTCGGCTGCGCGATGCTGACCGGTTACGGCGCTGCGCAGAACACCGCACAGGTGCGGGCCGGGCAGTCGGTCGCCGTGTTCGGGCTGGGCGGAGTGGGTCTGGCTGCCGTGATCGGCGCCGCCGTGGCCGGCGCCTTCCCGATCATCGCCGTCGACCCGGTGGCCGCCAAGCGCGAGGTGGCCCTGCGAGCCGGTGCCACCGCCACGTTCTCACCCGAGGAGGCGAGCGAGGGCATCGCCGAGCTCACCGGCGGTGGCGCCCAGGTGGCCATCGAGGCGGTCGGCTCGCCGGCCGTCCTGTCCCAGGCCTTCACGGCCACCGCTCGCGGGGGCCGGACGGTGGCCACCGGGCTGCCGAATCCCGGCAGCCGCCTCGATCTGCCCGCGCTGGACCTGATCGCCTCGGCCAAGACGCTGATGGGTTCCTACATGGGCTCTTCCGTCCCCCAGCGCGACATCCCCGGCATGGTCGCGCTGTGGAAGGCCGGTCGCCTGCCGGTCGAGGTGCTCAACAGCGGAGAGGTCGCTCTCCAGGACATCAACGCCGCCATGGACGCTCTCGCGGACGCTCGGGTGATGCGTCAGATCGTGCGCCCGCACGCCTGAGATCAGGTGACCGCACACGACAGAGCCGCCGGGCCCGGGCCCGGCGGCTCTGTCGTGCTCGGCATCGGACGCCGGTCAGTCGATGTCGAGAATGATCTTGCCGTACGCGGTGCGCGAGTGCAGCTCCTGCTGGGCGTCGGCCGCCCGCTCCAGAGGGTAGCGGGAATGGATGCGCGCGTTCAGTTTTCCCTCTCCCATGAGCCGCAGGACGTGACGCATCTCGTCACGGGTCTGGGTGTGCGAGGAGATGTACGAGATCTGGCGCCGGAAGAACTCGATGATGTCGAACGGGACGACCTCGCCGGCGTGGGCGCCGATACTGACCAGGCGACCGTAGGGGCGCATGGAGAACATCGACTCCTGGAACGCCTTGCCGCCCACGACGTCGAAGACCAGCTCCACGCCGCGTCCACCGGTGATCCGCCGGACCGCCTCGGTCACGTCCTCGCGGGTGTAGTTGATGACGTGGTCGGCACCGTCGGCCGTGGCCCGTTCCAGTTTGAGATCGGTGCTGGCGGTGCCGATCACCGTTGCTCCCGCGGCCTTGCAGATCTGCAGGGCCGCGGACGCGACACCGCTCCCGACGGAGTGGATGAGCACCGTCTCGCCGAACGTCAGACCCGCCCGGGTGATCAGGCCGTGCCAGGCCGTGCCGAAGACCGAGAGCCCGGCCGCCGCCTCCGCGAAGCCGAGGGAGTCGGGCAGCGGCAGGGCGTGATCGGCCGGGGCCAGGACCTTCTGGGCGTAGGTGCCCCGGATGTGCTCACCGAACAGCTTGCGGTTCTCGCAGATGTTCTCCTGCCCGCGCAGGCACCACTCACACTGCCCGCAGGTTCGGATGTAGGCGAGCGCGACCCGCTCGCCGAGGCGCGCCTCGTCCACTCCCGGGCCGACCGCCGAGATGATCCCGGCGCCCTCGATGCCGAGCACGTGCGGCATCTCGAAGTCGAAACGGGACACCCCGTCACGGATGTCGATGTCCACGTGGTTGAGGCCGGCGGCCCGCAGGTCGATCACGACCTCGCCCGGACCGGCGACGGGGTCCGGCAGGTCCTCGTAGCGCAGGACCTCCGGTCCGCCGTGCTGGTCGAAAACCACGGCCTTCATCGCGTACCCACGTTCTGCGGTGCCGAGCCCGGGACGAAGCGCCCGATTCCCTCGGGGCCGACCCACTCGCCGTTGTCCACCATCACGTTGCCTCGCAGGATCGTCAGGACCGGGAAGCCGTGTGTCTCCCAGCCGTCCCAGTTGCTGTAGTCGCAGTCCGAGTGCAGGTTCTCGTCCTGTTTGAAGACGTGCTCGCGGTCCGGGTCGAAGACGACCAGGTCCGCGTCGGCGCCGGGGCGGATGACGCCCTTGGTGCCGTACAGGCCGAACAGCTTCGCGGGGGCGGCGGAGGTGAGCTCGACGAAGCGGGTGACGTCGAGATTGCGCTTGGCCACCCCCTCCGACCAGACGACGGCCATCCGGGTCTCGATGCTGTTCGTGCCACCGGCGATGTTGTCCACCGTGTCGCCGGTGAGCTTGGGCTGCAGCTTGACCGTGTAGTCGTCGCTGGCCATGGTGTGCAGCCGGCCGTCGTGGGCCGCCGCCCACAGCGCGTCCCGGTGCTCGATCGGCTTGTTGGCCGGGTAGTTCATGAAGCGCTGCCCCTGCGGTTCCCTGTACCGCTCGGGGTCGAAGGCCAGGTTCTGGTGCAGGATCTCGCCGAAGGCGTTCACCCCGTCGCGCCGGGCCTCGGTGATCGCGTCGATGGACTCCCGGGCCGAGACGTGCACGATGTAGAGCGGGGACTCGGTGCGGCGCGACAGGAGGAGCATGCGTCGCACCGCGGCCTCCTCGGCCAGGGTGGGCCGGGCCTCGTTGATGTTCCAGAACTGCTGGCGCCCCTCGGAATACAGCTTGCGCACGTGGTAGTCGATGATGCACTCGTCCTCGCAGTGCACCATCGTGATGCCGCCGTGCCGCGCGGTCTCGCGCATGGCCGAGTAGATCCGGCCGTCGTCGCTCATCAGCCCGCCGACGGTCTCGCTGCCGCGGAAGGTGGTGAAGAACTTGAACGAGACCACGCCACCGCTGATCGCCTCCCGCATCTGCTCGGCGTTACTCATCGGCCAGTCGCCCGTCATGATGGCGTGCAGGGCGTAGTCGGCGTGCGGTTTCTGCTCGTCCGTCCTGGCCATCTTCTTCTGGATGGAAGAGAGCAGGCCCTCCTCGCCCCAGGCGATCGAGAAGTCGATGTAGGTGGTGGTGCCCCCGAACAGTCCGGCTCGTGAACCGGCGGTGGGGGACTGCGCGATCATGACGTCGGAGACGGCGAGATCGAAGTGCACGTGGGCGTCGATACCCCCCGGCACGACGTACTTGCCCTGCGCGTCGACGATCTTCGTCGCTCCGACGGCATCGAACTGGCCCCGGGTGCCGAGCGCGGCGATCTTCTCCCCCTCGACCGCGACGTCCAGGGGAAGGACGTCGTGCTCGCTGGCCACCAGGCCGTTCTTGACGATCAGGTCGTACATCTGTCCTCGTTTCGTTCGCGGCGGGCCGGTCGGGCCGCCGCCGGTCAGTCCCTCTGGAGCAGCGCGGGCCACTCCTCGTGCCACTGCGTCACGTGCTGGTAGTCGTCGGCGATCTGGAAGAGACGGGACTCGTTCCAGGCCGCGGCGGACACGGCGATGGAGACCGGCAGCCCGGACGAGGGGTGGAAGCCGATCGGCAGGCTGAGCGTGGGACCCGCGTGCAGCGCCCACGGGTAGGTGATCCGGCCGAGCGTGCGCGTCTGTTCCCGGGAGTCGTACCCGTCGGCCGGCGGGACGTCGACGGGGACGCACGGCGTCACCATCGCGTCGAGCCCGGCGAACGCGCCCGCGAGCCGTAACCGGTAGCGGGCGCGCCAGTTCAGGGACCGGGCGAGCTGGGCGGCCGTCACCTGCAAGCCGCCCTCGAGCCGTCCTCGCACGTCGTCCGAGAAGTCTTCGGGCGCCCTGCGAACCCTTTCCTCGTGGAACCCCGCCCCTTCGGACTGGACGATGGTGGTCCAGTGCTCGAAGGCCTCGGCCTGACCGAAGTCCGGCACCGGGACGAGGATCACGCCCCGGTGGCCGAGATGGGCCAGGAACTCCTGCACGCGTACGGCGACGCCGGACTCCAGGTCGTCGTAGAAGAACGACTCCGGAATCCCGACCCGCATCCCTCGCACGTCCCGCCCGAGCCGCGCCGTGGCGGGCTCGCCGAGATGCGGCACGGAGTAGGGGTCACGGGGATCGTGCCCGGCCACCGCCCGCGTCAGCTCGGCGGCCAGACGGGCCCGCAGGGCCATCGGCCCGACGGTGTCCTGGGTGTGCGCGGTCGGCAGGATGCCGCGGTTGGAGATGGAACCGTACGTGGGGCGTAACCCGACGACGCCGTTGACCGCGCTGGGGATCCGGACCGAGGCGCCGGTGTCGGTGCCCAGGCTGAGGTCGCAGTAGCGGGCCGCCAGGGCACTGCCCGAACCCCCGCTCGATCCTCCCGGGATCCGCGTGGTGTCCCAGGGGTTGCGGCAGGCGCCGTACATGACGTTCTGCGTGGTGGCGCCCCAGGCGGCCTCGGCCAGGTTCAGCTTGGCCACGACCACCGCTCCCGAGGCCCGCAGCCGCTGCGTCACGTGGGCGTCCTCGGTGGGAACGTTGGCCGACAGGAACCGGGCCCCGGAGGTGGTCAGCACCCCGGCGGTGTCGATGTTGTCCTTGAGACCCACCAGCAGTCCGTGCAGGGGGCCCCGGGAACGGCCTGCCAGCAGTTCCTTCTGACGTTCGGCCACCTCCGCGCGGGAGTCGTCGATCCAGGTGATGACCGCGCGCAGCTCGTCGTCGTGCTTCTCGTACCGGGCGCGCGCCTGATCCCACCGCTCGACCAGGTCGGGCCCGGCCCCGTCGTCGCTCTTGGTCACGCTCTCGGTCACCGGTCAGTCGAAGGTCAGGTCCGGCCGGCGGAGGTGGGCGAACTCCTCGGTCGCCAGGACCTCGTCCAGCAGCGGGAAGGCCATCATCGGCACGTGGAAACCGCCCACCAGGCCCACCAGTTCGAGGGAGGCGACGATCTCGTCGACGGAGGCACCGTGACGCAGGGCCTCACCGATGTGGAACTTGCAGCCGTAGGTGAAGTACACCGCCGCGTCGGCCGCGAGCATGATCAGTTCCTTGGTCTTGCGGTCGAGCACCTCGTTGCCGTGGACGGCCCACATGTACGACGTGTGGAACTGTTCCAGCGCGGCCGGGCTGTACTTGGCGGCGATGGCCAGGTTCGGGTGCACGACGCCGCGGTCGTGCTGGATGCGCTCGAGCAGTGCGCCGAGGTCGGGTGAGGTCGACATGGTGGTGGCCTTTCGGGTGGGGAGGTGCCGGGTCAGGAAGACAACGGGGAACGGGTGGGGCCGGCCATGATCTGTCCCTCCAGGTGCTGGATCTCGTCGAGTCCGACCAGGGAGTTCAGGTCGTCCAGGGCGTGCATCCGCCGCGTCCACGCCTGGGAGTCGCCCTGGGCACGGAGATCGGCGAAGAAGTCGGCGAACGCCCGCGACGCGATCCGCAGGGCGCTGGTGGGGTAGAGCACGATCTCGATGCCCAGACGGGCGAACTCCTCGAGGGGGATGGTCGGGGTGCGGCCCGACTCGGACACGTTGATCAGCCGCATCCCGGGCACCTCGGCGGCGATGCGGGCCACTTCCTCGGCGCTCTCGGGAGCATCGATGAACAACACGTCAGCCCCCTCGTCGTGAAACATCCGGGCCCGCCGGACGGCTTCGTCGAGACCGTCGGTGGCCCGGGCGTCGGTGCGGGCCACGATGAGCGTCTCCGGTTCGGTCCGCGCCGCCGCCGCGGCCCGGATCTTGAGGGCGGCCCGGTCGGCCGGCTCGACCGTCTTGCCGACGAGGTGCCCGCACCGTTTGGGCCAGGTCTGGTCCTCGATCTGGATGCCGGACGCACCGGCCGCCTCGAGCTTCCGCACCGTGTCGACGACATTGCTGACGTCGCCGTACCCGGTGTCGGCGTCGACGAGGACCGGCAGGCCGGTGGCCGCGACGACCGCCCGCAGCGATGCCTCGATCTCGGCCAGGGCTATCAGACCGATGTCGGGAACGGCGTGACGCCAGGCGGCGGTCGCGTAGCCGCTCACGTACACGGCGCCGAACCCGGCGGCCTGGGCGGCCCGAGCCTCCAGCGCCGTCCCGACTCCCGGGACGACCAGAGGGCCGTCGGACTCGCTGATCAGCTGACGCAGGTTCATGATTCGGTGGTCCATCCCATCCGGAGGGTGATCAGGCGGGCGGCCCGGGCGACCGCGCCGACCAGGCTTTGCTCGGACTGCTCCACGCGCTCGAGCAGGCCGCCGAGGCTGACGGCGCCGATGACGGTGCCGTGGTTGTCGACCAGCGGGGCGGCGATGGCGCCCACCCCCTGGGCGATGTCACCGCGCGAGAACGCGTAACCCCGCTGCCGGGCGGTGTCGACGCGCTCGCGCACCTCGTCACGCAGGGCGCGGGGTGTCACGTCGCCCAGCAGGGCGCGCACGTCACCCTCCGGCATCGCGGACATGATGGCGCTGCCGGCGGCACCGGTGCGCAGCGGAACGAAAGCACCCGGGGCGGTGGACAGATCACGCATCGGATGGGATCCCTCGAGCCGCTCCACGCACAGCGCCTCGTTGCCCCGCAGCATCATCAGATAGACCGTTTCCCCGGTCTCGTCGCGCAGCGTGTGCAGGGCCTCGCGGGCCTCCCGCCGGATGTCGATGGATCCCTCGACGACCTGGGCCAGCCGCAGGAGCCGTACACCCAGCCGGTATCCCCGCGAGGTGGCGTTCTGTTCCAGGAGGCCTACGGAGACGAGTGTCTGTGCGATCCGGTGGATCGTGGCCTTGCTGAGGCCGAGTTCCGTGGAGAGCTGGCTCAGGCCCAGCTCGGGGTTCTCCGCTGAGAAGGTGAAGAGGATCTGCGCGGCACGGCTGACCGTCTGCACATCTGATCCCTTTTCCGGATCGGCGTTTCGTTCCATGAACCGACCGTAGACCTCGGGGTGACGCATCGTCAATGAGGCCAATAGCGTTTCGGTGCAAGTAGTTTGGGCCGAGGCGAGCGTCATGGGGCGAGGCTCTCTATGTCGCGGTAGGCGCCCACCAGCATGCGGGTGTAGGCGTTCTGCGGGTCGGCGAGCAGGGCACGGGTGGGGCCGGTCTCCATCACGGTTCCGGCGTTCATCACGACCAGTTCGTCGGTGAGGAAGGCGGTGGCGGGCAGGCCGTGCGAGACCGAGAGCACGGAGGCGCCGTGCTGTTGCGAATAGCGTTTCAGGAAGTTCAGCACGGCGCCCTGCACCGAGACGTCGAGTGCGCTGACCGCCTCGTCGCAGACGAGGACGTCGGGACGGATGACGAGGGCCCGGGCGATCGCCATCCGCTGGCGCTGCCCACCGGACAGCTCGGCCGGGAAGCGGTCCACGAGCTCCGGCGAGATCCCGATCTCGTGGGTGATGTTCTCGATCGCCTCGTCCGCCTGCCGGACGTCCAGGCCGCCGAGGATCTGGGCGGGGGTGCGGAGCGACTGCCGCACCGGGTGCCGGGCGTCGAAGGTGGAGGTCGTGTCCTGGGCCACCAGTTGCACCGCGCGGCGGTACTCCAGGACCCCCTTGCGGGTCGACATCAGCGAGGCCACCTCGCGGCCGTCGATCAGGACCCGGCCGGAGCTGGGCTTCTCCAGCCCCACGATGATTTTCGCCACCGTGGACTTGCCCGAACCGCTCTCGCCGACGATGCCGACCCGCGCCCCCGGCCCGACGGTGAACGAGACTCCCCGCACGGCGGCCTTGCGGCCGTACGACTTGACGATGTCCTCGCAGGTGATCCGCGCGGTCATCCGGTCACCTCCTCGATCGATCGGCGGACCGACTCGAAGGTCGGCAGCTGCTCCAGGCCCGCGCTGGCCAGCGTGGGCACGCACTGCAGGAGTCCCTGGGTGTAGGGATGTTCCGCCTCGTCCAGCCGGGCCGACGGCAACTGCTCGACGATCTCGCCGCGGTACATCACGATCACGTGGTCGGTGAAACGGCGGCACAACTCGATGTCGTGCGTGACCATCAGCAGGGCCGTTCCCTGGGTCCGGGTCAGCTCGACCAGGAGCTTCATCGTGCGTACGGCCACCGACGCGTCCAGTGCGCTGGTGGGTTCGTCGGCGATGAGCAGGGCGGGCCGGCCGGACAGGGCGATGGCGATCATGACCCGTTGGCGCATACCGCCCGAGAGTTCGTGCGGGCGGGCTCTCATCACCCGTCGCGGGTCGACGATGCCGACCCGGTCGAGCAGGTCGGTGGCCCGCTCCCGGGCCTCGGAGCGGGTGCAGCGCTCGGTGGAGCGCAGCACCGCGGTCAGCTGGCTCCCGACCGTCCAGACCGGGTCCAGACTGCTCATCGCGTCCTGAAAGACCATGGACAGCCCCGGGGTACGGCGAGGGATGCGCTCCTGCCTCCCCGCGGTGAAGGTCCGCTGGAGCGCCGAACCGTCCAGGGACAGCACCTCCGACTCCACGACCGCGCTCATCGGGTCGACGAATCCGGCGATCGCATTGGCCAGGCTGGTCTTGCCGGAGCCGGACTCGCCGACGACGGCCACGCGCTGGCCCCGGGCGATCGTGAAGGATGCCCCGCTGACCGCCACGCTGTTCCCGTAGCGGACGCTGAGGTCCCTCACCTCGAGAACGGGTCGCGATTCGGTGGTGCTGTCCATGGTTGGTCCTCGTCCGTCCCGGTCGGGTCTCAGCCGTTCAGGCTGAGCTGCGAGTAGTCGATGACGTTGTCACTGCGGAAGACGTATCCACCGACGCCGTTGGCGAAGGCGTTGAGGGGCTGGACATCTCCCATGTAGATGGTCGGCAGTTGCGAGGCCAGGATCTGCTCGGCCTCGTTCCAGGCCTTGCCGCCGTCCGCGGAGAGCGGGTCACTCGCGGCGTTGCCGGCGGCGACGGCCTTGACCATGGGCGGGTAGTCCCAGTCCGACCAGTCGACCGGCGAGCCGGGGGTGTAGAAGAGGGGCAGCACGTAGGCCGGTGACTGCACCACGGCCCAGTCCCGTTGCATCATGGCCTGGAACGCGTGGGTGGCCAGGCCGGACTGGAACTCGGCGGAGCTGACCGCGTTCACCGAGATCTCGAAACCCGCCGCCTTGGCCGCGCTCTGGATCTGGACGGCGGCCTCCTGCAGGTCCGGAACGGCGTTGTTGACCGTGAGCTCGAACTTCACCGGGGTGCTCACACCGGCCTCGGCCAGGAGCTTCTTGGCCTCCTCGACGTTCGTCTCCTTCGCCTTCAGGCCCTCGCCGCTCCAGCCCGGGGCCTGGTCGGACAGCATGGTGGTGAAGGGCGTCATGCGGTCCTTGTAGACGTTCTTGGCGATGTCGTCGTACGGCACCGCGAGCGAGAGTGCCCGGCGCACGACCAGGTTGTCGAAGGGCGCGGCGGTCGTCACCATGTTCATGAAGACCCACGAGTTGGTCGGGACGGTGAACACCTGGGCCGACTTCGCGGAGATCATGCCGGCCTGGTCGGCCGGCCGGAGCTGGGTCGCGATCTGGGCGTCACCCGAGGTGACCAGGTTGGCCCGCTGGCCGGCGTCCGCCACCACCCGCTGCACGATGCGCTTGACCTTCGGCGCACCCAGCGCGTACCCGGTGTTGGCCTCGTAGACCATCTGCTCACCCGGAACGTACGAGGTGAGCTTGTAGGCGCCGAAACCGAAGGTACCGGTCTGCTCGGACCACTTCACCGCGTAGGGGTCGTCGGCGGTCGCGTGTTCCTTCAGCACGGTGGAGTCGTAGATGTTGAAGGGGACGTTCGCCAGCAGGGCCAGGAGCGTGAAGCCGTACTGCGGCTTGGCCACCGTGATCGAGACCGTGGCGTCGTCGATCTTCTTCACCTGCTGGTCGGGGTCGGTGAGGATGGGCGCGGTCAGGAACGGCACGACGCTGGTCTTCACCTTGTACTTGCGCTGCATCGAGAAGATGACGTCGTCCGCGCTGAGCTTGTTCCCCTGGCCGCTGCTGGCCTCGGTGTCGAGATGGAAGGTGTACGTGAGCTTGTCGTCGCTGACGTCGTAGCTCTTGGCGAGCAGCGGCTCGAACGTGTAGTAGTCCTGGTGGGCGGCCTCGCTGCCGCTGGCGGCGATGTAGGGGTTACGCACGAGGGTGGCGCCGGTGTTGGCGTTGAATTCCGCTGCCTCGTAACCGGTCACACTGGTCTCGTAGCTGAAGCTCGGCGGCTGCGCGGCCGTGACGATCACGACCGTGTCGCCGGCGGCCTGAGCGGTGCCGGAGCCGCCGGTGCAGGCGGCGAGCGTGACGGCGGCGGTCGCGGCGAGGGCCGTGACCAGCAGCCCTCGGCGGTTGATCGAAGTTCTTGCGTTCATGACGCCTGACTCCATTCGGGAACGGTGGGAGGGGACCTGCGGGAGGGAGGTTTCGGGGGTTTCAGCGCCTGACGGTGCGCGCGGTCAGCACCGGGACGACCAGGGACGCGGCCCACACCGAGAAGGCGAGGGCGAGAGCCGGGAAGAGCACGGGCCACCAGCGGCCCACGGCGGCGTCGGGGGCTCCGAGGGCGAGCATGCTGCCCCATTCCGGCGTCGGCACCGGGACACCGGCGCCCAGGAATCCCAGGGCCGCGTTGAAGATGATCGCCATCGCGAACACGGTCGACATGTTCTCCAGCGTCGGTCCCCAGGAGTTGGGCAGCACGTGGCGCAGCAGCAGCGTGGACTCCGACTCGCCCGACATCCGGGCGGCGTCGACGTAGCCGGCCGATCGGGTGCGAAGCACCTCCGTGCGCATGAGCCGGGCCTGGAACGGGGTGATCACGGCGGCCAGGGCCAGGGTGATGACGCCGACGTTGCGTCCGAAGAACGAGACGATCACCAGACCGGCGATCATGACGGGGATGGACTGCACGATGTCGAGGCCGCGGGCCAGGGTCCGGGCGACGAAACCCAGGAACGAGCGCCGTGACTCGTACATCCCGGTCACCAGGCCGAGGCCGATCCCGACGCCGGTGGCGATCGCGGTGATGACGAGGGCGACGACGACGTCGAGCTGGAAGGCGTCGACCACACGGGAGTAGACGTCGAGCCCATTGGCGTCGGTGCCGAACCAGTGGGTGCCGGAGGGGCCGCCGGAGCCGGCTCCCGAGACGTCGGTCGGGCTGTGCGTCGTCAGCAGCGGCCCGAAGGCCGCCAGGAACAGGACGGCGGTGAAGGGCAGGCAGTGCAGGAGCCGGGCTGCGGTTGCGGGCCGGCCACGACGCGTGCGCTGGGGGATCACCTGGTCCAGGGAGCGGTTGGTGGGGACCGGGGGCTGCACGGTCATCAGAGGTCCTTCCGGTCCACCCCGGCGCGCCGCCGGGGGTCGAGCAGCATGATCGCCAGATCCACGAGCAGGTAGATCAGCAGGCAGAGGGCGGCGGTGGCGAGCAGGAACGACCGCAGGGCGAAGACGTCGGAGGCGTTGACGGCGTCGACCGCGTACTGGCCGAGTCCGCCGAGCCCGAAGAGGGCCTCGAGCACCACGGCACCGCCGAGGAACATGCCGAACAGCATCCCGAGGGTCGCGACCATCGAGGGCAGGGCCCGGCGGTAGACACTCGCGAGCACCATGGAACGCGGTGCCCCGGAGGCGACCCGGAACTTCGTGGCCGGATCGTCGATGGACTCGTCCAGACTGAGGATGAGCATCTTCATCAGCAGCGGGGTGTGGGCGAAAACCATGACCAGGACGGGCAGCACGAGGTGGCTGACGTACGACGCCGCGGCCACGGTGTCCCCGGCCAGCAGGGCGTCCAGAATCGGGAAGTTCGTGGTGGCCGGGGGACGGAGCAGGATCGGATCGAGCCGGCCGCTGGGCGCGGGGGCCCAGTGGAGCTTGGCGTAGAAGATGAACAGGAAGGCGATCCCGACCACGTACTCGGGCAGCGCTCCCGCCGAACGAGCGTAGACCGTCAGCGCTTTGGACAGCCAGGCGGCCCGGTGGGTGACGACGTAGTGGGAGAGCAGGAGCGCCACGACGGTGGAGGCGGCCAGGCCGGTGAGCACGAGCTCGAGTGTCGAGGGGATGCGCACCAGGAGTTCGTCGGAGATCGGTCGGCCGGTCGCGATGGAGTTGCCCAGATCCAGGGTCGCGAGCTGGCGGAGGTAGTCGACAAGCTGCTGCCACCAGGATCCGTCGAGACCGTAGACCTCACGGGCGGCCTCGAGTTGCTCTCCCGAGAGCCGCCCTCCGGTGGCCACGACGACCGGGTCGCCCGGAATCAGCTTCACCAGGAAGAAGGCCAGCAGCACGAAGATCAGGAAGTTGACCACGGTGCGGCCGAGCGGCCGCAGGCCCGCCAGTGAGATCCGACGGGTCCGCACCGGGGGCGTCTCGGCCCGGCCGGCGGGCGCCACGGTCGTGGCCGGGGTCAGGCTGTCATTCATCGCCGGTCAGACCGATCAGGCGGCGGGGGTTGGTTTTCAGCATCAGATCGAGCTCGTCACGGGTGATGCCCTCGTCGAACAGGGCCACCGCGAACTCGTGAAGGGTCACGCTCGAGGGTGGGCTCCACGGGAAGAAGTAGTCCGAGGTGATCACGCAACGCTCGGCGCCCACGGCCCGGACGGTTCGGGCGAGATCGGCGGGCGTGACCCGGTCGATCTTGGGATGCACTCCCAGCGCGCAGATCTCGATGTAGGCCCCGAGCCCGGCCGCGGTCACCACTTCGGAGTCGCTGGCCCCGATCGAATGACTGTCGGGGTGGGACAGCACGAACCGGTCTCTCAGGCGGCCGTCGCGCAGGATCGCCAGTGCTTCCGGCGCGCTGAGATGCCCGGAGTAGACCAGCATCGGCCATTCATCCAGCACGTCCAGGCATTTTCGGAACATCTCGGTCAGTTCGCCGTCATCATTCGTCACCACGACCCCCTCGTCCGGATCGGGATGGTAGTGCGTGATCTCGCCGGCGATGCGTTGCGAGATGCCTCCGCGCAGGATGTCGCTGCGGGCGCCGGCGGTGGGCAGATAGACGACCCGGGCCCCCTGGCGGGCCGCGAGTTCGATGATCTCGGGCCGCATTCCACCGGCGAAGTGGTTCAGCGTGACGCTGGGGACGACCCGGATGCCCGGAACGGCCTGCTCGATCAGCTGGGCCCGGCCGGTGGTCGGCCAGGTGTGCGACTTCAGCACGGTGGCGGCCATGCCGGCGTCACGGCACAGGCGCACGTCGTCGACGTCGGACAGGGGGGTGCGCAGCCGCTCGGAGATCTCGGGGTATCCGTGCCGGTGCAGGTCGACCGCGCCGACGAGAACGTCGGTGAGGTCTGTAGCCACTGATCGCGCCGGTGCCTCCGACGAGCCTGTTTCCCGAACCATGCTCACGCTGATCTCCCGTCCTGCCGGGCCGGGGTCGGGGGACGATCCGAGCCGGGCTGGTTCACTGAGTGAACCGGGGTTCCGTCTGATGGAACGAAGCTAGGCATGCGGAACGCGGCCGTCAAGACGTTGCCCAGGAATTAATGAGGCGGAAACGAGGCGTCAGGATGACGAGATCGGCTGGTGCAGAAGGAGTTGCAGGACGGCCCGCGCGCCCGGCCGTGGCAGTTGGGACGGAAGGGGGCGACGGGGATGGCTGTCACCCGGGCTCGAAGCGGGGCGAACCCGGGCAACGGGATGCGTCAGGAGGGCTGAACGACGGTGATGCCGCCGTCGACGCGGATGTCGGTGCCGGTGATGTACGAAGCGTCGGGACTGGTGAGGAAGCGGGCGACCCGGGCGATTTCCTCGGGTTGGGCCGTTCGGCGCAAGGGCACTCCCTCGGCGAGCCGGGCCAGCGTCTCGGCGCCCGCGGAGTTGGTCGCGTCGAGGGACTGAGGTGTCTCGACGAGGCCCGGCAGGAGGGCGTTCACCCGGATCCCGCGGGGGCCGAGCTCGACCGCGAGTCCGCGCACCAGGCCGACCACCCCGGCCTTGGCGGCTGCGTAGTGAGACCGCTCGGAGGCGCCGAAAACCCCGCCGGTGATGGACGACACCGCCAGCAGGGAGGAGCCGGCCGACAGGTGGGGGACAGCGGAACGGAAGACCCGCATGACCCCGCCCAGGTCGACCGACAGCAGTTCGTCCCATCGCTCGTCGCTCATGTCCGCCAGGGCCGTGCGCCGCAGGATGCCCGCGTTCGCGACCACGCAGTCCAGTCGTCCGTAATGGCCGACCGCGGCTGTGACCAGGGCTTCGCAGTCGGCGGAACTGCGGACGTCGGCGGGCAGCATCCGCACCGACCCGCCCGCGGCCCGGACCTGTTCCTCGGTGTGGTGGGGGTCGTGGGGGTCGCCGGGAAAGTACCCGACCACGGTGTCGACGCCCGCCCTCGCGTATTCGACCGCGAGTGCCTGCCCGATTCCGCTGGCGCCGCCGGTGATCACCGCTACTGGATTCTGGGCCATGGCTAACCTCTTTCGTCCCGTGATGGCGTTCTTGGTCGTTCGCCGTCCGGCTGTGAGGCATGGTCGGCTGGCCAGTGATTGTATACAGTTGAAGAGTCGCAGAGGGTTGAGGTGAAGGATGTTGGTTCTGGGGCGAGAGGGGGGCTGTGACGATGGGGATCTGGAGTTTGCCGTTGGCAGTGTGTCTGACGATCGGGTGGGTCTGGTCGCTCCCGGCCGGCGCGGTGAGGGCTCTGTGAAATGGCGGCCCGTGTCCGTCATTGCATACAACATGAACGGATGGGGGGTTATCCTCCGATCCGGGGTCGCCTGTGTCTGAACCGGCTGACGCCATCGCCCGGGTGCGCCAGCCGGTATCCCGGGCCGGTAGTGCCCCCACCGCAGCCTGGTACTGCTCCGCGTCGAAAGAACGGGCCCTCCGGTGACCCGGGTGGCGCAGTCTCGTCACCACTCGTCCACCCGGGCGAGACGTTTGGCTCCCGCAGGTCGCGTAACCACCGCTTCTGTCTCGCGTCCGCAGCTGGGCGGGCGACCGGGCCGGGCCCCGGCCAAGAATCGAGGCAGGCACGGGGGCTGACGACGGGAGCACGCGATGCACATCGACGAGGTCGTCCACAGCTGGCCCGGCCGGCTCTGCTGTTCGCGGTTCGACGAGGAGACGGGGGCGTTCCTGACCATCGCGGTCGACTCGACCCAGCGGGGCCCGGCCGCGGGGGGCACACGCGCCATGGTCTACGAGTCGTTCGGCGACGCCGTGCGGGACGCCACCCGGCTGGCGAGCAGCATGACGTCCAAGATGGTGGCCGCCGGCCTGCCGATGGGCGGCGGCAAGTCCGTCATCGCCCTGCCGGTACCTCGCGCACAGCTGGAACCCGAGGTGTGGCAGCGCATTCTGGACCGTCACGCCGAGAACCTGGCCATGCTCAACGGTTCCTACTTCACCGGCCCCGACATCGGCACCGGCCCGGCGGACATGGACGTGCTGCACCAGCGATGCGGGTTCGCCTTCGGCCGCTCCGAGCAGGCCGGGGGACCGGGCTCCAGCGCCCCCGAGACCGCGCACGGCGTGTACGTGGCGGTGCGAGCCGCCGCCCGCGAGGCCGGCATGCCCGAGCTCGACGGCGCAACCGTGGTGGTCCAGGGCCTCGGGGCCGTCGGGATGGACGTGGCCCGCCGCCTCGCCGGGCAAGGCGCCCGCCTGGTGGCCGCGGACGTCGACGCGCTCGCCTGCGAGCGTGCCGCCGACGAGCTCGGGGCCCGCATCATCGGGGTCGACGACGTCCTGGGGTTCGCCGGTGACGTCTTCGTCCCGTGCGCGGTGGGCAACATGGTGGACGACGTGGTCGCCTCCGGCATCGACACCCGGGTCGTCGCGGGGGCGGCGAACAACGTGCTCGCGAGCGACTCGGCCGCACGGGTCCTGAGCCGGCGCGGGATCGTCTACGCCCCGGACTTCGTGGCCAACGGGGGCGGTGCCATCCACCTGATCGGCCGTGAGGTGCTGGGGTGGGGCCCGGAGAAGGTCGCCGCCAAGGTCGAGGACATCGCGCACACCCTGGAGAGGATCTTCCGGACCGCCCGCGCGCTGCGGATCAGCACGGACGAGGCCGCGCACCGCCTGGTGCGCGAGTCCCTGGACCAGGCCGCCGCCTAGCTAGCTGACGGGGCGGTCGAGCATCAGCGGGTCGGCCAGCGACGCGGGCTCCTCGAACACCAGGAGCGTGCGGGTGCTGACCACCCCCTCGATCGCCTGGATGCGTTCCAGCACGACCGAGCGCAGTTGTTCGTTGTCGCGGGCCCGCACCAGGAGCAGGACGTCGTACTCGCCCCCGACCAGGGCGATGTGTGCGACGCCGGGCAGCTCACGCAGCTGCCGGCGCACGTCGCGCCACTGCTCCTGGTGCAGGGTCAGGGTGACGTAGGCCGAGGCGTACCCGGCCGCCGAGTAGTCGATCTCGGCCGTGAACCCCCGGATGACGCCGAGACTGCGCAGCCGCTCGATCCGGGCGTACGCGTTCGCCCGCGAGACGTGGACCTTCTCGGCCAGGGTCCGCACCGACAGCCGGCCGTCTTCGTGCAGGGCGGCGAGGATCCGGCGGTCGACCTCGTCGAGTGAGGCAGCCACGCGTCCCGCCCCTTCCGACCCGGTCCAGTGTCGAGTAAGTATCCCCGGGCCGTGCGCACCTGTCACGGGCAGCCCGCCCGCACAGCCCGCCCGTACAGCCCGCCCCGGCGATCGCCCTCACGCGACGTCCGGCTCCGGGAGGGGGCTGAGCGTGATCGTGAACCGGCTGCCGTGGCCCGGACGGCTGACGGCCGTCAGATCGCCACCGTGCGCACGCACCAGCTGACGGGCGATGGCCAGCCCCAGGCCACTGCCGCCCCCGCCCCGCCCCCGCGACTTCTCGGCCCGCCAGAACCGGTCGAACACGTGCGGGAGGTCCTCGGCGCTGATCCCGCCACCGCTGTCGCTGACGTCGATTCGCACCCCCTCGGCGCCCGCCGTGGCCCGGACCTCCACGGTGCCGCCGGCCGGCGTGTGACGCACCGCGTTGGACAGCAGATTGCCGATCACCTGACGCAGCCGGGTCGCGTCCGCGTGCACCCGGTCGCCGCTGCGTGCCTGGCTCACGATGCGCACCCCCACCAGATCGGCCGCGCCCCGGTGGGTCTGGGTGACCAGCGCGACCAGCTCGGCCAGATCCAGCTCCTGCGGGTACAGGTGCAGCTCACCCGCGTCGGCCTGGGCCAGGTCCTGCAGGTCGTCGATGATGCGCTGCAGGTGAACCGCCTCCTCCAGCAGCGAGCTGGTCAGCGCCTGGTCACGGGCGGCGATGTTGTCCTCGGCGGCCTGCAGCCAGCCCCGCACGTTGCTCAGCGGCGTGCGCAGCTCGTGGGCGATGTCGCTGATCATCGCCTTGCGCTGCGCCTCCAGCCGCTCGCGCCGGTCCGACAGCTCGTTGAAAGCGTCGGCCAGCCGCCCGATCTCGTCCCTGGACGAGATCTCCGCCCGGCCGGTGCCGTCCGGGCGGTCCACGGCGGCGATCAGCGCCCGCAACGGGCGCACCAGGCGCAGCCCGGCCAGGGTGGTCAACAGCATGGTCAGGGCCAGGACGAGGGCGGTGACCAGCACGATGCGCCGGATGTTGGCACCGGACAGGCTGACCAGGGGCTGCTCGGGCGCCTGGGGCGAGCTGATGAACAACAGGGCGGCCGGGGCCACGTGCGCCCGGAGCTGCTCGCGGCGGGCCCGGTCCACACAGGACTGGGCGGCCGGTGCGTCGTCCGGGTCGGCCTCCGCCTGGTAGTTGATCCGGAAGCCGAGATCCAGCTTCACCTGCGGCAGGTCCTCGCGGTCCAGGCATCGGTTCGTCGCCTCGGACAGCTTGCCGAGGGCCTCCCACTGGGTCCGGGTGGGGGCGGTCAGGGCCGGGGCGCGGCAATGTTCGTAGACCCGGCGCCAGGTGGGCAGGCGCGACTCCAGGCGGGGCCGCCCGGTCTCGTCGGTCGCGATCCGCACCGCCGCCGTGGCCCGGTCCTTGTCCGGGGTGACGGTGCGGGCGCACTCGGCCGAGCGCTCGGCGAGGGTGAGGAGCTGGTTCTGGTCGGACTCGGTGATCCGGTAGGGGCCGACCGCGCGGTGGTCGATCGAGCCGACGTCCACGGTGGGGTCCAGGCTGGGGACGATGTTCAGCGGGTCGACCACCGCCGAGGGCTGCCCGGCCGGGGCCTTCCCGCCGCCGGTGGAGGTGATCGGGGCCCGGTCCCGTGTGGTCAGGGTGAGATCCCAGCCGGTGCGGGTGCTGAGGTCGTGCAGCAGCGGGCCGACCCGGTCCCAGCGGCGGTGGGTGGCGGCGTACCCGAGCAGGTCGTCGTAGGCCTGGGCCTGGTCGGCCAGCACATGGCTCTGCTCCTGCTGCAGGGCCCGGCTGGTGGAGGTGACGGCCAGCCAGGCGGTCGCCCCGATCGAGAGCAGGCTGATCAGCAGCGACACCAGCAGCAGACGCACGAGCAGGCTGCGGTGACGGCGGACGCGCGGTGAGCCCGAGCCGGCGATGCCCATCAGGCGCCCGGGCCGAGCTTGTACCCGACCCCGAACACGGTGAGCAGGTAGCGGGGCGTGCGGGGATCGCGCTCGATCTTGCGGCGCAGGTTGGACACGTGCACGTCGATGGTGCGCTCGGTGACGTTCTGGCTGCTGCCCCGGGTGCGGTCGAGCAGCTGGGCGCGGGTGAAAACCCGGCCCGGTGAGGCCAGCAGCGTCTCCAGGATCAGGAACTCCCCGGAGGTGCAGGTCACCGGCACGCCGTCGATCGTGACCTCGTGCTGGTCGGGGTCCAGCCGCAGGTCGCCCACCCCCAGCACGGCGGGGGTGACCGCCCGCTCCGGGGACACCTGGGCGCGCCGCAGCAGGGCCCGCACCCGGGCCATCAGCTCGCGCGGGTCGTAGGGCTTGGTGAGATAGTCGTCCGCCCCCAGATCCAGCCCCAGCAGCCGGTCTTCGACGGTGGAGCGGGCCGTGACCATGAGGATCGGCAGGGTGTGCTCGGCCCGCAGGCGGCGGCACACCTCCCAGCCGTCGACCTCGGGCAGCATCAGGTCGAGCACCAGCAGGTCGGGCGGGGCCAGCCGGACCTGCTCGAGCACCGCCCGGCCCCTCGTGACGACGACCGCCTCGTGGCCTTCGTGCGTCAGGTACGCCCGCACCAGTTCCGCCTGCTTGTGGTCGTCCTCGGCCACCATCACCCGCGCCATCGGGGTCCTCGTCGTCCTCTTCGCTCGATCCGGCTCGTGCTCGTTCCCGGTCAATCCTGCCCGAACAGCGTTCAGGGGGCCGCCAGTGCCGCGGTGGGGGTCAGCCGGGAGGCCTGCACGGACGGGTAGGCGCCGGCCGCCATCCCGATCACCACCGCCCCGGCCAGACCTGCCATCAGGGTGGGCGGCGACAGGACCGGGGGCCAGCCCTGCGCCTGGCAGTAGGCGACGCTGGCCAGGCAGCCGATCAGCGTCCCGGCCAGTCCGCCCAGGCCGGACAGGGCCGCGGACTCGGTGAGGAACTGCGCCCGCACCTGCCCCCGGCTGGCGCCCAGGGCCCGCCGCACGCCGATCTCACGGCGGCGTTCCAGCACCGAGATGTACATCGTGTTCGCCACCCCGATCCCGCCGACCAGCAGCGCCACCCCGGCCAGCCCCAGGAAGAGCCCCGAATAGGCCTGCTGCGTGGCCTCCTTGGCGGCCAGCGCGTCCGAGGGCCGGCTGACCCGGACCACCCCGGGCAGCTGCGGGTTCACGGTCGCGGGCAGCACCGCGCGGACGTCGGCGAGCAGCGACTCGTCGGCCTTCACGTAGATGATGGTCGGGCTGCCGCCGAACCCGAACACCTCGGTCGCCGCCGGCCAGCCGATCAGCGCGGAGACGTCCAGGTCGGGGAACAACGGCACGGGTTCCAGGATGCCGATCACGGTGAAGTCCTTGTCGCCGATGCGGATCTGGGGCGCCGGCCTGATCCGGGCCAGGTCGTCCAGGCCCAGCCGCCCGGCGGCCTCCGAGCCCAGCACGACCGTGGGGAACGCACTGGTCGAGGGGGACAGGAAGCGCCCGGAGCGGACGCGGCCGTTGACGGCCCGCAGCAGGTCGTCGCGCGCGGCCAGGGTGGTGACGCCGCTGTCGTCGATGGGGCCGGAGGCCTCCGAGCGCACGACGCGCCGGTTCAGGTTCGCCACCGCGCTGGCGACGCTGACCGGGCCGATGCGGGACACCATGTCCACCGACGAGGGCGGGAGGACGATCTTCGGCTCGGCGTTCACGTCGTAGGTGACCTGGAGCATGTCCGTGCCCAGAGCGCTGATCCGGGCCAGGAGGTGCGCCTGGCTGGAGGCCGGGATGGTGGTCACCACCACGAGGGTGGCGATCCCGATCGAGATCCCGAGGCCGGACAGGGCCGCCCGCAGGCGCCGGGTGCGGATGCCGATCAGGCCCAGCCCGAGCAGGTCCCGCAGCGAGAGCCGGGCCGGTGACAGCTCAGGGGGGACACTCACGCGTCCACCGCCTGGAGCACGTCGGAGACCAGCCGACCGTCGCGCATCGTGACGCACCGCGGCAGGCGGGCGGCGAGGTCGAGGTCGTGGGTGATCACGGCGATGGTGGTGCCCTCCCGGTTCAGTGAGGTCAGCAGGTCGAGCACGGCCAGGCCGGTCGCGGTGTCCAGGGCCCCGGTCGGCTCGTCGGCCAGGACCAGGGCGGGGCGGTTGACCAGCGCCCGGGCGATGGCGACGCGCTGCTTCTCGCCGCCCGAGAGCTGGTGGGGCCGGTGCCCGGCGCGGCGGGACAGCCCGACCCGGTCCAGGGCCGCCCGGGCCAGGGGCTCGCGCCGCCGGCGAGGCACCCCCGCGTACATCAGCCCGGTGGTCACGTTGTCCACGGCGCTGAGCCCCTCGGCGAGATGGAACTGCTGGAAGACGAACCCCAGACGCCGTCCTCGCACGGCCGACAGCTGACGGTCGCTGAGCCGGGAGGTGTCGAGGCCGTCCAGCTCCACGTGGCCGTGGGTCGGCCGGTCGAGAGTGCCCATGATGTTGAGCAACGTCGACTTGCCCGAGCCCGAAGGCCCGACGATGGCGAGCATTTCCCCGGCCGTGACGCTCAGCCGGACCTGGCGCAGGGCGTGCACCCCGCCGGGGTAGACCATGCTGACGTCCCGGACCTCCAGAACGCTCCGGCTCACCGCGTCGTCACCACTTCCAGCCCCTCACGGACACCGTCCCCCTCGACCTCGACCAGGCCGTCGGCGAACATCCCGGTCTCCACCGGGATCAGCGCGCCCTGCGGCGGCTGAAGGGCGTAACCGCCCCCGGCGAGGGCCAGCAGGGAACCCACGGGCACGGCGAGCACGTCCTTGGCTGTGCCGGTGGTGAACTCGACCGTGACCGATGCGGCATCCAGATGTTTCAGGGCGGCGGTCTTGTCGACGGTGATGGTCACGTCCTGCTTGGGCACGCTCTCGCCCTGATCCTCGGGCTGGTCCTCGACGGTGCGGCTGATGCCCCGCACCGTGGCGCGCACCCGCCTCTGGTCGGGCAGGGCGACCCGCACCTTCTGACCCACCCGGACACTGCTGATCCTGGCCGAATCAACCTGTACCAGAACGGTTTTCTCGCGGGAGGTGACGGTGACGAGGGGGCCGTCGCCCGCGTCGCCCAGGGCTGCGGTCGCGGTGTCGACCCGTACCGGGCCGCTGAGCACCACCACGTCCCCCATCCGTAGACCGTCGGTGCCGGTGTCGTCGAGACCGACGTCCTCCCGCCAGCGGCCGATGGCCAGCAGGAGGGCCGGGGTGAGGACGCCGTCGCCCGCCTGGACGCGGACGTGACGCCTGGACGCGGTGGTCGCCGCCGGAGTCGGTTGCGGGTCCGGCTCCTGCGTGTCGGTTCTCGCGAGGTCGGGATCGCCGGGGGGCGTGGGGGCGGATTCGTCGGGTGCCTGGATCAGGCTGCCGACCGCGGGCTGCTCGCCGATGCCGTAGCCCAGGGCCAGCAGATTGTCGGCCACCACCTTCACGTCCCGGCCCACCAGGCCCCGCCGGTCCAGGTCGCGGAACAGCGGGGTCTGCCCGTAGAACACGATCATCGGCTGGTCGTCCACCCGGGCCAGCTGATCGCCGCGCTCCAGAGTCTTTCCGGCGCGCACGATCTGGGTCACCGACCCGGTGCGGGTTCCCTTCACCGCCCGCGGCCGTCCGTAGCCCAGGGTTCCGGGCAGGAGCTGGTGGTCGTCCAGGTCGGTACGGGTGACGGTGACCTTCTCCAGGGCGGCGGCGGCAGGCCGGGCCGCCCCGGCCTCCTCGGGGCGGGTGATCAGGTAGACGCCGGAGCCGACCAGGGCCACGGACGCCACGGCCGCCGTCACCGTGAGAGGCCGTCGCAACCGGGGCCGGGGAAGTTCGTCACTCACCGCCGAAACCCTCGATCTCGCAGGCCCGGTCGACCTTCTCGAAGTCGGCCCAGGCGCCGTCCGGCACGTCGTAGTCGTCGGCGTAGGTCCAGCCGTCGCTGATCTGCTTGACCTTGATGATGGCGGAGTCCCGGTTGATGCACTTCACGTACGCGCGGAAGTCGTTGTCGTAGTCCGGGTTACGTTCAGGGTCGGTGGCCGCCGGAAGGATCGGTTCCTTGGTCGCGCAGTCCTCGAAGGCCTGCGGCCACTTCTTCCTCTCCTCGGGCGAGGGGAACGACCAGCGGATGCCGTCCCCGCCGTCCTTCCAGCCCATCTCCGCGCCCTTCGCCCTCAGGCAGTCGCCCCAGACCGTGTAGAGACGTCCCTCCTCGGCATCGGTCGTGTCCACCCGCAGCTGGGGCCGGCGGGCCTCGACGTCGGCGGGGTTCGCGCTCGCCCCGGACGCGTCGTCCACCTCGGGGGTCGGCGTGGTCGATCTCTTCACCGACGCCACCGGAGCGACCGGCCCGCCGTCGTCGCCACCGGAACAGGCGGTCAGGAGCAGCGTGGTGACGGGAAAGAGCAGAACCAGGGCCGGATTCCGGCGTGAGCGCCGCAGGGTGGTGGTCATGGCGCACACCATGCCCAGCAGATGTGAAGGACTTGTCAAGAAGATGTCAGACCGGCTTCAGCTCCTCGTGCGAGCCGGGGGAGCGGCCCGTCTGCGACCACCGCGAGGGCGCGGCGGGGCCGAGGATCCGGTGCACCAGGATCCTCGGCCCCGTGGCGATCTCGGCCTCGAACCCCTGTCGTTCGGCGACTTGCTCCGGACGACCGAGAATCAGCCCAGCGGCAGGACGAAGGTCATGGCGCTGCGGGCGGGCAGCGAGGTCGTGAGTGAACCGTTCGACATCGTCAGGGCACTCTGCGCCGCGACGGTTCGGCTCGCGTCCGTCAGCCAGTTCGAAACGCTGCCGGAGACAGCGGTGCCGGCCAGCGTGAACTGCTGGCTCACCGCCGAGGTGTTCGTGTTGAGGGCCACGACGACCACGGAGGAGCCGGTGCGGTAGGCGGAGACGAAGACGCCCGAGGCCGGGTTGGCGGTCGCGTCGACGCGCACGGCCCCGGGGCGCACGAACCGCGCGAAGTGCGTCATCAGGGCCCCGCGCTTGCTGATCCGGCCGTCCTCCCGCATGGGACCGTAACTACGGCGCAGGTACCACCAGACGTAGGTCTGGAACTCCGCGTCCACCATGGCGTGGTGGATGTGCTCTCCCACGTCCAGGGCCTCGGGCCAGGCGTCGCCCGAGTTGGCGTTGCTGTTGGGGTGGTACACCTCGGTCATCCACAGGTCCTTGCCCGCCCCCTTCTGCTTGAACAGGGGATAGGGGAAGTTGGCGTACGGCGTGCCGTAGAGGTGCGCCCCGATGATGTCCACGTTCGCCAGGGCGGCGGCGTCGTTCAGGATCGGGTCGGACATCGACTTCACGTACTGGAACGACTCCGGCGCGATGACCCGGGTGCTGATCGAGCCGGCGTTCTCGCGCAGGAACCGGGTGATCTCCGCGGTGGTCCACCAGGTCCAGTCCTGGGCGTAGTCCGGTTCGTTCTGGATCGAGATGGCGTACAGGTCGACGCCGTTGCCGCGCATGTAGGCCGTGAAGTCGTTCAGGTGCTGCGCGTAGGCGGCGTACGACGACGCCTTCAGCCGCCGCGCGTTGGTCTGACTGCCCCGGGTGAAGGTCTCGGTCATGCTCGCCGGCGGGTTCCACGGGGAGGCGAAGACGATGGCCCCGGACCGCACCGCCCGCTGGGCGGTGGCCAGGTCGCGGCTCCAGTCCGAGCGGTTCTCGCCGACCGGGATGCGCAGGACGGAGAAGCCCAGCTGACCCGCCCCGGTGCCGAACGCGGTCTCCCGCTGGGCCGTGGTCAGGTCACCGACCCAGGCCGCGTGGGTCATCGCCCCGAAACCCCGGATCGTCTGCCGTGAGGCCGATGGGTTGATGGACGCGGTCTGGGCCGACGCCGACGATGCGCCCACCATGACCGCGGCGACCCCGAGCGTGGGGACGGCACCCATCGCGGTCAGGACGCTCCGGCGACCCCAGATCCGGGGCCGGTGGCCTGGGCGGTGCTGATCCTGCGTCATCGGGAGCCTCCTGAGGACTGCGGTCTGAGGACTGCGCTTCGGCGGACGAGTCGGTCGAGTGGCCGGGGCCCGACCCGGAACGAGGGTGGGCGTGCGTGAGCATCGATCTCGACGACGGTGCCCGGCCGGCGTCCGCTGCGCCGAAGGTAGAACGGAACCGGCGGGCGCGTCAACAATCAAAAGTGCTGCCTGACAGTGAAATTCGTTCCATCGGTCGGCGACTCCCGACATGGTTCAAGCCAACGTCAAATCGAGCTCGGACCACAGGGAGTCTGGCCCGGTCGTGCCGCGGTCAGTCGCTCAGCGGAGCCCTCACCCGGAAGGAACTGTCGGCCCGGAACTGCGCCGAGTCGTCGTCCTGGTCCACCCACAGCTGCATGTCGCGGTGACGCAGGAACCAGCCCGGGTAGTTCGCCGCCTCCAGGGCGACGGAGCCGGACGCGGAGCCGGTGCGGGCACAGAAGGTGGCGTCCCCGCGGAACAACGCGGTGCCGTCGTCGTCGCCGACGCGCACCCGCCAGGAGGAGTGACGCAGGTACTGGCCGTCGCCCACGCGGAACGAGTAGCAGTCCGCGTTCGCCAGGCCGGTGACCACGACGAAGGTGGCGCGCTCGGCGGATGCCGGCTGCTCCAGGACTCCGTACGTCGCACTGGTCGAGGCGTAGAAGCCGGGGATGTCGGCGGCCTCCAGGGAGACCGGCCCGGCTCTCAGCACTCCCGATCTCACCGTGCTGGCGGCGTGCGTCGCCCGGGCCGGGGTCTTCGGCGACGGGCGGGCGTCCTGTTGCCTCGAGGGTGAGGGGGTGGGTGCGGCTGCCGAAGGGGTCGGCGGGATGGTGGACGTCGTGGTCACCGGTGGGGGGAGGGTGACCACGACGGGGGGAGTGGACGTGAGACCCGGCCGGTCGGGGACGACGGCGACGGCACCGCCCAGGAGGGTGCCGGTCACCAGCAGGGCGGCCACCGGTTTGGCGGCCACGGCCTGCAGGAACGGGATCTTGAGGGCCGGCCCGGCGCCGGCGGTCGCGGCGGCGGACGGGGTCGCGCTCAGGGAGATCTTGCCGATCAGGGCGGCGGGCACCGGCAGCAGGGCCAGTCCCAGCAGGAGAGTCTCAGGGGCGATCAGGCCGTTGGCCTCGCCCTGGCAGACCCGGCACGAGCGGGTGTGGCGCAGGATGCGCTTGCGCCACAGGGGTCCGGGCCGGCCGTCCCAGTCCCGCAGGACGACCTCGAGACGGGCGCACCGCGGCCGGGCCTCGACCGCGGCGGCGAGGGCACGGGTCAGGGCGAGCTGGGTCTGCATCCTCTGCACGCGCACGGTGGCGTGCGCGACGCTCACGCCGAGCGCCGCGGCCAGGTCCGGCCGGCTCAGCTCGCCGGCGGCCTCCAGCCACCACAGCGAGAGCACGCTCTGATCGTCGGGATTCAGCCAGGCCCGGGCCCGCACCAGCTGGTGACGCTGGTCGGCCAGGTGCAGCTGCAGCACCGTGACGTCCTCGAAACGGGAGCTCAGCGACGCGTCCGACCCCTCGTGCCCGATCAGGTCGTCGAGGGCGGTGGTGTGGGCCTCCCAGCGCCGGTCCCGCTGCTGGTAGGTGCTGATCTGGCGGATCGTGATGGCCGCCAGCCAGGCCCGGAAGCTCTCGGGGCGGCTCAGTCGGGACACCTCGCGCACCGCCCGGAGCATCGTCTCCTGGACGACGTCGTCGACCTCCGGGCTGCCGCCCATCGCCCGCCGGACGATGGTGTAGACGAACGGCAGGCGCCCGCGCAGCACCTCTTCCAGCGCCTGCCGGTCTCCGGCCCGCGCCGCCTCGACGCGAGCGGTCTCATCCAGGTGACTGGTCGGCATCTCCACGTCGCTGTCAGAGGGAACGGCTGGCGCCACCGGCTCCCCGCCGGTGGAAAGGGCAGAACTCGATGCGACTTTGGATGACGGTGGCCGGCTGAGTCAAGGCGAGGGACGGCGACCACGGCGGACCCTTACGGATAACACAAATCTGGGAAAGATCGCCGTCGGGATTTTCCGTTGCGCGCAGGCCGGGAAGAAGGCCGCCGAAAAGTTGTTATCCGGCGTCCGGTCAGCTGGTCGGTGTTGAGGCCCGTGAAACAGTCTGGCAACATGAAGAACGGTTGCGGCGAAACCTTTTTCGCACCCCACCGACCTGAACCGGGTACGTGCGGGAGTAGTCGTCAACCGGTCGCCGCCGGTGCTGCGTGAGGCCGGCGGACGCAGGAGGACACGGCCCGACCGCCGCTGCCGCCATTTCTTCATGACTCGTGCGACCCGCCGCCCTGGCCGGTCACGAAAGGTCCACCGTCATCCCCCGAAAGGCAGCCCGCACATGTTCAGTCCCGTTCCCGCCGGCCGCTCCGCGCGCGCCGGTTCCCGCTGGAGAGTGCCCGTAGCCGCCGCCGCGGCTGCCCTCCTGGGCGGTCTGGCCCTGGTGGCCGCGAGCCCGGCGGACGCCGCCACCACCCTGGGCGCCTCCGCGGCGGCCAAGAACCGCTACTTCGGCGCCGCGATCGCGGCCGGCAAGCTCGGCGACTCCACCTACTCCCGGATCCTGACCACGGAGTTCAACTCGGTCACCGCGGAGAACGAGATGAAGTGGGACGCCACCGAACCGTCCCAGGGGCGGTTCACCTACACCAACGGTGACCGCATCCTCAACCAGGGCACCTCGATGGGGGCCAAGGTGCGCGGCCACGCCCTGCTCTGGCACCAGCAGCAACCCGGCTGGGCGCAGTCGCTGTCCGGCAGCGCGCTGCGCAACGCCGCGATCAACCACGTCACCCAGGTCGCCACGCACTACAAGGGCAAGATCTACGCCTGGGACGTGGTCAACGAGGCCTTCGCCGACGGCGGCAGCGGCGCCCGGCGCGACTCCAACCTGCAGCGCACCGGAAACGACTGGATCGAGGCCGCCTTCCGGGCCGCCCGGGCCGCCGACCCGGCCGCCAAGCTCTGCTACAACGACTACAACACCGACGGCGTGAACGCGAAGTCCACCGGTGTCTACAACATGGTCCGCGACTTCAAGTCCCGCGGCGTGCCCATCGACTGCGTCGGCTTCCAGTCCCACCTGGGCACCGGCATCCCCAGCGACTACCAGGCCAACCTGCAGCGCTTCGCCGACCTGGGCGTGGACGTGCAGATCACCGAGCTCGACGTCGCGCAGGGCTCCAACCAGGCGAACATCTACGCCACGGTGACGAACGCCTGCCTGGCGGTGTCGCGCTGCACCGGCATCACGGTGTGGGGCATCCGCGACAGTGACTCCTGGCGCACCGGTGAGAACCCGCTGCTGTTCGACAATTCCGGCAACAAGAAGGCCGCCTACACCTCGGTGCTGAACGCGCTCAACGCGGGCACCGGCAACGGCGGCGGTGGAGGCACCTCCCCGGTGGACACCAGCGCGTCCTACGCCCTCGTCAACCGCAACAGCGGCAAGGCGCTGGACGTGTACAACCTGGCCACCACCGACGGTGCGCGGATCACCCAGTGGACGCGTAACGACGGGAATCAGCAGCAGTGGCAGTTCGTCTCGTCGGGCGACGGGTACTACCGGCTGAAGTCGCGGCTGTCGGGCAAGGTGCTCGACGTCTACAACTGGTCGACGGCCAACGGTGGCTCGGTGGTGCAGTGGACGGACCTGAACGCGGCCAACCAGCAGTTCAGCATCCAGGAGATCGACGGGTACGTCCAGCTGATCAACCGCAACAGCGGAAAGGCCGTTGAGGTCCAGGGCTTCTCGACCGCTGACGGCGGCAACGTCGTGCAGTACGACGACGCGAACGGCACGAACCAGCAGTGGCAACTGGCGAAGATCGGCTGACGCGCCGTGCGCCCACCGACAACGACGTCCGGAGGACACCGATGAGAACACGTCACCAGCGCGGCCGGCCCTGGCTGAGCCTGGTCGCCGTCACCGTGACCGCCCTGGCCGCCGGGCTTTTCACGGTGCTCGTGCCCACCAGCGCCTCGGCCGCCACGATCGACACCAACGCCTCGTACATCCTGGTCAACCGCAACAGCGGCAAGGCGCTGGACGTGTACAACCTGGCCACCACCGACGGTGCGCGGATCACCCAGTGGACGCGTAACGACGGCAGCCAGCAGCAGTGGCAGTTCGTCTCGTCGGGCGACGGGTACTACCGGCTGAAGTCGCGGCTGTCGGGCAAGGTGCTCGACGTCTACAACTGGTCGACGGCCAACGGTGGCTCGGTGGTGCAGTGGACGGACCTGAACGCGGCCAACCAGCAGTTCAGCATCCAGGACGTCGACGGGTTCGTCCAGCTGATCAACCGCAACAGCGGGAAAGCCCTCGAGGTGCAGGGAGCTTCGACCGCTGACGGCGGCAACGTCGTGCAGTACGACGACGCCAACGGCACCAACCAGCAGTGGCAGCTGGTTCCGGTCGGCGGGGGCGGCTCCACCCCCGGCGGGTGCGCGCTGCCCTCGACCTACCGCTGGAGCTCGACCGGGGCGCTGGCCACCCCCAAGTCCGGCTGGGTGTCGCTGAAGGACTTCACCACCGTGCCCTACAACGGCAAGCAGCTCGTCTACGCCACCACGGCCAGCACCGGCAAGACCTGGGGCTCGATGAACTTCGGCCTGATCTCTCAGTGGTCGGACCTGGCGAGTGCCAGCCAGAACACGATGAACTCGGGAACGGTGGCGCCGAGCCTGTTCTACTTCGCGCCCAAGAACATCTGGGTTCTGGCGTACCAGTGGGGCCCGACCAAGTTCTCCTACCGGACCTCGTCCGATCCCACGAACGCCAACGGCTGGTCGGCCGCGCAGCCCCTGTTCAACGGCACCATCGCCGACTCCGGCGTCGGCCCCATCGACCAGGCACTGATCGGTGACGGCACGAACATGTACCTGTTCTTCGCCGGGGACAACGGCAAGATCTACCGGGCGTCGATGCCGATCGGGAACTTCCCGGGCAACTTCGGCACGACCTCGACCGTGGTGATGAGCGACACCACGAACAACCTGTTCGAGGCGCCGCAGGTCTACAAGCTCCAGGGCCGCGACCAGTACCTGATGATCGTGGAGGCCATCGGCACGAACAACCGGCGCTACTTCCGGTCGTTCACGGCCACGAGCCTGGGGGGGTCGTGGACCCCGCAGGCGACGAGCGAGAGCAACCCGTTCGCGGGCAAGGCCAACAGCGGCGCCACCTGGACCGACGACATCAGCCACGGTGAGCTGCTGCGCACCAGTGCGGATCAGACCATGACCGTCGACCCGTGCAATCTGCAACTGCTCTATCAGGGCCGTTCGCCGAGTTCGGGCGGTGAGTACATCCTGCTCCCGTACCGGCCGGGCCTGCTGACCCTGCAGCGCTGAGCATCCCTGAGCACACGTGCGGTGCCGTCGGCCACCCGGCCGGCGGCACCGCCCTGCGTGTGCGACCGCCTAGGACCGGGCCCGGCGCAGGTACCCGTCGATCCCCATGTCCTCCGCGACGATCCGGGTGGCCTCGGCCGCCTTCTCGTGCACGGCCCGCACGGCCTCGAACTGACGGGCGGGCGCGACCAGGGTGCGCAGAGGCCGCCGGCCGTGCGGAAGTTCGACCAGATCGGCCAGCGCGTCACTGACCTCGGCGGTCGACCCCGGGGCGGCCGCGTTCTTCGTGATGTCCCCGATGAAGGCTGCCAGGGTGGCGCCGTAGAGCCCGAGACGTTCCTGGTCGGCCGGCATGGCCGCGTTCTGGCCGATGTTCGTGGGATAGGCGGCCGGCTCGATGAGCACGGATTCGACGCCGTAGGGCGCCAGTTCGTGGTGCCAGGCCTCGGTGAGCGAGGCGAGTGCGGCCTTGCTGGCCGCGTACAGGCCGTTGAACGGCGGCGTCACCCAGCCGCTGAGCGAGCCGACCTGGATCAGGGCGCCGTGGCCCTGCTCACGCAGGAACGGGATCACGGCGTTGTTCACGCGCAGCGCGCCGAGGGTGTTGACGTCGAACTGCTGCATGGCCTCCGCGGCCGTGTACGCCTCCAGGGGGCCGGCGAAGTTGCGGCCGGCGTTGTTGATCACCGCGTCGAGGCGGGCGGTGGTTGTGAGCAGATGGTGGACGCCCCGGGTCACCGACGCGTCGTCGGTCACGTCGATCTCGATCACCTCGAGCGAGAGACCCTCGTTCCCGGCCAGAGCGGTCAGCTCGGCGGTGGCGGTCCGGTTGCGACCCTTCACGTCGCGCAGTCCGGCGATGACGTGGTGGCCGCGCCGGGCCAGGGTCTCGGCGGTCAGGCGCCCGAAACCGGTGCTGGTGCCGGTGATCAGGACGGTGCGGGGCTCGCTCATGATGGTCCTTCGTGACGAAAGTGGGGGCATCCCCCGTTTGACTCGTCGACGATATGGAGGGGCACCCCACTTGTCAATCGTAAATGGGGTGCCTCCCCGGTTGGAGGCCTTACGATGGGTCCGTGAGCGAAGCGGTCGATGTGCAGCCGGAGTCAGGGGCTCCCGAGGTCCCGCGTCGTCCGGCGAAACCCCGGCGGGCGGACGCACGGCGCAACTACGAGCAGATCGTGGCCGCCGCGGAGGCGGAGATCGCGCGCTCGGGCGCCCGGGCGTCGCTGGAAGAGATCGCGCGCCGGGCCGGAGTCGGCTCGGCCACGCTGCACCGGCACTTCCCGACCCGCTGGGCACTGTTCGACGCCGTCTTCCACGACCGCGTCGAGGTGCTGTGCCGCCGGGCCGACGAGCTGGCCGGCTCCCAGGAGCCGGCTCAGGCCCTGGCCGAGTGGCTCAAGGCCGTCGCCGTCTACGGCGCCACCAGCCGCGGCCTGGCCTCGGCCCTGCTGGTCAACCTCTCCGGCGTCGCCACCCCGGCCGGCAGCAACTGCGACGTCATGCTCGGCGACGCCGCCGAACGACTGCTGCAGCGGGCCCGGGCCGCCGGCACGGTGCGGCCCGGGGTGGCCTCCTGCGACCTGCTCATCCTGGTCAACGCCGTGTCCCTGGCCACCGAGACCCACCCCGACGCGGCGGGCGAGGCCGCCCGGCTCACCGACCTGGCCCTCGCCGGGATCCACCCGGCGTCCTGATCTGGCCGGCGTCCTGACCAGGTCGGTGCGGGAAGGTCTCCGGCTCGGCTAGGAGCCCGCCGCGAGCTGGACGGCGGCACTCGCCCCGGCCAGGTAACCGGTCACCCGCCGCTTCACCACGGCGTTCGGCCGCACGCCCAGCGCCTACCTGCTGAGCCGTCGTCTGGGACGAGCGGCCCAGCTGCTGCGCCAGAGCGATGCACCGTTGGCGCGGATCGCCCGGCAGACCGGCTACTCGAGCGAGTTCGCCCTGGCCGGGGCGTTCCGCCGCGAGTACGGGATCCCGCCCGGGCGCTTCCGTCGTCTGGGTGTCCCCTCCGCGGTGACCGGCACACCGCCGCAGTGACCGGGTTCGGGCATCAGTCCAGGTTCTGCCAGAACAACTGCGACGGAACGTAGGTCGCGTCCCCGTCCCGGCTGTGCACGACGACGTCCGCGGTGTCGTCCTCGCCACCCTCGTGGCCGGGCCACCACGCCACCCACCAGCCGCCCTGGACGCTGGCGTGCACGACCTGGCCGTCGTCCATCACGACGTCCACCCCGATCACGTCCTCGGCGACCCGCCCGATCACCTCCGACGTCCACCCGCCCGCGCTCGTCGCCTGGGACGCACCCATGCCCTGGATCGTCACCTTCTCCACCCCGGGCTCAGGGGCGGAGGCCGGCAGCAGGTCGGCACCGCCGACGCCGCCGTCCCCGTCGAGCGTCATGCAGTCGGCCAGATCCTCGCTGCCTCCCTTGGCGATCAGCAGCAGCGACCCCTCGTTGCGCGTCTCGGCCAGGACGATGTCCGAGGCGACCGGGGCCCGGCCCCAGGACGGACCCCACCCGGCGGCGCACTCGCGCGCCATCGCCAGAGCCTGTGCCTCGCTCATCGTGCCGGGGGTCGCCCAGGCGGCGTACGCCTGGGCGCTCGAGCCACCCGGCCACAACGACGGGGTGAGGGTCACGCCCACCGCGATCACCGCGGCGGCCGCGGAGGTGAGAAGAATCCGCCGCCCCGTACGTGAAGCGGACTGCGGCGTGAACTGCGGGGGTACGGCGATCACCCGCTCGACCATGGCGTCGGCCGAGCGCCGGTCGGTGTCGCTGGGCTCCCAGTGACGCGCCGGGTCGAGGGTCCGTAGCTGGTCCATCTCGTTCATGACTCACTTCCCAGGTGTTCGAGGGCGGGGGCCGGTTCGGCGGGTCCCAGGGCCGAGCGCAGACGCCGGCGCGACCGGCTCAGCCGCATCCGGAAGGTCGAGCGACGGCAGCCGAGCACCTCGGCGGCCTCGGCTTCGCTCAGGCCGTCGAAGGCGACCAGGGCCAGCACCTCCCGGTCCGCGGCGCTGAGTGTCCACCAGGCCCGGACCAGGTCGATGCGGGCCGCGACCCCGACCGCCCCGTCCGGTTCCGGCGCCGGGTCCACGGCCACGACCATCCGCACGTCCACGACGCCGTGCCGCAGCCGCCAGCGCGACTGACCGGCCATCACGTTGCGCGCGACCCCGAACAGCCACGGCCGCTCGTGCTGGTCGGGCACGTCGTCCAGGCGGCGCCAGGCGACGGCGAACACGGTGGCGACGATGTCCTCGGCGTCACTGGGTGGTACTCGTCGTCGTACGAAACGGGAGAGGTCCTCGTACGTCGCTGCGTACATGGCGCGGAAGCGCTGTTCGGCGGGGCCCATGTCCTCTACCTGCCCGCAGCGGTGCCGGTGTCACACCCTCGGACCCAACTTTATCGGGTAGTGGTTCCGATCGAACTGTTGGCAGCCGGCCGCGCTCACGTTCACCGCCCAGCGTGATGCCGATACCACTGACGGCTTGATCCCACCCTGCGCCGCCCGTGTCACCCGTCATGCTGCGCGAGCGTAGAGGCCACCACCGACAGGCTCGGGAGATCGGGCACGTTCGCTCAAGCGGTGACCATGCCCCGGTGCATGACCCGGTCGCCGCTCACGGCCTCGTGGTCGGCGCGGTGCATGACCACCCGGTTGTCCCAGATCACCACGTCCCCCGCAGACCAGGTGTGCCGGAACACGTTGGCCTGCGAGGTCGAGTGCTCGTACAGCGCTGCGACGACCTGGCGGGAGCGTTCGGCGTCCAGACCCTCGACGGAGACACAGCGTTCGGGTGTCGAGATGTACACGGTGGTGCGGCCGGAGATCGGGTGCGCCGGGAAGACGGGGTGGTGGGCCTCGGTCTCCGGCCCGGCGGCGTCGGGGGAGAGGCCGGTGACGACGTGCCGGACAGTGCGCCCGTGGAGGGACTCGCGCAGGTCGGCCGGCAGCGTGTCGTAGGCGCGGTACTGGTTGGTGAACAGGGTCTGCCCGCCCTGCTCGGGAACTGTGACCGCACGCAGCGCCGTGTAGGCCGGGGGGTTGCTGACGTAGCTGGTGTCCACGTGGAAGACGCTGCGCGGCGGCGTGGTGCGCCCGACGTTGCTGATGACGTTGAGGTCGGGGAACCCCGGCACCGGGGTCTCGCCGGCGGTGAAGGTCAGCCGGCCGAAACACCGCAGGAACGCGAGGAAGTCCGGGTCGTCGATCTCCTGGCCGGGCAGGACGAGGACGCCGTGCTCGGCCAGGAGCAGGCGCAGTCGCGACACGTCCGGAGCCGAACGGCTGGAGGGCTCGGACAGGGGCAGGTCGCTGACCTGCGCACCCACGGGGTTCAGGACGACGGTGCGCACGGGCTCCTCCTTGGTCCGCGGGCGTCAGGACGCCGTACGGATGAGGTGGGCGGTCGGGGTGGGCGCGGGGTGCGCGGGGCTGCGGTGCACCGGCGCGGGCGGGCCGTACGAGGGCCCGCCCGCCGGTGCTCGACAGTGCTCGTCGGTGCTCGACGGTGCTCGTCGGTAGGGATGCGCTCAGCGGCGGGGGATGCGGCCGGCCAGCTCCTCGAAGCTCAGCCGGTTCCCGGCCGGGTCCGCTGCACCGAAGTCGAGCGCCCCGGTGTTCTCGTTGGGGAACGCGGCGCACACGATCCCCGCGGCGACCGCGGCCTGCGCACCACCCGGGTTGTCCTCGATCGCCACGCAGTCCGCAGCGCTCAGGCCGAGTTCGCGCAGGGCCAGCTCGTAGACGGCGGGGTCCGGTTTGGACGCCGGGACGTCGGCGGCGCTGGTCACGATGTCGAAGTCGGCGCTGCGCAGAGCCGGGGCCAGGGCCTGGAACAGGGCCTCGACGTTGGCGGCGGACGTGGTGGTCACGAAGCCGAGGCGGTAACCGGCCGAGCGGGCGCCGGTCATGGTCTCGATCACCCCGGGCCGGGCTTCGGCACCGTTCGACACCAGGCTCTTCTGGAAGATCACCGACTTGGTAGCGTGGACGGCGTCGGCGTCCACCTGCTCCCCGCGGGCGCGGGCGTAGTCAGCGATGCGCGCCGCCCCACCGTTGCTCCCGAGAAGAGACCGGTACTCCTCGCGGGGCCACTCCCAGCCCAGGCCGTGATCGGCGAAAGCCTGGTTGAAGGATGATCTCTGGAGCTCGGAGGTGTCGGCCAGGGTGCTGATGGATCCGAACAGGAGTGCAGGCATGGTCCGTCTCGATTCTGTCGTCACGAGCTACGGGAAGCCTGTCCGGGATGCAGGCCCGGACTTCGTGAACTTCTAGTTCACTACTGAATGATCTGACCACTAACGCAGAGAGATTTCAACCAACCGCCATGGCACCCGCCGAAGACCCGGCACCGGATCCCGCCGTGGATCCGCGCGTCCACCGCACCCGCCAGGACGTCCTGCGCGCGGCGCTCGGCATCCTCACCACCGAGGGCTGGGACGCCGTCACCCACGCCCGGCTGGCCGCGCACGCCGGGTACTCCAAGGTCACGATCTACAAGCACTGGCCCACGCGCACCGACCTGCTGCGCGACGCGCTGGGCCAGCTGGCCGACATCCCGCACCACGCCCCCACGGGTGACCTGCGCGCCGATCTGATCGGTGAGATGCGGGCCTTCCGTGACGGCATCCGTGACCACGGACTCGACCGGGCGATGGCTGTCCTGGGCGAACAGGCCCGCCACCAGGCCGATGTCGCGGCCGTCCGCGATCAGCTGGTCAGCGGAGGCGACCGGATCGTGCGCGAGCTGCTGGCCACCCGGCTGTCCGGCACCGAGCTGCTGGCCGGCACCCGGATGCTGTCGGGGGCGATGTTCTACTCGGCCCTGATGTACGGCCACGTGCCCGACGACGACATCATCGTCACCACCGTCGACATCCTGCTGCGCGGGACCGCCGCCCCCGCCTGAGGCCCCCGGCGTGATGAACCGGCCTCGTGCGGACATGTAAGGGATGTCCGCACGACGCCCGCGCCGGGAACGGGAGGAGGGCTCCGATGGCCAGCACGTCGACGTTCTCCGGGCCGGCCCGGGCCGCGACTCCTGGAGGAGAGCATGTCCAGTCCCCACGACGAAAGACCCCACCGGTGGGGGGAAGACCGGCCCGGCGGTTCCCGCCGCTGGTGGTGGGCCGGGGCCGTCGCCGCCGTCGCCGTGGCGGCCGGGGCACTGCTGGTGGTGATCGTCGGCCGCCAGGACGACACGGCCGGACCGGGCGCCCCGGCGGCGGCCGCCGAGCTGCCGCAGCACGCCGTGGCCGGCGACGAGAACCCGCACCTGTTCATGAAGGACGCGCGGTGGCGGCTGACGTCGCTCAGTCAGGAGGACCGGCGCAGCGGGAACCAGGTGCTCACGCTCGAGGGGCGCACGGTGTCCGTCAGCTGGTACCCCTCCACCGTCGAGGACCTGGTCATGAGCTCACACCGGGCCGACCTGCGCGAGGAGGAGCCGCTGACCATCTTCGGGCAGCGTGCGACGGTTCTCGCCGACGCCCTGACCCACGAGGCGCTCTTCACCTCCGGAACCGTGTTCACCACAGTGCGGGTGCAGGGCGTGCGCACCCGCGACGAGTTCACCACGGTGCTGAGCGATCTGACCGTGCTCACCCCCGAGCAGTGGGAAGAGTCGCTGGGGGAGCAGGTCGTGCCCTCGGCGCGGTCCGGGGCGGTGGCGAAGGACATGCTGCGCGGCGTCCCGGTGCCCGACGGATTCGATCCCGCCGACCTGGCCTCGGAGTTCACCCAGGACCGCTCCTATTTCGGCACCCACGTCCTGGGCTCCGTGGGGTGCGCCTGGCTGGACGTCTACACCCGGGCCCGCGCCGACGACGACGAGAAGACGATGGCCGAGGTGGACGAGCCCCTGAGCGGTCACCGCAACTGGCCCCTGCAGCAGGAGGTCAGTGCCGGCGTCGAGTCCTCGGCCTCGGACCTGCTCCTGGTCTCCGGCAAGGTCGCCACCCGCCAGGACGCCACCGAGTACCGCGACCTGCTCGGCTGCGACCGGTAGGAGAGCGCCTGAGCCGCAACGCGTTCGGGCCGGCCGAGGTGATCTCGGCCGGCCCGGACCGGTCAGGACGGCTCAGGACGCGGCCACGGGCGTCCGGCCGTGCAGGGCATCGGTGACGGTCTGCGGCACCGGCTTGCCGAGCATCTTGCAGGTGGTGACGTCCTGGGCCGCGAACGCGACCTGGGCGAAGCGGTTGGCACCGTCGTTCGGCGTCAGGTCGCTGGGGCCGGCGGTGGTGTCGCTGACGGCGGTGCGCCGTCCGTCGTCACTGACGACCGCGGTGCTGTGGTGGCCGTTGGTGTCACCGCCGTGGCCCCAGACCGGGCCGCAGGCCGAGTCGATGTGGAACAGGCCGAGCCCGTAGCCACCCTGGATCGGGAAGTCGGCGGGCAGGTCGACGGTCTGCTTCATCTGGTTGAGCTGCCTGTCCGAGAACAGCTTTCCCTGCAGCAGACCGGAGAAGAACCGGGACAGGTCGCGCTGGTCGGAGATGATCGCCCCGGCGGCGCCGCCCCAGCCACCGACCGGCCAGGTCGCGGTGTCGGTGTAGGTGGGCTCACCGTCGGCGAAGCTGACCGCGTACCCGTGCGCGTAGCCCGGGCCGGTGTTCGTGGCCCGCGGCTCGGGGAAGTAGGTGTGCTTCAGGCCCAGCGGCCGGGCGATGCGCTGCTGCACCAGGTCGGCCAGGCTCTGGCCGGTCTGCTTCTGCAGCAGCAGGCCGATGAGCGTGTAGTTGGTGTTGGAGTACGACCAGCCCTGGCCGGGCGCGAAGTTCGGGTCGTGCTGGAAAGCCACCGCCAGCAGCTCCTCCTCGGTCCAGACGCGCTGCGGGTCGGTGTACATGCCCTCGGCGAAGTCCTGGTCGGCGGTGTAGTTGAACAGGCCGCTGGTGTGGTTGAGCAGCATGCGCACGGTGATCGCGTCCCCGCCGGGAACGACGCCGGGCAGGTACTTCTCGATCGGGGCGTCCAGGTCGACCTGGCGCCGGTCCACGAGCTGCAGGGTCAGCGCCGACATGAACGTCTTGGTGTTGCTGCCGATCTCGAACTGCTCGGTGCCCCGCAGCGGGCGCCCGCTCTCGCGGTCGGCGACCCCCGAGGCCGTCCGGTCGGTGCGGTGCCCGTTGTCGATGAGAGCCATGTACCCGGGGGCGCCGCTGCCCAGGACGTGGTGCGCGACGTCGCGCATCACCGCGTCACCACCGGCCGGGCGCCCGGAGTCGGTCGCGGCCGCGGAGGTCGCGGCGACGGCTCCGGAACCGGCCAGGACGGCGGCCGCGGTGAACATGAATGCCTTCTTGGTCGTGGTCTTCGTCGTCATGGGTCAAGCCTGTCCGCCCGCTGTGCGCCGGTCATTGCCTCCTGCTGCACAGCCCGGGCGGGGGCCAGCCGTACCGTCGTGGTGGTGCAGGCACTACCGGGGCCCGGTCGCGGCCGGTCCGGTGGATGCCACGGGCGAGCAGCTCACACCGTGGTGACGCCCGCAGGCCGGCCGGACAGGACCGAGCGGTCGCGGCCGGAGGCCTTGGCCCGGTAGAGGGCCTCGTCCGCGCGCCGCAGCAGGTCGTCCGCCGGTTCCGTCCCGTCCCACCGGGCGATCCCGACCGAGCAGGTCTCGCCGAACGGCACCAGCGCACGCAGCCCGTCCAGCCGGGCCACGCCTTCCTCGACGGTGGCGCAGCGCAGTGCGACCGCGAACTCCTCACCGCCCCAGCGCGCGATCCGCCCCTGCGGCCCGATCCCCAGACTCCACGCCCGCGCCGCCTCCCGCAGCAGGTCGTCACCGCCCTGGTGCCCGTGGGTGTCGTTGTACTTCTTGAAGTGGTCCAGGTCCAGCAGCCCCACCAGCAGCACCGGCTCGTCCGGAACATCCATCAACCGAGCCAGTTCCAGGTCCCACGAGCGCCGGTTCGCCAGCCCGGTCAGCGGGTCGTTGCGGGCCGTGCGGGCCAGCTCGGCGACCTGCTGGTCCAGTACCCGCAGCAGGTCCCAGATCCGGGCGGCCACCATCACCGTCACCACCAGCGAACCGATGCCCATGAAGAACGCCTGCCGCCGGGTGGACCCCACGTCCAGCGCCACCATGAGCACAGCCGGCAGCAGTGCCGCGAACGCCAGCACCAGCAGACGGGCCACGGTCAGACCGGCCAGACCCGACGCGTCAGTCACTCCCACGGTCTCGTTCGCCCGGTGCCCACCGGGCTGCCGGGACGTCTGCAGCGCCGAGACCCCCAGCAGGACGTAGAACAGACCCCACAGCACGTAAGCCGGCCGGGGGTAGGCATTTCCGCCGTTCAGCACCACGACGTTCTGGATCACGTCGGCACTCATGGTGCTGACCACCGCCGCGATCAGCCACCACAGCGCCCGGCTCCGCCGACCGGGCAGCAGCAGCACCTTCACCACCAGGAAGAGCAGCAGCACGTCGAACAGCGGATACGCGCTCCCGACCACCCGGGCACCCACGCTCAGGTCGGTCTGGCTGACCTGCGGCAGCACGATGAACACGAACGACAGCACCCCGGCGCTCGCGGTCACGATGGCCACGTCCAGGAGACCACCGAACGCGTTGCGCCGTCCCTGGTCCAGACGCCACACACCCAGGATCAGCGGCAGGTACCCGGCGATCAGCAGGGCATCGCCCGGTGTCGGGAAGGTGTCGGGCCACCGGTACTGGTAGATGCCGAACAGCACCGTCCCGGCCAGCCAGGTCACGCACGCCCAGGCCGTGAGCACGAACGGATGACGCCGGTCGGCGGGCACTTTCCGGACGGCCAGCAGCGCGAAGGCCACGGACACGGTGATCGACAGCACATACAGGCCACCCCGGCCGGCGCCGGACGGACCGGGGGACAGGTTCGCCAGCACGCAGACCCCGGCCACGACACCGGCGGCCCGCAACCGCCACGTCCCGGCGCTCACCTTCTCCGGCTCCTGATCCGCCCCCTCACCCCGATCGGCAGCCGACCCGGGCCGCCGGGCCGGGCTCGCCCGGGGGGACGGCACCGGCGAGCGAGCCGGCAGCTGATCCGCGAGCTCGGTCCGGTCCCGTCCGGAGGCCTTGGCCCGGTACAGCGCCTCGTCGGCACGCCGCAGCAGGTCCTGCGTGCTCTCCGTCCCGTCCCAGCGCGCCACCCCGGCCGAGCAGGTCTGCCCCCGGGGAACATTCCGCCGCAACGCCTCCAGACACTCCCGTCCCGAGGCCTCGTCGCGGGTGACCACCAGGGCCGCGAACTCCTCGCCGCCCCACCGGGCGAGCACCCCGTCCGCACCGGTCCCGGCCCGCCACGCGTCCGCCGCCTCCCGCAGCAGATCGTCACCGGCCTGGTGGCCGTACATGTCGTTGTAGGCCTTGAAGTGGTCCAGGTCGAGCAGGGCCACCAGGAGCACGTCACCCTCAAGGAGCCGGGACCGGTGACGGGCCAGCTCCAGGTCCCAGGTACGGCGGTTGGCCAGCCGGGTCAGCGGGTCGGTGCGAGCCAGGACGGCCAGCTCGGCGGACGTCGTGCGCAGTTCCCGCAGCAGGTCACCGACGCGGGCCAGCAGCAGGGCCAGAACGACCACCGAGCAGATCCCGAGCTGCACGCGGGTGCCCCGGTCGAGCTGCCCGCCCAGGCCGACGGCCAGAACCGTCGGGAGCCCGGCGGACAGGGTGAGCAGGCCCAGACGCCCGAACCGGGTCCCGCCGGGCCCCGCCGGCGCCGGGGCCGGCTCGTCCCGGGCGGCCTGGTACGCCGCGAGGCCGTAGCAGACGTACGAACACAACCACAGGATGTTCACCCAGGCCGGGTACGAGACGTTCCCCAGCTGGTCCGCCTCGACGTTCTGCTCCGTGTCACCCAGCAGGACACAGACCAGCCCCGTGACCAGCCAGGTCATCGACGGCGTCCTCGTGCCGGTCGTCAGCAGGTGCCGGAGGATCAGGTAGAGCAGTGTCGCGTCGGCCAGCGGGTACAGGGTCCCGGCGATCCGCGCCGCCGTCGACGTGTCCGGGGCGGTCAGGACCGGAATGATCATGAACACCACGAACAGGGCCAGGCCGGCGGCCGAGACCACCAGGGAGTCCAGGACCCCACCGGATGCCGGGCGGGCACCCCGCTGCCGGTCGAGTCTCCCCACCGCCACGACCAGGGGCACGTAGGCAGCCAGGAAGAAGGCGTCCGCCGGGGTCGGCCACGCGTCCGGAGGCCAGGGTGACGACGTCCGCAGCCAGCACTCACCGACCGCAGCCAGGCCGAGAGGGGGAACGAGCCACCACCACGGCCCACGGCGCCCGCCGGGCAGCGCCCGCACCGCCGTGACCAGGAACAGCCCGGACACCGCCACGGACGTCAGGTAGGCGGCCGTCGCCCCCGGTGTGCCGGCCCGGGGCAGCAGCGTCAGCGGCACGGCGAGTACCGCCAGCACCCCGCACGCGCGCACCCGGACGTCCCGGGGCCTGCCTACGAGAGGCCGTCGACTCGACACAGCAGCTCATCGGCTACGCCCCGCAGCGGGCTTGCCCCGGACCGGGCCCGATCACTCCCGCGGGGCAGTGCGACTCACGGAGTGCGACCACGGCCCGGCATACCGCGCCAGGCGGATTCCCGCCCGGCTCCCGGCTGCTTGAATCGGAATGCGGGGCGACCCGGCCGCCGCAGAACGGGACCAAGATCCCGACGAGGGGTGGTACGCATGCACAGGAGCCCCGACGTTCTGTTCGTCGCCCCCGAGCCCGGCGCCCAGGCCTGCCTCGCCACCGACCTGCGGGTCGGCGGCTACCAGGTCACCCTGGCCACCACCGGCGCCGACGCGGTGCGGGTCATGGTGGAGAAGCCCATCAGCCTGATCGTCGTCGACACCGACACCACCGGACTGCGCGCCCTGGCCCCGCGAACGTTCGCGCACCGTCCACCCGTGCTCTGCCTGACCCCCTGCGACCGCCTCGCCGACCTCATCCCCGTGCTCGGCACCCGCATCGAGGATTACGTCACCAAACCCTGCCGCGGCGCCGAACTGCTCGCCCGCGTCCAGGTCACCCTGCGCGACACCACCCCACGGAACGTCCTGCGCACCGGCGACCTGCTGCTCGACGAGGCCACCAGCAGCGCCTGGCGCGGCGACCGCGCCCTCGACGTCACCCCCGCCGAACTACGCCTGCTGCGCTTCATGATGATCAACGCCGGGCAGGTCCTGTCCAAGGAACAACTGGCCTGGCACGTCTGGGGCGAGTTCCGGGAGAGCAACACCGTCGAACGTCTGGTCTCCCGCCTGCGCGGAAAGGTCGACGACCAGCAGCCGTGCCGCATCAGCACCCACCGCGGATTCGGCTACCGCCTCAGCAGCGCCTGACCACTGTCCGGTTCGTGTCAGAAAACCTTGTTCTCATGGGCCCCTCGTGACCGATCGCAGCACCGATCACCGCACGGAGGAACCCCATGACCGCCCTGCCCGGGAACCCGGCCCAGCCCGAAACCCCCGTCCTGCCCGAGTACCCCGCACCCCGCGCGTCCGGCTGCCCGTTCGACCCCGCCCCCGCGATCCGTGACCTGACCCGCGACCACCCCGTCGCCCGCGTCCGCATCTGGGACGGCAGCACCCCCTGGTTCATCACCCGCCACGCCGACCAGCGCGCCCTGCTCAACGATCCCCGCCTGAGCATCGACGAGACCCGCGACGGCTACCCGCACATGACCCAGGCCCGTGCCGCGTCCGCCCCGCACCACCCCAAGCTCATCACCAACACCGACCCACCCGAGCACACCCGCCTGCGCCGCTCCGTCAACACCCCCTTCATGGTCAAGAAGGTCGAGGCCCTGCGCCCCCGCATCCAGCAGGTCCTCGACGACCTCGTCGACGACATGCTCGCCGGCCCCAACCCCGCCGACCTCGTCCAGGCCGTCGGCCTGCCCGTGCCCACCCTCGTCATCACCGAGATCCTCGGCGCCCCCTACGCGGACCACCAGCTCTTCCAGGACACCAGCCACATCCTGATCAGCCACGACACCACCCCCGAACAAGCCGCCGAAGCCGGCCGGAAGATCGGCAGCTACCTCGACGACCTCCTCGACGAGAAGATCAAGAACCCCGGCGACGACGTCATCTCCGGCATGGGCGCCCGTGTCGTCACCGGCGAGATGACCCGCCCCGAAGCCGTCAACATGGCCAACGCCATCCTCATCGCCGGCCACGAGACCAGCGCCAGCATGATCTCCCTCGGCACCCTCGCCCTCCTGCGCAACCCCGACCAGCTCGAGCTCCTCCGGAACAACAGCCACGACACCAAATTCGTCGCCAACGCCGTCGAGGAGATCCTGCGCTACCTCACCATCGTCCACACCGGCGTCCGCCGCATCGCCGACAAGGACATCGACCTGCACGGCACCACCATCCGGGCCGGCGACGGCATCGTCTTCGACCTCTCCGCCGCCGACTGGGACGAAAACGCCTTCCCCGCACCCGAAAAGCTCGACCTCACCCGACCCGCCCGCATGCACCACGCCTTCGGTTACGGCGTCCACCAGTGCCTCGGCCAGTCCCTCGCCCGCGTCGAGCTCCAGGTCGCCTACTCCACCATCTACCGCCGCATCCCGACCCTCGCGCTCGCGGTGCCGTTCGAGGAGGTGCCCTTCGCGATGGAAGGCGTTGCCTACGGCCTCACGTCCCTGCCCGTCACCTGGTGAAGGAAGCATCCGTGCGTCTCGAGTTCGACGAACCCAAATGTGTCGCCGCCGGCCAGTGCGCCATGGTGGCTCCCGACCTCTTCGACCAGCGTGAGGACGACGGGGTCGCCATCGTCCTCGAGAGTGAGCCTGACGCCGAGCATCACGACGAGGCCCGCGAGGCGGCCGCGGTGTGCCCGGCCGCGGCGATCCGGGTGGTCGAGTAGATGAGGGACGTGGTGGTCGTCGGCGCTTCGGCCGCCGGTCTGGCGGCGGCCGAGACCCTGCGGCGCGAGGGGTACGACGGTTCCCTCACCCTGATCGGTGAGGAGGCCGACGCGCCCTACGACCGTCCGCCGCTGTCGAAACAGATCCTGGCCTCGGCCTGGGAGAGTGAGCGCCTCGCGCTGCGTACCGCCGGGCAGATCGCCGGGCTGGACCTCAACCTGCGTCTGGGGGTCCGGGCCACCGGACTGGAAACCACCGCGAACAGAATGCTTCTGGACGACGGCAGCCAGGTCACGTACGACGGCCTGGTCATCGCGACCGGCGTCCGGCCCCGCCGCCTGCCCGGTGCCGGGGCCCACGTCCTGCGCACCCTGCCCGACGCCCTGCGGCTGCGTGAGAGTCTGAAGCCCGGGCGGCGCCTGGTGGTGGTCGGCGCCGGATTCCTCGGCGCCGAATGCGCGGCCGTGGCCCGGGAAATCGGCTGCGACGTGGTCATGCTCGAACCCGCACCGGTGCCCCTCGCCCATGCCGTGGGTGAGGAGATCGGGCGGGTGCTGTCACAGGTCCATGTCGAGCACGGCGTCGAACTGCGCACCGGGGTCTCGGTTTCGGCCGTGACCGAGGAGGGCGTGTGCCTGCCGGGTGGCGAGGTTGTGCCCGCCGACGAGGTGCTCGTGGCCATCGGGTCGGTGCCGAACACCGAGTGGCTCGACGGCAGTGGTCTCACCGTGAGCGACGGCCTCGTCTGTGACGAGTACAGCTGTGCCGCCCCCGGCGTGTACGGCGCCGGTGACGTGACGCGCTGGCACAACGAGCGTTTCGGGGTCGCCATGCGCATCGAGCATCGCACGAACGCCGCCGAGCAGGGGATGGCCGCGGCCCGAAACCTGCTGAACCCGCAGGCGCGCAGGCCGTTCGCCCCGGTGCCGTACTTCTGGTCCGACCAGTACGACCTGAAGATCCAGGCCCACGGCTACCTGCGCGGTCACGACGAGGTCCGCGTCGTCGAGGGCGACCTGTCCTCGCGCCGGTTCCTGGCCGCGTACCGCACCGGTGACCGCCTCGTGGGCGTGCTGGCCGTCGGTCAGTCGCCCAAGACCCTGCGCCCCTGGCGTCAAGCCGTGGGCTCCTCCTGGAAGGACATCTCATGAGCGGCCGCCCCGACGTCCTGGTCGTCACCGGCAGCGGCGGCATGGGAACCGCCGTGGCCCGCCGCATCGGGGGAGGCCGTGCGATCGTCCTGGCCGACGCGTCCCCCCGGACCCTCGACCTGGCCGCCGGTACCCTGCGCGCCGAGGGACACCAGGTGATCACCCAGATCGTCGACGTCTCCGACGCCGCCTCGGTGCGGGAACTGGCGACGCTGGCCGCGGCCACCGGTCGCCTGACCGCCGCGGTGCACACCGCCGGTGTCTCGGCGGTCACCTCCACCGCGGAACAGATCCTGAAGGTCGACCTGCTCGGAACCGCGCTCTTCATCGACGCTTTCGAGGAGGTGGTCGAGGAGGGATCGGCCGTGGTCTGCGTCGCGAGCATGGCCGGTCACATGGTCCGTCTCACCTCCGACCAGGAGCAGGCCCTGGCGAACACCCCGACCGGTGAACTACTTTCGCTCGCCGTCGTGCGAGAGGTTCCGCCCGACAGCAGTATCGGCGCGTACATCCTGGCCAAGCGGGCCAATCAGCTCCGGGTGGAGGCGGCGGCGCTGGCCTACAACCGGGCCGGTGCCCGCATCACCTCGATCAGCCCGGGCGTCATCGCGACCCCGATGGGGCGGGCCGAGCAGGAGGGCGCCACCGGTGAGCACATGATGGCCACGCTGAAGGCCTGCGGCATCGGCCGTCGGGGCACGCCCGGCGAACTGGCCGAGGCCGTGGCGTTCCTGACCGGCCCGGGCGCCGCCTACCTGACCGGCACCGACCTGCTGCTCGACGGTGGGCAGGCGGCCTGGATGCGCAGGCACGCCGAGGGAGCCCGCTGATGACCTCTTCCCTAGCGGACGGGGGCCTCTGATGCCGGGGTGATCGCGGGGTAGTTCTTCTCGAGGAAGTCGCGGTAGCCGGTGGGACGGTAGCCGATGAGGCGCTCGAGGTCGTCGGTGTGCTTGCTGAACGAGCCCAGGCTGACACCCGCGACCCAGGCCGTCAGGAACTCGGCGACCGGCGGGGGAACGTCCTTGTGCACCAGACCGTCGCGGTACTCGTCGGCCGTGACGGGCAGGTACGGGACCGGCCGGCCGTGGAGCTCGCTCATCGCGGCGGCGATGTCCCGGTACGAGGCGACCTGGCTGCCGTTGAGCGTGTAGCTCCGGTTCTCGTGGCCGTCCTGGGTGAGCACCGCCGCGTTGCCGGCGGCGAGGTCGCGCAGCAGCGCCGGGGCCATGGTGCCCTCGCCGTGAGGCACGCGGACGCCGTTCTCGTAGGCGTCGGCTCCGACGTAACCCTCGAGCTGGTCGAGGTACATGGGATTGTGCAGGATGGTGTAGGTCAGCCCGGAGGCGCGGAGTGTGTGCTCCGTGAAGACGTCGGACTCGGTGACACCCACCTGACTGATGCCCAGCTCGTCGTCACGCTGGATCGACGTGTAGATCACGTGCTTGACCCCGGCCTGTTTCGCGGCCGTGATCGCGTTGAAGTGCTGGGTGTTCCGGTCGGTGAAGGCCTGGGCCGAGATGAGCAGCAGCTTGTCCACACCGGCGAAAGCGCTGACGAGCGAGTCGTGGTCGAGGTAGTCGCCGGGGCGGATGTCGACACCCCGCTCGGCGAGGTCGGCGGCCCGGTCGGGTGTGCGCGAGAGCCCGGCCAAGCGCTCGGCGGGGAGCCGATCGAGGAGGTGCTGCAGGGTCAGGCGGCCCAGGTTTCCCGTGGCTCCGGTGACGAGTAGCTTTCCCATGCGACTGTTTCCTGTTCTGTTGGGCGGTGGTGACGGGCCTGCCGATGGCGCGCCCGCTTTCGGTGGGCCTTCTCAGCGGTTTCGGTGACGAGCGCCACGACAAGAACAATGATGTGCGTCATCATTAATTGTCAAGGTGAGGGCCCGACAATGATGACGGGTAACATTGGCCGCTCGAGGGCCGTCCGTGCCGCCCGGGAAGGAGATTCATGCCCCGCCTCACGCAGGAGCAGAAGAAGCTCAACCACGACAGGATCGTGGAGGCCGCGGGCCGGGGGTTCCGGACCCACGGCATCAACGGCATCGGCATCGCCGAGCTGATGAAGGCCGCCGAGATGACGCACGGCGGCTTCTACAACCACTTCGCCTCCAAGGACGACCTCGCCCTCGAGGTCCTCCGGCACGGCTTCGACGGCTCTCTCGCGGCCCTGGCCGGCATTCGCGAGCAGCATCCCCAATCGGCCCGGGCGGCCCTGGATCTCATGTTCGACACCTACCTGGCCGCCGAGCACCGTGATCACCCCGAAACGGGCTGCGCGTCAGCGGCTCTGGTCACGGATGCCGCTCGGGACGGAGTGCCGGCCCAGGCTGAGTACCAGCACGGGCTCGAGGGCTTCTTCGGGGCGATCACCGAGATGGTGCTCGAGGATGCGCGCCAGTCCGGCACCGACCTGCCGGCCGAGCGGGCCCGCGAGCAGGCGATCGCGCTGTTCAGCCAGATGGTCGGCGCTCTCGTCCTCTCGCGGGCGGTGGCTCGGTCCTCTCCTGACCTGGCCGACGAGGTCCTCGCGGCGAACAACGCCCGGCTCAAGCGGATCTGACCCGGCGCCGCGTGGGCGACGAGACGGGTCAGATCACCGTGGTGCCGCCGTCGACGACCAGTTCCTGCCCGTTGACGTAGCTGGAGTCGTCCGAGGCCAGGAACAGGGCGACCGTCGCGATCTCCTCCGGGCGGCCCATCTCCCGCCGCGGGATCATGGCCTCGAACTGAGCCTTGGTCTGCTCGTCCATGACCTCCTGCAGGATCGGCGTCGCGACCTGACCGGGTGTCAGTACGTTCACCCGGATCCTGCGGTCCCTCAGCTCGGCTGTCCACACCCGGGCGTACGCGGGGAGCACGGCCTTGCTCGCCGCATACACGCTCCAGTTCGGGTAGCCCCGCAGCGACGCGTTCGACCCGGTCAGGATGATCGAGCCGCCGTCGTCGAACAGCGGCAGCGCCTTCTGCACCGTGAACAGCGTGCCGCGGGCGTTCAGCGAGAACGTGGCGTCGAACTGCTCCGGGGTGATCTCGCCGAGCGGGGCCTGCTCGCCCGTGCCCGCACTCGCCCACAGCACGTCCAGTGATCCCGTCTCCTGCCGGACCGTCTCGAACAGCCGGTCCAGATCGTCCAGATCTGCCGAATCGGCCTGTACTGCTGTGACATTCCCGCCGATGACCTTGACCGCCTCGTCCAGGGCGTCCTGGCGCCGGCCGGTGACGAACACCTGGGCGCCCTCGCCGGCGAAAGCCTTCGCGCCCGCCAGTGCCATGCCGCTTGTCGCGCCCGTGATGACCGCGACCTTGCCCTCGAGCTTGCCCATGACGATTGGTCTCCTCGTTAAGTACACCGATCAGTGCGCTTACCGTAGGGCGCATGGTCGGAGGAGCGCAAGCTAAGTACACCGTTCGGTACCCGACTCGGTTATGCTTGGTTCGTGACGGAGTTGGAGAAGGGGCCGCGGGGGGTGCGCCGGGGCCGAGGCGCGCGCGAGCGCATCATTGGCGCCTCGCAGCGGCTGTTTCGTGAGCAGGGCATCAACGGCACCGGTATGGATCAGCTCTGCGCTGCGGCGGAGGTGTCGAAACGCACGCTCTACCAGCACTTCACCGGCAAGGACGAGCTGATCGCCGAGTGCCTGCGCCGTTTCGACCCCGAGGTTCTGCCCGAGGTGTTCGACCGCACCGACCTCACGGCCCGGGAAAAGCTCTTCGCGGCTTTCGAGATCCACGCGCCGCTGTGTCCCTTCATCGCGGCGGCGGTCGAGATTCCTGACCCGGGGCATCCGGCACGCGTCCTCGCCCGTGACTACAAGCTGGCCTTCGCCGCGCGCCTGAGTGACGCCGCGCGCGAGGCCGGAGCTGTCGAGCCCGAGCGGCTCGGTGAGCAGTTGGCGTTGCTGCTCGACGGCGCCTCGGCGCGCGCACGGGTGCTCGACACCGAAACCATCGCCACCGCAGCCGCTGTCGCGGCCGTCCTGATCGACAACGCCGTTCCGGGCTGAGGGCTCTCTCGGTCGGGCTGAGGGCTCCTTCGGTCGAACGGTGGACGTGTGGACCGGCTGTGCGGCTGGGTGCGGCCATCTTTCGTTCCCGGGCGAAGGGTCCGACCTCTACGGTCGGCGCCATGAGCGACGACATCCCGGAGACCGACGACCGCGACCCCGCCGAGCTGATCGAGCAGTCCGTCACCCACGCCCTGCGCCTGGCCCGGACCTGGACGCAGTGGGACGGCCGGCCCCTGGACTTCGACGACCGGATCTTCACGCCGCACAAGGCGATCCGGCGAACCGTCGACCACCTCGTCGATCATCTGGCCGAGGTGGAGGCGCGCCTGGCCGGCCGGCCGACCCTGGTCGACCGGTGGCACGGCTCCGCCATCACGACACCCGCCGACCTGACGGCGTTCAGCGAGCAGGATCTCGACGAGGCCACCAGCCGCCTGACCCGCCTGGCGCAGATCTGGTCGATCCGGCTGAACGGCCTCGACGACGAACGCCTCGACCGGGTCGAGGGCACGGCCTGGACCCTGCGTCAGGTCGCCTTCCACGTGGCCGACACCTACTACGCCGACGCGGTGGGGAAACTCGGCTGAATCAGGCTCCGGGAGAGCGGTTCACGCGATGGTGGGAACGGCTCACGCGAAGGCGGGAACGGCGATGGCCACTTCCTGGCCGTCCCCGGTGGTCTCGACCTGATCGGTGACCAGGTATATCCCTTCTGTGGACCAGGCGTCGTCACCACCGCAGAAGACCCGCTTGCCGGTGGCGATCACCCCGGTCCAGTAGCGGCCGTCGTACACCCCTCCGCGCAGGAGCAGCGTGCGGGCGTCCATCTGGTGGCGCGCCGTGCGTCGGTACTCGTTCCGGGTGCTGGAAGTTTCGTCGTGGTGTGCCACCGGTCGCAGCCCCTGTCCGGCCGTCGCGCCGATCCGGTGGTCCGGAGGCCGGTCACGCCCGCGCCGTCGATGTCGACCGTACGCCATGGTCGTGAGGTGATGCCGGTCGAGGTGCGCCGCGACGCGGCGTCACCCTGAGGTCGGCACCGATCGTCCTCGCTCCCGCCCGAGGGCACCGGATCCGGTTCGGGCGCCGTCCGGTGTGGTGTTCCGGCGGGCGATCCACGGGTCAGGTGCTGGTGGTGAGGTCCCGGGGGGAGGGCCAGCCGGCCACCGACCCGTCGGCGGCCGATCGGCCGGCGAGGAGGGCGGAAGCGGTCAGGGCCGTGAGAACGGCGTCGGGAAGCGAGGACTTGACCGCCAGGCGGGCCGCGAGGACACCGCGGAAGCACTCCTCGGCGCGGGGGATGAGCGGGGTCGCGGTCCCGGCGGTGGGGGCCTCGACGAGCTGGGGTTCCTGCCCCGGGCGCACGATCAGGGCGCGGTCGGGGGCCAGGAGCACGACCGCGGGAACCTGCAGGCGTCCGGTGAGCACCTGGGCCCGGTCGCCGTCGGTGGTCTCGTCGACGAGAGCGCCGAGACCGGCCGGGGTGAGCACGAGCAGGTGAACGAACGGGGCCAGCGTGGTGAGCCAGTTCAGCGACGGGCCCGGCTCGAGAACCACCGTGCCCCGGGCGTGGTAGAGCGCGGCGCGCACCACGTCGGGTGGCAGTGACGTGTCCACCAGCAGGACGTCGGCGGAGACCACCGGGTCGACGGTGACGTGCCGGGCCAGCGGGACCTCGTCCGGGTCGTTGCCGGGCCGGAAGCGCGTCACGTCGACCTCGAGGCGCCGCAGGTCGCGCATCATGACGGTCCAGGCGCTGCCCGCGGGGGTGGCCGGGTCCTTCGGATCCGTCTCGCTGATCAGGATCACACCCGGCCCGCCCAGGAAGGACGCCGCGGCGGCGGCCCGTCCGGGGCCACGGCCCAGGACCACGACCCGGTTCGTTCGGTACATGTCATGCGCCTTTCCGGCCTCGACCAATCGCGATGAGCCTAGCCGGGCGCGAGCCCTCCTCCGCTCCGGCGGAACCGGACGGTGGCGTTCTCCCCGTCACGCACGTGACCCGGGCTTTCCCGGTGAGTCCGCCGACGCGTCCTCAAGCAGGGGTTCAGGGCTCGCCGCTCACGAGGGCGACGGCGCGCGTCTCGGGAACCCCGAGCATCAGCAGGCTCGTGATCGTCGCGGCCCGGGCGCCCGGAGTGCCGGCGGGCAGGTCACTGTTGGCGATGGAGAACACGGCGCCGTAGGCGATCTGACTCAGGACGCCGGCTGGCAGGTGCCGGGCGAACACCTCGTCGTCCTGGCCCCGTCCCACCAGCTCGGCCAGCAGGTCGTCGACCGGGCCGAGCAGGGCGTGGATCGTCTCGCCGTACTCGCTGCGGCGCAGCGCGAGCAGCACCCGGTAGCGGTGCGTGACCGGCCAGATGTGCTCGACGAACTGGGCCCACGTCACGTCCGCGCTGTTACCGGGGGTGCTGACCTGGTGCAGGACGGCGGCCATCTCGGCGACGGCGCGCTCGGTCAGGGTCCGGATCAGGTCGAGGCGCGAGGGGAAGTGCCCGTAGACGGTGCGGCGGACGACCCCCGCCGCGACCGCGATGTCGCCCATTCCCGCGTCCGGCTCTCGGCCCAGCAGGTCGAGGGCGACGTCGAGGATGCGGTCACGCGTCTCGGTCAGGGCTCGCCGGCGTGCGGACGCGGGGGACGGCTCGGTGGGCACGCGGACAGTGTTGCACACGGGTGTGCAATGACCTACGCTGCACAGCAGTGTGCAATGAACCTTCTGAGATCAGGAGCCGGCCATGACTGCACCGATCCCCACCGAACTCGTCCGCCCGTTCACCGTCTCGATCCCGGAGACGGAGATCGCCGACCTGAAGCAGCGCCTGGCCCGGACCCGCTGGCCCGATCCGGAAACGGTCGGCGACTGGTCGCAGGGCGTCCGGGTGGAGAATGCCCGGTCCCTGGTCGAGCACTGGAAGAACGACTACGACTGGCGGCGTTTCGAGTCCGACCTCAATCGTTTCCCCCAGTTCCTGACCGAGATCGACGGACTGGACATCCATTTCATCCACGTCCGGTCCCCGCATCCCGGTGCGATGCCGCTGCTGCTCACGCACGGGTGGCCGGGCTCGATCGTCGAGTTCGTCAAACTGATCGGCCCGCTGACCGATCCGGTGGCCTTCGGTGGTGACGCCGCGGACGCGTTCGACGTGGTCGTCCCGTCGCTGCCCGGGTTCGGGTTCTCCGGCAAGCCCACCGAGAGCGGGTGGACGGTGTCGCGCATCGCTGATGCCTGGGTGTCGTTGATGAAGCGTCTGGGATACACGAAATGGGCCGCGCAGGGCGGTGACTGGGGTGCTGTCGTCACCAGTGCGCTCGGTGACCTGCGACCGGACGGACTGCTCGGCATCCATCTCAACACCCAGTACGCCTTCCCGGCGCAGATCCCCGACGACCTGTCTCCCGAACAGCAGGAGTCCTTGGCCACGCTCGCGCTCTACTCGGGGGAGCTCGGCGGGTCGAACCATCTGCAGGGAACGAAACCGGAGACCGTCGGCTTCGCCCTGGCGGACTCACCCGCCGGCCAGGCGGCCTGGATCTATGACAAGTTCCAGTCCAAGACCGACAACCGCGGGCTCGCCGAGGATGCCCTCGGTGTCGACGACATGCTCGACGCGATCTCCCTGTACTGGTTCACCAACAGCGCGGCCTCGTCCGGCCGCATCTACTGGGAGAACCGGTCGCTCACGTTCGCCGGGCCGAAGCTCTCGCTGCCGGTCGCGGTGACCGTCTTCCCGAAAGACATCCCCCGCGTCGCGCGCGGCTGGATCGACGAGGCGTACAGCAACCTGATCCATTACGGGGAGGCTGGGAAGGGTGGGCACTTCGCGGCCCTGGAACAACCCGGGATCCTGGTCGACGAGATCCGCACGGGCCTGCGGTCGCTGCGTCACCTGCTCTGAACGTCGTTCAGCCGACCATGGCCACGTTCTGCGGTGGCGAGAGATTCAGGTGCGAAGCGGCCGGGGGCGGTGGACGCCGCCTGATTCGCGGAAAGGGATGATGATCCCGACCTGACGATCAGCGAGCGAAGAAGGTGCGGCCATGGAAGGCCCGTTCAGCAACACCGATCTCACCATTCTGATGGGGCCCGCCTGCAGAGGCTGCGGTTGGCGTGACGGTAAGCACCGGCATGCGGTGGGCGAGTACCTGACCGACTGCCCGGGCGCGGAGTACGACCCGGCGGACGTCGCGATCGCGGAGAGCATGCCGGGCTGAGAACGGTTCATCGTTTCCTGAATACATCGAGCGCTGTACTGTGAGGGAATGGAGACGCTGACGCACGGCCAGGTGCTGGCCCGGTTCGGTCACGCACTGTCCGACCCGGTGCGGGCCCGGCTGCTGCTGGCGCTGCGTGAGAAGCCCGGCTATCCGGCCGACCTGGCCGACGAGCTGGGCACGACGCGGCAGAACCTGTCCAACCACCTGGCCTGTCTGCGGGGGTGCGGCCTGGTCGTGGCCGTCCCGGAGGGGCGTCGCAGCCGGTACGAGCTGGCCGACCCCCGTCTGGCGCACGCGCTGGGCGATCTGCTGGGGCTCGTGCTGGCGGTCGATCCGGCGGCGTGCCCGTCGTCCGCCGACGAGGGGTGCTGCTGATGGCTGCGGACCGGCCGGTTCTCCCGCTGACCGTTGTCCCCGCGCGACGAGGGGACACGGCCCGGCAGAGCGTTCTGGCCCGCCGGGTGCGCTGGTTCGTGGCGGCGACGATCACCTACAACGTGATCGAGGCGGTGGTCGCGATCACGGCCGGCCACCGCGCCGGCTCGAGCGCGCTCATCGGGTTCGGCCTGGACTCCGTCGTGGAGGTCTCCTCGGCCGCGGCGGTGGCCTGGCAGTTCAGCGGCTCCGAGCACGAGGTGCGGGAACAGCGGGAACGACGGGCGCTGCGGATCATCGCGGTGTCGTTCTTCGCCCTGGCCGCCTACGTCGGTGTCGAGTCGCTGCGGGCCCTGATCGGTGCCGAGCAGGCGGCGCACTCGACGACCGGGATCGTCCTGGCCGCGGTGTCGCTGGCGGTCATGCCGTTGCTGTCGGCCGGGCAGCGGCGGGCGGGCCGTGAGCTCGGATCACGTTCTGCCGTGGCCGATTCCCAGCAGACCCTGTTGTGCACCTACCTGTCACTCGTGCTGCTGATCGGCCTGATCCTGAACTCGGCCCTGGGCTGGTGGTGGGCCGATCCACTGGCCGCGCTGGTCATCGCCGCGGTGGCGGTCAAGGAGGGACGCGAGGCCTGGCGCGGCGATGCCTGCTGCTCACCGGCGCTGTCGTTGCCTTCCGGTGACCCCCATTGCCGCGACGGCTGCTGCCCCACTGAGTAGCCTCGTGTTCGTGCGGGCCCGAGCCTCTTTCAGCATCACCGGCCAACCGTGCCGGGTCCCGCATCACCGAGATGCTGGGCCTGCAGCCTGAGCCGCTGAGCGAGACCGGCGACCCGGTGGGCAGGCAGGGCGAAGAAGCCCTCCGTGAGGGTTCGTGCGTCCACGCTTGCCGACCTCTACTGCTGCCTGTCGCTGCCTGTCGCTGCCTGTCGCTGCCTGTCGCTGCCTGTCGCTGCCTGTCGCTGCCTGTCGCTGCCTGTCGCTGCCTGTCGCTGCCTGTCGCTGCCTGTCGCTGCCTGTCGCCGCCTGTCGCCGCCTATCGCCGCCTATCGCCGCCTACCGCCCCTGTCCGCCATGGGCGGCCACTTGCTCGCTCCACCGCGAACGCCATCAAGGCCGCGGCGCGAAGTGTGGTGCTTTCGATTATCGATAATCGAAAGCACCACACTTCGCCGCGCCGCACAGGTCCTGTTCATCACCACACGTCCTGACCGGCGCCCTGTGTCCCCGGCCCATGCCCGCACCGACCTGACGTTCGCCGCGGTCGTCCCAGGACAGTCCGCGCCGGGTCGCGCCGGGTTGCGCTGGGCCGTGCCGGGTTGTGCTGGGCCGTGCCGGGTTGTGCCAGGTCGAGCCAGGCCGAGCCAGGCCGCGCTGGGTTGTGCCAGGTCGCGCTGGGTTGTGCCGGGTCGAGCCAGGTCGCGCTGGGTTGTCCCGGGTCGCGCTGGGCGCGCTGGGCTCCCGCCAGCCACCGGGGCGCGGGGAGACGTCGCTCTGCTCGTCGTGCCGCACGCCGTCAACGACGCGGGGCGGCCGGACGGAAACTGAGGGGACGCCAACGTTCTTCCGGGAATGCTGACGAAATCATGCCGGTGCGCTGAGTCGGCCTAGCGTGGTGGCCATGAGGCACGCAGGAGGAAGCATGAAGATCGGCATCGGCCTGCCCAACCAGGTCCGTGACGTGGACGCCCGCATCATCCCCACGTGGGCCGCGGCCGCCGAGAGCGCGGGCTTCTCGACGCTGAGCACGGTCGGGCGGTTCGCCTATCCGGGAGTCGCCGACACGGTGACCCTGGCCGCGGCGGCGGCCACCACGTCCACCATCGGGTTGTTCACCGGCGTACTCGAGGGGCCGGTCTGGCCGCCCCGGCTGCTGGCCAAGGAACTGGCCGGGATCGACGCGGTCTCCGGCGGCCGGCTGACGCTGGGCGTCGGACTGGGCGGCCGCCCGGAGGATTTCGTGGCCGAGGGCCATGGCCCGCGCGGCACCGGGGCGCGACTGGACCGCGACATCGAGATCTATCGACGCGTCTGGAGCGGGGAGCCGATCGACGGGACGCTACCGGCCGTCACCCGTGCGGCACGGCCGCTCCCGCTGATCATCGGCGGTCACGTGCAGGCGTCCTTCGACCGCGCGGCCCGTGTCGCTGAGGGGTACGTCGCGGGCACCGTGCCGGCGGCCATGGTGGCGCCGTCGTTCGAAAGTGTGCGCACCGCCTGGAAGGACGCGGACCGCGACGGTGCGCCCCGGTTGATCGCGCTGGCCTACGTGGCGCTGGGCGACGCCGAGACCGGCCGGGCCAACGTGCATCACTACTATCGTGATCTCGGTGAGGACATGGCGGGCCTGGTCGTGGCGAACGTGGCTGCCTCGGCCGACGCCGCCCGCTCGGTGGCGGCCCAGTTTGCGGAGATCGGGGCCGACGAGCTGATTTTCGTCCCGGCCACCGACGATGCGGACGACGTGAGCCGGCTGGCCGACGCCGTGCTCTGAGACAAGCCGTCTCTCGACACAAGAGAGTCACGAGCACGCGGAACGGGTCGCCGCCCGTTCCGCGTTCTCGGCGAGGTAACTGGTGACCCCGGCGTCGTCGACGCCCAGTCGCAGGCGCAACTGGTCGCCGACGACGGTCGCGGAGTCCGGGTCGACCCGGGGCATCAGATGGGGGACGTCGATGTCGCGCGGGCTCAGCAGGTCACCGGCCGTCGTGGTCAGGGAGGGGTAACCACGGACGTTGCGGAGCAGTTCGGGCGCGAAGGTCCGGTTGCCGATGCGCACGGCGGTCGGGGTGAGACGGACGTCCCCGGCCGCCACGGTGGGGGTGAGGGACACGGTGACGGGGACGCCCGCGGCGGTCACGGACGCGCGCAGGACGCCGTCGGTGATCGTCAGGTCCGGCACGGTCGCGGGGGCCTCGGGGCCCGCGGCCATCAGCTGGCGCAGCGTGGCCGCGGGCAGGCCGATCTCGAGGTCGACCGAGCCGATGCGCTCCTCGAACGAGGCGTGCCGGTCGATGAGCACGTCCCGCATCCGCACGATCACGTCGGCCGTGACGCCGGTGTCGGGGCCCAGGGCGAAACCCCGGCTGTGCACCACGATCGAGTCGAACCGGCCGTGCAGCAACGACAGCAGTGCGTTACCGCCGACCTCGACGTCGACCACACTCGCGCCCTCCGGCAGACGGCAGGCCGCCTCGTCCCGCGCCCGCACCTCCAGGTACCGGTCCAGCGCGACGTTGACCCCGGCCAGCAGGGCCAGCATCACGATCAGGATCAGGATCCACCGAAGGCGCCGGCTGGTCGTCGCCATGGACCCCAGCCTGCCGGACGCGTCTGCGTCCGCCCTGACCGGGAGCTTCCGTGAACCGGAGAGGTGTCTGAACAACACGGCGGGTGACTACGGGCCTTTCCGTCAGCGAATCGTCAGGATCCGGTCAGAGCATCATCAGGTGGCTGATGTGCGCCGGGAACCTCCGGCCCCCATCATTGATCAGGTGCTCAGTATTGACGAGGGGAAACCGGCCCACCCGGGACCGGCACCCGTGACGCGCTCGGTCCTGGTCGTGGAGGACGAGCCGTCGGTGCTCGAACTGCTCACCCGCACGCTGAGCTTCGCCGGGTTCACCGTGCACGGAGCCTCGAACGTGCAGACGGCCCGCGAGGTGGCGGCCCGTACGCCGACGGCGGTCGCGGTGCTCGACGTGATGCTGCCCGACGGTTCGGGCCTGGATCTCGCCCACGAGCTGCGCGAGGAGAACGCCGGTGTCGGCGTGCTGTTCCTGACCGCCCGCGACAGTCTCGAGGACCGGCTCACCGGCTTCGCCTTCGGTGCGGACGACTACCTGGTCAAGCCGTTCAGCGTCGCCGAGGTCGTGGCCCGGGTGATCGCGCTGCACCGGCGCGTCAGCCTGGCCGCCCCGCCGGCCGGGAGCCGGCCGGAGCCGGCCGCCGAGAACGTGCTCGTGGTGGACGATGTCGTGATGGACGAGGCGCTCTACACCGTCACCCGGGCCGGGCGGCCGCTGGACCTGTCACCGACCGAGTACAAGCTGCTGCGTTATCTCATGGTGAACGTGGACGTGGTGGTCTCGAAGGAGCAGATCGTGGACTCGGTCTGGCGTTACAACTACGTGGGCGACGTCGGCGTGGTGGAGAAGTTCGTCAGCCAGCTGCGGCGCAAGCTCGGTGGCCCGTCCGGCTCGTTCATCCGCACGGTGCGTGGTTTCGGGTACACGGTGCGCTCGGTCCCCGGGGACGCGTAGACCCGTATGCCCGGTTCCGGCCTGCCGCAGGGCCTTTTCGGCCGACTGCGCGCCCAGATGATGCTGTCGCTGATTCTGGGGCTCACCATGGTGGATGCGGTGGCGTACGTGGGCGTGTGGTCGATCCAGAACCGCGAGGTCGCCATGACGCTGAACGAGGCCTCGGCCCGGATCGAGGCCCTGCCCCGCAACCTGGAACCGGTGCGCGTGGGCCTGCTCGACGCCCTGTCGCCGTCCGACCTGTACGTGGCCTACATCGGGCAGGAGGAACGGGTCCTGACCGCCTCGGAACCGATGTCGGTCGCGGACGGTCCCGACGCGTCCGTCGTTCTGGGCGGCCTGACCCCGGGGGAGATGACGACCCACACGAGCCGGGCCGGCACCGATTTCCGGGTGCTGCTGGTGCCCGTCGGGCGGGACATCCGGGTGCAGGTGGACGAGGGAGAGGTCGCCGTGCCGGTCACGGCCGTGCTCGTCGGGTACCCACTGACCGCGAAACAGCAGGCCCTGCGGCGTCTGGCGCTCGTCGAGATCATCGGTGCCGTGATCGTTCTCGCGCTGTTCTTCGGGCTGTCCCGCCGGTTCGTGGCCTCCGGTCTGCGGCCGCTGCGCGAGATCGCCGGCACCGCCGAGGCGATCGCCGGAGGGCGCACGACCGAACGCGTCCGCCTCGACGAGAACGACCCGGAACTGCGGCAGGTCGCGACCGCGCTGAACGACGCGTTCGAGGCCCGGGAGCAGAGCGAGAACCGGATGCGCGACTTCGTCGCCGACGCCTCGCACGAGCTGCGCACCCCGCTGACCGCCGTGCGCGGCTGGGCCGACCTGTACCGCGAGCGCGGCATCCAGGACTGGGACGGGGTGGACGAGGCGATGCGGCACATCTGGCAGGAGGCCGGCCGCATGGAGGGCCTGGTGGAGGACATGCTGACCCTGGCCCGCTACGACACCGCGCCGCCGAACGGCTCCGGCACCGTCGATCTGGGCGGGCTGCTGGCCGAGGTAGTCGGCGAGACCGCGCGCCTGTATCCGAAACACGTCTACGACCTGCGCCCGCCGGCCGGGTCGGTCCAGGTGCGCGCCGATCCGGTCGCGCTGCGCCGGGCGGTGACGAACCTGCTGGTCAACGCCGGACGCCACACGCCCGCGGGCACGACGGTGCGGGTGTCCGTCGTCCCGACCGGTGAGCAGGCCGGTGACCAGGCCGGTGAGCAGCCCGGTGAGCAGCCCGGTGGGCGGGCCGAGCTTCGGGTCGAGGACGACGGACCGGGCCTGGCGCCGCCTGACCGGGAGGTGGCGTTCGAGCGGTTCTGGCGCAGCGACCGCTCCCGTTCGCGGGCGGGCGGCACCGGTCTGGGCCTGGCGATCAGCCGCTCGGTCGTGCGGGCGGCCGGTGGCGACCTGCGGCTCGAGCGGGCATCCAGCGGCGGGCTGGCCGCGGTGATGGTGCTGCCCACGGCTCCCGCGGCCTGACATCCGGCCCGCGTTCGTCAGCCCGGCGGGGCCGGACCGGGCCGCCGGCTCACGGGGTCTCACCGGGTGTCCGCAGCCCTTCGGCGAACTGCTCGATCGGGGCCGCCCGGTCGTTCGTCACGAGAATCTCCTCAGCCGCGGGCCGGCACCGAGCCGAACTTTCGCAGGGGGATCAGGCTGGCCAGCACGAGAAGGCTGGGCACCAGCGAGAACCCGATGACGATGGCGGTCAGCGCCGAGTCGGGCTGGGTCTGCAGCCCGCTGCCGGCGTCGCTGGAACGGTAGCCGCCGCAGGCCAGCACGAGCCCGTACAGCCCCGGGCCCAGGGCCAGGCCCAGGGTTTCGCCCGCGGTCCAGATCCCGGTGAACAGTCCCGAGCGGTTCTGCCCGGTGCGGGCGGTCTCGGCCGCCGTCACGTCCGGGAACATGGCCATCGGGAACAGCTGCATGCCGGCGTACCCGATGCCCGCGAGCCCGGCCGCCGCGTAGACCAGCGCGGCCGAACCGGAACCGGCACCCAGCAACGCGCCCGAGGCGACCACCCAGACCAGTGACGCCGCCACGTACCCCCGCAGTTTCCCGAACCGCCGGCCGAGCATCGCCCAGACCGGGGTCAGCAGCAGGGCCGGGCCGATGAAGCAGACGAACAGGACGCTGGCCGCCGCGTCGTCGTCCAGCACCCAGCGCGAGACGTACGCGACCGCCGCGAGCATCGTGCTGGAGGCCAGCGCCTGCAGCACGAAAGTGAGCAGGAGGAAACGGAAGTCAGGCGTCCTCACCGCGACGGCCACCTGCTCGCGCAGCCTCCCGGCGGCCGGGGCCACCGGGCCGACGGGGGCCGTACCGGTGGCGAGATAGGTGCTGACGACCCCGATCAGGAGCAGGACCCCGACCAGTGCCCCCATCACCCGGTAGCCGTCGAGCCCGCCGAACGCGTCCCGCACCGCCGGGGCCAGCGCGCCGGTGAGCAGGATGACGAACGCGAGAACCCCCACCCGCCAGCTCATCAGGCGGGTGCGCTCGTGGTACGAGCGGGTGATCTCGGCCGGCATCGACATGTACGGCACCTGGAAGAACGCGTACGCCGTCGCGCACACCAGGTACAGCCCGAAGACCCACGCCGCCTGCAGGGCCGGGGAACCGAGCGGCGGTGCGGCGAACAGCAGGGCGAAGCCGGCCGCCAGGGGGATGCCGCCGCGCAGCAGGAACGGGCGCCGGGGGCCGCGGGGGTCGCCCGAGCGATCGCTGATGCGCCCGGCCAGCGGATTGAGGACGACGTCCCAGACCTTCGGGGTGAACACCAGGACGGCGGCGGTCACCGCGGAGACACCGAGGGAGTCCGTCAGATAGGGCAGCAGCATCAGGCCGGGCACGGTGCCGAACGTCCCCGTGACGACCGAGCCGAGGCCGTAGCCCAGGTGCACGCGGGTGCCGAGCGCGGGTGAGCGGGTCAGGGTCCACGTCCTTCGTCGTCGGGGAAGGACGATCCTGCCGGGGCAGTCTGAAGAAACACTGCCGATCGCCTTCCGTGCGCATCCCGTCTACGACCTCAGGCATAGCCGGTCGTGGACGGCCGGGATATGGCCCGCCGCCCGCCCGGGCACCAGCCTGGACGACATGACTTCCGTTACTGCGCAGCTCGTTCTGGCCTCCAGGTCGGGTGACGTTCCGTCGCACCCCGGCCACTGGCTGTTGTCGGCCGTGCTCATCGGCGTGCTGCTGGCCCTGGTGGTGCTGTTCGTCGTCGTGGTCGGCTCGATCCTCAACTCCGCGCTCCCGCCGGGCCGGAAGATCGTCTGGCTGCTCTTCGTGTTCTGCTTCCCGGTGCTGGCCTGGTTTGCTTGGTACCTGATCGGGCGTCCGGACGCGCGCAGGCGCGGTCCGGGAACGGCCTACTGAGAGCAGGAGCGACGTGAAGGGTTTCTTCCGGCCGGTGACCCCGCTGCGGGGCCGTCCCGTCCGCTCCTGGGCTCTGGACGGCGCGCTCGCGGCCGTCGTCGCGCTGGCCGGTCTGGAGCGCCCCGACGGGCCCACCGCCCTGGCCGCGGCCCTGTTCTTCGTGCTGATGCTGCTGCGGCGCATCTGGGTGCTGCCGGTCAACCTCGCCATGCTGGTGCTGACCGTGGTGGTCTGGAGCGCCCACGCGAACAACGTCCTGCTGCACATCGCGGTCGTGACGATCGCGGTGCACACGGTCACGGTGCTCTGCTCCCTGCGCGCGGCCTGCGTCGCGCTCGCCCTGTCCCTGGTGCTGCCGCTGATCTTCGCGGCCGGTGCGATGTCGTCGCTGAACTCGGTGATGCAGAAGATCCTGATCTTCGTCGGTCTCGCCGCCCCGCAGACCCTGGCCTTCGCTCTCGGCCTGTACCGCCAGACTCGCGACCGGCACCAGGAGGCGCTGAACGAGCGCAACCGCCACCTCGAGGTCGAACGCGAGCAACGCGACCAGCTCGCCGCCGCCGACGAGCGCGCCCGCATCGCCCGCGAGATGCACGACCTGATCGCCCACCACCTGACCGTGGTGGTCGCGCTCAGCGAGGGCCTGGCCCGCAGCGGCGAGATCACCAGCGAACGGTCCCGCCAGGCCGTCACCACCACCGTCACCATGGCCCGCTCCGCCCTCGAGGAGACCCGGCGGCTGCTCGGCACCATGCCCGCCTCCCCGGAGCGGCAGCCGGTGCCCGACCTGCGCTCGCTCGACGGTCTGGTCAGCCAGGTCCGGGCGACCGGCCTGCCGGTGACGCTCGAGGTCGAGGGTGATCCGCCGGGCGAACTGGCCTCCAGCGGTCTGCAGCTCACCGTGTACCGCCTGGTGCAGGAGGCCCTGACCAACTCGATGAAGCACGCGCAGGGCGCCACGAGAACCGTGGTCCGGCTGGGCTACCGGCCGGAGGCCATCGAGATCCTGATCGAGGACGACGGACGCGGCGGTTCCGGGGTGGAGTCGGCGGACGGGCGCGGACGCGGCATCCTGGGGATGCGCCAGCGGGTGCAGTCCTTCGGGGGCACGCTCGAGGCCGGCCCGGCCTCGCGCGGCGGATGGCGGGTCAGCGCGGGCTTCCCCCTGACCGGCGCGGCGAACGACGAGGTGGCCCGGTGACGATCGGTGTGATGCTGGTCGACGACCAGCAGTTCCTGCGGCTCGGCCTGCGGATGGTTCTCGAACCGGAGCCCGGCATCGAGGTGCTGGGGGAGGCCGATGACGGCACGACCGCGCTGCCGATGGCCGCCGCCCTGAAGCCCGACGTGGTGCTGATGGACGTGCGGATGCCCACGATGGACGGGATCACCGCCACCGAGCGCATTCTCGCCGGCGCCCCCCGGGCCCGGGTCATCATCCTGACCACGTTCGACCTCGACGAGTACGTCTTCGCCGGGCTGCGCGCCGGGGCCAGCGGTTTCCTGCTCAAGGACGCGCCACCCGACGTCCTGCTCGCCGCCATCCGCACCGTGCACGGCGGCGACGCGGTGCTCGCCCCGACCGTGACCCGCCGCCTGCTGGAACGTTTCGGGTCCGTCATGCCGGGCACCCAGGGGGCGCAGCGCCGCGAGGAGGTACTGAACTGCCTGACCGAGCGCGAGCGTGACGTCTTCCTGATCATGGCCGCCGGCCGTTCCAACCAGGAGATCGCGGCGCAGCTCTTCCTGTCCGAGGGCACGGTCAAGGTCCACGTCGGGCACGTCCTGGCCAAACTCGGCCTGCGTGACCGGGTGCAGGCCGTGGTGCTGGCCTACGAGACCGGTGTCGTCGTGCCCGGAGCCCACGAGCTGAGCACCCGCGAGCAGAACGGGTGACGGGCACCGCGACCGGTTCCGCCGGCCGGGGTGGGATGAGCGCGACCGTGCTGCTTCCGACGGTCGAGCATCGGAAGCAGCACGGTCGGCCTACTACGCGGTCGTCCAGGCCTGCGAGCTCAGCCCGTTGCAGTCGTAGATCTGCAGCCTCGTGCCGTCGGCGGTGTTGCCCGACGGGATGTCCAGGCACCGCCCCGACTGCGGGTTGCGCAGCGCGCCCGCCGTCGACCTGGCCCACTGCTGGGCGCCGGAGCCGTTGCACTCCCACAGCTGGACCTTGGTGAAGTTGGCCGTGCCCTGGGCGTCCACGTCGAGGCACTTGCCGAACGCCCGGATCGTGCCGTCGCTCTCGATCGACCAGCGCTGACCGGTCGCGACCCCGCACGTGTACACCTGGGCCGCGTTGCCGTTCGCCGCCGTGTTGGTGTCCACGTCCAGGCACTTGCCGTCGGTGGTCCTGATCGCGCCGGTCGGGCCCGGGATCCGCCCGGTGCCGAAACGGACCTCGCACTGGTTGTTCTGGCCGCGCCAGGTGGCCGCGAAGTACACGTACGTGGTGCCGTCCTCGCGGGGCAGCGCCGGCGTCGAGTAGCCCGGGCAGGACGGGACACCGGTGCCGTAGCCGCCCGTCGGGTCGACGGTCACCGGCGTGCTCGCCTCGGTCCACTCACCGGCCCCGAGGTTCCGGTTGGTGAAGAGCACGGTGCCCGACTCGGCCAGCACCGTCTTGTTGCCCGTCGGCCCGGCGACGACCCGCTGCCCCGACAGCAGCAACGTGCCGTTGGAGCCTCCGCCGGAGATCCACGAGATGTGCGGCGTGTGCAGCAGCTGCCGGGCGTCGGCCGTCTGCACCAGCGTGCCCGCCGAACCCGCGGCCCCCCAGCTCAGGCCGTCCGCACTGGTCTTGACGTACACCTCGCAGGCGTGGTCGGCGTTCGTCGCGTCCCGGCACATCTCGTACGACATGACGAACGTGCCGTTGGGCAGCTCCGCGAACGTCTGCATGCCCGGCCGCGCCAGGCTGTCGTTCGGGAAGCTCACGTCCGCGGTCAGGGCCGAACTCCAGCTCGCCCCGCCGTTCGTCGACGTGTAGTGCCCGATCACCTGGTTGTTCGTCGCCGAGTTGGCCGGGCGCTCGTCGGAGATGAAGCACGCCAGCGAGTTGTCGTCGGCCACCAGGAACGCCGGCTCCCAGATGCCGTGGCCCCAGCTGTTGGGCAGGCCGCTCGTCGAGGTGCAGTTCGACAGGAACGACCAGCTCGCCCCGCCGTTGGTGCTGCGGAACACCTCGACCTTCTGCTGCGTGTAATCCCCGACCTTCCAGGCCGTTCCGGCCGCCAGGACGTCGCCGGCGCTCAGGCCGGTGATGTTCCGGGGGACCTCGAACAGGGTCGGGGCCTCGATGTCCCACCCGGCCGTGTTCGACGTGACCGTGGAGATCTTGCCCCAGCTGTCACCGCCGTTCGTGCTCCGGTAGACCGGCAGGTTGCCCGGCTCGTTCTGGCCACTCTGCGCGAACGTCGCCAGCATGGTCTGATTGCTGGAGTTGTCGTGGTCGAGCCGGATCGCCCGCGGGTACCCGGCCGTTCCGGCGGGGAAGGTGGACAGGTTCGGGGAGTACAGCACCTGCCCGGGCGTGGCCGCCTCCGCGGTCTGCGCTGTGACCACCCCGGCCAGTGCGGTCCAGGCCAGGGCCAGCACGGCCGGCAGCGCAAGTGCTCGTTTCCAGTGACGCGACCGCCTTTGGTTGCGCATCGTTTCCTCTCCGAGGCTGGTGGTCCTACCCGGCATCCGTGTCCGGGTGGTCTGTGGGGGTGGTGCGCGCACCTCGTCGATTGGGTTCCTCGACCGGGGCGGCGTCCACGAACGTCCGTGCGGTCCCCCGGTTGTCGCTGTCCGTCAGCCAGATCCACAGCCGGGCGGCGGTCTTGCCGAGAGGGGCTCGCACGGCAAGGGTGGACGCGGCGGTGAGCGTGAACGGGACGGCGGTCAGGACGTCGGTGGTCACCTCGGGCGAGGGCAGGCCGCGGTTCGCCGGGTGGTTGGCGGGCGCCCAGGCCGCGTTCAGGCGCCCGGTCAGCGACGTCGCACCGTGGTGCGAGACGTGCACGGCGAGCTCGAGATCGGCCGTCGGCAGCGGGATGTCGGCTCCCGCGGCGGCCGGCACCAGGTCCACGACCAGCACGGTCTCGGCGTTCACGTCGCTCGGGTCGAGGCCACCCAGATCCTTGGCGCGGCGGTCGTAGTCGAGCAGCCCGGCCATCTCGTGCTCGATGTCGGTCAGCTCGGTGTAGACGTACCCGGCGAACCGGTCGTGACGCCGCAGCTCCTGGGTCTGCCAGCGCAGGTTCCAGGCCCGCTCGAGACTGGTGTACCCGGTGCCGTACTCACTGTTCAGCAGCGGGATCCGGTGCCGGGGATGGTCGGCGTTGCCGTACAGCGGCTTGTCCACCACGAAGTCGGCGCCCAGCCGCACCGGGAAGTCCTCGCGTTCCCCGGAGGCCAGCTGGGCGAGGGTGCGGGCCCAGCTGCCCAGGTCCTCGTCGTAGTAGTGCCAGTCCACCAGGTCGGTGAGAACGTGCGACCAGCCGGAGTTCTCGACGATCGGCCGGGTCTCGTCCAGGGCCCGCATCGCCTCGTAGGCCTGCCGGGCGGCGCGGGCGCGGTCCGGGCTGTGCGGGATGTCCCAGTCCAGGCCCCATTCCTCGTTGTAGAGGCCCCAGACCACGATGCTGGGGTGGTTGCCGTCGCGCTCGACCAGGGCCGGCAGCTGGTTCTCGAACGCCCGCACCGCCCCGGCGCTGAACCGGCTGGCGGCCGGCGGCTCGGCCCAGACCAGCATGCCCATCCGGTCGGCGTGGTGCAGCCAGCGCGGGTCCTCGAGCTTGAGGTGCTTGCGCACGAGGTTGTAGCCGAGATCGCGGGCGATCTCCAGGTCACGCACGAGCGCCGCGTCGTCGGGAGCGGTCAGCCCGGTCAGCGGCCAGTAGCCCTGGTCGAGCACACCCCGCACGTACAGCCGGGAACCGTTGAGCCACAGCTCTTCCCCGAGCGCCTGGATGCGCCGCAGCCCGGAGGTGAGCGTCAGGACGTCCGGAACCTCGCCGTCGGTGACCAGCTCGATCCCGTACAGATGAGGATCGGCCGGCGACCACACGCGCGCGTCCGCGATCTCGAGGCGTCCGTGAAAGCGTCCCTCGTCGTCACAGACCAGCGAGATGTGCTCGAAGGAGCTGGATCCGGAGACCACCCGGGCCGTGATCCGGGTGCCGGTGACGTCCGGTCCGGCCAGGCGCCCGGTGAGGTCGAATCCGGTGAGCGAGTCGCCCTCCAGCCCGGCGTGCTCGACGTAGGTGCTGCCGCGTCCCTCCAGCCAGACACTCTGCCAGATGCCCGAGGTGGGTGTGAAACACACACCGTCGTAGTCGGTGCGGGGGATGGAGCGCTGCTTGCCGTGCGGGATCGAGCGCTTGTCGGCCGGGGCGTGCACCCGCACCTCGAGCCCGGCCTCGGAGCCGGGCGCGAGGTGGTCGGTGACGTCGATCTCGAAGGACGTGTAACCGCCCTCGTGCCGAGCCACCTCGTGCCCGTCGAGCAGCACCTGCGCCTCGTGGTGCACCGCGCCGAAGCACAGCACGACGCGGCATCCGGTCCAGCCGGCCGGGACGCTGACACGCCGCCGGTAGGTCGCCCGTTCCAGCCACGTGCGCCCGACGCCCGAGGCGCTGGTCTCCCAGGCGAACGGGACGACGACCGGGACCACGTCGTCCTCCGTCTCGAGGTCCCAGGTGCCGTTCAGCGAGAGCCAGCGGTGGGATCGATCGCGGTCGGGGCGGGGGTATTCGGGACGCGGCCCGGCGGGCGGGGTCTGGGGGAGGACGTCGAGCGGGGAAGTCATGTCGTTCAGGGGCCTTTCGGGAAATGGGCGTCGTCAGCCCTTGACGCTGCCGGCCAGGATTCCGGAGACGAAATGCCGTTGCAGCGCCACGAAGACGGCGACGAGGGGGAGCAGGGCGATGGACGTGGCGGCCAGCAGTTCTCCGGTGACGGTGGCGTAGTCGGCGCCGATCCGGTTGCCGGTGATGTTCTGGGCCAGCGTGGACAGGACGACCTGCAGGGTGGCCATGCGCTCGCTGTTGGCCACCACGACGGGCCAGACGAAGTCGTTGTAGATGTTCATGACCGTGAGGACGCCCAGACCGGCCAGGGCCGGGCGGATCAGGGGCATGATCACCCGGGCGAAGATGCCGAACTCACCGCAGCCGTCGATGCGGGCGGCGTCGAGCAGCTCGTCGGGGATCTCGGCGATGACCTGGCGCATCCAGAAGATGGCGAACGCGTCGACGGCCCCGGGCAGGATCAGGGCCTGGTAGGTGTTGACCCAGCCGAGCTCCTTCATCTGCAGCAGCAGCGGGATGATCAGCACGATGGTGGGCAGCATCAGGGTGACGAGCACCGTGCCGAACAGCAGCCCCCGGCCCGGGAAGCGGTATTTCGCGAATCCGAACGCGGCCAGGGGGGCCAGCAGCAGGGTCAGGGTGCCCTTGCTGACGAGAACGACCGCGGTGTTGAGGAATCCGCTCAGGAGCGGGACGTCGTCGAACACCCTCCGGTAGTTCTCGAGGGTGAGGGTGGCCGGGTCGAGGCCGAGCGGGTCGGCGACGATCTCGGCGGCGGGCTTGAACGCCGAGACGACGGCCCAGACCACCGGGGCCAGGGAGAGCAGGAGCACGGCACCCAGGAAGAGATGGGCTGCGACAGCGCGGTTGCGCATCAGTCCTCCGTCCGCAGAAGGCGCACGAACAGCAGCGACAGCGCCATCACGACCACGACGAGCAGGAAGGAGTTGGCGGCGCCGGTGCCGAGATCGGCCTGGTTGATGTGTTTGTAGAGGTAGAAACCGGCGGTCGTGGTGGAGTTGTAGGGGCCACCGTCGGTGACGACGAACGGCTCGGCGAACATCTGGAACACGGCCAGGGTCTGCATGACCGCGGCGAAGGCGAGGGTGCGCCGGATCAGCGGGACGGTCAGCGACCAGAGCTTGCGCAGGGTGCCGGCCCCGTCGATCTCGGCGGCCTCGTACAGGCTGGCGTCGAGGCTCTGCAGGCCGGACAGCAGGATGACGACGATGAAACCGGTCGTCTTCCAGATGAACAGCAGCGCCAGTGTGGGTTTGGCCCAGGTGGTCGTGGTGAGCCAGCCGATGTCGGGCAGGCCCACGAGCGACAGCAGCCGGTTGACCGCGCCGTAGTTCTGGTCGAACAGCACCACCCAGATCTGGGCGACGGCCACCAGCGGCGTCACGAACGGCACCAGGTACGCGACCCGGTAGAGGCCGCGCATCCTCAGCCGGGCGTTGTTCAGCACGACCGCGACGGTCAGGGCCAGCACGATCTGGGCGGGGACGACGAGCAGCCAGAGCACGGCCGAGTTGCCCAGCGACGACCAGAACGCGCCGCTGCCCAGCAGATACGTGTAGTTGTCCCAGCCCACCCACCGGGCCGCGCCCGATCCGCGCCAGTCGGTGAAGCTGAGCCGGAGGGTGAAGATCATCGGGTAGACGCTGAAGGCCGCGAACAGGGCGATGAACGGGGCGACGAAGACGTAGGGCGCCAGATGCCGGCGGGTGAGGCGCCGCGCTCGGGGTGGGAGGGAGCGGGCCGGGGTGGCGAGACTCATCGGCGGTCGACCAGGTTCTTCTGGATGTCCTGGCTCGCCCGGTCGATGACCTGGTCGGGGGTGAGGTCACCGTCGAGCATCTTCTGCACGTCGGTGCCGAGATAGTCGACGGCGCCGCTCCACCAGCTGGGAATGGCCGCGCCGGCGGGGATCTGGTTGCCGGCCTCGACCGCGGTCTTCCACAGGTCCTGCCCGCCGAGGGCCGCGAGGGGCTCGAAGAGGGGCTTGGAGACGTCCGCGGCCGGCTTGTAGCTGGGGATCGAGGTGTTCAGGCCCTGGGGGTAGACGTCGCTGGCTCCCCAGACGGCGGTGTACCCGGCCTCGTCGAACATCAGGAACTCGTAGAACAGCCAGGCCAGACCGGAATGGGCGCCGGCCTTGGGCAGCACGAACGACGAGCCGCCCATCGCGCCGCTGCGCGCGCCGCCGGAGGTCCAGGCGGGCAGGGGCATGGCCCGCCAGTCGCCCTCGGTCCTGGGCAGCTGCTGCTGCGGGGCGAAGGAGAACCAGATCGCCCACGGGTAGAAGACCTGGTCTCCGGAGTCCAGGGCGCCGACGTCGCTGGGGGACAGGTACTCGGCGCGGGTGCCGAGCTTCTCCTTGCTCACCGTGTCGAGCCAGGTCAGGATCTGCCGGTAGGCCGGGGAGTCCAGGCGCAGCTCGCCGTCGGCGCCCGCCAGACTGGTGCCGAGCTGGTTGGCGTACATCTCCAGCTGCAGCTGGCCGAGGAACGCGCTCTGCTCCAGGTGGATCGGGCCGGAGCCGGGCTTGTGCTCCCGGTATCGACGGGCGGCGGCCAGCAGATCGTCGTAGGTCTCGATCGTCCCGGCGTCGATACCGGCTGCCGTCAGGGCGGTCTCGTTGTAGAAGAGCAGGCCGGGGTCGAGGTCGTAGGGCACCCCGTAGATGCCGCCGTTCAGCGAGTTGACCGCGATCTTCTGCGGGGCGATGTCCTTGCGGTACGGCTCGAGCACGTCGCTCAGGTCCCACAGGTAGTCGGCGAACCCGCCGACCTTGGCGTCGTCGAGGAAGACGCCGTCGGGCACGTCGGTGCCGGTGATCAGGGTGTTCTGCAGCTTGGCGTCGATGTCGACGGCCTCGTGACGGACCTTCACGTTCGGGTACCTGGTGTTGAACTTCGCGATGGCGGCCTCGAACACCTTGAACAGGTCGCCGGAGCGGTCCCAGATCACGATCTCGCCGGACGGGTCGCCGGTGGGGGCGGTGAGCCGGTCGCCGCCGGCGGCGGGTTCGGAGTCGCCGTTGATGGAGGGGCCGCAGGCGGCCAGGGTGCCGGCGAGGGCGGCGACCAGGAGGCCGTTCATCTGGCGGCGGGTGAGGCCTGGGCGGCGGGGCTGTCCAGCGGCAGTGGACATGGGAGCACTCCCTTGTGCGGATCTGGTTTGCCTACGTGTGCAAAGTAGAACCTGTTTGCACACGTAGGCAAGCCCTAGACTGAAGCGACACGCGAGAATCGGGAGGACGCCGGTGGCGGCGACGTTGCGGGACGTGGCACGGCATGCGCAGGTCTCCCTGCGCACGGTCAACAACGTCGTCAGCGGGTACCAGCACGTCAGCGAGGCGATGCGCCGCAAGGTGCACCAGGCCATGGAGGAGCTGGACTACCGGCCCAACCCGATTGCCCGCACGCTGCGCACCGGCCGCACGGGCGTCCTCGCGCTGGTCGTCCCCGAGATCGACGTGCCCTACTTCGCCGAGCTGGCGCGCGAGGTGATCAACGCGGCCGCCGGCATCGGCTACCGGGTGATCGTCGACCAGACCGGTCACGACCACGACCGCGAGCGCCGTCTCCTCACCGGTGCCGACCGCACCATGCTGTTCGACGGTCTGCTGTTCAGCCCGCTGGTCACGCCCGCCGAGCTGCAGGAGATGCAGGACAGCCCGGTCGTCCCGCTGGTGCTGCTCGGTGAGCACGACTTCGACGGGCGCTACGACCACGTGGCCATCGACAACGAGCAGGCGGCGTTCGACGCGGTGAGTCATCTGGTCGCGATCGGCCGCCGCCGCATCGCCGCGATCGGGGTGCAGCCGCAGGAGAGCTACGCGACGCCGCAGCAGCGCACGGCCGGTTTCCAGCGGGCGCTGGGCGACGCCGGCCTGCCCATGGAGGCCCGTTACCTGCAGGCCGCGCCGCACTACCGCCGGGCGGCGGGTTACGCCGCGGCCCAGGAGCTGCTGGCGCTGCCCGAGCCGCCCGACGCCATCTTCTGCTACGCCGACCTGCTCGCGATGGGCGCGGTACGAGCGGTTTTCGACGCCGGGCTGAGGGTGCCGGACGATGTCGCGGTGATCGGGATCGACGACATCGAGGAGGGCCGGTACTCGCGCCCGACCCTGAGCACCGTCTCGCTCGACACCCCGCAGATCGCCCTGGAGGCGGTGCGGCGGGTGGCTTCACGGATCGACGAGCCCGGGCAGCCGGCGCTCCAGATCACGGCGGCGCACTCGGTGCTCGTGCGCGAGAGCACCGGCGGCGCCTGATCGGTCAGGGCACTCGCTGGAGCTCCGTCGGGGCCTGACGGCTGATCCCGGCCCGGCGCCGGTCGGCGTCGTGCTTGAGGGTGAAGGCCCCCCAGGAGCAGCCGGTCGCCGTGATCAGGCAGAGCGCGCCGACGACGAGCCCGGGCGTCGACCCGGCCATCAGGCCGCGCAGCACGAACTCGCTCACGCCGAGGCAGAGAAAGCCCAGGCCGATGATCTGAAACGCTCGGTAGCCCGCCATGTGCCGCCCCTTGACCGCGTCGCCCTACTGAACAGTTCACCCAGGAAACCAGCTCAGGAGCCTCCTGTCATCAAGGGAAAACCCATGAATGGCAGCCGTTTTGGTGCGCGCCTAGGCGTTGTCGGCGGTTGCAGAGTCTGACCGTGTGTGTGCACGCCTTGCATTCACCACGGTGGCTCGGTGCCTGGGAGGCCCTGACAGGGCCTGCCGGGGGCCCACCGGCCCGGCCTACCGTGAGGGCCGTGAGCACCGACACCGGCCAGGTCACCGTCATGACCCCCGCCCGGACCCTCGTCTTCGCGACCGCCGCCGCCCTCGCGGTCGGCAACCTGTACCTGGCCCAGCCCCTGGTCGAGGTCATCGCCGCGTCCCTCGGCGTCCCCGGCCCCAGCGCCGGGATCCTGGTCACCGTGACCCAGATCGGGTACGCGCTCGGCATCTTCCTCGTCGTCCCCCTCGGCGACTCGCTCGACCGGCGCCACCTCGTGCCGCTCGTCCTGACGCTCTCGGCCCTCGCCCTGGTCGGCGCGAGCCTCGCGCCCACCTTCGGGGTGCTCCTGGCCGCCCTGGGGGCCGTCGGGCTGAGCACCGTCTCGGCCCAGCTGCTCACCCCGCTGGCCAGCGAGCTGGCCGATCCCGGGCGCAGAGGACGCGTGGTCGGCGCGGTGGCCTCCGGCGCCCTGGTGGGGATCCTCCTGTCCCGCACGGTGGCCGGCGTCGTCGCCGACCTCCTCAGCTGGCGGGCCATCTACGCCGTCGCGGCGCTCGGCGCGATCGTCTCGGCCGCCGCGCTGCGGGCCGCGATCCCGCCGCTCGGGCCCCGCGACCGCATGCCCTACCCGGCGCTGCTGCGATCGGTCTTCACCACGGTCGCGCAGCACCGCGCCGCGCTGCCCACCCTGCTCGTCTGCGCGTCCTCGTTCGCCGTGTTCTCGCTGTTCTGGACCGCACTGACGTATCTCCTGACCGCACCGCCGTTCTCGTACACCGTGACCCAGATCGGGCTGGTCGGCCTCGCGGGCCTGGCCGGGGCCCTGGGCGCCCGGCGCGCCGGCGTCCTGCACGACCGCGGCTGGTCGGTGCCCGCCACCGGCACCGCCCTGGGCGTGCTGGCCCTCTCCCTCGCCGGAGCGTGGGCCGCCCGCGACTCCATCCTCGCGCTGCTGGTCGTGGTCGTCGTGCTCGACATCGCCACCCAGACCGTGCTCGTACTCGGGCAGACCCGCCTCTTCGCCCTGCCGGGAACGGCCCGCAGCCGGCTCAACACCGCCGTCGTCGTGAGCAACTTCCTCGGCGGCGCCGTCGGTTCCGTGATCTCCGGGCCCCTGTGGGCGGCGGGCGGGTGGACGGCCGTCGTGCTCGCCGCGCTCACGATCAACCTGGCCGGTCTGCTCGTGTGGGGTGCGGGCCGACGGCGGCTGGCGGATGCGACGTGAACCTGCCGGCCCGCCCGGCGAGGCGTCGTGGACGCGGGTGCTTCAGGAGCGCGGCAGCGCCTCCGTCAACGCGCCCGGACGCCCCGACAGCATCCGCGTGACCACCAGCGCCGCCACCGTTTCCGCCGCCAGCAGCCCGACCAGCACCAGCAACTGCACCCGCCCGGCCTCCAGCGGCGTGGCCCCACCCAGCAGCAGACCCACGAAGGCACCCGGCAACGTCACCAGCCCCACGTTGCGCGTCTGGTCGAGCGCCGGCACCAGCGCCCGGCCGGCCGCGGTGCGGGCGAGCTCGGCCAGCGCCTGACGATACGTCGCGCCCAGGGCCAGCCAGCCCTCCACCTCGCTCCAGTGCGCACGGGTGTCGTCACGAAAACGCTGCCCGGCCACCGTCGTCGCGGTCATCGACCCACCGACCAGCTGCGCGACGAAGGGGACGGCCGTGGTCGCGTCGAACTCCAGCGCCCGGCAGGCGAAGATGATCAGCGCGCTCACCCCGGCACCGCACGCGATCGCCAGCACCGCCGGCGCCAGAGCCTCCCGCCCGGGCGCGATCCGCCGCGCCGAGGTCCAGCTCGCCACCCCCAGCATCAGCAGCAGGTACAGCGGCGCCAGCACCGGTGTCCGGATCACCACCGCGATGACCGCCCCCACCACCATCAGCTGCACCAGCGCCCGCGACGTCGCCGTCAGCACCGCGCGTGGCTGACCCGTGCCGATCCACCGGCCCAGCCCACCGGCCACCGCCACCAGCAGCACCAGGGCCACGGCCAGCGAGATCGCGGCGCTCACGCCTTCCTCCAGGTCAGGATCCACAACAGGTAGATACCACCCAGTGCCGCGTTGACCAGCCCCACCGGAGTCCCGGGCGTCAGCCCGGGCTGGTCGCCGACTCGATCAGCTCGACCGTGGCGCGCGGATCGGGGACCTCGATGACCAGTCGGTCGTAGCGTTCACCGGTGAGCTGGATGACGACCACCCGGCTGCGGTCGCGCACGTCCCAGAACACGCGCTCGCCGTGGCGGTAGAAGGTTCCCAGCGCGATGACGCCGGGGACGTGAGTTCCGGGAGCCCGCAGGCCTTTCGGCTCTCCGGCGGCGCCAGGGTCGATGGTCGCGCCCCGCACGTGGGTGAGGGGGATCGTGAAGCCCCGCGACAGGGAAAGGATCTGGCGCCATCCCGTGATCTCGACGATCACATGGTCGGGGGTGAGTCGGATCGTGGCCACGGTGACCTCCAAGAGGGTTGTCAGGTAACGGATGGGGGACGCGTCGGTGGGGTCTCGAGGCCCGCCCGGGCCCGCACGCGGCGGCCCAGGGCGGTGGCCGTGGTTGCGGCCCCGAGGTGCGCGTCCAGCCCGGTCAGGGCCCGGGAGATCAGGCTCGCGACCTCCGTGTCCACCGGCGCGCGTTCGACGGCGGCGAACAGGAGCAGATCGAGGCGGCCCGCCTCGATCGCCTCGATGGCGGCCTCGGCCTGCGTCAGGGGTGTCACGTCCTGCTCGACGTGACGGCGCAGCGCGGCCAGGTACAGGCCCCGCTTGCTGCCGAAGGTCTTGTAGAGGCTGTTGCGGTGCACGCCCAGGTGGGTGACCAGGTCGTCCACCGACACCGAGTCGTAGGCGCGGCTCGCGAACAGGGCCACCGCCGAAGCGATCACCTCGTCCTCGTCGAAGCTGCGGGGGCGTCCCATGGCCCCGAGCCTGCCAGTTGAGGAACGATCGGTCAAGAACGACCGTTCCTGAATGACACCCGATCCGCGCCGGCCGACCGCCCGGGCTGAGGCGCTCCGGCGTCCGGCCCCTGGGTAGGGTGCGGGAATGCGCAGGCTGCCGGGATACCGGGACCACAACCGGGGCCTGGTTCTGGCTGCCCTGCAGGAGGTGTCGGGCCTGACCCGGGCCGAACTGGTGCGCACCACCGGTTTGTCCCGCACGACCGTCCTGGGCATCGTGTCCGAACTGCTCGACGAGGGTGCGGTCGTCGCCCAGGACGTGCTGCACGACGACGCGGCGCAGGGGCCCGGCCGTCGTCCCCAGATGTTCTCGGTCACCCGGACCCCCGGCCTGGGGCTCGCCATCGACATCGGCAACCAGCACCTGAGCGTCGCCCTGGCCGACGGCTCCGGGCGGATCGTGGCGCACGCCCGCGACGAGATCGCCATCTCCCTGAGTGCCCGCGAGACCGTGGCCCGGGTGGCGAAGCTGTCGCGCCTGGTGGTCAGGCAGGGAGGTATCGGCCTGCCCGAGTGCGTGGGGGTCACGGCCGGGGTCCCGGAGCCGGTCAACCGGGCCGGTGACGTGGCCCGCTCCCAGGCGAACGCGCGCTGGAGCGGCACGAACCCGGCACAGCTGATCGCCCGCGCGCTGGGGGAGGACATCCGCGTCTCGGTCGAGAACGACGTGAACCTGGGGGCTCTCGGCGAGACCCGGTTCGGTCGCTACCGCGGCGAGAAAGACGTTCTCTACGTGAAGGTCTCGCACGGGGTCGGGGTCGGCATCATGGTCGACGGGCGGCTGGTGCGGGGCTCGGACGGGCTGGCCGGGGAGATCGGTCACACCCGGGTGCGCGAAGACGGTGTGGTGTGCCCGTGCGGCAACCGCGGGTGTCTCTACACCCTGGTCACCGGGCAGTACCTGTCCAGCCTGCTGGCGACGGTCACGGGGGACCCGAACCTCGGCACGGTCGGTCTGGCCCGGCTGGGCAGCGCCCGGCACCCGGGTGCGGCCCGGGTGCTGAGGGACGCGGGGTCGGAGGTCGGAGCGGCGGTCGCCTCCCTGGCGAACGCCCTCAATCCCGGCCTGGTCCTGCTCGGCGGGGTGCTGGCACGCAGCGGGCCCTGGGTGCTGGAGGGCTTCGCCTCGGCCATCGCCCGGTACGCCGAACCGCAGGTGTCGGCGTCGCTGCGCATCGAGCGGGGCACGCTCGAGGGCCGGGCGGAGCTGTTCGGTGCCGTCGCCATCGCGACCGGCATGGCTCCGGGGCGGATGGCCCCGGCCTCCGGAGCCTGAGCCGCCCACCGGCCGCCCGCCGGCCGCCCACCGGCCGCCCGCCGGCCGCCCACCGGCCGCCCACCGGCCGCCCACCGTCCGCCCGCAGGTAGATTGGCGGGGTGGACGAGAGCCGAAAAACCGCGGCGAGACTGCTGTCGGCCGACACGTTCGGGCGCACCTGCCCCAGCCGGAAGGTGCTCGACCAGGTGACCAGCCGCTGGGGCACGCTGGTGCTGGCCGTGCTGGTGACCGGGCCGCACCGGTTCGCCGCGATCCGTGACGAGGTGGGCGGCATCAGCGAGAAGATGCTGTCGCAGACGCTCAAGCAGCTGGTGCGGGCCGGGCTCGCCGATCGTTCGGTGGACGCCTCGGTGCCGCCCCAGGTCACCTACACGCTGACCGAGATGGGCACCGACCTGGCGACGCCGCTCTACCAGCTCGTGCGGTGGGTCGGGTTGCACAACGGCGAGCTGGAGGCCGCCCAGCGTCAGTACGACGCGCGGACGGGCTGACCGTCCGGTTAGCCCCGGAGACAAAAGTGCGTACTTCCTGAACCGGCGCGCCCTTTCTACGGTGATGAGGACCCGAACGGAACTCACCGCAGGAGAAGGACGCATGACCAAGCTCGACGGGAAGATCGCCGTGATCACCGGGGGTACCTCGGGAATGGCGCTGGAGACCGCGGCCCTGTTCGCCGCGAACGGCGCCCACGTCTACATCACCGGCCGGGACAAGACCCGGCTGGACCGGGCCGTCGCCGGGCTCGAGGCGGCGCACCCGGGGTCGGTGACCGGGGTGCAGGCGGACTCCGGGGTGCCGGCCGACCTGGACGCGCTCTTCCGCACAGTCGCGGAGAAGCACGGCCGGGTGGACGTTCTGTACGCCTGTGCCGGGATCGGGAGCCTGAGCGAACCGCTCGAAGAGGTCACCGGGGCGTCCTTCGACGAGGTGTTCGCCGTCAACGTGCGGGGCACGCTGCTCACCGTGCAGAAGGCCCTGCCGCTGATGGGTGCGGGAGGCTCGATCGTGCTCAACGGCAGCGGTGGCTCGGTGCGCGGGGTGCCCGGCTCGACGGTGTACGCGGCGAGCAAGGCGGCGCTGCGCTCGTTCGTCCGGGTCTGGACCGCGGAGTGGGGTCCGCGTGACCTGCGGGTCAACCTGCTGAACCCGGGCCCGATCGCGACCGACGTGGTGAACCGGATCCCGGCGGGCGTGATCGAGCAGATCGTGAACGGGGTGCCCGCGGGCCGGATGGGCCTGCCCTCCGAGATCGCCTCCGCCGTGCTGTTCCTGGCCTCGGACGACTCCCGTTTCGTCCGGGGCAGCGAGCTTTTCGTGGACGGCGGGTTCGCGCAGGTCTGAGTCTCCCTGATCGTCGTCGGTCGTCATCGACCGGGCAGCCGGGCTCCCGGTTCCGGCCACTCCAGGACCTCGATGCGACCCAGCGCGGCCTGGGTGACGTACAGCGAGCGGTGTCCCGGTCCGCCGAAACAGACGTTGGTGACGTCGATGTCGTCCATCGGGCGGCGTTCCTGCAGCCGGCCGTCGGGACCGACCACGAAGAGCGTGCCGGATCCGGTCCCGGCCACGACCAGGCGGCCGGAGGCGGTGAAACACAGGCCGTCGGGGAAGGATTCGTCACCCAGCTCGCTCCACACCTCGGCGGGGCCGAGCCGGCCCGGGCCGAGGATCTCGTGGCGCAGCAGGCGCCCGGTACCGGTCTCCCCGACGATCAGGGCCCGCTCGCCGGGAACCAGGGCCAGGCCGTTGGGGAAGGACAGGCCGGTGGCGACGGGGACGGCGACCTCGTCCGGTCCGGCGTAGCAGAGGCGGCCGGGCGGTGAGGCGGCGGCCGGGGCGGATCCGGTGGGGTCGCGCCGCGCCCAGACCGGGTCGGTGAACCACAGGCCGCCCTCGGCGTCGAAGGCCAGGTCGTTGGGCGAGTTCAGCGGCTGCCCGCCGGAGGTCGCGGTGATGACGTCGGTGACCGAGCCGTCGGCCTCCAGCCGCTGGATCAGCCCCGGCCCGCCGCCCAGGCCCGGGCGGTGGCCGGTGGAGGCGTTCGGCCCCCAGTTGCCGCCGTTGTTGCACCACCACAGGCGTCCCCGGTGGTCGAACGCGGCGCCGTTGGGCGAGCCGGGAACCTCGGCGACGACGACCTTCTCGCCGTTCACGACCTTGCCCACGCATCCGCCCGCCAGCTCGACGAAGTGCAGCACGCCCGCGTCGTCGAAGCACGGCCCCTCGGGGTAGGCGAGCCCCTCGACCAGGACGCTCACAGCGAGCCGTCCTTGTACCGGCGCAGCGCGTCGACCATCACCCCGTCGCCCGTCACCTCGTCGGCCAGGACGTCGGTCCAGTGGTACACCGAGACCCCGTCCGCGCCCCCGGCCGCGACCCCGCTGAGCGCGGCGGCGAACTCCTGCGGCGGCAGGTAGGGCGAGCGGCCCCGGTCGTGGTGGGGCGGGTCGGTGTAAGCGGCCGTGGTCTGGATCGAGGCCAGCAGCGTGCCCTTCACCGAAGGCCGCAGCTCGTGCAGGATCTCGGGGATCCAGGTCTGCGGGTCCCGGGCCAGGATCTGGTGGTAGACCATCGTCTCGACGTGCTCGGCGTGCTGCGAGATCGCGCCCAGGTCCTGCCCGAGGATCTCGTGGGCCAGGTTGCCGCGGTCGTGGGCCGAGAACGCGACGCCGTTGATCATGATCTCGGTGCCGGGCCGGGCCCGCACCGCCGAGGCCTGGATCGTGGCCACGGCGTCGGTGATCACGTCGCACTTCCACCGCGTCCACTCCTGGCGCAGTTCGTTCGTGATGTAGCGCGCGGTCTCGATCGCCGGGCCGGCCGGCAGCTCGATGCCGGTGTCTTCGGTGAACCGCTCGAGACTGTCCGGGGAGAAGCAGTACTCGACGATGTCCTCTCGCCGCACCACCGGCGTCCAGGCCTCCCAGAAGTTCGGGAAGCGGATGAAGAGCAGGAAGACGCCGTCGGGTTGGTAGGCGCTGACCGCCTTCTCGACCGTCTCGGCCCGCTCGGCCAGGTAGGAGCGGCTGGTCGGGCTGGCGCCCAGGTACCAGTCGAACGGCGACATCACCCGGCCGTCGTCACCGACCGGGCGCAGCCGCGGGTCGCGGGCGTTGGCCTCCGGGTGGAAGAACACCGAGCTCGACTCGAACACCCGGATCCCGTTCTCACGCAGGCGGTCCCGGAAACGCACGTCGTCGTAGTCCGCGGTGGGCGGGGCCTGGTCGACGTCACTGGTCGGCAGCGGGTCCAGCGAGTTCTGGATCAGTGCCCAGTCCACGCCGTGCGCGGCCATCCGGTCGGCGGCCTGCACGTCCGAGAGCCCGTAGCGGGTGTGCCACTCGTAGCCGTAGCACTTCACGGCGACGACGGGTGCGGCGACAGGCATGTCAGTTCTCCTTGGTGCTGCTCATGGCAGCCAGTAGCGTGGCCCGGTCCAGCTCGGCCGCCGGACGGTCGGCGGTGATCCGGCCGTTGACGAAGACCAGCACGCGATCGGCCAGTTCGAGGGTCTCGTCGAGGTCGTCGGAGATCACCAGGACACCGGCGCCGGACTCGGCCAGCTCGAAGACCCGGGCGTGCAGCTCGGCCTTGGCGCCGATGTCGACCCCGGCCGTGGGCTGGTCGAGGATCAGCAGTTTCGGGTCGGCCGCCACGGCCCGCCCGAGCAGGACCTTCTGGGCGTTGCCGCCGCTGAGGTTCGCGACCGGGCGGTTCGGGTCGGGGGGACGCACGTCGAACTGGCGGATGGTGCCGGCCACCAGTTTCCGGCGCTCGCCCCGGCGCACGAAGCCGGCGGTGCTCAGGTGGGTGCTCAGCGCCGTCATCTCGATGTTCTGGGTGACGGTGCCGGTCAGGACCAGGCCGTTGACCTTGCGGTCCTCGGGGATCATCAGCAGCCCGCTGCGCGCGGACGTCATCGGGCTACGCCGCCGCAGGTCGCGCCCGGCGAGCCGGACCCCACCGGCCGCCGCCACGTCCCCGACGATGGCCCGGGCCAGGCGGGTGCGGCCGGAGCCGACCAGCCCGGCCAGGGCCACGATCTCGCCGGAGCGCACGCTCAGGCTCACCGGTGGGCGTCCCCGCACGGCCAGGTCGCTGATCGTCAGCATCTCCGGGCCGGGCGTGCGGACACCGGCGTGCCGCCGCCGGACCTCGGCCTCCTCCTCGCCCACCAGCAGGCGGGCCAGGGAGTCGGCCGTGGTGTCGGCGGAGGGCAGCCGCCGGGTCACCCGGCCGTCCCGCAGGACGGTGATGTTGTCGGTGACCTCGGCCACCTCGTCGAGGAAGTGGCTGATGTAGATGATGCTCATGCCCTGCGCGGCCAGCGATCTCATCGTGACGAAGAGCTGCTCGCGCTCGGCCGGGGCCAGGCGCGCGGTCGGTTCGTCCATGACGAGGATCCGCGCGTCCCGGGCCAGGGCCCGCACGATCTCGGTCTGCTGCTGCGCGGCGACGCCGAGCGAGCGGACGGGCGTGCGCATGGGCAGTCGCATCCCGAACCGCTCGGCCTCGGCGGCCGAGCGGCGCACCAGCGCCCCGTGGTCGATGAACCGGCCGCCCAGGCGGGTGGGTTCGCGTCCGAGGGCGATGTTGTGGGCCACGTCGAGGTCGGGGATCAGCGAGAAGTCCTGGTAGACCACGGCCACGCCGTGTGCCAGGGACTCCTTGGGCGAGGCCAGGTCCACGCGGGTGCCGTCGAGGTCGACGGTGCCCGTGTAGTCGGGGTAGACGCCGCCGAGAACCCGCATCAGGGTGCTCTTGCCGGCGCCGTTGTGCCCGATCAGGCCGTGGATCTCCCCGGCGCCGATCTCGAGGTCGACGCCGTGCAGCACCTCGATGCCGCCGAAACTCTTGCGGATGCCCCGCATGTGGAGCATCGGGTTGCCCGTCATCATTCGCCCCAGGCGGCCGGGACGTCGTCGACGTTCTCCTGGGTGACGACCGGCATGTCGATGTACGCCTCCGGCCGAGGGACCTCGGACTCCTTGCCCTGCAACCAGTTCACCGCGTAGGTGATGGCGTTGACACCCTGCGGGGCCGGGTCCTGGTCGACCGTGCCGTAGACCGAGCCCTCGACGATGGCGTCGCGCACGTCGGCGGGGTAGTCGCCGATGATGAACTTCACGTCCTTGCGGTTGTTGCCGAACGCGTACTTGGCGCCGGTGACGCTCTCGGGTCCCTGACCCACGACGGCGTCGAGCTGTCCCGAGGGGTACTTGCTGAGGAAGTCCTGGGTGACGGCCAGGGCCTTGGCGTTGTCCCAGTCGGCGGCCTGCGTGGCGACGACCTTGATACCCGGGTAGTCGCCGAGGGCGTCCTCGAATCCCTGCTGGCGCTCGATCTGCGCGGAGGTGCCGAGCTTGCCGGTGATGTAGGCGACCGTGCCCTTGCCGTCCAGCGCCTTGGCGAGCAGCTCGCCCTGGTGGTGGCCGAACTCGACGTCGTCGACGCCGACGTAGGTGACGAGCTCGGCGCCGTCGGAGGTGTCGGCCTTGGTGTTGACGGCCATCACCGGGATGTTCGCGGCGTTGGCCTGGCGGATGGCCGGCACGATGCCCTTGGGGTCGCTCGGGCTGATCAGGATCATGTCGTACTGCTGCGTGACGAACTGCTGCACGACGGCGATCTGCTGGGCGAGGTCGCCGTTGCCGCTCTGGATGTCGAGGTCGGCGCCCATCGAGTCGGCCGTCTCGTTGGCCTTGGAGATCAGGTTCGAGTAGAAGGGCACCGAGGTGTCCCAGATCATGTAGCCGATCCTGAGGTCACCGGAACCACCGGCGCCGGTGGAGGAGTCGCTGGAGCACGCGGTGAGAGCGGTGACGGCGGTGAGGGCGACGCCGGCTGCGAACACACGCCTACGGATGTTCTGCATTTTCTGACTCCTGTGTCAAAAGGGCTGGTGCGGGGACGTTTCAGCGCTGCGCGCGGCGCTTGCGCTGGTAGCTGTCGATGCCGACGGCGCCGAGGATGACCAGGCCGCTGACGACGGGCTGCCAGTAGGCCGAGACCCCGGTCAGGTTCAGCGCGTTGGCGATGACGCCGAGCAGGAGCGTGCCGAGCACGGCCCAGCCGACCTTGCCGGAACCGCCGGACAGCGGCACACCGCCGACGACGACCGCGGCGATCGCCGAGAGCGGCCACGTGGTGGCGCTGTTGGGCTGCCCGATGCCGGTCTGGCCGAGCAGGATGATGCCGGCCAGGGCGGCCAGCAGAGCACCGATCCCGTAGGTGACGACGATGACGAACGGGACGTTGATACCGGCCAGGCGGGCGGCGGCCGGGTTGCCGCCGACGGCGTAGATGTGGTGCCCGAACCGGCTGAAGCGCAACAGGATCCAGACCAGCAGGACGGTCCCGACGAAGAACAGCAGGGCGATCGGGACCGGCCCGATCTTGCCCAGGCCGAGTTTCGTGAACTCGGGCGGCACCCCGTACACCGGCTTCGCCTTGGTGGCCACGTAGAGGGCGCCGTTGACGACGGTCTGGGTGCCCAGGGTGACCACGAACGGGCTCATGCCCAGACCGGCGATGAAGAAGCCGTTGAGCAGGCCCACGCCGAGCCCGGCGAGCAGGGCCACGACGATGCCGACCGTGGTGTTCACGTGCACGATCAGGACCGCGGCGACGACCGAGGACATCGCGCCGACCGCTCCGACCGACAGGTCGAAGCCGCCCAGGATGATCATGAGAAGCATGCCGCAGGCGACGATCCCGATGATCGAGTTCTGCTGCAGCACGTTCGAGATGTTCCCGACGTTCCCGAACGCGGGCGTCGAGACCAGGAGGATCAGGACGAGCAGGGCGAAGATCCCGAGCAGCAGGACGCTCGATCCTCGCGCTCGCATCGCCGTCAGGAGTTCGTTCCAGCGGCCGGTCCCGCCGGCGCTGGCATGGGTGGAAGCCAAGGTCTACCTCGCTCTTCGTCAGTGAAGCGAGGCACATCCCACGACACGGCCCGGAGTTGTGTCAATTACCGGACCAAGTCTTCTTCAACAATAGATCGGAGTTTGGACTTAACCGGCCAGGAAAGGGTTCTCACCGCCTGCCCGAGGTCCGGTGGCCGACCAGGGCCGGGCCGCGGGCGCGCTCGTCATTGGTCGTGGTCTTGACCGTTTCCGGCCTCCCGGCCGGGTGCCGGCGTCGATCCTCCGCGGCACCGTCGTCCGTGTCCCGTCTAAACTGCGTGACCGGCCGGAATTGAGCCGCTGTGGTGTTCCCGGCGGGAGGGAGGCGCAAATGTCCCGCAAACCACTCGAATTCACCCTCGACGCCCATCCTGGCGCCTCGTCCCCGCACAGGGATCTGCCCACCGAACTGGCCCGGTACGTCCAGGCCTTTCCCCGCGTCAGCCGCGACTCCCTGCGCTTCCTGTGGCGCGACGGCAGCGTCTGGCTGGCCGTGCAGCTCGTGCGCCGGGCCGCCGACGGGGGCGAGCGCGTCATCGTGCGGGCCGCCGAGGTCGACCTGCCGCGCGGGGTCACGGTGCGCGAGGTCGACGTGCTGACCCTGCTGGCCCTGGGCCTGACCAACCAGGGCATCGCCGAGCGACTGGGCACCAGCTCCCGCACCGTCTCGACCCAGATCGAGCGCCTGCTCGACAAACTCGACCAGGAGACGCGCGGCGGCCTGGCCGCGCTGGCCGTCGACACCGGTCTGCTGTGCCTGCCGGTGCCCGGTGGGGCGGGCCCGATCCCGACCATCGGCATCGTCGAGCTCGAGATGGCCGCGTCCGGGCGGCGTCCCGCGCCGGCCGAGCCGCTGTTCCCCCGCTACCCGGGCAAGATGCCGCTCAAGGTCGGGGTCCTGCTCCCGGTCGCCGCGGCCGCCGCCGACGGCGAGGAGGTGCTGCAGGGCGCCACTCTCGCGGTCGAGGAGCTGAACTCCTCGGGCGGGATCTCCGGGCGGCGCCTGGAGCTGGTCACGGCTGAGGTCGACGTGTTCAGCCGCGACAGCGTGCAGCGGGGCCTGGTGCGGCTGTTCGGTGAGGAGGTCGACGCGATCACCACGAGCTACGGCAACGGGCAGGACGCCGAGGACATCGACCTGGTCGCCGAGTACGGCCGCCCGTTCCTGCACACCGCCACGTTCGACGAGCAGGTCCGCCTCGCCGAGGCCGATCCGCGGCGTTACGGGGCGGTGCTGCAGACGTGCGCGTCCGAGACCTCCTACGGGCTGGGACTGATCCGGCTGCTGGGCGACCTGCAGACGCGTTCCCTGTTCGTGCCGCGCAACCGCCGGCTGGTGAGCGTCGAGGCCGACACCATGAGCACACGCGTCACCAATGACGTCTTCGTGGCGGCGGCCGAGCGCGCGGGCTGGAGCCTGCACGAGGTGATCCGGGTCCCGGTCGGGTCGACCGACTGGCCGGCGGTCGTGCGCCGCCTGCTGGCGGCCGACCCCGAGGTCGTGATGCTGACTCACTTCCTGGCCCCGGAGGTCACGGCGTTCCAGCGGGAGTTCCTCGCCAGCGGCCTGGAGTCGCTGGTGTACGGCGTGTACGGCCCCTCGATCCCCGACTTCCAGGACTCGATCGGCCCGGGGGCCGACGGGGTGATCTGGTCCACGACCACGGGAACCTACGACGACGTGCTCGGCCGCCGCTTCCGGGGCCAGTTCGCGGCGCGGTTCGGCCGGCCCGCGGGCTGGTCGCAGGCGGGGGCGGCGTACGACCAGGTGCGGCTGCTGGCCTCGGCCTGGGCGGCCACCGGGGTGCGGGACGCCCGCGACGTGGTCGGCTACCTGCGGCGCTGGCCGCACCGGGGCGTCAACGGCGTCTACTACTTCGGCGAGGCCAGCCAGTCCACGCTGTCCTACCCGGACGCCACGCCCGACGCCTCGATGGGGCAGGCGCACATGATCTACCAGATCCAGGCCGGGCAGCACCGGCCGATCGCCCCCGAGCCGTTCGGCTCGGCCGCGACCTTCCGGTTGCCGCCCTGGCGGACCCGCTGACGCCGCTCAGGCGCCCGTGACGTGGTCGGTGGACAGCGACAGGTGCTCCCAGGCGGCCAGGTCCTCGTCGACGGCCGCACGCCCGGCCCGCACCACGCGCAGGGCGTCCGGGCCGAGAACGAGGTGACGGGGCGGCCGGGGCACGTCCAGGACGTGCAGCACCGCGGCGGCGGCGCGGGCGGGGTCGCCGGGCTGACGTCCGCTGGCCGCGGAGCGGGCCTGGCGGATGGGCGTGAACAGGTCGTCGTAGTCGCTGACGGTGCGCGGGGCCCGGGTCATCGAGCGCCCGGCCCAGTCGGTGCGGAACGAGCCGGGGGCCACGGCCGTGACGTGGATGCCGAAGCCGGCGACCTCCTGGCCCAGCGACTCCAGGATGCCCTCGAGCGCGAACTTGCTGCCGCAGTAGGCCGAGACACCCGGGAAGCCGGCCAGCCCTCCCATCGAGGTGACGCCCAGGACGTGCCCGCGGCGCCGCTGCCGCATGAACGGCAGCACGGCCTGGATCGTGGCGGCGGCGCCGAAGACGTTCGTGGCGAACTGGGCGCGCAGCACCGAGAGGGGGGTCTCCTCGAAAGGGCCCTCCACGCCGTAGCCCGCGTTGGCGAGGAGAACGTCCACCGGCCCGACGTTCTCCTCCACTTCGGCGGCCAGCGCGAGCACGGCGTCCTCGTCGGTGACGTCGAGCACGCGGGCGTGGGCGCGGTGCGGGTGCAGCCGGGTGAACGCCGCGGGGTCCCGGCGCACCGTTCCCACCACGGTGTGCCCGGCCTCCAGCGCCGCGACGGCCAGGGCCCGGCCGAGTCCGGAGCTGACGCCGGTGATGAGCATGGTCTTGTTCGTCATGCTGCCAGCCTCGGCCCGGCGGCGGGGGACAGCCAGGACGGGGTCTTCCGGGACCTGGCGCACCCAGGCTGATCGGGCCGGCCCCACCTAGCATCGGGGGATGACCGGTAACGACCTCGGGGAGTTCCTGCGTGCGCACCGATCCCGCCTGCGCCCGGGCGACGTGGGTCTGACCTCGTACGGTCCCCGGCGTGTGGCCGGACTGCGGCGCGAGGAGGTCGCCGTCCTGGCCGGGATGAACAGCGACTACTACGCCCGCCTGGAGCAGGGCCGCGAGCGGAGCCCGTCACCGCAGGTCGTGGAGGCGATCAGCGGCGCCCTGCGGATGAGTGACCAGGCCCGGGAGCACCTCTACCGGCTGGCGGGGGTGAGCCCGTCGACCCGGCGCACGCCCCGCGAGACGGTGAGCCGGCCGTTGCGCAACCTGCTCGACGCGCACGCGCACGCCCCGGCCTTCGTGCTGAACCCGGCCAAGGACTTCCTGGCGGGCAATGCCCTGGCGCAGGCGCTGTTCTCACCGTTCGCGGTCGTGGACAACCTGGCCCGCATGACTTTTCTCGACCCGGCGGCCGGGGCGTTCTTCGCGAACGGGGACACCTTCGCCCGGTCGGTCGTCGCGGGACTGCGCCAGGCGGCCGGGCTCGACCCGGAGTACGCCCGCCTGCGGGAGGTGGTGCACGAACTCGAGGGTGAGAGCGACGCGTTCGCCACGCTCTGGACGTCGCACGTCGTGCACGGCAAGACCGAAGACCCCATCGGGATCGAGCATCCCGACGTCGGGCCCCTCGCCCTGGTCTCCCAGTCCTTCGACGTGCGGGGCGCGGCCGGGCAGATCCTCGTGGTCCTCGGGCCCGAGCCGGAAAGCCCGAGCGCCCAGGCCCTGGTGCTGCTCGGCACCCTGCACGCCACCCGCGCCGCGCCGTGGTCGACGAAACGCGACTCGTAGCGACTTCCCTAGGAGATCGCCGCCCCGCCGTCCACCGGCACGATCGCCCCACTGACGTAACCCGCCGCGGCGGAGGCGAGGAAGAGACACACCTGCGCCACCTCGTCCGCCGTCCCGATGCGCCGCAACGGAACCCGGGCCGCGAAGAACTCCGCCGCCGCGTCCGGATCGTCGGTGAGACTGGTCATGGCCGTGTCGATCACCCCCGGCGAGACCGCGTTCACGCGGATCCCGAGCGGCCCCCACTCGGCCGAGAGCTGGCGCGTCAGTGAGACGATCGCGCCCTTCGAGGCCGAGTAGGCGGCGCTGGGCTCGTGGGCGTCGCCGCGCTCGGCGCCCAGGCTCGACATCAGCACCAGCGAACCCCCGGCGCGCATCCGCCGGGCGCTCTCGCGTGCCACCAGGAACGAGCCGCGCGCGTTGATCCCGAACACCTGGTCCCACGCCTCGGCCGTCAGGTCCGAGGTCGGTTCCACGCGGTAGACACCGGCGCAGTGCACCACCGCGGTCGGGCCCTCGGGCCACACCTGGTCCAGTTCGGTGAAGGCGGCGACGGTGGACGCGTCGGTCCCCAGGTCGGCGGTCAGTGCTGCGGTGAGGTGCGGGGTTTCGCCGGGGAACGAGCGGTCGAGGCCGGCCACGTCCCAGCCCTGGGCCCGGGCCGCGCGGACGGTGGCGGCGCCGATGCCGTTGGCCGCGCCGGTGACCAGGAGCCGGTGCCCGGTCACGAGACCAGGATCCCGCCGTTGACGTTCAGCGTCTGCCCGGTGATGTAGGAGGCGTCGGGCGAGAGCAGGAACGCGATGGCGGCCGCGACGTCCTCCGGCCGGCCGTGACGGCCCAGCGGCACCCGCGCGCGGTGCTGCTCGATCTGCTGCTCCAGCGTCGTGCCCAGCGACGAGGCCCGGAAGGCCATCTCGTCCCGGTGCATCTCGGTCATGATGTAGCCCGGGGCGACCGCGTTCACGGTGACCTCCGGGGCCAGTTCCAGGGCGAGCGCGTGCATCAGGCCGATCACGGCTCCCTTCGAGGCGATGTAGGGCCCGGCCCCCGGGACGGGCTGCTGGGCGAAGACGGATCCGAGCACGACGACGCGCCCACCGGTGCGCGAACGACGCAGCAGGGGTGCGGCGGCGCGGGCCGCGCGCAGGGTGCCGCCGAAGTTCACGTCGACCACGTGGTCCACGTCCCCGGCGGGAGTGTCGAGAACCGGGGTGGACGGACCGCCGACCCCGGCGTTGGCCACCAGGGCGTCGAGGGCTCCGAAACGCTCCCGCACGGCCTCGACGGCGGCGTCGACCTCCGGGCCGGAGGTGACGTCCGCGACGACACCGAAAGCACCCGCGCCGCAACGGGCTGCCTCCTCGAGCACCTGCTCGGTGCGATCAGCCAGCGCGACGTTCCAGCCGTCGGCCAGCAGGCGCTGGGCGGTGGCCAGCCCCAGCCCCCGGCCCGCGCCGGTCACCAGTGCGGTTCTCACCGGACCTCCGCCTTCACCCGGGCCGCCAGGTCACCGGCGGAGGAGATGGTCAGCCCGGGACGCTCCCGGGCTGCGGTGAGGAACTCACGGAGCATCCGGAGCCGCGACGGGCGTCCGATGATCTGGGGGTGCACCGTCAGCGTGACGAGACCACCCGCGTCCCAGATCGCGCCCGCCTCCTCGGCCCAGATCGCCGAGACCTCGCGCGCGGAGCGGATGGTCTTGTCCCAGGACGTGGTGTCGAACCAGAAGTGCGGGGCGTCGTCGAGCAGCCAGTGCACGGGCAGCTCCACCAGGTCGTGGTCGGCGTGCCGGTAGGGGCGGTACGCGTCCATCAGGTTGGAGGAGTAGAGAAAACCGTGGCGCTCCAGCAGGGCGAGCGTGCTGGGCCCGAAATCCCAGGAAGGAGACCGGTATCCGAGCAGCTGGTCGGTGTGCCGTCGCAGAACCTCCAGCCCGCGCTCGATCTCGGTCTGCTCCTGCGCCTCGCTCATCGTGTGCGGGGATCGGTGCGTGTAGCCGTGGTGCCCGATCTCGAGACCGGCCGCCGCGATGCTGTCGATGGCGTGCGGATGCCGGACGGCGTCACCCCCGCAGACGAAGAAGGTGGCCGGCAGATCCAGCTCCCGGAACAGCTTCAGCAGGGCCGGGACCGCGACCTGCACCCCGAACCGGGCCTGGGACAGGACACCGGGACGGCGGGCGTTCTCCGGGTCCTCGGCGAGCCACAGCTCCTCGGCGTCGAAGTCGACCGTGACCACGAGCTGCGCTGCGTCGTGTGCGCCCACTGGTGTCTCCTCTCGTTCGGGCAGGAGTGTGCCACCCGCGGTACCGGGAGCGGATGCGTCGTTCTACGTACGCGGCCGACCCTCGTGCCGCCGTGGAGTCCGCATACGCAAGATGACGGATTGACCCTCGGCGTGGCGCGCCGCAGGGTGTCCCGGGTCACCCGCGATCGTGGAGTGAGCAGCCGGCTGGAAGGAACGACGAGGATGTCAGCCCCCTTGACCTCACCCCCGAACACACCGGACGCCTCGTCCGGGGCGGACCCGTCCCTGCGCCGGGTGCTCGGGCTGCCCTCGCTGGTCCTCTTCGGCCTGACCTACATGTCGCCGGTGGCGGTCTTCACCACCTACGGCCTGGTGCAGCAGCAGACCAACGGCCACCTGCCCGCCGCCTACGTGGTGGCGACCGTGGCGATGCTGCTGACCGCGCACAGCTACGGGCGCATGGTCGCCGCGTTCCCCGCCGCCGGATCGGCCTACCGTTACGCCCGTGGCGTTTTCGGCCCGCACCTGGGATTCCTGTCCGGCTGGACGCTGATGCTCGACTACCTGTTCCTGCCGATGGTGAGCTTCCTGCTGGCCGGGATCTACCTGAACTCACAGTTCCCCGGCGTGCCCGGCTGGATCTTCAGCCTGGCCCTGCTGCTGGTCGTGCTCGTGCTGAACGTGCTCGGGGTCAAGGTTCTCAGCGGGGTCTCGGCGATCGTCATGGCCGTCACCGCCGTCGTCATCGGGATCTTCGTCGTGCTGGCCTTCGGGCACAGCGCCGCCCCGGCCGGTGACGTCCTCACCTCGTTCCTGCCCGGCTCGTCGGACATCTCGGTGATCCTCGGCGGCGCCGCCATTCTCGCCTTCAGCTTCCTCGGGTTCGACGGCGTCTCCACCATGGCCGAGGAGACCCGGGACCCGCGCCGCACCGTACCCCGAGGCATCCTGCTCGCCACTCTCGTCGGCGGCCTGCTCTTCATCCTCGTCGCCTGGTCGGGCAGCCTCGCCCATCCCTCCACCGATTTCGAGAACGCCGACGCGGCCGGCGTCGAGCTCATGGTCGGGCTCGGCGGCAAGGTGTTCAGCAGCATCTTCGTGGCCGTCTACGTGCTCGGCTGCTTCGGATCGGCCCTGGTCTCGCAGGCCAGCGTGGCCCGCATCCTGTACGCGATGGGCCGCGATCGTCTCCTGCCCGCGCCGCTGGGCCGGGTCGACGCGCGCTGGCAGACCCCGGTCGTCGCCCTCGTCCTGGTCTCCGCCGTCGGTCTGCTCTCCTGCGTGCTGACGCTCGAGCAGGCCGTCGTGATGATCAACTTCGGTGCGCTGGTGGCCTTCTCGGTCGTCAACCTGGCCGTCATCAAGCACTACATCGTCGACAAGGGCGAGCGCACAGCCCGTTCCGTCCTCGTCAACGCCGTCGTCCCGGGCCTGGGGTTCGTCGCGACCGCCTGGCTCTGGACCGGGCTCACCGGTGAGACCTTCGTCGTCGGCTTCGTCTGGGTCGCCGTCGGCCTGATCTACCTGGTGGCCACCACCCGCTTCTTCACCCGGCCGCCGGCCGAGGTCGACTTCAGCGAGTAGGAACACTTCTCAGGAGGGGACGATGAACCGCGACCTGCTCGTCACCGGCATCCGGGTGCCCGGCCGCCCCGGCGTCACGGCGCTCGCCGCCCGTGACGGTGTGATCGTGGCGCTGGGCTCCGGGAAGGACGCGCGGCGCGAGGTGGCCGCGTCGGCGCGGCACCTGGACGGCCGCGGCGGGACCCTGACTCCCGGGCTCATCGACTCCCACGCCCATCCCCACCACGCGGCCGGGCTCGCGCACGCGGTCGACCTCGGTGCGGTCCGCTCGTGGGACGGATTCCTGGCCCGGCTGCGGGAACTGGCGCACGGCCGGGCCCCCGACTCCTGGCTGCACGTCTGGAATCTCGACTACGCGATCTTCGCCGGACGGCCGATCCGCGGAACCGACCTGGCCGAGGCGGTCCACGGCCTTCCGTTCTACGGGCTCTTCTTCGACGGGCACACGGCCGTCGCCTCCCCCCGAGCCCTGCAGCGTGCGGGAGTCACCGGCCGCGAGCGCTTCCGGGACAACAGCGTCGTGGTCGTCGACGAGAACGACCTGCCGACAGGCGAGCTGAGGGAACGCTCGGCCTTCCAGCTGGTGGCCGCCCACCTGCCGGCCGTCACCCCGGAGCAGGCGCGGGCCGCCGTGCTGGGCACGCTGCGGCAGATGAACGCCGTGGGCATCACCGGCGTGGTGTCGATGGACGGAACCCGTTCGAGCCTGGACGTGTTCGACGACATCGACGCGAACGAGGGCCTGCCGGTGCGCCTGCAGAGCGCCCTGACCCACCGGCCGCACTTCGTGCCCGAGGAGGTCGCCGAGATCCTCGCCCAGCGCGACCGCGGTGGAAGACGCTGGCGCACCGGCCTGATCAAGCTGTTCCACGACGGCGTCATCGACACCGGCACCGGCTGGCTCTACGAACCGGACACCCTCGGCGACGGCCTGGCCTCCTTCTGGCCCGACCCGTCGCGGTACCGCGACGTCGTCAGCACCTACACCCGCGCGGGGTTCCAGATCGCCACCCACGCGATCGGCGACCGTGCGGTGGGCGAGACGATCGACGCCTATCTCGCCGCAGGCGTCCGCTCGGCCTCGGGCGCACCCCACCGCATCGAGCACCTGGAAACCCTGACCGACACCGACCTCCGCCGGGCCGCGGACGCCGGGATCGCCGTGTCCATGCAGCCTCTGCACATGCAGTGGCGCCACGAGGACCATTCCGACTCCTGGGCCCACCGCCTGGGCCGGGTCCGCAGTGCCCGGGGCTGGCGCGCCGCCGACGTCCTGCGCGCCGGAGCTCAGCTGGTGCTCGGGTCGGACTGGCCGGTGGCCCAGTTCGACCCGCGCATCGGTATGGCCTGGGCCGTGCTGCGCCGCGAGCCGGGCAATCCCGGCGCCCCCGTCTTCGAGGAGCACCTCCGGCTGACCGGTGAGCAGGCGGTGCACGGATACACCCGGGCGGCGGCGCAGGCCATGGGCTCGGACCGGACCGGCCTCCTCGAGATCGGGGCGCTCGCCGACCTCACGGTGTTCGCGGACGACCCGGCCACCGTCGACGGGGACACGCTCGCGACGCTGCCGGTGCTCGGGACGGTCGTGGACGGCGAGGTCGTCCACGAGGCCTGACGGGCACCTGCGCCCTCGTTCTGGTTGCCGGCGCTCAGCGACGGACCGTGTACCGTGTGAGCACCACGCCACCGGGGAACGTTCGCGTCTCCACGAGGTCCAGGTGCACCCAGCGGTCGAGAGCGGGGTAGAACGGCAGGCCGCCGCCGATCAGCACCGGATGGGTGACGATCGCGTACTCGTCGATCAGCCCGGCCCGCATGGCCACGGAGGCCAGGGTGGGCCCGCAGATGTCGAGGGGCCCGCCGTCCTCGGACTTGAGGCGGGAGATCTCGGTGACCACGTCGTCCGTTGCCAGGCGGGCGTTGCCCTCGACCGCGCTCAGGGTGGAGGAGAAGACCACCTTGGGCATGTCCCGCCAGCGCTGGGCGTACTGAATGTGTGCCGCGGTGGCGCCGGGCTGCCGGTCGGCGGTTGGCCAGTGCCCGTTCATCCCCTGCCACAGCCTGCGGCCGTACAGGGCGACGCCGGTCGCGGCGACCCGGTCGGACCACCACTGGAACAGCTCGTCACCCGGCGCGCTCCAGCCGAGATCGTCACCGGGCGCGGCGACGTAGCCGTCCAGGCTCAGGTTCATGCCGTAGGTCAGGGTGCGCACGGAGCCAGCCTCTCGGGAATCGGATGTCCCCGTACAGACCGACACGACGCGGGGATCTCATCGGCCGGTGCTGATTGCCCGCAGGGCGGAGCGTCTGTCGGTGGTCTCGATCAGCACGGGACTGCTCCGTCCGGGTGACGCGCCGGTGCTCAGCCACCTCCGCCCGGGCGGTGCTCGAGCGCACGGTCGACGCGTCCGTGGCGAGGCTCTCGCTCCCCGCACCGTCCGAGCACCTCGAGATCACCCCTGTGATCTCACCTACGTGGCGGCGGTGGGCCCCGAGCCGTGCCGGGTGGTGAGCGTGACCCGGCCGGGCGAGAACAGCCGCCTGATCCGCGATTTGTGCGAGCATCTCGCCCTGACCGCCCTGCCGGGGACCGTCCCCTGAGCAACCACCACGACCCGGCGAGATGTGAACATGCGCCATTTGCCCGGTTCGTTGATCATCATGAGCATGGTGGATCCCGAGATCGCCCAGCTCGCCCGGCGTCGTCAGGATCGCTGGTTGCGCCTGCTCGCGGGGCTCTTCCTGCTGGTGGCCCTGGCGGCGTGCGGAATCCTGTATGCGGCCGATCCCGATCTGCCGCTCTGGGTCTTCCTCGCCGCTCCGCCCTTGATGCTGGTGCCTCTCCTGGCACCGTTGGCGTGGCTCGTCCGGCGCCGCCGAAGGGGATCGGACCAGGCCCAGGCCCCGCTGCTGTGGGGCGTCGAGAAGGAACGCCGGGTCCGGATCATCAAGGCGGTGCGGGCCGGTGAACCCGTGCCGGAGCAGGATCAGGACATCGCCGCCCAGGCCGCGGTCAATCTCGTTCGTCAGCGCCGGTTTCTCTGGTGGGCACCGTTGCTCGTGCTGCTGTGGGGCTGGAACCTGCTCACCGGCGACTTCGTTGCCTGGGACGTGATGCGGGTGATCGCCATCGCCGTGTGGGTCGTCCTGCCGGTGTTCGTGGTGCGTGACGTCCGTCGAGGATGTCGATGGCTGGAGCGCCACACCTGAATCCACAGGCGGGCAGTGTTTTGACCGAACCGACGAACTCCGTCGAAAGCCCAGCCCACCAGAACCCCGAGAACGATTCCGGCCGGAACGGGCCAGCGGTGAAAGCGCCTGACGATCAATCTCGGCACGTCCACGGTTCCTCCGGCCATGAGTTGTGGCCCCCAGTATGCACGTTCGCGCGAAGAGGGCCGGGCGCCGCGCAGTCGCGGCACCCGGCCCCAGCGCAAAAAGGAGCTCAGCTCCCGCTGAGCGCGGCGCCGATCCGCTCGTACCGCTCGCGCGGGTCGAGCGCGAGCCCGGACTTGATGAACCGCGCCCAGTCGTCGGCCAGCACCTCCTGCTCGCCCGACTCGATCGCGTCGAGGCCCGCACCCGCCAGCTCGGCCGGGTGGATCTTCGGCGCCTGCATGCCCTTGCTCATGTCGGTGTCGACCAGGCCCATGTAGACGCCGACCACGTGGGTGCCCTGACCGGCGAGCTCCTGGCGGGTGCTGTCGGTCAGCATCCAGGTCGCGGCCTTCGACGCGGCGTAGGCGCCGGCGCCGGGAGCGGTGAACCAGGACAGGGCCGAGACGACGTTGAGCACGGCGCCGCCCCCGTTGGCCCGCAGGATCGGGGCGAAGGCGCGGGTCAGCAGCAGCGGGCCGTAGAAGTTGGTGTCCATCTCCCGCCGGATGCTCGCCTCGTCGCCGGTCACCAGCGACGTGCCCGTGGAGATCCCGGCGTTGTTGATCAGGACCTGCACGTCACCGGCGGCCCGGGCCGCCGCCTCGATCTGGCCGGGCCGGGTGACGTCGAGCGCGATCTTCTCCACGCCGTCGGCCTGGATCGTCGTCGCGTCGCGGGCCGCGGCGTAGATCTTGCCCGCCCCGCGGTCCTGCAGAACCCGCACGAACGCGGCGCCGATACCCCGGTTCGCACCGGTGACCAGGACGACTGCACCTTTCAGGTCCACGACGTCCTCCATTCTGTAGTGATCGCTATTGATAGCCAGGGACGCTAGCACATTCTTTAGCGGTCGCTACGTTATGCTGGGGTCATGGCTGGACGACCCCGGAGCTTCGACCGAGACGCCGCCCTCGCCGCTGCCGTCGAGCAGTTCTGGCGCCAGGGCTACGAGGGCACGTCCATCGCGACGCTGACCTCGGTCATGGGTGTCTCGCCGCCGAGCCTGTACGCCGCCTTCGGCGACAAGCAGCACCTCTTCGAGGAGGCCTCCGCCGAGTACTTCCGGCGCACCTGCGAAGGACTCGACCAGGCCGCCGCCCTGCCGACCGCCCGCGAGGCCGTCGTGCGCGTCCTCGAGGACACGGCCCGTGCCCACACCGACGCGTCCACACCCCCCGGATGCATGATGCTGACCGAGCCCCTGCTCACGGCGCAGCGCGAGGAGCTGCAGCAGCGGCTTCTCGACCGCCTTGACCGCGGGGTGGAAGACGGCGACCTGCCGGCCGGCACCCGCACCGATCGCCTCGCCTCGTATCTGGTGACGGTCCTGCGTGGGATGTCCGGGCGGGCGCGTGACGGCGGCACCCTCGAAGACCTGCGGCAGATCGCCGAGATCGCGATGACGGCGTTCCCGGCGGGCATGAAGGACGCAGGGGACCGGCCGTGAGGGGCAGGGCACTTTCGGTGGTGGAAGGGTGTGGTGCGGGTGCGAATCGGTGACGTGTCGGCCAGAACCGGGGTCAGCGCCCGGTCATTGAGGTACTACGAGGAGCAGGGCCTGCTGGCCTCGGAGCGCAGCTCCAGCGGTCAGCGGCTCTACGGGGACGAAGCAGTCGGGCGCGTGCGGTGGATCCAGCTGCTGTTCGGGGCCGGCCTGAGCAGCCAGGACATCGTCAAGCTGCTGCCGTGCGTTCATTCCGGGGTGGCCGATCCGGAGATGTTCGGCGTGCTGGCCGAACAGCGCGCCCGGATGGACGCACAGGTGAAAGACCTGACGGCCACCCTCGAAAAGCTCGACGCCGTGATGCTGTTCGCGGCCACGATCGTGACCGAGGGGCAACCGGCCTAGCGCAGCCGTGGCCCGGGGCCGTGGCACCGGGACGCGCACGGCCCAGGCCGGTGCCGGGCGCCGGGCTCAGTCCACCGCGACCTCGATCGTCACCTCGTTCAGGCCGGGGGAGGTGACCGTGACCGTGATGGTCCCGGCGCCGGTGGGCCGGATCACGGCCAGCGCGCGCCCGTCGAAGGTGGTCCAGCGGTCGGCGTCGAAGCGCTCCGTGGTCCGGGGCCGGGCGCTGCCGAGGCCCGCGAGCGTTCCGGGACCGGACACCGCGACGGTGATCTCGCGGTCGGCCGAGGTCGCCAGGATCCCGTCCGCGTCCCGGAGCTCGACGTCGAGGAAGGCGAGATCGTCATCGTCGGCGTGCAGGCGCTCGCGGTCGGATGTGACTGTCAAGCACGGTGATCCGGCCGTGCGGAGGCTCGTGCGTCCGGTCTCCTGCCCGTCGCGGTACGCGACCGCGGTGAGTTCGCCCGGGCGGTAGACGGTCTCGAGTGACGCCCGGTAGGTGTCGATGGCGGCGCGGGCGATTTCGGCACCCTCGAGCAGCAGGGCGACCTCGTCGGCATCGGCGTAGACCTCGACGGTCACCGGGCGCTCCTCGAATCCCGGCCAGGTCCAGGAAGACACCGAGTCGCTCCAGGCCCACGGTGACTGCTGGGCGATGGCGCGTCCGTGGTGCTCGGGGCGCAGCACGGCGATGCAGGGCTCGGTGCGCAGCCCGAAGACGATCTCGCGGTAGAAGGAGACGGGCCGGCGCCAGCCGGTGATGTCCAGGTCGCCGGTCCAGGCGGTCAGGTAAGGGAATTCCCGCTCCAGATCGGTGGTCTCGCCCTCGTAGGCGGTGGCGCCGATGCCCACCTCGCCGAGGTAGTCCCAGCCGGTCCAGGTGAAGTCGCCGATGACGTTCGGGCTGGCCACGACCATCGGCCACAGCTTGCCGATCTGGGAGGGGAAGGTCTCGGACCCGACGATGACCCGGTGCGGGTAGGCGTGGGCGTCGGGCTCGTAACGGCCCTCGGCGTAGTTGAGGCCGAGCACGTCGAGCGCGGCGCTGGACTCCTCGATCCGCGCCGAGGCGGCCGGGCTGGCGCTGACCGTGCTGAACCAGTCGCCCTCGGCCATGGCCTCGTTCAGGCCCCCGGCCTCGGCCACCTCGTCGATGATCGCCAGCAGGGCGTTGACGCCGTTGGTGACCGGCCGGGTCGGGTCGAGCGAGCGGACGTGCTCGGCGAGGGTGCGGGCCCAGCGGGCCCCGTGCGGGGTCCCGGTCTCGGCGATCTCGTTGCCGATCGAGTACATGATGACGCTGGGATGGTTGCGGTCCTTGGCGACCATGGCCGCGAGGTCGTCGCGGTGCCACTGCGGGAACTCGGCGGCGTAGTCGTAGGGCGTCTTGAACCGCGTCCACATGTCGAAGGCCTCGTCCATCACCAGCATGCCGAGCCGGTCGCAGGCCTCGAGAGTGGCTTTCGAGAGAGGGTTGTGGGCGGCGCGCACGGCGTTGAAACCGGCGGCCAGCAGCAGCTCGATGCGGCGTTCGTCGGCGCGCCCGATCGCCGCGGCGCCCAGGGGCCCGTTGTCGCTGTGGATGCAGGCACCGCGCAGCAGCACCGGTGCGCCGTTGATGCGCAGGCCCTTGCGGGGGTCCACGGTGACCGTGCGGATCCCGAAAGTCACCGTGTGAGGGGCGTCTTCGACCGTCACCTCGGCCCGGTGCAGCGACGGGACGGTGGGTGACCACAGGGCCGGGGCGCTGATGTAGAAGCGCTGGCGCACGACTGCTTCTTCGCCGCGGACCAGGGTGGACGGGGTGTCGGCGGAGTCGAGGACGGAGCCGTCGGGGCCGAGGATCCGGGTACGGACGCGGGTGGTGCGGGTGTTGATGCCCGCGTTGGTGACCCGGGTGCGCACCTCCAGAACAGCCTGGTCGTCCTCGAGGCGCACGGTGTCGATCTGGATGCCGTCGGGCACGACGTGCACGGGGCGGTCGACGTGCAGCCGGACCGGGCGGTGCAGCCCGGCGCCGGCGTACCAGCGGGAGTCCTCGCCGGAACGGGTCTCGATCCGCAGCACGTTTGGGGCGCCGGGCTTCAGGTAGGGCGTGAGGTCGACGAAGAACCGCGCGTAGCCGTCGGCCCGGTTGCCCGCGAACTCGTCGTTCAGGAACACCTGGGCCCGGCGGAAGGCGCCCTCGATCTCCAGCCGGACCAACTGGCCCTCCCACTCCCACGGTGCGTCGAACGTCCTCACGTAGGTGAAGGCACCGTGCGGGTAGTACGCCGAGGCGCCCTTGGCCGGGGCGTCGGGGGAGCGCTCCTGATCGCGCAGCGCGTCGTGGGGAAGGTGAACCGGCGTTTCCGGAGCCGGGTCACCCACGGCCGCGAACGGCCCCTGCGGCCGCCGGTAGGTCCAACCGGTGTTGAACGGGATGACAGCCACGGGGGTAACTCGCTCTCTCGTTTCTGGAACAGGGTGAATCAGCGCACGGAACTGATGCGCAGGATGGCGACGGCCCCGATCACCGTCATGGCGATCGAGATCGGGAAGATCAGTCCGTAGGAACCGGTGACGACCACGACGGTGGAGGTGATGATCGGGCCGATGGTCTGACCGAGCGTCGTGGCCAGGTTGAGCACGCCCAGGTCCTTGCCCGCCTCCTCGGGGTCGGGCAGCACGTCGACGTTGATCGCCTGGTCGACCGCCCCGAAGACCCCGTAGCCGAATCCGGCGATCGCGGCGTACAGGAACATGCCGGTGGTCGTGGGGAACAGCCAGGGCATGGCCACACCGACCGCGAACAGGCCGGCGGCCGTCACCGCGGGGACCTTGCGCCGCCCGATGCGGTCGGAGACCGGGCCCGACCCCAGTGAGGCCACCACACCGACCACCAGGGTGATCAGTGACATCGTGGAGATCGTGGCAGCCGACTCGACCTTGGTCTGCCCGACGTAGTTCTGCACGATGTACAGCTGGTACGCGGCGATCATCTGATAGCTGATCAGCATGAACAACCGGCCGGTGAACGCCTTGTAGAAGTCGGGGGCGCTGCGCGGCGACGGCGGCCGGAACGAGGTCAGCAGGTCTTTGAGACCGCCCTGGACAGGTGGCGTGGAGGCGGCCGAGCGCTCGCGCGGCCAGACGATCAGCGTCAGGACGCCCGACAGGGTCAGGAGCACGGCCCCGAGCGTGAACCCGCTCAGGGTCTGCGTGATGAACGCGGCCCCGACCAGCGCACCGAGCGGGTAGCCGATGGTGGCGCCGCCGCCGAAGAACGCCGACATGGTGCCGCGGACGTTGGCCGGCACGCGGTCGGAGATGACCGCCAGGGCCGGGGCGAGCATCATGTTCAGGCCGATCATGGTGACGCAGTACGTGACCATGATGGCGACCGGGCCGGTCAGCACGCCGACGGCGAAGAGCGAGACGCCGGCGATGATCCCGCCGAAGAGCAACCACGGGCTGCGGCGGCCGAAGCGGGAGCGGCTGCGGTCGGAGAGGTTGCCGAACACCAGGTTGGCCACCAGGGAGACCACGGCGGTGACCGAGTTGATGGTGCCGAACCACGCGTCCGGCGAGGACACGCCGATGTCGCTGAGGCGCTGGGGGAGAAGCACATTGGCGACCATCGCCAGGCCGATGGCCCAGCAGACGCCGAAGAGCAGGAAGCCGGCGCCGATGCGGACGACGGTGGTACGGGAGGGGACGGTCATCGTGTCGGGGGCGATGTCGTCCCCGAGGGGCGGTGCCCCCGGTTCCAGGGGGATGGCCGGGCTGGGACTCATGGCAACCTTCTTTGGTTGTTGAGAAGCAGGTGGTACAGGGGAATTTCAGATGTCGGAGCCGGTGACCTCGAAGTCGCCGAAGCTCACGGTGCCCTCGACGGCGTACAGCCCGATGACGCGGCCGGTGAACGAGGCGGCGGTCTCGGCCGTGAGGTAGCGGCCGTCGATCCGGGCCAGGCGTACCTGCTCCCCGCCGGCCTCGGCCCACAGCTCGACGTGGTCGCTGGTCATCATCTCGGTGCCGAACTCCGCGCTCGAGGGGCGCCGGGCGTCCAGGTGCAGGGTGAGCGGGGCGTCCGGAAGCTCTCCCCGCCATTCCTGGCGCAGGCCGGGCACACTCGCGCGGGCCGTCAGGTGAAGGCGGCCATCCTCGGCGCGGGCCTCGATCTCGTAGTGGTGGTCCTCGTCGTAGCGCACGGCCAGACCACCGGTGCCCGCCGAGACGTCCACCCGCGTGCGGGATGCCACGTCGATCGTCATCTGGCGGCGCCCCACGAAGGCCGGGCGCAGGTCGTCGAGGGTGGAGCCGTCCGCGGTGATCCGCAGCCGGCCGTCCTCGGTCTCGGCCACCTCGGAGGGCGTCCGGCGCACCGCGAGCCATCGGTTGTCCCAGGGCTCCGCGAAGGAGACCTTGTCGGTGATCGAGGGGAGCACGGACAGCTGCACCGGCTCGGCGACCGGCCAGTCGTCCTTCCAATCGACCGTGGTGACGAAGGTTTCGCGGCCCAGGGGTGAGAAGGCACGGGTGCCACCGCCAGGCCTCACGCCGAGCAGCACCATGAGGGTCTTGCCGTCCGGGCCCTCGACCAGGTCGCCGTGGCCGGTGTTCTGGATCGGCCGGGTGGTGCTGCGGGCGGTCAGGAACGGGTTGGCCGGGCCCGGCTCGAACGGGCCCTCGGGGGAGGGGCCCCGGGCGATCGAGACACCGTGACCGCGCTCGGTACCGCCCTCGGCGATCATCAGGTACCAGTACCCACCGCGGTGGTACAGGTGCGGCGCCTCGGGGAACATGAACCCGCTGCCCGACCAGATCGAGCGCGGTTCCTCCAGCGCCCGGCCGGTTTCCAGGTCGACGCGCACCTGCTGGATGCCCAGGTGCGTGCCGAGGTCGGGGCCCTCGAGCAGGAGCCCGGAGTAGGTGACGAAGGCGTTGCCCGCCTCGTCCCAGGCCAGATCCGGGTCGATGCCGTGGACACCGTCCAGGACGGTGCCGTCGCTCCACGGGCCGGCCGGGTCGGTGGCGGTGAAGACGACGCAGCCGCGACCACGGGGCACGGTGACGATGACGTGGAAGAGGCCGTCGTGGTGGCGGATCGTCGGGGCCCAGACCCCGGTGCCGGTCGGCACGTCGCGCAGTCGCAGCTGCTCGGGCCGGGTGCCGACGTTGCCGATCTGCTCCCACTGCACGAAATCGGTGCTGCGGTACACCGGCATCCCGGGCAGGTATTCGAAGGTCGAGGTGACGAGGTAGTACGTGTCCTCGACGCGGACCACGCTGGGGTCGGGGTTGAAGCCGGGCAGCAGCGGGTTCGGGTAGGTGGTGCCAGTCATGAGCATGCTCCTTTGCACGACCTGAGCGAAACTGTTTCGCACGTTTCGCCAGCAAGCCCGACTGTATGGACTGCACATTCGTCCGACAAGAGGCTTTGACCGGTCAACTTGAGAGAAATAGTTTCGTCGTTGGTAGGGTGGCCGGGTCGTCACGAGGAGGAACCGGTGTCAGGCAGTCCGCACGAGCGCGCGACGCTCGACTCGGTGGCCGCGATCACCGGCGTCTCCAAGGCCACCGTCTCCAAGGTCCTCAACGACCGCCCCGGGGTCTCCGAGGCCACCCGCCGGCGGGTGCGCGAGGCCATGCGCGAACTGCGGTACGCGCCCACCACCGGCCGTCCCGACGCCGAGACCAGCCGTCCGCGTTCGGTGGTCGCCCTGTTCGACACGCTGGCGAACCTGTACGCCCTGCGCATGATGGACGGGCTGGTCGCCCAGGCGCAGGAGGACGGCGTCGAGATCGTCCCCCTGGTCACGTCACCCCTCAGCCCCGGCCCCGGCCGTCCTCTGGAGCCGGAGCGTGTGCGCGACCTGCACCGGCGCGGGCACGCCGGTCTGCTGGCGGTCACCACCCAGCTGTCGCGCGAGCTGATCGGCGTCTGCTCCGAACTCGGCTTCCCGGTGCTGGCCATCGATCCCGTCGACGCCCTCGACCAGAGCGTGGTCAGCGTCGGCTCGAACACCTGGGGCGGCGGGGTGCAGGCCACCGAGCACCTCCTCGCCCTGGGCCACCGCCGCATCGGCTTCGTCGGAGGCTCGGCTGCCCACGCCGGCCTGCGCGAACGCCGGGCCGGCTACCGGGCCGCGCTGGAAGCCGCCGGTGTCGCCGAAGATCCGGCCCTGGTCTCGGAAGAGGGGATGGGTGTCGCCGGTGAACCCGCGCTGCGCATGCTGGCGCTGCCCGACCCGCCCACCGCGTTCTTCGTCTCCAGCGATCCCGGGGCCCTGATGGTCGTGCGCGAGGTCGTCCGCTCCGGGCGCCGCGTCCCCGACGACGTGAGCGTCGTGGGTTACGACGACACCTACGCCTCGCTGCCCGCGCCCGCCCAGCTGACGAGCGTCCACACCCCGCTCGCCCAGATCGGGCAGGTCGCGGTGACCACGCTGCTGCGGATGGGCCAGGGCATCCCCCCGGTGGCCAATCACGTGCAGCTGTCGACCTCACTGGTGGTGCGGGAGACGACGGCGCCGCCCGGGCGACGCTCCTGAGCGCGCGTCGGGACGAGGCGGACGTGCCCGCGTGCCGGGCCGGCGCGCACCGTCACGGGGCCGTGGGCTCAGACCCCTTGTGATCAGCGGGTTTCGCGAGCGCAGAACACGTCCTGGCGAGGGCGCTCGCCCGTGGCCAGATAGGTGTTCATCGCGTCGCTGCCACAGCGATTGGCCCCGAATCCGTAGACCCCGTGGCCACCCTGGTCGATGGTCACCATGCGGGCGCGAACACCGAACGCGACGCGCAGCCTGCGGGCGTTGACCAGCGGCGTGCCGGGATCGCGCTCGTTCTGCACCAGGAGAACGTTCGACGGCCCGTGCCCGGTGATCGCGACCTTGGGCCCGGCGGAGGGCTCGTGCCAGAACGCGCACGCGGAGATGTTCGCCGAGGCGGCACCGAGTTTCGGGTAACGGACGCGGTCGACGGCGACATCGAGCTGGTAGCGGGCGACCGATCGGGGCCAGTCGGACTCCCCGCAGATCACGGCGAACCGGGCGGCGAGGGTGTTCTGCAGGTCGGCCCCGTCGTCCGGCAGCTCCGGCTCCACACCCCGGTCCAGCGACTGCCAGATCCCCGCCAGGTTGTCGAAGTCGGTGCTGTAGAGCTTGCTGAACGTGGCGCCCCGGAACACGGACTCCGTGAAGATGCCGAGCGGCCGCCGGCGGAGCCGGTCGGCCAGCTGGTGGTACTTCCTGGTCACCCGGGCCGGGGTGGCGCCGAGTCCGTACTCCGGGTGCGCCGCGGCGTACGCCGCGAAGTCCGGGAAGCGGTCCTCCATGCCCCGGGCGAGGCCCCGCATCGCGGTGATGTCGTAACCCTCAGGGCCCATGACGCTGTCCAGGACGACCCGGTCGGTCGTCCGCGGAAACAGGGTGGTGTAGACCGCACCGAGGTACGAGCCGTACGACACCCCCAGGAACGAGGCGGTGGACTCACCCAGTGCCTGACGGACGGTGTCCAGGTCCCGTGCGGTGTTCGCGGTGGTCATGTGCGGAAGCATCCAGCTGGTGTCCGCGTCGGCACACTGGGCCGCCTCGGCCTTCGCGACCCGCGCCTGCGCCGTGACGTCCGCCGGGGTGCGTGCGTACGGGAGGTTGCCGATCGCGATCTGCTCGGGCGTGAGGTCACACGTGACGGGTGTGCTGCGCCCCACCCCGCGGGGATCGATCCCGATGACGTCGTACTGCTCCCGCACGCTCGCCGGCAGCGGAGCCGGAAGGCCCTTCAGCGTCAGCAGCTGCGGGAAGTCCAGCCCGGAGATGCCGGGGCCTCCCGGATTGGTCAGCAGGACGCCGCGGCGCCTGCCCGGATCGGTGCTGGGGAGCCGAGAGATCGCGAGGGTGATCTTCTTCCCGCTCGGCTGCCGGTAGTCCAGCGGGACCCGCACGGTCGTGCACTCCAGATCCGGCGTCGGCAGCGTCGTGGCCGGGCACGTCCCCCACGTCAGCGCCCGGGACGTCCCGGGCGCGCTCGTCGTCGCGTCCGACGCGGCGGGGACGGTGACCCCGGCCACCGCGACGGCGCCGCACACCGCTGCCAGCAATACCTTGCGCATGTTCGATTCCCCTCGTCGTGTCGTCCGTTCCACCCCGTCGGCTCCACCCCGCCGGCCCGTCCGGCTCGGGGCTCCTCAGCCGTCGCCCGGCCCGGGGTAGACGATGGCGTTCATGCGGTGCAGCACATCCCGCTGCGCGTCGTTGTGGAGCTCGGCGATCCCCTGGACGACGACGGCCCAGACCTGCGGGTCGGCACCCGACCGGGCCCGCTCCGCCAGCTCGTGCAGCGTCGGGTGCTCGCGGTGCTGCCGGATCACCTCCAGGGCGTACCGCTCGGCCAGGTTCTGCCTGGTGTCCTCGTCCGCATCCTCCGGGAGCACGTCGAAATCGCTCTCCGCCGCGCTCCGGGGTGTCCGGTGCAGCTCCCGGTACGCGTCCATCACCGACGGCTCGAAGATCCGGGAGGCGATCAGCAGGAAGGCCCGGTCGGCCACCGAGAGCCCGGTGGCGACGGAGTCGAAGCCCGGCGGCAGATCGGCCAGAGTCCGGTGCCGCTTGATCTCCACCAGCTCGTCGCGTATCCGCTGCTGACGTGCGATGCTCGCGGCCAGCTCCTGGTCGAGCGCCCGGAACACCTGGTCCGCGCGCTCGGGCGACTCGTCGATCGCGGCGATGTCGGCGAGCGACACCCCCAGGTCCACCAGACGCCGGATCCGCAACAGCCGGATCAGATGCGCCACCCGGTAGAGCTTGTACCCGTTCTCCGCCCGCTCCGGCTCCGCCAGCAGGCCGACCCGGTGGTAGTGACGAACGGTCTTCACCGTGATGCCCGCGAGCTTCGCCAGCTCACGCGTGCTCCAGCCGGTCTTCACCTCCTCCACCCGTCAGACGCGACGAAGGTGGGGCGCCCCCACGAGCCGACCATGGACAGCTTCCTTTCGGACGGACGTGACGGACCGGCCGCCCCGTGGATTGCTCACCCCAGCCAAGACCGGGCCCCAGGGGCAGGCTCAAGGGTCAGCAGGAGTGGCCTACGTCACATTGAGTCGCCCCGGGGTCAGCGCCCGTCAGTGCGGCCACTCGCCGTCGGCCCGCGCGAGCTGCGGGCAACGCCCCGGCGCCGAGGCGCCTTTGGCTGCACGATCACCGAGATGAGCTGAGGCACAGCGGACGTCGGGCCACGCCGGGGAACCGGGGCGACGGGCTCCCCCGTGAGCCGGTCACTCGCCCACGTCGGCCGGCCCGCCACTCCAGCCGCATGAATGAATTTCACAGGAACCCGGCCGCCGAGACCCGGGATCTGACCGCCGTCGCCCGACGCCGAGGCGTCGTGCCAGCTCAACGGGGGTGCGGCGATGATGCCGCCCCACCGGTCCGCAGCGCCGGAATGTTCTGCATTGACTCTGATGAAACCTCTCCGCAATCTGCTCGTAGCGATGGTCGGCGCTCGCAACAACGTCGCGTAACCCGCTACAGCCGACCAGAGGTCCGTCGCGGTCATTCGCCGTTGCGGTGGATCGAGGCATCAGGAGAATCGTATGAACAGATTCAAACTCGGAGCGGGACGCCTTCGCCCGCAACGGTTTCTGGCCGCCGCAGCGGCCGTGGCGGTGGTCGGCGCCGGGATGTCGCTCGCATCGATCGGTGCGGCGGCCGCCGCGCCCGGATGCTCGGTCGCGTACACGGCGAACTCCTGGAACACCGGATTCACCGCCAGCATCGACATCAAGAACTCCGGTGACCCGATCACCAGCTGGGCGCTGGAGTTCGACTACGCCGGCAACCAGGCGGGCAGTGGGGCCTGGGGCGGCACACTGACCCAGACCGGCAAGCACGTGAAGATCGTCAACGCCGCCTACAACGGGTCGCTCGCCACCGGGGCGTCCACCAACATCGGCTTCAACGGCACGTATTCGGGAACCAACACGGCCCCCACCGCCTTCACCCTGAACGGCGTCGCCTGCAACGGCGGTACCACCAACCCGACGCCGTCCACCTCCGCCACACCTCCGGTCAGCCCCACCCCGGACACCAGTCCCACCCCGGGCACCACCACCCCTCCGCCCGGCACCCACCTCGACAACCCCTACGTGGGCGCGAAGTGGTACGTCAACGCCGACTGGTCGGCCAAGGCCGCGGCCGAGCCGGGTGGCAGTGCGATCTCGAACCAGCCGACCGGCGTGTGGCTGGACAGCATCGCCTCGATCACCGCCCCGGCCGGCTCCGGCTACACCACCAGCCTGCGGGGACACCTCGACAAGGCACTGGCCCAGGGCGCGACCCTGGCGCAGTTCGTCATCTACGACCTCCCGGGCCGCGACTGTGCGGCGCTGGCGTCGAACGGTGAGCTCGGCCCGACGGAGATCGGCCGCTACAAGACCGAGTACATCGACCCGATCGCGGCGATCCAGGCGGACCCGAAGTACGCGTCCATCCGGATCGTCAACATCGTCGAGATCGACTCGCTGCCGAACCTGGTGACGAACGCGGGCAGCGCCGCCGGTGCCACCGAGGCCTGCCGCACGATGCTCGCCAACGGCAACTACTCGACCGGGATCGCCTACGCCCTGTCGAAACTGCACGCGGCGGGCACGAACAACTACAACTACATCGACGCCGCGCACCACGGCTGGCTCGGCTGGGACAGCAACTTCGCCCCGGCGGCCACGATGATCGCCGACACCGCGAAAAAGGCCACCGGAGGCGTGAACACGGTCGACGGCTTCATCACCAACACGGCCAACTACTCGGCCCTGAACGAGCCGTTCGTCAAGATCAACACGACCGTGAACGGCACCTCCGTGCGGGGGTCGAAGTGGGTGGACTGGAACCAGTACACCGACGAGCTGACCTTCGCCCAGGGGTTCCGTAACCAGCTGGTCTCAGCCGGTTTCAACGCCAACATCGGGATGCTGATCGACACCTCTCGCAACGGCTGGGGCGGTTCCGCCCGGCCGACCGCGGCCAGCACCTCGACCGACCTGAACACCTACGTCGACGCCTCCCGCATCGACCGCCGTATCCACGCCGGAAACTGGTGCAACCAGGCCGGTGCCGGTCTCGGCGAACGCCCGAAGGCCGCCCCGGCCAGCGGGATCGACGCCTACACCTGGATCAAGCCCCCGGGTGAGTCGGACGGCTCCAGCACGCTGATCCCGACCGGCCCGGACAACCCGGCGGGCAAGGGGCTCGACGGGATGTGCGACCCGACCTACACCGGTAACGGCCGCAACGGCAACAGCATGAGCGGCGCCCTGCCCAACGCCCCGGTCTCCGGGGCCTGGTTCTCGGCCCAGTTCCGTCAGCTCCTGGCCAACGCCTACCCGGCGCTGTGACCTGAGAGCCACCGGCTGCCGGTAGCTGCTCCCGGCGCTACCGGCAGCACCACCACGAGGCCCCACCCCGACCGGAAATCCGGGTCGGGGTGGGGGTTTCGTGTTCCTGGCGCCGGTGGTGCTTCCGGTCGTCACGGTGGACGTGCCGGTCGCCTCCGGAAGGTGGTCCGCCGGAGCGGGACTCAGGTCGAGGAGCGGATGACCAGCTCGGTGTCGAGAATCTCGTCGGCCGCCGGCCGGCCGCCGGACAGCACCTGCTCGAAGAGGAGTTCGGCGGCCCGCGCCCCGAGTCGCTCGACCGGTTGCCGCACCGTGGTCAGCGGGGGATCGGTGAACGCGGCGGCGGTGACGTCGTCGAAGCCGATCATCGCGACGTCGGAGGGAATTCGCCGGCCCGCCTGGCGCAGGGCCATCATGGCGCCCATCGCCATCAGGTCGGAGGCGGCGAAGACGGCGTCCAGGTTCGGGGCCTGGTCGAGCAGCAGCCGCATGGCGTTCTTGCCACCCATCGGCGTGAAGTCCCCGGACACGACCAGCGGCGCACGCCCGGCCCCGGCGAGGGCGTCGAGGTAACCGGCGAGCCGGTCGCGGGCGGCCGGCAGATCGGCCGGGCCGGCAATCAGGGCAATCCTTTTCCGGGTCTTCAGCAGCAACTCCACCGCGGCCCGGGCCCCGCCGCGGTTGTCCACGTCGACGAAGGGCATGGGCACGTCGTCCACCGGCCGCCCGGCCGCGCGGATCGGCAGCCGGGTGCCGGCCAGGGTCAGCGCGAGCGGGTGCCGCCCGTGCACGGAGACCAGCAGGACCCCGTCGGAACCGCCTCCGAGCAGGTGCTTCTCCGTGGAGGCGAGAACCGGCCGGGCCGCCGGGATGAGCGGGAGGGGAACACCGCGTCCGAGCAGGTAGGTCTCGGCCCCGCTGATGAAGCGCATGAAGAAGGGGTCGTTGAACATCCGGGTGCTGGGCTCGCAGATCACCGCGGAGATGATGGGTGGATGCCGGCTGTCTCCAGGACGCTCACCGCGGCGCAGGTATCCGAGGCGGGACACCGCCGCGTAGACCTGGCGGCGGGTGGTGTCGCTGACCTGCGCCGAACCGCTCATGACCCGGGAGACCGTGGCCGGGGAGACGCCCGCTTCCGCGGCGACCCTAGCCATGGTGGTGTTCTTGGCCGTTGTCGTCTCCTTTGACGACCCGCACGACGTCGTGTGGGTTGGGCAATCAATGAACGAATGGTTCCACGCCGTTGATGCATCGGCAAGACATCCCGTTCGGGCCGGGAAAGTGAGGACGCCGGAAGATTTCCTGAAATGCGGGGCAACCTTTTGCGGGCGCCGGACGACCGTCACGGTGGAGCCCGTGCGGGCCTGATGCGTTCATGTCAAAGGGGTTCCGCTAGGCGCACCGGTCATTGACGCGAAAGTATTCCGCAGCAATTCTTTCTAGAAGGTTTCGCGTTTCCGGGCCGGATCGGTGCACCGGAAAGGTCAGAAGATCTCCATGGGATCGAGGGCGCTCCATGTGGCGACGAATTGCTGGGCTGGCCGTCGGGGTGATCGCGATGGCGGCGGTGGTCCCGGTGATACCGACGGCCCAGGCCGCCGCCGGCTGCCGGGTCGACTACACGGTGCAGGACCAGTGGGCCGGTGGTTTCCAGAGCGCGGTCACCGTGCGCAATCTGGGCGACGCGATCAACGGCTGGACCCTGACCTTCGGCTTCCCGGCCTCCGGTCAGGCGGTCACCCAGGGCTGGAGCGCCACGTGGACCCAGACCGGCAGTGACGTCAAGGCGGTGAACACGAGCTGGAACGCCGCCCTGCCGGCCGGTCAGTCCGTCTCGCTGGGATTCCTGGGGTCGTGGAGCGGGACCAATCCGGTTCCGACATCATTCCGGCTCAACGGGATTGAGTGCACCGGCACGCCCGCCCCCGACCCCTCGGTCAGTCCCACCGTGCCGCCGACCCCCGATCCCTCGACCACTCCCACGGTGCCGGGCGCCGCGCCCGCGCTGCACGTGTCCGGCAACCAGGTGGTCACCGCGGCGGGTACGCCGTACCGCTTCTACGGCGTCAATCGTTCCGGTGGGGAGTTCGCCTGCATCAAGAACCGCACCGGAATCTGGGACGGCCCGATGGACCAGGCGTCGGTGACCGCGATGCGGACCTGGAAGATCCGCACGGTCCGGGTGCCGCTGAACGAGGAGTGCTGGCTGGGCACGACGAGCAACCCGGTGCCGGAATACAGCGGGGCGGCCTATCAGAACGAGGTCAAACGCTACGTGCAGCTCCTCATCGACAATGGGATAACCCCGATGGTGGAACTGCACTGGAGCTACGGCGCCTACACCGGTAATTCCTCCGGCTGCGCGGATGTGGCCGCGGTGTGCCAGAAACCGATGCCGGACACGCAGTACTCGCCCGCTTTCTGGACCGGTGTCGCGAACGCCTTCAAGGGTAATGACGCGGTGGTGTTCGACCTGTTCAACGAGCCGTATCCGGAACGCGCCACCGGCGATGCGACATCGGGCTGGAAATGCTGGCGCGACGGCGGCACCTGCGCCGGCATCAACTATTCGGTGGCCGGATTCCAGACCCTGGTGAACGCGGTCCGGGCCACCGGCGCGACCAATGTGATCGTGCTCGGCGGCCTGGCCTACTCGAACGACCTGAGCCAGTGGCTGGCCCACAGGCCGACCGATCCGCGCAACAACCTGGTCGCCATGGCGCACGTCTACAACTTCAACACCTGTGCCTCGACGTCCTGCTGGGACAGCCAGCTGGCCCCGGTCGCCGCCCAGGTGCCGCTGCTGTTCGGTGAGATCGGCGAGAACGACTGCGCGCACGGCTTTGTCGACGGCCTGATGAACTGGGCCGACGCCCATTCCGTGGGTTACCTGGGCTGGACCTGGAACACCTGGGACTGCGGCAGTGGGCCGTCGCTGATCAGTGACTACAACGGCACCCCGACCGCCTTCGGCCAGGGGATCAAGACCCGCCTGGCCGCCGTCTCGAACTAGTCGATACGCCCTGGCGGCTGCCGTCCTTCTGCCGGTCAGAGGTCGGCAGCCGCGGCCGCGAGGTCGACGGCGGCGCGCTGGTGCGGTGGCGCTACCTCCACGTGAAAACGGCTCTGGTGCGGTGCTTTCAGGGAGGCATCCGGAGGTCGGAAGCGCAGTGTCAGGTATCGGGGAGCCAGCCCTCAGCCAGGGCAGACCTGACCCGGCTGTGCCAGGCTGTCGTCATGATGGTCTACGTGGTCACCCATCCCGAGGTTCAGGTCGATCCGGCCGTCCCGGTAGCGCAGTGGAACCTCTCGCCGGCCGGCCTTGAGCGGCTGCAGCGCCTGGTCGCCATGCCGTGGGCCCGGTCGGCGGCGGTCGTCGCATCCAGCGCGGAACGGAAGGCTCTGCAGACGGCGCAGGCGGTGACCGAGATGAGCGGCTGCGCCGTGCAGGTGGACGAGGAACTGGGGGAGAACGACCGCACCGCAACCGGGTTCGTGCCGCCGGAGGAGTTCGAGGCGCTGGCCGACGCCTTCTTCGCCGAGCCTGAGCGCAGTGTGTGCGGGTGGGAGACCGCGGCCGACGCGCAGCGCCGTATCGTGCGGGCCGTCGACCGGGTGCTGGATCGCGCGCACCGGGTCGTCGGTGTCCCGGAGAACGGCACCGTGGTGATCGCCACCCACGGCGGGGTGGGCACCCTGCTGCAGTGTGCGCTGCGGGAGACCGCGATCTCGCGGCGCCTCGACCAGCCCGGGCAGGGCAGCTGGTACGGCTTCGACAGCACGACGAGGTGTCCGGCGCACGGATGGCGCCGCCTGTGACGGCGGCCGCCCTGTCGTGACGGTGCCCGGGCGCGGGGGCCTACTCTTTCGGACCGCAACGGTCGGGTGCGGGCGACCGGCTGCCCGTCAGGCTGGAACCCGAAGGGAGCACGCATCATGATCTCGGCACTCAACCGGCTCGTCGATCTCGTCGAGGAGCAGCTCACCGGCGAACTGGACGTCTGCGCCGTCGCTGTCGCGTTCGGCACGACCGAATACCATCTGCGCCGGATGTTCTCGTCGCTCGCCGGTATGCCACTGTCGGAGTACGTGCGCCGCCGTCGCATGACCGCGGCGGCCGCGGACGTCATCAACGGGGCTGACCTGCTGAGCATCGCGGTCCGGTACGGCTACGGCTCCACCGAGGCCTTCGCCCGGGCGTTCCGGGCGGTGCACGGTGCGGGGCCGGCCGAAGTCCGCCGTGCCGGAGGACCTTTACGCACCCAGACTCATCTCAGGTTCCGCCTGACCGTCGAAGGGAACATCCCCATGGACACCCGAATCGTCAACCACGACGCGTTCCGTCTCGTCGGGCACGCGGCCCGCGTCACCCTCGTCCACGAGGGCGTCAATCCGCAGATCCAGCAGCACATCGCCGCCCTGGCGCCCGAGGAGCACCAGCGTCTCAAGGCCCTGAACGACATCGAGCCGACCGGGCTGCTCGCGGTCAGCGACGACCTCGACCCCGACCGGGCCGAGGGCAGCGAGCTGACCTATCTGCACGGCGCCGCCGTCTCCACCGACGCACCCCTGCCCGACGACCTCGACCGCATCGAGGTCCCGGCGGGCCGGTGGGCCGTGTTCCGCACCTCCGGGGCGCATCCGGATGCCCTGCAGGAGGCCTGGGCGGCGACGGCCACCGACTGGTTCCCGTCCAACCCCTGGCGCCTGCGTCCCGGCCCGGAGATCGTCGCCTACCTCGACCGGGCGCCGGACCTCAGCACCGCCACCTGCGAGCTGTGGCTGCCGGTCGAACCGGCCTGATCCGGTGGGCCGGTCGAGCGGTCAGAAGGCCAGGAAGAGCCCGGCCATGACGACGAGGAGACCCGCGACCGCGAGGATCAGCCCGGACCCGCCCACGCCCTGCACGACGGCGGCCAGGACGATGCACAGGAGGCCGACCGCCAGCGCCGACAGGCCGGCATAACGCTTGTTGCTCACCGGGCGGATGCTAGCAACTACCCGGGTGCCTCACGTGCCGATCCCGGGGGACTGACCGGGTGGATCAGCTTCAGCGCGAGCTGAGCGGCACCGGTCAGTTCCTCGCGACCGGCCCCGAGCTCGGCGCGCGTCGAAAGTCCCTGCCAGAGTGTGTGTATCAGGGCGGCCAGGGCATCGGGCTCGATGTCCGCCCGTAGGTCGCCCTCGAGTGCGGCTCGCCTGATGCGGTCGCGCAGTCGCGATTCGTCCGCCTGCTGCAGGCCGGTCACGTAGGCGCGGACGTCGAGGGTGGTCGAGGAGTCGGCCATGGCGGCGCTGCTGGTCAGGCAGCCCGGATGACCGTGCTCGACGCGGGTGAACTCCTCGACGGATCCGAGCAGAAGCGTCGCGAGCACGCGGGCGAGGGTGGGCTGAGTCACGGCCTGGTCGTAGACGGCGCTGTAGCGCAGGGCGTAGGTGCGCACCGCCTCGTCGAAGAGCTGGGCCTTGGTGCCGAAGGCGGCGTAGAGGCTGGAGTTGGAGATCCCCAGGGCCTCGCTCAGGGCCCGCGTCGAGGTGCCGGAGTACCCGTGCTGCCAGAACAGGTGGGCAGCGCGGCGAAGGGCGTCGTCGCGGTCGAAGGACCGGGGGCGTCCGGCGGATCGGGCAGTCACGTTGACGATTGTAGAGCGACCGCTCCATAATCTAATTATGGAGCAATTGATCCAGAAACAGGTGGCGGTCCCCGGCAGCTGGATCGGCGTCGACGTGTACGGCGAGGCCGACGGCCCGGCGATCATGGTGATCCCGGGCGCGATGGCGGACGCGTCGGGCTGGGCCCGCGTGGCACGGAACCTCGGGCCGTGGGCGACCGTCGCGGTGGTCAACCGGCGGGGCCGTCGGCCTTCGGGACCGCTGACCGATGAATACGGTGTCGGGACCGAGGTTTCGGATGCCATGGAGGTCCTGAAGACGTTCGGTGACGTCCGGGCCGTGTTCGGATGGAGTTACGGGGGACTGATCGCGCTGCACCTGGCCGGCGCCCTGGACGTGCCTCACGTGATCGCCTACGAGCCCGTCGTGGCGCCGTTCGGCGTCACCGCTCTGCCGGATCTGCGGCGGGCCCAGGAGCAGGCCGATCCCGATGCCCGCCTGCGGATCGCGCTGGAGCAGGTGGCCGGTCTGGGCCGGGAATCCGTTGCCCGGCTCCGGGACGACGGGGCGACGTGGGCCGAGCTGATGCGGCTGGCAGCTCCGGCCTACTACGAGACCCTCGCGATCAACGAGGCACCTCCGGCGACCGAACTGGCCGTCCGCGCGCGTCGGATCGACCTGATCATCGGAGGACGCAACCGTGGGCGGGCGCCGTACGGGTCGTCGTTCGCGGACGTCGAGCGCCTCGTCCCGGGCACCATGGTGCACGAGCTCGGTGAGCAGGGCCATCTGGCGCATCTGGAGGCGCCACGAGAACTGGCGGATCTGGTCAATCGACTTGGATCAGAGGCCGGCTGAAGGCACCTGATCACCCGGTTCAGCCGAGGCGCCGCGTGGGCCACCGCGCGAGATCGGCCTCGAGGAGCGCCGGGTCGCGGGGTGGCGGTACCTCGTCGAGGATCTCCATCCGGGTGATCCGCTCGATGCGGAAGCCGCGGATCGCCTCACGCAGGCGGCACCAGCCGGCGAGCAGCCAGGCGTCCCCCGCCCGCAGGAGAGCCATGGTCTCGACGTCGCGCACCGTACTGGTGGCGTCGTCCAGGTCCTCACCGAGATAGGTGATCCGCACGACGCGGCGGGCGGCGATCGCGTCGGAGAGCATCCCGAGCGGCACGGTGCTGTCCGCGGGCGGGGCGGCGTCGATGACCTGCATCCGCCCGAGCATCTCCTGCACGGGCGCCCGGTGTTCCTCGTCCATGACCGCGGCGATCTTGGCGTGTGCGCGCCGGGCGGCCCCCTGGTACGGCGAGGACTCCAGCAGTGCGAGCCCGGCCAGCACCGCCAGCGACTCGGTGGCGGACAGGTTCAGCGGCGGCAGTGAGTACTCCTTCAGGATCGAATAGCCGCCGGCCGCGCCGAGGTCGGCGTAGATGGGGACACCGGCCAGCTGGAGCGATCCGATGTCGCGCTCGATGGTGCGCGAGGAGACACCGAACTCGCCGGCGAGCCGGGCGGCGGACCACGGCCGACGCGCTCCGCGGAGCAGGTCGACGAGGGCGTACTGCCGCTCGGCTCGCTTCATGCCCCCGATTCTGGCAGAGGCGGACGCCGCCGGAGCCGAGGGTCAGCTGCGCATGCTCCGCTGCCCGCCGACCGACCAGACCCGTCGCACGCGTCCGTCCTCGGCGAAGTCGAACACGTCGACCCCGCCCACGTGGAGGTCGCCCGCCTCCATGTCCCACAGCAGCCGGCCGTGGTCGCCGTCGATCGCGTCGGCGACGTTCGTGAAGACGAAGCCCGGGTGCTGCTCGTGCCACCAGTCCAGGTACCGCGCGAAGTCCTCGGCGGTGCGGATCTCGTCGGCGGGGGTCGATCCGTCGGACTCGGTCATGGAGAAGTGGATGCGGAAGTCGTCGGAGCAGATCTCGCGCGCGATGGCGCCGTCGGTGTTCCACATCGTCAGCCACTGGTCGAGCGAGTGCCGGGCGGTGGGACTGGTCGTGGAGGTCGTGGTCTCGGTCATGCGTCCACTCTCGGACGCCGGCGCGACAACAGTGTGTCGGTGTTCCGCGACGGACGTCCGGTCGAGGGCATCGGGCCGTCCCCGGACAGGGCCTCCGCCCGAGAGCGCGTTCCCGATGCCGGCCGGCTGCACGCGGGCGATGCCCGGCGTGGTCCCGGACCGCCCCGGTGTTCGTCACCGTGTCAAGTAGTCGGCGTGGCAGTGGTGATCCCACGAGTGGGTGACCACGGCCGGGATCCAGCCGCCGGGGCATCCTCCCTTTCGGGAAGTGCCGCCGGAATGCCGATCTGTGCGCTACGGATGCCGGTAGTTCCTCCGCGAGTGATCTTTCGCGTGCGTGGCATCGGCCGGTCAGGTCGGCGCGCGCCGGCCTTCTTTCCGGGCCGGCCCCGGGAACCCGCGGAAAGCGTTGCTGGGCCGGGGCTTACCTGAGCGACGTCAGGTGTTCCGGCCCCTGACCTGCGAGAGGTCGCCGAATCCGGTCGCGGCGGACGGTGCCCGTCGGGGCAGTACGGGGCGAGCACGCCGGGGCGGAAACTGTGAGCTTCCGGCGTTGTTCGCGAAACCGTATTCACGCAGATGTCCTTCATGTATGTTCTTGTCCGGGGAGCAAGGGTTTGAGGGGATCCGCGGGGGAGCTGCGCGTCGTTCGACGCGCCGTCATGCCGCTTGAGGGGGCGTCCATGTCTGAGGAGCAGGGGGTGAAGTCTGCCCTGATCACGTCTGAAACAGACCCGTACGACATAACATCCGTGGTCGGTGACTACCTGGCGAACGGTCCTGGTCGTTATCGGGCCGAGTACGCGACCTTCGCCGGTGCCATCTCCCAGGAGCTGGGTGTCGTGGCGGCGGTGGTGACCTGTGCGGCCTTCTCCGGTAGTTCGGAGGTGGTCGTCGCGGTGCGGGAAGATGCTGCCCGCACCATCGATTTAGTGCTTCGCCGGAAGGATTTGGAGACCCCGGCCAACCTGGTACGGAGACTGGCCCAGGCCCGGGCGGACGTCTCGGGGGCCGGCGCGCGATCCGGTGACGTGCGCTGCTGGATCGCCCTGGCGCCGGATCTGCCTCTCGGCGAACCCGCAGAGATTCAGCTCGCCGTCCTCGACGGTCAGGTCCGGGTGGACTACGCGGCCCACGTGTACGAGTCCGCGACCGCCCGGCAGATCGCCGTGTACCTGGCCGCAGTGGTGGAAGCGGTGTCGGAGAGCCCTGACCGGCCGATCGCCGAGATCCTGCGGCCGAGCTGGGAGGAAGCGCTGACCTGGCTCGTCCCTCCCGAACCGGACCCCGCGCCGGACGCGCTGCTGCGGCCCGGTGACGCGGTGGCGCACTGGATCACCGAGACCCCGACGGCCGTGGCCGTCGACGCCGCTGACGGCGCCATCCTCACGTACGCCGAACTGGGCTGCGCGGTCGGTGCTCTGGCGCAGCGGTTGCGCCTTCACGGCGACGGCCCGGTGGCGGTGCTGACCGACGACACGCTGACCGCGGTCGTCGTGATGGTCGCCTGCCAGCTGGCCGACCGGTGCCAGCTCGTGCTCGACCCGGCCGTGGCGGTGGATCGCAACGCAGCTCTGGTGCGTGGGGGCGGCGGATGCCTGATCGTGCACGACGCCGGCACCCGGGATGCGGCTGGGCTTCTGGCGGCCCGGGCCGAGGTGCCGGCCTGGGAACACCGGGCGGACAGGGTAGACGGCAGTGCGGTGCCGCCGGGCCGGCGGCGCCCGGCGGACGAGGGCGCCGCGTACATCGCGTTCACCTCGGGCACGACCGGCCGGCCCAAGGGGGTCGTGCAGTCGCGGCTCGGGTTCGCCCAGTTCCTGGCCTGGCAACAGCAGGAACTGGGGCTGGGTCCGGGGTCCCGGGTGGCGATGTGGTCGGCGCCGGTCTTCGACGCCTGCTACATGGAGGTCTTCGGGGCGCTGGCCTACGGGGCCACGCTCTGCCTGCCACCTGTCGGCCGGCGTCGTGACCCGGCGGTGGTCGCCGAATGGCTGTCATCCTCGAAAGTCACGTTCTTCCAGGGGGTCCCGAGCTTCGTCGAGCACCTGGTGGCCGCGCTGGAGACGTACCCGCGGGCGCTGCCCCACCTCGCCGACGTCATCGTGGCCGGTGAGGTGCTGCCGCCGGCGCTGTGCGGGCGGATGCGCGCGGTGTTCGCAACGGCCCGGGTCCGCAACATGTTCGGTCCCACCGAGTGTGTGCTCGCGACCAGTCATCGCGTCGTCGCCGACCATCCGGCCCACCGCCGGGTGCCGATCGGCCGGCCGATCACCGGTCGCCGGATCGTGCTGGTGGACGATGAGGGCCGTCCGGTGCCGCGTGGCGCCGTCGGTGAGATCGGTGTCGCCAGCCGCTTCCTGTCCCTCGGGTACGTCGGTGACGAGGCGCAGACCGCTGCCCGCTACCGGCCGTTGCCGGGCTCCACCGGTGAAAGCATCTATCACACGGGAGATTTCGGCCGGATCGGTCCCGACGGTGAGCTGCGGTACCTCGGGCGCCGGGATGCGCAGGTCAAGGTCCGGGGCATCCGCATCAACCTGGACGAGGTCGAGGCGGTGCTGTCCCGCAGCCACGACGTGCGACGGTGCAAGGTGGTCGATGTGCGGCTGCCGGCCGGTCATGTGCAGCTGGTCGCGTTCGTCGAGACGGATCCGCCGGGCCCGCAGGGCGTTCCGGCGGCCCCGGCGGATGCGCGGTCCACGGCGACGTGGCGGCGCACCCTGGCCGAGGCTCTCGGCCCCCGGGTCGTGCCGGCCCGGTTCCTGGTCGTGCCCCGGTTGCCGCAGACCGTCACCGGCAAACCCGACGTGCGCCGGATGCGTCAGTGGGACGAGCAGATTCGGACGTCCCGGGGCCGGGACACCCCGGCAGCGCGCGGGCCGGACGCCGAGCCGATCGACGTGATCCGCCACGCCGTCCAGGAAGCCCTCGGTCACGCGGTGGCCGACCACGACGACCTGTTCTCCGGCGCCGCCGATCCGGTGCTGGCTGCTCTACGGGTGAAGAAGGCCTTGCAACGAGTCATGCCGGAGGTGTTCACCTCGGTCGACGTCCGGGGGCACCGATCGGTCGGCGCCCTCGCCGGGTTGGCCACGGCCTCCCGGCGGGGGACGGAAAGATCGGTCAACGGATGAACCCCGAACCTGCGAGTGGCCGAACACCGGCCGGCGGTGGCGCCGCTCTGCTGCGTCAGGAGTTCCGGGCCGCGTGGGGCAGCGGCGTGGGTGCCGTTCTCGCGGTGCTGATCTCGGCGGCCGCGGCCCTGGCCGGGCCGCTCCTGGTCCGGCACTTCGTCGACCGGGCCACGGCCGGTACCACCGCCGCCGTGCTGGCCGGCACGGCCGTCGCCTACCTGCTGGCCGCTCTCGTCGGCACCGGGGGCCGGATCGGCTCGGGATATCTGGCCGCGCGCACCGGATGGCAGATCGCTGATCGTCTGCGGGAACGGTTGTTCCAGCGGCTGGTGGTCGAGGAACCGGTGCTCGAGGTGGAACGCCGGCAGACCGGAGAGGTTCTGGAGCAGATCGACGGCAATTCCGACATCGTCGGGCGGGCCGTCTCCGAATCGGTCTTCCCGATGATCGGAAACCTGGTGGTGGCGGCGGGCATCCTCGTGGTGATGCTGGTGACCGTGCCGGCGGCCGGCCTGGGGCTGGCCGTGCTCGCTGTCGGGCTGTTCGCGGGTTTCTCCCGGATCAGCCGCTGGGCCGTCTCCCGCTGGGAGACAGCCCGCCTGCAGCAGGCGCGGTTGTTCGGATTCCTCGGTGACGCTCTGGCGGCCCGGTCCGACGTGCAGCCGCTGAACGGCACCGCGTGGGTGGTCCAGCAGGCGGATCACCGCCTGAACGCGCTGTTCGCCGTGGAGCGACGGGCCTATCTGGCCGGTCGCACGTTCTGGCCGGCCACCCAGCTCTTCTTCGCGATCAGCTTCGCCCTCGTGCTCGGGGCCGGCCTGAACCGGATGGGGTCCGGCGGACTCACCATCGGGACCCTGGCCATGCTCTACCTCTACGTCGATCTGCTGCAGGAGCCGCTGGAGCAGGTTTCCTCGCAGGCCGACGAGTTGCAGCAGATGGCCGCGGTTCTCGGCCTGAGCGCGCGCACCCTGGCCGAGTCGCCGATGGGCGCCGGTGCGAGGACCTCGGCCCGCTTTCCAGAAGGATCCCCCGGGATCGCCTTCGAGCACGTGACCTTCGGCTACGGCGACGAGACGGTGCTGCACGACGTGACCTTCGACGTTCCGGCCGGCACCAGCCTGGGCATCGTGGGGCCGACCGGTGCCGGCAAGAGCACCGTGGTCAACCTGATCTGCGGTCTGGCCGCGCCGGCAAGCGGCCTGGTGCGGATCGGTGGCGTCGACGTCACCACACTGACGGAAGCGGAACTGGCCCGGCACCTGACCGTGCTGAGCCAGGGAGCTCACCTGTTCGCGGCCTCGGTACGCGAGAACATCACGCTGTTCGACGACTCGGTCCCGGCCGAGCAGGTCCTGGCCGTGCTGGAGCGCCTCGACGCGGCCGGCTGGGTGAACGCGCTGCCCGGGGGGCTGGACACCCGGGTCGGCGCCGGTGGCCGGGGGCTCTCCGAGGGGGAGATCCAGGTGCTCGCGGGGGCCCGGGCGCTGCTGCGCCCCTGCGGCCTCCTGGTCATCGACGAGGGCACGTCGCGGCTCGACCCGCAGACGGAACGCGTCTGGTCGCGGGTGGTCGAGGCGGTCATGCCGGGCCGCACGGTCGTCATGGTGGCCCACCGGACGTCCACTCTCGCGCAGGTGGACCAGATCCTCGTCCTCGAGAACGGGCGGGTCGACGTCTCCGCGACGGGAAACACCGCGGAGATTCTCAGCTCTCGCGCCGGAGCGACGTCGTGACCGCCCCGGACGCCGATCTCTCGGCCGGGTTCTTCTCCTTCCTGCACCGGGCCGGGGCCCGGATCAGGCTCACCTACGTCGCCGCGATGGGCCTGTGGGCGGTGATCCACGGTCTTCCGCTCGCGGTCGGGCTGGTCATCGCCGAGCTCATCGACGATGCCGACGGCGGGGTGGACGGCCGCACCTGGTCCCTGCTGGGGCTCACCGTGGGGTTGATGCTCCTGCGGGGAGTGCTGCTGTGGGGTGGCCTGGCGCTCACCTTCTCGCTGATCTTCCAGGTCAGCTCCTGGCTCAAGGTCTCGGTGCTGAACGCGGTGCTGGGGGCGCCGGTGCCGCCCGACGCGGCACTCCGCACGGGTGACGTGGTGAACCGGCTGCGCGAGGACACCGACGAGATCGGTGGGCTCCTGGAGTGGACCACCGACCTGGTGTACCGGTCGGTGCTGACGCTGATCGCTGTGGTGGTGCTGCTGCGCACCGACGTGATCACCACGCTGCCGTTGATCCTGCTGCTCGGCGGTCTGTGGGCCTCGGTGTACCTCAAGCGCCGGGTGGGGGACCTGCAGCAAGAAACCCGCATGCATCAGGGGGACATCTCCGCCGCCATGACCGACCTGCTGGCGGGGGTGCGCGACCTGCGCCTGTCGGCGCTGATGCCGGGCCGGGTGAGCGACCTGACGCGGCGGTTCGACCGGCGCCGCCGGGCGCAGGTCCGCCAGCAGGTCTTCACCGACCTGATGGGCGACCTCTTCCGCAACACGGTCGTGGTCGGTACCGCGGTGGTGCTGCTCACCGTGAGTGTCCGTATCGCCGACGGCGATTTCACCATCGGCAAGCTGGTTCTCTTCCTCACCTACATCGCCTGGCTGGGCGAGCAGATGTACTTCTTCGGCTACATCCTGGCGCGCCTGCAGAGCGGCCGGGTCTCGTACGGGCGGCTCGGCGAGCTCGTGCCCGTCGGTGCCGGCACCGGTGACCCCGGGGCCCTGGAACCGCTGACCGAACTGGTCGTCACCGATCTCACCTGCGCGCCGCCACTCACCGGGGCGGCACCTCCCGAGCCCATCACCTTCGCGGTGCGTCCCGGCCAGCTCGTGGTCATCACCGGCGGGGTCGGCACCGGCAAGAGCACTCTGGTGCGCTGCCTGCTGGGAACCCAGCCCGGCATCCGGGGCAGCGTCCGCTGGAACGGGATCGAACTCGTCGGCCGGCCCCGTGCCCTGCACACGCCGATGGTCTCGCTCAGCCGCCAGTCGCCGCGGTTCCTGGCGGGCCCCGTTCTGGACAACCTGCGGCTGGGCTCGACCGAGGTGAGCTCCGGTCAGGTCAACGCCGTGCTCGAGGCCGTCCGGCTGGGAACCGGCGAGAGCGGCCTGCCCGAAGGACCACGGACCGTGCTGGATTCGGGTGAGGCCGGCCAGATGTCGGGCGGCCAGCGCCAGCGGCTCGCGCTGGCCCGGATGCTCGCCCACCCGGCGCAGCTCTACGTGGTCGACGACTGCGACTCCTCCCTGGACCAGGCGACCGCACAGCACATCTGGCGAACGCTGCCGGCCACCTGGCCCGGCGCCTGGGTGGTCGTCTCCCACAACCGCGACCTGCTGGCCGCCGCCGACCTTGTGGTCACGGTGGACCGGCCCACCGGACACCGCCTGCTGGAGGACCAGTGACCGTGATCGACCTGCTTCCACCGACCGGACCTCTCACCACGGCCGACGCTTTCGCCCGGGTGGCCGAGGCGGTGCCGACGCGCCCTGCCGTGCGTCACGCGGGCACGGAGCTGACCTACGAGGAGCTGGCACAGCGGGCCGGGGGCATCGCCGACGAGCTGCGTTCACACGGGGTGGGCCGGGGCGATGTGGTGGCCACGCTGCTCGAGCGCTCACCCGAGGCCGTCGTGGCCGTGCTCGCCACCTGGGCCGTCGGGGCCGCCTACGTGCACCTGGAACCGACGGACCCCCAGGCGCGGGTCGCCGTGCTCCTGGCCGCGGTCCGGCCGGCGGCGGTGCTGACCGACGCGCGCAATCGGGACCGGGCCGACGGCGACTGGCTGGTGCGTGACCTCGGCGACCGGCCGCCGCTGGCCCCGTACCGGATCTCGGACGGGCTGGGCGGAGCCGACCCGGCCTACCTGGTCCTCACCTCGGGGTCCACCGGTACGCCGAAGACGGTCGAGGTGCCGCACCACGCGCTGATCAACTACTGCGCAGGGTATTTCGGGCTGGCCGCCGAGCTGGGGGACATCGGATCCTACGGTGTCGCCACCACGTTCGCCGCCGACATCGGCAAGGCGTCGATCTACGGCGCCCTGCTGTCCGGGGCCCGGCTGGACATCTACGACCGGGAGACGACGCTCGACCCGCTGCGTCTGGCCGGGGAGCTCGCACAGCACCCGGTCGACGTCGTCACCTTCACCCCGTCACTGCTGGAGACGCTCGCGAGCGCCGGCGAGCTGTCCGGCCTGCTGCCGCGGCGGCTGGTGATCTTCATCGGGGAAGCGCTGCCGCCGCGCCTGGTGCGGGCGATCTTCACCGCGGCACCCACGATCGAGATCTACAACGGGTACGGTCCGGCCGAGGCGACGATCGTGGCGACCGTGCACCGGGTCGAGGCCTCCGACGGACACGCCGAGCGGGTACCGATCGGCTACCCGCTGCCCAGGATCCGGACCGTGGTGCTGGACGAGGAGGACCGGCCCGTCGCGGACGGGACCACCGGCGTCCTCCATCTGGGGGGTCAGTGTCTGGCCACCGGGTACCGCGGCGATCCGGTCAAGACCGCCGAGAAGTTCGTCACCGTCGGCGGCGAACGCCTGTACCGCACCGACGACCTGGTGATCCGTTCTCCCGAGGGCCGGTTCGACTATCTCGGCCGGGCCGACGACCAGCTCAAGATCCGGGGCAACCGGGTGGAACCCGGGGAGGTGGAGACCGCTCTGCTCGGCGTTCCCGGGGTCCGGCTGGCCACGGTCCGGGGCGAGCGGGCCGAGCCGGGGGCGTCCCCGGAGCTGGCTGCCTACGTCGTGGGCACGGCGAGCAGTTCCGACATCGTCGCCTGGCTTCTCGAACGTCTGCCCGCCGCGCTGATTCCCAGCCGGTTGCACCTGGTGCCGTACATCCCGGTCACCATGAACGGGAAGGCCGACTACGGCGCGCTGCGGGAGCTGGTCGCCGGGGAGGCCTCCGGGCCGCCGGCCGGTGAGGAACCGGTCGGTGAGGTCGAGGAGTTCGTCGCCCAGATCTGGTGCGAGGTGCTCGGCAGCTCCCGGGTGGGCCGGCACGACCGGTTCGTCGAGTCGGGTGGGACGTCGTTCAAGGCGGTTGCCGTGTTCGGCCGCCTGCGCAGGCGGTTCCCGGACTTCACCCTGGCCGATCTGTACGCGCATCCGACCGTGGCGGATCTGGCCGTCCGGCTCGGCGGCGGACCCGAGGGGCGACCGGCGCCGGTGGTGGTCGACCTGTGAACGACGACGACGCCGTCGCGGTGATCGGGGTCTCCTTCGAGCTGCCCGGCAGTAGCGACTGGGACAGCCTCGTCGAGGTCCTCGCCGCGGGCCGCGACCAGGTGGGGCCCTACCCGGCCGAACGGGCGGCCGCGATGGGCCTGACGCGCTCCGAGGCCGACGGTGACGGGTGCTGGCAGCCGGAGATCGGGGTGTTCGACCATCGGGGTTTCGGCCTGCCCAGGGCCGAGGCCGAGCTGATCGACCCGCGCCAGCGGCGCATGCTGACCCTCGCGGTGGCCGCCCTGGAGAACGCCGGGTACTCGGCGGCCGAACTGCGCGGCAGTGACGCCGCGGTGGTGGTGGCCGGGTACTGCGGCATCCTGCCCAGCCTGGTGCATCTGCTGGCCGAGCCGCACCGCAGTTCGGGCCGGGCGTTCGCGGGCAGCCTGCCCGCGAACGCGGCCGGGCGCATCGCCTACCATCTCGACCTGCGCGGGCCTGCCACCGTGGTCGACACCGCCTGCTCGTCGTTCCTGGTGGCGCTGCACCAGGCCCGCACGGGACTGCTGCAGGGGCCGGGCCGGCTCGCGCTGGTCGGCGGGTACGCCGCGATCCTCGGGGAGATCCCGGCCCGGCCGGCCGCGAACGAGGGGATGGGCGTCGGTTCGCCCAGCGGCCGGTGCCGGCCCTTCGACGCGGCCGCCGACGGCATCGTGGCCGGCGAGGGTGGCGGGTTCGTCCTGCTGAAGCGCCTGCCGGAGGCGATCTCCGACGGTGACACGGTGCACGCGGTCCTCCGGGGCGGTGCGCTGAACCAGGACGCGGGGCGCAGCAGCGGCCTGAGCGCGCCGAGTCCGCTCGCGCAGGCCGAGGTGATCGAGGCGGCCTGGCGCGACAGCCACGTCGACCCGGCCACCGTCGGCTACCTGGAGGCTCACGGCACCGGCACCCGCATCGGTGACCCGATCGAGATGCAGGCCCTGGCCCACACCTACGGGCGGGTGGAGCCGGACGACGGGCGTCGCCTGGTCTCCTCGGTCAAGGCCAACCTGGGCCACCTCGACGCGATGGCCGGTCTGGCCGGGCTGGTCCGGATCATCGCCCAGTTCCGGGCCGGGCAGATCTTCCCGACCGCGAACTTCCGCGCCGTCAATCCGCTCATCGAGCTGGGCGACGCGGCCCTGGAGGTCGCCGACCGCACGGTGCCCTGGACGGCGAGCAGCCCGCGCCGGGCCGGGCTGAGCAGTTTCGGGCTCAGCGGGACGAACGCGCACCTGATCGTCGAGGAGGGACCGCGGGTCGTTGCCCCGGGCGGGTCGGGGCAGCCTCGCCCGGTGCTGCTGTCCGCACCAGGGAGGGACGGTCTGCGGCGGCTGGCCGAGCAGCTGCACCGCACGCTCGGAGAACGGGAGTGCGACCTGGACGCGGTCGCCGGTGTGCTCAGCGGCGGCCGGCAGCACTTCGCGCACCGGCACGCCTGGGTCGCCACCGGAATCGGCGACCTTCGTGAGCAGATCGCCGGGACGCTGCGCGGGACCCCCGACCGGGGGACGACCCCGGAACCCGTGGTGATCCTGCTGGGGACGGCGGGCGAGAACAGCGGCAGTCCGGAAGATCTCGCCGTCCACCCGGCCGCCGCCGCCGTTCTGGCCGAGGCCCGGGCGTGTGTGCCGCGCGGCACCTGGAGCGCGGCCCAGCGCAACCTCCTCGTGGGTGTCGCGGGCTATGCCGCCGTTCGCGCACTCGAGGTCCCCATCGATCTGGTGCTGGCCCACGGCACCGGCGTTCTGGTCCGCAGGCACGCGGAAGGCCACATCAGCCTCGCGGACGCGCTGGAGCACGTCGCTTCGGAACCGGTTGCATCGGAACCGGGAGCCTCGGAACCGGGTGTGCCCGAACCGGTCCGGCTGCGGGCCGCCCTGGACCGGTTCGGTGGCGCGGTGACGCTGATCGACCTGACTCCCGGCAGCGCGCTGTCGTTGGCGGCGTCGGCGGCCGGTTCACCGCACACCGTGACGGTCTCCCTGCCCGACGCCTTCGCCCGTCTGTACGTGCAGGGCCACGACCTGGACTGGGCAGCCGGGCTGGGACGACCGGCCCGGCGCGTGGAACTGCCGGGCACACCTCGTGAGGAGGCTCCGTGCTGGCCGGAGATCGAGCCGGCCGACACCCGGCCCGTCGCGGCGCCGCCGGCCCGGGCCGAACCGGTCGCCGAAGCCGGTGCCGGCCCGGACATCGGCCCGGACATCGGCCCGGAGATCGGCCCAGACATCGGCTCTGACATCGGATCGGAGGTCGTGCGGATCGCCGCCGAGGTTCTCAAGGAGCCGGTGACCGAGAACGACGACTTCTTCGCCCGCGGTGGCGACTCACTCAGCGGCGTGGTGCTCGTCTCGATGCTCAACGAGCGGTTCGGCACGGACCTCGAAGTCCTCGACCTGTTCGACTTCACCGACCTGCGCGAGCTCGCCGACCATCTGCGCCCGACGTCCGAAACGACCCCTGCGCGGCAACTTCCGGACGCAGCTCCCCGTAGCTGGCCGCTGTCGGGCCAGCAGACCGCGATCTGGGCAGCCGGTGCCCTCGACGGCGAGTCGGACGCCTACCACGTGCCGGCGGTGTTCCGCCTGCACGGTCCCGTCGACGAGACCTGGCTCGCCGTAACCCTTCAGCAGATCGTGGCCGGTCACGACATGCTGCGCTGCACCCTGACCGACACCCACGACGGCCCTCGCCAGGTGGTCGCCGCCGCCCCGCATCCGGCCCAGGCCCTGCGCCGGATCGAGATCGACCTTTCCACCGAGACCGAGGAACAGGCACGGGCCACGCTAAATGCTCGCCTCGCCACGCTCATCGCCGAGCCGCTGGACCCGCACAACCGCCCGCCGACCCGGTTCCAGCTGATCCGGGTGCGCTACCGGGACGCCGAACGCGAGTACCTGACGCTCACCTTCCACCACCTGTTCTTCGACGGCTCGTCCTGGGCCCTGGTCATGGACGAACTGGCCGGTCTCCGGCCGCCGGTCACCCACCGCAGCTATCTCGACCACGTGGCCTCGCAGCGGGAGATGCTGGACGGTGCGCGCGGCGAGCGGCTGCGCGCCTTCTGGACGGACTACCTGGCATCAGCGTCACCGGGCCGGCTGCCCCACGACCACCGTCCGGCCCACCTGGTGATGACCGGGGCCAGCCTGGCGGCGCGGCTGGGCGCCGAGCCGGCCGCCGCACTCCAGGGCCTCGCCGACCGTGCACGCTGCTCGCTCAACATGGTCGTCCTGGCGGCCTGGGCACTCCTGGTGTCCCGGCTCGGTGGCGCCGACGACATCTGCGTCGCGATGCCGGTCGCCAATCGGGCGGCGGGGGACGAGGCGATCATCGGCTGTTTCGTCAACACGGTGCCGGTGCGGGTCCGGAGCTCCGGCCTGGCCACCTTCGCCGACCTCCTGCACCAGGTCCGCTCCAGCTCGCTGCAGGCGATCAGCCACGGTGACTACCCGACCGACCACATCCTGCGCACCGCGCCCCGCACCGCCCGGGGAGCGCTCGCCGACACCATGCTCGGCCTGCACCGGGCCGACACCCCGCGCCGCCTCGGGACCGGGACCGTGCTCGAACCCGTCGACATCCAGCAGACGGATGCCCAGTTCCCCCTGGAAATGACCGTTCTCAGCGGGCCGACCGGACTCGAGCTGTCGTTGCGGGTCGCGGTCGCCCTGATCGAACCGTCCACGGCGGCGACCTGGCTGGAGAGCTACCGCACCCTCCTGCACCAGCTGGCCACCGGTGGGCCCGCCACGCCCCTGAACTCCTTGATCGGGCCACCACCGGGCGCGCCCTCGACCGACGTCCCCGAATTCGTCTTCGGAGGTGAGTGATCTCATGAACTCCAGCACCGTCCTGAGCGAGGCCGCCGACAACGTCCGCTCCGTGTTGCTCGCCGGCCCGCCCGCCCGCGGCCCGGTCCGGTATCCGCTCGCCCCCGGCGCCGCCGACCGGCTGGACGCCGTCACCGGCGGCGACGCCACCCTCCGGTGGACCGCGCTCGCGGCGGCCGCCGCCGTGGTCCTGCGCCGCCTCGGGTGCGGCGACCGGTGCCTGCTCGGCACCGGCGAGCCGCCGCCGCAGGGTGCCCGGGTTCTCGTCGAGACGGACGCCGAGGTGACGTTCCGGGATCTGCTCGGCCGGGTCCGTGCGGCCGTCCTGACCGACATCGCCTCCGGCGCCGGTGGGATCCGCAGCCTCACGGCCGGGAGCGTCACGATGACGGTCGGCGGGGAGGACGTCGGCGGGCCGGGTGAGGACGTCGTCCTCACCGTCCGGGCCGGTGCCGTGGTGGGGGAGTCCGCTCGCCTGGACGCAACGCTGCTCACCGCCCTGGTCTCCGGGACCGCCGAGGTGCTGCGGGCCGGGCTGAGCCGGCCCGGCACCACCGTCGCCGAGTTGCCGATCCTGCCGGGCCCGGCCCACGAGGCGGTGGTGAACGGGTTCAACCGCACCCGCGACGTGCGGGGTGAACTCGCGTACCGGCGGCTGGTGCTGCAGCAGGCGCGGGAGCGCCCGGACGCCCCCGCCGTCCACGACGGGCGGGACGAGGTCGGGTACGCACAGCTCGCCCGGGCCGCGCTCCTGATCAGTGCCCGGTTGCGCTCCGCCGGCGTCGGCCGTGACGACGTGGTGGCCCTGATCGCCCCGCGCGACACCTGGTTCGTGGTCGCGGCGGTCGGGATCCTGTTCTCCGGGGCGGCCTATCTCCCGGTCGAGCCGTCGATCCCCGCCGCCCGTCGACACCGGTTGCTGGCCGGGGTACGGGCCCTGATCAGCGCCGGTGACCGGTCCGGTGACCGGTCCGGTGAGCAGCCCGGCGACGGCCCCGACACTGTCCTCGACCTCGGCGAGCTGCTGGCCGCCGCGCGGCTCGCCGATCTCGACCTCGACGACGACACCGTCGACGGTCTGCTCGGTGAGGTCCCGGATCCTCACGACCTGGCCTACGTCATCTACACCTCCGGCTCCACCGGTGATCCCAAAGGGGCCAGCCTGGAGCATCACTCGTTCCTGAACTTCATGCGTCTGCGGGCCCTCGACTGCGAGATGCGGCCCGGCACCGAACTGCCGCAGACCGCACCGGTGAGCTTCGACATCTCGGTCTGGCAGATGTTCGCGCCGCTGACCGTGGGGGCCACCGTGTGTGTGCTCCCCGACGAGGTCACGCAGGATCCCGCGGCGATGGCCGCCCTGATCGTCGATCACGGTTACGAGTACGTGGAGCTGGTACCGACTTTCATCGCCGTGCTGCTCGACCAGTTCCGGGCCGACCCCGAGCTGGCCGGCCGGGCCCGCTCTCAGCTGCGTGGGCTCATCTCCACCGGGGAGGTTCTCGGGGTGGATCTGGCCCGCCGGTGGAACAGCGAGATGCCGGGGGTGCCCCTGGACAACGCGTACGGCCCGGCCGAGTGCACCGACGACGTCACCCAGGGCCCGGTCGTGCCGGGGCCGGACGATCTGTACGCCCCGATCGGCAGGCCGCTGCCCAACACCCGGCTCTACGTCCTGGACCGCGACTTCCAGCCGCTGCCACCCGGTGTCATCGGTGAGATCTTCGTGGGCGGGGCGAACGTGGGGCGCGGCTACCACCGCCGGCCCCGGCTCACCGCCGCCGCCTTCCTGCCCGATCCGTACGGGGCACCGGGCACCCGCATGTACCGCACCGGTGATCGTGGCCGCTGGCGGGCCGACGGGGTTCTGGAGTGTCTCGGTCGCGCCGACACCCAGGTGAAGTTCCGGGGCCGCCGGATCGAGCTCGGCGAGATCGGCGTCGTCCTGGAGGCTCATCCGGACGTCGTACTGGCTGCGGTGGAGCTGGTCCGGGACGAGGGTCTGGAGCGGCTCGTCGGTTTCGCCGCTCGCCGTCCCGGCACCGACGTGCGCCCGGAAGCCCTGCTCGCCCACCTGAGCGAGCAGCTGCCGGCCTTCATGGTTCCGCACCTGCTGCTGGTCCGGGACGAGCTGCCCCTGAACCAGAACGGCAAGGTCGACCACCTGGTCCTGCGCCGCCTCGCGGGTGAGCACGTGGTCGCGGCCGGCACCTACGAACCACCGCGCGACGACCTGGAGCGCCTGCTCTGCACGGTCCTGGCCGAGCAGCTGCGGGTCGAGCGGGTCGGCCGGCGCGACGACTTCCACGACATCGGCGGCGACTCCATCGTGAGCATCCGGCTCACCCAGGCCCTGCGTGCCCACGGTGTCGTCCTGCGCCCGCGGGTGGTTCTGCAGTCAGGAACCGTGGAAGCGATGGCCGAGGCGATCCGGAGCGTCAGCGACGAGTCCGGAACGCCCGGGGCGCCGGCGGGAGTTCTCCCGCCCGACCTGGCACCCCTGAGCGCCGCCCAGGAGGATTTCTTCCGCTCGGGAACTCCCGAGCCGCACCACTGGAACAGCTCGGTGCTGTTCACCCTGCCGCAGTACCGTTCCCTCGCCCAGATCGAGGACGCGGTGGGCTCGCTGGCCGGGCGGCACCCCGCCCTGCGGTCCCGGTTCGTGCCTACCGGTCAGGGGATCCGGCAGGGGTGGAGCGACGCGGCGCCTCCGGTGAGCGAGTTCGTGCTCGCGCCGGACGATGCCGCCGGCCTGGACCGCCAGACGCACGCCCATGCCACCGCTCTGCACCGGTCCCTGAACCTGTACGACGGGCCGGTGTGCCGGGTGGGTGTCGTCCGTGGCCCGCAGCAGGACCGGCTCGTCCTGATCGTCCACCACGCGGTGCTGGACATGCTGTCCTGGGACATTCTGGCCACCGAGCTCTCCACCCTGTTGCGGGACGGACCGGCCGCGGACCTGCCCGCCCCCACCGCCTCGTTCCACGACTGGACCCGGCGCCTGGCCGAGGAGGCGCTGCGCGAGCCGGAGCGCTGGGCGCCGGGGCACTGGCTCGGTGACTGGTCCGCCGTGCCGATCACCGACGGCGACTGGGGCGTCCAGCGTGACCAGGTCGACTTCGTCACCGTGCTGGACGCCGGGTCCAGCACCCGGTTCCTGGAATCGCGACGGCATCGTGCGCCGGTGGGCGAGCGGCTCACCGCCGCCCTCGGGCGGGCGATCCAGGAGTGGCTCGGCTGCCCCGGCGGCGACGTGCTGGTCCAGCTGGGCGGGCACGGACGGGAGGACCTGTTCGACGACCTCGACGTCAGCGGCACCGTCGGATACTTCAGCACGGCCTACCCGTTCCGGCTGCCGCTGCCGGGCGGGCACGACGACCGGACGCACTTGGCAACCGTCAGCGACCGGCTGCGCGCGGTCCCCGGGCACGGCCGCGGCTTCGGGTTGCTGAGGTACGGGCATCCGGACCGGTCCGTCCGAGCGGCCCTGGACGCCGTGCCCACCCCGTCCATCATGTTCGACGTCCTCGGCGAGATCCGGTACGTGGACGCCGCCGCGCCCGGTTCCGGCCTGGACTTCCTGGGCACGCCCACCTCAGCGAACGCGGGCGAGGCCCGTTCCCCGCTGACTCCCCGGCCCGCGCTGATCGAGATCCGGGCCGGCGTCGTGGCGGGCCGGGTGAGCGTGGAGTGGCTCTTCAGCGCCGAGAAGATCGCGCCCGGCCGGGTGCACGACCTGGCCGACGAGTTCCTGGCGGCGTTGCGCCGTCAGACGGAAGGGGAGGTGCAGTCGTGACCCATCTCGTGGTGATCAATCCGGCGGGGCAGTACTCGGTGTGGCCCCGGGCCCGGCGGCTGCCGGCCGGCTGGCGGTCAGCCGGGTTCGACGGGAGCGAAGCGGCGTGCCTCGACCATGTCGACGCGACCTGGCTCGACCTGAGACCGGTCACGGAGCCGACCCGATGAGCGACCCGACCGACCCGACCGACCCGACGATCGGGCCGACGACTGGGCTGAGGCCTCGGCTGGCCGTGGTCTACGACCAGGGGCCCGCCAGCCCCTCCGACCTCGCGGTCTCCCTCACCGAGCGGATGGCGTGCATCTTCGTCGTGCCGGTCAACGCCCACACCGAGGCGGTGGCCCCGGTCCTGGCGTCGTTCGGGGAGGTCGTGCGGGCCGACGACGTCGCGCGGACCGCGCAGCGGCTGCGGGAGTTCTCCGTGGCGGGCATCGTGACCTACACCGAGCAGGTCCAGCGGCTGACCGCCGACCTGGCGGCGCGGCTGGGACTGCGTTTCCACAGCCCCCGCACGGCCGAACTGCTGACCGACAAGTGGCAGCAGCGAGCGGTCCTGCGCGCTGCCGGGATCGACGCGGTCCGCTCGGCCCGGGTCGACGCCCTGGCCGACTGGGAACCGGCTCTGTCCCGGGTGGGTCTGCCCGCGGTGCTGAAACCGGTCCACGGGGCCGCGAGCGGGAACACGTACCTGGTCGCCGACGCCGGGACCGGCCGGGAACTGGCCCGGCAGGTGCTGTCGCTGCCCGCGCCGGGGCACGTTCGCGGCGGCGGACTGGTCCTGGAGGAGTACCTGCCCGGGCGTGACTGCGCCCCGTTCGGCGACTACGTCTCGGTGGAGAGCGCTGTGCGTGACAGCCGGGTCACCGACATCGCGGTCACCGGGAAACTGCCGATGGTTCCCCCGTTCCGGGAGACCGGCCGGTTCTGGCCGTCCCCGTTCCCGGCGCCCGAGAACGACCGGATCCGCGACCTGGCCGGCCGGGCGGTGCGGGCGCTCGGGGTTCGCGACGGCCTGACCCACACCGAGGTCAAGCTCACTCCCGACGGGCCCCGGCTGATCGAGGTCAACGGGCGACTCGGCGGCGGGATCCAGGACCTGGCCCAGCGCGCGATGGGCCTCGACCTGATCGAGTACGCGGCCCGGATCGCCCTGGGGGAACCGGCGCCGCCGCGGATCGTCCCGGTCGGCCAGGTCTACTTCCAGGCGTTCCATCCGGCCCCGCGCAGGCCCGCCACCGTCCGCGGCCACGGCGGCACCGAGGCCGTGCGAGCCCTCGAGGGCGTGCAGCTGTGCCGGACCTACGTCCGTCCCGGGCAGCGCCTGGCCGGCGGTGTGGCCACCCAGGAACTCGGCCGGGTCAGCGGCGTGGTCGCCGACCACGACGCCCTGGCCACCCTGGTGAAACGGGTGGACCAGCACCTCACCTTCGAGTTCGCCCTGAGCGGGGAACCAGAACCCCGCACCGTCACCCGCGCCGAACTGGGCTCGCTGTGACCGCATCACCGTCCGGACACGATCGGGAGAGGACACCCGTGGCTCACGAGGCACACGAGCAAACCGCAGCAGAGACCATTCTCGTCGAGGTCTGGGAAGAGGTTCTGCAGACCAGCGGTATCGGGGCCGACGACGACTTCTTCTCCTGCGGCGGAGACTCGCTGCTGGCGATCCAGGTGATCGGCGAGGCACAACGGCGCGGCGTCACGCTCACGCTGATCGACATGTTCAGGTACCCGACGGTCCGGGGGGTGTGCGCCACCCTCGACCCGGCCCCCGAGCGCACCGGTGCCGGTCTGGACCTGCTCACGCCCGCGGACCGCGAGAAGGTCCCGCCCTCGGTCGTCGAGGCGATGCCCGCGACCCGGCTCCAGCTCGGCGTGATCTACGAGAGCCTGATGAGCGACGGCCGCACGTACGTCTGCACGAGCGCCAACGACGTGCGCCGCCCCCTCGACGAAGCGGTTCTGCGCACCGCGGTGCAGTACGTCACCGGCAGGCACGCGACCCTGCGGACGCGGTTCGACCTCAGTGAGTTCAGCGAGGCCATGCAGCTCGTCGAGGGGACGGCACAGATCCCTGTGACGGTCGCCGACCACAGCCGTCTGGGCGCCGAGGAGCTGACGGCGCGGACCACCGCAGTCATGACCGGGCTCAGTGACTCCTTCGACCCGGAGAAACTGCCCCTGCTGCGCCTTCACGCGGCGGTGCTGGGACCCGGCTCCTTCCGGCTCACCGTGGCCTACCACCACGCCCTGCTCGACGGCTGGAGCGCCGCGAGTCTGCTCAGCGAGCTGGTGTCGGTGTACGCCGGACTGCTGGAGGGCGAGCAACCGCGGTTGCCGGATCCGCTGCCGTACGCGCACTACGTCCGGCTGGAGCGGGAAGCCGCCCAGGACGCGGGATCCCGGGCCCACTTCACCGAACTGGCCCCCGCACCGGTCCCGTCCGACGTCACCCCGGCCGGCCCGGCCCGGCCCGCCGAGCTGCGCGCCCAGGTGCCCCAGGCCTCGGCCGACCGCCTGTTCGACGTGGCCGCGAGCCGGCATCTCCCACCGAAAAGCATTCTGCTGGCGGCCTACACGGCGGCCGTCGAAACGGTCCGCGGCGATCCGCTCCCGGCGGTCGCCGTGCTGACCAGCGGTCGCCCGGAGGAGGAGGGAGCCGATCTGACCCTCGGGCTCTTCGTCAACTACGTCCCGGTCCGCATCGACCTGACCGGGGCCACCTGGGCCCAGGCCGCCCGGCGCGCCTTCGAGGCCGAACGGGACATGCTGCCGCACCGGCGGTTTCCCTACGCCGAGACGCTCGCGATCACCGGCCCGGGCGCGTTCCAGGCCTCGTTCAACTACGTCCACCTGCGGCCCAGCCTGCGACTGGTCGAGGAAGGGCTCGTCGAGGCCGGGCAGTTCGCGGACGTCAGCATCGACATCCCGTTGTCTCTCGACGTCGCCAACACCGGAGCCGGTCTGGCGATCACCGTCGACTACGACCGAGCCTGCTACGACGAGACGTTCGCCACGCAGGTGCTCGCCACCTTTCTCACGTCGCTCGACCACATCGTCGCGGTGCCGGACGCGGTGGCCGACCCCCGGGCCGGGGTCGCGTGAGCGCCGGACCGGGCTCGGCGAACCCCAGAATCGTGCGCTCACCGCACGAACTCGTCAGCGCCGACACCTACGTCGACCTCGCGCCGATCGTCGAGCGGCAGGTGTTCCTCAAGTGTGAGGGCCTGAACTTCGGCGGCTCGATCAAGATGCGGGCGGCCGCCGCGATGGTGGCGGCCGCCGAGCGGGCCTCGTCGATCCGTGACGAGACGATCCTCGTGGAGTCGTCGTCGGGCAACCTCGGGGTGGCGCTCAGCATCATCGCGGCCAGCAAGGGCCTGCGCTTCACCTGCGTCACCGACTCCCGGTGCAACGCGACCACGGCCGCGGCCATGCGGGCTTTCGGGGCCGAGCTCGTCGTCGTGGACGAGCCCGACCCGGTCGGTGGCTACCTCCAGGCACGTCTGAACCTGGTCGCCCGGCTGTGCGCCGGGGACTCCCGCTACCTGTGGCTCAACCAGTACACCAACGGGGCCAACTGCGATGCCCACTACGACAGCACCGCCCGGGAGATCTTCACCGGATTCCCCGACCTGGACGTACTTTTCGTCGGAGTGGGCACCGGGGGGACAGCGGTCGGCTGCGGCCGGTACGTGCGCGACCGCCGACCACGGACGCGGGTGGTGGCGATCGACACGGAGGGCTCCGTGACCTTCGGCCACCCCTCGGCACCCCGCCGGATCCCCGGCCTGGGCGCCAGCGTCCCGCCACCGATGTTCGAGCTCGGCCTCTTCGCCGACACCGTGTCCGTCTCGGAGGCCGACACGATCCAGGTGTGCCGCCTGCTCGCCTCGCACGGCATGCTTTTCGGCGGTTCCACCGGAACCGTGCTCAGCGGTGCGCTGACCTGGCTGGACCACCACGACCCGGACCGCCGGCTGAACAGCATGTGCATCTCGGCGGACATGGGCGACCGCTACCTCGACACCGTCTACAACGACGAGTGGGTCGCCGAGCACTTCGGCGTGGCCGCCCTGGAGCCGATGCCGGGCACCGCCCGCTCCCGGGCCGCGGCCCCGGCCACGACCTGACGACTGCCCGAGGCAACGAAAGGACAGTGAAGACAAGTGTTCTCGTTCGACGTGGTCCCCGGGAGCGCCGTGCGCCCCGTCATCGAAGCCGGCCGCACCGACGTGCTCGACCTGGTGCGCGAGACCTACCTCCTGCACCGGGACGGCGGGACGATCAATCCCGACAGCTACTTCCTGCGGTTCCCGGAAAAGCCGGACTCCCGCATCATCGCCCTGCCCGCCTACGTCGGAGGAGACGTGCAACTGGCCGGCCTGAAGTGGATCGCGAGCTTCCCGGCCAACATCCGCTCCGGTGTTCCCCGTGCCTCCGCGGTCCTGGTTCTCAACGACTACGTCACCGGATACCCGGTGGCCTGTCTCGAGGCGGCCACGATCAGCTCCGCACGAACCGCCGCCTCGGCGGCCCTGGCCGCCGCCGCGCTGCGCCCCTCCGGCTACCAGGGAACCCGGATCGCCGTGGTGGGAGCCGGGATCATCGCCCGCAACATCTGCGACTTCCTCGAGGCAGCGGGCTGCGCCCCGGACAGCTACGTCGTGCACGACATCGACCCGGTGGCCGCCGCAGCCCTGGCGGAGCACGTCCGGAAGAGCATCGGCCGGCCGGTCACGGTCACCCCCGACCTGGCCGACGCACTCGCCGCGGAGACGGTCGTCCTCGCCACCACAGCCCTGGAACCGTACGTCACCACCCCGTTCACGGCCGGGCAGCTCGTGCTCAACATCTCCCTGCGTGACCTGGCTCCCGAGGTGCTGAGCGCCGCCCACAACGTCCTCGACGACGTCGAGCACTGCCTCAAGGCGAACACCTCGCCACACCTGACCGAGCAACTGACCGGCAACCGGGACTTCGTCGACGGAACCCTCGCCGACGTCCTGGCCGGTGACCTGGCCGTCGAACAGGACCGGCCGATCGTGTTCTCCCCGTTCGGCCTCGGCGTGCTCGACATCGCCGTCGGCGCCTACGTCGTGCAGCAGGCACGCACGGCCGGGACCGCCGTCGCCGTGCCGGACTTCTTCGGGGAGACCACCCGCTGGTGACGCCCGGTCCACCCCAGCACCCGACGGTCCACGCCGACAGCACCACCCAGACCGCACCCGCACACATCCCCGGCCCGAGCCGTCTCCGGACCGGGTCTGCCCCGACGTACGCCTCTAGGAGACTCCGTGGCCATGAAAGCCGACCTGACCGCGCTCGACGACAGCTACCTGCGCTGGGAGCAGGAGGGCGTCTCGCCCTTCTTCCCGATCGTGGAGTCGAACCAGGCCAACACCGTCACCATCGAGCCGCACGGTGAGCTGACCATGTTCGGCTCCTGCGACTACCTCGGCCTGTCGCAGCGCCCCGAACTCAAGCGCGCCGCGATCGAGGCGATCGAGCGCTTCGGCACCAACACCTACGCGTCCCAGCTCATCTGCGGTCACACCCGGATCCACCACTCGGTGGAGGAGAAGCTGCGCAAGATGTCCGGCGGGCGCGCGGCCATCATGTTCCCGTCCGGCATGTCGGCCTCAGCCGGATCAGTGTCGGCGCTCGCCGGACCCGAGGACGTCGTCATCAACGACCGGCTGTCCCACAGCTCGCTGTTCATGGGCAGCCGGCTGTCGGGCGCGGAGGTGCGCACGTTTCCGCACAACAGCACCAAGCGGCTGGAGACGCTGCTCAAGCAGACCGGTGACAAGCGTCGCCGGGTGATCGTGGTCGACGGCCTGTACAGCGCGGACGGTGACTACGCGCCGCTCGACCGGATCGTCGAACTGGCCGAGGCCTACGACGCCAAGGTCGTCGTCGACGAGGCCCACTCGTTCGGTTCGATCGGCCCCAGCGGACTCGGTGTGGCCGAGCATTTCGGGGTGCTCGACAAGATCGACGTCCTGGTCGGCACGATGAGCAAGACCCTGGGCAGCATCGGCGGTTTCGTGCTGACCCACGACTGGTTCGAGCGGCAGCTGCGCTACATGTCCGCCTCCTACACCTCGTCGCGGGGCTCGGCGCCGGCCGTGGCGGGCGCGACCCTCGCGTCCCTGGACCTGCTGGAGCGGCAGGGGGACGAGCTGCGGGCGCGTCTGGTGGCCAACACCGAAAAGCTCACCGCGGCGCTGCGGGAGGCCGGACTCGACCTGATCAACACGCGTAGCCACATCGTGCCGGTGCTGGTCGGCGACGAGGACCGCACCGTCAGTGTGGCGAAATGGCTGATGGGGCAGGGACTCATCGTCGCACCGTTCGTCTACCCGCACGTGCCGGCCGGTTCGGGCCGGCTCCGGGTCGGCGTCTCCAGCCGTCACACCCAGGACGAACTCGACCACCTGGTCGGCGCGCTCACCGAGGCCAAGACGAAGTTCGGGTTCTGAGCCCGATGGATTTCGACCCGACTCCCGAGCAACGTGAGTTCTGCGCCGTCCTGGAGACCTTTGCCGAGAAGGAACTCAACGACGACCTGGTACGGCGTGACCACGAGGGCGAGTTCTCCCGGGAGAGCTGGCGCAAGGTCGCCGAGGTGGGGCTGCTCGGTCTTCCGATCCCGCCCGAGTACGGAGGTGCCGACGCGGACGCGGTCACCATGATGACGGCCCTGGAGGCCGTCGGATTCGGCTGCCGCGACAACGGTTTGCTGTTCTCGGTGCACGCGCATCTGTGGGCCGGGGTCTCCCCGATCGTCCGGTTCGGCAGCGCCGGGCAGAAGACGCGGTACCTGCCGCCGATGGCGAAGGGCGAACTCATCGCCGCGCACGCCATGTCAGAGCCCGGCTCCGGGTCGGACGCGTTCGCGATGTCCACCACCGCCGCTCGCGTCGGCGACCGGTACGTGCTCAACGGGACGAAGACCTTCGTCTCCAACGCGCCCGTCGCCGATCTGTTCGTGGTCTTCGCCGTCGACCCCGACCGTCGGGGCTTCTCCGGCGTGAGCGCCTTCCTGGTGGACCGGGAGACCCCGGGCCTGAGCGTCTCGCCGGCGATCGGCAAGTCCGGGTTGCGCACCTCGCCGATGGCCGAGGTGATCCTGGACCATTGCCCGGTTCCGGCCTCCGCGCTGCTCGGCCGGGAGGGCGCCGGCGCGGCCGTCTTCACCTGGACGATGGAGCGTGAGCGGAGTTTCATCCTCGGGACCGCTCTCGGCACCATGCGCCGCGACCTCGAGCGATGTGTCAGCCACGCCCGAACCCGCAGACAGGGTGGTCAGGCGATCGGTGGGTACCAGGCCGTCTCGCACCGGATCGTGGACATGCGGATGCGGCTGGAGGCCTCCCGTCTGCTGCTGTACCGGCTGGCCTGGCTGATCGACCGGGACCGGCCCACCCAGGTGGAGGCCGCCCTGGCGAAGGTGTTCGTCAGTGAGAGTTTCGTGCAGTCCGGCCTGGACGCCGTTCAGGTGCACGGCGGTTACGGCTTCACCACCGAGTACGAGATCGAGCGCGACCTCCGCGATTCGCTGGCCGGCCGGCTGTACTCGGGAACGTCCGAGATCCAGCGCAGTCTGGCCGCCCACCAGATGGGGCTCACTTCCCGCGGCGCCCGCCGCTGATCCGAGAGGACGATCACATGCCCGTCGACACGACGAACGTCAAGGACGCTGTGCGCACCTTCATCATGGAAGAGCTCGAATGGCCGGGAACGGCCGAGGAACTCACCGACGACACGTCTCTCATCCAGGCCGGCGTGATCGACTCGCTGAGCCTGCCCGAGGTCGCCCACTGGATCGCCAGCGAATACCGGATCGCGGTCCAGGAGATGGATCTGGTCGCGGCCAACTTCGAGACCCTCTCGGCGATCGAGGCTTTCGTCCGCCGGGGTGCGAGCGCGTGACCGCCCCGGCCCCACGCTCGCTGCCCGACCTGCTGCGGCGCTCGGCCGCCCGGTACCCGGACCGGCCGGCGGTGGTCGACGGTGCCCGGCCGGTCAGCTACGCCGAACTGGACGCGGCGTCGGACCGGATCGCCGCGCGGCTGGTCGCGGCCGGCGTCCGCCGGGGTGACCGGGTCGGCATCCACCTGCCCAAGTCGGCCGAGGCCGTCGCGGGGGTGTACGGGATTCTCAAGGCCGGTGCCGGCTACGTTCCCCTGGATCCCCAGGCGCCGGTCGCGCGGCTGCGGGGTATCGCCACCGACTGCGGTATCAGCGCTCTCGTGACCGACGCCCGTGGGTCCGCCGGTGCGCTGGCCGATCTGCCGGGTCTGTTCACCGTGCTGGTGGCGGACCTCAGCGCCCCGACAGCGGAGCCGGCGGGGCCGGAGGTGCCGCTGCCGCGGACGGGACCCGACGACCTCGCCTATGTGCTCTACACGTCCGGGTCGTCCGGGTCGCCCAAGGGCGTCACCCTGACCCACGGCAACGGGCTCGCCTTCGTCGAGTGGGCGGCGCAGGAACTGGACCTCTCTGCGCACGACCGGCTCTCCAGCCATGCCCCGTTGCACTTCGACCTGTCGATCTTCGACCTGTACGCGGCCGCGTACGCCGGTGCCGCAGTGGTCCTGGTGCCGGTGAAGGCTCTGGTCTTCCCGGTCGATCTCGCGCAGTTCATCGAGGACGCCCGCGTCACCGTCTGGTACTCGGTGCCGTCGGCCCTGACGCTGCTGGTCCGGCAGGGAAGCCTGACCGCGGGCTGCTTCCCGCAGCTTCGGGTCGTGCTCTTCGCGGGTGAGGTCTTCCCGGCCCCGGCCTTGCGGTCCCTGATGGCCGGCGTGCCCCACGCCCGTTTCGTGAACCTCTACGGGCCGACCGAGACGAACGTCTGCACCTGGTACGACGTGACCCGGCCGCCGTCCTCGGACACCCCGGTACCGATCGGCCGGCCCATCGCCGGCACCACGGCAGTTGTCGTGGGCGACGACGGCCGCCTGGTCGCGGCCGGGCAATCCGGTGAGCTGCTGATCAGCGGCCCGACCGTGATGCGCGGCTACTGGGGCGATCCGGACCGCACGGCCCGGGCGCTCGTCCGGAACCCGGCCGGCGCGCCGGCCTACCGCACCGGTGACATCGTCCGGCGCAACGCCGACGGTGAGCTTGTCTTCCTGGGGCGGCGCGACCACCAGGTCAAGACCCGCGGCTACCGGGTGGAGCTCGCCGAGATCGAGGCCGCGCTGTACCGGCATCCAGCGGTTACCGAGTGCGCGGTGATCGCGGTTCCCGACGAGCTGGTGACCAACCGGCTCGTCGCCTGTCTGGTGCTGAGCGCCCCGGCCGCGCCGCCCGGCCTGGCCCGCTCCTGCCGGGACAGGCTGCCGCGGTACATGATTCCGGACCGCTTCGAGTTCTTCGAGACGCTGCCCCGGACCTCGACCGACAAGATCGACCGCACCGCCCTGGAGGCTGCGGTGCGGGCCGGCGGATCAGTTCCGGCCTGACAGTGGCTGGACGGTGGGGCCGCCGGGGGGCGGCCCCACCGTCGCCGGGTCACGGGTTGACGAGCAGGTCGGCTGCGGTACGCACGACGCTGGTGCCGACGATGTCGAACTCGTAGTGCAGCACCTGCGTCACGGCCCGGACGAGCGCGGGCAGCTCCGCGTGGCTGTCCACGACACCGCAGGTGAGATCGAGCCAGTTGCTCGAGGTGCCGCCGACCACGGTGCCCGGCCGGGCGTAGGCCCGGTAGGCGGTGACCCCGGGCAGGGCCAGAGCCTCACGCCCACCCCAGCTCCGCCGGAGGAACCCGTTCGTGGTCGGTCCGGGGGTGAAGAGCTGGAAGTACACCCGGTCGGGGCGTACCGGTGCCAGCTCGACCGGCCGGCCGAGAGCGATGTCAGCGCCCAGGCGGATGGTGTCGAGCCCGGTGGCCCGCGCTGCCAGGTCCGGCTGCAGGCCGCCCAGACGCCCGTTGACCTCGATGATGCGCGGACCGTCCGCGGTCAGCTTGATCTCGGTGTGAGCCAGCCCCGTGGTCATCCCGAGCGCGGTGATGGCCGAGCCGGCCAGCCGGCTCACCTCCGCGGCCAAGTCGTCGTCGAGCCGGGCCGGCCAGAACTGCCCGGATTCGCGGAACGGTGGGGCGAGCCGGAACTTTCCCGTGATGGCGTACTGCACCGGCCCCGAGGGGAGAACGGCGCTCTCCACCGAGACGTAGTCGCCGTAGGGTTCCTCCGGTGCCGTTCCCCGGAGGAATTCCTCCATCACCAGCCGCTTCTCGACCGTCAGGTAGTCGGTGACGGCCTGCCGGCCCTCGTCGGCCGTGTGGACCAGCAGTGTGTTCCGGCTGCTCTCGCCCTGGGCCGGTTTGATCACGGCCGGAACGCCGACATGGGCCAGGGCAGAGGCATAGTCGTCGATCGAGCGGATCTCGGCCGTCGCGACGACGTCGGCGCCGCCCTCACGCAGCGCGGCGCGTTGCGCGGACTTGTCGGTCAGGGCGGCCACGGCCGGCGGCGGCGAGTAGGCCAGGGCGCAGCGGTCCGCGAGATCCGCGGTGGCCTGCAGCATCCGCTCGCTGTAGGTGACGATTCCGGTCACGCCCAGAGCCCGCAGCCGAGCCGGGAGGTCGGCATCGCTCAGGTCCAGCACGGCCCGGCTGCACGACTCGAAGACGACCCGGGCGTTGCGGGCCGTCTCCGTGTCAGCGAGCACGATCACCAGGCCGTCGTCGTCGGCGAGACTCGCGATGATCTCGCCGGGAGCGGCCGATCCCTTGTCGTAGACCACAACTATGGGCACAGCAGGAACCACCTTCGTCGGAAGCGGTGGACAGGGACGCGCACTCCGTTGCCCGGATGGTCACGTCACGCCCGCGATATGCGGGACGGCGAAACGAACTCATGCCATTATCGGCGGCATGGCAGACACTTCACCCTCGTTTATACGCTTTGTCCGGCTGGGGCCGGAAGTTTTCGAGGCATTGATCGCCGGTGACCTGGACACCGCCCGGACGCTGAGCGGTATCCCTCTCACGGAGTGGTTCCTGTCCGACGAGGTCGACTGGATGTGGAAGATGCGCCTGGAGCAGATCGCGGGCGATCCCACGGCGGCTGACTGGGTCGTGCGGGCGGCCGTGGCCGAGCCCAGTGGTGTGCCCGTCGGCGCGGGGGGTTTCCACGGCCCGCCGGACGAGGCCGGCATGGTGGAGGTCGGCTACGGTACCGACCCCGCGCATCGTCGGCGGGGTCACGCCCGGGGCATGGTCGCCGCGCTGCTGGAGTGGGCCGCTGCCGAGCCCTCGGTCGTCACGGTCCGGGCCAGCATCAGCCCGACGAACGACGCATCCCTCGCCACGATCGCCGGTTTCGGGTTCACCCACGTCGGCGAGCAGTGGGACGAGGAAGACGGAATCGAGCACCTCTACGAACGCCCGGCCCGTACCTGACCGCACCGCGGGTGGGCGTCAGTCGCCGGCTCGAACCGTGCGTCGCTGGAGAAGGCGACCGGCCGGGACGCGGATTCCGGCGTCCCGGCCGGCCGGGCAGGGGGCGTCGGGCCACTCGCCGCCACCGATTCGGCGGCCTTGCGGTCCAGGGCCCTCTGCTGCCGGTGGAACTGCTTCTCAACGCCCTCGGAGCTCCGGCCGAGCCGGTAGATTGCAGTCCAGGGGACGACGAGGTCGCCGCATCGAACCTCCTGTCCGGCCAGGAGCGCGCCGTCACCCTTCGTGCAGGTGATGGGCGGTGGTGTGTAGGCCGGGTCGGAAGTGCCTGCTGTCAGCACCTTCTGGTTCGGGGCCGACGACGCCTTCGCCCTCGTCCGGGGACGGGCCTTCCTTCACAACGATGACGCGGCGGTCGGCCCGCACCATCTGCTGCGGGGCCTGTCGCACGTTCCTCAGGTGGAGGCCTTCGACGTCACCGACGACGTGCCGCGCCAGCTGGTCCGTCAGCAGGACCCCGAAACCGTTTCCGTCCGCCGGTTCAACGGCCGCCGAGAGTGCCTGCTTCCCGGGCAACCGCAGTCGCCGTCTGCTGGAAGCCTTGGGTCTGTCGCCCTCCGAACTGCTGCGGAAGAGCCGGCCAGGTGATGGGCGAGTCGCAGAACGCCACCTGCAGCCGACTGCACCGGGACGGGGCGGGCGCCGACGTTGTCTTTCAAAGAGGTTGTCAGTAGGTCACTTTCCTGGCCTACGTCCACCCGCATGGTCCAGGCCCGAATCTTCCCGTGCCCGTGGGGCCCGCCCTGGCGACCTCGGTCACGATGGATTCTCCGACCTCCGAGGTGTGAACTCCCTCGGACCCTCGAACAACTGCCGGTTCTCAGGTGTGCTCAGAAATCTCTGGACGGCCGCCACGACAGCACCTAATGTTCATGTTCCGGAAGATCATTCCGGTTTGTCTGATCTGTGGGGGATCTGTGCGAGACGTCAAAGTGGGGGCATGGGCGCGCCGGGCGCTGGTCAGCGGTGCGGCGGTGGTTCTGGCCCTGGGAACGGTGGGCGGTGCTGCGCCGGCTCAGGCGTCGGTGGCGCAGGGATACATTGCGGGATCAGGGGTTCTGACCGACGACTGGGGTGACGAGGGCACCATCTCGGCGACGGTCCGCAGTCACAGCAACGCGGTCATGCTCTGGCAGTCGGTGCTCGTCTCGGACGGGTATCTGACCATCTACGACGCGGACTGCTGGTTCGGTGCGGACACCAAGGCCGCGACCAAGAAGTGGCAGGACGACCACGGTCTCGAGGCCGACGGATCCGTCGGCCCGCTGACGTTCGGCAAGGCCGACGACAATCTGGTCTGGTCGGGCGGCCGCATCGTCTACCAGGGCAAGAACATTAAATTCAACGCCCTGGACCGCGACAGCAACGGCTACTACTACTTCTACCAGACCGGCGACAAGGTGTCCTACACCAGTTCGTCGGTCTGCGACTGATCCGGCCGACGGCCGATTGTCAGAGGTACTGGGCACCAACAGTATTCGGCAGAACGGGCGTCGGAACGCCGACGGGTACCGGTTGGACGTCGGGTACGCCGTGAGGATCTCCTGCACGGGCGCGTCGCGCCGCAGCTGACGCTGTGCAGTCCGGCCCGGCTCCACCTGGAGAGCCGGGCCGTCAACCAGAGGGGGAAACATGCGAAACATGAACACGGGCAACTGGATGCGCCGGATCGTCGTCGGTGCCGCCGCCGTGGCGCTGGCCGCGGGCACGGTCGGCCTCGCCGCGCCGGCGCAGGCGTCGGTCGCGCAGGGGTACATCGCCGGCGCCGGGGTGGTCACCGACGACTGGGGCGACGAGGGCACGATCTCCCAGAATGTCCGCAGCCACAGCAATGCCGTCTTCCTCTGGCAGGCAGTGCTGGTCGCCGACGGATACCTGTCGCCGAGCGACGGTGACTGCTGGTTCGGCTCGGTGACCGCGGCCGCGACCAAGAAGTGGCAGAAGGACCACGGTCTCGAGGCCGACGGATCCGTCGGCCCGCTGACCTTCGGCAAGGCCGACGACCGGCTGACCCTGTCCGGCAGCACCATCACCTACAAGGGCGAAGCCGGCGGTTCTCTCAAGCTCGGCCGCCAGAGCAACGGCTACTACTACGCCACCGCGACCGGCGACACGTTCTCCTACACGAGCTCGTCCATCTGCGACTGACGTCGTCCCGTTCGGCCCGGTTTCCCGCAGGGGGCCGGGCCGAATGTCTTTGTGCCGCACAACGTGCGCCGGTCCGATCCGCTCAGCGTGCTCGCGGGAGGTTGCCGTCGTGCTGGATCTCGATCCTCCGCAGCGGGCGAAGGGACGAGGTGGCCAGCATGACGGCCGCCGCCACGAGCCCGCCGGTGAGCGCGACCGCGGGCGCTCCGAACACCGCGGCCAGGAGCGGCGCCGAGAGCTGGCCGGCGGGAAAGGAGACCGTGGACCAGAACTCGTCGTGCGCACCGACCCGCGAGAGCAGGTGCTCGGGGATGTGGGTGTAGTTGACGGTCTCCCAGACGACGGTGAAGAGATCGACGGCGATCCCGGCGAGGAACGCTGCGGCCGCCAGGGGGAGCAGACCGGCTCCGGTGCCCAGCAGGATCAGTGGCAGCGCGGCCAGGGCCATGGCGAGGAGGGCCGCGTGCATGGGACGGCGCATCAGCGGAATGCGGGCCAAGGCGAGCGTGGCACTCAGGGCGCCGACGCCTTGCGCGCTGAGTACGAGCCCCCAGCCGCGGGCGCCGATGGTGTCCTGGGCGATGACCGGGCCGAGGATGAGCCAGAATCCCCGGTTGGTGGCATTGAAGACGGCGAAGGCCAGGGTGACCGTCCAGATCCAGGTGTGTGAGCGGAAGTACCGCCAGCCTTCGCGGAGATCGCTGAGCATTCCTGACGCGTGAGCCCGGGCCGGTGGGCCGGCCAGGTGGATGCGGGTGAAGCAGGCGGCGGCGACCAGGAAGGATGCGGCGTCGATCGAGACCGCCCATCCCGCGCCCACGGTGGCCGTGAGGACGCCGGCAGTGGCGGGGCCGGCGATACGGCCGAGGTTGCGGGCGGAGGCGAGCAGGCTGCTGGCCTGCTGGAGGCCGGGTCCGGCAGCCAGGTTCGTGACGATGCCGCGCAGGGCTGGAGTGGCCAGGCCCTGCATGACGCCGTTGAGCGCGGCCAGGGGCAGCAGCAGGACCGGCTGCTGGTGAGTGAAGAGCAGGGCGGCGATGCCGGCCTGGGCCAGGCCGGAACCCAGACTGGCCTGGGCCAGCACGGTGTCGCGGCGGTGACGGTCGGCGATTCCGCCGCCCAGGAGCAGGGTGGCGACCATCGGGATGAGAACTGCGGTGGTGACGGCGGACAACCAGGCGGCGCTGCCGGTGATCTCGAGGACGCCGAAGGCGATGGCGACCGGGGACATGAAGCTGCCGAGCAGGGAGACCGTGCGGCCCGCGAAGAACCAGCGAAAGGCACTCGACTGCAGCGGCGCGGTCTCGATCACGGAGGACAACCCTGCCACTGATGCGCCGCCGTCCGTCCGAGGATCCCGGAGATCGCGAACAGGGTACGAGTGCGGTGTCGTCCCTCGGGCGTCGAAAACAGAGGCAGACGGTCATGGTCCTGAGGCATTCGGCCACCCGTCCGGCTCGGGCGAATTCCTACGATCGACAGGAAAGCCAGCCTCGAACAAGGAGAATCATGCACATTCAGGGATGCACGGCCCTGGTCACCGGTGCCGGTCGTGACCTCGGTCGCCTCTTCGCCGAGCAGCTGCTGCGGCGAGGGGCGACGAAGGTGTACGCGGCCGCGCGACGTGCCGAGGTCGTCGACCTGCCCGGCGTCGTGCCGCTGCGTCTGGACATCACCGACCCGGCGTCGGTGGCGGCCGCCGCCGAAGCCGCCGGTGACGTGACCCTGCTGATCAACAATGCGGGTGTCTCGTTGGGGCAGAACCTGATCGAGGGCGACCTGGATCAGATCCGGACGGTCGTCGAGACGCATCTTTTCGGCACGCTCAACATGGTCCGGGCATTCGCGCCGGCGCTCGGCGCGAACGGCGGTGGGGCCATTCTCAACGTGCTGTCGAACCTGTCCTGGATGAGCTTCGACGGCAACAACTCCTACGCGGTGGCCAAGGCCGCACAGTGGAGCCTGACCAACGGGATCCGGCTGGAGCTGGCGAAGCAGCAGACCCTCGTGTCCGGGCTGGTCTTCGGGCCGACGAGAACCGAGACCATGAAGGCGTTCAACCCGGCGGCCGTGATGAACGACCCCGTCGACATCGTCAGCGCCGCGCTCGACGGTCTCGAGGCCCGCCGAATCGAGATCGTGGCCGACGAGTACGGCGCGGCGGCCAAGGCTTCGCTGACCGGCGAGCCGCGGGGGTTCGTCCTGACGACCACTTCCTGAGGCTGCCGACCGCGGGCTGAGGCCCGCACGGCTCGCGTCGGGCGCAGTCCCGGGTGGTTACCGCGACGCCATCCGGGACACGCTGCGGTAGCGCAGCGGCGATTGCCCGCGAGCCCGCTGGAACGCACGGCGGAAGGCGTGCGACGAACCGTAGCCGACGGTTTCGGCTATGACGTCGATCGGATCTTCGGTGTCGCGAAGACGGACGGCGGCCAGGTCCATCCGCCACGACGTCAGGTAGGCCCCGGGCGACATACCGAGGACCGCGGGGAAACGGCGGCTCAGGGTGGCTCGCGACACCCGGACCGCCGAGGCGAGATCGGCCGTGGTCCACGGGTGGGCGGGGCGCCGGTGCATGAGGGCGAGGGCGTCGCGTACCACCGGGTCGGTCACCGTGGTCATCCAGGGAGAAGCGGTGGCACCGGAGCCGCCGGCGCCGACCGCCCGGACGAACTGCACCAGCAGCAGATCGACGAGGCTGTTGACCGCTGCGGTGACGCCGATCTCGGGGTGTGACAGCTCGTCGCACAGGAGACCGATCGTCGCGTCCAGCTTGCGGCTGCGGGCCGCTTCGACGTGCAGGACGGTACCCGCCATCGCTACCGGCGTCTGGCTCACCGCGGGGTCGAGGTCGTAGTTCACCGTGATGAACCGGGCCGACACCGGTCCGGATCCGAGTCGCATCACGCCGCCCCGGTCACGGGCCCGGGATGCGGCGACGAGGTCGCAGGACACCATCCGTACACCTTCACCGCTGGACAGCCCGTGGGCCGTGCCCCGTGGCAGCAGCACCGCGTCGCCTGCCCGGAGCAGACGGCGCGGCTCTTGTTCGACCTCCAGCCAGACGGTCCCGGAGGAGACGAGATGCATCACCGCGCCGGGGCAGTTGTCGAGCCACAGACCCCAGTCACCGCCGGCGTCGATCCGGTTCCCGACCGAACCGTGCGCACCGAAGAGACGTACGGTTTCGGCCAGCGGGTCGGGCACCCGCGGTGGGGCCGGGAACGACCGGCCGGCCGCCGTTTCCGCGGCGGCGGTCGTGAGCCGACTGCGGGGCTCTGCCGTGCGACGGGGGCTGTACCGTCCATCGATCAGCGTTCTTGGGGCAGGCGGCTTGCTCACGCTCAGCGCAGCGCCGGCCGTGTTTCGGCGTATTCCCGGCCTGGTTGTGGCAGTACGGCGAAGCGCATACCGGCTCTGAGTGCCGTTCAGCCACCAGCGTCATGGGGCCACGCCGATCAGGACGGTCAGCGGCCTCCTGAGGCCGGCTCCACCGACAGCCCCAGCGGTTGGACGGAAGGCTCTGCTCAGGGAAGGGGCAAAGCAGAAGGACCGGGCTCGTCGGCCCGGTCCTTGGTGCATGCTCTTCGTTCTGTCTTGAGTGTCCGAGGGGGGACACGAGCCTCTGGTACACGTTCGGGTTTATCGCGACAGTTCGCCATAGAGTGAACAGACCGCGGGCTGCAGCGTGAGCGCTGAGGGACAGGACCGCCCCCAAGCCGGTTGACTCAGGATTTGGGGGCAGTCCCCGAGACACGGCGGGCCCGGCTGCGATCGTCCAAGACGTCCGGATCCACGGCGGCCCATATTCGCCATGCGCTGACACCAGAAGCCAAGAATGTGTGCACTTCGGACTGCTGCGCGAGGCAGACGATGTGGCCAATCGCTTCACCGCAAGATCCACCAGCACTTGCTCCGGGGCACCACGCTCTCGGCCCGGGACGCGGCGCGGCGAATCCTGGCTGATGACTTCCGCTCGCAGATCGCCGGCGTGGAGGCGGCCGGCTACCAGGGGGCCGTTCCACAGACCCGGCATGAGCTGACGCGGCGGCAGACACGGGCCGGGCCGGCGCCCGGGCGGGGACCCTTGCCGATCGAACCGCAACAGCAGCGTCCGCAGCCGTCGACCGGCCCTGCGCCAGAGCGGAAGCCGAACCCGTGAGCCGTGAGATCTCGCATCAGCCAGCGTCTTCGGAGACCGGAGCCAGCGCCCTGAGCATGACGCATGATGAGATGAAGGCCGTGTTGCAGGCAGGGCAGGCCGTGCCGTTGTCGGAGCTGGTGAAGGACTACGTGGGGTTCGATGATTCGTGGTGGCTGCTCGATGTTTCGGGGTGGCTCCGGTTGTCGGACGAGCGGTTGCGCTCGACGTTGGATCGCTACGAAGAACGGCTCCGGAAGGGGATCTTCTGAGGCCGTTCGGGGTGGTGTCTTGAGGTTGCCATAGTCCCCCTTCGTGGCCGGCCACATCGGCTCGAAGATGGTCGAGCAAGCCATCGACTGAGCGGTGGCCCCCCGGGCCGTTGAAGTCCGGCCGGCCTGTGGCCCGGACGAATGTGCTTCCGGACCGCAGCGGGGGTTCACCGGCTCCTTGACCGTGCGCGCCGGCACCCGGGACAACCTCAGGAGGTTGATGAGTAACTCCGGGCTCGGCTGGGCAACACCCCTGCCTAGCCGTCCTGGTTCACGTTCAGCACGGTACCCCTACCGTCACCTTAACCACCAAGGCGGAACTGACTGCCGGAGTTGGCAAGTGGATCCACGGTTTAACCATGAAGGCCGTCTGTTGTCGCGTCTTTGGTGACGCGCCACGCGAAACCTCCTTGGCCGAGCTCGTTCACCTGTGGCGCGAAGCGTCTGGTCGCGCCGACCTTGATCCCGAGCTACGAACTTTTCCTTGGACAAGGCAAACATCGAGCTCCGCAAGTCACGAGCGGCACTCGTTGGATGCGCCGGACCGCCGCCGAACGCTGTGAGACCGGGAATGCGTCCGGTGCGGGGGTGCTCCGACTACACCCGCGGCTGACTGCCCGACCATGCGCAGACCGGCATGCCAGTGCCCCGCCCGGTCTGCAAACGACATTGGTACAAGCCCCGCAGCGTCGTCCTATGACTCGCGGTTGGTGGTTTGTCGGGCGTGACCCGCGTCAAGTAGTTGGCAGACTTTTTGGGTCGGGAAAGTTGGGTGTTGCCGGGTCGGCGAGGCCGAGGTGGACTTCGAGCGGGCGGTTCCAGGCGATGGCCTCGTGAGGCCTGAGGGTGTTGTATTCGAGCCGGTAGGCCTCGGCCTGCTCGGCCAGGGCCGGGCCGTGGTCGATGTCGTGGCGGTAGAGCCACTCGTATTTCAGCGTGCCGAAGCCACGTTCGCGGGTGCCGTTCTGTCCGGGCGTGCGGACTCGGGTGCGCACGTGTGCCAGTTCGGGTCGGGTCTTGATGTAGTGCTCGAACCTGAAGGAGCGGAACGGTCCGCCGTTGTCGGTCACGATCACGACGGGTGAGATCAGCCCGGTGGAACGATCGACGACCTGTTCGAGCAGGTCAAGGCCGTCGGCGAGGCGTTCGGCCTCGGTGGTGGCCAGGTCGATCGAGGCGATCGCGTCGTGCTGGTTCGCGGTGGGTGACAGGTGCCAGCCGAACTCGTATTTCGACCAGTAGTCGCGGCAGGCAGCCAGTCTCCAGGTTCCTCCCTTTCGCGTTTCGAACTCCGAGAAGTCAAGCTGCCAGACCTGGTTCGGTCCGGTCGGTGGGTTCACGAAGGCGGCCTTGCGGGCGGCTGCCAGTTGGCGGCGTTCGCGTTGATAGGTGGCTGGCAGGAGCAGGCCGCGTCGGCGCATGATCCGCAGAACTGTTGCCTGGGAGACGCTCACGCCGTCGTAGCGGGTCATGGCCCAGATCTTTCGGTGGCCCCAGGCCGGGTGCTCCTGCGCGTGCTTGGCCACGATCGGTTCGGCGGCCTGCGAGACCGGCATCGGCCACGGGCCGCGAGGCGGCTGGTCGGTTTTGGCGCGGGCTTGCCAGCGGCGCCAGGTTCTTTCGGGCATGCCGATCATGTCGGTAAACCTCGTGGTCGGTATGCCCGCCTGGCAGCGGATCACCTCGAGGTCTTCGAAGGGCCCAGGCGGTGCTCGGCCGACTTCTTCCACACCCGCAGCTCGACCGCGGCCTCGCCCAGCGCCGTAGTCAGGTCCGCGACCTCGGCCTCGAGTTGCTGCTCTCGGCTGGAGGCCCGGTTCGAGGACGACGACAGGCCGGCCAGGCCGGCCTCGAGGAACTGCCGCTTCCAGGTCCCGACTGACTGCTCGGAGACCTTGGCCTGGCGGGCGGCCTGAGCAACGGTCATCTCGCCGGCCAGGATCGACAGGATGATCCGCTGCTTCTCGGCCGGTGGCAGAGACGGTGGACGAGGCATGATCGACATGCTCCCTTGCTGGTCAGAGGGACAAGAAACTACCTCTGCCAAGAATCATGACGCGGGTCAGGCGCACACAAGCTCACGAAGTGGCGAACATCGTCAGTGCGGCCCGGCGGCTCATGACTGGCCAGGCCCAGCCCCGCGACCAGCCACCGATGCTTGCCGTGAGCAACATCTCTGGAGTGGCCCAGGACACAACGGTGAACATAAGATTGCAGAATTGCAACGTTGTCAGCGGTGAATGAACGTACAGTAGCGGGCTTCTCGGGCGATACAACTCCAGGTGACCAATGGTTGGGTCGTATAGCAGGGATCTATGGGCCTGTGAATAGTCTGTTGGGCTGAATACACCCCTTCACCCTGCGTGTGATGCTTCGTGAGCTTTCGGTGGTAAATCCCTTTAGCGAGGTCTCTTCCTTGTCTTGGTCTCTCTTTGCCCGCGGTCGGTCGTGCCCGGACGGAGCTCCCACGCGTCGTCGTGCCGGCGTGCTGTTCGCGATCGCCGGTGTGCCGCTGTTGCTCTCGACGATCTCGCCGTCGGCGGCGATCGCGCAGCAGGCGGTGGCCAAGAAGATCCGTCATGAGGCGGCGGACGCTCCCGAGCAGCGTTGGGGCAGCGCTGCCGACGTGCCGGTGGGGGAGGGGCAGAAGCAGAACACGACGGTGCCGCAGTCGCGGCGTGGTCGGTATCCGCTGCAGACGTTTGAGGACGCGTCGGTCACCACGGCGAACACGGCGAAGGTCGTGGAGGCGGCCGGGGCTGAGCCGGTGGAGGGTTTCGACCCGCAGACCAGCGTCGAGCTGCCGGAGCAGCGTTCGGCGAGCGAGAAGGTCTACCAGAACGCCGACGGGACGCAGACCACCGAATTCTCCAGCGGCGTCGCCAATTTCCAGACCGGTGACGGTTCGTGGGAGTCGGTCGACACGACGCTGGAGAAGCAGGGATCGCAGCTGGCGGCGGCGGCCGACCCGGTGGGCACGACGTTCGCGGCCTCCGCGAACGCCCAGGCTCTGGCCTCGGTCACGATCGACGACGAGCACGCCCTGAGCTACGGCCTGCGCGGCGCGAAGACCAGTGCCGGGGTGACGAACGGCTCCGAGGTCACGTACGCGGATGTTCTCGAGGACGTCGACCTGAAACTCGCCGCCACCGGGACCGGCGCCAAAGAGACCCTGGTGCTCAAGTCGTCCTCGGCTCCGACTTCGTATGCCTTTGACCTGGACCTGAAGGGCCTGACGGCGCAGCTGGACGATGGTGCGGTGGTGCTGACGGACGCCCAGGGTGGGGAGAGGGCGCGGATCCCGGCCGGTTACATGGTCGACGCGGGCACGTCCGCGCGCGGGCCGACGCAGTCCGACGCGGTCACCTATGCGCTCGACGGTTCGGTGCTGACCGTCACGATCGATGAGAAATGGCTGGCTGATCCCGACCGGGCGTTCCCGGTGATGGTTGATCCCAGTGTCGCGGTGAAGCTTCCGGTGCGGGACAGTCCGGGTGACTCCTCGATGACCGTTCGCGGGTCGAGTTCGAGCGCCAATACGCAGGAGATGACCGTCGGCTACCTCGACGGCTCGAACTCGGCGGCGTACGTCAAGTTCAACGACATGGTCTCCGCGTTGCAGGACCACACGATCTACGGGGTGCAGCTCAGCCTGGTCGGCTATGACGCTCCCTCGTGCAAGGCGCGTCCGCTGAACGTGTACGCGGTGGACCAGTCCTGGAGCGCGGGACCGGGCTACTCCTACCCGGGCCCGAGCACGGGTGCGAAGCTGGGCTCGAAGTCGTTCGCGTACGGGTACATCGCGCAGGGCAAGACCAGCTCGGCGTGCCCGGCGACCAAGGCCACGACCTACGACCTGGGCGATGCGGGTAACAAGCTCGTGCAGGGCTGGGCCGACGGCAAGGCCAACAACGGCATCAGCCTGCGCGCCGCCGCCGGCGACTCCAGCGCCTGGAAGCGCATCGCCGGTATCGGGACCGCCAACGCGCCGCGCCTGTACGTGACGCACAGCCCCTACGACGCGTCGTACAAGATCACCAACGCCGTGCCCAAGCCGACGGTGCTGCAGAACCAGGACGGCAAGGTCTCCGTCCAGGTGACCAACACCGGCTCCGAGACCTGGACTCCCTCAACGTATTACCTGGGCTACCGGGTCTATGACGCGGATGGCAAGCTGGTTTCGCAGGTGAAGGCCGCAAGCCTGAGCGGGAACGTCGCGCACGGCGCTAAGGCCACCGTAAGTGCAACGATCAAGGCCCTGCCGCAGGGGCAGTACTTCCTGGACTTTTCGATGGTGAAGAGCTCGGGAAAGACGCCGGTCTGGTTCACCGACTATCAGGTGGCGCCAGTAAGGATCAATCTGGCGGTGTACAACGTGCCGCCGGTGGTCAAACAGCTGTACCCGGACAACGGCTATGAGTCGCCGACGCTGGCCCCGCAGTTGTGGGCGCAGGCGATGGACGTGGACGCGGCCAGTTCGGCGCTGACGTACAAGTTCCAGGTCTGCGAGGTCCCGGACGAGGGGCAGACCGCTCCGGCGTGTGCGGTGCGGGATTACAGCAGCAAGGTCTCGTGGACGTTGCCGTCCGGGACGCTGGCCTGGAGCAAGCATTACACGTGGCAGGCGTGGGTCAAGGACGCCAATGGCTCGGTGACCACCGAGGGCAAGGCCGACCTGTTCACCACGGTTCCGCAGCCGGCCGTCTCGGCGAACGTGTCCGGTTCGGCGAATGCCGACGCCTCGCTCGATGTGGATCCGCAGGTCGGTAACTACACGACGTCGTCCATGGACGCCCCGGTTGTGACCACGGGCCCGGCACTGAATGTGCTGCGCACCTACAACAGTCTCGACCCGCGTCGTACCGGGATGTTCGGTGCTGGGTGGACCACGGTCTACGACATGCAGGTCGTACCGGACGACGACGGCAGCGGGAATGTCGTCGTCACTTATTCGGACGGCCGGCAGGTGCGTTTCGGCCGTAACGCCGACGGTACGTACGCGGCGCCGACGGGGCGTATCGCGGCCCTGACGCAGAATGCGTCGACGAAGGCATGGTTGCTGAGCGACCGGGGCGGCGCGAAGTACGCCTTCAATGCTGAAGGCAGGCTCGTCTCGGTCTCGGACTCCTTCGGCCGGTACCTGGAGATGAGCTACGACTCAGCAGGTCACCTCACGCAGGCTCAGTCGGTTCCGAACACCTCGGTCGAAGGCACAGAACGCACCCTCACGTTCACCTGGTCGGGCTCGCACGTCGCCTCGGTCAGCACCGACCCGGTCGACGGCAAGCCGCTGACGTGGACGTACACGTACACCGGGGATCTGCTGGCAAAGGCCTGCGCGCCGGGCGAGGTCTGCACGAGCTACACGTACGCCGACGGTTCGCACTACCGCACCGCGGTTCTGGAGGACCGGCCGGACTCGTACTACCGCCTGGGCGAAACCGATGGCGACCCGGATGTCGGTAGCGAGATCGCGGTCAACCTGGGCAAGGACTCGGGCACGTACAACGCTCCGACGCTGGACACCGCAGGCGCGATCGCGGGATCGCCGGACACGGCCGTGACGCTGAACGGGACGAGTAGTTCGGTTGCGCTGCCGAAGGGGTCGGTGCGGCGCAGTGTGAACCAGGCGGTGGAGCTGTGGTTCAAGACGACCTCGAACGGACCGCTGCTGGGGTACCAGGACAAGGACCTCACCGCGACGTCGACGCTGGGTGTGCCCACCCTGTACGTGGGCACGGACGGTAAACTGCGGGGCCAGTTCTCGACCGGCTCGATCGCCCCGATCACCACCAGCGGCACGGTGAACGACGGGCAGTGGCATCACGCAGTCCTGAGCGCCTCGGGTAACGTGACCACGCTGTACCTCGACAGCTCCAAGGTCGGCACCCTCAGCGCCGCGATCACGCAGGACACCCTCAGCGGCAACCAGGTCGGTGCCGCCTACGCGACGACTCCGGCTTCCTGGCCGAGCTGGGGTTCAGCGGCGCGTAAGTATTTCAGCGGCAGCGTGGACGAGGTCGCGATCTACGACCATCCGCTGGGCTCCGCCGCGGTCAAGAGCCACTACGGCTTCGGAAAGATCGCGGCCAGCAGCCTGACCCGCATCGTCCTGCCGAACGGCGCAACCGGCGTGGACGTCGCCTATGACGTTTCGAGCGACCGGGTTTCGCGGTATACGGATACGCATGGTGGCGTGTGGACGGTGGGTAAGCCGCTGGTGTACGGCGACGAGAACGACCTGCGCCGCAGTGTGCAGGTGCGTAACGCCTATGGCGCGCCGTACCTGTATGAGTACGACGCGCTGACCGGGCAGGTGCTGCGTACCGGTATGCCTACCGGTCTGGCGATGAGCGAGCAGTACGAGCCGGTTCCGGCGCCGGCGCCGACCGGTGACGAGGACGAGGAAGGAAACTGCACCCAGCCGATCCCGGGTGGACCGGTGTTCTGTGTGCTGGTTCCGGGGGATCCGAACGGCCCGGTGTTCTACACCCTCGACGGCCTGAGCGTGCGCTCGTACGAGTACAACGACGCTGGTCAGCAGAGCCGGATCACGGACGAGAACGGCAACATCACGGAGATGGGCTACGACGCCCGCGGCAACGTGACCTCGACCAAGACCTGCCAGACCTCGAACACGGACTGCCACACCGAGTACTCGACCTACCCCACGACGGTCACCAATCAGTTCGACCCGCGCAACGACCTAGTGACCGCCACCCGCGACGGACGCTCGAGCGGTCCTGACGACAACACCTACCGCACCACCTACACGTACGCGGCCGGCGGGAACCTGGCCACGCAGACCAGCCCGGACGGTGGCGTCGTCAAGAACACGTACTCCACGGGCGGTCAGGTCTCGACCGACAAGGGCACCGTCCCTGTGGGTCTGCCGATGACGAGCACGGACCCGCTCGGCGCGGTGACGAAGTTCGGTTACAACAGCTTCGGTGACCTGACCCAGGTCACCGAGCCCTCTGGCCTCGTTACCAAGTACGCGTACGACGTCCTGGGGCGAAAGGCCTCCGAGACTGAGATTTCGGATGCCTACCCCGGTGGGGTGACCACGACGTTCGGGTATGACGCGTTGTCGCGGATGACGTCGATGACCGAGCCGGTGATGACGGATGCCGTGAGTGGTGTGAAGCATCAGCGGCGTACGGGTTACGCGTATGACGGCAACGGCAATGCGGTGGCGACGCGGGTCGAGGATCTGCAGGGTAATGACGAGCCGCGTCAGACGTTGTTCGAGTACGACGAGCACGGCAACATCCTCAGGACTGAGGACGCGGTCGGTAACGAGATCTCCTACGAGTACGACCTTCTGGGTAACCGTACGAGTGTGGTCGATGCGAAGGGCCGCAGGTACGAGTACGGGTACACCGCGCGTAGTGCGATCGCGCAGGTGCGGTTGTGGGACTGGCAGGGGGATCCGGATCAGGCGCCGGACACGGGTGAGTACCTGATCCTGCACAACTACACGTACGACCTGGGTGGGCGTCTGCTGACGGACACGGATGCGATGGGTCGCACGCTGGAGTACGCGTACAACCGCGACAACTCGCTGAACACGTTGACGCTGAAGGACTTCCACAACGCGGACGGTTCGAAGCGCGATGTGGTGATCACGTCGAACACGTACGACGGGGCCGGGAACGTGCTGACCGAGGCGTCCTCGGACGGTAAGGACGTCACGAAGTACACGTATACGGCGACGGGGCAGGTGGCGACGGAGGTCGAGAACCCGTCGGGGGTGATGCGGCGTACGGCGTACACGTATGACCTGGCCGGCAACGTGAAGAAGACGGTCAGCACCGGCTCGACGTCGAACTCGCTGCAGCCTTCTCTGGGCCTCAGTCAGACCGTCACGTTCGACTACGACACGGCCGGTCGGCAGGTGGCGCAGTCGGTGGTGGACAACAACGCTTCGGCGGCGCCGTCGCGTACGAGCACGTACAAGTACGACCAGCGTGGCCTGGTCGTGGCGCAGACCGATCCGCGGGGGAACGTGGCGGGTGCGTCGGCTGCTGATTTCACGAGTACGTACGAGTACGACCAGATGTCGCGGCGGGTTTCGTCGACGGCGCCGGCGGTGTCCACGGAGAACGTGGGTGGTGCGGCGGCTTCGGTGAAGTCGAAGGTCCTGACCGGGTACAACACGTACGACGACGAGGTGGCCTCGCGCGATCCGCTGGGCAACATCGCCACGGCCACCGTCGACCGGCTGGGCCGGGTGGTGAAGCAGACCGGAACGCCGTACAAGGCACCGGGTTCGAGCACGTCGGTGACGCCGTCGTCGACGGTGGAGTACGACGAGGCCGGGAACGTCGTGAAGGCGACGGACGCGCGCGGTGCGTACACGACGTACGTGTACGACAAGCTCGACCGGCTGATCACGCAGTCGCAGCCCACCTCGGACAATGACACCCGGGCGGTGTGGCACTACACGTACAACCGCGTCGGTGAGGTTCTGTCGGTGAGGGACCCGCGTGGTGGTGAGGTCCAGTCGACGTACGACGATCTGGACCGGGCGATCACCTCGACGCAGGTGGAGCGGTACCCGTACGCGGACAACTACACGACCAAGTTCGCCTACGACGACTCCGGCCGGCTGACCAGCACGACCTCGCCGACCGGGGCGGTGGCCACCAACACCTACGACACCCTCGGTCAGCTGACCACGACGACGGACCCGAACGGTGTGAAGACGCAGTACGGGTACGACGAGCAGGGCAACACGATCCGGGTGACGGACGGACTGGGTCGTACGACGCAGAACACGTACGACGGGTTCGGGCAGCTCGCCCAGGAGTCGGACGTGAACGCGGCGGGGAAGATCCTGCGCACGCAGTCGTACTCGTATGACGCGGCCGGGAACCTGCTGCAGGCGCTGAGCCCGCTGGGGACCAAGCGGACGTACACGTATGACGCGCTGGGGCAGCTGACGAAGCAGACCGAGCCGACGAGTGATGCGCACACGATCACGACGTCGTTCGGGTATGACGCGAACGGTAACCGGACCCGGTACACGGACGGGCGGGGCAACGACTTCACCTACACGTTCAACTCTCTGGGGCTGGCGGAGTCGGCGGTCGAGCCGTCGACGAAGGCGTACCCGAACGCCGCCGACCGCACGTGGGCCGTCTCGTACGACGTGAACGGCAATCCGGTGAAACTGGTGGCGCCGGGCGGGGTGACGCGCAACCGGACGTTCGACGCGGCCGGGCGAATGACGAAGGAGACCGGCACCGGGGCCGAGGTCACCACGGCGGATCACACGTACGGGTACGACCAGCTGGGCCAGGTCACGTCGGTGAATGCGGCGTCGGGGACGAACACGTTCGCCTACGACGACCGGGGTGGTCTGATCACCGCGACGGGTGGTTCGGGTAGCGCGTCGTTCGCTTATGACGGTGACGGCAACGTGACCTCACGCGTCGATGGTGCGGGGACGGCGACGTTCACGTACGACAAGGGGCGTCTGGTCCAGGAGAAGGACGGCCTGAAGGCCTCGACGACGAATCTTGAGTATGACGCGTCGGGTTCGGTGAAGAAGGTCGACTACGGGTACGGGCGGGTGCGCTCGTACGAGTACGACGACCGGGGCCGCACGACGTCGGACACACTGAAGAACTCGGCGGGGGAGACGGTCTCGTCGATCACGTACGGGTACGACGTCGACGACCGGATGATCTCCAAGAAGACCACCGGCACCGCCGGCGCGGCCGCCAACACGTACGGGTACGACGACGCGGGCCGGTTGACGAAGTGGTCTGAGGGTTCGGAGTCGACGGACTACGCGTGGGACGACTCGGGTAACCGGGTGAAGGCGGGGGACAAGACCTCGACGTTCAACGAGCGCAACCAGGTCCAGTCCGACGGTGACTACACCTACTCCTACGCCGCGAACGGAACCCTGTCGGGGCGCACGAGTTCGGGGTACACGGAGAAGTTCACGTTCGATGCGTTCGAGCGGCTGATCAACCAGGACGGCACCAGCTACAGCTACGACGGCCTGGACCGCATCGCCTCTCGCGGCGGGAACACGTTCACGTACGCCGGCGCCAGTGACGGCGTCGTGTCCGACGGCACCGAAACGTACGCCCGGGGTGCGTACGACGAGTTGCTGGCGATCCAGAACGGCTCCACGACGAGCCTTTCGCTGCAGGACCAGCACGGTGACCTGGTCGCGAACTTCGCGGCCTCGAACACCACGCTCTCGTCTCTCGACGATTCCAAGGCCTACGACCCGTGGGGCCAGGAGACCGCGTCCTCCGGTGCCGGGCACCACCTGGGTTACCAGGGTTCGTGGACCGACCCGGACACCGACGAAGTGAACATGGGCGACCGCTGGTACAACTCGGCGACCGGAAGCTTCGATTCGCGTGACCCGCAGACCTACGCGGGTGGTGCGTCCATCCTGGCCAACGGTTACACGTACGCCGCCGGTGACCCGATGGACCTGAGCGACCCGGACGGCAACTGGCCCTCGTGTGGCTGGTGCTCCAAGGCGGCCTCGGCGGTGTCGAGTGCGGTGACCAGTGCCGCGAAGACGGTGGGTAGTGCGGTGCGTACGGCGGCGTCGTACACGTGGAAGGCCGTCACGTATGTGGCGTCGAAGGCGGTTTCGGCGGTCAAGACGGCGGCGAAGTACGTGGCGAAGGCCGCGGCGAAGATCTACAACACCGGTAAGGCCGCGATCAGCTACGTGGTGAACAAGGTCAGTCAGTCGGCCTCGTACATCAAGCAAAAAGCCGCAGCAGCAGCCGCTTACGCGAAACAGAGAGCCGAGGCGGCGAAGAAGGCCGCGATCGCCCACGCCAAGGCCGTGACGAAGAAGGCCAAGGCCGCGGCCGCGCAGGTGATCAAGCACAACCCGCTGCCGGCGGTGAAGGCCCTGATGAAGCCGGTCCTGACTGGCATGAAGAAGGTCGTCTCCGCCACCGCGAAACTCCCCGCGGCGGTGGTCCAGGCCACGAAGGTCGTGGTCCAGGACGTCGCCAAGGCAACAACCGCGGTCTACCAGAATGCCGTCGCCTCAGCCGGAGTCGTGCTCGACAACGTCAGCGCGGCGGCCTCGGTGGCCAGTGAGTTCGCCCAGGCGGCAGCACCGATGGTGCTCGGTATCGCAGCCGGAGCCCTGACCACCGCCGGCTGCACGATAGCCAGCGGAGGCGTAGGAACCCCCGCCTGCATCGTCGCCGGCTTCGCCGTCGGTGGTGCTGTGACCAGTGCCCTCACCTGCGCTCCGGGGCGTTCGGTGGTCGGATGCGCGGCGACAGGAGCCGCGTCCGGGGCAGTGGCCGGCGTGGTCACGGTCGCCACTGGTGGCGCTGGGTCAGCCGTTGGGGTCATGGCCAGCGCTGGAGCGGCCGATGGCCTCAGCGATGCAGCCGGGCAGTTGCTGTCGACCGGCAGCGTCGATCTTCAGCAAGTCGCCACGTCGGCAGCGGTAGGCGCTGGCACAGCGGGCCTGGTCCGAGGAGCTGGTAGCAAGCTCTCCTCTGGAGCCGCTCAAGCTGTTGAGACTGCAGCCTCTTCGTGTGATCTGCGCAGCCGGGGCACCAACAGCTTTGTTGCAGGCACTGAGGTGCTTATGGCGGATGGGTCCACAAAACCCATTGAAGATGTGGTAATAGGCGACGACGTTATGGCTGCTGACCCCCTCACCGGCAAAGCAGCGAGCGAAGACGTGACCGCAGTGATCATCGGTCGCGGCGAAAAAGATCTGACAACTGTTCAGGTCCTGACCCCTGCTGGGAAGGGAACTGAGACGGACACTGTGACAGCCACGGTGGGGCATCCCTTCTGGGTGTCCAATGACGATGATCTTGCTGCAGCGAAGGCGCCTCGCACCGGCTTGGGCCGCTGGGCCTCCGCAGATCACCTGAAGGCTGGTGATCACCTGACGTCTGCAGCGCCTCGTGATGGCCCTGTCACGGTGGTCGGAAGTGAAGGCACCACTCGGATTGAAACTGTCTACAACCTGACTGTGGACAGCTTGCACACGTATTACGTACTCGTTGGCACCGCAGCGGTTCTCGTGCACAACTGCGGTGGCTCAGGTCTTGATCTTGATGGTCTGCAAGACCGTGCGGATACGTTGCACACCTTCATCAAGGGACAGGGAAACCGTAGATCGACCACTGGGGTTATTCACCTGGGGGGCGGCGGTGCCGAGTCCTTGGATGTCGTGGCTGTCGGCGCGCGCAGGAATATCTCACAGCTTCAGGTTGCTCAGCTCCTCCCGCATGAATTGGGTATCTCGCGTACCGGTCGCAACGCGGCCGGAAAGTTCCCGCACGCGGAGGTAAAGCTGTGGGAGGCCGCCCAGCACCTGGAGTTGGCGCCGAGTGGCATAGCGGTCAGTCGTCCCATCTGCCCTGCCTGTCAAAAATTCTTGCAAGGCAAAGGCGCTACGATAGTGGATGACACACTGGCAACTTGGACTCCGTGAGGGTGTTTGAAGTGGGATACGTGGAGGACTTGGAATTCGTGACGAATGAGTGCGTGCGTCTAGGGGCACGTCAAAGGCTGGCTTTGACAGCTCTCAATGCGACCAAGGTCCGATCCGTTTCAATGGCCTTCCTCTTCGATGCCGGAAAGGGTGATTCCTTCTACCGCGTCAACGATGGTCTGGACGCGGTCTGGCTTGATCTTCGCGGTATAGAGCCAGCCTCGATCAAAGAGCTGATGCGAGCTCGCGACGAGGCTGAGCGGTGGGTCACTCGCCTTGAAGAAATAGAAGGTGAAGCGGCTGGCTTTGCTGCCGACTCTGTTTCGGCAACTGTCTCCGCGATATCCGATTTCATCGAGCCTCACCCGGAGGCTGCGACCAACTCGATCATCTTGGTCGCTGAGATCAGCTCAGCCATTGCTAGCTTCCTGGCTGAACATCGGAAACTTGAAGGGGAATACTTCCTGGCGGGCGAGAGCGCTGCAGAATCGTCTTTGAGCGAGACCAGGAGTGATCTCGGATTTTTTCAAGACTTCGGCGCGGCCGACTTTCCGGTCACCCGGTTCAAGCGTCGCGCGGGAGCCAGGAACCTGAGGCTTGGCGAGCAGATGAAATCAGTACTGGAAGCGGATTCGACACGGCTTGCTTGACGAGCGGATCCTATCTGGAAGTCCGGTTCTTGCTGTAACGAAGTCGACGGAAATATGCGCTCCTACATTGCGAGCCGGGTTTGGGACATCGACCCAGGGTTCGGGGAACGATCAGGACTGGGCTCAGGTGATTCTGGATCACTTTAGTCGGCGCCTGAACAATCAGAGGCTCAGGTGTGTAAGGGGATGCAGTTGGGATCCAAGGTAGCGGCCGTCATTTTCTCTGATCACCCGCCGATCAAGGTTCTCCGCGAGGCAGTAGGACTTCATGGCGGACGTTCGATGGAGCTGGCTCAGAGGGCTTTCGGGCAGCCTGTGCTTGAGTCTGGGCTGCTGGACCTCGACTTGGCTGTGTATCCCCCGCGGGAACGGTGACGGCTGCAAGTTTTGACGGTCTCGATCTCATCTCAGCCAGAAGCTTGGCTGTCAACCGTGTGACGGAGATGAGCGACATGGTGACGGAACTGGCGGGAGAGCGTCATGTAGCTGCTGTCTGGATGCATTCGGGTACTGACTACATGGGAATAGGACCCTGGGCGAACGGCCGCCTCTTGAGGGCTGTCAGTATGAGCTCGGCTGATGGAATTATCGAGAACGTCGGTGAACCCTTGAGTTTTGAAGCCCCTTTCTGGGAGGGGCGGCGCCCCGTCATTCATCTATCCAATTATCCACTTCCGTTTCATCCCTTGGGCATGGGCAGTGAGGCGCTTCGGGAGCTTTTTGGCTTCGTCCTGGAGGGGAGGATCGACGCAGACTGTGTCGACGTCGAAGATTTGCAGGTACCCACGTTTACGCAGGTAGCCGGCTGAACTTCACATGGTGCCTATTACGATCCCGGCGACAATGACAAAAGCGTCTCAGAATAGTTTAGGCAGGTAGTCGAGAAGTTTTCGTGAATGAGGGAGTCGGGACTAAGTCGGTTGGTGCTGCCGATTGCTCCTCTCGGGATTGCCTCTTCTGGGTGGACTCCCCTGAATCGTGCGCTGACGATAACGGTATGCGGTCGGTTATGTGGGGAGCACGGAATCCATGACAGAGCGTAAGTGGCATTGGTGAAGTCTGCCCCGGTCCAGGTCGGACCGGGAGATCTGAGAGTTTGAGGTAGGTCGTGTTAGGGACGTGGTGGAACAAGGCCAGCGCGACTGCGCCAGGTCCGGATCGATGGCTGGCAGCACTGTTGGCTGCCAGCCTCGTGTTGCTCGGCATCGTAATCGGGAGCGGCACCGAAACGGCCCAGGCCGACGCGGTTTCCGGTGGTGGTGACTACATCTCGTTCAATTCGCCGACGCGCGTGTTGAACACTCAGACTCCGCTGGGTGTGCCGGACAAGAGGCCGCTGCCGGCGAACACGGACACGAGTATCCAGGTGACTGGCGTAGGCGGCGTCCCCTCGACTGGTGTCACGGCCGTGATGGCGACGGTGGCGGTCGCGAATCCTTCGGCGAACATGGTGCTTCGGATCTGGCCCAGTGACGGCAGTGAGTCGGTGGATTCGATCATCCACTCGATCTCTGCGAACACGAACTTCTCCACGACCTCGGCGCTGCCGGTGGGCGTGGACGGGAAGTTCGTGGTCAAGAGCAGCGCGGGCACCGTCGATGTCGTGATCGATGTGCAGGGGTACTTCACGTCCGCGACTTCGAGCACGAGCGGTGCGGGCGGATTCGTGCCGGTGACTCAGACGCGTTTGGTGGACTCGCGCTCGGACGTGGGAACGACTGGCGGGGCGATTGCATCCGGCGCGCGGCGCACGATCACTGTTCCGACCTCGTTGGTGCCGGCGTCGGCGAGCGCCATGTATGTCAACGTGCTGGTGCCTTCTGCCGGTAAGACGAGCACGCTGTGGCTGGCGCCTGGCGCTGACCAGAGTACGGGCGGAAACATCTTCAACTACATCGACGGGCATTCGTCGTCGGGGTTGTCGGTGAAGCTCTCGGGTGGCAAATTCACCGTCCGGGCCAGCTCCACCGGCGGAGACATTCCTGTGCACGTGGTGATCGACGTCTTTGGGTACTGGTCGAGCACGCCGACCGTGGGCGCTGGGTATCGGGAGTCCAACACGGGGCGGCTGATCGACACCCGGGTCACGGGTCAGGAGGCCCTGGGCGCGGGCAAGAGCATTGATCTTCAGGTTGGTGGGGCCAACGGGTTGCCGGTGGAGAACGTTGCGGGCGTCTTGTTGAACATTCACGCTGCCGCCACCTCGGGTGAGGGGTCGACGCTGCCGATCAAGGCTTGGCCCACCGGGACCACTGAACCTGCGCCGTCTGTGGTGAACGGGGCTCCGAACGTGACCCGGGCCAACATGACGATCGTGAGACCTGGTACGGACGGCAAGATCACGATCAAGAACGGGGCCGCTACGGCGGTGGACGTCTTCGTGGAGCTTGAAGGCTGGTTCGCCGATCCCCTGCCCAAGCTGGATGTGGAGACCAACAGCCGAACCGCCGCGTTCCAGGCCGCGGGCGCCGACAGTTCGGTGCCCGGGGCGCTGGAGTTTTCGTTCACGAACAACGCCGGCCAGCTGGTGCACGGGCACATCCCTGACCCGGAAGTCCTCAACACCCGTGACACCACGTACACGACGATCTCTGACGGCGAGGTCTTCACCGGGACGCCCGTGATGGTGCAGCAGCCTAACCGTCTGCTGTCGATCTCGGGTCAGCGTACGAATGCTTTGGCATGGGGAAAGGTTCAGACGAACGCCTCGACCGGGGCGTGGCCGAGCTCGTGGTCTGCCCTGGGTGGTTCCCTGGCCTCGCGCCCGACCGGTGGAAAGTTCTCCGACGGTCGCATCGTGCAGTTCGGGGTCGACTCGACGGGCGCTCTGTGGGTGCAGTCGCAGGCGTCGGCGAATGGTGCTTTCGGAGCATGGACCAAGGTCGCTAACACGACCCTGGCGGACTCGCCCACGGTGGTGAGCGACGCGTCCAACAACGTGCTGCTGTTCGCCCGGACGACAGCTGACACGATGGTTGTCGCCTCCTACAGCCCCGCTGGTGCACTGTCGGCCTGGACCAGCTTGGGCAAGCCTTCCACCGAAGCGCTCGACTCCAAATCGACTCCGTCGGTGCTCGTTTTCAACGATCGAATCCGGGTTTTCGTGACCCTGCCGGACGGCTCGGTACTGAGCAAACTGCAGGATCTGGGCGGTGTCTGGACCAGCTCCTGGCAGCCTGTAGGCGATCTCAAGGCGGCCGGACCGGTCGCCGCGGTGGTGGAGCCGACGGACGGCACCGCTCAGGTGTTCGCCCGTTCCGGTGAGGGGACACTGGCCTGGGTCTCAGAGGTCACCAAGGCATCCAGCAGCTGGACAACCTGGATGGACCTTGGTGTCGAGCTGGCCACCAACCCGACACCTCTGCGCTGGGCTGATTCCCAGATGGCGCGCTTCGGTCTGATCGCTCGCGTTCCCAATGGCAACACCCAGATCGTGGACTTCACCGAAGCGACCAAGCCGGAACTGCCCGCTGAATCGTCGCCATCGGCGCGCAAGGCGACGCCATCGGAAGTTGCCGCTGGACAGCAGGAAGCGAAGTTCTACGACCTCGGCCGGCCTGACTGAATCGGGCGCCTGACACGAGACCGAGCGCCTGACCCGATCCGCACGGGCCGGGCGCTCGGCATTTTGGGCGAGTGTACGGTCAACCCTCAGCTTCTAGCTTTCACGACGCAGCGTGTTGCTATTAGGTTGTCGTACCAGTAGCCCTGCAGCACGAGGCATTTAGTCAGTTTCAGTGGCGGTCGAAGAAGTGGCTGCTCTCCGTATTCGATGATTGTGGCGGTGCCGAGGCGTGACGTTACTTTCCGGCCGGATGGCTGCTCACGCGACGGGAAATCGGTGACGGAGGGCGGTTGCCTTCGGACAGCGCTGCCTCTGTATTTCCGGCCGCTCTTTCCACCTCCTGTCAACAGATAACCCCACGTGGCGTTGTCCGTTTGACCCGCGTCATGATTCTTGGCAGAGGTAGTTTCTTGTCCCTCTGACCAGCAAGGGAGCATGTCGATCATGCCTCGTCCACCGTCTCTGCCACCGGCCGAGAAGCAGCGGATCATCCTGTCGATCCTGGCCGGCGAGATGACCGTTGCTCAGGCCGCCCGCCAGGCCAAGGTCTCCGAGCAGTCAGTCGGGACCTGGAAGCGGCAGTTCCTCGAGGCCGGCCTGGCCGGCCTGTCGTCGTCCTCGAACCGGGCCTCCAGCCGAGAGCAGCAACTCGAGGCCGAGGTCGCGGACCTGACTACGGCGCTGGGCGAGGCCGCGGTCGAGCTGCGGGTGTGGAAGAAGTCGGCCGAGCACCGCCTGGGCCCTTCGAAGACCTCGAGGTGATCCGCTGCCAGGCGGGCATACCGACCACGAGGTTTACCGACATGATCGGCATGCCCGAAAGAACCTGGCGCCGCTGGCAAGCCCGCGCCAAAACCGACCAGCCGCCTCGCGGCCCGTGGCCGATGCCGGTCTCGCAGGCCGCCGAACCGATCGTGGCCAAGCACGCGCAGGAGCACCCGGCCTGGGGCCACCGAAAGATCTGGGCCATGACCCGCTACGACGGCGTGAGCGTCTCCCAGGCAACAGTTCTGCGGATCATGCGCCGACGCGGCCTGCTCCTGCCAGCCACCTATCAACGCGAACGCCGCCAACTGGCAGCCGCCCGCAAGGCCGCCTTCGTGAACCCACCGACCGGACCGAACCAGGTCTGGCAGCTTGACTTCTCGGAGTTCGAAACGCGAAAGGGAGGAACCTGGAGACTGGCTGCCTGCCGCGACTACTGGTCGAAATACGAGTTCGGCTGGCACCTGTCACCCACCGCGAACCAGCACGACGCGATCGCCTCGATCGACCTGGCCACCACCGAGGCCGAACGCCTCGCCGACGGCCTTGACCTGCTCGAACAGGTCGTCGATCGTTCCACCGGGCTGATCTCACCCGTCGTGATCGTGACCGACAACGGCGGACCGTTCCGCTCCTTCAGGTTCGAGCACTACATCAAGACCCGACCCGAACTGGCACACGTGCGCACCCGAGTCCGCACGCCCGGACAGAACGGCACCCGCGAACGTGGCTTCGGCACGCTGAAATACGAGTGGCTCTACCGCCACGACATCGACCACGGCCCGGCCCTGGCCGAGCAGGCCGAGGCCTACCGGCTCGAATACAACACCCTCAGGCCTCACGAGGCCATCGCCTGGAACCGCCCGCTCGAAGTCCACCTCGGCCTCGCCGACCCGGCAACACCCAACTTTCCCGACCCAAAAAGTCTGCCAACTACTTGACGCGGGTCACACGACTCCCTTGCGGTTGCCGCGCCGGGGTGGACAGGGGCGGACCTGTGCCCCGTAGTGTTTGGCAACGGCCGCGAACGAGGCCTGAACGCGGCCGGTGTCGGGGTTGATGACGGTGGCCATCCGGTCGAAGCGCCAGCCGAGCGTCACCCCACCCAAAGCGCGGACGATGACGTCCATCCCGAAGATCAGGTGGGGTTGGTCCATCGAGGCCGAGAGCCAGCCCCGCCAGCGGCCCGAGAACGCCAGCGCGCCCACGAGCAGGTAGGCCTTCTTGCCCCAGCCCCAGGATGCTGGTGGGTTCGGGAACTCGACCCAGTCCCACTGGGTTTCATCGCCCGGTGGGTGCTCGATGACCGCGACCGGCCGCCCTTTCGCCGGTGTGCAAGGCTCGCATGCCGGGCGCAGGCCGCGGGCACGCAGCAGGCGGGTCAGGGTCTGGTAGGAGCGGGTGAAACCGAGATCCTGGACCTCGTCGAACAGGGTCGATGCCCACAGGTGCGGGTCCTCGGCCAGGCGGGCGGCGCAGTAGGTGGCGAACGGTTCGAACCAGTCCCCACCGGCCGGTAACTTTCGCTTACCTGGCTCTCTTTCGCCGTTCAAGTAGGCGCGGATGGTCTTGCGGTCGCGGCCCAGGTGCCGGGCGATCGCTGAGATCGTCCAGCCTCGTCTTCTCAGAGCTTGCGCGTCGATGTCTTCCTCCCGTGACAGCATGGCAACGGGACCCCCTCGTGCTGGTGTTGCGGTCAGATGCCGCCAGCGTCGAGGGGGTCCCGCTACGTTCAGCGGAGCCACACGGGTGGGGATTTTCAGCGAGCAGGTCTGAGGAGGCTCATTCGAGCGCCATCACCCGTAGCGGTGAAGGTTGGCGTAGATACTCTGGTGGGGGTATCTATAATCCGAATGGCGCCACTGGCGGGCACTTTGACCACATTCATGTGTCGGCCGAGTAGGCAGCCTAACGGCAACTAAGCACGCAGCACGGCCGCAGCACCAGTACCGTCCGTCCGGCTTATCGCCAATGGTCTGGGGTACTGCAGACTCGCGGTCAGGTACACGATGTCGCCGAGCAGGCTGCTCGCACCGGGGCCTCTCGACCGTACTGCCATAAAGGACAGCCGCCGCGTCGGCGACGACAACATCCGGAGTGTTGCGTCGCCGACGTCTTTCTCGGCAACCTCTACAAGCCGCCAGGATCTGTCGATGTTCCTACTCGGTTGCAGCTGACAGTAGAGAGCTTGCGTCTCCGCTCCAGGTGACGGCTAGTTCGTCGCGTGCACGGGTTGCGGCGACGTAGAGCAGAGATCGCTCTCGTAGCAGCGCGTCGTTCCAGGCGTCGTCGGAGTATTTCTCATCCTTCAGCCCGGCTGGGATGGAGCCTTCGTTGATGCCGAATAGGAGGACCTTGGAGAACTCGGTGCCTTTGGCCCGGTGCATGGTCATCACAACTGGCTGGCCAGGTTTGATCTCTTCCCGGTCCACCGCCCGAACGGCGAGCCCGCGTTCGGCTAGGCCATTGACCACACGGTCGCGCTGGAATCGGTCCCGGACCAAGACAGCGAGCGTTTCGGGCGCGTCCGTGGCGTCGCTCCATGTCTGGAGCAGAGTTGCGGTGTGGTCGAGTTCGGAACGTAAGGAGTCTCGGCCCCCAATCGCGGGCGACTTGCCACGGCGGGCTGAGCGGTAGGCGGTGGAGTCTTCCGCGGTTTCTTCGAGATCGGTGTAGCTGCCACCGGAGAGCACCCGCAGGGCGAAGGCTAGGTTCTCCGCCGTGGTGCGGTAGTTCAGGGTGAGGCGTTGGGATCGTCCGACGATACGGATCCCGAATTGGCTGAGGACGATGCGGCGGCCGTAGATGCGCTGGTGGGAGTCCTCGGCGATGAAGAGGTCGTCGGGGTGTTCGGCGACCAGGGCTCGTAGTAGTTGCCAGTGGGTGGCTGAGAGGTCTTGTCCTTCGTCGACGAGGACGTGGTCGGCGGGCAGGCCGGTGTCGGCGGTGCGGCGTAGGTGGGCGGCGGCAATGGCGGAAGTTTCGGCGAAGTCGTGGACGCCGTCGATGCGGGCTTGGGCGCGGCGAGCCTGGACGACCTCCCAGACGGCCTTGCGGCGGCCTCGGTCCAGGGCGACACCTCGGCCGGGGCGGCGGGCCCGGTAGTACTGCTCGCGGGTGGTGATCAGGTTGGGCAGGATCACCGATCCGTACTCGGCGGCCATGAACGACTCGGACTGCAGTTCCGGTGGCAGCGCTGAGCCGGCCACGTCCAGAGCGTCCCGCCAGGACACGCCACCGATGCGGGTAGGTGCGTTACTTCCGGTGACGGCCGACCCTGCGGCCTCAGAGCCCAGGACCGCGATGATGTCCTCACTGAGGTCTTGGCCTGCGCGAGCGGCGTTCCGCAGTACCGCTGAGGCCAGGGCATCGATGCCGGTGATGTGGATGCCGGGCTCGGCGAGGTTCTGGGTTCGGGGCAGGGTGGGGTCGAGGTGGTTGAGCTGGGTGGACAGGGCGGTGGCCAGGTTGGTGGTGAAGGTGGTGAGGATGATCCGGGCGTGGGGGTGGCGTCGGGCCAGCTCTGCGGCGCGGTGCAGGACGACGACGGTCTTGCCGGTGCCAGCGCCGCCGGAGAGCCGGAACGGGCCGTTCCAGGTCTTGTCGACGTAGCGGCGCTGTTCGGGGTGCAGCCAGACCCGCCAGGCCCCGAAGTCGCCTCCCTCGATGATCCGGCGCAGTTCGTCGTTGTTCGCGGCGTAGGCGAAGGTCATCTGCGCGGCGGGGTGGCTCATGCCCGCCACGATGGCCGCGCTGGCGCTGACCGGAGAGGTCGACGTCGCCGGGACGGCATGCTTGGTCAGGCTGAAATGGTCACGGACGTCGGTGACGCTGGTTCCGGCGCCCAGTTCGATCAGGGCCATGCCCTGCCACTCGACCGCATCGCTGAGTAGGGCCTCCAGACCGTCCTCGTCGGTGACCTGCAGGGCGTTCTCGGCCAGGTTCTGGTCGATACCCAGATCGAGCAGGTCGGGCAGCGTAACGCCGTGGGCCGCTAGGAGCGCCGGCTGCTGCGTGATGGTCCGCTGGTCGGGGACCCGTGCGGTGACCACGGGCGTGACCTTAGAGATCTCGGCGGGCTCGACGGTGCGGATCTCGGTGATGCCGTTAACCGGGTTGAGTTCCAGGACGACCTTTTTGGCGATCGCGATGGCATCGTCGTGCATCCAGATGCCGTAGAAGACGTACGTGGTCTCCTGCTCGCCGGGCAGCCTGAACAGGACGGCTCGGTAGGCCTGGTCGACCCGGCCGGTGCGGACCTTGGGGTCGGCGCTGTTCTGGATGGGCTCGATGTGCAGGCCCAGGGTGGTGTCGTCCTCGGCCAGTTTTTCCAGGAAAGAGTAGGCCTTCTTCTTGATCGAGGCGTCCAGCTTGGAGCCCTGCTTGGTCATGACGATGATCGGCATCTTTTCCTCCGTGCTCAGATGGCTTCGATCACGGCGCGAACCGCTTGCGCGTCCGGGTCGAACACGTGCCAGCCGTCGGCCTCCAGGTCCTCCCGAATGTCTTCCGGGGAGACGGAGACCGCAATCTTGTGATCCGGCCAGGCGATGTCGATGGGGATTCCGGCTGCGGTCTCGAATCCCAGGGTGGGAAGGGGAAGACCCGCTGCACCCGGTTCCAGCAGAGCGAGCAGGAACGTCCGCTCGTCGTCCACAGCATCGTCCACCAGTTCCTGCCACTCAGGCTCCAGAACGCCGGCCTCGGGGCCGGCTGCGCCGGCGGCGGGCCGGGTGGTGTGACCGGCCAGGATTTCGGTGACGGTGGTGATCTGGGTGGGCTGCTCGCGCTGGGCGAGAGCGTTGGCGATGCTCAACCACTGTGCCCAGGACTGCCGGTGATCGTCTTCGTGGAGCGCCTGGTCCCGATCGTCGAGCACCAGTGCGACCGCGACCGACCCTGGCGTCGCTGCCGATGTGCGGGCCAGGACGCCGCAGGCGCCACTGGCCCACCACCACTGCTGTACGTTCGCATCGTCGTTCTCGTCGAGGGCCCGCACCGCGCTGTCGAACAGAACGCCTCCGGGCTGGGAGGGGGTACGGGCGAAGAAGAACGGAACGGCCTCGGCCAAGGACCGCAGTTGCGCGGTTTCGGTGAACTGCAGCCAGCTCAGCAGCCAGGAGATGGGCCCCTCGGCGATGGCCTCGGACGCCCGGTGCCCGAATTGGTAGCTGCCCGACTGCATCAGCGCCGACACCACACCGGCATCGAACCATGATGGCGTCGAGGGATTGTCGGCCTGGTCGACGTCGCGCGCGGTCACTCCCAGCACCACATACCCCTGGTCGCGCAGATCGGCGCGTTTACGGGCGTCGTCGGCCAGCCGGTTGTGCGACGGTGAGGCGTGGTAGAGCCAGCCGTCGGTGAACACTGCCACCGGCGGCACTCCCGGGTCGTTGCACTGAAGGACGAAATCGGGGACGACGCCGGGCAGCTTGACTTGCGGCTGCAGTTTCCACTGCCACGGGCTGTGCGGGAAGGAGACATGCATGCTGTTGCCGGTCGGTCCCGGTACGTCCTTGACCGTGGCGCCTAGGGCACGCATCCGTCGGCCGATGACCATCCGGAAGTATTGCTCCAGATGCGATTCGGTGCTCGCAGCCTGCGCGGGAACGTCAGTGAGCAGCCAGTCCAGGGCATCAGGGACCTCGCGGCTGCCGGAGACGGCGCCGGAGGTGAGAATGGCCCGAAGGTGCCGTTCGGCGGCCTGCCGGGAGACCAGCTCCGCGGGTAGGTGGGCTCCGGTGTAGGGCAGCAGGCACCGGTGACAGGCCAGCCGCGCCTCATCACGACATGGGCAGTCACGCACGATCACCCAGGCCCTGTGCAGCAGGTCCCACAACCGTTCCGGGTCAGCCAGTTCGGCCAGGTACCCGGTACCGCCAGGCACGACATCGTGCAGCAGCAACGCCGGATCGGTACGGCCTCCGCCATCGGACTCCAGGGTCGGGTCGGCGATGGAGGCGATGGCGATGTGGTCAGGCGAACCGCCGAGCTGCTCATGCAGACCCAGCAGGACGCTGGTGGCCAGGCTGGGGACGGCGAAGCTGTCGCCGATGGTCACCGACGGCGGAAGCCGCAGGACGATGCCCTGCGTGGTGAGGCTGCGGGTCAGCGCCAGGCTGCGGGTGTGTTCCTGCGCCGAGGACCGGTAACGGCACCAGGGACGATGCTCCTCGGGACGGTTGCGCTGGGTGGCCCGATCGAGTTTGCCGCAGCCCTCGCAGACCCGGAACAGGTTCGCCATCCGTGTCTCGCCGGCGATCTCGCGTTGCGGGCCGTACCCGGCGCCGCGACCGAGGTTGACCCAGCGGATGTCGATGCTGCGTAGGTACTTCACACCGAAGTCGTACCCGTCGACGTACCACTGCCGGATCACGCTGGCCGGGTTGACGTCAGCGGCCACGACGATGGTGAAACGCTCACGCTGGCGCTCGTCACGCCGGTCGGTGATCGTCGCTTCGTCCCGGCGCATCTCCGCCGTCACCCGGCTCAGCTCGACCGTGTCGAAATGCTGGGCCGAATCGAGGATTCCTGAGCTTCCGCACCGCGGGCAGGGGCTCGCCTGCACGGGAGCGCCACCTGGTTCGCGGTCACGGGCATAACCGCAGGCCGGGCAGAAGCCCCAGGACCGGATGGCGGTACCGTCCACTCCCAGATCGATGGAGTCAATCTGCACCTCTAGACCCCGGGCATAGAACACCGCACCGGGTGCGAATTCTCGCAGCGCATTCGCTCGGGAGCGCCGGTAGCTGACGGGTTCGCTGTGGAACTCGCCGGTGTCGTGATCGATCCAGGTGAGCGCCACGTCCAGGCTCACATCGTCGTCCACGAGGGTGTAGTTGGGCAGGATCCCGGCCTCTTCCAGCGACTGGATCCACGGCTGGCTACGCCGACCAGCGATCTGGGCCCGGGTCAGCTTCAGCGCGGCACGCGCGGAGTTGGCCGCCCTCTTGTCGTCCTCGGTTGCGGCTGGTAGTTGGGCCGCTGCGTCCAGGCCAGGCAGGGCCGCCTGCACGGTTGCCTGACGATGTCCCAGCTCATCCTGGGTCTTGGTCCAACGATGAGATGCCTCGAACAGGTGACGCGCCAGTCCGCTGGTTCCCGCGCCGTCAGCAGGGCTGGCCCAATGCCGCAGCGCCTGGACAGTGGATTCAGACTGGCCGTGAAAGGTGTCCAGGAAACGGTCGAGGTGAGTGGTGGCGTCGGCTTCGGCCTCGACGACCAGGCAGTCCAGGAAGCTGCCGTCATCGGCCTTGCCCAGAGCAGCTGCTGCCCGTTGTGGCCGGGGGCCTTTCGAATCCCGCGCGAGAGTATCGACCAAGTGGGCGACGTACTGGCGCTGCAGGATCTCCTCGGCGTTCAGGTAGGTGGCCGGTGGGCGTACCTGCCCGTTGATTACGGATAGCGGCTCGCCGAGGCGGGGCAGGTTCTCGCCGCGACCGGTGACGAAGGCCAGGTTCAGGGCGTTGCCCGTCAGGCGGCCGGCCCGGCCGACGCGTTGCAAGTAGGACGCCACGGTGCGGGGGAGCGAGGCCAGCATGACCGTGGACAGGTCACCGATGTCGATACCCATCTCAAGTGTGGGCGTCGCCACCAGCACATTGGGAGCTTCCGGATCGTCGCGGCCGGTCTTGAATGCCGTCTCGTATTCCAGCCGGACCTCGTCCTCCAGCAGGCTGGAGTGCTCTCGCGCCACGATCCGCCGCGGGCTGGCTGAGGCATACAGGCGCCGGTAGTAGTTGTCCGGCCGGGCCACTCGATGCAAGGCGCCGGGGCATCGCACCAGCATGCACGGCGCGCCGTCGAGCTGATCGGTGACCTCCGGGGTGGAGGGGTAGGTCGTGCGGCAGACCGAGCACTCCAGCAGGCACTGCCCATTGGCCAGTTCCTGCTCCGTGGTCGGCTGCACCAGGATCGCGCTGGCCGGGATCGCGTAGCTGATGCCCTTGGTCTGCGTCGTGCTGGCAACCAGCAGATCCGCCCGGGCCAGCCGATCGAACAACCCCCGGGCCAGACGTGCACCGTGCTGCGGCGAGACAACCAGAGTGCGCGCGGTCCACCGGGCATACCAACTCTGCGCCGAGGTCACCGGATCCAGCAAAGGATCCTTCACAGCCAACGCCGGGCCAACCCGAGCAAACGCCGGAGCAGCACGCCCCGGAGGAAACGCGGGCATACCCTCCTCGCGCTTGCGGCCGTACCAGATCCGGTACCTGCTGCCGTCTTCGCGCTGGTACAGATCGAACCATGGATGCGTCACGGCGCCGCGCTCACGCAGATGCTCGAGAGTTCCACGGACCCACGCCACCAGCCACTGCTCGGTGACGATGCCCATAGCCTCATCCAGGCTCTGCTGGCCGTCCGCGTCCTTCAGCACCGAGCGAGCGATGGTCGCCAACCGCGATGCCGGCAACCCTTCTACGGCAGCGACCACGCTGCCGGTCTGCTCCAGTGTGCGGCCGATTCGCGAGGCGAGGCCGAACTCCATCACCGCATCGAACAGCAACCGGCGTCGTACCCGCGTCCGCGACTGCGCGCTCGGCTTCTCGGCCTGCCAGAACGACCGGAAGTACGGACGGGACGCCAATTCCGGCGGCAGCAGCCGGTACCGAGCAAAACGATCATGCCCAGCCCGCCGGATCGCCTCGTCCACCAGCACGTCCAGCCCCACCGGACCGTCTTCAGCGGCAGCTCGCAGCACCGACCGCAAGGTCAGCGTATGAGAACGGCTCTGCACGAACCCAGCCCGATGAGCGGCATCCTGAACGCTGTCGGTGAAGACCAGCGCCTTTTTCTCCTCCTGATCCAGATCCGCCGAACCGAACATCGTCGACAACGTCACCGACAGCAGAGTGGCGATAGCGCTACCCAGGAAGCGGATCCCGTCCTTCTGCAGACAGGACGGGCAGGTGTCGTCCCGGGACTCGTCCTCCACGTCCGGGCCAGTCAGCATCAGGACGGGCAGCACCCAGCCATCGCGGAAATCCCGGTCATCGGACTGCGGCGCCGATGCCACGATCTCCCGGCGGCGGACCGCGAACCAGTGCAGCCCTTCGACCTTCTCGCCCGGAACGTCACCGGTGTGCTCGGCTTCCAACGGCGCCGACAACAACGCCCGGAACCGACCCTCCCGCGCCGCGTGATTCCGGCGGATGACCGTGTCGTCCGTGCCCAAACTCAAGCCGGTGGGGCCCAGTTCGATACCCCAGCCCGAACGTCCGCAATGCCGGCAGTACACCGCCGGGAACGCAGGACGCTCGTCCTCCGCGAACGCGTCCCCCACGCCACCGCCCGCCAAAGGGCCGTCGTCACTCCACCGGTACCGCACGCTCGCCGACGCGAACCGATCGACCCGGGTCAGCTCCCGCACCCACAAGTGCGTCTCAACCGTCGGCGCCGAACGCCCCGACACCGCCCTCACGTGGCTCAGCATGGCGATCACCGCCAGCAGCGCCGGGCCGCTCACCGGCATCAACGCCGACGGCGTCAATCGCCCGGCCAGTTCGTCTACCGACACTGCGTCCGCCGCCTCGCCAATCAGGCTCTGCACTAGCGGAACCGCCTTGGCCAGCGTCAGCAACCGCGTATCGTCCCCGGCCAACACATCGACGATCTTGGCCGGCTGCACCTGGTACAGAACCGCCAGCACCTGCAGGGCCAGCTCCCGTGACGCCGCCGCATCAACACCCCCAAGAGCGGCCACGGCCTGCGGCTCCAGATCTGCGGTGTCGGGCGCTTCTAGTCCCCATTGGACCACCTCGGCAGCGGCCGTACCGAGCCACTCCTCGCGGGTCAGCCGAGACTCGGTGACCACGCCCTCCAGGCGGAACTCCTCACCGAACACGGTGTGCGCGAACGTCACCATCGCGGCCGGATCACCGCGGTCTCCCAAAGTGGCGGAGGTCGCGACGGGGGTCATACGCCCCAGCGGACGCGCCCAGTCCTCCTGAGTGACCTCGGACGAGTCCTGAGGCCAGTACGCCTTCAACGCCAAACCCAGCCGGCGCAGCAACATGGCCACATCAGTGCCCTGCGCGCCGTCATAGGTATGGAACTCATCCAGCACCAGATACCGCAGACTGAGCGCACTTTCCCGCCACAACGACTGATCGTCAGCGCGCAGCAGCAACTGGTCGAGCATCTTGTAGTTCGTCAGCAGAATGTCCGGTGGCTCACTCCGGATCACCGCCCGATCTGTGATCAGCCCTTCCGCCGTCACCATTGTGCGCTGCGTGCCACCCTGCCCCGTGTACAGGGCAGCCGTCACACCAGCCAGCTCCTCATGCGCAGTGATGATCCGCGCCAACCGCCCCGCCTGGTCGTTAGCCAGCGCATTCATCGGATACAGGATCAGCGACTTCACGCCCCGGCGCCCAGCTCGCCGCTCCCGCAGCACGTGATCCAGAATCGGGTAGAGGAACGCCTCCGTCTTACCCGAACCGGTCCCCGTCGTCACCAAGGTCGGCAACGGACGAGGTTTCTGCTCGCTCAGATCAGCCGAACTCAGCCGAGCCCACGCCTGTGCCTGATGCCCGTACGGCGTGAACCCGCCCGACCATCCCAAACTCGACTGCCACCCATCCGCGGCCGGCCGGAACGGCAGCCGCAACCGCACGTACGGACCCTTGAAAATGCCGTCCGTCGAGTCGGTCAGGAATTCTGACAACGCCAGCCGCGCATCCTGATCAGCCAGCGCAAACGTCGTGGTCAGGTAGTCCAGCAACCCCCGCTGAACGTCATCCGCCTGAAGAGAAGGAAGAAGTTCACTCACGCCCCCGCGCCCGCCCCCGGCTCCGCCAACCGTCGTTCGAACTCCACATACGCCACCCGCATGTCATGCTCCCGATCCAGTGTCACGAACGGCAACTCATACACGTACGTGTTACCCGCCTGATTCGTCGCCGTGCACCCATCGAGACTGATCGCATCGCCCTTCTTCCGCCAGAGTGCCAAAACGCTGTTCGGCACCAGGCGCCCGTTGGCGTCGTAGTGGTCGCGATTGCGGTCGTAACCGTACAGAACTGGGAACTGGGTGCGATAGATGGTGCAGAGCTCATCTGCCGTGACACCGAGCATCAGAGCTACGAGGGCGTCGATCTCGAGCTGGGCTTGACGACGGTCGGCGGCGATGCGGAGAGGAACGTTAGGTGTCCAAGTTGTGGGAACGTCAGCCAGATCGGCGGTCAAGCCGTAACTAGCTGGCGCCGTCCAAGCGTCCGCTGAGAACGTCGAGTTCGCACTCGCCTCCCACATCTCGCCAAAAGCCTCGGTGACGCAATTGAGACGGAGTGAACGGTGGGTAATCCAATCAGCCAAATTCGGAGGTATGTCGGCTGGCAAACTAAGCCTGTTAATGCTTGGCGCGGAGATGGTTGCTTTAGGTGCGGTCCTGATCGAGAAGTCAGCAAGAAGGGAGGAGAGCACGCCTTGAGTTGTTGCAAGCGTGGCCAATTCGATGCTTCCGTTACCAGCGGTGGCCACCCCGTGGATGTGCGCGGGACCAGGAGGTAGCAGACAGGGGGCCAATGTTCTCTCGCCCGTGTTTGGCGCCATGTACCGCCAGGCAACGCGGTAGTGGTCGCGGGCGGGGGTGGTGTCGCCGTCTGGGAGGGTCCAGTGGGTGTAGCGGGCGTCGTACGCGGCGCGGTCTCCGGCGGGCTTGTACGAGGTCACCGGGATCGCGTCCGAGGCGAGGGCCTCAAAGTCGGTAGCTGACCAGTCCTGATTGTGGAGCATGGTCTCGTTGGGGGACTTGTACATGGGCGTGGACACAAAGAGGTGCGGTCCTTGGAGGATTACGTCATCCCATGACAGAGGCCTGCCCCACTCGGAGACGAAGTAGCCCTTGGTACGATCGTTCTTCTCGTGCCAACCTGACGAGAACTGAAGCCCAAGCGCTCCGACGCGTTCCGCCTCAGACAGTTTCCCTAGCACGTCGGAGGTTGCTCGGTTCACCGCGTACACCATGCGGGAGCGGAGCACCGGCACTTCTGGTACTTCGAGGACCTCGTGCCAGGTCTTCAGCACCTCGGGGGTGACGATGACGAGGCGGTTGCGGTGCGGACGGAGGTCCCAGTTGCCGTCAGGATCCTTCAGACCTGGCTCGGGGCCGCTGCCGTCATGGGCGAAAGAACGAACGGCTGTGTCCGGGTGGTAGAGCCAGGAGGCTTGGGTGAAGCGCACCTCAGATGGTGGCCCGTAGACCGCGATGCCGTAATGCTTGTGATCCTCGATGTCGAACAGTCGAAGTTCGTTGACGAAGTGCCAGTGGCGGCGCAGGCGTTCATACGTGGCGGCACGTAGACCTCCTGCCTTTTCGTCGGTGAAGTGTGATTCCAGGCTGATCAGGACGATGGCTCCGCGGGCTGATACATGTCGCCAGGTCTGCTCCATGAAGCACCGGTAGAGGTCAGGCTGAAGCCCGGCCAGATGCGGGAAGTGCTGCACCGAGCCCACGAAGGCTGCGGTGGCTGCAACGTCGGCGGTTCCATCGATGACGAGGTTCTGGATGCCGTTGAGGGCGAGGGTGCCTGGTCTGCGTTCCTTGCGCGCTTCTTCACTTGGCTTATTCTCCAGCTGCCACCAGGGGTCACCTTCGGCAAGCAGCGCATCGACATCAGATCGCGGTCGCACCCAGGGCGGGTTACCCAGTTGCAGGTCGAATCCGCCGCGAGCGAAGACGGGTGCGAAGTCCAGTTCCCAGTGGAAGAAGCCTTGTTGGGAGGCGATCTGTTCGCAGACCTTCAACCACGAGTGTTTGGCGAGCGTTGCCTCGATGGTGGCGGCACTGGCCAGGCCGAGGTCGAGGTCTTCTGTGGTGCCAAGTTCGGCCCAGGTATTGCCCGTGTCGAGTCGGTCCTGCCCGGTGGCGGTCTTCTTCTTGCCGGCGTGCCGGCCGAGCAGCATCTGTCCGGCCTCGATCCACTCGGCGAGGGTGGGCGGGTGGATGCGTGTGCCGTCTTCAGCGGTGGTGAGGGTGTCGGTGAGGGGCCAGAACCAGAGGGCGCACCAGGCGTCCATGATTCGACGGAGGCGTTGGTAGGCGCCCTTGGGTTCGGCGAGCGTCCGTTCGATCTCTTCGCGCTGGATGTGTCCGCCGACGGCCAGGTTGTCGGCGCCCCAGACCGGGATCGAGCGGCGGATCTCGGCTTCGGCGATCTGCAGGCGGCTCAGGGTGATGCCCCAGAGGCTCTCGACGCGTTCGGCGAGGTCGATGAGGGCGTTGGTCTGGACCTTGGTTGGCTTGGACAGGATGCTGCGGCGCCATTCGCGTAGGCGCTGGAGGGCTTCGGGGGCGAGGGGTTTGGCTTCCTTAGCGTCGATGGCTGCTCCCCAGCCCTCGGCGGGGAGCAGGAAGTGGTGCACACGTCCGTTGATTCCGGCGTCAAGGTCGGCGAGTGGTACGTCTCCGGGAACGTCTTTCAGGCAGGACTTGTCGGTGATCTGAGAGCGGTGGAAGACAGCGCGTCGGACGCCGATGAGAGAGTTGCCGCGGCGTAGGTGCAGGCCGAACCAAGGGGCGTCGAGGGCGGGGGTCATTGTGCCGAGCCAGAGAGAGATCTCGGCGAGTTCGACGGCAGTGGCGTTGAGGTCGACGCCGTAGACCTGGTGCAGCGCCAGATAGGCCTTGACTTCCTGCAAACGGCGCGGGTACTCGTCAGGGTCGATGCGGGTGCCTAGTTCGTTCTGGCGGCGTTTGAGGTACTCGTCGGCGAGTTGGCTGACGGCTTCGATGGCGAACGCACCTGACCCGAGGGCTGGTTCGCAGACGGTGAGGTTAAGAATGTCGCAGGCCGGGGTGGTTTCGCCGTTCTGGTCGAGCAGTTCGGCGAGGGCTTGGCCGACGGTGAATCGGGTAAGGACTTCGGGTGTGTAGTAGGAAGCCGACTGCTGGCGGTCGCGGCCGGCCAGCCGATACACGAAGGTGCCGCGGTTGTGGCGTACTGGCGTGGACTCCCCGGTGACCGGGTCAGTCATCCTGACGAAATCGTTCTGGGATATGCCGTCGGCACGGGCGACGGGGACTACCCAGGAGCCCTTGCCGGCATCGCCATTCTTGGCGACCTCGAAGAGGTCTTCCTCGGCGAAGAAGCCGGTGTAGGACATCAGGCCTTCGTAGACGGCGCCGAGCTGATTGATGCCCAGTTGGGCGTAGGAGATGAATCCTCTGTCGCGTCCGCGGGTTTCCTTGCTCAGGAGCAGGTGACGAAGGACGTCCTGGACGGCGTTGTTGCCCAGGCCGACCTGGTCGATGTGGGCGGTAGCTTTCGGGCTGAAGAGGTCGGCGCGCAGGCTGCGGAAGGTCAGGCCATCGGAGGATCCGGGTTCGTCGTCCATGGGCTGGGTGCGACTGGCGGAGCCTTGATCGACGAGGCGGAAAAGGACACCGAGGGAGCTGTAGAGGTGGGTGCCCTGCTGAGCGTGCGGGGTGGCCAGGTCGACCAGGACCAGTTCGCGCAGGCGGTCGACGCCGTAGCCCTGCTCGTACTCGGCGGCGCCGACGGGCAGGACGCCGAGCTCGGGTGAGGCCTCGGCCCACAGCAGGAACAGGATCCGGTAGAGGAAGCGCAGGGACTGCACGGCCAGGACCTGGGCCTGGTCCTTCGGCAGGGGCTCCAGTCCTTGGGCGGCGCGGCGGCGGACGACCTCGTTGGCGATGATCTCGATGGACAGGCGAACACCTTCGCGCAGGTCCTGCGAGACGCCGACGGTGTGCTTGACCGAATCGGCCAGCACGCCCGTCCACCAGATCTCGCCGTCCGCGTCGGGGGCGAGGGAGTCGGCGCTCAGGCAGGCAAGAGCGCGATCGATCTCGCCGCCGCGGCGGTCGTGATTGCGCTCGCAGACCAATTGCAGATTCACCGCCAGGTAGCGGCCTTCGGGCCAGCGCTCGGCGTCGGTGATCATCAGCCAGGGCCCGGCCATGACCAGGGCGAAGGTTGGGGCGTCGGTGCTGTTGAACAGAGCGGACAGTAGGCGGGCGACGGAGTGGATCTGCTCTTTGTCGTCCACGTCGTAGGAGGTCAGGAGGCTCTTGGCTTCCTTGTCCAGCAGGTCCGCCACGTCGCTGACAGCCTTGGCCTCGATGATGGCCAGGGGTGCTCCGGTGATGCCGGGGGTGGCCACCAGCAGGACTGGTCCGGTGCGGTGCAGGGTGAGGCCCTCGCCGTAGCCGAGGATCTGCCGTAGCTGCTCGTACAGGCCCGCCAGGTTTTCGTCGTCCTGTTCCAGGGTGACGGCCGCGAGTTGTTTCTCCAGGCCGGACCGCGCGGCAGTGAATCGGGTTCGCACGGTGGCGACGTCTGCGTCGTCCCATTGTTTGCGTTGTTCCAGGGTTTTGGCCAGGAACGACTGTGACTTGGCGTCGGTGGTGAAGTAGTGCTCGCTGATCCAGTCCTCACCGATCAGGAGGGCGCCGCTGGTGCTCATCGTGTCGCTCCGGTGGTGGGGTGGTCGGTCGGGAGAACGAGGAGCAGAGGACGTACGAGGCGCCGGTCGGGGCTCATGGCAGCGGCCAGGCGGTGCTCCTCGCCCATGTCGATGCGTCGTTCCTTCAATGCTGAGCGCTGGATCAGGGCGTCGGCTTCCTCGTCCCAGGTGCCTGCCCGGGCCGACCATGACGTCACCCGCTGCTGGGCGTTGGCCGCTGCAGCGGCGAAGACCTGGGCCAACTGCTCGTCCCCGGCGTGAACCGCCGTTCGCACCAGTCCCTCCAGCCCTTCCAGATCTGCCGGTCCAGGATTGCCCTGGGGCTTGCGCAGGCCGACGGACTCGATCATGGTCTCGGCGTCTGGTTGGGCCGTGACGAGGGCGAAACGCAGGTTGTCGGGGTTGGGGAATGCGACGTGCAGGAAGCAGGAGGCGACCACCTGACCGCGCCGGTTGGTCAGTGTGCCGATCAGCAGCACCGTCGGTTCTTCGACGTCACCGCGCACTGCAAAGACCTGGTTACGACCCAGCCGGGCCAGGGCCCGGTCTGAAGCCCATTCCAGCACCGGATGCAGCGGCCCGAGGAAATGTGCCTCTGGCCAGGTGATTTTGCTGTCGCCCTTCAATGCCTCGGCCAGCAGCGCCTGACCTCGGGCGCTGGAGGTGGCCAGCTTTATCGACTCCAGCACCCGCCGCTGGGCCAGGTAGCTCTGCGGCAGCACTTCCAGGCGCCGTCGTAGATCTGGCGGGGGTGCGAACTCGACGATGTCGCTGCCGGGGTACTCGCGCCAGTTCACCCCACCGGCATTCACCGACGCCCCCGGGGTCTCGTAGACCTCTTCCAGAGCGTCCCGTAGGAAGTCCAGGTCCGCCTCGTACAGCGACGCCGTGGAGCCTGCTTTCTTCACCGGCTGCGGGGCGGGGGGCTGGGGGAGCCCGCTGATCTGCGCCAGGAGGGCGGCGACCGGGTCGAAGGCCGAGGTGTCGTTGCTGGGTGCCATGACCTCGTCCAACTGTTTCTGGCCCGCCAGCACCCGCCGGATCTCGTCCTCTTCTTCACCGACGTCGTACTTACCCATCAGCGACGCCACATCGCCCAGTGCCGTGTGCGCCTCCCGCTCACGCTCCAACAACCTGCGCAGCACCCGCAGGTCGCCGGCGAATGTCTCGCTGTCGGGATCGAGCAGCAAGGTGGTGATCTGCGGGGCATGCCGTTGCCCGAACCGGTCGATGCGCCCGTTGCGCTGTTCGATCCGGATCAGGCTCCACGGAATGTCGAAGTGGATCAGCTCGTGACAGTAGGAATGCAGGTTGACGCCCTCGGAGGCGATGTCGCCAGCCACCAGGACCCGGATCGGGCTGGACTCCAGCTTGAAGCTGTCGATGATCTCCTGCTGCTCGGTGTCGCTGAGACCGCCGTGCAGCTGGCGGACCTGGCCATCGGCCAGCTTCAGGTCCTGCCGCAATCGGTCGGTCAGCCAGTCCAGGGTGCTCAGCCGCTCGGCGAACACCACCGCCCGTTCGCTGCTGCGTGGGCCGACCTTGATCTGCTTCAGGTACTCCAGCAGACGCCCGTACTTGCCCGAGGTATCGGTGCTCTGCTGAGCGCTGAGATCCCGCAGGTGCTCCAGGGCGTCGATCTCGCGCTGCTGGCTGTCGGTGGCGGCCGGGCTGAGCCGCTTGATCCGCTCGGAGACGGTCTCGGTCAGTGCAGCCGGTGAGGACAGGAACGCCTTGGCCAGCGTCCACGGGAACAAGCGGCTGGCCGCGCCGCTGTACGGCGAGGTGCCCGACTTGGGGTGCAGCCACACCTCGTCCAGCTCACGGGCGATCGCGTTCTCGGCCGGGGAGGCGGGCACCAGGAAGTTCTGCGGTTCCTTGCGCTCGGCCCAGTCCGTTCCCACCGTGCGCGCCACCTCCGCACTGTGCCGGTGACGCCGAATGACCAGCCGCTTGACCTCGTCCTCAATCAACGTGCCATCAGGACGAACAGCGGTGGGCTCCAGCAGCCGGACCAGCTCGGCGAACGACTCGTAGCGGCCGTTGTGCGGTGTGGCCGAGGCCAGGATCAGGGCATCGGCGTTCGGCGCGAGGACACGAGCCAGCCGGTTGTTCTGGGTGCTGGAGTTGGTGAGGTTGTGCGACTCGTCGATCACCACCGCGTCCCACCGCTGTTTACGCAGGTGAGCCAGGTACCGGTCACTCTTCAGCGTGTCGATCGAGATGATGACCCGCTTGTAGTAAGTGAACGGGTTACGGGTAGCCGGCAGCTTCTGACGCACTCGCTGGATGCCGACCGAGTCCAGGCGCACGAACGGTAGCCCGAAGCGGTTCCACATCTCCTGCTGCATCTGCTCCAGAACATGCCGGGGGGACACGATCAGGATCCGTTCGCCGCGTCCACGCCGCGCCAGCTCGCTAAGGATCATCCCGATCTCCAGCGTCTTGCCCAGTCCCACCGCATCCGCCAGCAGGATCCGCGGACGCAGGTTCGCCGGATCCAGAGCCTGCCGAACCGCGCTCTGCTGGTAGTCCAGGGCGCGGGCCAGCATGCGCGTGGCAACGGCCAGGCCGGGGTTGTCGAGAGGCACGGCAGTCTTGCGGAGCGTGGCCTCGACCCACAGGCGGCTACGTCGGTAGTGGGGGGACTCATCGGCGGTTAGCTGGGCGTCGGCCGGATCGAGGACGAGAACGTTGTCCTCCAGCGCCTCGTAGAAGGTCGCCGTGGTCTCACGCACCAACTCCGACAGGCCCTGAACGGTGAGCAACTGCCCTTGCGGGGTCTGCTCCACCGCGGTGACCAGCCACTCTTCGTCCCGGATCACCACGATGCTGCCCGGAGCCGCCGCGACCGTGCTCGCGGACGCGGTCTGACCCCCTACCTCGTCCGTCGCCGTCACAGTCCGCGAGTCTACGGAACGGGTGCGTGTTGCCGAAGGATGTTCACCGGAAGGTGATCAGGTAAGGGTGGGCAGAACCCGGTGGGCGGCCGTGCGGCCCACCGTGATCGTGTAGCTGGGCCCGAAGCGTTCAATGTAACTGCTGACCTCGGTGACCTTGAGCATGCTGCTGTTGCTCCAGCGAAGTCGTGCCTTTACAACCTGATGTTGCTGGTGAATCGCGTTGACCGGATGGGATCGGAGTCCACCGACCAACCGATGGCCTCCGTATTGCTCTACCTGCATGCTCCAAGAGCGTGATCTTGACTTGGAGGAGTGCCATGGCATTGCCGTCCCGTCCTGCTCCTGCGCCACCGTGGTACGTCCCGGCTGTGGCGACGCTCTATAGGGCGGCGCAGGGGGATGCTCAACCGCGCGATCTGGTCGAACGATTCGTTCAGGACTTCGATCCCAAGGTCATGGACATGGTGGTGCTGACTTGGGTTGATCTTTGTGCAGATCCAGGTGAGCCCGATGAGTTCACGATGGCGGAAGACACTCCTGAGCCCATGAAATGGGCTGCTCGGGTGGTATTTGCGCGTCTCGTCAATGACGAGGTGAACTGGAATGCGTTGTGGGGGCTGACCTGTCGTTTTGATGAATGGATCGAGCGCTGGACTTCCCTGCTGCGGTTCTGTACACATCGACCGCAGTAGGGGGTGCAGGTGCACGTGAGGAGTTGCTGGCGTCGTCTGACTTGGATCAGGGGCAGGCGACGCCGAGGCATCCCTGAGGGCTCCCGGACGAGGTGTTGCCGCCGCCGTCCGTGATGTTGCCGTACGCCTCGATCGCGTGGTCGGCGCTGTCTGTGATGGTGTTGCGGGCAATCTCTACAGGCGAGGCCGGATTGTTAATGTGGATTCCATCGTCAATTCTGTGGCCGTCGCTGTCCAGTTCAGTGCCGCTAGTACCGGACCCCTCGATAGTGTTGTCGCTTATGATGGCAACACCTTCTTCTGAGTGAGGTTTAGTGTCGAGCAGAACTGCTGCACTCCCAGCGTCGTGGAAGTCATTGCCGCGAATAGAAAATCTGTAGTTACTGTCGGCGAGAATCCGGATTCCCACGTCGGTCCCGAAGAAATGATTGCCCGAAATCTCGGGCGCGTTCGGGTGTTCAAGTAGGATTCCGGATGCTCCTCCTCTGAATGTGTTCCCGCGTACAGGTGGTGGAGTGGCGGACAACTTGAGCATAGTGTTGATGAGTGTGTTATCGGCAAACATTTCACCTATAGCTACTTCAATACTGCTATTGATAAAAGTATTGGCGTGCGTGTCCAGAGTGCCGAAGCCTGTCTTCATATCAATATCGGTCAAGGTGCTGTCCGTAAGAGTTAGAGAAACCTTCAGCATGGAGATTTTGCCGCCGCTCATGTGAAGGTTGCGGAGTGTAGGCGACGCTTGAGTGCTGGGTAAATCGACGTGGTCCAAGGTTAAGTCCGTTAGCAGAACGGCATGTGCCCGAGTGCGCGAGACAACGCCCTTGCGCAAGGTCCCGTTCCTGAGCGTTACCTCTGCTCGCGAGTCGAAATCGAGAAGAAGATTTCCCTCGGCCCCGGTGATGGAATGGTCGTTAAGATCGACCGTCACGCCGTCCTTCCCGACAGTGATGCCGGGGCCTCTTCCGCAGTCCAGATCTTCAGTCAGAACCACATTTTCAGTAACCGTCTGACCACACGCGATTCCCTGAACCGTCTTTGGCTCTGTGGTGGTGATCAGAACGGGCTCCGTGAGCACCTGATTGCTCCCAGGCACCGTCGCGCTGGCCTGGACCGACCAACGGCCAGCCTCGGTGTAGGCGTGTGTCGCGTTCAGCCCCTCACCGATCACACCGTCGCCGAAGTTCCATCTCACTTGTCCCATCTGATCTCCGCCGGAAACCTGCGCTCTGAAATGGAAGTCGGTCCCGATCAGGCCTTCGGTGCCGGGATGGACCTCGATCCGGAGGGTGCTCCGGGGTGGAGTAGTGGCGCTGCCGGTCCCGGTTCCGCCGATCGGCCCGGCACTGATGGTGGGGGTAGGCCTCGGATCCGAGGTGAGGGACGGTTTCGGCGGGCGCGTGGTGGCGCTGACGGTTGGGAACCGCCGGGTCCGGCTCGGGGTTGGGGCCGCAGATGTGGGAGTTGCCGTCAAGCTCGGGTGTGGGATCGGCGGACGCCCCGGGCTCGGCGAACGGGTAGGGGTCTGTGGATGGCTAGGGGGCGGCGGACTATGGGGGGTCGGTTGACGGCTGGGGTTCGGAGAGGGTGGGCGGCTGGGAGTCGCCGCCGGTTGAGGTGTCGCCGGGGTCACGGGCTTGACGCGGCTCTCGTATTTTCGCGTCCGACGTACGGTTCCGTCGAGATCGACGACACCGGCTGCCGCCGACTGCGGGTCGTTGAAGAAGACAAAACCGCCTCGCTCCACCAGTTCGAACTCTGTCGCAGGCGGCAGTACCGGGGCACGGGCCACGATCTTGAAGTCGAGTTCGTTCACGATCCAGACCAGACCGGCGGTGAAGTCGGGGACGAACAAGCGGCCTCGAACGGGCAAGGCGGCGCCCAGATCGCGTGCCCCTGAACCGAGAAAGACCTGGGAGCAGCTGGATCCGTCGGTCGGGCAGCTGGTCAGCAGCGCGCGTTCCGGGTCCACGAGGCGCAGACGGTCGTCGTCGCCGCCTGAAAGCACGATGGTGGACGCGCCGGTGAAGTCGATCTCGCGGGCGGAGTTGGTCATCTGGTCGGTGGTGTCCAACCGCCACACCTTGCCGGTCGCGGCGTCGAGCAGGGCGGCGCGTCCCTGCGAGAGAGTCAGGAAGCCCGTGGCGGGCGGGAGCAATCGCCGGGCCGGGCCTTGCCGATCGTCGTGCATCCGCGCGACTGTTCCGGTGCTCCGGTCAAGCATCCACAAACTTCCGTCGGAGTCGACGGCCGACTGCACGTCTGAGCTCGGGCTAAGGGGTAGTAGGGAGGACTCGTCGCCGGTCAGGGTCTCGGGATCCATCGGGGTGATCACGGTTCCGGCCGCATCCACCCCGAACACCGTGGTGCTGGCCGGGATGATCTGCAGCGGCTCGGTCGAGGGGGCCGGGCGGTCGTGCGTGGTGAAGGTGGCGCCGTCGATGCGCGCGAACGTGCCCCGGGTCCGGTTGACGGTGTACGCATCGGCGCCCTGCTGTGACGTGCTCAGCTCGTCGCCGTTCTTGCCCACGGGCACCTGCGTGACCACGTCGGCCGAGTCGCCGTCGAGCAGGGTGACCGAGCCGATCTGGTTCGACGACAGCCAGGCCGCGGAATAGGGCATCTGCACCTGCTGTTGCGGGAAACCGGTGTCGCGCAGCACCTCCAGGCCGATGACGAGCAGGACCAGCACCCCGGCGAAGGCCAGGATCGCGGTCGGACGTCGGTTGCCGGTCATGGTTGCCTCCTTGAGCTGCTGAACTCCCGACGCAATGCGCGGTCCTGCGGTGGTTTGCTCAGCGGCCGCGGATCGATCGCCGCCCGGATCCGCTGGAGCGGGCGTAGGCGACCTCGGTCGAGGAACTGGGCGAAGCGTCGCTCCAGCCGCCAGGCACGGTCCGCATCGGCGGGCAGCACGTCCTCGGGGCCGTAGCGCGCTTCGGAGATCCTCGGGGCCAGATCCCTCAGGATCAACGCGGCCTCGGGGGCGCGGTCGGCCAGTGTCGCGGCCACCTCCAACGGAGTGGCCGACAGAGGCGGCCGGGTACCGCGTTCGGTGAGACGGTCGAGCATTTCCAGCCATGCTCCGTTGACCCGGGCCGAGTTCGTGCGGGCGTTGCGTCGTCCTTGTCTGCGCAGGGCTTTGGCCACCACCACGGTCAGGAGGCCCACGGCCATGGTGACCAGCACGATGATCCAGCCCAGCAGCGTCGCGCGCAGCAGGCCGCCGGAGTCGCTGCGGGCCGGTTCGTCGTTCTGCTCACCGGAGGCCGGATTTCCCTGGGGCACGGAGACGGGGACGGGTGGCGGAGGATCGGCACGGTCCACCCGCGGGCTGCTGTCGTGGTCCTTCTGGGCGTGCTTGCGTGGGTCGGTCGGCTCGAACATCACCCAGCCGGCGTCCGGGAAAAGTACCTCGGGCCAGGCGTGTACGTCATCGGTACCGACGACGTAGACACCCTTGACCGGATCGTGGAGGCGGTACCCGACGGCCACCCGGGTGGCGAAGCCCTCGGCACGGGCCAGGACCGCGAAGGCGGCCGCGTGTTGTTCCGCGTAGCCCGCCTTCTTGTCCTTCACGAGGCGGGTCAGGGTTCCGTAGGAGTGGCCGGGCGACGCGTCGAGGCTGTAGGGCGTCGATCGCACCAGTGTTTCGAGCCGGGACAACCGGTCGTAGTCGGAGCCGCTCGAGGTGACCACGGCGTCCTTCAATTGTTGTGGTGGTTGTTGAGGCAGAGGGTCGGCGACGCGGACGGCGGGGACGTTCTTGAGGGTTTTCGCCCTAGGTGGCACCAGGCCGGTAGTGCGGTAGATGACGTCGCGGAGCATCGGGCCGCTGTCGGCGAGAGTTCCGGTCGAGGCGTCGTAACCAAACTCGGAATGGGTGGATTCGATGATCTGTACGCCGGAAGGGGCACCGATTGTAGGTAGGAAGGGACCGGGGAGATCTGTGATCTGCACGGAGATGGTGACGGGTGTGCCTTGGAGTGCCGTTTCGGCGGCCCGCAGGCGAGTGCCCGCCTTGAGGAACTTTCCGGCGGTGGTCCAGGTCGAGCCGTCGTAGTCGGTGAGTGCTGCGATGCGCACCCGGTCAACGGCCGGGTCGCTGATCCTCAGGCTGAACAGGGCGCGGGGTGGCGAAGTGGTGAGCGAGCGCTTGAGCGTGGCCAGCGGAGAGACGGTCTGGTCGATGTGTACGGGGGGCGGGTCGATTGGGCGGGGATCGAAGCGGGGTGCCGTCCGGGGAAGAACAAGAGTGAGGCCGAGCGCCATGACGATCGGCACACTGAGCAGCAGCGCGCCGGCCACGGCCGATGTACCCCTGGCCCAGATCGAGACCGTGGGGCCTGAGACCTGATGTGCGTCCGGGCCGATCCGGAAGGTACCCGTGCGGGGGAGATCTGCGGGGCGATCGGACGTTCTGGCTCTGGTGAGGCCGAGCAGGGCGGCCGCGACGATGAAGAGACAGGCGACCCGTAGTTGCGAGGTGTGGGTTGCCGCGGTGACCAGGAGGGCCAGCAGGTAGGCGGCTAGGGCTGGAATCAGAGGTAGGAGGGGAACTCTGGAGCAGTGGCACAGCAGGGTGAGGCCCAGCGCGGAGAACCAGGTGGCGGCGAGGGGCAGCATGAGCACTTCCGGCCTCGCATCGGCAGGAAGGGTGACGCTCAGCGAGTTTCCCCAGGCCTCGGCGACCTGGTGCGTGAGGATCCGGAACGTGCGGGTGGTGGGGAATCCGGAGGCCGTGGTGCCGGCCAGCAACGTGGCGATCGTGAGGACCACGAAACCGATGAGGGACGCTGCGGTGGTCACCAGAGGGCGTTGCAGTAGGGCCAGGGCGGTGCCAAGTGCGGTGGCGCTCAGCGCGGCAATGGACAGCACCACGAGGAACCAGGGGTCGGCGAAGTAGACCTGGTAGAGCAGCGTCGTGCTCAGGATGAGGGTGGTGCCCAGCAGGGTCTCGATGGCGCGGTTCATGCTGGGACCAGCCGGTTCCAGCGGACGACGGCCCGTTCGCCGTCGAGGGCCCGGACCAGTCTCATCCCCGGGAGTACCGGTCCGGGCCCGTCGGTGACGCCAATCTGCACGACGCTGACGGGCCGGGCGGGGGATGCGAGAGCGGCGAGCTTGTCGGCGGCCGTGTGGCCGGTGATCACCCCGAGTGCCCGGCCCCGGTGGGCGGACAGGATCGCGTTGACGCTCTCGATGCCTGGCGATTGATGGTGCGGGGCGACGGAGGCCAAGAGGTCGAGGACGGCGGTCGGGCGGCTGGGAGGCCGCCCGTGAGGGACGGTAGTGGCTTCGTCCCCGGCGGTGGTTTTCACGAGAACGTTGGCCCCGGCCTCGAATCCGGCCAGGCACCAGGAGGCGGCCAGCCGGACGGCGTCGTCGAAGGCTTGTGGGTCGGGATAGGCGGCGCTGCTGGTGTCGAGGACGATGCAGTGGTGGACCTCGTCGGCGAGGACGTTGTGGCGCACGATGAGGCGGCCGGCGCGGGCGCTGGAGGCCCAGTGCACGAGGCGCCAGTCGTCGCCCTCGTGGTAGTCGCGCAGGCTGTGGAAGGTGACCCCGCCGAGCACGGGGTCGGAGGTGAGACCGTCCGCGTCTTGAAGGTGGGGATTCGGCAGCGGGGCGACGGGGTAGGGCACGGGGTAGACCCGCAGGGTGACCGGTGTGCCGGTGAGTCCGGTCGAGGCGATGAGCCGGAACGGGTCCGAATGCCCCAGTCGGACTGGGGGAATCGGGTAGACGCCGCGGCGGACGGGATGCAAGGTCCGGGTCTCCACCACACTTCCGTACGGCGGGAGCGCTGGAACAGTGATGGGCACCAGCTGTCCGACGAGCTCCTGACGGCCGGTGAGTGGAGGCGTCCGTAATGGCTTTTGATTACGGATGGTGAGCCGCGAGACCACCGTTTCGCCCTCGAAGACCCGTTCAGGTTCGAGAACCCGTTCGGCGCTGAGGCCGGGGCGGGCGAGCATCCAGATCAGGGCCGTGGCGAGAGTGCCCGCGCCCGCGAGCCCGGCCAGGGTCAGCTCGGGGTAGCCGAGGGTCAGGCCGAGAGCGGTCAGGATCGCCGAGGTGGTCAGCACCGCGTAGCCGGATCGCGTCATGGGGACTCAGGTCCAGCCGTTACGTGGAGGTGGAATCGGGATGTCGGTGAGGATCTTCGCGATGACGTCTTCGGGACGGGCCCGGTCGGCGAGGGCGGAGGAGGCCATGATCATCCGGTGCGCGAGAACCGGTATTGCGACGGCCTTCACATCGTCCGGGTCGGTGAGGCGGCGTCCTCGGGATGCGGCCCGGGCCTGTGCGCAGAGGGCCAGGGTGACGCTGCCGCGAGGGCTGACGCCGAGCCGGACGCCGGTGGCGGTGCGGGTGGCCCGGGTGATGGCGACGATGTACTGCTGCAGGGCCGGGGCAACGTGGACGTCGGGGACGGTCTCGATCATCTCCGTCAGCTGGGCGAGGGTGAGGACGTGGGGGAGTTGCTCGGGTGTACGCCGGGCGAGCCCCTGTTCGACGACCTCGACCTCGTCGGCGGGTTCGGGGTAGCCGATGCTGATGCGCATGGCGAAGCGGTCGAGCTGGGCTTCGGGTAACGGGTAGGTGCCCTGGTGCTCGACCGGGTTCTGAGTGGCGATGCACAGGAACGGACGCGGGACGGGGCGGGTCATGCCGTCTGTCGTGACCTGGCGTTCAGCCATGACTTCCAGGAGGGCGGACTGGGTTTTGGGTGAGGCGCGGTTGATCTCGTCGCCGAGCAGGATGTTGGTGAAGACGGGGCCCTGGCGGAATTGCGGTTCGGTCTGGCCGGGGCGGTAGACCTGAGTGCCCGTCACGTCGGCGGGGAGGAGGTCGGGGGTGAACTGGATGCGCTGGAAGCCTGCCTCGACCGACTGTGCGATGGCCCGGGCGAGCGAAGTTTTCGCCAGGCCCGGATAGTCCTCGATGAGCAGGTGGCCCTCGGCCAGCAGACAGACCAGAGCGGTGCGGACGGTGTCGGGCTTGCCTCGCACGTACGTGTCGACGTTTGCGGCCAGAGTTTCGAAACGGGTCTGGAACTCCTCGGCATCCAGGCTCATCGGGTTCTACCTCCTCGGTGTTTCGGTCAGGCCGGCTTCGGGCAGACTGTGAGCTTGCGGTCGTCGGGGAGGTAGGTGCGGCGTTCGGAGTCGCTGAGATCGCGGTTGACGCTGGCGCAGATTCGCTGCACGGCTGAGTCGCCAGATGGGGCTGAGCGATAGATGGCTGTGTCCAGGCCGACGACGAGCAGCTTCTGTCCGTCGGGTGAGAACTCCAGAGCCGTTGCGTCGGAGTCCGACTCGCCCAGGGTAGCGATCTGCTGACCGGTCTCGGGGTCCCAGATCTGCACCAGTGCCTTGCCCGAGGTGGCCAGCTGGCTACCGTCCGGGCTGAAGGTCATTGTGTTGGCGGAGGCCAGGGTCAGATATGACAGTACGGTGCCGGTCTCGGCATTCCAGAGCTGTACGCCGCTCCCGCCGCCCGATGTGACCAGGCGCCGGCCGTCCGGGCTGAGCAGAGCCCGGGACACCGGGGCAGTGCCCACACGAACCGATCCGAGGGATTGACGGTTGTCCGGGTCCCAGATGCTCACGCGGCCGTCCGGGCCAGCGACGGTCAACCGGTTCCCGCTGGTGTTGTAGGCGAGGACGATGGGGCCTGCCGGGGAGGTAACCAGGGTGCTGGCCGCCTTGGTGGCGATGTCCCACAGCTGGACTGTGCCGTTGGTGTCTGCGGTGACGATCTGGCGGCCGTCAGGGCTCAGGACGGCACTGCTGAGATTCTTGCCCAGGTGCTGCTGACGCGCGGCGGTCTGAGGGGCGAGGAGCGCGACTTCGCCCTCGGTTCCGAGCGCGATCAGGGACCTGCCGTCGGGGCCGAACATTGGTGGTCCGATTCCGCCGGTGCCCGGTTCGGAGGAGCCGAGGAGCAACCCGGTCGAGGTGTCCCAGAGATAGACGACGCCGGTATTGACGGAAGCAGTGGCGAGCCGCCTTCCGTCCGGGCTCAGGGCGATCGAGCCGGCCGACGAAATGCCGGACCCGTCGTCGTTAGGCAAGAAGGAGAGCACGTGCTGTCCGGTGGAGTCCCAGGCGGCTGCGCTGCCGTCGGGTCCTCCTAAGTACTCCCGGTTACCGTCCGGGCTGTACAGGGCTTGGTCGTGACCGGCGAGGACATCGCCGGCCAACTCAGTCACTGGGGGGTTCGATGCGGCGTCCCAGATCCGGATCCGGCCGCTCGCGCCTCCCGTGACCAGACGGCTGCTTTCCGGATCGTAACTCAATGCCGTCACCGGCTCCTCGCCGTTGGTCCCGAAAAGACCGGCGGAGCCATGGAGCCCGACGTTCCAGACCCGGGCTGTGCCGTCGTCCCCGCCGGTGGCGAGGCGACTGCTGTCCTGACTGAACATCATCGTTCTGACCCCGGCCGTGTGACGCCCCTCGAGCACCAGGCCGCGCCCGGCTCGGATGTCCTGCACCGTCACCTCGCCGTCCTCGCTGCCGCTGGCCACCAGGTTCCCGTCAGGGCTCAAGGCGATCGCGGTGACGCGCGCCTGATGAAGGCTGAGCGACGTGATCGGGCTTCCGTCGTGGGCGTCCCACAGCCGGGTGCGCCCGGCTGTGTCCCCGGTAAGCAGTTCGGTTCCGTCGGCGGAGACTCCCAGGACGCTGACAGAATCAAGGTGCTGTAGGACGGCAATCAGGTGGCCCGTCCCCGGGGTCCACAGCCTGACCTCGTCGCCGTTCACCGTGGCCAGGCGGCTTCCGTTCGGCGACCAGGCCAGGTCGAAGAAATAACCTTCGTCAATGCTCTTGATCTGGCGCAGTAGTCGGCCGGAGCGGGTGTCCCAGATCCGTACCTGCTGGCCGAGGCTGGCGGCGACCAGCCGGCCGGACCGGTCGGCCGCGACGGCGGTGGGCTCCTTTGCATCGATGGTGAAGGTCTTAACGACCCGGCCGGTGTCACTGCTCCAGAGGTTCAGCTGGTTCCTGCTTACGGTGACGACCTGCTCGGAGCCGGCAACGAAGAAGGCGCCGAAGGCTGGGGTGGTGAGCAGGGTGCGGCCGGTGGCGGCGTCCCGCAGCAGAGCCGTGTCGAGGTCGTCCGTCGTGAGCACACGGGTGCCGGACTCGTTGAAGGAGATCTGGTCGAGCGCGCTGGTGTGCCCCAGCCACGCCCGTTTCAGGGGCCGCAGCGCGGTCGTGCCCACGGTGCGGCGGGCCTGCTCGACCGGTGAGACCCGGTAGGCGGCCACCGCCAGCAGACCGGCCAGTTCCGGGTCGTTCTCGGCGAGAGTGGCTGACTGGGTGGCCAACTGGCGGGCCAGGGCCTTGTTGCCGGCTGCGGTCGCGGCGCGCCACTGCCATCCGCTCAGGCCCAGCAGGGTCAGCAGGACCACGATCACCGAGGCGAGCAGGCGCCTCCGGGTCCGGCCTCCGCGGACCGCGGCACCGATCAGTTCGTCCTTGGGACGCCCACTGAGCGTGGAGACCAGGTCGGCCACCACGTCCTCAAACCGGGGATCTCGGGGTTCCAGGGTCTCGACGCCGCGGGTCCAGGTGAGATCGAGCCAGCGCGGTTCCCGGCTGAAGGCGTGCAGTAGGGCGGGCGGGAAGGCGTCGCTGCTCGGCCCCTCGGGTGCCCAGGCGATCCGGCCCTCGGCCAGAACAATGAGCACCCGGTGGGCGGGGCGGTGACGCAGCCAGGTGGACACTTCCTTCTGCACCCATTGCGATTTCGCTGCCGCGGGGGACGCCAGCAGGATCAGCCACTCGCACGACAGCATCTCGCGCTCGATGCCCGCCCACAGGTCCGGGTGCGCGGCCAGGTTGGACGCGTCACGGAAGACCCGACGGCGGCGAACCTGATACCAGCGCGAGTCGAACGTCTCCAGCTGGGTCTGCAGTGTCGCGGCTAGGGTGCGGCCGCTCTCGACGTGGTAAGAGATGAAGGCCGAGTACTCCGGGAAGAAGTCGAGCTGACTGTGACTGGCCACTCACAAAGTGTGACCTTTACTGGTCGAACCCGAGACGTTTTCGCACTTCCCTTTCGGGCGCCTCCTCGGTGAGACACTGGGTGCCGTACCAGTACCGATCTGTCAGGCTATGGGGCATGCGTAGGCCCTGGTTGTACACCCGTTGGTTCGCCTTGGTCGTGGGTCTGGCGGCCGGGGCGTTACTGGGGCTCGTGGTTTACGCGGGCAGTCAGCTGTCGGGGGCTGCGCTGTTCGTGCTGTGCGGCACTGTGGCCGGGGGAGTGGCGGCCTTCGTCTACTACACCTACACGCTCACGTTCCGGCTGACTGAACTGCGGGTGTCGATCCCGCAGTTCAGCGATCTCACCTTTGCCGTCACACCGTCCAACGAGGGCGTGGCATGGAAAGTGTTCGTGCAGGCTGCGACCCGGGTCTCGGTACAGCCGCTGGACCCGGAGGCTGGTCGGGTGCGGGAGGCGCTGAACTCGCTCTACACGCTGTTTCAGGAGGTCCGAGGGATCCTGCTGGAGGCGCGCCCGAGCCCGCACACCAACTGCACGCAGACCGTCGAGCACCTGGCGATCGCCATGCTGAACAAGCAGTTACGCCCGTTCATGGCGAAGTGGCACCCGCGGCTCCTGGAGTGGGAGCAGGCGCATCCCGGCGAGCCGGAGACGGCCTGGCCGGACAACGAGCGGTGCCGGGACGAGCTGCTGCAGATGCAGGCCGGTCTGCTGGAGTACGTGCGGGGGCTGGGGCAGCTGGCCGGGGTCCGGGACGTCGATGTCCTGCTCGGGACCTAGGTTTCGCGTTGTTACTCTCCACGGGTCCAGCCGGATGCCTTCAGCCTTTCGCTGACGCTCAGGACGACCTTCTGGTGTGCGACGAGATCCAAAAAGCCCCGGACCTCCTGATGGCCATCAAGGTGTCGGTCGATAAGGCCCCGTGACCCGGCCGGTACCTGCTGAAAGGCTCATCCCCTCTGTTCGGGGGCAGGTTCAGTCGCTCGGGCACGACCAACGGCTGTCTCCCACGACGATCCACGAACGCCGGATGCGCGGGCGAAAAGAAGTGGTCGAGGTGCCAGCCGGCGCGGCCGGACGAGCGGCGCGATCGATGATCCGTAAGAGCGCCGAGCCGAGACGTACCGGACGAGCTTCGGCGACGAATAGGATGCGCGGAACATGTGGTCAAGGAGGGGTTGATGCGGTTCCGCCTGTTCCTGAGTCACAGCACGGCCCAGCCGGACCGGACGCGGCTCGCGCGGATCGCCCAGGACATCGAGACCCAGTCCGACGGCAAGATGAAGGTCCTCTGGGACGGGGGACAGATCAGCGGCGGCGACGACTGGCGGGCGAGGATCGTCGATCTGCTGCACGCCTGCGACGGCGCGGCAATTCTGCTCGACGAACCGGCCCTGGACTCGAAATGGGTTCTGGCCGAGTCGACGTTCCTGCTGCTCGCGCGCTGCCGTGACAAAGACTTTCTGACGGTCCCGGTCCGGCTGGCCCCGGCCGAAGTGGTTCAGCGACGACTCGGCGACCCTGACTGGGCGCCTGTCCCGCTGCTGCACAAGCAGATGGTTCCGGCGACCTTCGACGACCTGGCCGTGACGGTCGTCAAGGCCTTCGAGGAGGCCGCTGCTCGGGGGCCGGGACACAGCCCTATCGAGATGCTGGCCGATCAGATCTCCAGGCACCTGGAGCAGGCGCCTCCGCAGGCGTTGCGCGCACTGGCCGAACGACTCGGGGACGAGGTGCCCTATGGCAATCAGGCCGATCATGTACGGGCTGCGCTGGTCTTGGCCCGCGCCATGATTCGAGCCCCTGACCTGGTCAGGGCGCGCGACATGCTACGTCCCTTCGGGCCCTCCTTCGACAGCCAGTACGCCGAGCCGATCCTTGAGCGGCTCAAATCGCTACCGATCGAACCTCACAGTGCGGCAACCCTTCTTGCCGGTCTGCCCGAGGGGTCGGGGCATAGTCTTCTGCAGACCGGGAAGGCCTCGTTTACCGTTCGTCTGTACCTCGACTGTGCCTACCTGCCTGATACCCCGGTCAAGGTCCTCATGCTCCAGGCCCTGCACGCGAATCTGGCGACGCTGCGGCAGGAAATCATCCGGGAGGCGAGGGGCACGCTCTATTTGCGCTTCGAAAAGATGCTGGGGCGCTCGATGACGGAGACCGAAGTGGAAGAGCACCTGCGGCGGATGCCCCTGTACGTCTGCACCCCGCCGATCGACGCGGACGTGATCGCTGAGCTGAGTGGCCTTTTCCCGCGGATGGGTTTCATCCTCCACCACCCACAGCACGAGGAGTGTGTGCCCCCGGCTGGAGTCCGCCGGATCCTCCCGCCTCTCGATGCCGAGCGGGAGAACCAGATCTACGACGACTACGTTCAGGCGATGGCCTCTATTTAGGAGCGGCATGAGTTTCCCCAACGCACTTTTCCCCGCCCCGGAGGTGGTCGCTGCCAACTCGCAGGGCTACGTCTTCCGTCAGAAGCAGGTCGCTCTGGCCGTGAACATCGCGCTGGCGACGAAGCGGCCGCTGCTCGTGACCGGACTGCCGGGATCGGGTAAGTCTTCTCTGGCGAAGGCCGTGGCCGATGTCCTGGGCTGGGGCTACATCAGCCATGTCTTTACTTCGCGCACCCGGGTGGAGGACCTGATCGTCGACGTTGACCTGGTCCGGCGGCTGAATGACGCGCAGTCGTCCCGGAAAATCGGTGGTGAAGCTGACTATCAGATCCCGGGTGCGCTGTGGTGGGCCGTGTCCCCTTCCAGCGCTGCGGCCCGGAAGCTGGCCGTACGGCCGCCGGGGCTGCGTGACGACAACGAGCGTGATGTGGTCGTTCTGCTCGACGAGATCGACAAGGCCGAGCCGGATCTGCCCAACGACCTGTTGATCCCGCTCGACCACCTGGAACTCACCATCGCCTCGGTGGGCCGGGTCAGGCCCGAGCATCACCAGGTGCTCGTGGTGATCACCAGCAACGGTGAACGTGAGATGCCGCCGGCCTTCGTGCGTCGTTGTGTCGTGCTGGACATCAAGGAGCAGGACGAGGAGTTCCTGGTCGAAGTGGCCCGCTCGCATCTGGGGGAACGTGATGACGACCTGTACCTGAACGTGGCCAAAGAGCTCACGACTGCGCAGAACTCGGCCGAGGCAGCCAACCGAAGAATGCCGTCCACCGCCGAGTTCCTCGATACCGTGCGGGCCTGCATCCGGTTCGATCAGCAGCCCGGATCGGACCTGTGGGAGGCGATTGCGCAGACCACATTGGTGAAGACCGACAACCGATGAGCCGCCCGCCGATCGGCATGGCCGATGCCCTGACGGCTGCCGCCATCCTTGGCATCCACGACCAAGCAGGTGTCCAAGCCGTGACAGCCCTTCTGGGACTCCGGGCCACGCAGGCTCTGCCCCCATCCGACCATGCCCCGGCGCAGAGCGCGCCCGCGTCGGCACAGGTGCAGCATGTACCCGCTCCTTCGAAACCGCCAGCTTGGACGGGGCCAGCACCTCACCGTTCAGCGGTCACCGTGCTTGAGATCGCCTCAGATCCGGCACCTGTGCAGATCGACGTACCCGAGACGATACTGCGTGCGCACGATCAGCCAACACCCGAACTGCCCTACGAGCCACCACTTTCACCCTCGCGGATCCGACCGGCCGTCACCGCCCTCCTGGCCAGACCGCGGCGCAGTACCCGGCCAGACTTACCGCGCCTGATCCGCGCCGTGGCCCGCTGTTCTCCACTCCGGTGCATCCCCTACGAGCACGAACGCTCGCTGAGCCAGGGCGTGACAGTGGTCGCTGACATCGGCCCGGCCATGATCCCGTACCTGGCCGACGTCGACTTCCTGCTCGAGCAGATCCAGAACACTGTTGGCATGTCCAGCACGGCTGTCCGTTGGATCGACGATGACCCCGTTCCCCTCGAGCTACCGAGAGAGCGACCGGTTCTCGTGATCACCAGCCTCGGCACCAGACGCAAGGCACGCTGGCTGCGTGCCCTGCCAGCAGAGGTTGTCGCGCTGGTCCCGCAGAGGGGTATGGGACTCCCGGGGGCTGCTCTCACGGTCGCCTGGGACGACTTGCCGAAGGTGGTTCGCCGACATGGCTGATCCTGAATTGGACGAGGTCCCGGAACCGATCCTCGATCTGGCCCGGCTGGTCTCGGTGGCCACGATCGTCGAGCCGGCACTGCTGCGAAGAGTGCGGCTACGGTTGCTACCGAAGTTGGACGCGGGTGCGGAGTCAGAATTATGGTTCGGGCCGCTGGTGGCCTCGGCGTCGACCTCCGGCATTACGTTGCGCCCCGAGGTGAGTGAACAGCTCAGAGCCCAGCTGACCGATCACCCTCAAGCCCCGGCCGCACGCTCGATCGTGCTGGACCTACACCAAGAGCACTCCGCTCTGATCCGCCTTGAAGAAAAGGTGATCTGGGCTGCGATCACGGGTGACACGCGCGCAGTCGGTGACGCTATGGCTACCGTCCTGGCCAGCGTGACTGGGCCCGATGGGCCTGACCTGCTGCGCTGGTTCCGGCAGGCAGCACGGCGGCTGCCGGCCAGGGCACTGGCCACCGACGCAGCCCAAGAGACTCTCCGGCTCGCGACCATCGTTCTGGAACGCCGCATTCCGCCCGGCCTGATCGGAAGCCGCACCTTTGGGCTGGGCGCTGCCACGTTCAGCGCCGCCGCGTCACAACTGAGCCTGAAGATCTCGATGGATGATGCAGGGCTCACCTTCGATTCACCGTCACCTTCCGACCCGATGGAACAGCGAATAGAGCTGCCGGACACCGACCCTCCGGTACTCGAGGTGCGCTGGGGGGACGCCAGCCAAGTCGTCGAGGCTTCCCCCGGAACCAGCGTCGCCTTGCCGCGCCTCGGACGTGAGGTGCGGCTGCGCACCCTGGCCGGGCGGCGCTACGTGGTCAGTGTCGATGCAGGCCGTCAACCCCGGCACCGTCCGCGGCAAGTCATCTCTATCACGCTGAAAAACGTTGCCCTGCAAGCCATGGCTGCAGTGGAAAGTGCCGAGCTGGAGTCGTGGCTGGCAACCCCCGGTGTGCTCGGCACGCGAGCATTCCGGACTTTCAGTCGGAACACGGCCAACGATGTGTCCGAACTACTCACATTTCTCAGCGATGCCAGCCGGGCCTGGACATCCGCGGACGCGGTCGTGATCCATCTGGCCGTCTCGACCCGACAAGGCACCCACGGCCCGGTCCTGCTGGATGCCCAAGGCAGGCCTGGCATCCAGCTGGCTGATCTCATTCAGCTGCTCCGGGAGAGCCGGGTCGGGCGACTGTTGCTGCTGCTCGACACCGAGCGGGCCGGCACGGTACTGAGGGATCCGAGTGTGTTGGGTCTTCCGCCCGGATGGATCGTGGTGACCGCGACCGGGGCCGTTCGGGAATCGCCGAACCGTCAAGGGTTTATCTCGCCGCTGCGGAGGCAGCTCGAGCAGTACGATCCCGCGAAACCCTACTTTTCCGTCCGCGATCTGAATGATGCGCTGGAACGGAGCCTGGGGCACGACGAGTGGGACGTCCACGCCGTGGGGGACCTTCTCGCGCCGCATCCATGTCTGCCCAATCCCAGCCATGGCCCGCTCCCGCCGAGGCAAGGGCTGCTCGAGCACTGGGCTCCCGGAGATCGCACATCGGAGCAGCCATGGCGCGTGATCGCCCGCTCCCGGATCATCCAGGACCTGCTCAGGGAGCCACCCGTCGCAGACCTGATCCTGCTCACCGGCAGCGCCTGGAGCGGGAAGTCCGTGCTGATCGACTACCTGGTGGCCTTCGGCGACCGCGAGTTCGCCGACCAGCACCGGGCCTCGTTGCGTGAGATTCCTCGATCGTTGCGCCCGCCGATCGGGTGGGCCGATATCGCCGTCTATGCCAACGGACTGGACAGCGATGGAGTGCTGCATCGCATCGGGCAGGCGCTGGGCCTGGAGTCCGGTCATGATGATCCAGGGGCCATCGAAGTAGCTCTGGCCCAGCGTGGCCACGCGACAGGGAAGACCCGCATTGTCGTGGACGCACTGGACGACATGCTCACTCACGGCTTTCAGGAAACGGTGGAGACCCTCGCACTGTTGAGTCGGGTACCGGGCACCCATGTCGTAGCCGTTTCCCGTTCCAGCCACCCCGCGGCCAGCAGATTGCAGCGCCTGGGCGCCGTTGTCCTGGACGTCGACGAGCAGGTGGAATCGGACACTGTGACCGTCGCCTATTTGACGGATCTGCTCACCGCGTCCGAGACCTCGCCGTACCTCGACGACCTGCCCCTGGCCCGAAGGTTGGTGCGTGCGGTCCTCGCGGTGACGCGAGCAGATCTCGCTCGCGCCCGGGGACTCGTCTTGTTCCTAGCCGACTACGCCCGCGTCGTGGATCCCGCTGATCAGGACTTCCTGATTGGTCTGGATGCCGGATACATCGACCATCAGCCGGTCGGGGATGACCCCCGTCATCACGACGAGGTCGGCTCCGGCATCAGTGAAGTGCCCGAGCAGCTGGTCGCCTTCACCACGTCTGGGCCCACGCCTGGCCTGAATCCGGCCGAGCGTTCCCGGGCGGGCCAGGATCTCCGTGGCTGGCTGCTTGCGGCCTCCTCCGAAACGGGCCTCCCACCAGCAAAACGCGAGACGTTGCTACTGGATGACTGGTACGTGGCGATCTGGCCTCAGCACGTCATGGCGCCGGGCCTGATCTTGTCCTGGGCACGGAACTACGCCCGCAAACTGCGACAGCAGCCAGAAGGTAGCGTCCTACCCCCAGGCCGCCTGGCCATCACCATGGGCGAGGTCTGGGAAAACAGGACCGACGCCAGACTGGGGGGTCCCGCGTTCAGCCGGGCCCGACGACTGGCGGACTCACCTCAGGCCCGCCTGATCTCGCAGTTGTCCAGCTCAGCCTCTCTGGTCCTCCTGATCGACGAGAACGTGCACGCACGGCTGGGTAACCTGGAGAGGGACGCGTTCGTCAGGTACTTCGTCACCGCCCGCAACGGGCTGCGGCTTCCGGCCTGGGGCACCGTGCCGGGCGGGACCGAGGCGGACATCAAGGCACTCCGCGAGGCGTTGCCCCCGATCACGATCCTGCCGGGCGCCGATCACGACCAGACAGGCGCGGCGGTCCTACGTGCAGACCTGGAGCAGGCCACGGCCGACGGTTTGGTCCGGGCCGGCGCCAGCAACCGTCCACCACGGATTCGGCTGGTGACCTACGATCGACTGCAGCGAAGTAAGGACCAGCGCCGGAACTCACTGACCACAACAACTCTCGATCAGGTCGGCTGGTATCTCAGCGACAGCCTGATCAAGCGCGAGACCGACGCTCACCTCGCCCAGTCGCTCTCGTACGGGCCCGAGATCCTCATCGGCCACGGACTCGGATCAGTCCTGGCCCTTGAGTACCTCCGCCAGCACCCGCACCGCCACATCGGGCTGCTCCTGACCACAGGGTCGATCCTCGGCCACCCCCTTGTGCGTGAAAAGCTGCCCGAACCCACATTCGGAATTGCCGAGGGCATACCGCCAAACGTCGGACGCTGGGTCAACGTGCGCGACCCCGCCGACCCGGTCACCAGCGGCGGATCCGACCTGCGCAGCATCTGGTTCGGTATCGACGAGTTCACCGTGGACAACGGCAACTCGCACCACGCAGTGAATCGCTACCTGAGTTCACGTGTCGTGGGCGAGACCCTGACCCGGTACCTCCCGTGACCAGGCATCAGGAGCCCCTTTCGGTAGCTGACTGCGGACATGCCGGTGATGTGCGTCTGGTCCAAATTCCTAAGTCTTGTAACGATACGGTGCGGTTTGCATGATCAGATGATGGTGATTATGAGATCTCGTGGGGACTGTCCGAGTACCGGCTCTGGCGCACAAACGGTGGTGCCCGGGGACGGTGAAGGGCACCTCAGTTCAGTAGGATGCGTTGGCGGAGCAGCGGAAAGCCCGCCCTGCCATAAATTTGACGTTTCAGAAGCTTGATCTTCGTGTTCGTGCCCTCGGTCGGGCCGTTACTGTGCTCCAGGCTCAGAGCGGCGGTAACCGCGCCCTGGTCCTGACGCAGCCCGGTGACGAAACTTTTCAGGGCGGACTGCCCGAGAGCTTCAGCCGCATCCATCCAGGCCGTGAGCTTCTCGCTGGTTCGGTTCATCATCATGTGCGCGAACTGGGCTATCAGAAAGGCTGATTGGTTCAGATCGGGACAGAGGTCCAGAACTTCCTTCAGGCGAAGCGCGTCGTGTGCGCCGAGGTTGGTGGGATCGGTCATCATCCAGGAGGTGACCTTGCGGGGTCTGGCCGGTGGGTGCTCCAGATCCAGCCTGCCCTGATTGATGTAGCGAAACAGAAGGTTCGCGCTGCCGGGGTATCGCTGCTCGCGGATTTCGGCCAGCAGATGCGTGAGAGCAACCGTCGGCTCCTCGATCAGGCGCCGGCGTAGGTGATCACGATAGGGATCGACGAGGGTGGCCCGGTAGCGCGGTGGCTTCTGCAGTTCCTGGGCCGTGGCCGCCCGGGCATACCTGTTCACCGTGTTCAGGCCCCAGCCAAGTCTTCGCCGGCATTCCATCATGCTCAGGCCCTGCGCGAGAAGGTCATGAGCCATCCGGTGCCGCTCGGCCGTCCGTTCCGCCAACACAGTGGCAGCGCAGACCTTATTCTTCGGAGGCGCTTTCAGCGTCTGCCCTGCGGCGGACCGCCAGCATGCGGCGTGCGCGGTCACGACCTTCTCGACCGCTTCACCCAGCCCGCGCCACAGGTGCCAGCGATCGTTCACCTGGACTGCCTCAGGTGCATCGTCCCGGATGGCCTCAGCGCAGGCGTTCGATCCGCCGCGGCAGGCAATCGCAACCCCAGGGTGGGCCCGGAGCCAGGTGGCCAGGGGCTCGGAGAGCCGGTCAGGTAGAAGATCCAAGGGACGATGGGTGGTGGCGTCGATGATGATCGTGGCGTAGCTGTGGCCCTTGCGGATCGCGACGTCATCGACGCCGAGCACGGCCGGGACCGGCTCCCCAACAGCCTGGGCCTGCTCGAACGGCAGCGCCAGGCTCATAACGACTCGCAGCACGGTATCGCGTGAGATCCTGATCCCCGCTGATTCCAGCAGCCGGGAACCCGCACGTCTGGCGGCCAGGAAACCGAACCCGGCGATCATGGACGTGACCCGCTCGGTCCGTCGAGCCCAGCGGCGAGCCAGACCCGGGATCTGTTCCCGGAACGTCCTGCGCGAGCAGTCGTTCTCGATGCAGACGAACCTGCAAAAACGTAGCTCCAGCAAGTCGCTTCTACCCAATATGGCGACATCTTTCAGCCGGCGGCGGCACCAGCCATGCGTCCCGCGCGACAGAGCGCTGCACGAGGGGCAGAACGCCTCCGCGGCCGCGGAGACCAGCTGGATCCGTAACCCATCGCCGTCCTCAAGAACACCTTCAACCCCAACCGCCAGCTCTGGAAACAGCACACGCCCAAGATCAACACCGCCCACAGGTCAAGATCACATAGAACGCAATTCACCTGAAATCGACCACCGCGTTTGCGCCAGAGCCCGAGTAACGGTGGATCGCGACCCAGCGTTGATTAGTTGGCGCTGGCCGGGGTGAGGCGGCCTTCAAAGATGTTCGCGAAGGCGTCGAGGGCGGGCTTCCACCTGACGACCCACTTTGCCCTACCCCGGCCGGTCGGGTCCAAGGAACGAGTCACCAAGTACAGCACTTCATCGCAGCCTGCTCGGTCGGGAAATGCCCACGGGCGTTCACCGCGCGCCGGTAGCGGGAGTTCAGCGACTCGATCGCGTTGATCGTGCAGATGATCCTGCGGATCTCGACGTCGAACTGCAGGAACGGAACGAACTCGGCCCACACTGAGCGCCAGAGCCGGGTGATGGCCGGGTAGCGGTGGCCCCAGGCCTCGTCGAAGTCCTCCAGTCGCTCGGCCGCCGCCTCGGTCGCGGCGCTGTAAATGGGCCGCAGGTCCTTGGCGACTTGTCCCAGACCTGACGGGGCGCGTAACGAAAACTGTTGCGCAGCAGATGAACGACGCAGGTCTGGACGATCGTGTTCGGCCAGACGTTGCTGACGGATGCGGGCAATCCTTTCAGTCCGTCACACACGAGCATGAGGATGTCCTCGACTCCCCGGTTCCTGATCTCGGTCAGGACCTGCTGCCAGAACTTCGCTCCTTCGCCGGCCTGGGAGTCCTCTCCGGCCCAGAGCCCCAGGATGTCGCGTTCCCCCTTGACCGTGACACCAATCGCAACGTAAATCGGCCTGTTGATGACCTTTCCGTCCCGGATCTTGACCATCAGGGCATCGACAAAGACCACCGGATAGACGCGGTCCAGGGGCTGGTTCTGCCATTCGACCATCTCAGCGATCACCGCGTCAGTGATCCGCGACACCTGGTCCTTGCCGGCACTGGCGCCGTAGATCTCGGCGAAGTGCGCCGAGACCTCCACCGGTGGTCAAACCTTTTGCCATGAGGGACGACACGATCTGGCCGATCGAGTCCAGACGCCGCTGACGCTTCTTCACGACCACCGGCTCGAACGAGGCAGCCCGGTCCGGGGACGTTGATCTCGACCGGCCCGACACCGGTCAGGACCGTCTTGGCCCGCCGGCCATTGCGCGAGTTACGGCCACTACGGCCCCCGGGGTCATGGGCCTCGTAGCCGAAGCGCTCGCTCATCTCGGCCTCGAGCGCGACCTCCAGAACCCGCTTGGTCAGCTGGGCCAGCAGGCCCTCCGGACCGACCAGTTCCGCTCCGGTGGCCTTCGGCTGGGCGACCAGGTCCACGGCCAGACGCTGTTGTTCCCCACCAGGCAGGGATGGCCCGATGATCTCACCTGCATCACCCGAACATGCTTCTGATTATCGCTACTCGTGGATCTCTGAGCCCCCGTCATGGGCTCGATCGTGTCGGAGATGGCCAATTACCTGAGCGTCGACAGACTTTGTGAACGTCTCGCGACCGGAGCGACTGATTTCCCTCTCGTTGCATTGGGGCCATCCAGAGACAGAATGAATGATCCTTTCGTGCGGGTTCGGGGCGACCCTAGCGAAACAAGATCGCTCCATATAGTGGGTGACCCAGGGCGGTCTGATCGGATTCGTGAGGGTCGCTGTCTTCCTGCTGGAGGGAAGAGCCCACGAAATGTCTGGACCCTCGGAAAAGGGATCAGAACCACGGTCAAAAGTGGTCATCGTCTTCGTCCCGCCCACGGAAGCGCCCACGCTGACGCCAGCGTCAGCCAGGGTTCTTCTTCAGATACTGCTTTCGTCCAGGATGGAGCGAGAGCTGAGTGATGATTCCTCGCTGCCTCCGAGTATCCACGGTGCGCGGGATATCCACAGGTCGTCCGTTGGTGATGGCTCCCCGCCCGAGCCTCATGGCACAGTCGACGAAACGTTCGACTGTGGGGAGAGAATGGAATGAGCAAGCGCTTCGCGTTTTACGGCAGGGTCTCCACGGAGGACCAGCAGGATCCAGCCTCCTCACGGCAGTGGCAACTGTCGCGCTCACGCAGCCTGATCGAGCCGCAGGGCGGGGAGATCGTCGCGGAGTTCTTCGACATCGGCCAGACGCGGGCATTGCCCTGGCGGCGCCGCAAGCAGGCCTCCGCGCTCCTGGACACCTTCCAGGACTCCGCCCGTGGATTCGAGGCGGTCGTGATCGGTGAGCCCGCCCGCGCGTTCTACGGCAATCAGTTTGGTCTCACCTTCCCGCTTTTCGTCCACTACGACGTGGAGCTGTGGGTCCCCGAGATCGGTGGTCGCGTAGACCCGGGGAGCGAGGCGCACGAGATGATCATGACGCTCTACGGAGGCATGTCCAAAGGAGAGCGCAATCGCATCAAGATCCGCGTGCGCACCTCGATGACCGCTCAGGCGACCAACGAGGGGCGCTATCTCGGAGGCCGGCCGCCGTACGGGTACCGGCTCGAAGATGCCGGGCCTCATCGCAACCCGGGTAAGGCCGCACTCGGGTTGAGGGCTCACCGCCTGGTCGTCGATGCGGCGACCGCGGCGGTGGTGAACCGCATCTTTCGCGACTACCTGTCCGGCCAGGGAATGACCATGATCGCGAACCAGCTCAACCGCGAGCGGATTCCATGCCCGTCGGCTCACGATCGCTCCCGCAATGCGCACCGCAGCGGTGAAGCGTGGGTTGCACCGACCGTCGAGGCCATCTTGAGGAATCCTCGCTACACGGGCTTCGAAGCGTGGAACAAGCAGCGCAAGGAGGAAGTCCTGATCGACGTGAATGACGTCGCTCTGGGGCACCAGACGCGCCTGCGCTGGAATACGCGGGACAGCTGGATCATCTCACCGAAGCAGATGCACGAAGCCATCGTGGATGAAGACCTGTTCAAGCAGACCCAGATCGCGATGCAGGCACGGCGGCACAGAGCCACCTACTCGGCCATGACCGGTCCTCGAGCCGAACGTCGTTCTCAGCGTCATTACGCCCTTCGTGGCGTGCTGTCGTGCGGACGCTGCGGGCGGATCATGGAGGGGAGCTGGAATCACCATCGGTCGCACTACCGGTGCAAGCTGAAGGCGGCCGACACCGACCTTGCGAGGACGGGACATCCGCGAACGGTGTACGTCCGCGAAGACAAGATCCTTCCTCACCTGGATGCCTGGCTCGACGACCTGTTCTCTCCGTCGCGACGTCAGAAGACGGTCGATCTGCTGCTGGCCGCAGCTGAGGATCCTGCGCTGGAGGCTCGTCGGCAGGCTCTCCGCGAGCAGGTGACCGTGTGCGAGGGAAAGCTGCGTCGCTATCGCGAGGCCCTGGAGGCGGGCACAGATCCAGTGATGATCGCCGAGTGGACCCGGGAGATCACCGCGGAGCGGGCGGGGCTGGAACTCGCGCTGGTGGATCTAGATCCGTCGACTCGGGTTACCCGGAGCGATCTGCTGAAAGCGGTGGAACAGCTCTCAACCGTGTCCCAGATGCTGAAAAAGGCCGAGCCACAAGACCGTTGCGATCTCTACGTGCAGCTCGGCCTTCACCTCAGTTACGAGGACGAGAACCGGTTGATCCTGGCATCTGTGGATGCCAGGACGTGTACCAGAGTAAGTGTCCGAGGGGGGACTTGAACCCCCACGCCCGATAAAGGGCACTAGCACCTCAAGCTAGCGCGTCTGCCATTCCGCCACCCGGACTCAGGTGTTTGCCCCCAGGGGCTGCCCTGGGAACGAGGAAAACATTAGCATGTCCCCGAGGCAGCTCACGCACGTCCTGGTGTGAACGCACCACCAGGGCGCTTCAGTGATGCCGCAAGCCCTTCGATGCAGCGAGCCGCCAGATGCCGCAGGCCCGCACGTGACGCGAAGAACTTGACGCCACCGTCAGATTAGGCGCAATCTTCTTGACCATGGAGTCAAGTTCTGAGGACAAGGTCGGGACGCCGACCCGCCCGGTGATCGCCACCCTGACCATGCTCGGGTCCGACAACACCCAGGACGTCTGCGACGTGGACGGGGTGTGCGCCTGATGGCCAGTGCCTTCGGCTCGGCCGCCGAGCCCGTTGTCGTCGACGTCTGGAGCGACGTCGTGTGCCCGTTCTGCTACCTGGGCGACGCCCATCTGAAGGAGGCCCTCAAGGACTTCCCCCAGGCGTCCTCCGTCCAGATCCGCTACCACAGCTTCCAGCTCCACCCTGACGCCCTGAAGACGATGCCGGTCGGCGACTACCTCAAGACCAAGGTCGGCGTCCCGCTCGAGCAGCTGCAGGCCTCGCAGTCCCAGATCGCCGCCCGCGGTGCCGAACTCGGCCTCGATTACCACTTCGAGCACCAGCTGGTCACGAACACCCGCGACGCCCACCGCCTCATCCACTTCGCCAAGGCGCAGGGCCGTGAGCACGACATGGTCATGCGGCTCTTCCGGGCCGAGTTCACCGAGGGCGCCGACGTCTCCGACCACGACCTGCTCGCGAACCTGGCCGAGGAGGCCGGGCTCGACCGGGCCAAGGCGCTCGAGGTCCTGGGGAGTGACGCCTACGAGAGCGACTTCCGGGCCGACATCGAGCAGGCCCAGGCGCTGGGCATCAGCGGCGTCCCGTTCTTCGTGTTCGACGGCAAGCGTGCGGTTTCCGGCGCCCAGCCGGTCGAGCTGTTCCGCCGCGCCCTCGACCTGTCGTGGCAGGACCGCGCCGCGGGATGAGTGCGCCGCAAGGACAGCGCGCGGACGCCCGCCGCAACACCGAGGGCATCCGCCGCGCCGCCCTGGACGTCTTCCGCGCCGGCGGCCTGACCACCCCGCTCGACGAGGTGGCCCGGGCCGCCGGGGTGAGCAAGGGAACCATCTATCACCGCTTCGGGGGTCGGCGCGGCCTGATCGACGCGGTGGTGGACGACCTGGTCGCCGAGCGAATCGCCGGAATCGTCACCACCGCAGGCACAATGGGCGACGCGTGGGAGCGGTTCGCGCACTACCTCACCGGCATCTGGCTGCTGCAGTTCGACGAGCCCGCGGCCAACGACGTGCTCATGCGGAGCCTGCCCGATTCCGAGCCCCTGAGCCAACTCTGCTGCAAGGCACAGGATTTCGCGGCCGAGGTCCTGGAGGAGGCGCAGCGGGCCGGTGTCGTGCGCCCGGACCTCACCCCCGACGACCTCAACACCTTGATCCTCGAACGCGGCGTGGTGATCCGGGCCTGCGACCAGCAGACCCGCGAGCAGTACGAGCGCCGCCTCGGTTTCATCCTCGACGGCCTCCGCGTGGTTCGCTGAGCGAACCAAAAGCCAAGGACATCACCGGTTGACGGGACGCCGGACGTCAGGAATCCTCAGTAGCAGTTCGAAGGGGAGTACCCGACGTTCCGGCGCACCGTCGTCACTACGGGCCTGGCCATCCGGGCCCCGGTGGTGCGAGCCGTCCGAAAGGCGGCCCGGGGAGACCTTCGTCCAGCATCACCTCGTCGAAACGGGGTGTGGACGAGAGGTGTTCACCGTTGGACGTGTCCCTGTGGGTCTGGGCCGCTCTCATGCTGGCTGTCGGTGCCATGCTGGCCGTCGACCTGTTCCTGCACCGCGACAACCACGTCATCGGCTTCCGTGAGGCCGCGATCTGGTCGGCGATCTGGGTCGCCGCCGGTCTGCTGTTCGGCGTGGTGCTCTGGCTCTGGCAGGGCGGCGACGTCGCCGGCACCTACTACGCCGGCTACCTGATCGAGAAGGCGCTGTCGATCGACAACGTGTTCGTTTTCGCGCTGATCTTCACGCATTTCGCGGTGCCCGACGCCTACCAGCACAAGGTGCTCTTCTGGGGCGTGATCAGCGCGCTGGTGCTGCGCCTGGCCTTCATCTTCGTCGGCGCCGGCCTGCTCGAGACGTTCTTCTGGACCGCCTACGTCTTCGGCGCGTTCCTGATCTGGACCGGCTACAAGATGGCGTTCAGCCACGGTGAGCAGGCCGCGCCCGACAAGAACCCGGTCGTGCGCCTGGTGCGCCGCGTCATCCCGACCAGCCCGGAGTACCACGGCGAGAAGTTCTTCGTGCGCCGGAACGGAAAGCGCGTCGCCACCCTGCTGTTTGTGGTGCTGATCGCGATCGAGGCCACCGACATCATCTTCGCGATCGACTCGGTCGCCGCGATCCTGGCCATCACCACCAGCACCTTCATCGTCTGGAGCGCCAACGCCTTCGCCATCCTGGGCCTGCGCAGCCTGTACTTCTGCCTGGCCGGCCTGCTGCGGCGCTTCGTGCACCTGCACTACGGCCTCGCGGTGCTGCTGGCCTTCGCCGGGCTCAAGCTCATCCTGTCCGAGACGCCGGTGGGCAAGCTCCCGATCCCGCTCACCCTCGGCGTCATCGTGGTCACGATCACCGTCTCCATCGTCTGGAGCCTGCGCAGCACCCGCGGTCAGCAGGGCGGCGATCAGAACGACGAGCCCGGGATCGAGGACGCGCGACCGCTCGCGTGACGCTTCTGGTCACCGGGGCCGTTCCCGTGCACCGGGGGCGGCCTCGGTCACCGAAGGGGCGCCCGGCTCAGTCGATCCGGCGGGCGTTCCCGCTCACCCGGATGCCCCCGTCCACCGGGACGTCCACGTGAAGGGTGCTGGGGCGTCCCATCTCGACGCCCTGGGTGATCGTGAGCCGCGCCGGGAGCTCGAGGAGCCCGAAGTGCCGCAGATAGGCGCCGAGCGCGGCCGCGGCGGCACCGGTGGCCGGGTCTTCGACGACCCCGCCGACCGGGAACGGGTTGCGGGCCCGGAACCGGGAGGGCCCGGTGCGGTGCACCAGCTGCAGAGTGGTGAGGCCGTGCTTGAGCATCAGCTCGCGCACCCCGGCGAAGTCGTACTCCAGCGCCTCCAACCGCGGCAGCTCGCGCAGCCCGGCCACGAAATGCCAGGCGCCGGCATAACTCAGGGCCGGGGACAGGTCGGGATCGAGGTCGTCCTCGCTCCAGCCGAGCAGGGGCAGCAGCCGGGCGAGCAGGTCGTCGGGCACCGGGTGCACCTGTGGGCTGACCGACGTCAGCGTGGCGAGCGGGTGCCCGTCGTCGACGGCGGTGCTGACGGGGACCAGCCCGGCCCGGGTGTGGAACTCGAACGTGGCCGGGCCGTGGATCTCGGCCAGAGCGACCGCACTGGCGATCGTGGCGTGGCCGCAGAACTCGACCTCGCGCTCGGGGCTGAAGTAACGCACGTCGGCCGCGGTGGTGCCCGGCCGCACCGCGACGAAAGCGGTCTCGGAGTAACCCACCTCGGCGGCCACACGTTGCATGGTGGCCTCGTCGGGGAGCTGGTCGGAGATCACCACGCCGGCCGGGTTGCCGCCCCCGGGATCACGGGTGAAGGCGCTGATCCGCTGTACCTGCATGCGAAGCAGTCTGCAATCCGGCCATTTCGGCCGTCAAGCATCCGGCGACAGCCCGCACCTGCGGGCTGTCGCCACGTCGTCGGGCGGGCTCAGCGCCCGTCGCTCGACCAGTGGTTGCGGTCCACGGCGGCCGGGGCGAAATGGTTGACGCCGTAGCTGGCTCCCACGGCCATCAGCCGTGCGTTGGTGCCGTCCTTGGGGCCGGAGCTGATCGTCACGGTCTTGCCGTCCGCCGTCTTGATCTTGATGGTGGACGCGGTCCAGGTCGTGCGCATGTCGATGGCGTCACCGGTGTTGTGACGGCTGCGAAGAGCCGGTGGCGTCTTCAGGCTCGGGTCGACACCCATCGAGCTGAGCAGGGTGGACGCGGCCCTCACGGCGGTCGTGTTGTCGAGGGCACCCGTGGTGCTGCGGAACACCCAGCAGACCTTGGGCGCCTTCTCCCCGGCGACGGGGGTGTAGGCGGGCACCTGCGCCGGGGTGATCTGCTTCTTCGCGACCTTGTACGAGTAGTGCATCAGGTACGACCGCTGGGGCGAGCGCAGCGTCGACTGCGGCGAGACGGTGATGCCGGCCTTGGTCATCGCGGCGACGAACTTCTCCACCCCCGGGCGGAACGTGTCGTTGAGGTGGCTGATGTCGCTGTCGCCGCCGGGGAACTTCGCGCCCCAGGCGGTGCTGACCAGCTGGGTCGGGGTGCACATCAGGGTGAAGGTGAGGCCGGCCGACTCGATGCTGCAGCCGCGGGCCTGCGGGTCCGCCAGCACGGTCGCGGTCGCGCCGATCGCGTACGCCCGGCGGGCCGCGACGTTGCCCGCGTAGTTGTGCGTGACCGTCCAGACCTTGGCCTGCTCGGAGCCGGACAGCTTCACGCTCTGCACGGCCTTGCCGTCGCCCCAGTCCACGTCGAGGCGGAACCTGCAGCCGGCCGTGCTGGCGGCGCTGGACCAGGCCAGGCTCAGCTGCGGCTTGCTGCTCGCACAGGCGGCCGAGCCACTCTGGCACGGCTGCTCGGTCGAGGCGGCCTTCAGGCCGGAGCCGAAGACGACGGCGGCCTTGGTCTTCTTCGCGGTCAGGGTGGGCGAGGTCGCGGCGGAGCCGCTCGAGGCGGTGCCCACGATCAGACCCAACGTCACCAGTGCGCTCACGAGCGCGTACCGCAGCGTGGAGGTGGTCATGCGTCCATTCCCGAGTGGCCGGCAGCTTCGCCCGCACCTCTCGGCCGTGTCCATGAACCTTTCACGACCGCCGCGCAGTGCCCCCCGAACGCAGCAGCGCCCTATTAAGCGCTGGATCCGAGCCGGTCAAGGTCCCGTTCGGCGTACAGCCGGTGCTGCCATTCCTCGTTCAGGACGGTCAGAAGGCATTCGGAGACCGGGTACCGGTCGGCCGGGGGATAGCCGGGCCCGGCGACCGGCTCGGTCAGGCTGCCCAGGTGCTGCGGGGTGAGGTTGTCGAGCACCGAACGGACCGTCGCCGCCCGTTTCGCCCGCAGTTGCAGCAGCTCGTCCAACGACGGCTGGGCGTCCCGGTCCCAGGGCACCTCGTCGTCGGGCGACATCTCGTCGAACGGCAGGCTCAGCGCGTGCCACGGCCGGGGATCACCGAGCACGGCCCGGCTGATCCAGATGTCCGTCGCGAACAGCAGGTGCCGCAGCGTCTGGATGAACGACCACTCGCCGTCGACGCGCTCGTGCAGCTTCTCCGCGGGCAGGGACCGGGCCCGTTCCAGCGTCCCCGCCCACAGCGTCCCCAAAACGGACCATGCCTCCCGGAACCCCTCGACATCGGTCGGGCGCATCAGCCCCCGCTGGGGATGGATCCGGTCGAGCTCGGCCTCGATGAGCGGGCCGACGTCCACCCCGTTGATCCGCAGCCCCTCGATCTGGCCGTCGAGCTCCACCTCGCCGATCCACACCCCGCGGGCCCGGATCTTCCAGAAGCTGGCGCGGCGCAGTTCGAGGTCGTGGAAGCGGGCGTCGGCCAGGTCGAGGTGCTTGAACTCGGGCATGGCGACGATTCTGGCTCAGTGGGCCCGTCCCCGTGGCCGTCCCGGACCGGTTTCGTGATGCGGGATCTCGCCCGGCTGTCCGGTCAGGGGACGGGAATCGCGACGGGGGTGCCGTCGGGCCGGTTCGGGCCGGCGACCAGCTGCGGGTCGAGTGCCAGGTCCACCACGCCCAGCGGCTCGACCAGACTCAGCAGGGCCGCGCGGCTGAGGGTGGTCCAGGTGTGGCCGGGCCCCATCACCTCGAGCAGGAGGCCGGGATCGGTGAAGGCGATCGCGGTGCGCCCGCCCCCGGCCGAGCGCAGGACCCGCACCACGTGCAGGCCGGTCGGCCCGACCCGGGTCGGCACGAACAGGAGCCGGCCCTCCCGCATGCTCCCGGCGTGTGCGTCGTTCGCCGCCCTGCCAGTCATCCGTGACCCCACCTTCAGACACAACGCGTCGTACCTGACTGTCCGCGACGGCGGCCTCCTTGGCGCCCCGGTTGCGGAAGTCCCACGCTATGACCGCACCTCGGCCGATGTCATGGGCCCTGACTGCTCTCTGACATCAGCCGTGGTGCATCGGGCGGGCGGTGCGACGGCTACCTGAGGCCCTTGGCGATCGCCGTGGTGAGGGCCGCGTTCTTGGTGTCCCCGGAGAAGTCCCAGAAGAACGCGCCGCCCAGTTTCTGCTTCTTCGCCCAGGCCATCTTGGTCGCCACGGTCTGCGGGGTGTCGTAGCTCCACCACTGCTTGCCGCACCGCGCGTACGCGGTGCCGCCGGTGGTGCCGCTGGGCGGGCACGTGGTCAGCAGCACCTTGTAGTCCTCGACGCCCTTGGCCCGGGACTTGGGCCCGGTCGCCGGTCCGATCGCCCTGCCGCCCGGCTTGGTCTGCGTCACCCCGGTCCACCCGCGCCCGTAGTACGGGATCCCGAGCAGCAGCTTCTTGGCCGGCACCCCCTGCGACCGCAGCTTCGCGACGACGGTCTGCGAGTCGTACCCCTTCACCGGCGCTGCCGAGAAGTGCGACAGCGGCGAGTGCGGCGCCGTGGGGCCCTTCTTCGCCCAGGTGCCGTAGTAGTCGTAGGTCATCGGCATCAGCCAGTCCAGGTACTTCGCGCCCCCGGCGTAGTCGGCCTTGCTCAGCGTGCCCCCGGCCCGGCCGTTGCCGGTGATCGCCGAGGTGACCAGGTCCTTGCCGAACGCCGCCCGCACCGCCTTCAGCAGCTTCGGGTAGGCGCCGTAACCGCTCCGGTCGCAGACACTTCCGCAGACGTTGGGGTACTCCCAGTCGATGTCGATGCCGTCGAAGACATCGGCCCAGCGCTTGTCCTCCACCAGCGCCCGGCACGACGTCGCGAACGCCGCCGGGTTCTTCACAGCCTGGGTGAACCCGGCCGAGCCGGTGCCCCCGCCGAACGACCAGACCACCTTCAGCTTCGGGTACTTCGCCTTCAGCTGCCGCAGCTGGTTGAAGTTGCCCGCCACCGTCTGCGTCGCGGTGTCGGCCCGCCCGCTCACCGACTGCGCGGCCGTGAACTTCTTGCGGTAGTCGGCGGCCGGGTCACCGACGGCGCACCTGCCGTTCTCGACCGCTCCGAACGCGTAGACGACGTGCGTCATCTTCGCCGCCGCGCCGCTCGTGTGCATGGCCTTCATCTGCACCGCGCGGGCTCCGTAGGTCGACCAGCTGGTGTAGTAGCCAACTACCTTGGGACCGGTCGCAGCGGCCTCGACGACAGTCGATTCCCCTTGCCTCCCCACAGCATTCGCGGCCAGCGGCACGATGGCCGCCAGCAGGGCGATCGCGGCCAGGCCAGCGACTACGAGTCTGGTTCGGTTCACCGTTGCTCCCCTTCGGCGGCGGTTGCCGGTCGAAGGTAACAGCGGAAATGCGCGATCCCAGATCCGTGGTAACGAGCTTAAAAGAGATTTATGCGGGACGAGAAGGTGCGGGCCAGCCCCGCATCTCAGCTCCCGCACCAAGCCGCCGCCCTGCACGTCGCCGGCGAACGCGCGGCTGCCGAACGCCCGCGCGGGCCGTCGTCTACGACGCCGCCGAGCGCCCCGCCGACCACGCCTCCCACAACTGCGCGTACCGCCCGCCCGCGGCCACCAGCTCCTCGTGCCGCCCCGACTCGACGACCCGGCCGGCGTCCATCACCAGCACCCGGTCGGCCATCGCGGCCTGCGAGAACCGGTGCGCCACCAGCACTCCCGTGCGACCCTCCAGTACCCGCGCCGCCGCCGTCTCCAGGGCTCGCGACCCGGCACTGCCCGCCTCCGCCGTCGCCTCGTCCAGGATCGCCACCGGTGGATCACTCAGCAGCACCCGCGCCAGCGCCAGCTGCTGCGCCTGCTCCGGGCTCAGCGTGTGCCCGCCCTCACCGACGACCGTCGCGATGCCGTCCGGGAGGGCACCCACCCAGCCGTCCGCGCCGACGGCGACCAACGCGTCCAAAAGCTGGTTGTCAGTAGCCGAAGGAGCCGCCAGCCGCAGGTCGTCGGCCAACGGGCCGGCGAACACGTGCACCTCCTGGGTCACCAGCACCACCGACCCTGACGAGGAGGGCAACGGCACCCCGCCGATCGTCACCGACCCGTGGTCGGGAGCGCGGATGCCCGCGAGAATCGCCGCCAGCGTGCTCTTCCCGCCACCACTACCACCGACCAGCGCGATCGTGCCGCCCGCCGGCACCGACACGTCCAGGCCGTGCAGCACGTCGTGCCCCGCGACATACGCGTGCCGCAGCCCGCGGGCCTCGATCGAACCGTCCGCCACCGCGGAAGATCCGGAAGCCTCCGGCTCGACCTCGGTCACCCCCACGATGCGCGCCAGCGACGCCGTCGCCGACTGCAACGTGTCGAGGAGGAACAGCATCGCGTTGATCGGCCCGAACAGGTTCGCGAAGTACAGCGCCGCCGCACTCGCCGTACCGATCGTCACCGAACCCCCGCGCACCAGCAGGAAACCCGCGATCAGGACCGACGACAACCCCAGCGCCTCCGCCAGGTTCAGCCGCCCGAAGAAGCGGGTGTGCAGCTTCACCACGTCGTTGATCCGGTCCATGCTGAACGCCACGCGCTCGCGGACCAGGCCCAGGTGCTGCTCGGCCAGGCCGTAGGCCCGCACGGTCGGCGCGCCGCCGATGCTCTCGAGCAGCTGCTGCTGCTCACCGGCGGCCCCGGCCCGGCTGACCGCGTACAGCGGCGCGGACCGCTTCATGTACCAGAACGTGGTGTAGGCCTGGATCGGCACGGCGACCAGAGCGGCGGCGGCGAACCGCCAGTCCAGGGCGAGCAGGCCGAACACGGTCAGCGCGATGACCAGCGCCGACTGCGTGAACTCGGGCACCGCCGAGCGCACCGCGTCGCTGACGATGGAGACGTCCTCGGTGACGCGGGAGGTCAGGTCGCCGGAACCGCCGCGCTCGATGCGTTCCAGCGGCATGCCCAGCGAGTGCTCGACGAACCGCTCGCGCAGGCCGGCCAGCACCTGCTCGCCGACCCGGGCGACCGCGGCCAGGCCGAGGAACGCGAGCGCCGCCTGCACGAGCGCGGCGGCGAGCAGCGCGAGCACGCGGGAGCCGATCGGGCCCGGGCGCCCGGCCGCGGCCAGGTCGACGATGCTGCCGAGCAGGGGAGCGGTGAGCAGGCTGGTGGCCGCGGCCGCGATCAGGCAGCCCAGGCCGAAGAACGCGTGGGCCCGGTGGTGACGCAGCTCGGCCAGTACCGTCCGGCGACTGCGCTTCGGGGAACTGACGGGAAGGATGGTGCTCATGCCAGAACCGTTCCGGAGTAGAGGTCGTGCTCGGCCATGAGCCGGGTGTGCGGACCCTCGGCGGCGATCGTGCCGTCGTGCACCAGCACCACCCGGTCGGCGCCCGCGAGCAGGGCCGGGCTCGAGGTGATCAGGACGGTCGTGCGCCCGGCGCGCAGCTCGCGCAGGCCGGTGGCGATCGACGACTCGGTGACCGTGTCCACGGCGGTGGTGGGGTCGTGCAGCACGAGCACGGACGGGTCGCGCAGCAGGGCGCGCGCCAGCGCCACCCGCTGACGCTGACCTCCGGACAGTGACCGGCCGCGTTCGGCCACGGCCGATTCCAGGCCGTCGGGAAGGGTTTCGGCGACCTGGTCGGCGTTGGCGGCGGCCAGCACCCGGTCCAGGGCGGCGCCGGCGGGGGACCCGGCGAGCACGTTCCCGGCCAGTGTGCCGGTGAACAGGTCGGGCTCGTGCGGGCAGACCAGGACGACCTCGCGCAGGGCTTCGGGTTCCAGGTCGCTCAGACGCAGGCCGTCGAGATGCAGAGAGCCCTGTACCGGGTCGAGTTCCCTCCCCAGATAACGCCTCAACGTAGTCCCCGCCTCGGGCGAGGTGGTCAGAATCCCCAGCAGCTCACCGGGTTTGACCTCCAGCGAGACCCCCTCGAGCCCCGGGCCGTGCACGTCCTCAAGTGACAGCCCGCCCAGGGCAGAACTGGGCCGCGACGAGCCCCCGGTCACCGCCGGGGGAGCGTCGAGCAGGGCCGCCACCCGCGTCGCCGAGGCCCGCCCGGACGCGACCACCGCGATCACGGTGCCGAACGTGCCCAGCGGCTCGAGCAGGAACTGGGCCAGGCCGACGGCCGAGACCAGCTGGCCCACGGTGATGTCGCCGTTCACGGCCAGGTGCCCGCCGAGCAGCGCGACGAGTGCGAGAAAGCCTCCGTTGAGCGCGATCACGGCCGCCGAGAAGCCGGCCTCGGTGCGGGCGCTGTGCACGCTGGCGTCCATCGCGACCCGGCTGATCTGCCGGTAGCGGGCGCTGCCGGCCCGCTCGGCGCGCAGTCCCTTGATCACCCGCACCCCGCGCACCAGGTCGGTCGCCACGCCGGCGGCGCGGGCGGCCTGCTCCCGCTGGGCGGCGCTGCGGTGCTCGATGGGGGAGCTGATGGCGCGTACGGCCAGCAGCAGGAGCGGGGTGCCGACCAGGATCAGCCCACCCAGGGGCACGGACACCGACAGCAGCACGGCGGCCGCGACCATCGCGCCGACCGCGGCGGCCAGGCCCTGCACGAGCTGGTAGAGCACGGCGGTGAGGATGCGCACGTCACCGGTCGCGATGCTGACCGTCGCGCCGGGCAGCTGGCCCTCGCTGTTGCCGCGGCTGTCGAGGGCCCGGCGGGCCACCTCGACGCGCAGCTTGCGGGTGGCCTCGACGCTCGCCCCGATGCCGACCCGGATGCCGAAGCGCCCGCTGGTGGACAGGAACGCGAACGTCGCCAACAGCACGCCCAGCCACAGGAACAGGGCACCGGTGTCACCGGTGCCGACGGCCCGGTCGATGATCACGCCGATCAGCAGGGGGACGGCGGCCTCGCCGGCCTGGTGGCCGATCTGCAGGGCGGAGGCCAGGATCAGCGACCGGCGTTCGGTCAGCACGGTGCGGCGCAGCAGCAGACGGCCGGCCCGGGGGTCAGGATTACTCACAATGTAGGTGACCCTAACTTACGGCTGTGACCGGGTGGGTCGTGCCCGCTCACGGGTCCGTTCATCGGCCGGGCAGGTGACCGGGCCGGTCACGAGCTTCTTGCTGAGCGACCGGCATGGAGGACGTGGTGGACGGGTCCCGCACGCGGCTCACGTCGGGTGCCGGCGGGACCGCTGCGGCCGGGACTCGGATGACGAACGTTCTGCCGTCGCCGGAGAGGAGGGACACCCGCTATACCTGATCGGTATAGCGGGTGTCCCTGTGCTCAGCCGCGAGGTCGTCGAGATCGTCGTCGAGGTTGTCGGGGTCGCGAGGTTGTCGGGGTCGCGAGGTTGTCGGGGTCGCGAGGTCGTCGGGGTCGTCGCGGTCGGCCGACCGGAGTGCACGTGCTTGCGAGCGTGGCCGTCGTCGCGGTCGGCAGGCCGGCCCCGGCTCACGGCGGGACTGTCACGACCCGAAGAGCGCGTTCTGTGCGATCCGCTGCGCGGCCACGGCGTCGTGCGCGGCCTGCGCCTGCTTCAGCCCTTCGACGTCGAGCACCGCCAGGCCCTTCTGCACCCGCTTGAGGAAGTCGATGGCCAGGTTCGCCGCGGCCACGCTGTCCTCCCGGAACGGGAACTGGTCGAGCTGCCAGACGCCCTCCCAGTTGTTCTTGTGCAGCGTCCAGAAGAACTCGAACAGCTCGATCGGGTGCACCGTTCCGGCGATCATGTCGTCGTCCCAGCCGCGCAGGTTGTCGTTCACGTCCATGCCGAACAGGCGGCCGTGATCGATCGCGAGCTGCGCGGAGTCGGCCGGGCTCTCGCCGCCGAACAGGGCGTGGCCGAAGTCGAGCAGGATGCCGACGTTGGGCAGGCCGATCTTCTCGATGCCGAGCAGCGTGCGGGCCACGGACGAGTAGCTCATGTGCACCCGCGGCTCGCGCGGCTTGTACTCGATGACGAACGTCAGGTCGGGGTTCTCGGCCGCCAGCTGCCCCACACCCTCGATCGAGTGCTGCCACAGTGTGCCGTGGTCGACCTGGAACGGGTAGTCCCAGCCGTCCTGACCCGGCCACAGTTTCACGTAGTCGGCACCGAATTTTCGCACCACGTCGCAGGACCGGGTGACGAATTCATGGGCCAGGCGGCGCACCCCCGGGTCCGGGTTGGTGAAGCTGCCCTTGCTGAACTGACGCGTGTATATCTCGGGCGTGATGCCGATGACACCCAGCCCGGCCTTGTCCAGGGCCTTCGACACGTCGTCGTCGCTGATGTCGCCACCGAAGAACGGCCAGTTCAGGTCGACCACGGACAGGTCGTCGACCTGCCCGGCCAGCTCGATCGCGTCGAGAATGGTGCGCGGTTCACCGTAGCCGTCGGTCGCGTACCGGTCGACGTAGGTGGCGAAGTGCCAGATGCCGGCCCCGAAACGCTGTTCGCTCACGATCTCTCCCTTGAGTGTTCATGAAACAGTCTGGTAGCGGGCCCGTTCCACCGCGCCGCGCCAGCGGTCACGACGGGCCTTCACGATGGTGGACGTGGTGGTCGGCCCGAACGTGCGGGTCGCCCCGCCGGGCAGGGACTCCCACAGACCGGCCCGCGCCCCGGCCAGCGACGCGGCGCCCAGCGCCGACAGGCCGGTGGCGGCCGGCCGCACCACGGTGCGGCCGGTCAGATCGGCCAGATGCTGCACCAGCCGGTCGTTCCCGGCCGGGCCGCCGTCGACGTGCACGGTGCCGACGCGCTCGCCGGTCGCGGTGTCCGCGGCCTCGAGCACGTCCTCGATCTGCAGCACCACGGCGTCGACCGCGGCCCGGGCCAGCGCCGAGCGCCCGGTGCCGAGGTCGAAACCGGTGATGATGGCCTGTGCCCCCGGGTCCCACCAGGGGGCGCCGAGCCCGGCGACGGCGGGCACGAGATCGACCGGACTGTCGGGGGAGTCGAGCCCCAGCGCGATCAGCTCGCCGGTGCTCAGGCCCAGCACGTGCGAGAGCCAGACCAGCGTGGAGCCCGAGGACAGGATGTTGCCCTCGAACGCCAGCGCGACGTCGGGTGCGGCCCAGGCAATGGTCCGCGCCATCGCCCCGGGCACCACGTCGCCCAGGCCCATCACCGACGAACCGGTGCCCAGCGTGACCTTGACCGACCCGGCCTCGCGGATGCCGTGCCCGTAGAGCGCGGCGTGTGAGTCACCGAGCACGCCGGTGACCGGGACCCCCAGGCCGTCGACGAGCGCGGTGGGTTCGTCGGACGCGGTCAGCCGGGGCAGCACCGCCTCGGGGATGCCGAACAGCTCCAGCAGCCCGGCGTCCCAGTCGCCCGCGTCGAGCGAGAGCAGCTGGGTGCGGGCCGCGTTGCCGAGCTCGATGCGGTGCTCACCGGTCAGCCGGGCCAGCAGCCACGAATCCACCGTGCCCACAGCCAGTTCACCCGCGCGGGAGCGCCGCCGGTCCGGGTCGATCTCGTCGAGCAGCCAGCCGATCTTCAGCGCCGAGAACATCGGGTCGAGCGGCAGACCGGTCACCGAGCGCACCCTCCCGGCCTCACCCGAGAGAGCCCGCGCCCGCCCGGCCGTGCGCCGGTCCTGCCAGCCCAGCATCGGGCCGAGCGGCTTGCCGGTCGAGCGTTCCCACACCAGCGCCGACTCCCGCTGGGTGCTGAGCCCGACCGCGGCGACCCGCCCGTCCAGCTGACCGAGCCGGCCCAGGGCGGTGACCACGGACGTCACCAGTTCCTCGGCGTCCTGCTCGACCCGGCCGGGGGAGGGATGCGCGATGCCGACGGGCACCGTGACATCCGCGACCACCTCACCGGACACGCTCACGGCGACCGCCTTGGTGGACGACGTGCCCTGGTCGACGGCGACGACGATGTCGGCCATGGATCCCCCTCCGTGCGGGTCAGTGCCGGTCAGTTCCGCTCAGTTCCGCAGGTCCAGCACCGCGGCGGCGATGCCCTCGGCCGTCAGGCCGAACGTCTCGAGCAGGTAGTCGTTGTCGCCGGTGGGCGCGAACACCCGCGGGACGCCGAGCATCCGCAGCGGCACCGGGTGGTGCCGCAGCACGATCTCGCCGATCGCCGCGCCGAGCCCGCCGGTGGTGGTGGCCTCCTCGACCGTGAGCACGAACCCGGTCTCGCGGGCGGCGGCCAGCACGGTCGCCTCGTCGAGCGGGCTGATCGTGGAGACGTTCACAACCCGGGCGCCGACCCCCTGGCGGGCCAGCAGGCCGGCCGCGCCCAGGGCCCGGCTGACCGGGGTGCCGGTGGCGAAGATCGTCACGTCGCTGCCGTCGCTCAGCACGTCGGCGCGCCCGAACACGAACGGGTCGGCCGGGTCGCTCACGCCGGGCACCTTGTGGCGGCCCACGCGCATGAACACCGGACGCTTCGAGCCGGCGGCCCAGCGCACGGCGGCCCGCGTCTGGGCGGGGTCGGCCGGGACGAGGATGTCGAGGTTGGCCACGGCCCGCATCCAGGCCAGGTCTTCGATCGAGTGATGGGTGGGGCCGAGCTCGCCGTAGGCCATGCCCGGGCTCATCGCGCACAGCACCACGGCCCGGTCGCTGTAGGCCACGTCGGTCTTGATCTGCTCAGTGGCTCGCCCGGTGAGGAAGGGCCCGGCCGCGCAGACGAACGGCACCAGCCCGGCGTTGGCCAGGCCCGCCCCGACGCCGACCATGTTCTGCTCGGCGATGCCGACGTTGACCAGGCGGTCGGGGAACTCCTCGCGGAAGGCCACCAGGTTCGACGAACCGACGGAGTCGTTGCAGACGGCGACGATCCGGTCGTCGGCGCGGGCCAGGTCGATGAGGGTCTCGGCGAAGGCCTGCCGGCAGTCGAACGTCTGGGGTTCGAGGGTGGTGGTCATCGCGACAGCTCCTCGAGGGCGGTGGCCAGCTGGTCGGCGGTGGGGACCTTGTGGTGCCACTCGACGCGGTCTTCCATGAAGGAGATTCCCTTGCCCTTGACCGTTTCGGCAATGAGACAGGTGGGCCTTCCCGCGGCGACCGCGATGAGGGCGTCACGCAGTCCGAGGTGGTCGTGGCCGTCCACCTCGACGACGTTCCAGCCGAACGCCCGCCACTTCTCGGCCAGCGGGTCCAGGCTCGCGGTGTCCTCGGTGCGGGCGCCCTGCTGCAGGCGGTTGCGGTCGACGATCGCGGTGAGGTTGTCGAGGCCGCGGTGAGCGGCGGTCATGGCCGCCTCCCAGTTGCTGCCCTCCTGCAGCTCCCCGTCGCCGAGCACGACGAAAACGCGCGAAGGCAGCTGCTGCAGCTTCGCACCGACGGCCACGCCGACCCCGACCGGCAGGCCGTGACCGAGCGCGCCGGTGTTGGTCTCCACGCCCGGGACGTAGGTGCGGTTGGGGTGACCGTTCAGCGCAGAGCCCGGGCGGTCGAACGTGCGCAGCTCGTCCGGGGAGAAGAAGCCGGCCCAGGCCAGCGTCGCGTAGAGCGCCTCCGAGCAGTGGCCCTTGCTCATGATCAGCCGGTCGCGCTCGGGCCACTCCGGGTTCTCCGGGTCGACGCGCAACACCGAGCCGTAGAGCGTGGTCAGCACGTCGAGCACCGACATGTCACCGCCCAGGTGACCGAGTCTCGCGGCCGAGACCATCTGCAGCGTGGTGGCGCGCGAGGCGTTCGCCGCCCGGCGCAGCGATTCGGTGAGCACCTGCGGGTCGCTGATGGCCGTCACGTGACGCCAGCGCGCCGCTTGTTCGAGATCCGGTGCGAGCATCGGGATATCCGTTCCTGAGTGACGGGCTGTCCCTCTACCCTGAGCGTTGAATAATGCCTAGTCAATAAAGAATAGATATTCACCATCAGATCTGAACATGATGGTCGTCGACGTCCCGGCCCAGGCACTGGGCGCCACCGCCGGCCCGGGAAACGCGCGACATCGCTGAAGGCCGAGACGGTCTCGCTGAACTGGGCGACGCCCGAGGGCCGGTGCGCCTGGCTGTGGTTTCGTCGTGCCGCAGGCCCGCATCGGCGCGTCCGGGCCAGGGCCGCCCCGGTTCCGCCTGATCGTGGGCATCGGCGACCTGCCGGAGCTCGCGGCGGGTGCTGACCTGACCCGGTGAGCCCGGCTCTGCGGCGAGGATCTACGGCAGGGGCAGGAACACGCCGCCCTCGCCGGCGCGCTCGGCGACGTCGAGCATGCCGGCCGCCACCGTGGCGCGGGAAACGGTTCGCGGGAACAGGTTCCGGGGTGCCTGCGACAGGGGGACGACGCGGCGGCTCGCGCCCAGCGGCCCGTCGGTGAGGGGGCCGGCGTGGAAGACAGTGCCGCCCGCCTCCAGCACCCGGGCGTCGGCGCGCACCCGGTCGGGAATCTCACTGCCCAGGGCCACGCGCAGGATCCCGCGGGTCAGGGGCCCGGCGGCGCCGGCAGAGGGGCCGGTGCCGAACGCGCCCAGCCAGACGACGCGGGGTCCCATCAGGTCGGTGAGGTGACCGGCGGCGCTCGCGAGCAGGTCGTCCGGGCTGTTCTTCGTCTGGCCGAGGCCGGAGACCACGACGTCGGCGTCCTGGAGGGCGGCGGTCAGGGAGGCGAGGTCCCGAACGTCGGCGGCGACCCGGATCAACCGGCCCTCCGCCGAAGCATCCGAAGCATCCGAAGCAGCCGAAGCGCCCGAAGTGCCCGAAGCATCCGAAGCAGCCGAAGTGGCCGAAGTGGCCGAAGCGGCCCAGTCGGCCGGTCCGGGGACGTCGGCCGGGGTGCGGGCCAGGGCCACGACCTGGTGACCGCGGGCCAGGGCCTGCGCGGTGAGGTGACGTCCGGTGCGGCCGGTGGCGGCGAGAACGGCGATACGCATGACGGTCTCCCTCAGACGGCCGCGGACAGCACGGACACGGCCTCGCCGTGCACCCCGGGCGCGGCGGCGAGGAAGTCGGAGCTGTCGAGCGTCCACGGCCCGCCGTGCAGGTCGGTGATCGTGCCGCCCGCCTCGGAGACCAGCAGCGCCCCGGCGAGCAGTCCGGAGCGCACGGCGCTGTGCTGCCAGAACACGTCCGAACGCCCGGCCGCCACGTGGATGAGCTGCAGCGTCGGGGGCACCGAGACCCGCGTGACACCACTGGCGCCCATCATCGCGGTGAGGGTGCGGCCGATGAGCTGCCACGTCGAGGCGGTCTCGCGAGGGCTGGCCTGACCGGTGCCGACCAGCGCCCCCTGCAGCTCGGTCTTGCCTGACGCCGACAGCCGCCGCCCGTCCTGATGGGCCCCGCCACCGCGCACGGCCGTGTACGTGGTCTGCGTCAGGGGCAGGTGCACCACCGTCAGCAGCGGTTCGCCGTCGCGCACCAGGGTGGCGGTGACGGCCCACTCGTCGATGCCGTGCACGTAGTTGATCGCGCCCTCGACCGGGTCGACGACCCACCACTCGCCGGCGGGCAGCGGCCCGTCGTCGAGCTCGTCCTCCACCCATCCGGCCTGCGGGCGCAGCGCCAGCAGCGGTTCGCGCAGCACCTCCAGCACTCGCGCGTCGGCCGCGGCGATCGCCTCGACGAAGTCCTGCCGGGTGGTGAGAAGGTGTGTGCCGGTGAAGGTCTCGGCCATGCGGGCGCCGGCCCGGCGCACCTCGGCGGTGACCTGCTCGAGCATCTGACTGTCCATCGTCGAAGGTTCCCTTTCCCGGGGTCGGTGAGCTGGCACCGAGACTAGGAATCCTGCCGATTATCAGCAATGCTAGGTTCAGCAAGCGGTAGTTACCTTCGGAGTTAAGTCATGGACCTGAATCTCCTCACCGCCCTCGACGCGCTGCTGAGCGAGGGCAGCGTGAGCGCCGCAGCCGAGCGCTCTCGGGTGTCGGTGCCGAGCATGAGCCGCACCCTGGCCCGGTTGCGTCGCGTCACGGGCGACGAGCTGCTCGTGCGCTCGGGCCGCGGCATGACCCTGACGCCCCGGGCCCTGGCGCTGCGCGACGGGATCGGCCCGGTGCTGCAGCAGGCCCGTGACCTGCTCACCCCGGCGCCGGAGCTCGACCTGGCCCGGCTGGAACGCACCTTCACCCTGCGCTGGCACGAGTCGCTGGTCACCGCGCTGGGCCCGGCCCTGGTCGCCCGGGTGCGGGAGGCGGCGCCGGGCGCGCGGTTACGGTTCCTGGCCGAGCCCGCGGCCGACACCGACGACGTGCGCCACACCCGGATCGACCTGCTCGCGGGCAGTTCCGTGCCCGCCCTGCCCGACCTGAACAGTGTGTTGCTCGGGCACGACGAGCTGGTCGTGGTGATGCGGGCCGGGCATCCGCTGGCCGCGAAGAACCTGACCCTGCAGCGGTACGCGCGGGCCGATCACCTGTCCGTGTCGCGGCGCGGGCGTCTGCGTGACCCGGTCGACGACGTCCTCGAGAAGCACGGCGTCACCCGCGACGTGACCGTGGCCGTGCCCGGGAGCGCGGCCGCCCTGGACCTGGTGGCGACCACCGACCTGCTGGCCGTCGTGCCGCGGCGGGTGACCGCGTCGTCCGTCATCGCCCGGGGTCTGGTGACCCGGCCCGCGCCGGTGGCCCTGCCACCGGTGCCCCTGCGGCTGTACTGGCACCGCCGCCACGACGACGACCAGCCCCACGCCTGGCTGCGCGGGCTGGTCGTGGCCGTGAGCGCCCCGAGAAGTGAGCGCCCCGAGAAGTGAGCGGCCCGAGAGGTGATCGGCCCGCTCAGGACACCTCGACCGGCAGCTCGTAGATCTGCGTCGTCGGGTGCCCGGAGGCCTCGTGCACGCGGGCCACGGCCTCCTTCGACGGCCCCGACGACAGGCAGAACACCTTGCCCGACTCGGGGTCGAGCCAGGCCCGCTCGAAGTGCACGCCCTCGGCCCTCTCGTTGTCCAGGTCGCGCTGGTGCGCCTCCTCGAGCTGCTGCTGCGTGACCCCGACGAACCCGTCGTGCACGTCCATGAACTTCGCCATCGTCCTGCGTCCTCTCTTGTGATCCGGGTGCTGACCAGCGTGGCCGCCCGGGGTCCGCGCCGAATCAGTCGGTTGACCTATCCCGGGCGGCCGGGACTGCCGTTTCAGCGCGGTTCCAGCGGGGCCCGGCAGTCTGAGGCGCAGAATTGAGGACGATGCGGTCGGCGGAGGGGGGACGTGATGGCGGGATCGGTGGTCGCCTCACCGGTCATGGTCGGGCGCGACGAGTTCCTGACCCTGGGCGGGCGCCGCCTCGCCGAGGCCGGGCAGGGGCGCGGTGAGCTGCTGTTCGTCACCGGCGAGGCCGGGATCGGCAAGACCCGCCTGCTCGGCGCCCTCACCCGGCAGGCCCGCACCCAGGGGTTCGCGGTCACCCGGGCGGCGGCGTTCCCGGCGGACACCGAGTCCTCGGCCGGGCTCCTGCTCGACCTGGCCGGCGAGGTCGGCGACCGCTCGCTCGGGCGGCGCCTGACCGAGCGCATCCGGGCCCTGGCCGCAGCACCGGCGACCGGGGGAGACGCCCACCACCACCGCCGCCTGCTGGTCGCGGACCTCACCGCGCTGCTGCTCGAACCCCGTCCCGACGGCCCGCACCTGATCGTGCTCGACGACCTGCACTGGGCCGACGCCGTGAGCCTCGACGTGCTCGGGCGCCTCGCGCCGCGCCTGTCCACCCGGCCGCTGCTGATCGCGGCGGCCTACCGCAGCGACGAGCTGCCGTCCCGGAGGTCGCTGCGGGAACTGCGTGCGCGGCTGCTGGCCCAGCGCCAGGCCGAGGAGATCCGCCTGCCCCGCCTCGACCGCTCGCAGGTCGGGACCCTCACCGGCGCGGTGCTCGGCGGCCCGGTGCCGGCCCTGCTGGTGGAGGCCCTGCACCGGCGCAGCGACGGAATCCCGCTGCACGTCGAGGAACTCCTGGCGGCGGGCTCGTCCGCGGATCGTATCGACCGGGTCCCGGTGCCGGACACGCTCGGCGAGGCCGTCCTGAGCCGGGTCCGGCAGCTGAGTGCCGCCACCCGGCACGTGGCGCGGGCCGCGTCCGTCATCGGCCGCTCGTTCGGGTTCGACCTCCTCGTGGTCGTCACCGGGGTGGGGGAGCAGGCCGTCGCGGCCGCGCTGCGCGAACTGCGCGCCGCCCACCTGGTGCTGGCCGGGACCGACGACGCGACCTTCGACTTCCGCCACGCCCTGATCCGCGACGCGATCTACGACGACACCGACCTGCCCGCGCGTCGACTGCTGCACGCCCGGGTGGCCGAGGCCGCGCCCGGCCTGCCCGCCGCGGTCGTCTCGGCACACTTCGAGCTGGCCGGGAACCCGCCCCGGACCTTCCGTTTCGCGCTCGCGGCGGCGCGGGAGGCGGCGGCCGTGTCCGCGCACCGCGAGGCCCTGGAACTGTACCGCCGGGCCGTGCGCAACACCCCGGCCGACTGGCCCGACCGGGTCGCCCTGCTCGCGGCGCTGGCCGACGAGGCTGCCGCCGTGGACGAGAACGTCGAGGCGGCCGCCACTTACGAGAAGGCCCATCACCTGGCCCTGGAACAGGACGACCCGCAGGCCGCCGCCGGTATCGTGCCCCGCCTGGTCGCGGTGGGGCACCTGCTGGGATCGCCTCTGCGCGAACGCGTCGCACGCCTGCGGGATGCCGAGCGCCGGCTCGACGAGGCCGGTCTCGCGGCACCGGCCGAGCGCGCGGCGCTGTGCTCGGGCACGGCCGCCGCGTACATGCTCGACCGGCGGCTCGACGAGGCCATCGCCGAGGGCGAGTGCAGTCGCTCGGGGGCCCGTGCGGCGAAGGGGGACGTGGGGCTGAACACCGCCGTGACGCTGGGGTCGGTCATGGTGTTCGCGGGACGCCCGGGTGAGGGCTGGCCGCTGCTGGAGTCGTCGATCACCCGGGCGCGGGACACCCATCGCGAGGCCGAGACCGCCCGTGGCTACCGGATGCTCGCCAGCACGGCGAGCGTGGTGGTCGAGTACGACCGCGCCGACCGGTTCCTGCGCGACGGCATCGCCTACGCCGAGACCGTCGAGATGTGGAACCACCGGCACTACCTGGCCGCCCACCTCGCGCACGTGCGCTGGGCCACCGGTGACTGGGACGCGGCCGAGCGGGAGGCCCGGCAGGCCCTGGCCGACGGGCGCGGCGGCATCACCACCCGGATCACGGCGCAGTACGTGCTGGGGTACCTGGCGTTCGGGCGCGGATCCTGGACCTCGGCGCAGGCCCTCCTGGGTGAGGCGCTGAGCAGGGGGCGGGACATGGCCGAGCTGCAGCGCTTCTCGCCACCGCTGTGGGGCCTCGCCGAGATGGCGCGCTGCCAGGGCTCTTTGCCTTCCTGTGTCGAGCTGTGCGAGCAGGGCTACCGGGCCTCGGCCGAGGTGAACGACGCGGCGTACCTGTTCCCGTTCCTGCTCACCGGCACGCGCGCGCATCTGGCCCTCGGTCAGGAAGGCGCGGCCGAGGACTTCGCCGGACGGGTCGGTGAGGTGCTGCTGTCACGATCGGTGCCGGGCACGCTGCCGGCGATCGCGCACGCCCGGGCGCTGCTGCGGCTGGCCGCCGGTGACCTGTCCGAGCAGCCGATGGTGGACGTGGTGCGCACCTGGTCGGAACGTCGCCGCTTCTGGGAGAGCACCTGGGGGCTGGGCGATCTCGCCGAGATCGCGACCCGCCGGCGTCGCCGGGCCGAGGCCTCGCGCTACCGCGAGGAGATCCGGGTGCGGGCCGCGGCGACCGGGGCCACGGTGTTCCCCGCGGTCGCCTCCCCGCGCCCGGGGCAGCCCTGGCACCCCCTGACGGCCCGCGAGTTCGAGGTGGCCCGGCTGATCGCCGACGGCCTGACCAACCGCCAGATCGCCGAGCGCCTGGTGGTCGCCCCGAAGACGGTCTCGGCGCACGTCGAGCACATCCTGACCAAGCTCGGTGTGGGGCGGCGCACCGAGATCGCCGTCTGGGCGGCGGGCGTGAGCGCACCGGCGTCACGGTAGGGGCCGTGACGCCGGTGCGCGGTCGTGCCGTTGCGGGAGAGGTTCTCAGACCCCGACCGGCTCCTTCTCCTTCTCCGGCGTGGGCTCGACCCGGCGGTGCGGGTCACGCCGCGACTCGACCATCGTGTAGAGCACCGGGATCAGCACCAGCGTCAGGGCCGTCGAGCTGACCAGACCACCGATGACCACCACGGCCAGCGGCTTGGAGATGAACCCGCCCGAGCCGGTGATGCCCAGCGCCATCGGGATCAGCGCGAAGATCGTGGCCAGGGCCGTCATCAGGATCGGCCGCAGCCGCCGCAGACCACCCTCGATCACGGCCTCCGCCACCGGCAGACCCCGCTCGCGGTACTGGTTGATGAGGTCGACCAGCACGATCGCGTTCGTAACCACGATGCCGATCAGCATCAGGATGCCGATGAGCGAGGCGATCCCCAGCGGCGTGTTCGTGACCAGCAACAGGAAGAACCCACCGACGAACGCGAACGGGATCGACACCAGCAGGATCATCGTCTGGCGGATGCTACGGAACACCGCGACCACCACCAGGAACACCAGCGCCACGGCCACGACCATCGCCAGGATCAGCGCCTGGAAACTCTCGGCCTGGTCGGAGCTGACACCCCCGAGCTCGTACGACGCACCGTCGGGCAGCGTCAGCCCGTCGAGCGCCTTCGTCACCGCCGTGGTGGCCGCGCCCGTGTCGTCCCCGACCGGGGTGGCGGTGACCGTGACGGTGCGCTCGCCGTCGATGCGGGTGCGCTCGGTCGGGGCCTGGGCACTCGAGACCGTGGCGACATCACCCAGCTCCACCACACCGGTGGCCGTCGGGATCGGCAGTGCCCGGATCGCGGCCAGACTGGTCGGTGCCTTCGCCGACGTCCTGAGCACCACGTCCTGACTGACCCCGCCGACCGTGACCTGGCTGACCGTCGACCCGGAGATGGCCGCGGTCAGCACTTGCGTGAGGGTGCTGTCGGTGACACCGGCCGAGGCCGCCGGTGCGCCCTTGAGGGCGATCGAGATCTGCGGTGCGCTCTCGCTCAGGTCACTGCGCACGTCGCGCACCTGCGTGACCCCGGTCAGCGCGCCCTGGACCTGCTGGGTGGCCTCGGTCAGCACCGTGTCGTCACCGGTGACGACCACCTCGATGTCCGAGCTCAGGCTGTCGCCACCGCTCACCGTGAAGGTGCCCGCGTCGCTGAGAGCGCCCAGCCGCTCACGCAGATCGTCCTGCCGGGCGGCCACGTCGGAACCCTCGGCCAGCGTCAGCGTGTACGAGGCGGTGCTCGAGCCGGACGCGGCCGCGAACAGCCCACCACCCGACGAGCCCATCGAGACCTGGTAGGTCTCCACGTCGTCCATACCCCCGACGATCTTCTCGACCTGAGCGGCCGCGGCGTCGGTGGTCTCCAGGTCGGTGCCGGCCGGAAGCTGCTGCGTCACCGTGATACTCGTGCTCTCGGAGTCACCCAGGAAGCTCGTCTTCAGCGCCCCGGCCATACCGACCGTGGCGACCAGCAACACCAGCGCCCCGGCGAGCACCCGCTTACGCCGGTTCACGGCCCAGGTGATCACCTTCAGGTAGGTGCGCTGCAGGCGCCCTTCCCGCTCGTGAGCCTCCACGCGCTCGCGGTACTCCTGCGCCGACACTCCCGACGCGTCCTCAGGCGTTTTCAGGAACCAGTAGGCGAGCGCCGGGATGATGGTGAGCGACACGAGCAGCGACGCCAGCATGGCCACCGCGATGGTGACGGCGAACGGGGCGAACAGCTCACCCACCAGACCGCCGACGAACGCGATCGGCAGGAACACCGCGACCGTGGTGAGGGTGGACGAGGTGACGGCCGCCGAAACCTCGCGGACCGCGTCCAGAATCGCCTTCTTGCGCTCTTCGCCGTACCCGAGGTGGCGCTGGATGTTCTCCAGCACCACGATCGAGTCGTCGACGATGCGACCGACGGCGATCGTGAGCGCGCCCAGGGTGAGCATGTTGAGCGAGTAGTCGCGGGTCCACACCACGATCAGCGCGATGAGCAGCGACATCGGGATCGACACGGCCGTCACCAGGGTGGAGCGGGCCGAGCGCAGGAACAGCACGATCACCAGCACGGCCATCAGCAGGCCGAGGCCACCCTCCTCGAGCAGCCCGAGCACGGCCTCGTGCACCTGCGGGCCGCTGTCGGAGACCACGACGATGCTGGCGCCGACGGCCTTCTCGAGGTCGGGGAGCTCGGCGCGGACCTCGTCGGAGATGGACGACGCGCTGCCGTTGTGGGCCATCGTGATGGCCAGGCCCAGGCTGGGCTGCCCGTCGGTGCGGGTGATCGAGGTGACCTCGGCGTCGCCGGAGCTCACGGCGGCCACGTCTTTCAGCTGCACGGCACCGGAAGTGCCGGTGAGCCAGAGGTTCTGGATGTCGCGCACGGCGTCGACGGTGGTGCCGACCTGCACGCTGACGTCCTGCCCGGACACGGAGACCGATCCGGCGGCCGAGGTGGTGCCCATGGACTGCAGGGCGGTGGCGATCTGCTCGGTGCTCAGACCGGCCCCGGTGGCCTTGGCGGTGTCGGGCGTGACGGTGACGACCTGGTCGGTGGTGCCGGAGATGGAGACCTCGTTGACACCGTCGAGGCCCTGGAGCACCGGCACGACGTCGGTCTGGATCTTCTGGGCGAGCGCGTTCTGATCACCGCCGCCGGTGACGGCGAGCGTCATCGTCGGCAGGTCGCTCGTGGAGCCGGTCGCGACCTCGGGATCGACCGTGGTGGGCAGGTTCTGGACCTTGGCCACGGCCGTGCTCACGGCGCTGGACATGTCGTCGGTACTGGTGCCGAACTCGAACATCAGGGTCAGCATGGACAGGCCCTGCTGCGAGGTCGAGGTGTACGACTCCAGCCCGTCGAGGTTGGCGACGGCGTCTTCGAGCGGCACGGTGACCTGGTTCTCGACCACCTCGGGCGAGGCGCCCGGGTAGGCGGCGACCACCGAGACGGCGGGAAAGGCCAGATCGGGCAGCAACTGCTGTTTCAGGGCAGTGGCGGAGTAGACGCCGAGCCCCACCACCACAACGGCTATGAGGGCAACCAGCTTACGGTTGACCACGCTGATTCTGGACAGGAACGACACCTGGTGACCTCATTCGGGACGTCTGCACGGCTTCCGGACCGGTTCTGGGGAAGCCTGAATCAGTCTCCTCGTCAGGGTCTTCCGGCACATCTGACCTTGGTAGGTGCTTGCCTGCTACTTCTGTAGCAGGGGGCCGCGTCGTCGGTACCGTGTGAGTAGGCGAGGTGGCGTCGAGGCGGGGTCAGAGCGCCGGTGGTTCACCCGGGCGGGCCAGGCCGTGCTGGTAGGCCAGCACCACCAGCTGGGCCCGGTCGCGCACGCCGAGTTTGGTCATGGCCCGGTGCACGTGCGTTTTCGCGGTCAGCACGGAGACGCCCAGCCGCTCGGCGATGTCGTCGTTCGAGAACCCGTACGCGGCCAGCACGGTGACCTCGTGCTCGCGGGCGGTCAGGTGCTCGAGCTCGGGCAGGGCCGGTGGGGTGACGCCGCTGGGCAGGCTGAGCAGGTGACCGACCAGGCCGCGGGTGGCCCGGGGCGAGAGCAGGGCCTCGCCGGCCGCGACCGTGCGCACCCCGGCGAGCAGCTCGTCGGGCCCGACGTTCTTGCCCAGGAAGCCGCTGGCCCCGGCCCGCAGGGCGTGCAGCACGTTCTCGTCGTTCTCGAACGTGGTGAGCACGAGAATGCGCACGCCGGCCAGGTTCTCGTCGGCCGCGACCAGACGGGTGGCCTCGATGCCGTCGAGGCCGGGCATCCGGATGTCCATGAGAATGACGTCGACCCGGTGGGCGCGGGCCATCTCGTAGGCCTGGCGGCCGTCGAGGGCCTCGCCGACGACCTCGATGTCCGGCTCGGTGTCGAGGATGAGCCGGTAACCGGCGCGGATCAGCGCCTGGTCGTCGGCGAGCAGGACGCGGATGGTCATGAGTGTCCCTGAAACGTGCCGGTGTTCGGGGTGGTGCCGCTGTGAGAGGGGGTCCGGACCGGCCCACCCTCCCGGGAAGACGTGTCCGATCCGGGAAGTGTGAGGCCGGGTGCAGCGGTAGGTGCGGTAACGGGTTCAGCGACGGGTTCAGTGACGGGTGGGGTGACGGGGGCCGGGACCGGCATCGCGACCTCGACCACGAACTGGCCCTCGTCGGTGATCCTCGTGGTGAGCGCGCCCTGGGCCGCGGCCACGCGCTCGCTCATCCCGATGAGGCCGTACCCACCGCCGGCCGGGAGGCCCGGTGCCCCGACGCGTCCGCCGTTCTGCCCGCCGCCCGGCCCGGCGATCGACCAGCCGCTGCTCCCGGACCCTGCCCCGCCCCCTTCGGGGCCCGGCCCGCCGGCCACCCGGGCGCCGAGCTCGTTCGTCACCAGGATCGCGATCTCCTGCGGTCCGTAGCCGATCTCGAGCCGTGTGCGCCCGGTGCCGTACTTGTGGGCATTGGTCAGGGCTTCCTGAATCACCCGGTACGCCGCCAGATCCGTCACCGCGGGCAGGTCGCGCTCGTGGCCCCGGGTGGTGGAGTCCACCGCGAGCCCGGCCGCGGCCATCGACTCCAGCAGGTCGGGCAGGCGGTGCAGACCCGGGGCGGGCTCGGTGGACAGCGGGTCGCCGGGCTGGCGCAGCACCCCGACGATCGACGACAACTCGGTCAGCACCGTGTCGCACGCCTCGCGAATGTGGTTGACGGCCGGCCGGATCGCCTCCGGCCGCCGGTCGAGCAGGTGACTGACCGCCCCGGCCTGCACGTTGATGACGGCGATGTGGTGCGCGACCACGTCGTGCAGCTCCCGCGCGATGCGCACCCGCTCCTGCATGACCCGGCGCCGGGCCTCGTCCTCGCGGGTCTGCTCCGCGCGGCGGGCGCGTTCCTCCACCGCCGCGATGTACGCCCGGCGGTTGCGGGTGGCCTCGCCGGCGGCCAGGCCGACGGCGGTCCACAGCAGGATGCCGATGCTCTGGTCGTGCCACAGCGAGTCGCCGACGACCACCGCGTCCACCAGGTACATCGTCAGCGCCGCGACGCCGGTGATCTGGCGGGCGGTGGTGCGGGGGACCTTCAAGGCCAGCGTGTAGGCGACGAACGGCTGGGCCATCACGAGCGCGGGCTCGTGCGAGCCGGTGACGATCACGAAGGCGCAGTAGGCCGCGGCCGAGGCGACGGCGACCAGTCGCGGCCGGAACCCCCGTAGCGAGACCGCGCTGAACGTCAGCCCCAGGGAGAACAACAGAGCGGGCAGTGGCTGCGGCTCGGCCGGAGCGGCCGGGGTGGGCCCCTTGACCCAGGCCACCAGAATGAGCAGCACGAGCACGCTCGCCGTCGCCAGGTCGACGAGGTGGGGGTGGCGCGCCGTCGCCCTGCGGACGTGATCAGCGACGGACAACTGCATACCGGCCACGGTAACGGGCGGACCTGCGTCTTCTCGTCGTCCGCGAGTCGTACGGCCAACCGGCCTCGGCTGCTACCGGGGTAGTAGGCGTGGCACCCTGTTCGCGGGGGATGCCTGGAGGGCGGCGACATGCGAGGTCGTCGCTGCCCGGCACCGTGCAAGCCGCGGGCCCCACGGCTCGTTCGACGGCCTGGGCGAGGAAGAGACACCCCCTATACCCTTTCGGCATAGGGGGTGTTCTGCTGCCCCGGCTTCCGCCGCCGAGCCCACGGCGATACGAGCAGGGTCTCCGGCACCGCTGGAACCACACAGAACGCGAGGCTGAACCGGGACCCCGATCTTCACCGAATCCCCACGAATCCTCCCGGGACGTGCTCATCGGACCCGGCAGAATGCGTCCCATGTCGTCACCCGTCGCCACCGAGCAAGCACCCCAGGCGCCTCCCGCCCGGCTCGGCTGGTTCACCACCCTGACCGTGCTGGTCCTCGGCGCCGGGATCGCGCTCGCCGCAGTGCTGTGGCAGTTCACCCACCAGGCGGGCGTGACCATGCTCGCGGTGATGCTCGTGTGCTGCGCGGCCCCCTGGCTCGTCGTGGTGACGAAGACCCACCGCGCCCTGGACTGGATCCTCGCCGGGACCGTCCTCATCGTCCTCGGTGCCTACCTCACCCACCGCTGGGACGCCCTGCGCATCCTGCGCCTCGACTTCGGCCTCGACCAGGTCGTCACCAATCTGGCACGGGTCATGGCGCCGGCCGGCCTGTCCGCGGTGGGGGTCGGGCTGGTGCTCGGCGGCATCGCCCTGAGGACCGGCGACCGCGTCCTCGCCTCCCTGGCCACGGTCTACGCGGTGGTCCTGTCGGGTGGGTATGGCCTCGCGCTGATCGCGGGTGCCCTGAATCCGCTGCTGTACCGGGGTGGGGAGGCCATGCGTCCGCTGGCCGCGGCCGGTGTGCTCGTCGCCCTCGCAACCACTCTGGTGCCGGCCGCTGTGGTGGTGCGCCGCGCGTCCACCGTCAAGAAGCCGGGAACTGAACGCGATATCCCACGCGGCCCAGCCCGAAACCTCCTCGGCACCGGGGCCACCCGGCCCGCCGTCCTGCTCACCGTGCTGGCGCTCGCGGCCGGCGGCGGCTTCTGGACCTACCAGCGCCTCGGCAGCCGCATCACCCCGGCCGACCTGTTCCCCGATCCCGGGCTGGCCGCGTGCGTCGCCCAGAACCTCGACCTCGACGACGCCAACGGCAAGGCCACCGAACGCCAGCTCAACTCCCTCTTCTCGCTGGACTGCAACGGCAACACCGCGACAGGTGGGATCGTCCGCTCGCTCACCGGCCTGGAGCACCTGCCCAACCTCGGCACGCTCGACCTGCAGTCCAACGAGATCAGCGACCTCACCCCTCTGGCCAAGGCTCCTGGCCTGACCGGCCTGAGACTCACGAACAACCAGGTGCAGGACCTGACCCCGCTGACGGCTCTCACCCAACTGCGCAGCCTGGGTCTGTCGCACAACCAGGTCCGTGACCTCTACCCGCTCGCCGGCCTCACGTCGCTGACCGACCTGGGCCTTTCCAGCAACCGCATCACCGACCTGAGTCCCCTCTCCACCCTCACTCAGATGACCGAACTCGACGCCGGGGAGAACGGCATCACCGATGTCACACCCCTCGCGAGCGCCACCTCCCTGGGCCGCCTCACCCTGCGCGGCAACCAGGTCAGCGACGTGCGTGCGCTGACCGCGCTGCCCTCCCTGCGCATGCTCGACATCGCGAACAACCGCATGACCCGCGCCAACTCGCTGGAAAGGCTCCCGACGGTGGACGAACTGTGGCTCGGCGGCAATCCCGTCACCGACCTGCGTCCGCTCACCCGCATGCCGAAACTGCTCGGCGTCGATCTGGAGGGCAGCGACCCGGCCCGGCTCACCGGCGTGGACGAACTGCGCGAGAAGAACGTCTACGTCGGCGGATTCGCGTAGGAGGCGGGCCGGTGGCGCCGCGTCGCGCGCAGCGCCCAGGCCACCAGCAGCGGCTGGAACGCCAGGCGCACCGCGCGCTTGGTGTCGGTGTCGAGGCCGAACGCGTCTCGGTGCTCGGTGTACTGGGCGATGTTGCCCGGGAAGACCGCCACGAAGAATGCGGCCGCGACCATGCCGAGGCGCGAGCGCGCGGGCTGGCGCCAGGTGCCGAGCAGCGCCGCGCCCAGCCCGATCTCGACCACACCCGACCCGACCACCACCAGGTCGGGATCGACCGGGAACCACGAGGGTACCTGCGCCTGGAACTCCTGGCGGGCCACGGTCAGGTGCGAGACGCCGGCGTAGACCAGGGCGCCGCCGAGCGCGGCCTGCGCCAGCGTCGATCCCCAGGATCGCTTCGAGGCCACGGGACTCTCCTTCAGCAAAAGGACGGAACGGTCGTTCCCATTGGATCACCCCGCTCCGGGAAAAGCCACCCGGGGGTCAGCACAACCGCAGCGCGACGTCATCGCGCCCTCAGCGCAGCCGGAGCACCCCGGCGTCCGGATCGAACTCGACCAGGTCCCGCCGGGCGAACTCCTCGAGCCAGCCGCTCATCGGGTACCAGCCGTGGATCCCCCGGAACAGAGCCGCGTTGCGCACGATGTCGTCCAAGTGCTGCACCGGCGGGTTCTGCGTGGGGTGGTGCTGGTGATAGGCCACGACGTCCCCGTGCCACCACACACCCAGCCCGGCCCCGTGCGCGCGGACCGCGAAGTCGGTGTCCTCGCCGCCGTACCCGGTGAACCGCTCGTCGAAACCGCCGATCCGCTCGAACGACTCCCGGCGCAGCGCCAGTGAGGTGGTCCAGGCCAGCTCGTGCCGGTCGTCACGCACCAGATCGCCGGGATCGGGCGCCGGCCGGGCCGCGTGCTGGTGCGAGGCCGCCCGCAACTGCGGCTCGGTCCAGGTCCCGCCCGGCTGCCCCTCGGCCAGGTAGCGCAGCGGGCCGGTGACCAGCCCGTCGACCTGCTGGAGCGTGTCCGCGCAGGCCTCGACCAGCCGGCTGCCCGGAATGCAGTCGACGTCGAGCAGCACCACGGCCGCACTGGCCGCCGCCCGCACGCCCAGGTTGCGCGCCGCGGCCAGGTGCAGGCGCTCGCGCTCGGGCAGGTCGATCACGGTGACCCTGGAGGCCGGGCGCGTGGGCAGGCACAGGTCGCGCGAGTCCATGCGCACGACGACGAGTTCGTCGGCCGGGCGGGTCTGGCGTTGCAGGCCCTGCAGCTGCCGGGCGAGGTGGTCGCGGCGCCCGGCCACGATCGTGACCACGGCAACGCCCGTCGGGCTGCTGCTCATCGGGCCACCGCCATCAGGTTCTCCTCGATCAGCCGGGCCAGCCGGGACGCCCCGTCGGCCTGCGCCTGCGGCGCGCCCAGGGCCTGTGCCTTCGCGACGGCCTCGGCCCACCCTCCGGGCCCGGGCATCCGGTGCAGCACCACGGCCTCCCCGTGCTCGTCGAGCTGGCGCGCGGTGACGGCCTGTTCGCCGAAGGGCCGGTCCTCGGGCAGCGTCACGAACGGCCGCCGGGCGGCGACCACCTCGCCGAGCGTGCCCAGGCCGGTGTTGCCGATGACGACCGTGGCCCGGCCCAGGTAGGGCGCGGTGTCGGCGACGCGCCCGGTGAACGTGAGGTTCGGGAGGCCCGGGACGCCCTGCGGGCCGAGGGCGATCACGTCGTGGCCGGGCAGGTCGCCGGCGATCAGCTCGCAGGCCGCCCGGTCCAGCCGGGAACCCCCGGTGCCGACCACGACCACGGCCGTCGGGCGTCCGTTCGCGGTCGGGGGCAGTGGTTCCCGGGCCGCGGTGACCAGGCCGACCGCGTGGGTGCAAGGCAGGCCGTCGTGCAGGCCCCATGTCGCCGGGACCGGCATGACGACCTGGTCGGCGAGCCCGAAACCCAGCTGGTGGGGCGGGTCGTCGCGGGTGCCGGGCAGGCGCACCGCGGTCACCGGCACCCCGCTCACCCGCAGCGTCACCGCGATCTCGACCGACACGTCCACCATCGCCATCGAGGGCCGGTGCGAGGCGACGGCGTCGAGCAGGAAACGGTGCCGCGCGAGCAGGCCCTCGTGGTGTCTGGGCGCCCAGTGCAGATGCCCGTGCGCGTCGTGGCCGTCCGCGTCGCGGGCCGGTGCGTCGAGGGGCAGGGGCAGGTAGTCGCAGGCATCCGGCAGGTCGCGCGGCGGGGGCGCCGACGATGCGAAGACCACCGGGACGGGCAGGTGCTCGGCCACCGCGAGCGCGCGGCGCCAGTGCCCTGAACCCTGATGGTGGACGTAGTACAGAATGGGTCTCACGAGGCGCCTCAGGCGGTCAGGGGCTCGGGCAGCGGGGCCGGCTGCGCGGCCAGGCGTGACAGCACGTCCTCGTAGCGGTCGAGCATGATGCGCGCGTCGAAACGCTGCGCGTGCCGGTGCACCCGCGCCCGGTCGAGGGTGCGGGCCTCGGCGATCGCGGTGGCGAGGGCCCCGGCGGTGGGCCGGGCGGCGACGAAACCACCGGTGGGCAGCACCACTTCGGGGCAGGCGCCGTTGGGCAGGGCGGCCACCGGGGTGCCGCAGGCCATCGCCTCGACCATGGCCAGGCCGAACGGCTCGTCCCAGAGCGGGGTGGCCAGGAACACCGCGGCGCGGGCACTGACGGCCGCGAGCTCACGGTGGTTCAGCAGGCCGCGCAGGATCGTGTCCGGGCCCAGCCGGGGGGCGATGCACTCGTCGAAGTACTCGCGATCGGCCACCGGGCCGCTGATCTCGAGCCGCATCCCGGCGCCGCGGGCCGCGTCGATCGCCAGGTGCAGGCCCTTCTCCGGGGTGATCCGGGCCGACCAGATCGCCAGGTCCGGTTCGGGTTTCATGGAGGGACGCCAGTGCGAGAGATTGATCCCGTTGGTGACGCAGCCGACGTTCGGCAGCCGGGTGCGCCAGGCCCGGGCGTTGTACCGGGACACGGCGGCGAACGCGTGCCGGGGCCCGGGGCGCCAGGCCGGGTCGTCGATGATCGCGTTGACCCGCTCGAGCGTGGGCGGCGTGTGGAGCAGGGTGAGCACGGCCCGGTGGTGGAGCTCGGTGTACGGCTGCGGGTTCAGGGAGTTGTTGAGAACGACGTCGAAGTCACCGGATTCGACCTCCTCGATCGCCCGGGCCAGGCCCTGGTCGAGCACGTGGTCGGGGGTGCGCAGGGCCCGCGAGGGGCCGCGCTGCCCGTCCAGCACCGGCACCAGCCGGGCCCGGGTGCGGCTGTGCTCCCGGGCGAACAGGGTCACGTCGTGGCCGCGTCGTACGAGCTCGTCCGCCACCAGGGCGGTGTGCATCTCCAGGCCGCCTGCGTACGGCTCGGCGATCGGGTGGTGCAGGTGGGCCAGCAGGGCGACGCGCACGTCGAGCTCTCCTTCCGCTCACGCCGGGGGCCCGGCGGGATCGATCAACTCGACGGAACGTATCGTCGGTGGATCCACCCCGCCCCTCGGCGTGGCCCCGGACCCCACGCTGACCTGCCGAATCGCGTTCAGCCCGAGGTGGCGCAGCGTTGCGGGGGAGGCTGGCGCCGGGCTCGGCGAGCAGGCCGAGGTGCCGGGTGGAAGCAGGCGCGCACGTGGAACCGGCCACGCGCGAGGCAGGAGCGTCCGCGCGGATGTGGCAGGCCTGGATCGGACCCCTGATCCGAACCTGAACCAGACGGATGTCAGGATCGGACGGGTGGAGGCCACGAGCGACGGTGAGGGTCTCGACGCCTTGCGCGCCTGGCTGCTCACCGAGGACGGTCACGAGCGCGGTGAGATCACGGACGACGTGCTCACCGTCATGCGCGAGCACGTGGTCGAGGTGCTGGGTCCGCAGGCGACGCCGGACCTGCTCAACCGCCATCTCGGTCAGCACCCCGACCTGCCTGTCCTGGCTGCGGACGACGCGCGTCTGGGCGAGCTGCTGGGGGAGATCAGGGCGGGTCGTCGGCCCCACGGGCACCGACGGCGCCGTCCGGTGAGGCAGCCGGCCGAGGCGCGTCCCGTCGCGGTGATGGTCATGGCCGAGTACGGGGTGACCGATCCGCTCTGGAACCGGCCGTTCGGGTTCACCGGGCCGGTGGACCTGGCGGAGCTCGGGGTGAGCGCGGCGCTGATCATGCGCCTGAGGGCGTGGAACGAGATCTTCGAGCAGTACGGGCTGGTGGACTGGAAGGGCTGCCCCGTGCCGGTCGACACCTGGGTCTCGCAGGGGCTGACGCTCGCTCACCAGCTGCAGAAAGAGCTGTGGGACATGGACGTGCGGTACTTCCACGGCGACGACGACCGGCCGTTGCGGGAGCACTGACCCGCCTGGGTGGGTTGCCCGTGGCTGATCGCAGTGGGCCTTCGTCGCGGTGGGGCTGCCGGGCGGGATCGTTGGGCCGTTGCGGGGTCGTGACCTGAGGTGGTTGGGCACGGGCCGGAGGCCTGGTAATGTTCTCTAAGGGTTTTTCGCCGGTCACAGCCGTGAACAGCGAGCGCCGCAGGAGCACCGGACACCAAGTGGCCGGTCCTGGGGCCGTAAACCTTCTTCTCTTGATCAAAGGCATCGGTGAATGTCGCACGCCTCTCGGGGTGGGCTCTCTTCATGGTGCTTTCCGCATTGAGGGAAGAGCTCTATCTCGGCTGAATTCGCTGGAAACGCGGATTTGACCGGGGTGCTGGAAACGCTCTAATGTTTAACACGTCGCCAGGACGGAACGCCGAAAGGCCGGAAGTTCTGAGCGTCCGCTCCTTGAGAACTCAACAGTGCATCTGAACAACCGATGCCAAATGATTGTCCCGATTGGGATGGTCTTCTTGGCTGATGGATCAGGCTTCGGATATCTCGACCCCCGTCGAGGTGTTCGGTTCGGGTCTGGTTCTTTCGGTCAGGATTCTTGCAACACTTCGCTAAAAGTCTTCCTAGAAGATTATTTACGGAGAGTTTGATCCTGGCTCAGGACGAACGCTGGCGGCGTGCTTAACACATGCAAGTCGAACGGTGAACCTCTTCGGAGGGGATCAGTGGCGAACGGGTGAGTAACACGTGAGTAATCTGCCTCTGACTCTGGGATAACCACGGGAAACGGTGGCTAATACCGGATATGACACATGGCTGCATGGTCTGTGTGTGGAAAGTTTTTCGGTCAGGGATGAGCTCGCGGCCTATCAGCTTGTTGGTGGGGTAATGGCCTACCAAGGCGACGACGGGTAGCCGGCCTGAGAGGGCGACCGGCCACACTGGGACTGAGACACGGCCCAGACTCCTACGGGAGGCAGCAGTGGGGAATATTGCGCAATGGGCGAAAGCCTGACGCAGCGACGCCGCGTGAGGGATGAAGGCCTTCGGGTCGTAAACCTCTTTCAGCAGGGAAGAAGCGCAAGTGACGGTACCTGCAGAAGAAGCACCGGCTAACTACGTGCCAGCAGCCGCGGTAATACGTAGGGTGCAAGCGTTGTCCGGAATTATTGGGCGTAAAGAGCTCGTAGGCGGTCTGTCGCGTCTGCTGTGAAAACCTAGGGCTTAACTCTGGGCGTGCAGTGGGTACGGGCAGGCTAGAGTGTGGTAGGGGAGACTGGAATTCCTGGTGTAGCGGTGAAATGCGCAGATATCAGGAGGAACACCGGTGGCGAAGGCGGGTCTCTGGGCCACTACTGACGCTGAGGAGCGAAAGCATGGGGAGCGAACAGGATTAGATACCCTGGTAGTCCATGCCGTAAACGTTGGGCGCTAGGTGTGGGGCACATTCCACGTGTTCTGCGCCGCAGCTAACGCATTAAGCGCCCCGCCTGGGGAGTACGGCCGCAAGGCTAAAACTCAAAGGAATTGACGGGGGCCCGCACAAGCGGCGGAGCATGCGGATTAATTCGATGCAACGCGAAGAACCTTACCAAGGCTTGACATGGGGTGAAAACTCGTAGAGATACGGGGTCCGCAAGGGCGCCTCACAGGTGGTGCATGGTTGTCGTCAGCTCGTGTCGTGAGATGTTGGGTTAAGTCCCGCAACGAGCGCAACCCTCGTTCCATGTTGCCAGCACGTTATGGTGGGGACTCATGGGAGACTGCCGGGGTCAACTCGGAGGAAGGTGGGGATGACGTCAAATCATCATGCCCCTTATGTCTTGGGCTTCACGCATGCTACAATGGCCAGTACAAAGGGCTGCGAGACCGTGAGGTGGAGCGAATCCCAAAAAGCTGGTCTCAGTTCGGATCGGGGTCTGCAACTCGACCCCGTGAAGTCGGAGTCGCTAGTAATCGCAGATCAGCAACGCTGCGGTGAATACGTTCCCGGGCCTTGTACACACCGCCCGTCACGTCATGAAAGTCGGTAACACCCGAAGCCGATGGCCTAACCCGTAAGGGAGGGAGTCGTCGAAGGTGGGACTGGCGATTAGGACGAAGTCGTAACAAGGTAGCCGTACCGGAAGGTGCGGCTGGATCACCTCCTTTCTAAGGAGCACTCGAAAACCTCACCGGCTCAGGCTGGTTGATGGTTCAGAGGCTGTGTCACTGCCCAGACGATGGACTGGCCCTTTTCCGGGTCGGCCGAGTTCTGGGGTGGCCGCTCAAGGGTGGAACATCGGTTGGCTCTCAATCCCGGGGTGGGGTTGGGGATGCACTGTTGGGTCCTGAGGGAGCGGACCACGGGTCTTAGGATCGGTGGGCCGTGAACTTGGGTCTGAGGCTTGGAAGAGCTTCTCTCCGAAGGCATGACAGTCCTTCATCACAGTGCCTCGCAGCGGGTCTCGTGCCGGCGGTGGGGTAATTGGTGGGCTTGAGGGTTGTGTGTGTTCGTTGCTTGTGAACTGCATAGTGGACGTGAGCATCTTTAATTCTGTGCTTAATTTTTCCGAGTGCATCCTGCCTTTTGTGGGTGGGGTGTGTTGGTAAGTTTTTAAGGGCACACGGTGGATGTCTTGGCACCAGGAGCCGATGAAGGACGTAGGAGCCTGCGATAAGCCTCGAGGAGCTGGCAACCGAGCTGTGATTCGAGGATTTCCGAATGGGGTAACCCGGCTGGAGGCAAGTCCAGTCACCTGCACCTGAATATATAGGGTGTTGGGAGGGCACGACGGGAAGTGAAACATCTCAGTACCGTCAGGAAGAGAAAACAACAGTGATTCCGTGAGTAGTGGCGAGCGAAAGCGGATGAGGCCAAACCGGGCGTGTGTGATAGCTGACAGGCGTTGCATGTCCGGGGTTGTGGGATCCCGCTTATTACCGCTGTCGAGGTAGTGGAGAGTCAAAAAACCTGCATGTAGTCGAACGCCATTGAATGGGCGACCGTAGAGGGTGTTAGTCCCGTAGACGAAATGTGCTGGTCTTTCTTGTGGGCGTCCCAAGTAGCACGGGGCTCGTGGAATCTCGTGTGAATCTGGCAGGACCACCTGCTAAGCCTAAATACTCCCTGGTGACCGATAGCGGACTAGTACCGTGAGGGAAAGATGAAAAGTACCCCGGGAGGGGAGTGAAATAGTACCTGAAACCGTGTGCCTACAATCCGTCGGAGCCTTGCGGGGTGACGGCGTGCCTTTTGAAGAATGAGCCTGCGAGTTAGTGGTGTGTGGCGAGGTTAACCCGTGTGGGGTAGCCGTAGCGAAAGCGAGTCCGAATAGGGCGATTCAGTCGCATGCTCTAGACCCGAAGCGGAGTGATCTACCCATGGCCAGGTTGAAGCGCGGGTAAGACCGCGTGGAGGACCGAACCCACCAGGGTTGAAAACCTGGGGGATGAGCTGTGGGTAGGGGTGAAAGGCCAATCAAACTCCGTGATAGCTGGTTCTCCCCGAAATGCATTTAGGTGCAGCGTTGCGTGTTTCTTGCCGGAGGTAGAGCTACTGGATGGCTAATGGGCCCTACAAGGTTACTGACGTCAGCCAAACTCCGAATGCCGGTAAGTGAGAGCGTGGCAGTGAGACTGCGGGGGATAAGCTTCGTAGTCGAGAGGGAAACAGCCCAGATCACCAGCTAAGGCCCCTAAGCGTGTGCTAAGTGGGAAAGGATGTGGAGTTGCTGTGACAACCAGGAGGTTGGCTTAGAAGCAGCCACCCTTTAAAGAGTGCGTAATAGCTCACTGGTCAAGTGATTCCGCGCCGACAATGTAGCGGGGCTCAAGTACACCGCCGAAGCTGTGGCATTCCAGCAATGACCTAGATTCTCCTTGATGAGTTTTTCAGGTGTTGGGATGGGTAGGGGAGCGTCGTGTGGCGAGTGAAGCGTCGGGGTGACCCAGGCGTGGACGCCACACGAGTGAGAATGCAGGCATGAGTAGCGAAAGACGGGTGAGAAACCCGTCCGCCGAATGACCAAGGGTTCCAGGGCCAGGCTAATCCGCCCTGGGTAAGTCGGGACCTAAGGCGAGGCCGACAGGCGTAGTCGATGGACAACGGGTTGATATTCCCGTACCGGCGTAGAACCGCCCATAGCGAGCCCGAGGATACTAACATCGTGAAGCCAATGGGACCTTCGGGTGCCGGCGGTGGAGCCTTGGACCTGAATCGGTAGTAGTTAAGCGATGGTGTGACACAGGAAGGTAGCCTCCGCGTGGCGATGGTTGTCCACGTTTAAGCATGTAGGGCGAGCTGTAGGCAAATCCGCAGTTCTTTCTTTGATGATGAGCCTGAGATGTGATGATGACCGCATTGGCGGGAAGTGGGTGATCCTATGCTGTCGAGAAAAGCATCTAGCGAGGTTCGAGCCGCCCGTACCCTAAACCGACTCAGGTGGTCAGGTAGAGAATACTAAGGCGATCGAGTGAATCGTGGTTAAGGAACTCGGCAAAATGCCCCCGTAACTTCGGGAGAAGGGGGGCCTGAGGCGTGACCTGGACTTGCTCCGGTGAGCGTTTGAGGGCCGCAGAGACCAGGGAGAAGCGACTGTTTACTAAAAACACAGGTCCGTGCGAAGTCGCAAGACGATGTATACGGACTGACGCCTGCCCGGTGCTGGAACGTTAAGGGGACCGGTTAGCCTTTCGGGGCGAAGCTGAGAACTTAAGCGCCAGTAAACGGCGGTGGTAACTATAACCATCCTAAGGTAGCGAAATTCCTTGTCGGGTAAGTTCCGACCTGCACGAATGGCGTAACGACTTCTCCGCTGTCTCAACCGCGAACTCGGCGAAATTGCACTACGAGTAAAGATGCTCGTTACGCGCAGCAGGACGGAAAGACCCCGGGACCTTTACTATAGCTTGGTATTGGTGTTCGGTACGGCTTGTGTAGGATAGGTGGGAGACTGTGAAGCTGGCACGCTAGTGTTGGTGGAGTCGACGTTGAAATACCACTCTGGTCGTTCTGGATGTCTAACTTTGGTCCGTGATCCGGATCAGGGACAGTGCCTGGTGGGTAGTTTAACTGGGGCGGTTGCCTCCTAAAGAGTAACGGAGGCGCCCAAAGGTTCCCTCAGCCTGGTTGGCAATCAGGTGTCGAGTGTAAGTGCACAAGGGAGCTTGACTGTGAGACCGACAGGTCGAGCAGGGACGAAAGTCGGGACTAGTGATCCGGCAGTGGCTTGTGGAAGCGCTGTCGCTCAACGGATAAAAGGTACCCCGGGGATAACAGGCTGATCTTGCCCAAGAGTCCATATCGACGGCATGGTTTGGCACCTCGATGTCGGCTCGTCGCATCCTGGGGCTGGAGTAGGTCCCAAGGGTTGGGCTGTTCGCCCATTAAAGCGGTACGCGAGCTGGGTTTAGAACGTCGTGAGACAGTTCGGTCCCTATCCGCTGCGCGCGTTGGAAACTTGAGAAGGGCTGTCCCTAGTACGAGAGGACCGGGACGGACGAACCTCTGGTGTGCCAGTTGTCCTGCCAAGGGCACCGCTGGTTAGCTACGTTCGGAAGGGATAACCGCTGAAGGCATCTAAGCGGGAAGCTCGCTTCAAGATGAGGTTTCCATGCACCCTCGAGGTGTGAGAGGCTCCCAGCCAGACTACTGGGTTGATAGGCCGGATGTGGAAGCAAGGACTGAAGACTTGTGAAGCTGACCGGTACTAATATGCCGATGACTTACTCACTCACTCGTTGAGTTGAGCGCGTAAAGATTGTTCACGTCCACTATGCGGTTCACGGGAAACGACCACGCCCACCCTGAGGGTGGCTGGTTGTGCCGGTAGAGTTACGGCGATCATAGCGGCAGGGAAACGCCCGGTCTCATTCCGAACCCGGAAGCTAAGCCTGCCTGCGCCGATGGTACTGCACTGGTTACGGTGTGGGAGAGTAGGACATCGCCGGACAATCATTGAAAGACAGAAGTGGCGGCCCCCGCCTTCGAAAGAAGGCGGCGCGGGCCGCCACTTCTGCGTTTGCTTCCCAGGGAGAACCAGGACCGGGTGATCTTGGCGCGGCCAGGCCGCACCAGCATCACCCCGCCCGTCCAGGAAGGCCCAGGAAGGCTCAGGAAGGCCGCCGAGGCCCCGTCCATCACAGCCCCTGACCCGGCCCGACGTGATCCGACCGGCATGATGGAGCCAATATCCGGCCCCGACCACCACTTTGACCGACCAGGCCCGCACGGAATGGTGAGGTGAGCCCGGGACGGTACCGCAACGTCCACCATCGAGACCGCATAGGCTCGGCGCATCATGGACGCTGACACCACTGACGCCGTCAGGCTTCTGCGCGAACTGCACGCCGACCGCACCCGGGCACCGATGCTCAGCGCGTACGTCGCCGCGCTCACCGACGACGCCGGCTGGGGCGTGGAGACGATCGCGAGCCTGCTGGGCACGTCCCGGCAGACGATCTCGGGCAAACGTAAGCAGGGACGGGAGCTGCGCTCGGGCCTGGTCAAGGAACTCCGGGGATTGCCGTTGCCTGCGGCACCGCCGAAAGAGACCGCGGGGCACACCCGGTCGGGGCTGCGCGTGCCGGACGAAGAGGCCATCATGGAGCGGGAAACGGCCTGGGCCGTGCGGGAACTCGGGGGTGCGGCGACGGCGTCTGAGGTTCCGGCTCGGCTGAGGCTGGCCGCAGGGGTGGCAAACGAGGCTGACGGCAGGCTGGTGGAGCTCAGGCAGCAGCGGGCCGAGCTGGCCTGGGTACTGACGTGCTTCGATCCCGGGGCCCGGCGGGGGCTGCAGAAGGCCGGTCACTGGCAGCCTGACGAGTTCTTCGCCGCCCGTACCAAGGCCCTGCTGCCCCCGGCCGAGCTCAAGGCCCGCGACGACGACGGGTTGCGAAAGCTGGCGGCCGAGCGGGGGATCCGGCTGGACGGGAGCCTGGACGAGGTGCGGGAACGGTACTTCGCGGTGGCTTCTTCCATCATCGCGGCGCAGGTGCGTCGGCGGGTGGTGACGCAGATCCGCGACGACCTGGTGCGTCGGCATGTGAAGCGGGACGCCGCCGGGCGGTGGAAGGGTGTGACCGAGGTGGCCGGCTGGATCGGGCGGAGCCAGGCTCAGGTCACGCAAATCTGTGACGCCGGCGAGGGCGCTCAGCGTCCGGGCTGATTCGGCAACAGGCACCCCCGGAGGGGTAGGCGAGCGTGCCTGGCGTGAGGGTGCTCCCGTGAGCGGGGTTCGGGGCAGCGGAGCGATTTCAGGCGTGGGGCGCCGAGCAGTGGCCGGAATCCGGCCCCGGAGCCGGCGCGTGACGAATCAGCTCGTGGACATCTGGTTGCCGTGAGAATAGGGCAGGGATGTGATGGCGCGACATCGCTGCGATATCGTACATACCGGACATTTGCGATCCAATGTCAGGTGCACTGGGATCACGACCCGGTGCACTCACCCCTGACGTGGAGGACGCAACATGCGAAGGATCCGAAACAGAGTCGCGGCGGTGCTGATGGCAACCGGCATCGCGGTGGCGTCCGGCGTGGCGGGCGCCACCGCCAGCCAGGCCGCCGTCACGTGTTCCGGCTGGAGCTGGAGCAATCCGGACGCCGGCTCCGGCCGGTCCCTGGGCACGTACAACCTGAAGGTCGGCCCGTACTCGGCTTGTGGAAACGTCACCCAGATCTCCTCGGGAACGCTGCTGTATTACCACTGCTACGTCTATAACGACTACGGCAACTCCTGGACGCACCTGCGCATCTCCGGGACGGACACGCAGGGGTGGTACTCCGACGACAACCTCCCGCTCAACTCCGACGGCATCAGCCGCGGAGCGATCAACCCCTGCTGAAGAAGCATGAGGGGGCGGGCCCGGTGGACAGCTACCGGGCCCGTGCCTGTCCACCATCCCCGGTCGCACGGTGTGCCGACCGGCAAGACGCGTCGGCGATCAGCGCGGGATCGGCTGACCCGGTCAGTTGTCGCCGAAGGTGACAGGCCCCGCCTCTGCGCAGCTAGTCGATCGTGTGGTTGCGCGGGTTCACATCCTGGGTCAGGGCTTCGGCCGCAGAGGCCGCGAGGGCGGGGTCAAGGCGGGACGTGACCATCAGGCCGATCTGGGCGGCGGTCAGGATCTCGGCCCGGTGGTCCGGGTCGGGTACTTCGCTGCGGCGCAGCACCCCCGCGAACGCGTCGAACACCCGCTGCCGGTAGCCGGTCACGAGGGCGGCCGCGTCGTCGTCGAGGTCATTGAGGTCCATGGCCGTGTTCAGCAGGAGGCAGCCGCGGCGGGCGATGCGGTCAGGGGCGGCCCGGAAAAAGGTGGCCAGGCCGGAGAAGTAGGCGGCCAGGGTCTCGAGGTCGGCGCCGGGCTCTTCCAGGGGAGCGAGGCGGGGGAGCACGACGCGCTCGAGGTAGTTCTCGGCGGCGCGGGTGAAGAGTTCCCGCTTGCTGCCGTAGGTCTCGTACAGGCTGGACTTGCTCAGGCCGGTCGCCGTCTGCAGCTGGGCCAGTGAGGTGGAGGCGTAGCCCCGCTCCCAGAACACGTCCCGGGCGGCCGTGACCGCGGTCAGGTCGTCGAACTCCTTGCTGCGTGCCACGGGGTTCCCTTGCGTTGACATTCCGAACCGATCGGTCCAGAGTATCAATCCGAACCGATCGGTTCAGAATTTGTGACGGTTTCGAGGGCTGAGGAGTGACCGTGCTGATCGCGGCGACGATCGTGGGCGTGCTGGCGGTGCTGTTCCATGTGACGGCATTCGTGCTGGAGAGCGTGCTGTGGACTCGGCCGGCGGTGTACGCGCGGTTCAACATCCCGAGCCAGCAGGACGCCGAGACGATCCGGCCGATGGCCTACAACCAGGGGTTCTACAACCTGGCGCTGGCGATCGGCGTCGCCGTCGGGCTGGTGCTGCTGCAGGCCGACGGCGACGCGCTGATCGTGGGCAAGACCCTGGTGGTGTTCGGGACCGGCTGCATGGCGCTGGCCGGGCTGGTGCTGATCAGCACCGGGCGCAGCTACCTGAAGTCCGCGGTGGGTCAGTTCGTTCCGGCGGCGGTGACGCTCGGGCTGGTCCTGGCCGGCTGATCGTTGTCCACGGGCTTGATCAGGCTCGTGCCCACGCTGGCCGCGACCACCAGGGCCACGGCGGCCAGGCGCAGCGGACCGGCGTGCTGGTCGAGCAGCATCCAGCCGACCAGGGTGGCCGCGACCGGCTCGAGGCTCAGCAGGATGCCGAACACGTTGCGCGGAATACGGCGCATCGCGGCCAGTTCCAGGGTGTAGGGGATCACCGAGGCGAGCAGGGCCGTGCCCAGGCCGATGAGCAGCAGGTGCGGGTTCCCGACCACGCCGAGGGCGCCGTGCAGGCCGAAGGGTGCGACGGCGAGGGTGCCCACGGCCAGGGCGACGGCCAGGCCTCCGGTGCCCGGCACGAGAATGCCGACCTTGGCCCCGGTCTGGATGTAGAGCGCCCAGAACGCGGCGGCGATCAGAGCGAAGAAGACGCCGAGCGGGTCGAGTGCCGTTGTGGTGGTGAGGCTCTCGATCGCGAGCAGCACCATGCCGCCCAGGGCCACGCCGACCCAGGCCAGTTCCCGGGCCCGGCGACTGAGGACGGCCGCCAGGGTCAGGGGGCCGAGAAACTCGATGGAGACGGCGGTTCCGAGAGGGAGGCGCTCCATCGCGGCGTAGAAGAAGCCGTTCATGCCCGCGAGCGAGATCCCGAGTGCGAGGGTGGCGCGCCACTGGATCCGGCTCCACTGCCGCACGGCCGGCCGGGTGAAGGCCAGGAGCACGAGTGACGCCAGGCCGAGGCGGAGCATCGTGGTGCCCCAGCTGCCCAGGAACGGGAAGAGCTGGGTGGCGAAACCGGCGCCGAACTGCAGGGAGAAGCAGGAGCCGAGAACGAGGAGCAGGGCGGGACTGGACGCACGGGGGCCGGTCAGGGGTGTTGCGGGCATGTGAACAGCATCAAGGTGGAGAGTTCATTTAGTCTAGTGAACGTTAGTCACCGGAAAGCGTTAGGTCAGCTTAAGCGAGGCGTTCGATGCTCAACCTGTCCCGGTTGCGAATTCTGCATGAGTTGAACCGTTCTGGGACACTCGCCGAGGTTGCCCGGGTGCTTTCGTACACTCCGTCCGCAATTTCTCAGCAGTTGTCGTTGCTCGAGCGGGAGGCCGGGGTGCAGCTGCTCGAGAAGGTCGGGCGGCGCGTCCGTCTGACCGACGAGGCGCTGACTCTGGTCAAGCACACGGAGGTGATCCTCGAGCAGCTCGAGCTGGCCGAGGCCGAGCTGTCGGCCGCCCTGCCCGACGTGCGTGGGGTGCTGCGGGTGGCCTCCTTCCAGACCGTGCTGCTGAGCATCCTGCCGGTCGCGCTGACCCTGCTGAGCCAGACGCATCCGATGCTGGAGGTGGAGATCACCCAGCGGGAGGTCGGCTCGGCCTACGAAGGGCTGCTGGCTCACGACTTCGACCTGATCCTGGGGGAGGAGTACCCGGGGCTGCCGGAACCGGTGCGGCCGGGCGTCGACCGGGTCGACCTCGTCCGGGACGGCCTGCGGCTGGCGTTGCCGGGTGAAGGGCTTCTGGCGGCGCGCCCGCAGTCCCTGGCCGATCTCGCCGATGCGCCGTGGGCGCTCGACCCGTCGTACAGCCCGGCCCGCACCTGGGCCGACCTGCTCTGCCGTCAGGCCGGTTTCGAGCCCCGGGTGCGGTTCGAGAGCCCGGACCCGGTGCTGCACGCCCATCTGGTGCGGATGGGGCACGCAGTCGCGTTCATCCCGTCGCTGGTCGGGGCCGAGCATCTCGGGGGGACGCAGCTGGTCGCGCTGCCGGGGGATCAGCAGCGGGTGCTTTTCACGGCGGTGCGCAAGGGGCGGTCGAAACATCGTGCGGTGCAGGCCTTCCGGGAGGCGCTGGGCCAGGCCGCGCTGGCGAACCCGGTGCTGCCGCCGGTGCTCCAGCTGCGGGACTGAGTCGCTGCTGGACTACGGGCAGGTATCACGCTAGGTGTGCACTGCTGCAAGATTCACGCATCATCGTCGCCGTGCGGCTCCTGTGAGAACAGGGATCACCAGGCTGAAAGCCTATTGATGACGTGAGTTTCGGTGATGATGCAGCCCTGCACGGCTGGCTCGCGACAACTCGGGCGTAGCGGTTTCCGATCACCGACGGTCATGTTAGCGTTGTCTTCGTCGGGAACGGCAGTCTCCAGAACGGGGAATCAGGTGAGCTTCGTGCGTCCCTCGAGGTGCGTTCCCCTGCCAGTGCCCCGGTTGTCGTCCAGCACGCTTCATCTCTTCTCGTTTCACTGATCGACGCCCTCCGCCGTGCGGTGCCGCCGGTCCGGGTCTCCACCGGTCCGGTGTCTCGCGCTGCCCGCTGTGTGGTGTCGCCGCACGCGTCCGCCCGTCAGTTCCTCATCCTGCCCGAAAACGGCTGGGAGAGACGGGAGGTCGATGAGTCAATCCGCATCCGAAAGAAGGAGAAGTCATATGTCCACGCACACGAACGCCGGTCTCGCTCCGCAGCTCGTCGCCCCGGTGACCCGCCGGGTGGCCGGTACCGCCAGCGCCGAGGGTGGGGCGTCGCTGTCGATGTTCTTCCCGGCGCCCTTCCCGCCGTTCGCCGGTGACGACGACGAGTGATTCCCCGAAAGGCGCCCGCGGGAGCGTCTTTCGTGAGCTGATCAGCACGCCGTAACCGATTCAGGGGCCGGGCACCCCAGGTCGTGTCCTGGCCGGCCCGTCCGTTTCGACGAAAGGACAGTCCGATGAACACGATGCCGCAGCTCACCGCTCCGGTGACCCGCAGGCCCACCGGTGCCGCCCCCGTCGAGGGAGGCGCTTCCCTCTCGCTCCTGGTGCTGCCGCCGTACCTCCCGCCGTTCGCCGGTGACGACGACGAGTAACGGATGACGTGACCCCGGGGCGGGTGCTTGTCACCACCCGTCCCGGGGCCGCCTGTTCCGGAGCCGTTCTTTCAGGAGCCGCAGATGACTGATCTCGAACGCGTCCCCGGGCTGGAACGGCTCTGGGCGCAGACCACGGGCGACGAGAACATTCTGGTCGCGGTGGTGGACGGGCCTGTCGCCCGGGACCATCCGGCGCTGGCCGGCGCCACCATCGACGTGCTGACCGGGGTCTGGCCGGCCGAGGGCACCGCGACCCGCCCCGGCCGGCACGGAACGGCCGTGGCCAGCGTCCTGTTCGGCCAGCCGGGCAGTGCGGTGCGAGGTGTGGCCCCGAGGTGCCGGGGGCTGTCGGTACCGGCGTTCTCGGCGCGGCGGGACAAGACGTCCCAGCTCGAGCTGGCCCGGGGCATCGAGCTGGCCGTGGAGCGAGGTGCCCACGTCATCAACGTCAGTGGTGGGCAGTTCAGCCCCAGCGGTGAGTCCGACGACCCGCTGAGCCGGGCCGTGCGGCTGTGCGCCCAGGAGAACGTGCTCGTGGTCGCGGCCGCGGGCAACGACGGGTGCGCCTGCAACCACGTGCCGGCCTCGTTGCCCGGCGTGCTCGCGGTGGGTGCCCTCGACGAGCTCGGCAAGCCCCTGGCCATGAGCAACTGGGGGCCTGCCTACCGCGACCAGGGGCTGATGGCTCCCGGAGAGAACCTTCTCACCGCGGTTCCGGGCGGCGGAACCGCCCGGCGTACGGGCACGAGTCTGGCCACTCCCGTCGTGGCCGGGGTGGCGGCCCTGCTGCTGGCCGAGCAGGTACGGCTCGGGAGCCGCCCCGACCCGTCGGGGGTGCGAAGGCTCCTGCTGGCCACCGCGTCCTCCTGTGTCACCGAAGGCAGCAACGCAGGCAGCACCACCAGCGACGGAAATGAAGGCTGCGAGCGCTGTCTCGCCGGCGTTCTCGACATCGAAGGAGCACTGACCGCCTTGACCACTCAGCTTTCCGGAACACAGACCCCCGCGACGACACATACCCCCGCCGCGACACGGAACCTCGCGACGACACAGACCACCGCGACCACGTCGAGCCCCGAAACGCCGCTCCGGCCCGAGGCGGTCGTCCTGAGCGCCGCCCCCGGCTGCGGCTGTGGTGAGGCCCCCCGGGCCGTCGCCGGGCCCACCGTCATGCCCACCCCGTCGTTCCAGGACCTGGTGACCGCCGGCGTCGTCCCGTCCACGACAGTGCCTGCCCCGGTGACGAAGGCGCCCACCCCGGAGGTCGTCCTCTCCGCCGATCTGGAGGACCCGGGCCGACAGCTGGTCTACGCCCTCGGCACCCTCGGCTACGACTTCGGCACCGAGGCCCGCCGCGACTCGTTCAAGCAGCTCATGGACCCGGTGCTGATCGACGGCATCGCCGTCCCGGCCAACCCCTACGACGCCCGGCAGATGGTCGACCACCTGCGCACCAACCCGTCCGAGGCCAGCGCCCTGATCTGGACGCTCAACCTCGAGCTGACGCCGATCTACGCGCTGGAACCGTCGGGCCCATACGCCGCCGATATCTACGACCTGCTGATCCGCCTGCTGGCGGGTGAGGTCGACGTGGAGGAGGCGGAGAACTTCATCGAGCGGGTCGCGATTCCCGGCGCGATGTCCGGCCAGAACGCGAAACTGTTCTCCGGCCAGGTGGTCCCGGTGCTCGACCTGCGCCAGCGCCGCGGTCTTTACGGCTGGGAGGTCAACCGGCTGGTGGCCGGCGCCACCCAGATCGCGCTCGACCAGCCCGGTGACACCGCCCCCGCCGAGACGGTCGCGACCAGCCTGCGCGACTTCCTCAGCCGCATCTACTACGACCTGCGCAACCTGGGTGCCACCTCCCGCGACCGGGCGCTGAACTTCGCCGCCACCAACGCCTTCCAGGCCGCGCAGACCTTCGCGAGCGCTCTGGCGATGGGCCTGGTGCTCGACACGATCACCGTCGAGAAGAGCCCGTTCGGCCGTCAGGACAGCGACTGCTGGGACGTGCGTCTGCGCTTCTTCGACCCGGAGAACAGCCGCCGGGCCAAGCGCGTGTTCCGGTTCACCATCGACGTCAGCGACGTGCAGCCGGTCACGCTCGGAGAGGTGCGGTCGTGGCCGGAGTCGTGAGCGGGCCGAGCCTCACCCCGCCCCAGGTCGCGCCGGTGCACCGTCCGTCGTTCTTCGAGCCGCACCGCATCGTCGACGTCGGTCACGGTACCCCCGAGCAACGGGTCGCCATGCGCATGCGGTTGCTGCACGGCGCGAACTTCAACGACCCGCAGTACTTCGCCTACCCGTCCTACTACCGCATGAGGGCCACGTGACCCCACCCAAGACCAAGCGCAAAGTCGTTCCCGAGGTGGAGAAGACGCCCGAGCCGAAGGTCACGGCGACCCCGGGGCCCGGCCCGCGGGCGTCCGTGCCCCGGCGGGGGCTGACCACCCCGCCGACCGCGGGCACGCCGCGCCCGGTGCCGATCCCGACCGACCACCATCTCGACAGCGGGCTGGTGGACTACGGGATGTGGGTCGAGCGCAGCGCGCAGGAGGGGGTGATTCCCCGCCCGGCGGGAACCCGTCGCGGCCGGATCTGGGCCTGACGCACCTGAACAGCTGGGCGGGCCTGAACGGCCGGAGAAGGAGGGTGAGGTGGCGGCATGGTGGCGGCAGCTGACATTCCCGGCCTGAGAGACCTGTGGCGGGAGACGAGGGGCGATCCGGAGATCCGGATCGGCCTGATCGAGGGCGTGGTGGACTCCTCCCACGAGGCCTTCGCCGGGGCGGACCTGGAGCTGATCGATCCGCCCTGGCTCGCGCCCACGACCGTGGAGGACTACCTCCACCGCCACGGCACGTTCATCGCCTCGCAGATCTTCGGGCAGGGTGAGCGTCCGGTTCCCGGTGTCGCGCCGCGGTGCCGGGGGCTGGTCGTGACGGCCGGCCGCGACCTCCATGACCTGACGGACCAGCTCAACCTGGTGCGGGCGTTCGACACCCTGATGAATGCCGGGGTGCACGTCGTCCACTTCGGCATCGCCCTGCCCTCGACCTCGGGAGCCCACGTCGACCTGATCCGCCGGGCCGTGGCCTCGGCCGAAGAGGCGGGCGTGCTGGTGATCGCCCCGGCGGGCAACAACTACGGCGAGGTGCAGCTGTCGCCGTCGACCCTGCCGACGGTGCTGACGGTCGGGGCGATGGACGACGACGGCCAGATGTACAAGTTCAGCAACTTCGGGCCGCGGTACCGGGATCACGGCATCGTGGCCCCCGGGGGCAACATCACCGGCGCGAGACCCGGCGGCGGTACCGAGGTACAGAAGGGCACCAGCTGCTCGACGCCGATCGTCACGGGTGTCGCGGGTCTCCTGCTCAGCCTGCAGCGCCGGTACGGTCTCGCGGTCGATCCGCCGGCGGTGCGGCAGGCCCTGATCGACACGGCCGTGCCGATCCCGGCCGAGCGGTGTCACGGTGAGCCCGAGCGCGGGCTGTCGGGGCTGCTCGACATTCCCGGCGCGATGCGTCAGGTGCTGTCCGGCAGCAGTTCGCGGGGCCCGATGGTGGACGCTCCGGTCGCCGGGTCACCCGGCCCACCGGCCGCGGCGGCCGGGGAGAGGGTGACGCTCAGCTTGACCGGGGTTCAGGAGCCCGGCCTGGTCTTCGCCCTGGGAAAGCTCGGGTACGACTTCGGGTCGCCGGCGCGGAAAGAGGCGTTCGCGCAGAGGATGCCGCCGGTGAGCACCGGCCGGGTGGTGTTCCCGGCCCAGCCCGACGACGTGCTGCAGATGGCCGCGCACCTGCGCACCGTGCCCGGTGACATCACCTCGCTGATCTGGACGACGAGTCAGGACCACACGCCGCTGTACGCCCTGGAGGCCGTGGGGGCCCACCCCGACGAGGCGCACGAAAGGCTCGTGGCGCTGCTCGAGGGACAGGTCGCGGTGGCGGGGCGGCTGTGCGGGCGTCGTGTGGAACTGCTGTCGGGGCAGGTGGTCCCGGTGGTCGAGGTGGAGGCGGGCCGGCACCTGCACGGCTGGTCGGAGGAAGGACTGGTGCGGGGCGCGCTCGGGGCGGGGGCCGGAAACCCGGCCGGGTTGCGGGAGTTCCTGGCCCGGGTTCGCCACGACCTGCGCAATCCCGGTGTCAGCGGCGCCGACCGGGCCCGTAACTACGCGGCGACCAACGTGGTGCAGGCGGCCTCCGTGTTCACCGAGGCGGCCGCGGCCGGGCTGGTGCTCGACCGGATCGGGGTGGAGCGCAGCCCGTACGGCCGGGCCGACCACGACTGCTGGGACGTGTGCCTGAGCTTCTTCGACCCGGGCAACAGCCGTCGTCAGGGGCGGGTGTTCCGGCTGACGATCGACGTGAGCGACATCCAGCCGGTCGGCCTCGCCCCGGTGCGGAGCTGGGCCGGGGCGATGCGCGCGTGATCACGGGGAGCACGGCCTGATCACGAGACCAGGTGGAGCGGGTCGTCGTGGTCCGGGCTCGTCGATGCGCGAGACGAACGACGCGCCGCGGTGCGGCGGGCCACCGCTGTTCCTGCCCGGCCGCGATCGACGCTCTGGCGAACGAGCACGGTGCCTCGTGTGCAGAACTTGCACAATGTGCAATACTTGAACGTATGACCAATGAGGGGGACCTGCGGTCTCGCCGTAAGCAGGCGACGGCGCGGGAGATTCACGAGGCCACGCTGCGGCTCGTCGCGCGGCACGGCTTCGATCACGTCACCGTCGACATGATCAGCGCCGAGTCCGGGGTGTCCCGGCGCACCTTCTTCAACTACTTCGCCTCGAAGGAGGCCGCGGTCATCGCCGGCCCGCGGGCCCTTCCCGACGACGCCCTGTCCGAGTTCCTGGCCGAACCCGGTCAGGAACCGGTGCAGGTACTGCGCGACCTCACCCGGCTGCTGGTGAAGGAGCTCGAGAGCAACCCGCCCGGGCGTGAAGACCTGGGCCAGGTCATGGAACTCGCGCAGGCGCACCCGGCCGTGATGGCCGCGATGCTGGCGAACTTCGACACCTTCGAGCGGTCGGTGGGCGAGGCCGTGGCAACGCGTCTGGGCCTGGAACCCGAGCACAGCACGCCCGCGCTGATCGCCGGGATGGCCTTCTCGGCCATGCGCACCGGGCTGGGCTGCTGGTCCAAGACACCGGAGTCGGGGGAGTCGCCGGTGCCGCAGGTCGAGAAGACCGTCGCCCTGCTCCACAGCTTTCTGAAACCGTGAGTGAATCAAGGAGCACCGTCCATGGCTGAACCCTTACCGGCAGCGAGAACCCCCGAGAACAGCGGGCCCTCCGAGGTCCCCGCGAACTTCTGGGTGATCTTCAGCGGCCTCATGCTGACCATGCTGCTGTCCGCGCTCGACCAGACCATCGTCAGCACCGCGCTGCCCACCATCGTCGGTGAGCTGCACGGCGTGCAGCACATGGCCTGGGTGACCACCGCCTACATCCTGGCCGCGACCATCGCCATGCCGGTCTACGGCCGCATCGGTGACCTCGTCGGCCGCAAGACGCTGTTCCTGTCCGGCATCGGGATCTTCCTGGTCGGCTCCACGATCGCCGGTCTGTCGCAGGACATGACCTGGCTGATCATCGGCCGTGGCATCCAGGGCCTGGGTGGCGGTGGCCTGATGATCACGTCGCAGGCGATCATCGCCGACCTGGTGCCGGCCCGTCAGCGCGCCAAGTACATGGCCCCGATCGGCGCGGTCTTCGGCCTGTCGAGCGTGGCCGGCCCGCTGCTGGGCGGCTGGTTCACCGACAGCATCGGCTGGCGGTACGCGTTTTGGATCAACCTGCCGCTGGGTGGTCTGGCGCTGATCGTGTGCGCCGTCGTGCTCAAGCTGCCCAAGCACAAGGCGCAGGCCAAGCTCGACGTGCTCGGCTTCGTGCTGATGGCCGCCGCCGTCACCGCCACGGTGCTGGTGGCCGACTGGGGCGGCACCGAGTACGCGTGGACCGACCCGATGGTGCTCGGTACCGCGGCCGGTGGTCTCGCGGCCTGGGTCCTGTTCTTCGTCTGGGAGTCGCGGGTCTCCGAGCCGCTGATCCCGCTGTACCTGTTCCGCAGCCGGATCTTCAACATCGCCACCCTGATCGGCATGATCGTCATCGGGGTCGGGATGTTCGCGATCATCGGTTACCTGCCGACCTACCTGCAGATGGTCTACGGCGTCAGCGCCACCGAGTCCGGGCTGCTGCTGATCCCGATGGTCGTCGGCATCATGTCCGCGGCCATCCCCTCGGGCAACGCGATCAGCCGCACCGGCCGCTACCGCTGGTACCCGATCGCCGGGGTCGCGCTCGTCATGCTGGCTGCACTGTGCATGTCGACCCTCACCGTCGACACCATCGTCGCGCTGATCTGCGTGTACGTGTTCATCCTGGGTGCGGGTCTGGGCCTGATGATGCAGACGCTGGTTCTGGCCGTGCAGAACGACTTCCCGTCCTCGGACGTCGGCACGGCCACCTCGGCGAACAACTTCTTCCGGGAGATCGGCGCCACGCTCGGCATCGCGGCGGTCGGCGCGGTGTTCACGAGCCGTCTGACCGACCAGCTCACGCAGCGGCTCGACGCGTCCTCGGCCTCGGCCGTGGGTGACGCCGACTCCCTGACCCCCGCGCTGGTGCACGCACTGCCGCAGGCGGCCCAGGACGCGGTGATCTCCTCGTACCAGCACGCCCTGACGCCGGTGTTCCTGTACCTGATCCCGATCTTCGCGGTCGGTCTGGTGCTGGCGTTCCTGCTGCCGGAGAAGGAGCTCGCCGACGGGCACGCTGCCGAGCCCGACGCCGATCCGGTGATCGAAGAGGCGACCGTCTAGAACTGAAAGGGTGGACGCCGTGGTGACCGCGGCGTCCACCCTTTCAGCTGGGCTTGTGGTCGAGCAGGAACGAGGCCGACTCCAGGTCGGTGACGAGCACGTTCACCCAGCCGCCGAGCAGGGCGGCCCGGATCGCGGTGTGCTTCTCGGCGCCGCCGGCCACCCCGACCCGCCGTTCGATGCGCATGATCTGGCCGGGCGTGATCCCCACGACGCGCTGGTCGAACGCCGAGTCCACGAGCCGGCCCTCGGCGTCGATGTAGCGCAGGCACACGTCACCCACGGCCTTCGCCTCACGCAGCTCGCGCTGTTCCTCGTCGGTGATCGCGTTGCCGCTGCTGCGCAGCAGGGGCGACGGGCTCAGCCCGCCGATGCCGACCAGCAGCAGGGTCAGCTGCTCCCACGAGCGCACGATCCCGGCCACCGACGGATCGGCCGTCAGCGCCTCGCGCAGCTGCGAGCTGCCGACCAGACCGGGCGTCGGCATGAACACCGGCTGCCCTCCGGTGACCTCGGCGAAGCGGCTCAGCAGACGCGTCGCCCGGACCTGGGCGTTCGGGTCGCCGATGCCGCCCAGCACCTGACTGACGATGCGCGCGACGGCCGGGCGCTTGGGGCGCATCGCCTCCACAGTCGCCAGCAGGCTCGCGCTCCAGGCCGAGATGCCGATGTCGTCGCCACCGCTGAGCGTCGCGTCGAGGTAGGCGGCCGCGGACGAGGCGAGAACCTGCAGGTGCCGGTCCTCCTCGCCGGGCGGGACCTCGGCGACCACCACGTCGCGCAGCCCGTAGGCTGTGCGCACCTGCTCCTCGACGTCGGAGTGCACGCCGGTGGGCACGGTCACGACCGTGTGCACGATGCCGAGCTTCGTGGCCTGCTTCAGCAGCCGGGACACCCGCGGCTGCGAGATGTGCAGGTCGGCGGCGATCTGCGGCTGGCGCACGCCCTGCTCGTGGTAGAGCCGGGCGACGCGCACGAGCAGCCGCAGCTGTTCCGGCTCGAGGTCACGCGTCTGCTCGGACGGCTCGTGCGCAGGTGTGCTGGTCACCGGTGATCCTCGGACTTCGTGACGGTGGGCCGACAGTTCCGCCGACCGTAGCGCATGTCGGGCCAATACTGAATTTCTATTCTGACAGATGGGCTAACCACGTGGACCTCCTGGTCGTCGGTGGCAGTGGATTCCTCGGCCGCGAGCTCGTGCGGCTCGGTCTGCAGCAGGGCCGGACGGTCGCGGCGACCTATCTGACGTCGCCCGGTGGGGCTGCGGCCCGGTGGCACCGTCTCGACATCACCGACCGGGGTGAGGTGGCCGCCCTCCTGGCGTCCGTGCGTCCCTCGCTGGTCGTGAACGCCGCCTACCGGCAGTCGGACTGGAGCACCACCGCCGACGGCGCCATGCACGTGGCCGCGGCCGCCCGCGAGGTCGGGGCCCGGCTGGTGCACGTCTCGAGCGAGGCGATCTTCTCCGGCCTCGCCGGCCCCTACGACGAGACGGCGAAGCCCGACCCGGTGAGTGCCTACGGCGCGGCGAAGGCGGCGGCCGAGGTGGCGGTGGCCGGGCTCGACCCGGCCTCGGTGATCGCCCGGACCTCGCTGATCGTGGGCCGCCACGAGTCGATGACCGAACGTTTCGTGCACGGCCTGGCCGACGGATCGCGTTCGGGCGTGCTGTTCACCGACGAGCTGCGCTGCGCCGTGCACGTCACCGACCTGGCCACCGCCCTGCTGGAGCTGGGAGACCAGGACGCTTCGGGCGTCCATCATCTGGCCGGTACCGACGCCGTCAGCCGCCACGAACTGGGCGTGCTCATCGCCCGCCGCGACGGGCTCGACGAGACGAAGCTGCCCACTGGTCTCCGCGCGGACACCGCGGTGCCCGGGCCGATCGACGTCCGGCTCGACAGCACCGCCACCCAGGCCCGGCTCGACGTGCGTCTGCGGGGAGCGCGCGAGTTCCTGACCGGCGGTGCCGTTGAAGGGTTTTCGTCTTCCGGCACGAACTGAGCCGCGGGCGGTCGCCGATCATCTTCTAGCCGAACAGCGCCTGACCCCAGTGCTCGCCGGCCTTCACCCCGGGCGGGCAGGCGAACAGGCCGCTGCCGACGTGCTGCAGGTACTCGTTGAGCGCGTCGTTGTTGTTGCCCGCCAGGGAGTTCTGGATCGTGACGAACTGGGTGCGCGGGTCGCGCTGGTAGGCGAGGAAGAACAGGCCGGCGTCGAGGCGGCCGAGGTCGTCGGTGCCGTCGGTGAAGGAGTAGCCGCGGCGCAGGATCCGGGCGCCGGCGTTGTTGTCGGGGTGGGCCAGGCGCACGTGGGAGTTCGGGTCGAGCCGGCCCAGGTCGGTGGTGTCGAACTCGGCGCTCTTGCCGATCGGGGCACCCGTGCCCTTGGTGCGGCCGATGACGCGTTCCTGCTCGGTGAGCGGGGTGGAGTCCCAGGGCTCGATGAGCATGCGGATGCGGCGGGCGACGAGGTAGGAGCCGCCGGTCATCCAGTCCTGGCCGTCGCCCGGCTGGGCCCAGACGTGCTCGGCCATCAGGTCGGTGTCCTCGGCCTTGAGGTTGGCCGTGCCGTCCTTGAAACCCATCATGTTGCGGGGGGTCTGCTGGGCGGTGGTGGTGCTGCTCGTGCGGCCGAAGCCCAGCTGCGACCAGCGCACGCTGGCGGTGCCGCGGGCGATGCGGGCCAGGTTGCGGATGGCGTGCACGGCGACCTGCGGGTCGTTCGAGCAGGCCTGCACGCACAGGTCGCCGCCGCTGATCTCGGACCTCAGCGCGTCGCCGGCGAACGTGGGCAGGTCGGCGAGCTGCTCGGGGCGCCGGTCGGCCAGGCCGAAACGGCCGTCGAACAGGGTGGTTCCGAAGCCGACGGTGATCGTGAGGCGGGCGGGTGACAGGCCCAGGGCCTCTCCGGTGTCGTCGGGCGGCGCGCCCGGGTCGCCGGTGACCGAGCCGCTGCCGACGTCCTGGCCGGCGGTCATGCGCAGCGACGCGTTGGTCCACTCGGTCAGCAGCTCGATCAGCTGATCGCGCTTGGCGACCGGACTGAGGTCGAACGTGGCGAAGTGCAGCCGGTCCTGGGCCGGGGTGACGATCCCGGCCTGGTGGTCCCCGAAGAACTCCACGACGTCACCGCCCGAGGTGACCGGGTCGTCCACCATTGATCGGGTGGCGACGACCCCGGCTGCCGCACCCAGGGCACCGGTGCCCCCGAGCAGGCCGAAAAGGCGGCGACGGCTCAGCCGTGGAGTTCTTGCGGGGACCTCACTCACTTCGTGACGACCCCGCTGATCTGACCGAGGGGCTCCGAGATCGCGTCCACCTCGACCGCGAGAGCCTTCACGTCGTCCTTGCTCAGGTCGTCGTAGGAGACGTACGGGCTGCCGGCGACGTAGCCGGCGTCGCCCTCCTCGGCGCGGTGGGTCTCGAGCAGGTCGACCAGGGCCGGGAAGCGCTCGTCGAGGGTCTTGACCAGCTCCGCGTCCTTCTCCAGCAGGGCCGGGCGCAGCGCGGTGTAGACGTAGCGGGCGCCGTCGACGTTGCCCGCGAAGTCGACCAGGTCGATGCGCGAGTAGCGCTCCTCCTCACCCGTCACCTTGCTCTTGGCGACCTCGTCGAGCAGCGACTTGGCACCGTTGCCCATGACCAGAGGGGTGAAGTCCACGTCCTTGATCAGGGTCTGCAGCTCGGCCACGTTCTCGTTCAGCTGCTCGGCCAGGGCCGGGGCGCCGTCGAGGGTCTTCTTCTCGAACAGCAGCTGCTCGAGGGCGTGGAAACCGGTGAAATCCGTTCCGTCGGTGGCGTCGTCGATGCGCATGTCGATGAGCGGGTCGAGGTCACCGAAGCTCTCGGCGATCGGCTCGATGCGCTCGTAGTGCAGACGTGCGGCCGGGTAGGCCTCCTTGGCCGCGTCGAGGTCGTCCTTGCCGATGGCGTCGGTGAACGTCGTGGTGGTGCCGACCAGCGCCGCGGCCTCGCTGTTGACGTACTTCTTGTACTCGTCGACGGCGCTCTACAGGTTCTCGTCGAGGCTCTGCGGCGAGGCGGCCGGGCCGGAGACGGTGAGGGCGGTGCGGTTGCCGTTGCCGACCATGCCCGGCTTGCAGGCCACCTCGTAGGAACCGGCGGGCAGGTCGACGATCAGCTCACGCGACAGGGCCGGGCCGATGTTCTCGACCTCGCCCATGATGCGGTCGCCCTCGGCGTAGACGTAGACCTCGGTGACCTGGCCGGCGCTGTTGGTGACGCTGAAGGTGTGGCGGCCCGCGGCGATGTCGGTGGTGGAGACGTCGCAGTTGCTGTCGCCGGCCTTGACGGTGATCGGGCCGTCGGAGCCGCTGGTCGCCGTGGTGCCGCTGGTGGACGAGCAGGCGGCCAGGGTCGCGAGAACGCCTGCCGCCGCGACAGTCTTGTAGAGGGCTTCAGGCATGCGTGGTTTCCTGCTTCCGGATTCCGGCGCGGCGGGTGCCGAGCACGAAGAGAGTCATGACGGGGACGAAGTAGGCGGTCCAGGCGATGGCCTGCGCCCAGGTGGTCTGCGGGCTGAGATTGAGGACGCCCTTGAGCAGGGTTCCGTACCAGGAGCTGGGCGGGATCACCGCGCTGATGTCGAACGCCAGCGAGTAAAGGCCCGGGATGACGCCGGCCTCCTGCAGGTCGTGCACGGCGTAGGCCAGCACGCCCGCGGCGATGACGATCAGCCCGGCGCCGGTCCAGGTGAAGAACCGGGCCAGGTTCAGCTTCAGGGTGCGGTTGTACAGCAGCCAGGCCAGCACCACGGCGGTCACGATGCCGAGGCTGAAACCGACCACGGGACTGGTGGTGCTGCCCGCGGCCTGCACCGCCGACCAGAAGAACAGCGCGGTCTCCAGGCCCTCGCGCCCGACGGCGAGGAACGCGGTCAGGGCCACGGCCCAGGCACCCACCTCGAGCGCCTGGGTGAGCCTGCCGTCGAGCTCGGCGCGCAGGTTCCGGGCGGTCTTGCGCATCCAGAAGACCATCGCGGTCACGAAGACCACGGCGATCGCCGAGAGGGTGCCGCCGAACAGCTCCTGCTGCTTGAAGTCCTGCAGCAGGGTGGTGGAGGTGTACGTCAGGAAGGCGCCGAACGCGACGCTGAGCGCGATCGCGAGCAGCACCCCGGCGGCGACCAGGGCGAGCCGGTCGCGGCGCCCGGCCTTGACCAGATAGGCCACGAGGATGCTCACCACCAGGGCGGCCTCGAGGCCCTCACGCAGGCCGATCAGATAGTTGGCGAACACGGGTCCTCCTCCTCGTGAGAACTATTCAGCAATAGTTGCGGAGGTAAGGCTTACCTAATCCACAGGATCTTGGCAAGAGGCGTGATCCCGGCATCTCCCGAGGTGAAAGCCCCCTGTGAGCGTTGCATCGACGGCAAAGTGAGATACTGACGTCATGGCCGGACGCAGCAATCCACGGCGCAGCGGGGCCCTGGAGAAGGAGATCGTGGCCTGCCTGGCTGCCTCCCGGGTGCCCCTCACCCCGGCCGAGGTGCAGGCCGAACTCGGCGAGTCGCTGGCCTACACCACGGTGCTCACCACCCTGACCCGGCTGCACGCCAAGCAGGCCGTCGTGCGCGAACCGCGCGGCCGCGCCTACGCCTACTCGCTCAACGGCACCCGCGCCGAGTCCGAGGCCGGCCTGACCGCCCACCAGATGCAGAAACTCCTGCACGAGGGCGTCGACCGGGCCAGCGTGCTGTCACGTTTCGTCGACACCCTCGACGAAGACTCCTCCCGCATCCTGCGTGATCTCCTGGACCGGTCGTGATCCGGGCGCTCATGCTGGGCCTGGCGATGGTGCCCCCGATGGCAGGTCTCAGCGCCTACGCCGTCAGCCGCCCGGCCCGGGCCCTGCCGCCGGCGCTGGCCACCGTGCTGCTGACGGCTTTCGCCGCGACCGTCTCGGGCATCACTGCGGCCCTGCTCCTCATGGCCGCCTACCTCGGCACCGTCACGACCTTCCCCGCGATCCACCCCCACGACTGGTCCGTGTCCTACCTGCACCGCGTCTGCCCGATCCCGCCCGCCGTGGGCCTCGGGCTCGGCCTCGTCGCCCTGGTCATGCTGGCCCGCGCGGGCGCTCACGCCGCGCGGGTGGCCGCCAGTGCCCGCCGCACCTCGGCTCTCGCGGCGGGTCTGCCTCTCGTGGAGGGGATCTCGGCCGTGGACGACCCGAGCGTGCAGGCCTGGGCGGTGCCCGGCCGCTCCGCGCGGATCGTGGTGACGACCGGGCTGCTGCGCACCCTCGACGGTCCCGGGCGCCGGGCCCTGCTCGCTCACGAACGCGCCCACCTGCGGCATCGGCACCACGTCTACGTGCAGTTGGCCCGGCTCGCCGCCGCCGCGAACCCGTTGCTGCGCCCCGTGTCCCGGGCGGTCGACGGGGCGGTCGAACGCTGGGCCGACGCCTGCGCGGTGCGAGAGGTCGGCTCGGAGCGGGTGGTGGCGCGGGCTGTCGGGGCAGCCGCGCTGGGTTCCTCCGGCCCGGCGCTCGCCGCTTCCGGAGGTGACGTGGTCGAGCGGGTGCGCGAGCTGCTGGAGCCCACGGTGCGACGCCCGGTGGTCGGGGTGCGGCTGGGCCTGATGACGCTGGCCTGCTGGGCGAGCGGTGCGGCGGTGCTGCTGTGGGCGCACCGGATGGTGGAGCTGGCCGAGGTCAGCTACCGGGCGGCGCGTTAATTCGGTGGCCCGGCCGGATTCCGGCATGTCATGGTTCTTCCGGGCGGGAGCGGCTTTTCGGTCGTGACCGGTTCGATGACGCCTGTGTAGCCCAACCGGTAGAGGCACCACATTCAGGATGTGGGGGTTGGGGGTTCGAATCCCTCCTCAGGCACGGCTTTTTCACGAGGAGAGGGTGCCGGTGTCCGGGGTGCTCGTACTGAATGCTTCCTACGAACGTCTGCACTACGTCTCACTGCCCCACGCGGTGCGGATGCTCGTGCGGCAGGTCGCGGTGGTCGAGGAGGCCGCCGACGGCCGCCCGCTGGGTCCCTGGCCGCGGCCGAAGGTGGTGAGGCTGCTGCGGTACGTGACCATGCGCTGGCGACATAAGACCCGGCCGGCCTGGAGCCGGCGAGGTCTGCTCGAACGCGACGACCACACCTGCGCCTACTGCGGCGCGCGGGCGAGCACGGTCGACCACGTGCTGCCACGTTCGCACGGTGGCGTCGACTCGTGGCTCAACACCGTCGCCGCCTGCCAGCGGTGCAACCAGCGCAAGCGTGACCGCACGCCCGCCCAGGCCGGGATGCCCCTGCGCCGCACGCCGTTCATTCCCTCGTGGGAACAGATGCTGGGCCACTGAACGGGACGCGTCGAGCCTGACGCGTCCCTTTCGGGGCGTCGGTCAGAGCACCCGGCGCCCGTTCTCGAGTCGCACCACGAGGTCGGCCGCCTGGATCGAGACGTCGTCGTGCGTCACGCAGGCGACGGCCGCGCCCCGCGCGGCCTCGGCCGCGAGCATCGCGCGGGTGCGCGCCCGGCTGGCGGTGTCGAGGCCGTTGGCCGGTTCGTCGAGCAGGAAGATGCGCGCCTGCCGGGCGATTCCCTGCGCCAGCAGGGCGCGCTGACGCTGGCCGCCCGACAGCGCCGGGAACGGGCGATCGGCCAGATCCGCGAGATCCACGCGCTGCAGCGCCTCTTCGACCTGCGAGCGCCGCTGGGACCGGGTGCGCCGCGCGTCCCACGTGCCCATCGTCACCACGTCGCGCACCGTCAGGGGCAGCGTGTCCGGTGCGGCCGGGCGCTGCACGACCAGGGCCACCGCGTCCGCCCGCTCGACCGAGCCGGAACCGGGAGTGCGCACACCGGCGAGGATCTCGACGAGCGTGGACTTGCCGGCGCCGTTGGGCCCGGCCACGGCGGTCACCGCACCCCAGGGAAGGTCGATGTCGACGCCGTGCAGCACGGGCGTGTCGTCGAAGGCGAAGTGCAGATCGCGGGCGCGGACGGCGGGTTCGGTGTTCATCACCGGTCACCCTACCCGCCGCACCCGAGATTGAGAACGATTATCGTTTGTGTGTAGTGTCCCGGCTGTGCAGTGGTTGACCGATCCTTTCAGCGTGGGCTTCGTCCTGCGGGCCCTCCTGGGTGGTGCTCTCGTCGCGGTGATCTGCGGCGTCGTCGGCACCTGGGTGGTGATCCGCGGCATGGCGTTCCTCGGCGAGGCGATCGGTCACGGCATGCTGCCCGGCGTCGCGCTGGCCACCGTCGTCGGTGCGCCGGTGATGCTCGGCGGCGCGGTGAGCGCCGTCACGATGAGCGCGCTCATCGGCGTGCTGCAGCGCCGCGGCCGGCTGTCGTACGACACCAGCATCGGGCTGCTGTTCGTCGGCATGCTCTCGCTCGGCGTCATCATCGTGTCGCACTCGCGCACGTTCGCCACCGACGCCACGGCCATGCTGTTCGGCGACATCCTGGCCGTCGACGACCAGGACCTGCTGGGACTGCTGGTCGTCACGGTGGTGGCGGTCGCGACCACGATCGCCTTCCACCGCAGCTTCGTGGCGGCGGCGTTCGACGCACGGATCGCGAAAACCCTGGGCCTGCGCCCGCAACTGGCCCACCTGGTGCTCGTCGGGCTGGTGACGCTGGCCGTGGTGTCGTCGTTCCAGGCGGTCGGCACGCTGCTGGTGGTCGGTCTGCTGCTGGCTCCCGCGGTCGCAGCCGGGCCCTGGACGAGAACCCTTCCGGCCCGGATGGTTCTGGCCGTGATCGCCGGCGTCGTCGCCGTCGTCGTCGGCCTGCTGTGCTCCTGGTACGCGGGCACCGCCGCCGGAGCTTCAATCGCCGCCTCGGCGATCGGGCTGGCCGCGCTCTCGGGCACCCTCGCCCAGCTGCTGCGCGCCACCCGCCGCCGTGCCCCCGCGGTCGCCGTCGAGCCCTCGCTGCTCGCCCTCGACTCCTCCGGAAAGTGACCATGCGCCGACGAACTCCCGTTCTCGCCCTGTCCCTCCTGCTGCTGGCCGGGTGCTCCTCCGAGTCCGCACCGGAGCCCGGGCCCACCGGACACGGCGCCGTCGCCGGAGCCGCCGAGGTGGCCGAGCCGCAGCTGCATCTCGTCGCGATCGACGAGGACGGCCGGGCCTCGATGCTCGACCTGCTCGCGGGTACCGAGACCGACCTGGGCAGCCTCACCCCGGCCGAGAAGGTCAGCAGTGACGGCCGTTACGTGTTCGCGGCCGACGGATCGGGTGTGAGCGTCGTCGACAGCGGCGTCTGGACCTGGGACCACGTCGACCATTTCCACTACTACCGGTCGCAGCCACGCACGCTCGGCCGCGTCACCGGTGAGGGCGTGGCCGCGGTCTCGACCGGGATGCTCTCCACAGCCGGCACCACCGGCGTCTTCTTCCCGGACTCGGGGGAGGCGGTGCTGCTGGACAACCAGGCGCTCTCGCGGGGCACGATCACCGAGAAGCTCCGGCTGAGAGGAGAGCCGCACCAGGGCCTCGTGGCCCCGCTGGGTGAGGGCGCCCTGGTGAGCCGGAACACCTCGACGGTGGACGCGGTGGACGCCCGGGGCGGGAAGCTCGCCTCGGTCGGCTGCCCGGATCCCTCCGGCACCGTCACCACACGGGTCGGGCTGGTGGTCGGCTGTGCCGACGGTGCGGTGCTCGCGACCCTCGACGGCGAGAAGCCGGTGCTGACCGCCATTCCCTACCCCGAGGGGGCCGCCGCGCCGGCCACCTCGTTCGACGGGCGCAAGGGCCGCCCGACCGTCGCCGGGCTCGGCGACGGCAGCGGCATCTGGCTGCTGGACACCCGTGAGGAGACCTGGCAGTGGCTGCCGACCACGACGCGGGTGGTCGCGGCGGCGGCCGTGGACGACGCCGGCGGCCACGTGGTCGCGGTCGGCGAGGACGACACCGTGCAGGTCTACGACGCGGGGTCGGGCAGGCGGCTGGCCTCGACCGGGCCGCTCGACCTGGGCGAGAACGTCCAGCTCACCGTCGACGCGCAGCGCGCCTACGTGAACGGAACCGATGGGGTGTACGAGATCGACTACGCCGATGAGGCCCGCGTGGCCCGGGAGCTCGAAATGCCGACCAAGCCGGTTCATCTCGCGGAGACCGGGCGATGAGGCGCCTGGCCGCGATGGCGGTGGTCGGGGCTTTCGCCCTGGCCGGGTGCGGGCAGGCCGGAAGTGGTGACGGGCCGCGGGTGGTCGTCACCACGAACATCCTCGGTGACGTGGTGCAGCAGGTGCTCGGCGACCAGGTCGAGGTCACCACGCTCATGCAGCCGAACGCCGACCCCCACTCGTTCGAGATCTCGGCCCGGCAGGCCGCGGCCCTGGACGACGCGGACCTCGTCGTCTCCAACGGCCTCGGCCTGGAGGAGGGGCTGCAGCAGCACCTCGACCGGGCCGCGGAAGCCGGTGCGCCGCAGCTGGTCGCCGGGGACGAGATCGAGGTCGTGCCGTACGCCTCCGGGGACGCCGAGGGGAATCCGGACCCGCACTTCTGGACCGACCCCGCGACCGTCCTGGACGTCGTGGACGCACTCGAGACCACCGCGTCCACCATCGACGGCATCGACCCCGCCCGGCTGAGGACGCGCGCCGACGCCTACCGCGCCGAACTCACGCGGCTCGACGCGGACATGACCACCGCGTTCGCCGCGATCCCGGACGAGCGCCGGGCCCTCGTCACCAACCACCACGTCTTTGGTTACCTGGCGCAGCGTTTCGGCTTCGAGGTGATCGGCGCCGTGATCCCGGGCGGCACCACCCTCGCCGCGCCCAGCGCCGCCGACCTGCGCGACCTGACCGAGGCCGTCGAGAAGGCCGGGGTGCCGACCATCTTCGCGGAGTCGTCGCAGCCCGACCGGCTCGTGCAGGTGCTGGCGAGCGAGGCGGACGTCGACGTCGCCGTGGTGGAACTGTTCACCGAGTCGCTGACCGCCCCCGGCGGGGGCGCCGAGACCTACGTGCAGATGATGCGCGCCAACACCGAGCGGATCGCCACCGGCCTCTCGCCCTGAAACGTTCGACAACACCACCCACAGAAAGAGAATCATGATGACCAGAAGTACCCGGTTCAGCGGCCTGGCGGCCCTGGTGGGACTCACCTTGCTGGCCACCGCCTGCTCGTCGGGCAGTTCCGGGGCGGCGTCGGCGGGCTCCGCCGCCGAGCTTCCCGCCGGCGCCGGCGGACGCGTCGCCGTCTCCTACGAGGGCGGGATCGCGGTGCTCGACGCGAGCACCCTCGAGGTCGTCCAGCAGTTCGAGTCGGAGGAGTTCACCCGGCTCAACGCGGCCGGTGACGGCAAGCACGTGTTCATCACCACCGCCGACGGTTTCCAGCTGCTCGACACCGCGACCCCGGAGCTGACGAGCCTGGAGTACAAGGCGACGACGCCCGGGCACGTGGTGCGGCACGCCGGCCGGACGGTGCTCTTCGACGACGGCACCGGCACCACCACGATCATCGAGACTGCCGAGCTCGCCGCCGCGAAGGACACTCTGCCGCAGGCGAAGACGTACACCGCGGACGCCCCGCACCACGGTGTCTCGATCCAGCTCGAGGACGGCACGCTGGTCACGACCGTGGGCGACGAGACCTCCCGTTCCGGGGCCCGGGCCCTGACCGCGGACGGCGACGCCTGGAAGGAGAGCGTGGCGAGCAAGGACTGCCCCGGGATCCACGGCGAGGGCACGGCCGCCGGTGAGGCTGTGATCTTCGGGTGCGAGAACGGTGCGCTGCTCTACCACGACGGCGAGTTCGAGAAGTTCAAGGCCCCGGACACGTACGGGCGCATGGGCAACGCGTTCGTCTCCGAGACCAGCCCGATCGTCGTCGGTGACTACAAGAACGACCCGGACGCCGAGGGCTACCTGCTCAACGCGGTCACCCTGATCGACACGGCCGGGCACGACTACGAGGTCGTCGACCTGCCCGACAACGTGCAGTACACCTTCCGTGACGTCGCCCGCGGCCCGGGGGACCTGGCCTACATCCTGTCCACCGACGGCTCGATCCACGTGCTCGACCCGAAGAGCGGGGACCTGGTCAAGGAGTTCCCGGTCGTGGACGCCTGGGAGGGACCGGCGCAGTGGCAGGACGCGCACCCGGCGATCATCGCGAACGGTGACACCGCGTACGTGACCGAGCCGGCGAAGAAGACCGTGCACGCGGTCGATCTGACGACGGGCGAGGTCACGGCGTCGGTGACGCTCGACGGCGTGCCGAACGAGATCGCGGCCGCCCTGTAAATCCTTAGTGGACGCCCCTACTCACGGGAGTGGGGGCGTCCACCTTTCGTCCTCACCCGGGCGGGGGCGGATCCCCGGTCAGGACACCGCCTGCACCGGGTCGGCCAGCGCGGGCAGCACCCGGTCGGCGTAGGACCACAGCGTCGACTCCTTGGCGTCGTGCTGCAGGTACAGCGCGAACTGGTCCACGCCCAGCGCCCGCAGCTCCCGCATCCGCGCGATGTGCGCGTCCACCCCGCCCAGCACGCAGAACCGGTCGACGACCTCGTCGGGCACGAAGTCGGCGTGGGTGTTCCCGGCCCGCCCGTGCTCGTTGTAGTCGTAGCCCTGACGGCCCTTGATGTAGTCGGTCAGCGCGGCCGGCACCGACCCGGACGAGCCGTACCGCTCCACGATGTCGGCCACATGGTTGCCGACCATGCCGCCGAACCACCGGCACTGGTCCCGGGCGTGCTCCAGGTCGTCACCCACGTACGCGGGGGCGGCCACACAGATCTTCACCGACGCCGGGTCGCGCCCGGCGTCCGCGGCCGCCTTGCGCACCGACGCGATCATCCAGGCCGCGATGTCCGGATCGGCCAGCTGCAGGATGTAGCCGTCGGCGACCTGCCCGGTCAGTTCCAGCGCCTTCGGCCCGTACGCGGCGACCCAGACCTGGGTGCGGTCGTGATCACCCGTGGGCACCGCCCACGGAAAGGTGACCGTTCGCTCCCCGACCCGTGCCGGGCGTCCGTTGGCCAGTTCCCTGATGACTGAGACACTTTCGCGGAGCGTGGCCAGCGTGCTGGGCCTGCCGGCCAGGGTGCGCACGGCCGAGTCACCCCGCCCGATGCCGCAGATCGTGCGCGGGCCGTACATCTCGTTGAGTGTGGCCAGCGACGAGGCGGTGACGGTGACGTCGCGGGTGATCGGGTTGGTCACCATCGGGCCGACCACGATGCGGCGGGTGGCGGCCAGGATCGCCGAGTAGACCACGTACGGCTCCTGCCACAGCAGGTGTGAGTCGAACGTCCAGGCGTGGGTGAAGCCGCCGAGCTCGGCCTGGCGGGCCAGCTCGACGACCCGCGCCGAGGGAGTGGTGTTCTGCAGCACGACGCCGAAATCCATGAGAAGCCCCGTTCAGCGCAGGTACTGGGAGAGTTCGCGTTTCACGTACTGCCCGTGGCCCTGGACGCCGGTGAAGGTGCCCCGGTCGAGAACGGTTCGCCCGCGGGCGATCACGGTGCGCACCCCGCCGGTCAGCTCGAAGCCCTCGAACGCCGAGTAGTCGATGTTCATGTGGTGGGTCTCGACGCTGACGCGGGTCGGGGCGGCCGGGTCGTAGAGCACGACGTCGGCGTCCGAGCCCGGGGCGATCACACCCTTGCGGGGGTACATGCCGAACATCCGGGCCGGGGTGGTGGAACAGGTCTCGACCCAGCGCTGCAGCGACAGCTTGCCGTCGACGACGCCCTGGTGCACGAGGTCCATGCGGTGCTCGACGCCGCCCATGCCGTTGGGGATCTTCGAGAAGTCGCCCAGGCCGAGCTGTTTCTGGTCGTTGAAGCAGAACGGGCAGTGGTCGGTGGAGACCACGGCCAGGTCGTCGGTGCGCAGGCCGCGCCACAGGTCGTCGGCGTGCGGCTCGTGCTTGGTGCGCAGCGGGGTCGAGCAGGCGTACTTGGCGCCCTCGAAACCCGGGGCCGCGAGATGGTCCTCGAGGCTGAGATAGAGGTACTGCGGGCAGGTCTCGGCGAAGACGTTGGCCCCGGTGGCCCGGGCCTCGCCGATGCGCGCCAGGGCCTGGCTCGCGGACACGTGCACGACGTACAGGGGGGTGCCGCCGGCCACCTCGGCCAGCAGGATCGCGCGGTTGGTGGCCTCGGCCTCGAGCTGTACCGGGCGGGTCAGGCTGTGGAACTTCGGGTCGGTGTCGCCGCGGGCCAGGGCCTGGCGCACGAGTTCGTCGATGGCGGTGCCGTTCTCGGCATGCATCATGATCATGGCGCCGTTGTCGCCGGCGCGCTGCATGGCCCGCAGGATCTGCGCGTCGTCCGAGAGGAACACGCCCGGATAGGCCATGAACAACTTGAAACTCGTGATGCCCTCGTGCGCGACGAGCTGGTCCATGGCCTTGAGGCTGGACTCGTCGACGCCGCCGAGGATCATGTGGAAGCCGTAGTCGACGAAGCAGTTGCCGTCGGCCTTGGTGTGCCAGTCCTCCAGGGCGGCGAGAACGTCCTCGCCGGTGCGTTGCACCACGAAGTCGACGATGGTGGTGGTGCCGCCCCAGGCCGCGGCCCGGGTGCCGGTCTCGAACGTGTCGCTGGCCTCGGTGCCGCCGAAGGGCATCTGCATGTGGGTGTGGACGTCGACGCCGCCGGGCAGCACGTAAGTGCCGGTGGCGTCGATGGTCTCGTCGGCCTCGATGGTCGTGCCGGGGCTCAGGACGGCGGCGATCGTCTCGCCGTCGATGAGCACGTCGGCGGTGTGGGAGCCGGTCGCGGAGATCAGGGTGCCGCCGCTGATCAGGGTACGGGTCACGGCTGCACCAGCTTCCCGTAGCTGTCCGGGCGGCGGTCGCGGTAGAACTGCCACTCGTCGCGGGCGGTGCGCACCAGGTCCAGGTCGAGGTCGCGGATGAGCAGCTCCTCCTTGCCCGAGCTGCCGATCTCGCCGACGTAGTTGCCGCGCGGGTCGGCCACGTACGAGGTTCCGTAGAAGTCCACGGCCTCGTCGCCGAACTCGTTGGTCTCGGCGCCGACCCGGTTCGGAACGGCCACGAAGTACCCGTTCGCGGCGGCCGCGGTGGGCTGCTCGAGTTCCCAGAGACGGTTCGACAGGCCGGGTTTGGACGCGTTGGGGTTGAAAACGATCTGCGCGCCGTTCAGCCCGAGGGCCCGCCAGGCCTCCGGGAAGTGCCGGTCGTAGCAGATCAGCACGCCGATGCGGCCGACCGAGGTCTCGAACACCGGGTAGCCCAGGTTGCCGGGACGGAAGTAGAACTTCTCCCAGAACTTCTCCACCTGCGGGATGTGGTGCTTGCGGTACTTGCCGAGCACCGTGCCGTCCTTCTCGACGACCAGCGCGGTGTTGTAGTAGACGCCGGGCTGTTCCTCCTCGTAGATCGGCAGGATCATCACCACGCCGAGTTCCCTGGCCAGGGCCGTGAAACGCTGCACGACCGGACCGTCGTCGGGTTCGGCGTACTCGTAGTACTTCTTGTCCTGCGTGATGCCGAAATACGGCCCGTAGAACAGTTCTTGGAAGCCCACGACCTGAGCGCCCTGGGCGGCGGCGTCGCGGGCGGCCTGTTCGTGCTTGTCGAGCATGGCCTGTTTGTCGCCCGGCCAGGTGAGCTGGGTCAGGGCGATGCGTACGGTCGTCATGCGGTTCCTCCTGCTGGCTTCGGGGCAGTTGCTTGAGGACGCGGTGGTACAGCCGGCGGGCCGGCCCGGTGAGCGGTGCCCGGGTGTCGGGCCGCTCCCGGGCCGCACCGTAAGCCGCTGATTGTTGTGACTACCGATGGGGAGGTCCAACAGGTTCCGTCGACCGGTCCATCGATCAGATCGATGACTTGCAGAATTAGCATCGACGAAACATCTGTTAAGTCAACGGTGCGTTCCCGTAGAACTCCCCGCACATCGCCCGGAACTCCCGGGCCCGCCGGGTCGGCCGGGTACCCGTGCGGGTGGCCAGCACGATCCGCACGGCCGGAACCTCGTCGCTGATGTCGAGTGCGGTGACCGACCCGCCGTTGTGCGTCAGCCCGTGGGCCAGGCGCCGGTTCAGCACCGCGTACCCGTGCCCGTCCCCGACGAACGCCCGCACCGCCTCGTACCCCCGGAACCGGTGCCGGATGCGCGGCGTCACCCCGGCCGCCGCGAACACGTCCTGGATGTAGTCGCGGGTGGACGGCAGGTCGAGCAGGATCAGCGGCTCACCGTCCAGCTCCCGCAGGCCGACCTCGGTGCGGTCGGCCAGCGGATGGTCCGACGCCACGATGACGTGAGCGGGCAGCACCTCCAGCGGCTCGTAGTCGATGCCCGGCCCGATCGCCATGTCGTACATCAGCGCCACCTCGCACAGCCCGTCGGTGACCGCGCGGCGCGTGGCCTCCTGATCGCCCTCCAGCAGGTGCACGTCCACGGCGGGGTGCCGGTCCCCGAATTCCCGCAGCAGCCGGGGCAGATCGTGCGAGGCCAGCGGCTCGTACACCCCGACCACCAGGCTTCCGGCCGCGCCCGCCTCGTCCCCGCGCACGGCCGACGGCAGCCGGTCGACCTCCTCGATCAGCGGTAGGCACTCGTCGAGCAGCCGGCGCCCCGCGTCCGTCAGCTCGAGCCCCCGCCGCGGCACCCGCCGGAACAACGCCGCCCCCATCGACGCCTCGAGCTGCCCGATCGCCGAGGACAGCGCCGACTGCGTCATGTGCAGCTCCCGCGCCGAGGCCGTCATGTTGCCGAGCCGGGCGGTGACCACGAAGTAGCGCAACTGCAGCAAGGTGAACGCCTTGGTCATGGCCGACCCTATCCCCGAGGTGTTTCCACCGGGAGACGCCGTGGCGAAGCCAAGCTCGTGCCAGGCGCTCGTTCCATGGGGACCCCGGCACGTGGGCGGGGACGCCGAGCCCGTGGGTGGCGCTTCTGCCATCGCGATGCCCAACCTCCGGGGCCGCTCTATCGCGCGGGCTGCTGCCCAGTCGGTGCGGTTGCCCAGTCGCGTTGGTGGTGCCCTGCTCCTGGCCGCGGACACTCATGTTTCGCTCGGTCTGAGCGGCAAGAGGCCGGATGTGGACTGCAGCCGCCCCAGCGGGGAAATCCGATGCTTTCGACTATCGATAATCGAAAGCATCACGATCTTCGGTGCCGGGGTGCCGGGGTGCCGGGGTGCCGGGGTGCCGGGGTGCCGGGGTGCCGGGGTGCCGGGGTGCCGGGGTGCCGGGGTGCCGGGGTGCCGGGGTGCCGGGGTGCCGGGGTGCCGGGGTGCCGGGGTGCCGGGGTGCTCAGGGCCGGGTTGCTCGGGCGGTGGGGTAGCCGGGGTGGCCTGGGGTGGCCGGGGTGGAGCGATGGAGACCGGTGCTGCGCTGACGCAATTGCGTGCCGGGCCAGGGGAGCGGGGGAACGATGTGCGAGGCCAGGGAGTGATGGCGAAGGTGTGGTGGGCAGGGTGGCACTTGGAGGGCATGGTTGTGGGTGTGGCGAAGCGAGGTGCTGCAGCTCGGAGCGGTGGAGGTGGGGCCTCTGGTCCGGGTCGTTGCAGACCAGGCCGGGGCGGCCTACCTGAGTTGGCGTATCTGAGTTGGTGCACCCGAGTCGGAGTGCCTGAAGTTGGCGCGCCTGAGTTGGTGCACCCGAGTCGGAGTGCCTGAGTCAGCGCACCTGAGTTGGTGTACCTGGGAGGTGCGCGGCTCAGGTGTCGATCGTCAGCCGTCCGTCGATGGTCGGGAGGGAGGTCGGCCAGGGGTGCCGAGGCGTCCTTCGTTCGTATCCTGGAGACCTGGACCTGAAACGGGGTCGGGACAGCGTGCTGCAATGCCGTGTGACAAAGGTCGGGCAACGGAGCGTTGGGCCTTGCCGGACCATGCATGGCTGACCGTGCTTGACCATGCCTGACCGTGCTTAGGGAGGCCGCAATGACGCGTGATGCCGTGATCGTCGAAGCCGTGCGTACGCCGGTGGGCAAGCGGGGTGGGGGGCTGGCCGGGGTGCATCCGGTGGATCTGTCCGCTCACGTGCTGAACGCGCTCACCGGGCGGGCCGGGGTGGATCCGGCGCTGGTCGACGACGTGATCTGGGGCTGTGTGTCGCAGGCGGGGGAGCAGACGGGGGACATCGCGCGCACCGCCGTGCTCGCGGCCGGGTGGCCCGAGTCGGTGCCGGGCGTCACGGTGGACCGGCAGTGCGGGTCTTCGCAGCAGGCGGTGCATTTCGCGGCGGCCGGGTTGATCGCGGGACAGTACGACGTGGTGGTCGCGGGCGGCGTGGAGTCGATGAGCCGGGTGCCCATGGGGTCGTCGGCGGCGGGGCAGGACATGCTCGGGCCGCGCTTTCACGAGCGGTACGGCGGCGTGGTGCCGAACCAGGGGATCGGCGCGGAGATGATCGCCCAGCGCTGGGGGTTCGGGCGTACCCAACTCGACGAGTTCGCCCTTGGTTCGCACGAGCGCGCGGCGGCCGCGAGCGATGCCGGGCGTTTCGTCGATCAGCTGGCCCCCTGGGGTGAGGTGGCGGCGGACGAGGGGATTCGACGCGGTGGCACCCTCGATCAGCTCGCCCAACTCAAGACGCCCTTCAAGGCGACCGGGGTGATCTCGGCGGCCAACGCGTCCCAGATCTCTGACGGTTCGGCTGCCCTGCTGATGACCACGAGTGCGAAAGCCCGTGAACTGGGCCTGGAACCGCTGGCCCGGGTGCACACGGCCGTGGTGGCGGGCTCGGACCCGGTGATGATGCTGACCGGGCCGATCCCCGCCACCCACAAGGTACTTCAGCGGTCGGGGCTGCGGCTGGACGAGATCGGTGCGTTCGAGGTCAACGAGGCGTTCGCATCGGTGCCGCTGGCCTGGCTGGCCGAGTTCGGCGCCGACCCGAAGCTGCTCAACCCCAACGGCGGGGCGATCGCGCTCGGTCATCCGCTGGGTGCCTCGGGCGCCCGGCTGATGACGACGATGGTGCATCACCTGCGCGACAACGGGATTCGGTACGGCCTCCAGACGATGTGTGAGGGCGGCGGGCAGGCGAACGCGACGGTTCTCGAGCTGCTGTAGGGGGTCTCAGGTCTGGGCCGGGAGGACGTGGTCACCGACCTTGTCCGTGCTCAGGCACAGCGAGCAGACGTGCGCGTCGTGGGTGAAACAGGCTGCCATGTCCGGGCGTTCGTAGTCCTGCTGGCACACGTGGCAGGTGAGGACCGCGCCGGAGGGGTTGCCGTACTCGTCGTACATCGGCAGGTCGATGCCGTCGTCGGTGCGGCGCAGGTAGTAGCGGCCCTTCGTCGCCACCGCGAACACCGGCGGCAGCACCAGGGCCAGGCCGATCGCGACCAGCGGGGAGTACGGCTTGACGGTCTCGCCGAAACCGCCGAAGAACACGATGATCGAGATGCCCGCGGCCAGCAGCATCGAGCCGAAACCGACCGGATTGACCGCGTAGAGCATGCCCCGGCGGAACTCCGGTTGCTTGGGGGAGAGGCCGAGGAGGTACTTGTTGAAGACGATGTCGGAGGCCACGACGACCACCCAGGCCATGCCGCAGTTGGCGTAGAAGCCGAGAATGGTGTTGAGGAAGTCGAACATGTTGGCTTCCATCAGCACCAGTGCGACGGCCAGGTTGAAGGCCAGGAACACCAGCCGGCCCGGGTAGTGCCGCGTGACCCGGGTGTACGAGTTCGTCCAGGCCAGCGAGCCGGAGTAGGCGTTGGTGACGTTGATCTTGATCTGGCTGATCACCACCAGCACCACGGCCAGCGTCAGGGCGGCCGCGTGCGGCACGATGTCCTCGTAGATCTCCAGGAACTGGTGGACGGGCTGGTTGGCGATGCCCGCCCCGTCACTCAGGTTGGCGATCAGGTACACGGCCAGGAACAGCCCGACCGCCTGCTTGATCGCGCCGAAGAAGACCCAGCCGGGCCCGGCCGTGATCATCGCCAGCCACCAGCGCCTCGCGTTGGACGGGGTTTTCGGGGGCATGAAGCGCAGGTAGTCGATCTGCTCGGCGATCTGCGCGATCAGGCTCAGGCACACCCCGGCGGCCAGCATGATCGATCCCAGGTTGGTGGAGTCGCTGTCACCCTGGTAGTCGAAGAACGCGCCGACGGACTCCGGGTGGCTGAACAGCAGGTACACGAACGGCGCGACCATCAGCACCAGCCACAGCGGGGTCGTCCAGACCTGCAGCGTGGCCAGCACTTTCATGCCGTAGATGACGAGCGGGAAGATCAGGATCGTGCTCACCGCGTAGCCCAGCCACAACGGCATGCCCAGGCCCAGGTTCAGGCCCTGCGCCATGATCGAGCCCTCGAGCGCGAAGAAGATGAACGTGAACGAGGCGAAGATGACGTTCGAGACCACGGAACCGTAGTAGCCGAAACCACTTCCGCGCGTGATCAGGTCGAGGTCGAGGTTGTAGCGGGCCGCGTAGTAGGCCAGCGGGAAACCGGTCGCGAAGATGACGACCGCGAACACCGCGATGCCCCACAGCGCGTTCGTGGTGCCGTAGGAGATGCCGATGTTCGCGCCGATCGCGAAGTCGGCCAGGTAGGCGATGCCACCCAGGGCCGACACGGCCACCACGCCGGTGCTCCAGCGGCGGTAGCTGCGCGGCGCGAACCGCAGCGTGTAGTCCTCGAGGGTCTCGTGCGTGGCCGACCGTACGTCGGGGGCGGCAGTGATCTCGCTCGTCAAGGATCACGCTCCTCATCGGGGGACGATCCCTCGACCGTAGGAGCGGACTGTTGCGTACGGATGACGGGTGGTGACCGGCGGGTGTTTCGTCCGGTGCATAAATCGGAGGCGCCCGGAGCGGGTGACTGTTACGGTCGCCGACGTGGAGCTGATCGAGGTGCCTGACAACTAGCCACCGAACTGCCGGTGGCCGTCGCCCGTCTGCGGGCGGCCTTCTGACGCACGCCTTCTGCGTGTTCCTCACCAGCACGTTCGTGTCCGTGGTCCTGTCATGACACGTGCCTGCCTCCCGCCCGGCCGGTTCCGGCTGCCCGGGAGAGGAAAGAGACGCTCCCCATGTCTGCGAAGAACTCCCCGAAATCCGCTGTCACCCTGCACGACCTGACCTTCGCGTGGCCCGACGGCAGTGTGGCGCTGGCCGGCGTCAACGGCACCTTCACCACCGGCCGCACCGGCCTGATCGGCCGCAACGGCGCCGGGAAGTCCACGCTGCTGCGCCTGATCGCCGGTGAGCTGCACCCCGGCGCCGGGCACGTCGACGTCACCGGCGAGGTCGGCTACCTGCCGCAGACCCTGACTCTGCGCCACGGCACGACCGTCGCCGACCTGCTCGGCATCCAGAGCACTCTCGACGCCCTGCACGCCATCGAGTCCGGCGCGGTCGACGAGCACCACTTCGACGCCGTCGGCGACGACTGGGACATCGAGTCCCGCGCCGACGAGGCCCTGCACCAGATCGGCTTCTCCGCCGCCGATCTCGGCCGCCGCGTCACCGAGGTCTCCGGCGGTGAGGCCATGCTGATCGCGATCACCGGCCTGCGGCTGCGCCGCACCGCCGTCACCCTGCTCGACGAACCCACGAACAATCTCGACCGGTCCACCCGCGCCCAGCTCACGCAGTTCGTCGACCAGTGGCCGGGCACCCTCGTCGTGGTCAGTCACGACCTCGAGCTCCTCGAGCACATGGAGCACACCGCCGAGCTGTACGGCGGCGCTCTCACCACGTTCGGCGGTCCGTACAGTGCATGGAAGGAACACCAGGAACGGGACCAGTCCGCCGCCGTGCAGGCCGCGCGCTCGGCCCAGCAGACCCTCAGGGCCGAGAAACGCCAGCGCGTCGAGGCCGAGACCAAGCTGGCCCGCCGCGAGCGCACCGCCCGCAAGACCGCGAGGGACGGCGGGATCCCGAAGATCCTGGCGGGCAACCGGGCCAGCCGGGCGCAGGTCTCGGCCGGGGCCCTGCGCGGCACCCTCGACGACAAGGTGCAGGTGGCCCAGGCGCTGGTGGACGCGGCGGACGCCCGGGTGCGCGACGACGAGCACATCCACCTGACGCTGCCCGATCCCGACGTCCCGCGCGGCCGTGACCTGGCCGAACTGCGCGACGGCGACCGCACCCTCGTGATCCGCGGCCCGGAGCGGGTGGCGCTGGCCGGGGGCAACGGCACGGGCAAGTCGACGTTGCTGCATCACCTCGTCCAGGGCACCGAACCGGTTCCCGGGCGTCCGCACGGCCGTCTCCTGACCGAGCGCGTCGGGTTCCTGCCGCAGCGCCTCGACGGCCTCGACGAGCAGGCCGACGCGATCGGCAACGTGCAGGCGGTCGCTCCCGCGCTGTCCGCGGGAACGATCCGCAACCAGCTGGCCCGGCTCCTGCTGCGGGGCGACAGCACGGGCCGCCCGGTCAGCACGCTGTCCGGTGGCGAGCGGTTCCGTGTCGCGCTGGCCCGGCTCCTGCTGGCCGAGCCGCCGGCCCAGCTGCTGATCCTCGACGAGCCGACGAACAACCTGGACATCACCAGCGTCGAGCAGCTGGCCGAGGCCCTCGACGCCTACCGCGGCGCGCTGCTGGTCGTCAGCCACGACGCGGCGTTCCTCGGGCGGATCGGTGTCACCACGGTCGTCGAGCTCGACGGCCACGGCCACATGCATCAGCGGCCCAGCTGATCCACATCCGATGGTGGACGCGTGCGCGCACCGGTGCGCGCACGCGTCCACCATCGGGTCGTGGCAGTGTGACCTGCGGCGCTCCCCGGAATGCCGGAGCCCGCGAGCGGGTTGTGGGCGTTCGTGCGCGCGCATTCGTGCGCACCGGACGTGATGCGCGGAGGACCGCAAAGTGGGCCTGATCGACTGGCTGTTCGACGCACAGCTGCACATCGGCAGCCAGACCATTCTGTGGCGCGAGGTGATCGGCAACCTGTTCGGCCTGCTCAGCGCCCTGGGCGGGATGCGCCGCAAGGCCTGGGCGTGGCCGGTCGGCATCGTCGGCAACGTGCTGCTCTTCACCGTCTTCATGGGCGCCGCGTTCGGCACCCCCAATCCGGTCAACCTGCTCGGCCAGGCCGGCCGCCAGGTGATGTTCGTGCTGGTCTCGATCTACGGCTGGTACCGCTGGACGCGCCGTCCGTCCGGTCCGGCCGGCGGCCACGAGGTGATGATCGAACCGCGCTGGGCCTCCTGGCCGACGCGCCTGGCCCTGATCGCGGGCATGATCGCCGGCACGCTGCTGCTGACGCCGATCTTCCGCGCGCTCGGCTCGTACGAGCCGGTCTGGTCCGACGCCTGGATCTTCGTCGGCTCGATCCTGGCCACCTACGGCATGGCCAAGGGCTGGACCGAGTTCTGGCTCATCTGGGTGGCCGTCGACGTGGTCGGCGTGCCGTTGCTGTTCTCGGCCGGGTACTACGCGTCCGGGCTGATGTACCTGTTCTACGGCGTGTTCACGCTGACCGGGTTCTTCGTGTGGAAGCGGCGCAACGTGGTGCCGGAACCGAACATCGAGGCCGTCGGGGCGTAGAGCGGGCGGGCCCCGCAATGCCCTAGGCTGCGGATCTTCCGGGGGAGAAGTCGCTGGGTGGGAGATTTCGGTGGCGTCGGTTCAGCAGGACCGGGTGGTCGAGATCGTGCTGCACGACGCCCCGTTCCACCCCGTGATCACGGCTGACGGCGGCCCGGCCTGGAGTTCCGTCCCGGCCGTCGGACAGCAGCAGCCGGTGCAGATGTCGCCCGACGGCCGGGCCTGGTGGGACGGCGTCACCTGGCGCCCGGTGCCCTGACCCTCACACCATCAGCAGCTCCCGCCGGGGATCGCGCAGGATCGCCCCGACCCGCGCCAGCGCCTGGGCGCCCTGCTGGCCGTCGATGATCCGGTGGTCGAACGACATCGCCAGCTGTGTCATCCAGCGCAGCTCGACGCGGCCCTTGTGCTCGGCCGGCACCCGCCGCACCGAGCCCAGGCACAGGATCGCGCTCTGGCCCGGGTTCAGGATCGGCGTCCCCGAATCCACGCCGAACACACCAATGTTCGTCAGCGTGACCGTGCTGCCCGACAACTGCGCCGGGGAGGCCTTGCCCGAACGCGCCAGCTCCGTCATCCGGGTGACCTCGCGGGCCAGGCCGGGCAGGCCCAGCGCGCCCGCATCGGGGATCGCCGGCACCAGCAGCCCCCGCTCGGCCGCTGTCGCCACCCCCAGATGCACCCGCGGATGACGCAGGATCTCGCCCTCGCCGAACGTCGCGTTCAGGTCGGGGAACTCGCGGGCGGTCAGGCACAGGGCCCGCGCCGCCAGCAGCATGATCGTCACCCGGGACCCCTCGAAGGCCTTGTCCTCCCGCAGCTTTGCGACCAGCTTGACCGACCTCGACACATCCACCGTGTGAAAGACGGTCACGTGCGGAGCCGTGAACGCGCTCGCCGTCATCGCCGCGGCCGTCGCCGCCCGCACACCTCTCACCGGGACGTGCTCGTCGCCGTCGCCGGCCACGACGGCCTGAGGGGTGTCCTCGACGAGGTCCGCCGGAGGTTCCGGGAGTGCCGCAGCCGCCACCACGTCCTCACGGGTGATGATGCCGCCGGTGCCGCTGGGCGTGACCGCCGCGAGCTCGATACCGAGGTCACGGGCGAGTTTGCGCACGGGTGGCTTGGCCCGGGGCCGGGTGGTTCCGGGGGTTTCAATGGTGGACGCGTCGGTCACCGGCGCGGTCGCCTCGGGTTTCGGGGTCGCCGGGGGAGGACGGCGGCGCGAGCGGCCACGGCTGTGTCCCGGCCCGTAACCGACCAGCGTGGACGGGGGTGTCTCGTCGTCCGGAACACCGATCGGCTCGTTGTCGGTCTCGGCCGCGTCGGTGATCGTGACGATGGGCGTGCCCACCGGCACGAGCTCGCCCGCCGGGACGAGGAGTTCGCCGACCGTGCCGGCGAACGGGGACGGCAGCTCCACCAGGGATTTCGCGGTCTCGATCTCGACCAGCGGGTCGTTGATCGCGACCGTGTCGCCGACCGCCACCCGCCAGGTGACGATCTCGGCCTCGGTCAGGCCCTCGCCGACGTCGGGAAGCTTGAACTCACTGGGCATCTCAGAACTCCAGCAGCTTGTCCACCGCCGCGAGCACGCGGTCGGCGTCGGGCAGGTACTGGTTCTCGTACTTGGCCGAGGGGTAGGGCATGTCGAAGCCCGTCACCCGCAGCACCGGCGCCTCGAGGTGGTAGAAGCAGCGCTCGGTGACCCCGCTGACCACCTCCGCACCCAGCCCGGCGAAGCCCGGGGCCTCGTGAACCACCAGGCAGCGCCCCGTCTTCCGGACCGACGCGGTCACCGTGTCCAGGTCGAGCGGTGACAACGAGCGCAGGTCGATGACCTCGAGCTCGTGCCCCTCCTCGTGTGCGGTGGCGGCGGCCTCCAGGCACGTCGAGACCATCCCGCCGTAGCAGACGACGGTGGCGTCGGTGCCCGGCCGGGCCACGACCGCCCGGTCGAAAGCCGGTGCCAGCCGCAGGTCGGAGGACACCTCGCCCTTCTCCCAGTAGCGGCGTTTCGGCTCGTAGAAGATCACCGGGTCGCCGCTCATCATGGCCTGGCGCAGCATGTAGTGGCCGCTCTGCGGGTCGGAGCAGATCACCACGCGCAGCCCGGCCGTGTGGGCGAAATAGGCCTCGTTGCTCTCACTGTGGTGCTCGACCGCGCCGATGCCGCCGCCGCACGGGATCCGCACGACGACCGGCAGCGGCACCTTCCCGGCGGTGCGGGCCCGCATCTTGGCCAGCTGCGACACGATCTGGTTGAAGGCCGGGTAGACGAACCCGTCGAACTGGATCTCGCAGATCGGGTGGTAGCCGCGCATGGCCAGGCCGATCGCGGTGCCGACGATCGACGACTCGGCCAGCGGCGTGTCGATCACCCGGTCGGAGCCGAAATCCTTGCTCAGGCCGTCGGTCACCCGGAACACGCCCCCGAGCGGACCCACGTCCTCGCCCAGGATCACGGCCTTCGGGTCTTCTTCCAGCACGTGCCGCAGGCCCGAGTTCAGCGCCGCGGACAGACTCAGCCGGGTCATGACGCCACCTCCTCGAATCCCGCGACGAAGTCGCCGTAGTCGGCCTTCTGCGCGTTCAGCAGATCGGTGCGGGTGCTCAGCACGGTGTCGAACAGGTCACCCAGCTCGACCGGGCCGAAAGCCTGCACGGCCGAGCGCAGCTCGGCACCGAGCCGGTCGCACTCCTGGTCCAGCGCCTCCCGCCACCCGGGCTCCCACCAGTTCCGCGCGTCGAGGAGTTTCTCGACCCTCGCCACCGGATCCCGCGCCAGCCAGGCGTCGGCCTCGGCCTGGTCGCGGTAGCGCGTGGGGTCGTCGGAGCTGGTGTGCGGGCCGGCGCGGTAGGTCAGCGCCTCGATCAGCACGGGCCCGGCCCCGGACCGGATGTGGGCCACGGCCTCCCGGGTGACGGCGTGCACCGCGAGCACGTCGTTGCCGTCGACCAGGTACGACTCCAGGCCGAAACCCCGGGCCCGCCGGTGCATCGGCGTGCGCATCTGCAGGCGGGTCGGCGTCGAGATCGCGTACTGGTTGTTCTGCGCGAAGAACAGCACCGGCGCGTTGCAGGCGGCCGCCCAGTTGAAGGCCTCGTTCGCGTCGCCCTGACTCGAGGCGCCGTCGCCGAAGTACGCGGTGACCACCTCGTCCGTGCCGTCGCGCTGCACCCCCATGGCGTAGCCGGTGGCGTGGGGCAGATGGGCCGCGAGAACCACCGTGTAGGCGTGCAGGTGGAGGGCCGCCGGGTCCCAGCCGCAGCCCGACACACCCCGCCACTGCTCGAGCATCTGCGCCGGGGTCACGCCCCGCACCAGCGCGGCGGCGTGCTCGCGGTAGCTCGGGAAGACGTGGTCGGTGGGGCGTAGTGCGGTGATGGACCCGACCTGCGCGGCCTCCTGGCCGAGACTCGGTGCCCAGAGGCCGAGCTCGCCGTGGCGCTGCAGGGAGAACGCCTCGGTGTCGAGGCGGCGGGTCAGGCGCATCCAGCGGTACAGGTCACGCACGAGTTCGGGGGTGACGTCCAGACCGGACGGGTCGTCGCGAAGTGTGCCGTCGGGCTCCAGGAGCCGGACGGGGTCCGCGGGGTTCGCAGGTTGCTCCATTGCATCCTCCTTGCATCCACTCACCAGGTCAGGTGCCGGACCCCGCAGCGATGGGTGGCCGCCGGGGAGCCCGAGGACGTAGCCGATCCGCCCTTGGGTGAGGCGGATCACGCACAATGTAGCCCGCGACGGCACCCCATGGGTACCGTTGAGTTCGTGGACCCAGAACGAGCTGGCCGCTTCGAGCTCTCGGCCGAACACGAGATCTTCCGTGCCAGTGTGCGGGCGTTCGCGCAACGGGAGATCGCCCCCTACGTCGCGGAGTGGGATCGCACCCACCACTTCCCGGTCGACCTGGTGCACAAGATGGGCGATCTGGGGCTGTTCGGCCTCACCGCCCCGGAGAAGTACGGTGGCTCGGGTGGCGACTTCACCAGCCTCTGCGTCGCCATCGAAGAGCTGGGACGCGTCGACCAGTCGATCGGCATCACTCTTTCGGCGGGCGTCGGGCTGGGGATCAACCCGATCCTGACCTTCGGCGACGACGCCCAGAAGGAGCACTGGCTGCCCGATCTTGTCGCCGGGCGCACCCTGGCGGCGTTCGGCCTGACCGAGCCCGGCGCCGGCTCGGACGCCGGCGGCACCCGCACCCGGGTGCGCCGGGACGGCGACGAGTGGGTCATCGACGGGTCGAAGCAGTTCATCACCAACTCCGGCAGTTCGGTCACGTCGGTGGTCTCGGTGACGGCCCGGCACGACGACGGGTCGATCTCCACGTTCCTGGTGCCCTCCGGCACAGCCGGTTTCGAGGCCGGCCCGGCGTACGACAAGCTGGGCTGGCGGATCTCGGACACCCACCCGCTGACCCTCGACGGTGTGCGGGTGCCCGGATCGGCGCTGCTGGGCGTGCAGGGTCGCGGATTCCACCAGTTCCTGGCCATTCTCGACGACGGGCGCATCGCGATCTCGGCGCTGGCGGTGGGACTGGCCCGGGGCTGCCTGGAGGCGGCGCTGAAGTACGCGGGCGAGCGGGAGACGTTCGGGCGGCCGATCGGGTCGCGGCAGGCGGTGGCGTTCAGCCTGGCCGACCTGGCGACGGCGATCGAGGCGTCGGCCCTGCTGACCTACCGGGCCGCGGCCCTGAAGGACGAGGGGGCGCCGTCGCGGGTGGTGAAACAGGCTGCGGCCATGGCCAAGCTGTTCAGCAGTGAGGCGGCGGTCGACGCGACCCGCGTGGCCACACAGGTTTTCGGGGGGTACGGGTTCATGGAAGAGTATCCGGTGGCCCGTTTCTACCGGGACGCCAAGATTCTCGAGATCGGCGAGGGCACGTCCGAGGTGCAGCGGCTGGTCATCAGCCGGGGGCTCGGGCTGGAGGTCGAATGACGCGGCGGCGGACCGTGGCTGATCCCGGGGGGCTGCTCGGCCCGGTCCGGCCGAGGGAGGCACGGCGGTGACGCCGGCCGAGGCCCTGCCCTCGCGCAAGGAGCTCGACCGGGCCCGCTCGGCCACGCTGGGCCCGACGGCGTCGGCCGCGGCCAAGCTGGCCCGATCGCGCAAACTCTATGTGCGCGAACGCATCGCGCTGCTGGCCGACGAGGGCACGTTCGTCGAGGACGGGCAGCTCGCCAACGCCCTGGCGACCGGGCTGCCGGCAGACGGTGTGGTCACCGGGGCCTGCTTGGTCGACGGGCGCCCGGCGCTGGTGGTCGCGAACGACACCGGGGTGAAGGCGGGGTCGTGGGGTGCGCGCACGGTCGAGAAGATCGTGCGCATCACCGAGCGGGCGCTGAGCGAGGAGCTGCCCATCTTCTGGCTGGTCGACTCGGCCGGGGCCCGCATCACCGACCAGGTCGCGCTGTTCCCGGGCCGGCGCGGGGCCGGGCGCATCTTCCACAACCAGGTCAAGCTGTCGGGCAAGGTGCCCCAGATCTGCTGCCTGTTCGGCCCGTCGGCGGCGGGTGGGGCCTACATCCCGGCGTTCTGCGACATCGTCGTGATGGTCGACGGCAACGCCAGCATGTACCTCGGCTCGCCGCGGATGGCCGAGGTCACCGTGGGGGAGAAGGTCACCCTGGAGGAGATGGGCGGTGCGCGGATGCACACCGAGATCTCCGGCTGCGGCGACCTTCTCGCCAGCGACGACGCGGACGCGATCGAGCAGGCCCGTGACTTCTTCTCCTACCTGCCCACGTGCTGGAGGGAACCGCCCCCCGAGACGCAGTCCGCGCGTCCCTCGTCGGAACTGGACGACACCACCGTTCCCGCCCAGGAGCAGGTGCCCTTCGACATTCACGAGGTGATCGACGGGATCGTCGACGCCGACAGCTTCTTCGAGGTCAAACCCTCGTTCGCGGCCGAGATCGTGACCGGGCTGGGGCGCATCGAGGGCATGCCGGTCGGGATCGTGGCCAGCAACTCGGTGGTGCGCGGCGGGGTGCTGTTCGTCGACTCGGCCGACAAGACGGCGCGTTTCGTGGAGTTCTGCGACGCGTTCAACCTGCCGCTGGTGTACCTGGCCGACGTGCCCGGGTTCATGATCGGCAAGGACGTGGAACGCCAGGGCATCATCCGGCACGGCGCCAAGATGATCACGGCGGTGGCCGAGGCGACGGTTCCGCAGATCTCGGTGATCGTGCGGAAGGCCTACGGGGCCGGGCTCTACGCGATGAACGGGCCCGGCTTCGAGCCGGACGCCTGCCTGGCACTGCCCACGGCCCGGATCGCGGTGATGGGGCCCGACCCGGCGGTGCGGGCGGTGTACGCGAACCGGATCGCCGAGATCGCGGACGAGTCGGAGCGGGCCGCGTTCGTGGCGGCGCGTAAGGAGGAGTACGAGGAGGACGTCGATCTGCTGCGGCTGGCCTCGGAACTGGTGATCGACGCGGTGGTCGATCCGGCTGCGCTGCGTGACGAATTGGCCCGGCGGCTGGGGATGTTGGCCGGGAAAGTACGGCAACGGGTGGAGAAGAGGCACGGGGTGAGACCGGTATGAGCGAGGTTCCGGACGACGTGGTGGCGGCCGTGGTGGCTGCCTTGCTGCCCAGGCTGAGACCGTCGGGGGATGCCCTGGGCGACTGGCGCCGGCAACGTCAGCAGGCTCTGGGGATGCGCCGTGGTGCGTGAGGTGGAGCAACGGGGGCTGTACTTCGAGGAGTTCGAGGTCGGTACGCGCTACCGGCACCGGCCCGGGCGCACGGTCACCGAGGCCGACAACGTGCTGTTCACCACCCTGACCATGAACACGCAGTCGCTGCACCTGGACGCGGCCTTCGCGGCGACGCAGGAGCCGTTCGGGCAGCGGCTGGTCAACTCGATGTTCACGCTGGCGACGATCGTGGGGCTGTCGGTGGCGCAGCTGACCGAGGGTACCCTGGTGGCCAACCTGGGGTTCAGCGAGATCGCCTTTCCCCAGCCGCTGTTCATCGGGGACACGCTCTACGCGTCCACCGTGGTCCTGTCGAAACGGGAGTCGGCGTCGCGGCCCGGGGAGGGCATCGTGAGTCTGGAGCACGTGGGGCGTAATCAGCACGACGTGGTGGTGGCGCGCGCGACCCGGGCGACGCTGGTGCGGAGGCAGCCGTGAATCCGGGTCCGGCGTGGTTGTTCTGCCCGGCGGATCGGCCGGACCGCTTCGCCAAGGCCGCGGCGGCGGCCGATGTGGTGATCCTCGACCTGGAGGACGCGGTCTCGGCCGAGGGCAAGGCGACGGCCCGGCAGGCGCTGGTCGACCATCCGCTCGATCCCTCCTCGACCGTGGTGCGCGTGAACCCGGCCTCGACGCCCGAGCACGCCTGGGACCTGCAGGCGCTGCAGGCCACGGCCTACACCACGGTGATGCTCGCGAAGACGTCGTCGGCGCAAGAGGTCTCGTCGCTGGAGCCGTTCGACGTGGTGGCGCTGGTGGAGACGCCGCTGGGGGTGGTGGAGGCGGCGTCCATCGCGCGGGCCGGCAACTGTGTGGGCCTGATGTGGGGTGCGGAGGACCTGGTCGCCGGGCTGGGCGGGACCGCGAGCCGCCGTTACGACGGCACGTACCGCGACGTCGCGGCGGCGGCCCGTTCGGCGGTCCTGATCGCGGCGGGGGCCTACGGGCGCTTCAAGCTCGACGCGGTGCACCTGGACATCCGTGATCTGGCCGGGCTGCGCACCGAGGTGGTCGACGCGGCGGCCAGCGGTTTCGACGGCACGGCCTGCATCCATCCCAGCCAGGTCGGGGTGGTGCGCGACGGTTACCGCCCGCCGGCGGCCGAGGTCGAGCGGGCGCGGCGGTTGCTGGACGCCGCCCGTGACGAGCCGGGGGTGTTCACGTTCGAGGGCCGGATGGTGGACGCGCCGCTGTTGCGGCACGCGCGGGAGCTGCTGCGGCGGGCGGGTGTGCAGCTCGGCTGACCCCGCCCGGACGGGTGCATGTCGCGCGCCGGGGGTCTCCGGGTGGCGTTGACCACCAGAAGACCCCCTGGTCAGAAGCTCCTATCGATAATATGGTCACCGAGACGTCGCGCCATGAAGGAGTGTCACGGTGGTCCAACGCCAGGTTCCCAAGCCTGCTGAGATCTTCGAGCTGATGGAGTTCAGGAAGCCGGAGTTCAACGGCCGTAAGCGCCGTCTCGACAAGGCCCTGACGATCGACGACCTGCGGACGATCGCCCGCAGACGTACCCCACGGGCCGCGTTCGACTACACCGACGGCGCCGCCGAGGCCGAGCTGTCGCTGTCCCGGGCCCGCCAGGCGTTCGAGGATGTCGAGTTCCACCCGGGCGTGCTACGTGACGTGGCCCGTGTCGACACCTCCACGACCGTGTTCGGCGGCCCGTCCGCGCTGCCGTTCGGGATCGCGCCCACCGGCTTCACCCGGCTGATGCAGACCGAGGGCGAGATCGCCGGCGCCGGGGCCTCGGCCGCCGCGGGCATCCCGTTCTGCCTCTCCACCCTGGGCACCACCTCGATCGAGGACGTCAAGGCCGCCAACCCGGCGGGCCGTAACTGGTTCCAGCTGTACGTGATGAAACAACGCGAGATCTCCTACGCCCTGGTCGAACGCGCCGCCGCCGCCGGTTTCGACACCCTGTTCTTCACCGTCGACACCCCCGTGGCCGGAGCCCGCCTGCGCGACCGGCGCAACGGATTCTCGATCCCGCCGCAGCTGACGGCCGGCACGATCCTGAACGCGATCCCCCGCCCCTGGTGGTGGTACGACTTCCTCACCACCCCCAAACTCGAATTCGCGTCGCTGTCCGCGACCGGCGGCACCGTCGCCGAACTGCTGGACTTCGCGATGGACCCCACCATCTCCTACGAAGACCTGAGCATCATCCGCCAGATGTGGCCCGGCAAGATCGCGATCAAGGGCGTGCAGAACCTCCAAGACGCCCGCAAACTCGCCTCCCTCGGCGTCGACGGGATCGTCCTGTCCAACCACGGCGGCCGCCAGCTCGACCGCGCCCCCATCCCCTTCCACCTCCTGCCCGACGTCGCCCGCGAAATCGGCAAGGACGTCGAGATCGTCGTCGACACCGGCATCATGAACGGCGCCGACATCGTCGCCTGCATCGCCCTGGGCGCCCGCTTCACCCTCATCGGCCGCGCCTACCTCTACGGCCTCATGGCCGGCGGACGCCAAGGCGTGGACAAGAGCATCGAGATCCTCACCGACCAGATCGTGCGCACCATGAAACTCCTCGGCGCCCACACCCTCGACGAACTCCAACCCCACCACGTCACCCAACTCCAACGACTCGGCCCCATCCGCCGCACCTGACCACCCACACACCCCCTATACCCCCGAGGCATAGGGGGTGTGTGGCTGCTCTACCGCAATCGCGGTACACCGACCACGACGCCGGGCCGAGGCCACCGAGGGCCGGGCGGCGGGCGTCGTGGGCCCGGATCCGGCGATCCGGGCCTTCGCCGGGCCTTCGCCGGGCCTTCGCCGGGGTGAAGCCTCGTCAGGGAATGTCACTCGGCCTGGTCGGCGTCGGCGCCGGGGTCAGGCCGGTAGGGCGGGGCCACACCCCAGCCCCAGCGGGGCACGGGTGCTTGCCGCACCACCGCCGCGCCGGGCCGGGAGTTCGACATGGCCAGGCGGGTGCCCCATTCCAGATATCCGACCAGCGCCGCGCGGAACTCCGGGTCGGCGGGCAGACCGGCGTCGTCGGCGGCCAGGCGCATCAGCGACGTGAAGCGGAACTGCATCTCGGGCGTGATGCCGAGGTCGATGTGGTGCGCCAGCATCGCCGGATAGCCGCCGTGCGAGCGGGTGTACTCGTCCGGCCCGCCGAAGACCTCGCCCCACCAGGCCGTCACGGTCACGCGGTGGTGTTCGCCGACCGTGCCGCCGAACAGGGGCGCGAGCAGGTCGTCCTGCTCGACGCGGTCGTAGAAGGCGTCCATCAGGCGCCGGAGCGCCCCGGACCCTCCGGCCCACTCGTACAGTGTCGGATCCCCGTTCTCCGTCATGTGTAACACGGTAATCATCGGCCGCCGAAGAGGCAGCCGATCGCGGGCTCGAGACCGGTCGGGTCTCCGGCCGGTCGGGGCGAGGACGGCCAGGAGTTCCGGAGCCGGGCACAGCAGCACGGTCCGGCGCCGGGGCCTGCGTCGCGGTCAGGCCCGTGAAAGGCTGGGTGGCGGCGGCGCTCCCACGGACACGGAGGACCACGTGCGCGGATTCGAGATCACCCCCATCGGCACGGTCCGGAACACCCGGACCGACGTCCAGAACACCGACCGGTGGGGCGCGGTACGCAGCACGATCACCGTCGACGAGCGCTTCGGGGAGGCCGCCCTCCAGGGCCTGGAGGGCTTCTCCCACGTGGAGGTGCTCTTCGTCTTCGACCAGTTCCCCGAGAACGAGGACCACCGCGAGCCCGGGCCCTACCGGGGCCGGGCCGACCTGCCGCCCGTCGGGGTGTTCGCCGGTCGCGGCCCGCGCCGGCCCAACCGCATCGGGGTGACCTGCTGTGTGATCGAGTCCGTGGCCGGGCGTGAGCTCTCGGTCGTGGGTCTGGACGCGGTCTCGGGCACACCGGTCATCGACCTGAAGCCGGTGATCGCCGAGTTCGTGCCGCGCGGGGTCACGCAGCCCGCCTGGGTGAGCGGCCTGATGGCGGAGTACTTCTCGTCATAGCGCGAGACCTGATGAGCCGCGAGGAGATCCGCAGTTCCTCCGGGCGGTAGCGTGCCCGTCCCCGTGCCGACGGCGAGCACGACGTCGGTTTCCCGCCAGCCCCGGCCGCGGGCAGCGTGTGACGATGACCGTCATGACCACCACCACGAACGACCAGAAGGCCCGGGGGACAACCCTTCACGTGGCCGCGATCGATCCGCGGCGTCTCGACGCGGTGCGGGCCTCGGGCGAGGACGGGCACGGGAACCGGCTGGAGTCCTTCGCGGCCGGCGGGGACGAGCCGTTGCGGTGCTGCCTGCGGTCCGCGGAGGCGGGAGAGCCGATCAGCCTGATCTCGTACGCGCCCTTCGACCATCCGTCGGTGTGGACGGAGGTCGGGCCGGTCTACGTCCACACCGGCCGGTGCGACGGGTACCCGCCGACCGGGACACTCCCTCCGGATCTGGCCCACGGCCCGGCGGTGCTGCGGACCTACCGGGCCGACGACACCATGAACTACGAGCACAACACGGTGGTCACCGATGAGACCGACCTGGACCCGCTCGTGCGGGGTCTGCTCGCGCGGCCCGGGGTCGCGACCGTGCACGTGCGCACCCTGCGGCCGCAGTGCTTCCTCTACGCGGTGTCCCAGGAGTCGCCGGGGCGGTGACCGACGGGTGGGAGGTCATGAGGGACCTCGCCCGGGCAGGTGGGGCCTACGCACCCACAGCGACAGGTGCGGTTATCGGTGACCCGGGCACCGGCGTCCTCACGCAGGTGTGAGAGGTTGTGCAGGCAACGTGGCACACCCGTCTCTCACCGGGTGCGCCACCGGGTCCGACCGCCCGGGCGCCGTGCAGAACACGCGGTTCAACCCCATCGCCCCACCACCCACGCAGAGAGGCACACCCCTCATGGTGTCTCAGTTCCCCTCCCCGGAGTCGGCCCGGATCCCGGTCGTCCTGCTGGTCGAAGACGATCCCGGTGACGTCCTGATGATCACCGAGGCGCTCGAGCGGGTCGAGACCCCGCCGCGTCTGCACGTGGTCGGCGACGGCCAGGAGGGCCTGGACTATCTGCAGCGGGTCGGCCCGCACGCCGGCGCCCCGCGTCCCGACCTGATCCTGCTCGACCTGAACATGCCCCGCATGGACGGGCGGGAGACGCTCGCGGCCATCAAGTCCGACCAGGCGCTGCGCGCGATCCCGGTGGTCGTCTTCACCACCTCCGACGCCGAGTCCGACGTGCTGGCCAGCTACCAGAGCTTCGCCAGCGCGTTCATCACCAAGCCGCTCGACCTCGACAAGCTCGAGATCGTGGTCGCGCAGATCCAGCGCTTCTACACCGGCATCTCCACGCTCCTGCCGCCCGAGCGCCGCGAGAGCTGAGCCTACGCGCGGGCCCGGGCACGCCGGACCATCGTGGCGAACAGCTCGGGCAGGGCGGTGCCGGCGGCCTCGGCCATGCCCACGACGACGCTGGTGCGGGCGAACGAGCAGTACAGGCCGGCCTCGAGGAACCAGGGGCGCCCGGCCGGGTCGATGCGGACGTCGAACAGGCTGTAGTCGCGGCAGCCCAGGGCCCGGTGGGCACGCCGCGCGGCCTCGTGCACCGGGCCGGTCACGGAGTCGCCCGGATCGACGATCCAGGCGTGCTCGGCACTCTTGGCCGTCATGACCAGCTCGCCACTCGCGGTGCGGACCAGCTTGTCGGCCTGCGAGCGGATCGGCCGCTCGTGCGGGTGCAGGGCGTACTCCTCCAGCGGCAGGCACACCAGGTCGCCGCCGCGTTCCAGCACCCCGCAGCGCACCTCGCGGCCCAGCTCCACGTAGCTCTCCACCAGAACCCGGCCCGAGCCGGCGCGGGCGAAGGCCCCGGCGAGCGCGTCCGGGTACTCGTGCTCGTGACGGACCAGGGTGACGCCGGCCGAGTTGTCGCTGTCGACGGGCTTGACCACGACCGGGGGCGCCAGGGTCGGTTGCTCGCCGGGCCGCAGCAGCTGGGCGGGCGGCACGGGGACGCCCGCGGCGGCGAGCAGGGCCCGGGTGTGGGCCTTGTCGGTGCCGATGGCCATGACCTCGGCCGGGTTCCCGACGTAGGGCAGGCCGAGCAGGTCGAGCAACGAGCGGTAGGTGGTCATCCCGGGGCGGCAGAACATCTGGGGCACGACCACGTGGGGACGCAGGTCGGCCAGACGGTGGACGGCCTGCGGGAGCTCGAGCGGGTCGGCTTCGGCGAGTGCCCGCTCGCCCGGGTCCTCCGGGAACCGCCAGCTCCCGTCGGGGGAGACGTGGGCCAGGTGCATGGCGTAGCGGGTGGGGTCGGCGGTGGCGGTCCAGCAGTCCCGGGCGTACAGCAGCGACAGGTCGGCCAGGAACGGCGTGGTGGCCGAGCCGGTCAGGTGCAGCACGACGGTGCGCATCAGTCGCCCGCCGGCTCGACGAGTTTGCCGATGTTGAAGTCGATGCGGATCCAGGGCCTGCCGCGCCGCAGGTTGCCCAGCAGCAGGGCCGGGATCTGCAGGTGGTGCACGAGCAGGAAGGGCAGCGGGTCGTGCGGGTCGAAGATCGCGTCGCGGCCCCGCCGGACGGTGCGCAGCCGGGTGCGGACGGTGCCGGGACGGCTGATCAGGCGCCAGATCTCGTGGTAGATCCAGTAGGTCGGCCGGGCTCCGGGGGCGGGCCGGTCGACGACCGGGGCGTCCGGGTCGAGGTAGGCGCGGGCCAGGCCCGGGTGGCCGTGGAACAGGGTGATGGCCGAGTGGGTGCGGGGATTGCACTCGATGGGGTGCACACGGCCGTCGTCGTCGACCATGAAGTCGAAGCTGATCTGGCCGGTGATGTCCAGGGCGCCGACGAAGTCGCGCACCCAGCGCTCGATCGCGGGCTGCTCGACGATCTCGTAGTTGACCTGGAACGCGGAGGACTCGCAGCAGCAGAACACCGTGACCCGCCCCGCGTGCACCGTGGCGTGGGTGCAGAACTCCCGGCCCCGTACGAGAGCCTGCAGGATCCAGGGGTTCTCGGTGCTGATCGGCCGTGAGCGGGCGAAGGCCCGGGTCTCGTGCGGGGTGGGCCGGGGCAGTGGGGTCAGGTCGAGCCGGTGCACGGGGTCGTAGGCGATGCTCTTGAGGACGTAGTGGTCGCCCGGGGTGCCGAAGGCGAAGTTCTCGAGCTGGCCGGGGTCGGTGATGCGGTGCGAGTCGGGTACCGGCAGACCGAGGGACGCGGCCAGGTCGATGAAAGCGTGCTTGTCGTCGAGGGTCTCGATCAGCTCGGCGTCGATGTGCAGCACCTCGCAGTGCGGGCGCAGCAGTGGGGCGGCGCGGGCGTCGTACAGGCTGGCGGCCGGGCTGCACACCGGCACGTACACGTCGACGTTCTCGGCCCGCACGATGTCGAGCAGCGCCTGTGCGTAGCCCGGATCGGCCGGGGGCGGCACGACGTGGAACGCGTCGACGGCGTTGGAGTAGCGGTGCCCGGTGAAGCGGTAGCGGGCCTGCTCGACGAGCACGACCCGGTGCCCGTCGGCGTGGAACGAGCGGGCCAGCTGCAGGGCCTTGGTCATCTTCCCGCCGCTGATCAGCACCGTGCGGGCGTGCGGCTGGTCTCTCGGGGGAGGTGGACGAAGGCCTCCGGCCAGCAGCGCCACGGCCGTCACGGCCAGGTTCACCGGTAGCGCGGCGGTCAGCAGGGTCAGGGCGCCGACGGTCTTGAGGGCGTGGCCCGAGGGCAGGCGGGAACGGGTTCCGGAAGGGCTCGGCAAGGCTTGTCTCCCTACGACTGCGGGGGCGGCGGGGTGGGTCCGGCCCGGCGGATGAGTGTCAGACCGTCGCGCACCGGCACGATCACCTGCTCCAGGCGCGGGTCGGCGGCCACGGCCCGGTTGAACGCGGCGATCGCGGCCCCGTTGGCCGAGGCCGGCCCGCCGGTCCACGGGTCGCCCTGCATCAGCGTGTTGTCCACGCAGACCAGCGAGTGCGGGGCCAGAAGCCGCCCGTTCAGCAGGGTTTCGAGGTAGGCGAGGTAGCCGGCCTTGTCGGCGTCCAGGAACACCAGGTCGAACACCGCCCCGGCCGCGGCCAGGCGGCGCAGGGTCTCCTGCGCCGGCCCGACGCGCACCTCGATGCGTGCCCCGGCGGGCGAACGGGTGAACGCGTCCCGGGCGAAGTCCGCCACCGACGCGTTCACCTCGCACGCCACCACCCGGCCCCCGGGCGGCAGCGCCTCGGCCATGGCCAGCGCCGAATAGCCGGTGAACATGCCGATCTCGAGCACCCGGGAGGCCCGCGTGGCGTGCACCAGGAGCTTCAGCAGCTGTCCCTCGACCGCGCCCGAGAGCATCTCCTGCTCCAGCGCCCCGCCCCCGGCCGAGGGGGCGAGCCAGTCGTGGGCGCGCGTGCGTTCCTCCAGGTCGCGCAGCGCCGGCGAGGCCGGGGAGGTGTGCTCCTCCAGGTACGGATCGAGCCCGGCGGCCAGGTCGTACGCCTGCTGGAGTTCCTGCCGCAGGGTGGGCGTCAGGTCCGGGGACCTCAGCAGGGCGCCCAGCCGGTGGCTCAGGACGGACGCGGGGGTGACCGGGCGGGGTGCGCGACGGGTGCCGGTGCTCATGCCGTGAACATCTCCTCGCCGCGGCCGGCCCGCGGATAGCGGCTGACCACCCGCCGGTGCTCCTCCAGGCCGCGCAGCAGTTCGTCGGTGCCCAGGTCGTCGACGAAGTGGCAGGTGCCGATCGGGCGCGGCATCGCGGCCCGCAGCCGCCCGTGCCGGGTCTGCAGGATCGCCTGGGTGGCCCGCACCAGCAGGTCGGGCGTCAGCTCGGGACTGTCGAGCGCCAGACCGAGCCGGCTCATCAGCCAGAACAGCCGGTCCCGTTCGCTTTCCGAGATGTAGCCGCGGCTGTGCGCGAGCGTGGCCGACAGGGCCATGTCGATGTTGATGGCGTGCCCGTGGAAGAACGGCCGCTCCGGCGCCAGCTCCAGCATCGGGCTCCAGGTGTGCCCGTACGCGATCACCCGGTCCAGGTCGAGCTCGTGCAGGTTCGGCACCTCCAGCCGCAGCATCGTCTCGATCGCGTCGTAGGTCAGGCGGTGCGCGACCTGCCGCACCTCGTCACTGCCGTCGAGATGCCCGAACCGGGTGCTGAGCAGGTCCTCGCCGTGCTTCTCGAGCAGCCCGAAGATGTCGGCCCCGGCCACCGTCGAGATCTTGATCAGCTCGGCCATCCCGTTGCGCACCTGAGCGGCCGGCAACGTGCGCAGGAACGAGAAGTCGAGGATGACCTGCCGCGACGCGTGGTAGGCGCCGAGCCGGTTCTTGTACCGGCCGTGGTTGACCCCGACCTTGATCGAGACACTCGCGTCGATCAGGCCGATGAGCGTGGTCGGCACCCGCAGATAGTTCGACGACCGGCGGAACGCCGCGCACGCGAAACCGGCGACGTCCGTGGTCAGCCCACCCCCGACGACCAGCACCGGTTCCTGGCGCAGCAGACCGAAGCGACCGAACGCGTCCACCATCCGCTCCAGCGTGCGCAGGCTCTTGTCGACCTCCCGTACGACCACCGGGAACACGGTCAGCTCGATGCCGTGATGCTCGAAGTACGCGGCCAGGCGCTCGCCGTACAGCTCGTGCACCGTCTCGTCGACCACCGCCAGGCACCTCCCGGCATCGGCGTAATGGCCGGCGATCTGCGGGTTCTCGGGATCGAAGGCGCCGTCGACGTAGGTCAGGGAGTAGTCGATCTTCTCGTAGGCCTCGACCCGGAACTGCCGGTCGGTGGCGGTCAGCGTGGGGGCGGGTGCGGCTGAGGGTGCGGCTGAGGGGGTGGCTGAGGGGGTGGCTGAGGGGGTGGCGTGGACCGTCATGTCAGCTCTCCAGTCTCCACCGGGCGCGGTGGCGAGGCGGCCGGCCGGACGGGCTGCGCCTGCCGCAGGACAGGGGAGATCGCCCGCTCGCCGGACGGCGTCGGTGACACAGTGGTGGTTGGCACCTGGTGCTGGGCCGGTGCCGGCGCAACCGCCGGACGGCTCCAGCGGCGTGCCTCATACTTCGTGAACGCTTTGTCCACTACTGACAGATCTGACCACTAACGCAGAGGGATTGCAACCAACCGCCATGGCACCCTCCGACAGCACCGCCGACAGCACCCCACCGGCCCCGGGGGTGGACCCGCGCGTCCGTCGCACCCGTCAGGACGTCCTGGGGGCAGCGCTCGGCATCCTCACCGATCAGGGCTGGGACGCCGTCACGCACGCCCACCTCGCCGCGCACGCCGGGTACTCCCGGGCGACGATCTACAAGCACTGGCCCACGCGCACCCACCTGCTGCGCGACGCCCTGCTGCAGTTGGCCGACATCCCGCACCATCCGCCGACAGGAGACCTGCGCGCCGACCTGATCGGTGAGATGCGGGCCTTCCGTGACGGCATGCGGGACCACGGCCTGGACCGGGCGATGGCGGTGCTGGCCGAGCAGGCGCGCGGCCCGGGCGAGATCGCCGCGGTCCGCGACGAGCTGGTGACCGGCGGCGACCGGGTCGTGCGGCAGCTCCTGGCCACGCGCCTGTCCGGCACCGAACTCGCGGTCGGCACGAAAATGCTGTCGGGGGCGATGTTCTACTCGGCACTGATGTACGGGCAGATCCCCGACGACGACGTCATCGTCACCGCCGTCGACATCCTGCTGCGGGGCACCGTCGCCGCTGAGGCCGGCTGAGGGTCACGGGTTCGTGAGGGCCGCGGACGACGAGTTGACGCTCCACCGGCGCTCTTTGGTGACGTCGAAGCAGACCCCGGCCTCGAGGCTCCGCCGTGCGAAGACCGGGTCGGCGACCGCGCGGTCGTAGCGGTTGCCCCGGACCGTGGGGCCGGCCCCGGCGCGGGAGGCCGCGACGTCGACGGCGGACGCGGCCTCCCGCAGGCCCGCCGCGATCGCCGGCCGCAGCCCGTCGTCCTCCTCCACCAGAACCCGCACGCTGCAGGAGCCCAAAGACCGGCGTTACCGGCCCTTGACCAGGTTGTACGCGAGCTGCGGGTCGAAAGTGCCGGCGCTGGAACCGGCCGCCGTGCCGCAGTTGCCGTCGGACTCACCCGGCGCCTTGATCCACAGCCGCGCCTCGGGCTGCTTCACGGTGGCGTTCTTCGTGATTCGCGACGTGACGCCGAGTTTGCGCCCGGCCGGGTTGCACCACTCGCCGTTGGTGCCCTTGCCGTTACGGCTGGTGTCGATCACGTACCGCCGTGTGCTGACGCCCTGCGTGGCCAGCGCCTTGTTCACCTTCGCGGCGTAGGCGGTCTCCTCGGCGGTGGTGTGGTAGTTCGAGACGTTGAGCGCGAACCCGCGCACGTCGGTGACCCCGGCCGCCTTCAGGCGCCTGGCCATGGTGGTCGCGGTCACGTAGGTCGAGTGGCCGGCGTCCAGGTACACGTACGCGTTGGGGGCCTTGGCCCTGAACTGCGCGGTGGCGTAGGCGAGGAGCTTCTGCCGGGCCGCCGCCTCGGAGCTGCTCAGGCACTTCAGGTCGGCCAGCGCGTCGGGCTCGAGAACCACCACGGCCCGCCGCTTTCCGACGCCGGTGGCGAAACCGCTGATCCAGGTCCGGTACTGGGTGGCCGCCGCCCCGCCGGCCGAGTGCCCGCCGCACGCGTCGCGCCCGGGGATGTTGTAGGCCACCAGCACGGGCGTCTTCTTCTTTTTCGCGGCCGCCGTGACGTACGTGTTCACGGCCGGGCGGATGTCACCCGACCACGAGCCGTACCAGCGGGCCATCGGCTTGGTCGAGATGCTCGCCCGGATCGTGGCGGCCCGGGAGTCCTTGGCGTTGGCCCTGACCCAGGCCGCCGGCCCCGACGTCGGGTCGGCGTAGAAGCTCAGGGTGCTGGGCAGTGCCTTGACGGCCGCGGTCGAGACGGTGGACGTGGTTGTCGCGGCGGGCGTTTCGGCGTGGCCGATCAGGCTCTGCGCCGTGGTTCCGCCGACGGCGATCGTGGCGGCAGCGGCCAGGGCGACGATGGTACGTCGTTTCACGGGTCCTCTTCGGTCTGGGCCGGCCGGGGCCGGACGGGCCGGATGGGTCGGACCCGGCGATCGGGAACCGCAACGTACCGGACAGAGTGTTAAGGACCGCATATTTCATGCATAAGGCGCCCGGGTGCACGGTCCGGGCGGATGGCGGCCCGGGCACACCGACGTAGGCTCGACGTCATGAGCATCACCCCGTCCGCCACGGTCCGCCTGGACCACCGTTTCGCCCGCGAGTTCCCGGAGATGGCCGTTCCCTGGAAGGGGGAGGGCGCCCCCGAGCCGCAGTTGCTGGTGCTGGACGAGGCGCTCGCGGCCGACCTGGGGCTCGACCCGGCCTGGCTGCGGAGCCCGGCCGGTCTGGACCTGCTGGTCGGCACGGGGGTGCCCGACGGCGCGACCCCGGTGGCCCAGGCCTACTCCGGGCACCAGTTCGGCGGCTTCAACCCCGGCCTCGGCGACGGGCGGGCCCTGCTGCTGGGGGAGCTCACCGCGTCCGACGGCACCCTGCGCGACCTGCACCTGAAGGGCTCGGGCCGCACCCCGTTCGCCCGGGCCGGCGACGGCCGGGCCGTGATCGGCCCGATGCTGCGCGAGTACGTGATCAGCCAGGCCATGAACGCCCTCGGCGTGCCCACGACGCGCTCGCTCGCCGTGGTGGCGACCGGCCGCGCGGTGCAGCGTGAAACCGTCCTGCCCGGAGCGGTTCTCGCCCGGGTGGCGAGCAGCCACCTGCGGGTGGGCAGCTTCCAGTACGCCCGGGCCACCGGTGACGTCGACCTGCTGCGCCGCCTGGCCGACCACGCGGTGAGTCGTCACCACCCGCACGCGGCGCAGGCCGGGCGTCCCGCCGTGGCCCTGTACGAGGCGGTGGTGAGGGCCCAGGCCGAGCTGGTGGCCCGCTGGATGCTGCTGGGCTTCGTGCACGGCGTGATGAACACCGACAACATGACGATCTCCGGCGAGACGATCGACTACGGCCCCTGCGCCTTCCTGGACGTCTACGACCCGGCCGCGGTCTTCAGCTCGATCGACCACGGCGGCCGGTACGCCTACCGCAATCAGCCGGCGGTCGCCGAGTGGAACCTGGCCCGCCTGGCCGAGGCCCTGCTGCCACTGTTCGACGACGACCAGGACCGGGCCGTCGAGCTGGCCGGGGAGGCGCTCAAGGGCTTCCTGCCGCGGTTCGAGGAGTTCTGGTCGGCCGGGATGCGGGCCAAGCTCGGGGTGGCCGACTCCTCCGACACCCAGCTGGCCACCGACCTGCTCGACCTCCTCGCGGTGAACCAGGTCGACTACACGTCCTTCTTCCGTTCCCTGGCCGGTGCCGCCCGCGGCGACGACACCCGCGTCCTCGATCAGTTCCCCGACCCCGCGGCCCTCACCGGGTGGCTGGCCCGCTGGAAGGCCCTGGCCCCGGACGCCGATCGGATGGACCGCGCCAACCCGGTCCACATCCCGCGCAACCACCTGGTCGAAGAAGCCCTGGCCGCCGCCACGGCCGGCGACCTCGACCCGCTGGCGCACCTGCTCGAGGCGGTGACCGACCCCTACACGGAACATTCCGGCCGGGAACGCTACGCGCTCGGGGCCCCGGCGGACTTCGGCACGTACCGGACCTTTTGCGGCACCTGAGTCCACGAGGGCGCTGAGGGGGGGGGACTCGAATCGCTGCCCCGGACGGGCCGGGAGAAGCTGCCCGTACGTTCCCGAACTCACCGGAGGTCCGTATGTGGGCATTCTTCAGTCGTCGTCTGCGCACCTGGCTGCTGCTGACCGTCGCCGTGCCGGCGCTCGCCGCCGTGGCCCGGATGGTCGCGTACCGCATCGAGAAGCGCAACGGGCCCACGCGGGTGTCCCGGGCGCTCGTGTCGCTCAGCAACGTCGTCAGGCGCCGGGGCGGCAAGAGCCAGGACGTCTCGGTCGGCGGCCAGGGTGAGGCCGCCCCGCAGCGCACGAAGTCCTGACCGCCCCACGCGACCTCGGAAACCCTCCCGGCGCGCGTCCGCTCGCGTATGCACGCTGAACACGCACGTATGGCCCGGCGTCCCCGGCCCGGTTTGAATCGGGGACGACCGAGAAGCAGTGCGTGAGCAGGAGGCAACACCGATGAGCGGCGCGACGGACAACACGATGAGGCTCCTCGACGGGGTGATCGACCCGGTCCTGGCACCGCTGCACGCCCTGCCGGCCGGGGCGCACGTCGTTCAGCTGGCCTGCGGCACCGGAGGTCTCAGCCTGGCACTGGCCCGGCGGCGCGGCGATCTGCGGATCACGGCCGTGGACCTCGACCACGAGGTGCTGGACGCCGGGCGGGCCGCGGCGGGGCGTGAGGGGCTCGCCGTCGGGTTCCGGCGCATGGACCTGGCCCGGCTCGAGATGGGCGACGGCACCGCCGACGGCGTGATCTCGCGGATGGGGTTGTTCCTGCCCGGCACGGCGCCGTTCGACGTCGCGGCCCGGGAGGCGGCGCGGATCCTGCGGCCCGGCGGCGTGCTGAGCCTGGCCACCTGGAGCGACCTGGCCGACAGCCCGTACACCGGCGTCGGGCTGCCGCTGCTGCGGCGGATCCTGCCCGAGGGGAGGGTGCCCCGGCTCGAGGCGATGTTCCGGGCCCGGCCCGAGGAACTCGAGGAACACCTGCGTGCCGCCGGGCTCCAGCACGTCGAGGGCCGCTGGTACGAGTGGCGGGCCGAGTACCCGGACTTCGACGCCTGGTGGCGCTTCGGCACCGGGATCGGGCCGCTCGCGGCGCTCTTCGGCCGCCTGGACCACGACGAGCTGGCCCGGGCCCGGCAGATGATGTCCGAGGACCTGGAGCAGTACCGCACCACCGACGGGGCCTACCGCCTCCCCGCGCGCGCCCGGGTCGTCACCGCTCAGGCCGCAGGCCCGGCCCGGAACCGGCCGGGGGCGAGGCCGTACTCACGCCGGAACGCCCCGCTCAGCGCGAACTCGGTGGAGTAACCCACCCGGCGCGCGATCGAGGCCAGCGGCAGGTCGGTCTCCCGCAGCAGACGGGCCGCCCGGTGCAGGCGCTGCCCGGTCAGGTAGCGCATCGGCGACTGCCCCACCGCGTTCGTGAAACGCTGCGTGAAGGCCGTTTTCGACAGCCCGGCCACCGCGCTGAGGTCAGGCACCGTCCACGGCTTCTCCGGCGCCTCGTGCACCCGCTCCAGCACCCGCGCGATCGCCGCGTCGCCGGCCCACGGCGGGAGCCCACCCGCGTTCTCGTCGACCCACTGCCGCAGCAGATGGGTCAGCACCAGGTCGAGCAGGGCGGGCCGCGTCACCTCGGACGCCGGCCCGGCGTCGGCCAGGCCCGCCCGCACCAGCTCCATCAGCGGACGCATCTGCGGGCTGCGCCCGTGGTCGGGGGACACCGCGACGACCTCCGGCAGCGAGCGCAGGTAGTGCGGCACCGGGCCGTGGTCGAGCCAGTACGCACCGCACAGGAACTCCACGTCGGGGCGCGCCGGCTGGGGCAGGTCCTCTCGGCGCACGGCCCGGGGCAGACCGCTGAGCGGGGCCGGGGCGTGACTCAGCCCGTGCTCGGCACCCCACGGCGTGAACACCACGTCGCCCGCGCCCAGGCGCCGGGGCGGGGCGCTCGCCGTGACGAGCCACGCCTCACCGCTCAGCACCAGGTGGAAACCGCTGCCCGGGAACGCCGGGTACCGCCAGCCCCAGGCCCCGGACTGGCGCACCGAGCAGGCCTCGGCCCGGCCGATCCGGATTCCCGCGAGCGCCTCGCCGAGCACGTCCATCCGGCCAGGCTACGCGGTCGGGAAAACCGTTCAGGGGGCGGGGAACGCCGGCCTCCCGGCCGGGGCGCCGTCATTGAAACAGCCGCCGGAGTCGGGGTTCCCGCCGTCGGAGGTGCTCTCGCCGGAGATGGTGACGGCGGGGTCCTGTTCGTGCCGGTGCTACGGAAGCCGCGCCCGGTAGGTGCCCGGTGTCTGCCCGGTCACCCGCCGGAACGCGCTGATGAACGCGCTCGGCCGCCGGTAGCCGACGGCGTGGGCGGTGGCGTTGACGGGCCGGCCGGCGCCCAGCAGCTGCACGGCTGCGCGGATGCGGACCTGGGTACGCCAGTCGGCGAACGTCAGGCCGGTCTCGGCGCGGAACAGTCTGGACAGGGTGCGGGTTCCGGCGTGCACGTGGTCGGCCCAGGCCGAGAGTTCGCGCTGGTCGGACGGATCCGCCAGGAGCTGCTCGGCCACGGCCCGCACCCTGGGGTCGGTGGGCAGGGTCAGCGGGATGTCGTGGGCGGGCAGCGGCGTGAGCAGCTCGAACATCAGGGCCTCGGCGAGAGGACGCGTCTTCTCGAGCGGGTCGGTGTCGTGCAGGTGACGCAGCAGCTCGTCGAGCAGGGGGCTGACGGCGAAGCCGGTCGGCTCGGTCCAGTCGACCGGGCACGGGTCGGGGCCGAGATGGACGATGGAGAGGTCGCCCTCGCGGATCACGGTGCCGCCGCCGTGCTCCACGCCGCCCGGGACCCAGATGCCGTGGCCGGGTGGGAACAGCCAGTCCCGGGCGCCGATCGTGCCGGCGACCGTGGCCGTGGTGCTCCACATCAGCACCGGCTCGGGGTGGCGGTGCGTGGACATCGCCGGGATCGCCGAGGTGTGGCCGTGCTCGATGCTGAGGATCGGGCTGTTCACGGTCGCCTTCCGGTGGTTGTGGTGGGGGTTGGCCGTTGCGCGGTATCGGTTGGCCGCCATCCGTTCACCAGCCAGCCTACGGTGAAGGAGCCAGCGGACGACGGGATGCAAGGGACATGATGGTGAGACGACGGCTGCTCGACCGGTTGCTGGTGAAGGGCACGGTGCAGGCTGCCGGGCGCAGAGGCGCGCGATGGCGGGCGGTGACGCTCGGTGGCCCGGATCTGGCCGGGCTGGACGGGGTTCCCGGTCAGTGGGTGCGCCGTCAGCTCGTCGGGGAACACGGTCGGCCGCGTCGCGACGTGCTGACCAAGCCGTTCTGGACCCCCGGCCGCAAGGGGCTCGACTGATGGGCGTCAGCACGGCGCAGGAGATCGAGAACCTGCTCGGCGCACCGATGTCCGCGGTCATGCTCAAGCAGATCGACCACGTCGACCGGGCCACCGCGCCGGTGCTGGGGCAGTCACCGGTCGCGGCCCTGGGGTACCAGGACGAGGACGGGGTGCGGCGCAGCACCCTCGTCGGCGGCCGGGCCGGTTTCCTCGAGGTGCTGTCGCCACGGCGCCTCGCCCTCACCCTGCCGTCCGCCCAGGCCCGGCCCGCCCCGGGCGGCGGAGCGTCGCTCGTCGTCCTGTTCCCGGGCGTCAGCGAGGTGCTCCGCCTCAACGGGACCGTGCGCGAGCACGACGGTTCCCGGGCCGTCGTCACGGTCGAGGAGATGTTCGTGCACTGCGCCCGGGCGATCGGCCGCGCGCGGCTGTGGCACCCGCCCGCGTCGTCGCGCCGGCCCGTGCTCCGCGGCGACATCACCGACGGTCCCCTCAAAGATCCCGCTGTGCAGTCCTTTCTGGCCGTCGCACCGTTCCTCTTCCTCAGCAGTGGCGACGACGCCGGGCGCAGCGACACCAGCCCGCGCGGCGACCGTCCGGGCTTCGTGCAGATCCTCGACGGCCGCACGGTCGCGATCCCCGACCGTCGAGGCAACCGCCGTGCCGACACCCTGCACAACGTGCTGCAGGACGACCGCGTCGCGCTGGCGGTGCTGGTGCCCGGCCGCCCGCAGGTGCTGCACGTGCACGGGCGCGCCACGATCAGCACCGACCCAGAACTGCTGAACGGCATGGCCTTACGCGGGATGAGCCCCCACGCGGCCCTGGTGGTCGACGTCGGGCAGGCCTGGCTGGCCGACAGTGAGCCGGTGCGTGAGGCCCGGCTGTGGTCGCCGGACGCGCACCTCGACGCCGGGCGCATGGTCGACCTGAACGTGCTGGCCACCGGGCACCTGGCGGCGAACCCGGCCGTGCGGGGTGGGCCGCTCATCCGCTCGCTCGGCTACCTGCTGGGGCGGTTCCCGGCCCTCACCCGGCGGCTCATGGGCCGCCAGACCGGTGCCGCGCTGGAGAAGGAGGGGTACCTCGCCCTCGAAGCCGCACCGCGCGTCCGTCGCCTGAAAGTGACGGCCCTGCGCCGGGAGACGCCCGACGCGATCACGGTGGTGCTGAGCGACGGGGCCCCGGTCGACTTCACGCCGGGGCAGTTCTTCACGGTGTCCGTCGAGGTCGGCGGGCGTACGCTCCGCCGGGCCTACTCCGCGTCGTCGGTGCCGGGCGCGACCGCCCTCGAGATCACCGTCAAACGGGTCGAGGGTGGTGCCTTCTCCGGGCACGTCCACGCAAAGCTGCGCACGGGGGACGCGGTGGACGTCCGGGGTCCCTCGGGTTCCCTCTTCGGGGACGCGGGCGCGGGTGAACTCGTCATGATCGCGGCGGGCAGCGGCATCACGCCGATGATGAGCATGATCCGCTCCGGTTCGGCCCGGATGCACCTGCTGTACGGCAACCGCGACGAGGCCGGCATCATCTTCGACCGGGAGCTGACCCGGTCGTCCCGCGTCGACGTCACCCACCAGCTCACCCGGCCGGGCCCGGGGTGGAAGGGTCGGACGGGCCGCATCACCGCAGGCTCCCTGAGTGACTGGCTGGACCACGTGCGTCCTTCGCCGGAGGCCCGCTACCACCTGTGTGGCCCGGACACCATGATGGAGGCGGGCCGGGAGACCCTGCTCGCCAGAGGTGTTGCCGCGGAACGGATCCGGCTCGAGAGCTACACCAGTGCGGTGGACGGCACCTCAGGCCCGGCGTCGGGTGCGGCGCACCGCATGCAGGTGAGTGACGGCGGTGCGCCGGTCGGGACGGTCGAGGTGGCCCCGGGTGAAACACTTCTCGACGCCGGTCTGGCGGCGGGCCTGCCGATGCCGTACTCGTGCACGGTCGGCAACTGCGGCGAGTGCGTGGTGAAGCTGCTGGGTGGCCGGGTGCGGATGAACGAGCCCAACTGCCTGCCCGGGTCGCAGCGGGCGGACGGGTACGTGCTGACCTGCGTCGGGCGCCCGGAGTCCGAGGTCTCGCTGGACATCGCGGATCTCGCGTAGGTGGCTCACCACGGGTCCCGTTCCCGGGTGCGCAGTTCCGGCCAGCCGGTGAGCCCGGCGGGCCGGAACACGACGAAGGTGTGCGCGAGCGGATCCGAGCTCACCGCGAACGTCAGGTTCCGGTAGGTGAAGACGTCCGCGGAGGCGACCGACGCGTCCACCATGATCCGGGTGGTGGAGAACGCGTAGGTGACCATCTCCCCGTCGACCTCGTCGACCCGGCGGCCGGGCAGCCCGGTGATCGCGGGCAGGTCTTCGTGGACGAGGCAGTGCTGCACGCTGCTCACGTGCCGCAGGCGCCGGAACGCGGCGGTGGCCGGCAGGGCCGGGTCGACGCAGTGATCGGTCATGACCCCGAGCAGGCTGCCCTGCCACTCACCGACCCAGACGTGCAGCGGGATGTGCCGGGTGTCGCCGGTGCTGACGGCCCCGACGGCCTCGTAGACCCGCTCGGGTACGGGCGGGGTGCGGTAGAGGGGCACCGGAGATGCTCCTGCCAGAGGTCGCGCCGACGACCTCGTGGCCGGGTGCGGGCACAGCCTGCCCGCGGGGCGCCGTCGCGTCCATCGCCCTTCCGACGGACGGGCCTCCGGGCCCGGGGACGGGCGACCTTGCCGTGGTCGTTCAGGTGTGCAGGTCGGGGCCGATCAGCCGGACCGCGGCCAGCAGCTCGTCCCGGCTGCGCCGGCGGGTGTCCGTGCGGACGACGAACTCGCCGAGGTCGGCGGCCATGGCCAGGGTGCTCACCTCGACGACCCGGCGTTGCTGGGAGGCGATACGGCGAGAGGTGAGCACCGGCGCGGCCGCGGGGATCCCGAGGATCTGGGCCCGGCGGGGGCCGGCCCGGGTCACCCGGACCTGGAAGACGGCGTCGTCGGGGATGGGCTGGCCGAAGTCCTCGCCCGCGCGGGCGGTGCGACGGGCGGCGGTGACCTCGGTGTGGGCGTCCAGGACACCCAGCACGCGTCCGCCCACGCGCACCGCGCGGGTGGAGGCGACGACCAGGGGCGTGCCGTCGCCGGACGCGGTCGGGGTGACCCGGGCCGTGGGCAGACGGGGCCACAGGGCCGGGCGGGGCGGCCCGGGCGATCCGGGTGGTCCGGGTGGTCCGGGTCGCCCGGGTGGGAAGAGCGCGCGCAGGGCGTCGGGGACGGGGACGACGAGCGCCTCCAGGAGTTCCTCGGTGACCACCGCGTCGTCGTCGAAGGCCCGGATCTCCGCGATGTGAGCCAGGGCGCCGAACCGGATGCCCGGAGTGGACTCGTCGCTCGCGTCCCGGAGGGCGAACGTGCCCGCACCCGGCCGGCGCACCACCTCACCGGCCGTCGCGAGCAGGGCCAGGGCCCGGCGCACCGTGGTCCGGCTCACCGCCAGTTCGGCGGCGAGCTGCAGTTCGGTGGGGAGCTGGCGGCCGTCGCGAACCCGGAGATGACGGGCCAGGAGCTCGTCGGCGACCTCCTCGTAGCGCAGCTTGGCCATCCGGTGAAGATACCCATGGCATACCCATGACGCCCGTCGCCCCTCCCCGGGACGCCCACGGTGTTCGCTGCGGGTTCCCATCAGGACGGAGAACCATGACCGGCACCGACACCGCGGCCCCCGACGACGCCGTGATGATCCCCGCGGCCCGGACGGCCGCGACCCTGCTCACCGCCTCGGCGGTCGGCCGCCTTCCCCAGGCCATGAGCGCCCTGGCCGTCGTGCAGCTGGTGGTCGGCGGCGGGGGCACGTACTCGCTGGCCGCCGCCGCCACGGCGGCGTTCGTCCTGGCCGGGACGCTGGGGCAGCCGCTGCTGGGGCGTCTGGTGGACCGAACCGGGCGCCCCCGGCCGGTTCTCATCGGATCGGCGGTGGTCTCGGCCGCGGCGCTGCTGCTCCTGGCCGGCTCGGTGCGGACGGCCCCGGTGGTCCTGGCGGCGGCCGCGCTCGCCGGCTTCATGTCCCCGCCGCTGGAGCCGACGCTGCGAGGGTTCTGGCCGCGTCTGTTCCCCGAGCCCGAACGCCTGCACCGTGCCTTCAGCGCGGACGTCGCGGTTCAGGAGGTCCTGTTCATCGTCGGTCCGCTGCTCACGGTGCTCGCGGTCTCGACCTTCGGTGCGCCGGGCGCGGTTCGTCTCATGGGCCTGCTGGGTCTGCTCGGCACGGTGCTGTTCTGCCTTCACCGCCGCCCGGCGGACGCCTGGAACGCAGCCCGCCGCCGCCGGACCCGGGGCCGTCCGTCGGCCCTGCGCATCGGCGCGCTGCGGGTGCTCGTGCGGGCCCAGGCCACGGCCGGTCTGCCCATCGGGGTCCTGACCATCACCGCCACCACGCACGCCGATCGGGCCGGCGTCGACGCGGCGGCCGGCTGGGGACTGGCGGCGAACGCGGTCGGCGCCCTGCTGGGAGCGGTGCTCGTCGCCGCGTTCCCCCTGCGCCCGGCGCCGGAGGTGATGATCCGGCGGTTGCTCCTCGTCCTGGCGGCCCTGTACCTGCCGACGGCAGCCGTGGGGCTGCCGACGGCCGGGTGGCTGGTGTGCGCCTTCGTCGCCGGTCTCGGACTGCCGCCGCTGCTGACCCAGGTCTTCGACGTCGTCGGGCGGATAGCTCCCGGTGACGTGACCACCGAGGCCAACGCCTGGGTGGTCAGCGCCTTCAGCGTGGGGATCGCGGCCGGGACCCTGCTCGGCGGCGTGGCGGTGGAGATCCCGGCGAGCCCGGGGACGGGCATCCTGGTCGCCGTCGTCGGTGCCTGCGCGCTCACGGCCGCCGGTGGCCTGCAGACGCGTCCGCGGAGGTTGATCAGCGAAGGAACCACGGCGCCGCGGGATTCCGGTCCGGCCTGAACCCGGCCGACCGGGCGCGTTCACCGGCCTCGGCCAGCCCGTGCCCGACGTCGGCCGGGCGGTGCGCGTCGCTGCCGAAGGTGACCAGGCGCCCACCCTCCTGCGCCCACCAGCGCAGGATCAGCGGGTGCAGCGGCAGCCGGGTGTTGATCTCCAGCGCGCGCCCGGCCCCGGCCAGGGCCTCGAGGGCGTGGCGCAGGTCGTCCTCGAAGTCGCGCGGGTCGAAGGGGGCACTCCCGGCGGGCCAGCTGCGCACCGGGTAGTCCAGGTGGGCCAGAGCGCCGAAGGCCGCCGAACCCGAGACCAGACGCGGGATCTCGGCCAGGTAGTCACGGAACACCTCGGCGGGCGGGCGGTGCCGGAACAGTTCCCAGGGCTCGGCGAAGGAGTCGCCGTCGGGCAGGCAGTGCAGTGACCCGAGAACCCGGTCGAACCGGCCGCCCGCGAGCAGGTCGGCGACCTCGCGCGGGTGCCGGTGCGGCTGGCCTACCTCCACGCCGGTGAGGATCCGCAGCTGCCCGAACGCGGCCCGGCACCGGTCCACGCTCTCCAGGTAGCCGTCCACGTCCAGGGGCGGGGCCTGGAGCACGCCGTCGGTGACGAAGGCGGCCATCTCCGGATAGTGGCCGGGGAGGGAACCGGCCCGGAACGGCGTGAAGTCGACGTGCTCGGTGAAGGCGACGGCGGGCAGGCCCCGCGCGACGGCGGCCTCGCAGGTGGCGCGCATGTCACCCACGCGCCGGGCGTCCCACGACCACTCGGTGTGGACGTGACCGTCGGCGGGCGGACCGGGAGCGGGCATCCTCCAGTCTGCCCCGCCCGAGCGGGCCGGGCACGGGCTCAAGTCGCATTTCCCGACGGCCGACCGCTGAGGGAGGTGTGCCGAGCCGAAGGAACGAGCAGAGGGAAGACACGATGAGGGCATGGAGCGGGCAGTGGCGTCCGGGGGAGGGGTTCGGCGAGCCGCTGCCGGCCTGGGACGGCCCGTCCACGCTGGTGCTGGTGTTCGCCTCGCCCGCGGTGATCGCGGACGACACCCCACCCGACCCCGGCGGTCCTCTCGCCGGCCTCCTCGAGGCGTACCCCGCGTCCGTCGTCATGGGGTGCTCGACGGCCGGGGAGATTCTCGGCGGGACGATCGACGACGCCACCGTGAGCGTGGCCGTGGCCCAGTTCGCGAGTACCCGCCTGCGGCTGCTGACCGGGCCGATCGGCGGGGGCACCGACTCCGCGGCGGTGGGGCGGGACCTGGCCGCGCGCCTGGTCGCCGCCGAACCGGACCTGGCCGGGGTGTTCGTGCTCTCGGACGGGCTGCGGGCCAACGGCGCCCAGCTGGCCCAGGGGCTCAGCGACGGCTGCGCCGGCACCGCGGTGATCACCGGTGGCCTGGCCGGTGACGGCGACCGGTTCGACCACACCTGGGTCCTGGTCGACGGGCGGCCCCGCACCGGCATGGTCTCGGTGCTCGGGCTGAGCGGACCGCACGTGCGCGTCGGTCACGGCGCCGGTGGTGGCTGGAGCATCCTGGGCCCCGAGCGGCTCGTCACCCGTGCCGAGGGCAATGTCGTGCACGAGCTCGACGGGCAGCCCGCGCTGACGCTGTACCGCTCCTACCTGGGCGACCGGATGGGTGACACGGCCGCCTCGACGCTGATGTTCCCGCTGTCCGTGCGCGCACCGGAGGGCAGGCAAGGGGCCGTCGTGCGCACCGTGCAGGCCCTCGACGAGAGCGCGCAGAGCCTCGTCTTCACCGGTGACGTGCCGCAGGGCTCGATCGCCCGGCTGCTGCGCGCCAACACCGGCGAGCTGGTGGACGGCGCGGGCGAGGCCGTGCGCCGCGCCGACCTGGTGCCCGGCCTGCCCACCCTGGCCCTGGTCGTCAGCTGCGTCGGGCGCCGCGCGGTGCTGGGACAGCGCACCGAGGACGAGCTCGAGATGGTGATGTCCCGCCTGCCCGCCGACGTGCACCTGGCCGGGTTCTACTCCTACGGCGAGATCTCCCCGATCGGCGAGCACACCTCCGGCCTGCTCAACCAGACGCTGACCGTCACCACGATCCAGGAGACCGCCGCGTGACCCACCGCCTCCTGGCCCGTCAGCTGCGCCGCCTCAGGCTCGACGCGGAGCAGCCGCCCCCGGCCCCGGACTGGGCGCGCCTGCTCGAGCTGGTCAGCGCCACCTACACCGAGGCCGACAGCGACCGCTACCTGCTCGAGCGCTCGCTGGAGGTGTCCTCGGCCGAGATGCGCGAACTGCACGACACGCTCGCCCGCCGGGCCTCCGTCGACGAACTGACCGGCCTGCCCAACCGCCGGGCCCTGCGCGAGCGCCTGCAGCAGCTCGTCGCGGCCCGGCACCCGGGCGGCTCACCGGTCGGTGTGCTGTTCATCGACCTCGACGGCTTCAAGCTGGTCAACGACAGCCTGGGCCACGAGGCCGGCGACGAACTGCTCGTGCGCACCGCCCGGCGGCTGCGCGAGACCTGCCGCGACGACGACGTGGTGGCCCGGCTCGGCGGCGACGAGTTCATCGTGGCGGGCCGCTTCACCGGCCCCGACCAGGCGCAGGGCCTGGCCCGGCGGATCACCGCGGAGCTCGAGAAACCCCTGGTGATCAAGAACCGCGAGGTCGTGGTCGGCGCCAGTATCGGCGTGGCCCTCAGCGGCACCGACGACGCGGTCCCGGCCCCCGGCACCGACGAGATCCTGCAGCGGGCCGACCTGGCCATGTACGCGTCCAAACGCGCCGGCCGGGCCCGCCTCACGGTCTTCGACACCCAGATGCAGATCGACGCCGAACGCAAGATCCGCCTGGTCTCGCAGCTGCGCGGGGCCATCGCCGACGGACGCCTGTCGGTGCGGTACGAGCCGATCGTGCGCCTGGCCGACCGGCGGGTGTCCGGGCACGAGGCCCTGGTGCGCTGGCAGCCGCCCGGCTCGGCGGAGCTGAGGCCCTCGGACTTCGTGCCGCTCGCCGAGGAGTACCGGATGATCGCCGACCTGGACGCGTGGGTGCTCGACCAGGCCTGCGCCTGGGCGGCCGGCACCCGGCAGCGCGTCGGCGTCAACCTGTCCGCGCGCAGCCTCGCCGCGACCGACTTCACCCGGACCGTGAGCGAGACCCTCGAGCGCACCGGGCTTCCCGCGTCCGCACTCGTGCTGGAACTGACCGAGGCCACCTACCTCACCGTCGACCCGGCCGTGACCGCCCAGCTGAGCGGGCTGCGCTCGCTGGGCGTGAGCCTGGCGATGGACGACTTCGGCTCCGGTTTCTCGGCCCTGTCGCGGCTGCGCACGGCGCCGGTCCAGGTGCTCAAGCTCGACGAGTCGCTGATCGAGAACGTCGACCGTTTCGAGGAGAGCGCGGCGATCGCCGGGGCGGCCGTGAGCATGGCTCACGCCCTGCGGCACACGGTGGTCGCCGAGGGCGTCGAGCGCCGGGCGCAGGCGGAGATCCTGCGGGCCCTGGGCTGCGACGCGGCTCAGGGCCCGTTGTTCACCACGCCCGAAAAGGCCACCGTGCCCCGGGTTCTGCGTGAGGTCCGGTAACTGATGGTGGACGCGTCGGGCGTCGGAGCGTCCCGCCCCCCTCTCGTGGACACGCCGTTCGGGGACGTCGTTCGGCGTAGCCGGTGACGCAGCGCCGCTCTGCGGCGCCCGGTGGCTGGGCCGATGGGGGTGCGTCGGTATGTGAAGGCTCCCGCATCTCAGGTTCGCTCGCCGGGCACCGTTAGGGCTCCTCGACCCGGAAGCCCTGGAGAATCGGAGTTACCCATGCGGATCCGCACTGGCCTGGCCGGTATTGGTGTTGTGACAGTAGTTCTCGCCGGTGGGGTGGCGGTGGCGCCGGGGGCGCTCGCGGCCGACGGTGACACTCCGGCGGCGGCTTCGCTGAGCGCCTCGAGCGAGGGCTTCAGCCCGAATGGTGACGGTAAGGAGGACACTCTCACCTTCTCGTACGAGATCCCCGAGTCCGGGGTGGTGGTTCTGGAGTTCCTGAACGCGAAGGGGGCCGTGATCGGGCAGAAGACGGTCTCGGACGAGCGGGGGTCGCTGCTCGGCCTGCCGCTCACCGCCGAGCCGGCCGGTGAGGGCACCTTCGTCTGGGACGGCACGCTCGACGACGGCCTGCCGGTGTCCGGGAATCAGGACATCACGGCCCGGCTCTCGGTGCTGGAGACCAATTCCCTGCTCAACTGCCTGGGGAGCACGCTGGGTGACGTTCTCGGTGGGGGCACCGACGGCGGCACCCTGGATCTGAGCAACCCGGACCTGGAGTGCGCCGACCAGGTCGAGTCCGGTGACGTGCCGGTGGAGGTCGTGACGAAGGCCCCGGGCCTGACGCTGCGCACCAGCCTGGGCACGGTGTTCCCGGTGCGGGACGGCTACCGCGACTCGGTGTCCCTGTCGGCGAAGGCGACCAAGGCCGCGTCCACCAGCTTCACCCTGACCCGCGCCAACGGTGACGTCCTGCGCCGCTGGAGCGGCGGCGAGACCTCGTGGAAGGCCCTGTGGGACGGCACGGACAGCGCCGGCAAGACCCTGCTTCCGGGCACCTACCGGCTGACCGGCACTGCACTGGGCGAGTACGGCAACAAGGCGACCAGGAAGACCCTGTCCGTGCGCGTGAGCGGCAAGCAGTTCGAGATGCGCGACGGTGAATGGCGACTGGTCACGTCCGCCTCGTAACCCGTTGTGCACGCGGAGGGCTGGGGTCTTCGGACCTCAGCCCTCCACGTCGTTGAGCGAGCCGATCATGCTGCGCAGGAGGTGCAGGGCCTGGGTGCGCTCGGCCCCGCTCAGGCCGGAGAGCATCCTGACCTCCACGGAACGCACTGCGGTCGTGGCCTTCCCGAGCAGTCGACGGCCCTGCGGGGTGAGCTGGGTGGGCAGGACCTTGCCCACCGGGGCCTGGGTCGGGCGGCTCACGTGGCCCTCACGTTCCAGGGTCTGCAGCAGCACGTTCATCGACTGCCGGGTGATGAACGCCCCGCGCGCGAGCTCGGAGCCGGACAGGCCGGGCCGCTGGGCCAGCAGCTCGAGGCAGGAGTAGCGCGTGACGGTCAGGTCGAGCGGGCGCAGCACCTCCTCCATCGCCGTGCGCAGCGCGCTGGAGGCCTCCTTCAGGAGATAGCCCACGGAGGTGCCGAGGTCGATGCCGCCTTGACTCATGTCAGCATTCTGACATAGCTTCCCTCATGTCAGGAACCTGACACGAATACGAGGAGCCCTCCCATGCCCGTCACCGGTCCCGACTTCATCTCCTTCCAGGTCCGCGATCTCGTTGCCTCACAGGCCTTCTACGAGCGCTACCTCGGCCTGGTGCGCTCGCCGGCCGGCCCGCCGCACGCCGTGGTGTTCGAGACCCGGCCGATCGCGTTCGCCCTGCGCGACGTCGTCCCGGGCACCGACCTGGCGTCGGTGCCGCAGCCCGGTCTCGGCGCGGCGGTCTGGATGCACGCCACCGACGTCCAGGCCGTCCACGACGCGCTGGCCGCCGACGGCCACACCGTCGTCACCGCGCCGTTCGACGGGCCGTTCGGCCGCACCTTCACCTTCGCCGACCCGGACGGTTACCACGTCACGCTGCACGACCGCGCCTAGAACTCCCTCCCGGTGCGGGGAATCGTCACGACCGGGTCCGCTCGGCCGTGGACCCGGGGAACCGCAGATCCGCCGCGGGCCCGGGCCGGCCGAACAGGTAGCCCTGGGCCCGCTCGAAGCCCAGGGCGCGCAGCCGGGCGGCCTGGTCGAGGGTCTCCACCCCCTCGGCCACGGTGTCGGCCCCGATGCCCCGGGCCAGGTGCAGCACCGCCCCGGCGATCACCGGGGAGTCCACGAACGAGCGGTCGAGCTTGATCTGGTCGACCGTCAGGCGCGCCACCGTGGTCAGCGTCGAGGAGCCGGTGCCGAAGTCGTCGAGGGACAGCCGGGCCCCCAGGTCACGGATCGCGGTCAGGTTCTGCGCGGTGGGCCCGCCGCCGACCGCGACGGTCTCGGTGATCTCGACGATCAGCCGCTGCGCGGGCAGGCCGGTCTCCCGCAGCACGGCGGCCACCTCGTCGGCGAAACCGGCCGTGCGCAGCTGCACCCCGGACACGTTGACCGAGATCGTGCCGGCGTCCGGTCCCCAGGCCGCGGCCTGGCGGGCGGCGTGCCGCAGCACCCACCGGCCCAGCGGCACGATCAGGCCGCTCTCCTCGGCCACCTCGATGAAGGCCTGTGGGCCCAGCAGCCCCTGCGCCGGATGCCGCCAGCGCACGAGTGCCTCCACGCCGGTGACCCGGTGGTCGGACAGCCGCACGACGGGCTGGTAGTACACCGTCAGCTGGTCCTGCTCGATCCCGGCGGCCAGGGCGTCGATCAGCCGGCTGCGCTCCACGCCCCTGGCCTCCATCCCGGGGCGGAAGTGCCGGTGCCCACCGCCGGCACCGGCCTTGGCCTCGTACATCGCGATGTCGGCCCGGCGCAGCAACTCACCGGAGTCGACGTCCCCGTCGCTGGTCGCCACCCCGAAACTGGCCCGCACACTGAGCAACTGGTCACCCGCGGCCACCGGCACCAGCAGTGACTCCGCGATCCGCACCAGCGTCCGGTCCACCGCGTCCGCCGACAGGCCGGGCAGCAGCAGCGCGAACTCGTCACCGCCGAGCCGGGCCACGGTGTCCTGCTGCCGGACCCCGGCCCGCAGCCGCTCGGCCACCGCCACCAGCAGCGCGTCCCCGGTGGCGTGCCCGAGCGTGTCGTTGACGATCTTGAAGTCGTCGAGGTCGATGAGCACCACGCTGGTCTGCTCGCGGCCGGTCTGCTCACGGCTCGTCGGCTCGCGGCCGGGGGTCAGCGCCTCGCTCACCCGGCGGCCGAACAGCACCCGGTTGGCCAGGCCGGTCAGCGCGTCGTGGGTCGCCTCGTGACTGAGCCGGTCCTGCACGGTGCGGGTCTCGGAGATGTCCCGGACGTTGCTCACCCGCCCCCGGATGCCCGGTTCGTGCGAGAGGTTGGTGGAGGTGATCTCCAGCCACTTCCAGGTCCCGTCCGCGTGACGGCAGCGGACCTCCATCGTCATGCTCGCGCCGTCGCGCTCCATGATCGCGGCCAGGGCCCGGCCCAGCGCCGGCAGGTCGTCGGGGTGGGTGTGGTCGGCCAGGGTGGTGCCCATGACGTCCTCGGGCTCTCGGCCCAGGATCCGCCGCACGGCCGGGCTCATGTACCGCAGGGTGCCGTCGCGCTCGCTGATCGCGATGATGTCGTTGGCGTTCTGTACCAGGAGCCGGAAGCGTTCCTCGCTGCCCCGCACGGCGGCGGTCAGGCGCAGGTTCTCGCCGAAGGCCCAGAGCTGGCGCCCGGCCACGATCGCGGTCAGCAGCACCGCCCCGACCGCCACCAGCAGGCGGTCCGGCCGATTGCGGGCCACCACGTCGACGAGCAGCGCGTCCACCGCCGCCACCGCGACGTACGGCAGCAGGCTGTAGGGCCGGGCACGGGAGCCGATGGTGCCACGCGACACCGCGTCGTCGGCGAGCTGACGGCGGGCCGCGAGCGAGATCGTGAAGCCGGCCAGGGGGAGATTGAGCAGGAACGCGTTGATGTCGCCGCGCCCGGCCAGCAAGGTCGAGACCGCGGCCCCGACCCCGCCGAACACCGCGCTGACGCCCATCATCTGCACGGCGCCCCGCGACAGCACGTCGCTGCCGGTCAGTGTCACCTTGGCCGCCATGAACACCCCCAGCAGCCCGGCGACCACCAGACCGGCCGTGGCCAGGGAGTTGTCCGCCGGGACGGGGGCGTAGTGCAGCAGGAACACCGCCGCGGCGGTCATCAGGATGGTCACGTCCAGCCACAGCCCGATACGCCCCGAACGGGTGCGCCGGGCGATCGGCAGTCTCAGCAGCGCGCCCAGCATGAGCACCGCGCCCAGTCCGTGCACCACCTCGGCGGCGGACTCGAGGACGCCGGAGTCCACCGGGGCGTTGACCGCGCGCACCAGCATGGCCACGGCGATCACGCCCAGCCCGGCGACGGCCGCCCGCCAGAACCTCTGCGCGGCGGGCGACACCCAGTCGGCGAGGGTGGGCTGACGGCAGATCTGGAGACAGAGCCCGCAGCTGATCAGGACGAGGGCCCAGTCGAGTGGGAAGGGAACCGGGTGCCCGCCGGCCCCGAGCCCGAACCCGGCGACCGAGACCGCTGTGACGACGGCCAGGAGCCGGGTCGGGCCGTCCGCCCAGACCCGCACTGTGCTGCTCGACGTCATCAGATCCCGTCCCCCCGGACAACCTCGCCGCCTGTATCGGCCGGGGGGTCACGGACCCTGAGGGTCAGCCAGCCGTCTCGTGCGGGTGACCGCGCAGCTTGGCCGCCAGCCCGCCGGTCACCAACCGGTGCGCCGAGGTGTCCGGCTTGCGCCGCGCCTGGTCGGCGACCTGCGTGCCGAACTCCTCCCCGAGCATCAGCCGCGGGTGAGCCTCCAGCACCGCGCTCACGAAGTCGGCGGGCAGCACGTCCGGCCGGGCCCCGGAGATGTCCAGCCCGGTCGCGATCTCGAGCAGGTAGCCCTCCTCGTCGAGCGCCGGGTCGACCGAGGGCCAGTTGTGCCGCACGATCACCTCCAGCGCCCGCTGCCGGCGCGTGGCCTCCCAGCCCGCCCCGGCCGTCAGGGCGACCGCGACGTGCCCGCCGGCCTCCTCGTACGACAGCGCCACGTTGTCGAACGCGGGCGCGATCCCGATGTCGTGCAGCACCGCCGACACGTACAGCAGCTCGTGGTCGATGCCGTTTCGCCCCTCGAGGGCCGCGAACGCCTCGGCCCACCACCACGAGCGGACGACGTGGTTGAGCAGCGAGGGCGAGTGGTAGGCCCGCGCCAGCTCGAGGGCGGCGGTGGCGGCCGGCGTGGCCGGGGGCACGAAATCGTCGGGATGCACCGGTTCATCGTGCCCGCCCGGGCTGCGCGCGGCCAGGGCCGGGCGCACAGTGTCGGGGTGAACCACGAGACCAAGGTCTGCGCGAGCTGCGGGCGCACCATCACCTGGCGCAAGAAGTGGGCCGCGAACTGGGACTCCGTGCGCTACTGCTCGCAGCGCTGCCGCCGCAACCGTCCCGGGGTCACCGACGGGCGCCTGGAGCAGACCATCGAGAACCTGCTCGACGAACGCCGGGCCGGCGCCACGATCTGCCCCTCCGAGGCCGCCCGGGCCGTCGGGGGCGAGCAGTGGCGCGACCTGATGGAACCCGCCCGCGCCGCCGCCCGCCGCCTGAGGGAGGCCGGACGCGTCGAGATCACCCAGGGTGGCACGGTTGTCGACCCGTCCACGGCCAAGGGCCCGATCCGGATCCGCCGGGTGCCCGGCAAGGGCTGAGATATCGTGATCAGCTCATGAACATCGACGGACCGCCCCGCCCCCTGCGCATCGCGCTGCTGTCGTACCGCAGCAAGCCGCACAGCGGGGGCCAGGGCATCTACGTCCGTCACCTGTCCCGCGAGCTGGTCGCGCTCGGCCACCACGTCGAAGTGTTCTCCGGGCCGCCCCTGCCCGAGCTCGATCCCGGCGTGAAACTCACCCACCTGCGCAATCTCGACCTCTACCGCGAGCCCGACCCGTTCCGCACGCCCCACCGCAGCGAGTTCCGCTCCCCGGTCGACGTGCTGGAGTGGGCCCTGATGTGCACGGCCGCCTTCCCCGAGCCACTGACCTTCTCGCTGCGGGCCTGGCACCACCTGCGCTCGCGGCTGCACGAGTTCGACGTGGTGCACGACAACCAGTCGCTCGGCTACGGCCTGCTCGGTCTGCGCGCCGAGCTGCGCCGCCGGGGCATTCCGCTGGTCGCCACGATCCACCACCCGATCACCGTCGACCGTGACCTGGAGCTCGCGGCCGCCACCACCCGCGGCCGGCGCCTGAGTCTGCGCCGCTGGTACGCGTTCTGCCGTATGCAGGCCCGCGTCGCCCGGCAACTGCGTCACCTGACCACGGTGTCGGGCGCCTCCCGCGACGAGATCGAGCGCGCCTTCGGTGTTTCCGGTGGCCGGCTGCGCGTGATCGGGGTGGGCGTCGACGAGGAGACGTTCACCCCGTCGGCGAGCGCTCGGGTCGGCGTCGCGCCGCCCGGTCCGGCTTCCGCGGGGGGCGGCGAGGCCGGGGCGGACACGGTGGCCGGTGGCGCGGCGGAGGGGTCTCCGGGGCCCGGCCGGGTGGTGGCGGTCGCCAGCGCCGACGTCCCGCTCAAGGGGCTGGACGATCTGATCGAGGCGGTCGCGAAGGTGGCGGTGGAGCGGCCGGTCGAGCTGGTCGTCGTCGGCTCGGCCCGTCCCGGCGGCGCGGCCGACCAGGCCATCACCCGGCTCGGCCTGGGCGAGTCGGTGCGGTTCGTGCGCGGCATCAGCGACGACGAGCTCGCCGGCCTGTTCCGCGACGCCGACGTCGCCGTGGTTCCCAGCCGCTACGAGGGCTTCTCGCTGCCGGCGGTCGAGGCGATGGCCTGCGGCACCCCGCTGGTCGTCACCACCGCCGGCGCGCTGCCCGAGGTCACCGGACCCGACGGCCACGCCGCCCTGCACGTGCCCTCCGGCGACCCGCACGCCCTGGCCGAGGCCGTCGCGCGTCTCCTCGACGACCACACCCTGAGGCGACGGCTCGGCGAGAACGGGCGCCGACGCGTCCTCGAGCACTTCACCTGGCGCCTCACCGCGAGCCGCACCGCGCAGTGGTACCAGGACGCGATCACCGACCAGCGAAACCGACAGAGGTAGGCCCCGTGCTGACGCTCGACTACGACCGCCTCGACGTGCAGGCCGGGAACGACCTTCTCGACCTCGGCTGCGGGGAGGGACGGCACACGTTCGAGGCGTACCGCCGCGGCGCGAACGTCGTCTCGCTCGACCTCAGCCACGCCGACCTGGCCACCACCCGCACCTGGACCGGCGCCATGGACCTGGCCGGCGAGAGGCCGGCCGGCACCCGCACCGCCCCGGTCGTCGGTGACCTGCGCTCGCTGCCCCTGCCCGACGCGTCCTTCGACCGGGTCATCGCCTCGGAGGTGCTCGAGCACATCGAGGACGACGCCCGTGCCGTCGCCGAGATCGCCCGGGTGCTGAAACCCGGTGGCCTGGCCGCGATCACGGTGCCGCGCTGGCTGCCCGAGCGGATCTGCTGGGCGCTGTCCGACGAGTACCACGCCAACGAGGGCGGCCACGTGCGCATCTACAGGGCGTCCGACCTGGCCTCGCTGTGCCGCGACGCGGGCCTGGAGCACACCGGTACCGGCCACGCGCACGCCCTGCACAGCGTCTACTGGTGGCTCAAGTGCGCGGTCGGGGTGCACCGGGACGCCGCGGTCGTGCGGGCCTACCACCGCCTGCTGGTCTGGGACATCGTCAAGAAGCCGCGCACCACCCGGGTTCTCGAGCAGGTGCTGAACCCCGTCATCGGCAAGAGCGTGGTGCTGTACCTGCGCAAGGCCTGACGTGTCTCACAGCGCCGGCACGACCTCGTCGAGCGGATCGGCACGGGACAGGAAGTTCGGCCGCAGGTCGAAGTCGACCGGGTCGTAGAGCCGGTGGAAGGTCGGCGTGGTGCTGGCCGACATCGGGGGATTGACCCAGGCCCAGTCGGCGGGCGCCGCACGGCCCTGGGCGTGCTCGCGCTCGACGTGGGCGACGAACTGGGCGGCGGCCGCGTGGTGGTCGATGATGTGCACCCCGGCCTGCTGAAAACTGTGCAGCACGGCCAGGTTGAGCTCCAGCAGGGCCCGGTCGCGCCACAGGGTGCGGCCGCGGGAACGGTCCAGGCCCATCCGGTCGGCGATCGCCGGGAGCATGTCGTAGCGGTTCTCGTCACTGAGGTTGCGCGCGCCGATCTCCGAGCTGACGTACCAGCCGCTGAACGGGGCCGCCGGGTAGGTGAGCCCGCCGATCTCCAGGTGCAGGTTCGAGATGGCCGGGTTCACGTGCCAGCGCAGGCCCAGCCCGGCGAACCAGGGCAGCTCCGGGTGCGACAGCTCGACCTCGAACACGGCCCGGGGCGGCACCGGGAACAGCTGCGGCTCCTGTCTCCCGACCTGCACGATGAGCGGCAGGACGTCGAAACGGCCCCCCGCGCCGCGCCATCCGAGGCGCTGGGCGAACTCGGTGTGGCGCACGTGCAGGGGATCGCCGACGACCCGGCCGTCGGGCCGGCGGTAGCCCGCGTAGCGCAGCAGCTGCGGGTTCCAGATCCGGATCTCCTCGCCGGACGGTGACCGCGGGGCGAACACCGTGATCACCGAACGCAGCTTGCCGTCGTTGGTCGAGACCCGCAGGTGCTCCCAGCAGGCCTCGGCCACCTCCGGCGCGGTGCGGCACTCCCGGGCGTCGAGCAGCTCCAGCGAGCGCCAGTTGAAGCGGCCCAGGCAGCGGGCGTGGTTGCGCCAGGCCAGCCGGGAGCCGGCCAGGAGCTCGGCGCTGGTCTGCCGGTAGGTGCCGGTGGCCGCGATCTCGCGGCGGATCTCGTCGGCCCGCCCGGGCGCGGTGATCTTCTGCAGTTCCGGCGTGCGGTAGAACGTGGCCGCCTGCTGCATCAGGTCGGTCGCGGGGTCGTCGGCGTGGACGTCGACGGCGGTGGAGGTCCCGGTGACCGGACACCTGCCCGCCGGCGGCTCGTGCGCGCAGGAAAGGGTCATCGTGGGTGCCTCGTCTCTCGGGCTAGGGCACGGCCTGGGGCTCGGTGTTCTCCGGGGGCTTGCTGGGGGCGGTGCGCAGAGGGGACAGGTAGGTGGCCAGGCAGACCCCCAGCTGCACGAGCAGGGCGGTGACGAAGAGCAGGCGGGACGTGGGGTGGCTGCCGATCAGGGCGCCCCCGATCGCCGAGCCGACCGGGATGGTGCTGTAGGCCAGGGCCCGGCCGACCGAGACGATGCGGCCGATCTGCTCGTTCGGCACCAGGTTCTGGCGCAGGGTGAACCAGGAGACGACCACCAGTGAGGTCGCGGCCCCCTCGACGCACCAGCCGACGGACAGGAACACGGTGCTCGGGTGGAGCGCGGGCACCAGCATCCCGGCGGCGGAGATCGCCATGGCCACGGTCAGCACCTGACCCGGTGGGTACCGGTCGAGCACCCGGGGCGAGAGCGCCGCCCCGGCCAGGGCGCCGGCCCCCTGGATGCCGACCACGACGCCGATCGTCCAGGCCGGGTGGTTCTCGACCTCGATCACGAAGTAGACGATGTTGCTCTCGACCATGTAGCCGGCCAGGTTGGCCGCCGCGATGAGCAGGGTGCCCCAGGCCACCGCCGGGATCGACCACAGGGTGCGGAATCCCTCGGCGAAGTCCCGCCCGGCCTGGCGCAGCCGCCCACCGGTGCGCCTCACGGCGAGGGTGGTGGCGGGCAGCGTGAGCATCCGGATCATCAGCGCCGACAGCACGAAGGTGACGGCGTTGACGACCGAGGCGGAGCGCACACCGAGCGCGGCCACGAACGCCGCCCCGACCACCGGGCCGAGCATGCTGAGCAGGCTGTCGACGCTCTGGGTCCAGGCGTTGACGCGTGAGCGCCGGGCCTGCGGCACGGCGGTGACCAGCACCCCCTGGAACGCCGGGAAGTAGAACGGCCGCACGCCCGCCAGCACCAGGGCCAGGGCGAAGACCAGTCCGACCGAGGGGTCGTCACCCGCCGCCACGACCGCGATGGCGGTGGCCAGCACGGCGGAGACCAGGTCGCAGACGATCATGATGCGGCGGCGGTCGTACATGTCGGCCACCACCCCGGCGACCAGGCCGAAGAGGATGTAGGGGATCAGCTCGACCGCCACGGCCAGGGCGACCAGCACGGCCGAGCCGGTCAGTTCCAGGATCAGGAACGGGGCCACGAACCGGTAGATCCAGTCGCCGACCGAGGAGATCAGGAACGCGCCGCGCAGGAGCGTCCCGTCGCCCCGGGGTGGTTCCACCTCCTCGTGGCCGCCGGAAGTTCCTGCTGTGCGGTCGGTCTCGCCCATCGAATCCCCCCGGAGCCGGCGGTGGTCAGAACGGCTGTTCCTTGATCGCCGACGTCCAGCTCACCGTGTCCTTGGGAGTGGCGCCACCGCACACGTGGCAGTCGGGGTCGCGCTCCCAGCTCTCGGCCTCGCGCAGCCGCGGGTCGTGGAAGGTGGCCTCGAGCACCCGCCCGATCGACAGCGGCGTGCAGACCTGGGTGGCCAGGCGCACGAGCTCGCCCACCATGAAGGCGGAGTCGAGCATGACGAGCCCGTTGAAGGCGGCCGTGTCCTCACCGAACGGCTCGCCGCTGGCGGCCTGCTTCTCGAACGCGTCGAACACCAGGCGGGCGCCCTCGCTGGTCTTCATCGCGTGGTTGCGCCAGCACTCGGCGCAGCCGCTGACACCCGGCACGAGGGAGTAGTAGAACGCCCGCTGGGTCTCCACGCCGCCGGTGACCAGTGCGGTGCCGGCACGCACGCAGCCCTCGTTGAGCCAGTGCAGCATCTCGGTCTTCGGCCGGTCGACGGCGGCGACGACGATGTCGCGGTCCTTCACCACCTCGTACACGTCGTCGGCCGAGGTGAGCCGCATCTGCACCGGGTCGAGGGTCAGGCCGCTGTTGAGGGCCAGGGCCTTCTCGGCGGCGACCTCGACCTTGGCCCGGCCGACGTAGGGCTCGCCGTAGAGGATCTGGCGGTTGAAGTTGGACAGCTCGATGTGGTCGAAGTCCACGATCCGGATGTCCTGGAAGCCGATGGCCACCATGTCGATGAACGAGTGCGAGCCGATGCCCCCGACGCCGAGCATCGCCACCTTGGCGTCGCGGATGCGCCGCTGGAAGTCCCACCGGGACGTGGCCAGCGAGGCGTAGGTCTCGAAGAACCCGAAGTTGTTCGACCAGCGGGTGCGGTCCTGCTGGCTGAAGTCCGCGCCGGTGTCGGTCGCGTCCTGCAGCAGGCCCTCGCTGTCGAGATCGGCGATCGCCTCGACGATCTCGGTCTCGCTGGTCTGCGGGAAGCGGGTGCGCAGGTCGCCGGCGATCTGCGCGCTGGTGCGGGTTCCGTCGAGCAGTTCGAGAAAGGCACTGGTGCGGCCGTTCTCGTCGTCGAGCGTGATCAGCGTGCCGGCCAGGCGGAAGTGCACGGAGTCGCCCTCACGGAAGTACGGGATGCTGGTCTTCAGGGACGGCAGTGTGGTCATCGGACTTCGTCCTCCCGCAGCTGAACATGGCTGAGCATGACTGGACAAGGCTGGGCATGGCTGGACAAGGCTGGGCAAGGCCGGACGTGGACCTCCGCGGCCCGGTCCCGGAACCACGTGCGGCCGGGCCGGTGGCGGCTCATACTGGTGGGCAACGGGAACGGGACACATGCAGGGTGTCCCGTCCCCGTCGCGGGCCTGGATCAGCCCTTGGCCGTCCCGGCGGAGGCGCTGTACGTCGTCTTCGTCTTCTTCAGCATTGGTTTCACCCCGCTCTCCCCATCCGATCCAGGTCGCGTCAGGAGTGAACGTGACCTTCCGCGGATCCGGCCGCTGCCGGCCCGATCCGGGAACTCAGGAAGCCGAGCATCTCGGCGAACAACGACAGCCGGTGCGAACGGTCGCGCAGGGCGTGGTCGCCGGGCAGGTCCCGGCGCAGCACCACGGCGCGGCTCGGATCGGTGCGGTCGTTGGCGTTCTGCAGGACGGCGCACATCTTGCGCGCGTGCAGCGGATCGACCCGCTCATCCTGCGACAGGCTCAGGAAAAGTGCTGCTGGATAGAGCTTATCGGTTACCGCCCGGTGGTAGGGCGAGTAAGTGAGGAGCCAGGAGAGTTGTTCCGGATCGCTCACGCTGCCGAACTCGTCCACCCAGCGGTCGCCGAACCCGCTGTCCTCGAAGCGGGTCATGTCCAGAGGGGCTGCGGCACAGGCGATCGCGCCGAACAGGTCGGGCCGCCGGACCGCGGCGGCCGCCACCAGGAGACCACCGGCGCTGAAGCCCAGGGCGCCCGGGGGCCGGTGCTGGAAGCGGGCCGCCGCCTCGGTGAAGTCGTCGATGCTGCGGCCCTTGTGCTCCCGGCGCCCGGCGCGGTGCCACTCCTCGCCGTACTCACCACCACCGCGTACGCCCACGGTGACGAACTGCCCACCGCTCTGGGCCCAGACCGCCGCGGCGGCGTAGTACTCCGGGGTCTGGGGCACGCCGAACGCGCCGTAGGCCTGAAGAATCGTGGGCGGTCGCGCACCGTCGGCGACACCGACCGGGCGCGTGATGATCAGGGGGACCGTGGCGCCGTCGCTCGCGGTGAAGGTCTCCCGCACCGTCTCGGTCGGCGGCACGGCGAGGCCGGTGCCACCGCGCCAGTGCCGCAGGTGGCCGTCCCCGTAGGTGAGGACGGTCTCGGGCGTGGCGCGGTCGGAGTAGGTGATCCAGGCCTGCCGGGGGTCGGGGTCGGCGGCGCCGGTGAACTCGCTGACCAGTCCCGCCCCGGGTAAAGGCACGGGCGCGAGTGGTTTTCCCCACCGGTCGTGCCGCGTCAGCACGGCCTCGTCGTCGCGGCTGCTCAGCACCAGCAGCTCGTCGCGCAGCACCGCGAACCCGGCGAGGACCTCGCCGTCGGGCTCGGGCACCAGCACCGTGCACGTGGAGGTCCAGCCCTCGGCGGCCGGTTCGAGCTCCACCGAGAGCAGCTGCCCGCGATCGGCCTGCGCGTCGGTCAGGACGATCAGGCGCCGGCCGTCGAGAGGCCAGGCCGCCGACCAGCCGCCGGCGCCGAAGTCCGCCGGCCACGGGTGGCCCGGCGCGGTGCCGTCCTGCCCGAGCGGCACGAGCAGCAGCCGGTTCTCGGCGGAGACCCCGTCCGCCACCGAGACGACCAGGAGGTCACCGCCGGGGGAGAGGGCGAGTTCGACCTGGTCGCTCGCGGCCAGGGGATGTCCCAGCAGGTCGAGGTCGGAGTGCCAGTCGTGGCCGACCCGGTGCCGCACCACCCGCACGGGCCCGGATCCGGTGCGGCGCACATGCACGAGCCAGGTGGAGTCGGGCCCCCACACCGCCGGGGTGGGAACGGCCCGGGCGGGGGAGTGGTCGAGGTGAGCGCCGGTGGCGGCGTCGATGACGTGGAGGGTGCCGTCGGGCTCACCGGTGAGCACGGTGTTCACGCTGACCCGGGTTCCGTCGCGGGACGCCGACCAGCTCGCGATGCTCGCGTGCGGGTGCTGGTGACGCGGGTCGAGCAGGACCCGTTCCCCGGTGGCGTCGATCGTCACGAGTTCCTCGTGGTCGCCGTCCGCCGGGCGCCGCAGGGCGAACAGGTGCCCCGACGGCCCGGAGGGAGCACCGTAGTGATCGAAATGCGTTGCCTGCCGCAGGAGGTGGCGGAACCGGCCGCTCTCGCCGGTGCGGTCGAGCTGGGTGCGGGCCCAGGCGTCCTGCTGTTCCAGCCAGGCGACGGTGCGGGGGTCGTGGGGGTCGTCGAGCCAGCCGTACGGATCGGCGACGGGCCGGCCGTGAAGGCGGCGCACGGTCGTCTCCGGCGCGGCCCAGGGACCCGTCTCCGGCGTGGTTCCCGGGGCACCCCGGGTTTCCACGGCCAGGTTCTCGCGCGGCGTTGCGCGATCGATTGCAGGCATTGCGTCCCCCACGTCAGCCCGGATCACGGGCCACGGATACGAACGTTCGCCGATCAACGGGCTGATGTGCTCACCGGGCACGTCGAATGCCTGGACGAAAGCGTGATTCTTCACCGTCGTCAGTGCCGATCAGGCGAATGCGGTTTCCCCGAACCGCGGTGAATCCTTGCGCCGAGGCGACATCCGCGGATCCTGCATATCCGGGAAAGTCGTCTGCTGCGGCGAAAATGAGACTAACAGCGGCATATTGAAGGGGTCAAGAAGAAAGAACTGCACCGAAATACGGGGAGAAGGGGCTGGTGGAAAGCATCCGCTCCTGCTAGCGAAATAGTGACCCGCCGGTTCTGAAGGGCTTGCCGCGCAGAAATCTTCGTGGGCCCGTCCGGCGTCGCGCCGACGCGGTTCCGCAACCGGGCGAACCGGCTATCGTGAGCGGCTCATGGACACCGCCGCGCAACGCCCGTACCCCCCAGGCTCCCGCCCGCCGTTCCCGACCGGTGCCCAGATCCACGCGACCGCGCTGAGCATCGCTGCGGCGCAGCACGAATCCGGTGCGATCCCGTGGTTCCCGGGAGGCGGCACCGACCCCTGGGACCACGTCGAGTGCCTCATGGCCCTCGACGTGCAGGGCCTGCACGAGCCGGCCCGCGCCGGGTACGACTGGCTGCGCCGCACCCAGCGTCCCGACGGCAGCTGGCCGAGTCGCTGGCTCGACGGCACCGTGGTCGAGGCCACGGCCGAGACCAATCACGCCGCGTACGTCGCCGTCGGCGTGCTGCACCACTGGCTGAGCACCGCCGACGACGAGTTCCTGGCCCGCGCCTGGCCGATGGTCCGCGACGCCCTGGCCTTCACCCTCGCGCTGGCCAACCCCGACGGCACCATCGGCTGGGCCCGCTCGCCGCAGGGCTCACCCGACCCGGCTGCCCTGGTCACCGGCTGCTCGAGCATCCACCAGGCCCTGCGCTGCGGGGTCTCGATCGCGGACGCGCTGGGCGCCGACGACACGTCCCGCACCTGGGAGGCCGCGGCCGACCGGCTCCAGCACGCCCTGCTGCACCGGCCCGGGGCCTTCGTGGACAAGTCCCGCTTCTCGATGGACTGGTACTACCCGGTGCTCGGCGGCGCGCTGCGCGGCGACGCGGCCCGCGAGCGCATCGACCGCGGCTGGGACACGTTCGTCGTGCCCGGGTCCGGCATCCGCTGCGTGTCCGACCGGCCCTGGGTGACCGGCGCCGAGACCTGTGAACTGGCCCTGGCCCTGGCGTCCGTCGGGGACACGGCGCGGGCGGCCGAGCTGGTCGCGTCGATGCAGCACCTGCGCGACGACGACGGCTCGTACTGGACCGGGCTCGTGCTCACCGACGGCAAGCGCTGGCCGGTCGAGCACAGCACCTGGACCGGTGCGGCCATGGTGCTGGCGGTCGACCTGATCAACGCGGGTGAGGTGACCGGCCGGGTGTTCGGGGACCCCGCCGGTGAGCTCGACGACCTCGAGGACGTGGCCTCGTAGGAGACCTCGTGGGAGAGCGGGCACCGCGACCGGTTAGCGTCGGGGGGTGACGGTCTTCAGCGATCCCGGGGTGTGGACGCGTGGTGTGGAGGCCGCGGGGCTGCCCCCGATGCGGGCACGCGGGCTGGACGTCGGCGGGTTCCGGGCGGCGCTGCGCTCGCAGCGCCTGGGGCCGGTCCGGGTCGCCGAGCTGGTGACGCCGGGCGGCGAGTGCTTCCGTGACGAGTCCGGCGCCCGCGCGGCCGATGCCGGGTGGTGCCAGCTGTTCCTCGTCACGCAGGGCAGCACCCATCTGGACCAGGACGGCCGCCGGGCCGAGCTGCGGGGCGGCGACCTGGTGGTCGTCGACCCGTCCCGTCCGCTCACCGTGACGACCACCGCCACCCGCTACCTGACCGTGCTGATGCCCCGGCACCTGCTGGCTCTCACCGACGGCGACCTGGACCGGGTCCGCGGTGTGCGCATTCCCGGGAGCGGCGGATCGGGGGCGCTGCTGTCGTCCGTCGCGCACGCGGCCGTCGCCGCCGGAGGCAGTTTCGGCCCGGACGAGGCCTCCCGCTCCGGCACCGCGGTCGCCACCCTGACCACCGCGCTGCTGGACGCGCACCTGCCCCGGCGCTCCGACGACGAGCTCCTGCGCCGGCGGGTCGAGGTCTTCGTCGAGGCCCACCTCGCCGACCCGGGCCTCGACCCGTCGACCGTGGCCGCCGCGCACCACATCTCGTGCCGCCGTCTGCACCAGCTCTTCCGCGACGAGCCGCTGACGGTGGCCGCGCTCGTGCGGCACCGTCGTCTCGAACGGTGCCGGGCCGATCTGGGGACGACGAGCGGAAGCATCGCCCAGATCGCCGCCCGCTGGGGCTTCACCGACCCGGCGCACTTCAGCCGCCTGTTCCGGAGCACCTACGGCTGCACCCCGGGCGAGCACCGCCGCCGCTCGGCCGCGCTCATCTCCAACTGATCCTGCGCGCATCGTCATCGCCGTCCGGCCCGGCGCCCGGAAGGCTGACGGTCGTTCGGCTACGCACAGGAGGAAAGACCGTCATGGAACAGAGTCTCGCCGAGATCCCCGCCCGGATGACCCAGGCCTGGAACCGGGGTGACGCGGCCGCGTTCTTCGCCGACTTCGCCCCGGACGCCCGGCTGGTGGAGTTCGAGGGCACGGTCGTCGAGGGCCGCGACACCCTGGTGCGGGGCCAGCAGCCGATGTTCGACACCGTGCTGAAGGGCTCCCGGCTGGTCGACGGCACCGTGCTGTTCGCGCAGGTGGTCGCACCCGGGGTCGGGATCGTGCACCACCGCGCCACGCTCATGATGGCCGGTGAGACACAGAAGCTGCCGACCCGCGTCACCATGCAGCTGTACGTCGCGCACCGGCGGGACGAGCGGTGGGAGGTCGTCGCCCTCCAGAACGGCCGGGTCCTGTCCCTGGAGAACAGCTTCCGTCTCGACGCCGGAGCGGCCTGAGTCAGCGCCGCCGCAGCAACCGCAGCGAGTCGGTCCCGGGCAGTTCCTCGTACGCGCCGGACTCCAGCGCCGTGCGGTACATCCGGTAGGGCGCCTGCCCGCCGTCGGCCGGGTCGGGGAACACGTCGTGGACGGCCAGGGTGCCGCCCGGGGCCAGATGCGGTGCCCAGGAGGCGAGGTCGCGCTGGGCCGACTCGTCGGTGTGACTGCCGTCGACGAACAGGAACGCCAGGGGTGTGGCCCACAGCGACGCCAGGGTCTCGCCCCGCGCGACCACGGCGACCACCACGTCCTCAGCTCCCGCCCGGGCGATCGTGCGCCGGAACAGCGGCAGCGTGTCGATCCGGCCGGTGACCGGGTCGACGAGTGACGGGTCGTGGTAGTCCCACCCGGGCTGGTGCTCCTCGGAGCCGCGGTGGTGATCGACGGTGACCACCCGCGTCCCCCGTTGCACCGCCGCGGCCGCGAGGTACAGCGCGGACTTGCCCATCCAGCTGCCCACCTCGAGCAGGGGGCCGGAGGGCTGGGCCGCGAGGGCGGCCCGGTACAGCGCCTGGCCCTCGTGGGGCGGCATGAAGCCCGGGGCGGCCTGGGCGGCGGCGAGCAGGGCGGTCGGATCGGCCATGGGGGAGAAGCATAGAGTTCGGCCATGGCCGGTAACCTGACCCGAGACGAGGCCGCCGAGCGCAGCCGTCTTCTCACCGTACACACCTACTCCGTCGACCTCGACCTCACCGCCGGCCCGGACACGTTCCGCTCGACCACCGTGGCGCAGTTCGCCTGCGCGCAGGCCGGGGCCACCACGTTCGCCGAGCTGACCGGGGCCACCGTGCTCGAGGCGTTCCTCAACGACACGCCTCTGGAAGCCGACGGGGGCCGCATCCCCCTGCCCGGCCTGCGGGGCGAGAACACGTTCCGGGTGGTCGCCGACGTGGCGTACTCGCACACCGGGCAGGGCCTGCACCGCTTCGTCGACCCGGTCGACGAGCGCGTCTACCTGCACAGCCAGTTCGCCACCGCCGACGCGCAGCGCATGTTCGCCTGTTTCGACCAGCCCGACCTCAAGGCCCGCTACGCGTTCACCGTCACGGCGCCGGCCGACTGGGAGGTCGTGTCGAACGCGCCCGCCACCGCCGTCGAGGACGTGGAAGGCGGCCGCCGCTGGACGTTCGCGCCGACCGACGTGCTGTCCACCTACCTGGCCGCGATCGTGGCCGGGCCCTACCACGTGGTGCAGGGCGAGTACCGCGGCGACCCGCTCGGTACCGGCGAGATCGTCGTGCCGCTGCGCGCCCTGTGCCGTCGGTCGCTGGCCCCGCACTTCGACGCCGAGGAGATTCTCGACGTGACCCGCCGCGGCCTCGACTTCTTCCAGGCCGCGTTCGGCATGGCGTACCCGTTCGGCAAGTACGACCAGGCCTTCGTGCCCGAGTTCAACCTCGGCGCGATGGAGAACCCCGGCTGCGTCACGTTCACCGAGACCTACGTGTTCCGCTCCCGGGTGACCGACGCGGAGCACGAGCGCCGTGCGTCCACCATTCTCCACGAGATGTCGCACATGTGGTTCGGCGACCTGGTGACCATGCAGTGGTGGGACGACCTGTGGCTCAACGAGTCGTTCGCGACCTACGCGGCGGCCATCTCGCAGGCCGGTGCCACCCGCTGGAGCGACGCCTGGGGCACCTTCGCCGACAGCGCCAAGGCTCGCGCCTACCGCCAGGATCAGCTCTCCACGACGCACCCGATCGCCGCCGACATCACCGACATCCGCTCGATGGAGGTGAATTTCGACGCGATCACCTACCAGAAGGGCGCGTCGGTGCTGAAGCAGCTGGTCGCCACGATCGGCACCGAGACGTTCCTGTCGGCCCTGCGCCGCTACTTCGCCCGCCACGCCTGGGGCACCGCCACCCTCGACGACCTGCTCACCGCGCTCACCGAGGAGACCGGCCGGGACATGACCGGCTGGTCGGCGCAGTGGCTCGAGACCACCGGCCCGAACACGCTGCGGGCCGAGTTCACGCTCTCCGACGGGCTGTTCAGCAGCTTCGCGGTGGTGCAGACCGCTCCGGACGAGCACCCGACGCTGCGCTCGCACCGGATCGCGATCGGCCTGTACGACGACCGCGAGGGCGTGCTCACGCGCCGTCACCGGGTCGAGCTGGAGGTCTCCGGCGAACGCACCGAGGTGCCGGAGCTCGTCGGTCTCGCGCGCGGTGACCTGGTGCTGGTGAACGACGACGACCTGACCTACGCCAAGGTCCGCCTCGACGAGACGTCGCTGCAGACGGTGCTGACCTCGATCGGCCGTATCGGTGACCCGCTGGCCCAGGCCGTGTGCTGGACGATCGTGTGGGACCTGGTGCGCGACGCCGAGCTGTCCCCGGCGCGCTACGCCGAGGTGGTGCTCGGTGGGGTGGCCTCGGTGACGAACGCGTCGGTGCGCCGCACGCTGCTGGCGCAGGTCGTCACCGCGGTGAAGCAGTACCTGCCCGCCCCCTCCCGGTCGGCGGCGCTGGAGCGACTGGCCGCCGGGCTGCTCGACCGTGCCGCCGCGGCGCAGCCGGGTTCGCCCGAACAGCTGGGCCTGGCGCGGGCTTTCGTGGCCTCGGCCACGTCCGCGCAGCAGTTGGCGGTGCTGGAAGAACTGGTGCTTGCGGACGCGCCGGTCACCTCCACGGGTCCGGTCGCCTCTACGGGGCCGGTCGTCGCCGACGGTGGTCCGCTCGCCGGGCTGGTGGTCGACACCGACGTGCGCTGGAGCGTGCTGCGCCGGCTGGTCGTGACCGGCCGCGCCGGGCAGGAGCAGATCGACGCCGAGCTGCGCCGTGACCCCACCGACAAGGGCAAGGTCCAGGCGGCGTGGTGCCGGGCGGCGATCCCCACGGCCGAGGCGAAAGCGCAGGCCTGGCAGTCGTTCGCGGCGGGGGAGCAGCCCCTCAACGCGCAGGCGGCCGCGCTCGAGGGGTTCTTCGCGGCCGAGCACACCGAGCTGGTCGAGCGCTGGGCCCCGGCCTACTTCGAGGTGCTGAGCGCGGTGGCCGACGTCTGGCCGAGCGAGCGCACCCAGGCCTTCGCCAAGTTCGCCTACCCCTCGGCCCACGCCGAGGCCGACCTGCCCGCGCTCACCCAGCAGTACCTCACGCAGGCCGAGCCCCCGGCCTGGCTGCGGCGTCTGGTGCTGGAAGGCCGCGACGAGGTCGTGCGGGCGCGGCAGATCCTGGCCCGCGGCTGATCCGACGCCCCGCCCTTCGCGGTTTCCCCGGATCCCGTTACGGGCGAACGGGTCACGGCATCATCCGATTGAGGGGTCAAAGCCCGACGCGGGACCAAAGCCCTCTCTTTTCGTGTCCTCCCCGGTCGACCAGGGCCGGGAGGACATGATGGCGGCGCGAGGGGGACGGATGCCTGAAACAGAGCACAGCATCAAGGACGCGGGACGATTCGACGCCTCCCAGCGGGTTCGGGACCAAGGTCCCCCGGGGAGGGACCATCGGCCTGAGACCGCCCAGTAGCCGGGTGAAGAGCCTGCGGCCCCCTACATCCGGCCGTCGCACGGTCGAACATCGCATCGTCGGCGAGCGAACGGCCCCCGGCCTCTCAGCATCGAGGAGGAGTCATGCTCCGGCGGTTGACCATCTCCAGGCGTCTGAAGCTTCTAGCTGTTCTCTGCGTGATCATCGTGCCGGCACTCGCCGTCGTGGGGCAGGTCTGCCTGGCGTCGCAGCGCTCGGCCCGTGGGCGACTCGTACGTCTCGGGAAGCTCGGCACAGCCGTGCGCCTCATCAGCAACGACTGGGCCGATGCGAGCCGCCGGCAGGTCGCCCGCGCCGCCGCCGTCGGCATCGCGGGCCCGGACGCCGGCGAACGGCCGGCCCCGGTCGGCCTGGGATGAGCGCCCCCACAGGGACGCCTCCCCTGACCCCGGTGGAGTTCAGCTGGTTCCAGGCCTTCCTGCGCGAGCGCACCGGGATCGAGCTGCGGGCCGGGAAGGAGACCCTGGTCGCGGCGCGTCTGGAGCGCCGTCTGCGCGAGTGCGGGCTGAGCACCATGGGCGCCTACATCGATCTTCTCTCGGTGCCCGGCTCGGGTGAGGAGACGACGGCGGTGGACCTGCTCACCACCGACGAGACGTCCTTCTTCCGGGAGGCCGATCACTTCGACCTGCTGTCGCAGCTCCTGCAGACGCGGACCGGTACCGGCCCGGTGCGGGTGTGGAGCGCGGCCAGTTCGACCGGGGAGGAGGCCTTCTCGGCCGCCCTGGTGCTGGCCGACCGTCTCGGGACGGCGGGCTGGGAGGTCCTGGGCACCGACGTGTCCCACCGGGTTCTGGCCCGGGCGCAGCAGGCGCTCTATCCCCTGGAGGCCGCCGGCCGGATCCCGGACCGCTTCCGCGAGCGCTTCTGCCTGAAGGGCCGTGGCAGCTCTCGCGACAGCTTCACCTTCCGCGCGGAGATCCGGGCGAACGTGTCCTTCCGCCCGGCCGACCTGACCGGTCCGCTGCCGGAGATCGGAACCTTCGACGTGGTCCTGCTGCGCAACGTCCTCCTCTATTTCGGGGAAGAGACCAGGCGAGAGCTCGTCCACCGGGTGGTGAAGACCCTGCGGCCCGGTGGGCACCTCCTGATCGGGCACGCCGAGAGCATCTCCGGTCTGCATCCGGGCCTCACGCCGCTGGGGCCGTCCGTGCACCGATACGGCGGGGAGCCGTCATGAAGGCCCACGGTGAGTGGCCGGCGATCTCTCTCGTTCCCGGGAGCCTGTGGTTCGGGCCCGGACCGGGCACCGTGGACACCCTGCTCGGTTCCTGCGTGGCGATCACGGTGTGGCACCCGTTCCTGCTCGTCGGGGGCATGTGCCACTTCCTCGTCCCGTCACGGGGCCGGGCGCGGGCGGGCAGGGACATGGACGCCCGCTACGCCGACGAGGCGTTCGCGCTCATGTGCCAGCACATGAGGGATGCCGGGACCGCATACGGCGAGTACCGTTTCAGCGTTTACGGCGGGGCCCGGCAGCTGGCGGGAGCCGGCTCGGGCCGCCGCCCCGATGTGCCCGGCATCAACATCCACGCCGCGCTGTTCCTGATCAACAGTCTGGGTGCCAGGGCCGAGCGGTGGCACGTCGGTGGCTTCGGCCCCCGGCGGGTCACGTTCGACCTGCTGACGGGTGAGACGCAGGTGCGGCACGAAGGGGCGATGTGCCCGGAGACGACCCGATGACGGCCGAGGTTCTCGTGGTGGACGACTCGGCCCCGGTCCGTCAGGCCGTCGGGATCACCCCGTGGGGGGCCTGCAAGTTCGTCCCCATCATCACGCTGACCAGGGTGTCCGGCGAGGCCATGATGCGGGAGGGCCAGGCCGCGGGCGCCAGGGCCTGGGTGGTCGAACCCGGCCGGCCCGCCCAGATGCTCTCCGCCGTCCTCCACGTGCCGCTCGCCGCCCGGACGGCCGCCGAGCGCGCCGAGGAGTTCTCCTCCTGTGCCGCCCGTCCCCGGTCGTCACGGACGTCCTTCGGCAGGCGGGTCTGAACGGTTCCCAGGAGCCGGAGGGAGGCGAGCTGTGCATGTCGGGGAGGAAATGCTCCGGGCCCGTGAGAACTTCCGGGCCGAGGCGAGGGAGCTGCTGGCTGACCTGGAAAGCGGTCTGCTCCAGCTGGAACCGGGAACGGCCGACGAAGAGACCCTGAACGCGGTCTTCCGGGCCGCCCGCCACGGCGACCGCGAGTGGGCTGATTCCCGCAGTACGTCTCTCGACGACAACGACGTCAACGAGCTGCTGTTCGCACCGGGGCTTTCGACCACCCCGCGGGTAGGGCCCACGGCAGACGCACCGGGTCCACAGGCAGATGCACGCGGGTCCAGGGGGGTGTCGCCGCCGGCCGACGGGCGATCCGGTGGGCACGTCCGGACGGCAGGCATTGAAACGGGCCCTCGCCGACCGTTACGGTCGCGTCGCACCGTGTCGCGAACCGGGTCAATGCCGACCGATGGGGGATCCGCATGTCCGTCCGCACCTCGTCCCTGTCCGCCCTCGCCGTCCTGGCCGCGATCGGGCTGCCGCTCGCCGCGCTGCACGGCCTCGAGCGGGAGCCGGCCGGAGCGCCGCAGGCCGGCCCCGGCCGCACCGACGTGATGGCGAATCTGTTCGAGTGGAACTGGGACTCGGTCGCCTCCGAGTGCACCGGGACCCTCGGCCCGGCCGGGTACGCGGGGGTGCAGGTCTCGCAGCCGGCCGACTCGCTCAAGCGCACGAAGCTCGGTGACGGCAGCGACACCGTGCTGCATCCCTGGTGGGAGATCTATCAGCCGGTCTCCTACGAGCTGACCAGCCGGATGGGCACCGAGGCGCAGTTCCGCTCGATGGTGACGACGTGCCGCAGGGCGGGCGTGAAGGTCTACGTCGACGCGGTGGTCAATCACATGACCGGGCAGGGCAGCACGTCGTACGGCGGGCGCACGTACAGCCACTTCGAGTACGCCGGGCTTTACGACGCCTCGGACTTTCACCGGAAAGGTACCGACTGCCCCTCGTCCACCGGTGGTATCGAAGACTTCAACAACCTGCGGCAGGTGCGCACGTGTGAGCTCGTCGGGCTGGCCGACCTGCGCACCGACAGCCCGAAGGTGCGCAACGAGCTCGCGAAGTACCTGAACAAGCTGATCGGGTACGGGGTCTCGGGGTTCCGGGTGGACGCCGCCAAGCACGTCGGCCAGGACGACCTTCTCGCCCTGCAGAAGAAGCTTCGCGACACCGTCGACGGCGACCGGCCCTACGTGGCGCTGGAGGTGTTCGGCGGCGGGCCGGGAATCCTCTCGCCGCAGGCGTTCACGGGCGCGGGCTCGGCGGTGCTCGGGCTCGACGGCGACATCCAGATCAAGAACGCGTTCAAGAGCTACCCGGCCGACGGGACCGGGAGCCTGGCCGTGCTCAAGACCTTCGGCGACGGCCTGACCCCCTCGGGCAAGACCCTGAGCTTCGTGCAGAACCACGACACCGAGCGCAACGGTGACGCCCTCACCTACAAGGACGGCGCCACGAACCTGCTCGCCCAGCAGTTCCTGCTCGCCTACGGATACGGAACCCCGCAGGTCTACAGCAGTTTCGCGTGGTCGGCCACGGACGCCTCCCCGCCCTCCGACCCCGGGGGGCTCATCACCGACACCGACTGTGCCTCCGAGGCCTGGGTCTGCGTGCACCGGGACAAGGCCGTGACCGGGCTGGTCGGCTTCCACAACCACGTCGGCCGGGCGCCCGTCACCCACTGGTGGGACAACGGCGGCAACCTGATCGCGTTCAGCCGGGGTCAGGCCGGCTGGATCGCCCTCAACAACGACAAGTCGCCCGTCACCCGCACTTTCGACACCGGCCTGGCGGCCGGTACCTACTGCGATGTCACGCGCGGGTCGGTGAGCAAGGGTAAGTGCTCGGGTCCCACGGTGACGGTGGACGCGCGGGGCCAGGTTCGCGTCACGGTTCCGGCCAAGGGGGCGGTGGCCTTCACCAGGGCCGACCGGGTCTGACGGGGAGCGTGCGTGATCGCGCCGAACTCTGTCGTGATCACGCACGTTTCGCCCCGGTCGCGCCGCGCGCATCCGTCCATCGGCCATCTGTCCGACTCTCGCGACACGCCGCCCTCATTACATCTCTGTAATTCGCTGACTACCTAGAGTCCCCCACGTTGCACTGGGGAATTCTGGGGGAGTTCTGCGCATGCGCTCGTGGGGGAAGTGGCTCAGGAACAACAGGCCTTCGGCACGGTGGGCCGCAGGCTGGAAACAGCGGGCCACGGCACGCGGTCTCACCGGTCTGCTCGTCACCGGCCTGGTGATACCCCTCGGGGCGCAGGGCAGTTCGGCCTTCACCGGCACCGTCGTCGCGAACGCGAACGTGCTCAACGGCAACGTCAAGCTGCTCGGTGCGGCGACCGTGAACATCGCGAGCGTCGCCCAGTCGCAGTACCCGGGCACACCCAGCGCCCAGTTGGCGAACCTGAGCGGCCTGGGCCTCGACGCCGTCGCCACGGCCGGGGTGGTCAAGAGCGCGGCGACCGCCGATCTGCTCTACGACACCGCCACCTCCAGCGCCGACCTGGCCAGCCTCAACATCGCCAGCGGCCTGGTGAGTCTCGGCCCCACGCACTCGCAGTGCCAGGCGACCGGCACCGGCGCCACCGGTTCGTCGACCGTGACCGGCCTGAACATCGGCGGCGGTCTCGGGCTGGGCGCGGCCATCCCGTCCGGCGCGATCACACCCAACTACACGATCCCGCTGACCCTGACCGTGCTCGGGGTGCCGACCACGGCCGGCTCGATCATCCTCAACTACCAGAGCACGTCCAGCCAGGGAGCGAACCAGTACGGCCTGACGGTCGTCGCCGCCCGGGTCTCGATCAACGTGGCCGGCCTGGCCCAGGTCAACGTCGACATCGGCACCAGCGAGTGCGGCACGACGAAGCCGAGTACGCCCACGGTGAGCGGCATCTCGCCGGTGCGGGGCCCGGAGGGCGGGACGACCAGCGTCACGGTCACCGGCACGAACTTCCTCGGCACCACGAACGTGCAGTTCGGCTCGGCGAGCGCGACCAGCTACACGATCACCTCGCTGACCAGCATCACGGCCGTCGCCCCGGCGGGCACCGGCACCGTCGACGTGCGCGTGATCAACCCGGCCGGCACGTCCGCCAACACCGCCGCCGACGACTTCACCTACGTACCCCAACCGGTGATCACGGCGATAGCCCCGACCCGCGGCCCGACCGCGGGTGGAACCAGCGTCACCATCACCGGCACCAGCCTGACCGGCGCCACCGCGGTCAGTTTCGGCTCCACCGCCGCGACCAGCTTCTCGGTCGACAGCGCCACCCAGATCACCGCTGTCGCCCCCGCCGGGGCCTCGGCCGGGCCGGTCGACGTGCGGGTCACCACCCTGGGCGGTCAGTCCGCTGCGGTGACCGCCGACCAGTACACCTACGTCGCGGTCCCGGCCGTCACCGGGGTCAGCCCCTCGGCCGGGCCGGTCGCGGGTGGCACCACGGTCACGATCACGGGTACCGGTCTCGCGAACGCCACCTCGGTGAAGTTCGGTGGGCAGAACGCGACCATCACCGCGAACACCGGCACGAGCATCACCGCGACCAGCCCGGCGGGCGGTGCGGGAACGGCGGACGTGGTGGTCACCACGGCCGGCGGCACCTCACCGAACACGTCGGCGGACGATTTCGTCTATGTCAGCACGCCGACCGTCACCGGGGTCAGCCCGACGAGCGGCCAGGCGGGCGGCGGCTCGTCGGTCACGATCTCGGGGACCGGGTTCGCGGGTCTCAGCGGCGCGGCGGCCGTGAGGTTCGGCTCCACGAACGCGACCAGCTACACGGTCAACTCGCCGACCAGCATCACCGCGGTGGCCCCGGCGGGCACCGGCACGGTGGACGTCACCGTCACGAACCCGGCCGGCACCAGCGCGGCCAGCGCCGCCGACCAGTACACGTACATCGCGGCGCCCGTGGTCAGCGGGGTCACGCCCGCGACCGGGCCCACGGCGGGCGGCAACACCGTGACGATCGCGGGCACCGGCTTCACCGGCGCCACGCAGGTCGCCTTCGGCCCGAACCCCTCGGGCACGTTCTCGGTCGTGAGCCCGACGCAGATCACCGCGACGGTCCCGGCCGGTTCGGGGTCGGTGGACGTGCGGGTCACCACGCCCGGCGGCGTCTCGGCGAACACCGCGGCCGACAACTACGTCTACGCGGGAACGCCCACCGTGACGGCGGTCTCGCCGGCCACCGGACCGGCGGCGGGCGGCACGAACGTCACGATCACGGGAACCAACCTGACCGGCGCGACGGCGGTGCGGTTCGGCGGTGTCAACGCGACGAACGTCGTGGTGGTCTCGGCGACGAGCATCACCGCGTCCAGCCCGGCGGGCAGCGCGGGCGTCGCCGACGTCACGGTCACGACGCCGGGCGGGACCAGCGCGGTCGTGGCGGCCGACCGGTTCACCTACGTCGCGGCGCCGGTGATCACGGCGATCAGCCCGGCCCAGGGCGCGGCCGCCGGGGGCCTGGCGGCGACCATCACCGGCACCGGGTTCACCGGGGCGACCTCGGTGAAGTTCGACCAGAACAGCGTGATCCCGCTGGTGCTCTCGGACACGACGATCAGCGTGCTGCTGGTGCCCGCGCACGCGGTCGGCCCGGTCAACGTCACCGTGACGACGCCGAACGGCGGCACCAGCGGCGCGACGGCCGCCTCCACGTACACCTACGTCGGCCAGCCCACCCTGACCTCGGTCTCGCCGGCGTCCGGCCCGACGGCGGGTGGCAACACCGTCGTCCTGACCGGCACCGGTTTCACGAACGTGGACATCGTGAACTTCGGCCTGCTCACCCCGGCCCAGTTCACGAAGGTGTCGGACACCGAGATCCGCGCCGTCGCACCGGCGGTCGTGGGTGCGCAGACGCGTCTGGTCTCCGTCAACAGCCTGGCCTACGGGACCTCGGGCACGCAGTCGTACCAGTACGTGGACGCGCCCACGATCACCCTGCTCACCCCGGGCTCGGGCCCGACGGCGGGCGGGACCACGGTGGCCGTGCTCGGTAGCGGTTTCAGTGGCGCGACCCAGGTGCTGTTCGACGGGGTGCCGGGCACGAACCTCACCATCAGCACCGACGCGACGCTGAGCGTCCGCAGTCCCGCGCACGCGGCCGGGACGGCGCAGGTGAGCGTGGTCGGTGTCGGCGGCACCAGCTCCACGGCCGGGACCGCGAACGACTTCACCTACGTCGCAGCGCCTTCCATCACCTCGATCGCGCCCTCGAGCGGCCCGGCGCCCGGCCTGAACCCGGTCACGATCACCGGCAGCGGGTTCACCGGCGCGACCTCGGTCACGTTCGGCGGCACGGCATCGGTGTTCGTGGTCAACAACGACACGACGATCACGGTGCCGCTGGTGCCGGGGCACGCGGCCGGTGACGTGGGCGTGGTCGTGACCACACCCGACGGCGGGGCCGGGGCACCGGGTACGTACACCTACCTGGGCGCTCCGACCCTGACGGCGGTCACCCCGGACCGGGGCCCGATCGCGGGCGGCAACACCGTCGTCCTGACCGGTACCGGGTTCAACCAGGCGGACGGGGTGACGTTCGGGATCACGCCGGCGACCAGCTACGTGAAGAACTCCGACACCCAGATCACGGCGGTCGCGCCGGCGGGGCTGGGTACGGCGAACGTCACGGTCTCGGCCGGGCTCGGGAACACCTCGAACCCGCAGCCGTACACCTACGCCGGTGCTCCGCTCGTCACGTCGGTGACGCCGAATCAGGGCACGGTCGACGGCGGAACAGTGGTGACGCTGGCGGGTTCCGGGTTCACCGGGGCCACGGACGTGAAGTTCGGGACGACGTCGGTGGGGGCGGCGCTGACGGTCAGCGACGACAACACCATCACCGTGACCACCCCGGTGCACCTGGCCGGCACGGTGGGGGTGACGGTCACCGCTCCCGGTGGCACCTCGACGGCGATCCCGCTGGTGAACGACTTCACCTACATCGGCCGGCCGGTCGTGAGCGCGGTGACGCCGTCGTCCGGCCCGACCGGGGGTGGCACGGCGGTGACGATCACCGGGACCGGCTTCGGTTCGGCGACCGGCGCGGCGGCGGTGCAGTTCGGTGGCACGAACGCGACCAGCTACATCGTGCTCAACGACACCACCGTCACGGCGATCGCCCCGGCGCACGGGGCGGGCGCCGCTGACGTCACGGTGAGCACGGCGATCGGCGGGACCAGCGCCGGCGGAACGGTGTTCACGTATCTGGGGGCGCCGGCGGTCACCGGGATCTCGCCGGACTCCGGGCCGCTCACGGGGGGCACGCCGGTGACGATCACCGGGGCCGGGTTCACCTCGGGCAGCACGGTGAGGTTCGGCCTGGCCTCGGCCACGGTGACCGCGATCAACGGATCGACCAGCATCACGGCCACGGCCCCGGCGGGGATCGGGACGGTGGCCGTGCAGGTCACCACCGCGGGCGGGACGTCGCCGGACACGGCGGCGGACGACTACACCTACGTGGGGACGCCGGTGGTGTCGGGGCTCTCGCCGATCGCGGGCGGCACTGCGGGCGGTGAGACGATCAACATCACCGGTTCCGGTTTCACCGGGGTGCTGGGGGTGGACTTCGGCGGCACGACGGCGCAGTACACGCGTCAGAGCGACACGCTGATCACGGCGACGGCCCCGGCGCGCGGCCCGGGGGTGGTCAACGTGCACGTGACCACGCTGATCGGTGGAGCCTCGGCCAACCAGGCGGCGAACCAGTACACCTACGTGGCCGGGCCGTCGGTGAGCGGGATCGTCCCGTCCGCGGGGCCGGTCGCCGGGGGGACGACGGTGACGATCACCGGTAGCGGGTTCACGGGGGCGACCGGGGTGCGCTTCGGCAACGTGCCGGGCACGAACCGCGTGGTCAACAGCGACACGAGCATCACGGTGGACGCGCCCGCCGGGAGTGCCGGGACGGTTCCCGTGACCGTGGTGGGCGTCTACGCGAACTCGGCCGCCACGTCCGCAAGCCAGTTCACCTACCTGGACCGCCCGGCCGTGACCGGTGTGGCACCCGACTCGGGGACCACCGGGGGCGGGACCGTGGTGACGATCAGCGGGACCGGGTTCACCAACTCCTCGACGGTCGACTTCGGGGGCACCCCGGCCACGGGCGTGCAGTTCGTGAGCGCGACCGAGGTGCGGGCGACGTCCCCGGCGGGACCGGCGGGGGTGGTCAGCGTCGCGGTCACCACGAACGGGGGGACGTCGGTCGTCGGGGGCACCCGGGACAACTTCCGGTACGTGGGGACGCCGGCGATCACGTCGATCGTGCCGCCCACCGGCGCGACGGCCGGTGGTGAGACGGTGACGATCAACGGCGGCCAGTTCTACGACGTCTCCGGGGTGACGTTCGGTGGGGTGGCGGCGACCTCGGTCACGACGGTCAGCGCGACCCAGCTCACCGCCGTGACGCCTCCGCACGCGGCCGGGGCGGTCCCGGTCGCGGTGACGACCGCCGTGGGCGGCACGTCGGCCGCGGGCACGTTCACCTATGAGCCGGCGCCGTCGGTGACCGGGGTGGCCCCGGGTTCGGGCTCCACCGCGGGCGGTACGGGCGTGACGCTGACCGGCACGGGGTTCACCGGCGCCTCGCAGGTGTACTTCGGCTCGGTCCCGGCGAGCTTCTTCAACGTCGACTCCGACACCCAGATCACGGCGACCAGCCCGGCGATGGGGATGCCCGGCACGTTCGACGTGACCGTGGACGGTCCCTACGGGACGTCGGAGGCCACGGCGGCCAGCCGGTTCACCTACGCCGGGGCACCCACGGTCACCGGGATCACCCCGGCCCGCGGGGCGCTGGCCGGCGGGACCGAGGTGACCGTCACCGGAACCGGTTTCACGGCCGGGTCGCAGGTGTTCTTCGGTGGGGTGGCGGCGACGGTGCGGTTCGTCAGCGCGACCGAGCTGGTGGCGACCACGCCGGCGGGCAGCGCGGGCACGGTGGCCATGACGGTGGACAACGGGTACGGGACGTCTGCGGGGGTGAACTTCACCTTCGTCGATCTGCCGGCCATCACGTCGGTGGCACCGGCCAGCGGGCCGGAGCCGGGTGGGACGGCCGTCGTGGTGCGGGGTTCCGGCTTCATCGGGACCACCGCGGTGCGGTTCGGCACGGTCAGCGCGTCGTTCAGCCTGATCAGTGACACGGAGATCCGGACCACCTCGCCCGGTGGCACGGGGAGTGTGAACGTGCGGATCACGAACGACGGGGGCACCTCGGCGGTCGGCTCGACGACCGGGTTCGACTACGTCCCGCCGCCGGCCGTGAGTGGCGTGTCGCCGCGGTCGGGGCCGATCGCGGGCGGGACGACGGTGACGGTCGACGGCACCGGGTTCACCAGCGGCACGACGGTGAGTTTCGGGTCGACGCCGGGCACCGCGGTGAATGTGCTGAGCCCGACCCGGCTGACGGTGCTCTCGCCGGCGGCGGGGGCGGCGACGACGGTGAGCGTGTCGGTGACCACGGTGAACGGCACCTCGGGGGTGGCCGGACCGGCCGACGACTTCGCCTACGTGGGAGCGCCTTCGGTGAGCGGGGTGACGCCGGCGGCGGGTCCGCTGGCCGGGGGCACGACGGTGACGATCAGTGGCGCCGGGTTCACCGATGCCACGGCGGTGCGGTTCGGCACGGTGGCGGCGACGAGCTTCACGGTGAGCACGGACGGGACGATCACCGCGGTGGTCCCGGCCGGGGCCGCGGGGGTCGCGAACGTGACGGTGACCGGTCCGGGGGGTACCTCGGCGGTCGTGCCGGCGGCGCAGTTCCGTTACCAGGCAGCGGCTTCCATCACCGGGATCTCGCCGGATACCGGTTCGGTGCAGGGTGGCCAGACCGTCACGATCACCGGGTCCGGGTTCACCGGCACCACGCGGGTGACGTTCGGCGGGGTCGACGCGACCTCGTTCACGGTGGTGGACGACAGCACGATCACGGCGGTGACGCCGAACGTGCCGGCTGCGGGGGACCGTACGGTGCGGGTGGTGGCGCCGGGGGGCACGTCGCCGGTGACGGCGGACTCGACGTACACGTTCGTGGCGCCGCCGTCGCTGACGGCGGTGAGCCCGGACGTCGGCTCGACGGCGGGCGGTACGGCGGTGACGCTGACCGGCACGGGGCTGACGGGGGCGACGTCGGTGGCGTTCGGCACCACGGCGGTGACGCCGACGGTGGTCGGCGCCACCACGCTGACGGTGGTCACGCCGGTGCACGCGGCCGGAACGGTGGACGTGGTGGTCACGGTCCCGACGGGCAACGCCACCCTGCCGGGTGGGTTCACGTTCGTGGAACCGGGCTCGGCGCCGGTGGTCTCGGCGGTGGACCCGGACCGCGGGCCGGCGGCCGGCGGGAATCGGGTGACGGTGACCGGGATCGGGTTCACGGACGCGACCGCGGTGACGTTCGGCGGGGTCACGGCCACGTACACGGTGGTCTCGGACACGCGGATCACGGTGACGGTGCCCGCGGACGGCACGGGAACGGTGACGGTGCGGGTGAGCACGGCGAACGGCACGAGCACGGACGCGGTCGGGTACACGTACGTGCCGCTGTCGGAACTGCCGACGGTGCGCTCGATCACGCCGGACGTGGGCCCGGTCGCCGGTGGCACGGCGCTGACGGTCAGCGGCTCGAACTTCGACGAGCAGACGACGGTGTCGTTCGACGGGGTGCCGGGGGAGGGCCTGACGCTGGGCCCGGACGTGGGTGGCTCGGCGCTGGTGCGGTCGGTGCCGGCGGGGATCCGGGCGGCGTACTCGAACACGCTGACGGTGGTGTCCCCGGCGCACGCCCAGGGGCCGGTGACGGTGCGGGTGACGAACGCGGCGGGCACGACGAACTTCGTGCAGGCCTTCACGTTCATCCCGCGGCCCTCGGCCACGGCGTTCACGGTGACGGTGCCGGCCGGGAGCACGTCGGTGATCGCACCGCGCGGGCCGGACTACACCGAGCTGACGGTGGACGCGTGTTCCGCGGTGACCGGCGACGGCTCGGTGAAGGTCGGGCCCAAGGGCCTGGCCTGCGTCTACACCGCGCCGGACGAGGCGGGCACGGACGGCTTCACGATGGACGTCACCGACGTCATCGGCCAGAGCGCGACCCAGACCGTGCGGGTGACGGTGACCGAGGACGGCGGTACCGGCACCGACAACGGCGGCGGCAACGACAACGGTGGTGACGACGGCGGTACCGGTTCCGGAGGCAACGGGGGCAACAACGGTGACGGCGACGGGGGTACCGGCACGGACGGGGGCGGCGGGAACGACTCGGGTGACGGGACGCCGTCCGGCGGCGCCGGGGAGACAGACTCCACCGGCGACGACCTGGCCTTCACCGGTACCCCGTACTTCCTGGTCCCGGCGATCGCGGCCGGCTTCGCGCTGATCCTGTTCGGGACGGGCCTGCTCAGCGCCGAGACCCTGCGGGCGCGGCGTCGACCGGGCCGCGGCTCGATTCGATAACAGGCTCTCGCGCCGCCGAGCGGCCCTGACGACAATGCCTCGGCGGCTCGGCGGCTCGGCGGCTCGGCGGCTCGGCGGCTCGGCGGCTCGGCGGCTCGGCGGCCCGGCGGCCCGGCGGACCGGCGGACCGGCGGACCGGGAGCCGGAGCGGCAGGGCGGCGAGCCACGGACCGGCGGATTGGCAGGGCGGCGAGCCGCGGAGCGGCAGGGCGGCGGGCCGGGGGTCGGAAGGGCGGCGAACCGCGGACTGGCGGATTGGCAGGGCGGCGAGCCGCGGAGCGGCAGGGCGGCGGAGCGGCAGGGCGGCGGGCCGGGGGCCGGAAGGGCGGCGAACCGTGGACCGGCGAACTGGCAGGGCGGCGGACCGGTAGGGCCGGACGGGCGGGGGGTCGGAAGGGCGGGGGGTCGGAAGGGCGGCGAGCCGCGGACCGGCAGATCGGACGGCTCGCGGGCTCGAGGGACCGGGTGGCTCACCGGACTGGGTGGCTGAATGGCTCGCGGGCTCGGAAGATGGGCGGTCGGGGCCGGGAGTGGGCGTCGGCGGGTGGGGGAGCGAGACGGCGCTGTTTTCGATTATCGATAATCGAAAACACCACATTCGCCGGTGCGGGCGCTCACCGCATCGAAGGACGTGCCGATGCGGCACACGCGGCCGACCGACCATCGTTCCGGGGAGTTCCGGGGAGTTCCGGGGAGTTCCGGGGAGTTCCGGGGAGTCGCAGGAGTCGGCGGAGAGTCCGGGGAGTCGCAGGGAGTCGCAGGGAGTCGCAGGGCGTCGCAGGGAGTCGCAGGGAGTCGGGGAGAGTTTTGGGGAGTCGGCGGGGAGTCCTGGGAGTCGGCGGGGACTTGGTGATGCTCGGCGGGCAGGAGATAACAGGCTGGCGCACATCGCGATCGAACGTGGCTGGCGATCGTTCGTTTTGGGGCCGTCCTCGGCGAGCCGGTCGGCTGTCCTCACGGGTGCTTGCTGAAAAGGGGTCGCGTCCCGGGTCGGGGCGTCCGAGGATGGGGCGTCATGACGAGTAGCGATCTCTGGACCGAGGAACAGGCGCAGGGCTACGACGATCAGGGCTGGGACATGTTCTCGCCGGAGCGGATCGATCCGGTCGTGGACTTCCTGGCCGGGCTCGCCGGGGAGGGGGCCGCGCTCGAGTTCGCCAGCGGCACAGGGCGTATCGCGGTGCCGTTGCGGCGGAAGGGGATTCCGGTGTCGGGCATCGAGCTGTCGCAGCCGATGACTGACCGGCTGCGGGCGAAGATCTCCGAGGACGAGCTGCCGGTGGTGACCGGGGACATGGCGACGGCCGTCGTGCCGGGTGAGTTCGTGCTGGTGTACCTGGTTTTCAACACGATCGGCAATCTGCGCACGCAGGCCGAGCAGGTGCGGTGCTTCCGCAACGCGGCGCGGCACCTGCAACCGGGTGGGGCGTTCGTGGTCGAGGTGTTCGTGCCGCCGCTGCGGCGCCTGCCGCCGGGGCAGGTGGCGGTGCCGTTCGAGGTGAGCGAGGGGCACACCGGCTTCGACACGCTCGACCCGGTGACGCAGCAGGGCACGTCGCACCACTTCCACCGCCGGCCCGACGGCACGTACCGCTACGGCGACCACAACTTCCGGTACGTGTGGCCGTCCGAGCTGGACCTGATGGCGCAACTGGCCGGGATGTCACTGGTGCGGCGCACCGAGGACTGGGTGGGCACGCCGTTCACGGGTGACAGCGAGCGTCACGTGTCGGTGTGGCGGAATACGTCGGCCCAGACGACGTGGAGTGAGCCCGCCCCGCGATAATCCCGGGGTGACTTCGTGGCAGACCCGGATCTGGATGCTCGAGGACGACGTGGTCGCCTTCGGGAAGCAGGTGTCCGCCCGGTTGCCGGCGGCCTGGTGGATGTGCAGCCGCCCGGGGCCCGCCGGACTGCACCGCGTGCACGCGCACGCCGCCCTCGACGAGGCCCTGGCCTGTAGCGGGGCGCAGGCGTTCCTGCCGCTGCCGGCCGGGGCCCAGCCGCCGGCCGGAGCGCTCGCGGGCCCCGGGGTGGCGACCGATCCGGACCTGAGAGTGGCTGCGCTGGTGCAGTTCCTGGGCACGCGTGAGCATCCGGCCGACCTCTGGGGGGCGGGGCACCTGGAGGCCGGGCACCTGATGGCGCGCCTGAGCGGCGATGACCTCGAGGAGCAGCGCCGGGTGATCTGGCAGGCGCTCGAGGAGGTCACGTCACCGGCCCGGCTGCGGCTCCCCGACGGCAGCACCGACACGTGCGCCCGCATCGGCGCCCAGGCCCGGAGCACGGCTGGACGCCTGGCCCTGAGTCGCGGTGGTGAGGAACGACTGACGCTGCAGCCGTAGGACGGCGCCGGGCTGCACGTCGTCCGCAAGGAACGTTCTCAGGGCATCTCGTGCAGCTCGGCGGTACGGATCGCCTCGAACGCCGCCCTCAGGTACTGCGGCAGCGTCAGCGGCGCGGGACGCGGCTGCGAGAGCAGCTCGGTGATGAACAACGGCGCGTGCTGCGCGACCTGGGCGGGCGTGTAGCGCTGCGGGTTCTCGTCGTCCTCGTGCAGCCCGAGAGCCCCGGTGAGCACCACGACCAGCGCGTTCACGTCGATACCGGGGTACCAGGCGAACGCCCTCCGCGCACAGCCGCGGATCAGCTCGAGCAGGTCGTCGGCCGCCAGCCCGTCCGGGTTCAGGTGCTCCAGCAGGTCACGCACCACGTGCCCGAGGGCCAGCCGCACCTGCTCCGGCTCGCACAGGGCCAGCCGGGCCGTCGCCTCCTCGAACGCGATGACGTCACCGGCACGCGCGGCGTCCACCGCCTCGATCGTGGAGCGGGCGATGGTGCGCGCGGCGGCGGGGAGCTCGTTCAGCGGATCGAAGGCAGGCACGGCGCAGAATTTAGCAACGGTGACGCGAGGGGCGCGCCGCCAGGAGCTGTTCGGCCCGTTCCTGGTGCCCGTCCTGCACCAGCGCGTGGATGAGCGTGTCCTGGAAGACCTCGCGCTGCGCCGCCGACCCGGCGATCTGGTCGAGCTTCGGGTACAGGTCCTCGAGGATCGGCCAGGCGTCCGCCCAGCGCTGCTGCACCACCGCCGTCAGCGCCTCGCACGCCGTCACGATCAGCGTGTGCATCGACGCCTCGGACGAGCCCAGCGCGTGCTCCCGCAACTGTGCCAGCCCGTCCGCGTCGTCGTCCGCCGTCAGCGCGATCGCCGAGTACAACGCGATGAACGGCGTCTGCGGCCGCTTGAGCAGGTCGTCACCGATCGCCGCGATCACCGGCGCGGCGGGCGGCGGCTGGTCACCCACGAGCCGCCAGCGCCACAGCAGCGACGCCGAGTCGATCAGCGCGCGCACTCCGGTCACGGCGGGCGGGGCCAGGTGCTGGGCGTAGCGCCGGCGCACCGCCTCGAGATCACCGATGGCCAGCTCGTGAAGCGCCGCGTGCCAGGCGAAGTGCGCCCGGTACCCCGCCGAGCGCCCGGTCTCGCCGACCCAGTGGTCCAGCCAGACGCGTCCTTCGTCGTGCTGACCGGTCTCGTACATGACGTGGGTCTGCGCGTGCACCGCGTGCCCCGACGACGGCTCGCAGGCCAGCGCGCTCTCGGCCAGCAGCGCCGCCTCCTCGAACCGCGACTGCTCCTGCCGCGTGAAGGCCAGCAGCGAGATGTACCACCAGTGATCGCCGTACGCCGGTGCCAGCCCCTCGACCAGCGCCCACGCCTCCTGCTGCAGGTCGGTGACCCCCGAGAACGCGATCGTGGGCACCGCCGCCGACACCGCCAGCACGTCGCGCGGATACGCCGCGATGTGCGCGATCAGCGCCTGCGCCCCGGAGTGCCGCACGTCGCTGACCCGGCGCGCGATGACGTCCACGAAACTGCGCTCGCGGTGGTCGCCCTTGACCGTGATCGCGCGCTGGGCCTCGGCCAGGGCGGCGTCGACGTCCACCCGCTCGACGACGGCCCCGGCCTCGTGCCCGAGCATGGCCAGGGCGGCGTGGGCGAGCGCGAAGTCCGGGTCGTGCCCGATCGCCTCGCGCAGCAGGTCGTCGGCCCCGGCTTGCAGCCGCATGACCCGCTCGAGCCCGACGTTGAAGCTGGCCGCGGCCTCGGCGGTGGTGGACAGCGGCAGCCCGAGCAGGTCGCGGGGACGGGCGACGGGGTGGTGCCCGCTGACGATGCGGCCGTCGGCGAGGCGGCGCGGCAGCGGGGCCAGCGTGTCGAGCAGCGTGGTGGCCAGGGCCAGCGCCTGGGTGCGGATCTCGGGGACGGCGGTGGTCTCCCAGAGCTCGCCGCGGCGCAGGGCCCCGAGGGTCCACAGCGGGGCCTCGGGGCTGCCGGCCGAGTCGATGAGCCGGCCGCCGACGGTGCGCAGGCCCATGCCGCCGGTGGCGACCGTGGCCGAGGCGACGCCGTGCACGGGGGTGAGAAGGTCGTCGAGCAGCGGGTTGCCGAGCTCGCGGATGTCGGTGCGGGGACCCGTGCAGTTCACGACCCAGCCGACCTCGCGGGTGCTGCCGTCGGTGAGCGTGACCCGCAGGCCGCCGCGTGGCAGGGGCTCGGCGTCGGCGACGGTGGCGCCGGAGTGCAGGTGCAGCCTGCCCGCCGCGCGCAGCGCGTTGAGCTTGTCGGCGCTGGGCACGGGCATGCGGTGACGCAGCACGTTCCAGTACCCGGAGTACTCACGGACGAACGTCAGCCGGTCCTCGTCGCTCATCCGGCCCCACAGGTTCTGCACCTGCACCCGCAGGCCGTCGAGGGCGGGACGCCAGTCGCCGGTCGCGCGGACCACGTCGGTGAAGTGCTTCTGGACGCGCCCCCGCAGCTCCTCGACGGAGACGCCCCAGTCCGAGACGTCGGGGATCGTGGGCAGTTTCGGGCCGCGGGCGTGGGTGCGGGGGAGGCGTCCGCTGCGGGAGACGGCGTGCAGCACGCGGCGCTCGTCGCCCTCGCTGAGCGAGAGCGCGACGTCGACCATGGTCAGGCCGGCGCCGACCATGAGCACGGCCTCGGGGCCGGTGCGGTCGCGGCGGATGACGTCGAGGGCGCCGGGCGCCCAGGGGTCGGGGACGAAGAACGGCGAGTCCCGGAGGGCGCCCGGGGCCCAGTCCCAGCCGGCGGCGGGCAGGCCGGTGGCGACGACGACGGCGTCGGCGCGGAAGCGGCGGCCGCCGGCCGTGGTGACGAGAGCACCGGCGCCGGAGCGCCGCACGGTGACGGCCTGCTGCTGCACGTGCCGCAGGTTCACCAGGTCGCCCGCGGCCTGCAGCGACTCGGTGAGCAGCTGGCGCACGTAGCGGGAGAACTCGCGGCGGCCGGTGAAGTCGTAGGGGTGGGTGGGCCTGTCCGGGTCGTCGGCGGCGCGCCAGGCCACGAAGTGCCCGGGTTCCTCGGGCAGGGCGCTCATGCCGCTGGCGGGGACGTTGAGCAGGTGCTTGTCCTCGGGGGTGCCGAAGGCGACGCCGCGTCCGAGGAGGTCGTTGGGCTCGAGCACGACGATGTCGATGCCGGTGGAGCGGCGCGCGGCCAGGCGCGCGAGGTGCAGGGTGACGAGGGTGCCCGCCACGCCTCCGCCCGCGATCAGGATGGTCGGTCGTGCTGCCCGGTCGGCCGGCATGTCCTGCTCCTCGTTGCCTGGTGCGTCAAAGCTGAGTTTCTAGATTAACAAGCTCTAGTTTGCGGGGAACCGTGCGTTCGGCGGTGCCGTGAGGCGAACGGTAGAGCGTGGGGACGCGTCGGGGCCAGGTGGTGCCCGGCTCACGTTCGTGCTGGCCAAGTGGGGGTTTGGGGACTCCCAAGGGCAGGTTGGGAGATCTGGCGTCCGGGGGCGCCGGGAACCGTGACAATGCGGGGGTGCGGTTGGGTCATGACGGGGGCCATGACCCGGGTGAAGGGGCTGCGGGAGCGGGGGATCGCGGTGGGCGAGGGTGGGGTACGTGCGCAGGTGCTGGGCACGGTCGGGGACACGCTGTTCCAGGTCGCGGTCGGCCCGGGATCCGCCGGGGTCCGGGTGGACGCCTACGTGGTGCCGCTGCGGGACGGACGGCCCGGTGACTTCGGCCGCCGGCTGCGGAGTGTCTTCCCGAACGCCTCGTGGGACCAGTCGTTCGGGCGGGTCCGGGTGCTGCGGCCCGCCGCGATGGCGGGCGGGCCGGCGGCGAGCAGCCCGTACATCTACTTCGTGACGCTGCGGGATCCGGGCGAGCGGGGCGGGGACCGGGCGCTGGAGAACGTGGTCCCGGCGGTGCGGGAGGTGCTGCGCGTGGCCGGCACGGCCGGGTGCCGCTCCATCGCGGTCCCGGTGGACTGGGAGGCCCTCGCCGGCCTGCCCGTGGAGCCGGCCGCGAGCCTGGTGCCGGCTCTGCGGGCGGCCGCCGAGCAGGCGGAGATACCGGAGCGGGTCGTGCTGGTGATGCGGTCCGGCATCGAGGAACAGATGGTCCGCGACGCCTGGGGCGAGCCCGAGCAACGGCGGGAGGTACAACTGTCGCCCGGGGCTCGCTCGTTGCTGGAAGAGGCGCGGCGGGCCACGGGAGTGGCTGGGCCTCTGCGGATCCTCAGGGTGTTCCTGGAACGGGAGCCCGCCGGTGCGGACGGGTTCGACGTGGTTCTGGCGAGCCTGGTCCGCCACCGGATGCCCGATGTCGCGGACGGTCTGCGGCGGCTGGGCAGGCTGGCTCAGAGGGAGGGGGCCGAGGCCCCCTACCGGACCGCTGAACTCCTCGTCACCGCCGAGCGCCTGGCCGTCGCCGAGGGGGTCAGTGACCAGGTGCACCGACGGCACCTCCTGATGGTGCTTCTCTCCCCGCCCCTGGGTGACGACGTGCCCGGCGCCCTGGGCCTGTCCGCGGCGGACCTGACCGACTGCCTGGCCGAGGCCCTGAGTCTGGCGTCCCGGCAGCGCTCGGCCGGGGACTGGCGGCTCTGGCTCAACGACACCCTGGGACACCGGTCGGACGATCCGGAACCGCCGGGTCGCGCACGCGTCCTGGCCGGCGGCTTCAGCTCCGACCTGGTCGACCCGCGTGTCGGGATCCCGCTGTCGCAGGACCATCTCGGCCGCGGCGTGTACGCCGAGATGCTTGCGACCCTGATCGCCGACCGTAAGACGCCGACCCCGCTGTCGGTGGGGCTGTTCGGTCCGTGGGGCTCGGGCAAGAGCACGTTCATGGGGTTGCTGCGGCGCCAGATCGACGACCGCTCCGCTCTCGGCGGCACCTACCTGCCGAACGTCGTGCAGATCGGTTTCAACGCCTGGACCTACGCCGACACCAACCTCTGGGCCAGCCTGGGGGACGAGATCTTCCGTCGGCTCGCCGACATCGACGGCCGCGAGCGCGCCCGGCAGGAGGAGCTGACCCGGGTCCTGCGGCGCGAGCTCGACTCCAGCGGCGAGCGCACCGGGGAGCTGACACGGGCCCAGGAGGCCGCGGCCCGGCGGACCCGGGAACTGCTCGAGGAACTGGACCGGCTCCGGGGCGTCCGCCGCGGCCTGCTGGAGGCGCTGGTCCGGGCCACCGACGCGGAGCTGGCGGGGGACTGGAAGCGGCTGGGCGTGCAGGACCAGGGCGAGCAGGTGCAGGTCGTGGCCGAGCAGCTGCGCGGCACGGTGTCGGGCGCGATCACTCTGTACCGGACCCTCCAGGGACGGAGGGGCTGGGCGCTGGGAGCCGTGCTCACCGCGTCCGCCGTCGTGCTTCTCGTGGGCCTGGTGAGCGCCGGGGCGGTGCAGGAGTGGAGCCGGTTCGTGGGCCTGGCCGGACTGCTGGCGGGGGCCGCCACCGTGGTGCGGTGGCTGGCGGGGGCGCGGGCGGCGATGGCCCGGGTGACCCGGGTGGTGCGGCAGTTCGACGAGGCCCGGGATCCGGTCACCCAGGAACGGATCGAGGAGGCGCTGGCCGGGATCCACGCGGCGCAGGCCCGCGAGCGGGCGCTGCGCGCGCAGTACGACGAGGAACTGGCCCGAGCGGGGGAGCTGCGGCGTGAGCTCGAGGAGCTGTCGCCCGGGCGTCGCCTGTACGCGTTCCTGGCCGAGCGGGCCGGCAGCGACGACTACCGCGGCAGCCTGGGGCTGATCTCGGTGATCCGGCGGGACCTGGAGAAACTGTCCGGGCTGATGAGCGCCTGGCCGCAGGAGCACGGTGGGCAGGAGCGGCCGATCGACCGGATCGTGCTCTACATCGACGATCTCGACCGGTGTGCCCCGGCGCAGGTGGTCGCGGTGCTGGAGGCCGTGCATCTTCTGCTGGCGCTGGACCTGTTCGTGGTGGTGCTGGGTGTGGACCCGCAGTGGCTGGTGCGGTCGTTGCGCACCGGGCACCGGGCGCTGCTGGGGGACCAGGCGCCGGACGACTACCTGAAGAAGATCTTCAACATTCCGTTCGTGCTGCCGGCGGTGGCGCCGGAGGGGTTCCGGGCGATGATCGAGCACCTGTCCGGGCCGTCCGCGGTGCCGGGGGCGGTCACGGTGGAGGCGGGCGAGGACCCGGCGCCCCTCGCGGACGAGGGGGCGGGGCCGTTGGTGCAGGCCGGGTCGGCGGCGTCGCGGGTGCGCCGGCGCGAGCGGGTGGATCCGGAGCCACTGGGCGTGGAGGAACGCGAGGTGCTCTCGGCCCAGGCGCCTCTGGTGCGGCAGCCGCGGGAGATCAAGCGCCTGCACAACCTGTACCGGATGCTGCGCTCCACCCAGGACCTCAGCCCGGCCTCCAGTTTCATCGGTGGGCCGGGCGAGCCCGGGCAGTTCCGGGCGGTCGCCGTCCTGCTGGGCCTGCTGTCGGCGGCCCCGGAGCACCTGCACGCCCTGCTGTTCGCACCGCCCGGACCGCAGCGACGGGGCGGGATCTGCCGGCGCGCGCCCGGACCCGAGAGCTGGGAGGAGACCCTGGCCGGGCTCGAGCCCCGGCGGGTCGACGGCACGTGGGTCAACGACGTGGCCGCGGGGCTCGACGCCGGGGCCTGCCGGGACTGGGCCGACCTGGTGCGCGCGGCCCGCCAGGTGCCCGGGCCGGTCGAGCTCGCCGCCTTCCGGATCTGGGGCCCGCACATCGCCCGGTTCACGTTCGGCCCATCCGAGGGGCCTGTTTTCACCCGCCCGGGCGCCGAAACCTCTGCCTGAGCTCTGTTTTGCCTCAGCACTTCACTCGTCCAGCCGTTCACGGAAATGCACTCGATGATCACTATTGGTGATCGGTAGTGGTTCGACCGGCTACCGGGGGAAGTCCTCGGGGGAAGCCGCTGACGGTGACGAAAGGTTGCGTACTTTGACCTCCGACCTCGTGGATTCCTTCGCCACCTCGCAGGACGCGCTCGACCGGCTTCCCGGGGCCCGTGAGGGTGGGCAGGCCGGTGAGAGGGCCGACGAGAAGGACGAGCACCACGGCAAGCGCGGCACCTTCACCGTCGCCGGGTCCAACGAGCAGCCGGCCGTGGGCAACTCGGCCCTGACCCTGAACAGCCGCATCCCGCTGGGGATGAACGCCAGCGAGTTCCGGCTCAACCGGTTCATCGTCACGCACAACGGGTTCCGCAACATCATCCCGACCTGGAGCAGCAGCAACCGGATGAAGGTGGCGCTGCCGGCCGGTGAGGGCGGCACCGACGCCACGCTCGAGATCCGCCGCGACGGGCAGGTCGTCGGCGTCGTCACCGTCTCGTACCTGGGCAAGGTCACCAACGCCACCTGGGTGACCGACCCGGCCCACGGCGAGCGCTCCGGCACGATCATCGGCACCGGCCTGTCCCGCACCCAGAACTGGCGCCTGACCTCCCCGGACGGCGAGAACACGCTCGAGCTGCCGTTCGTCGGGTTCCGCGAGGACCTCGACAACGCGGTGCGCGGCGGCGTGTTCGTGGCCCGCGACAGCCAGGTCTTCGTGAACCTGCCCGCCGACGTCCCGGGCCGCCCCGGCACCTGGAAGGTCGAGTTCGACCCGATCGACGGCTCGTCGTTCGCGCCGCTGTCCCCGGCGTCCAAGCTCGACGTGATCTACCTGGCGCCGCGGGTGTCCCGGCTCTCGGGCAGCGGCGTCAGCACCGAGGGCGGCACCGAGATCACCATCCACGGGAGCAACCTCGGCTCGGTCAACATCAACCGCCCCGGCGCGGTGCTGCTGCGCCCGGAGGACGGCGGCGAGGACGTGCCCTGCCGCGTCACCTCGGTGCGCCAGACCGCGGTCGTGTGCGTCGTGCCGGCCCTGACCGCCGGCCCGCACCGCGTCGTGCTGCGCACCGGCATGGGCGAGACCGACGACGGCCTGCCCCGCGAGGGCCTGATGGCCGTCACCCCGGTGCCCGGCCGCAGCCAGACCAAGGAGATCCTCGGCATCGGCGGGCCGGTCGTCCTGCGCACCACCGACGTGGGCATCAGCACCGCCGACATGATCGGGCGCAAGGTGACCGCCCGCGTCGAGGAACGCCCGCTGCCCCTGAAGTGGCTGAGCGAGACCACCGTGCAGGCCACCCTCCCACCCGGCCCGCCCGGATCCGTCGCCCAGATCGTGCTCTCGCGCCACGGTGTCGCGTCCCCGCCGATCCCGGTCAGCTACGCGGCCGCGATCACCGCGACGAGCCGCACCGTCCTGCCCACGGCCGGCGGCACGGTCCGCTTCACCGGGGTGGGCCTGAGCGGCGACTGGCGGCTGCACCCGGTCGCCGCCGGCGACGACACCGGCCGCGACGTCCCCCTGACCGACATCACCCTGGACGAGAAGGGACGCTCCGCCACCGTCGACCTCCCTCCCCTCCCGCAGGGCGTCTACCAGGTCGTGTTCACCCCCGACCAGCACACCTTCAAGGACGCCGTGAGCGTGTTCACCAGCAAGACGATCGTCGCCTACAGCGATTTCGGATAAACCCCTCGGAACCCGTGGACCGGGCCCGGGACTGCACCCCCGGGCCTGGTCCACGTCAAGTTCCCGCCCCCGTCCGCCGATAGCTTGCGACGGCGGCGGAAGGGGGATCCATGCGCGCGGTGCGCACGGTGTGTGCTGCCGTCGTCGCGACCCTGCTCGCCTACTGCGTCCTGGTCGCGCTCAGCGAGGCCGGGCGCGTGAGCCTCGGCTCCTTCGCCCTGGTCGTGCTCCCGCAGGGCGTCTTCGCCGGATCCGCCCTGGTCTGCGGCCTGCGCGCGGCCCTGGTCCCCGGCGACCGCCTGGCCTGGGCCTTCTTCTCCGCCGGCCTGGGCTCGTACTCCCTGGGCACCCTGTTGTGGCAGCTGGTCTACGAGCCCCGCGCGGACACGCCCTACCCGAGCCTGTCCGACGGGCTCTGGCTCGGCCTGGCCCCGCTGTCGATGATCGGCATCTGGCTGATGGTGCGCGCCCGGCTCGGGCGCCGCGTCTCCCTCCTGCTGGACGGCCTGGTCGCCGGCCTGGGCGTCGCCTCGGTCGCCGCCCTGATCTTCTTCCCGACCATCGAGCGGGCCGCCACCCAGGGCACTCTCGCCGAGATCGTCACCAACTTCGCCTACCCGCTCGTCGACCTCGGCCTGGCCGCGGCCGCGGTCGGCGCCATGGTCGCGCTCGCCGCCTGGCGGCAGCCGGCCTGGGTGATGCTCGCCGCCGGCTTCCTCGTCTTCGCCGTGGCCGACACCTGGTACCTGCTGCTCCTGGTCGACGGCACCTTCTACCACGGCGGCTGGAACGACGCCTCGTACCTGGTCGCCGACGCCTTCATCGCCCTCGCCGCGGTGCGGCCCACGGCCGTCGAGCCCCAGCAGCCCCGGGTGCGCGGCCGGGAGTTCCTGATCCCCGTGCTCAGCGGCCTGCCGCCCGTCGCCGTCCTGGCCCTCGGCTCACTGGCCAGCGCACCTCTCGCCGTCGTCCTGGCCCTGGCCTCCCTGACCGCGCTCGCCGTCCGCACCGCCCTGGCCATGCGCGAGGTCGTCGCGCTGTCCGACCAGCGCCGCCTGGCCCGCACCGACAGCCTCACCGGCCTGCCCAACCGCCGCGCCCTGTACGACCTGCTCGAGGAGGGCACCGAGTCCGGCTCCGTCATGATCATCGACCTCGACCGGTTCAAGGAGATCAACGACGCCCTCGGTCACCAGGTCGGTGACGAGCTCCTGCGTCAGGTCGCCGCCCGGTTCAGCGACCGGGTGCCCGGGACCGGGGTCATCGCCCGCCTGGGCGGCGACGAGTTCGCCATCTACCTGCCCGGCGCCAGTCGCGACGAGGCCGCCCGGGTCGCCGCCGACCTGACCGCGGCCCTGGAGGAACCCTTCACGATCACCGGCACCCTGCTGCACGTCGGCGCCAGCATGGGCATCACCGCGATCGCCGCCGGCACCCAGGTCGGCCGCGCCCTGGCCGAGGCCGACATGGCCATGTACCGGGCCAAGACCGCCCGCAGCGGGTTCGAGGTCTACGACGACACCCAGCACAGCTCCGCCTGGGACCGCCTGGCCACCGTCGAGGCCCTGCGCCTGGCCCTCGACCGCGGCCGGCTCACCCTCGCGTTCCAGCCGATCGTCGACGCCCACACCCGCCTGCCGCGCTCGGTCGAGGCGCTGGTGCGCTGGACCGACGCCGAACGCGGCTTCGTGCCGCCCGACGTGTTCCTGCCCCTGGCCGAGCACGCCGGGCTCATGCCTCAGCTCACCCGCACCGTGCTCGACCTGGCCTTCGAGGAGGCCGCGATCCTGCGGGAACTGGGCCACGACATCGCGGTCTCGGTCAACCTCTCGGCCAGCGACCTGCTCGACGGGCTCCTGGAACAGGAACTGCTCGAGCGCCTGCACGAGCACGCCCTGCCCGTGCACGCCGTCAAGATCGAGATCACCGAGTCACTGCTCGTCGACAGCCACGGCCGCGCCGGCGACTTCCTGCTGGCCGTGCGCGAGGAGGGGTTCGAGCTGCTCGTCGACGACTTCGGCACCGGCTACTCCAGCATGGCCTACCTGCACGACCTGCCGGTCTCGACCCTGAAGATCGACCGCGCCTTCACCAGCCGCCTCAGCACCGACCCGCGCACCGGCGTCATCGTCGACAGCACCATCGAGATGGCCCACCGGCTGGGACTTTCCGTGGTCGCCGAGGGTGTCGAGACCGAGGCCGAACTGGCCTGGCTCCAGGAACACCACTGCGACCTGATCCAGGGCTACCTGATGTCCCGGCCCCTGCCCGCCGCCGACCTGCACACCTGGCTGGCCGCGCAGAAACCGCTGAGCGTCTGAGGCGAGAAGCCCTACGCGTCCGAACCGTTCGCCGCGGGCACGAACTCCCGCGCCAGGTCTTCCTGCATCGCCCGCAGCTGCGCCACCGGCGGCCGCGACCCGTCGATCGTGAAACCCACCCGGTACGAGCTGCCGTCGGCGAACACCTCGACCTCGCCGTCCTCGTTCACGATCGCCTGTTCACCCAGACCGCTCAGCCGCGTCGCGTCACCGCTGCGCACCGCCTGGTCGGCGTACGCCGTGAACGCCTTCACCTGCACACCCTGCGTCTGCGCCACGCTCAGCAGCGTGCCCGGCGGCACCTGCTGCGAGTCCGAGATCCGCCACCAGCACACGTCGCCGTAGAACGAGTCCGGGTCGGGGTCGTACCCGACCTCACCACCCGTCACCGACGTGATCTCCGCGAACGTCAGCAGCGAGCACTGCGGGGTGCCCTCGGCCACGTCCGCCGCCGGATCCGCCGCCACCGGGCTCATCACCGCCGCCACCACGCTCGCGTCACCGGCCGCCGCGCCGTCGACGAGCCCCCGCGTGGCGAGCAGGCCGACACCGAGGAGACCGGTCACCCCGAGGAGTGCGACGAGCGACTTACCGTGCTGCGGAGCCATCGAATTCCCTCGATCTCAGTGGGCGGCGGGGACATTTCGTCACACTTACGCCCGCTGGCGCAAATCGCCCAGGAAACCGACAGGAATCTTCCGGAACTGGTCATCGCCCGGTCACGGGCAGTCGTGAAAACTATTCCCCGGCCGCATAGTCGGCGTCCATCGCCGCGAACATCTCCTTGCCCGTGCTCTGCCCGCTGAAGATCTCCTGCAGCCCGCTCAGCATCGTCTGCTGCACCTTCGGGTTCGGCCACAGCTGGTCCATGAACGGCACCGTCCGGTCACCGGTGATGTACGTCGCCACCTCCTCCAGCGCCGGGTCGACCTTCGCCCCGCTGTCCGGCAGCGCCGGCAGACCGCCCTGTGTCTCCACGAACGTCTTCATCCCCTCCGGCGCCATCACGAAGCTGATGAACTTCAGCGCCAGCTCCCGGTTCGCCGTCTTCGCGTTCACCCCGTACCCCGCCCCCGCGGCCGCCGGGATCAGCACGTCGTCCGCGGAGTCGACCGCCGGCAGCGGCCTGAACGTGAACGACGCGTCCGGGTTCTTCTCCTTCAGCAGCGCCACCACCCAGTTGCCCTGCACGATCCCCAGCGTCCTGCCACTGGCCGCGAGCGCCTGTGACGCCTCGTAACTGGTTCCCAGGCCGTTCTTCTGGAAGCAGCCCGCCTCGTCCATCTGCTGGTACTTCTGCAGGGCCGCCTCCCACGCCGACCCGCTGAACGTGGCCTGACCGGCCGCCATCCTCGTGTCGAACTCCGGGTCGTCCGGGTACAGCGTGCTCGCCACCAGCGAGTACAGCACCAGCTGCGTCACCCAGTTGTCCTGGATCCCCAGCGCGTACGCCGGCGTGCCCTTCGCGGCGGCCGCCTCGCAGAACGGCAGCACCTGCGACCACGTCCCCGGCGCCGTCAGCCCCGACTTCTCCAGCGCCTCCACGTTGTACACGGCCCCGATCGCGTTCAGCCCGTACACCGCGTTGTACGTCCTGCCGTCGTACTGCGTCACCTTCTTCAGCGCCTCCGGGTACTTCCCGGCCCAGGGCTGATCGGAAAGATCGAGCAGGTAACCCGGTTTCGCCAGCACGTAGGTCGCCCCCGGATTGCCGTTGCCCGGCCACACGCTCATCACGTCCGGCGCCGTGCCCGAGGCCAGCTGCGTACGGATCTGCTGCTGGTACTGATCCGCGCTGCTCGTCGTCAGGTTGACCTTCACCCCCGGGTTCGCCGCCTCGAACGCCTTCACCACCGGCTCGATCGAGCCCTGGTCGACGCTCGCCACGCTCAGGGTCGTGCCGCCGGCGTCGTCGTCGGACGCGGCCTTGGTGCCACCCGCGCACGCCGAGAGCAGTAACGCGCTCGTGGTGACGGCGATCAGTGCTCGGTGCTTCATGGTTTCTCCCGCCGGGACGTCGTTGTCAGCTGAGAAGTGCGGTGAAGCTGTAGGTGCCGGATGTCAGTCTGTAGATGCCACTTTCATGAATCAGGGACGCGTCGGTCCCCTCGGTCCTGACGCTCGCCGGGTCGGTGGTCGGGACGGTCAGGACCGCGCTCACCCCGGGCGGGACCGTCACGTCCACCGTGATCCGGCCGCCCTCGAGCGCCCAGCCGCACGCGACCGTGCCCCGGGCCGTCTCCTGACTCGCCCGTGCCCAGGTGAGCCGTCCGCCCGGGGTGGGCCGCAGCTCGAGCTCGGAATAGGCGGTGGAGGCAGCGGTCTGGCCGATCCCCGCGACCCGCCCGAACAGCCAGTCGCCGATGCTGCCCAGGCTGTAGTGGTTGAACGAGTTCATCGACGCCGACTGGAATCCGGCGTGGTCGGTCCATCCGTCCCAGCGTTCCCAGATCGTGGTCGCGCCGTGACGGATCGAGTATCCCCACGACGGGTACTCGTCCTGGTGCAGCAGCGCGTACGCGACGTCGGCGTGCCCGTGCTCGGTGAGCACCGGGCACAGCAGGCTCACCCCGGCGAAGCCCGTGGTGAGCCGGTAGCCGCGGGCCTTCAGGTCGGCGACCAGGTGCCCGACCGCGGCCTCGACGAGGTGCTCGGGCAGCAGCCCGTGCGCGAGGGCCAGCAGGTAGCCGGTCTGGGTCCTGCCGTGCACGGTGCCGTCGGCACCCACGAACGCGTCGGCGAACGCATGGCGGACGCGCCGGTGCAGGTGCCGGTACCGGGTCTCGTTCGCCTCGTCCCCGAGCACCGCCGCGGTGTCGGCCGTGATCTCGACGCTCCGCGCGAAGTAGGCGGTGGCCAGCACCTCCCGCGGGGTGAACGCGTCGACCTGCAGCCAGTCGCCGTACGAGTTGCCGTCGCGGTGGCGCCAGATCAGGTCGGGGTTGTGCCGGTGGACGTGCTCGACCCAGGCCCGCATCGGCCCGAACGCCGTCTCGAGCGTGCGCCGGTCGCCGTACGTGCGCCAGACGTGCCACGGGATGATCACGCCGCCGTCGCCCCAGGCCGGCGCGCCCTCGCGGTCGATGCCCAGGAGCGGCGCGATGTCGCGGAAGGCGCCGTCGTCGTCCTGGCCGTCGAACACGTCGAGCAGCCAGCGGGCGAAGAAGGCCGAGACGTCCGCGTTGCGGCTGGCCGTCGGGGCGAAGATCTGGGCGTCGGCGAGCCAGCCCAGCCGCTCGTCACGCTGGGGACAGTCGGTGGGCACGGACACCCAGTTGCCGCGCTGCCCCCACGCGATGTTCGACTGGAGCTGGTTCACGGTCGGGTCGGAGCACTCGAAGCTGCCGGTCCAGGGGGTGTCGCTGTGGATCACCCGGGCCTCGGCCTCGAACACCCCGTCGAACCCGCTGATCTCGGCGAACCGGAAGCCGTGGACCGTGAACAGCGGCTCGAAGACCTCGGTCGCACCGCCGGCGGCGACGAACGTGTCGACGGCCTCGGCCCGGCGCAGGTTGTCGGTGTAGAGCTCGCCGTCGCTGAGGATCTCGGCGTGCCGCAGCACGATCCGGGTGCCGGGGGCGGCGTCGTGAACGGTCAGCCGGACGCGGCCGACGAGGTTCTGGCCGAAGTCCACGATTCTGGCCGGCTGACGCACCCCACCCATCCGGGGAGACGGACCGCCATCGCCCGCAGGTTGAGCCGGGGGCGGTGCGGGTGCCGGGGGCGGTGTGGGAGCGGGTGCGGGGGCGGGTGCGATGGCCGGGGGAGCGGGCGTGCCGGTGGCCGGTGACAGCGGTGACAGCGGTGACAGCGGCGACAGGGGCGACAGGGGCGACAGTGGCGACAGTGGCGACACCGTCCGTACCACGCGGACCGGCTCGTCGAGCTCCGCCACCAGCGGACCCGGCGGATCCGTCAGCACCGCGACCGGACGGAACCCGCTCCTGCGCCCGCCCCACCCACCCGGTGTGCCCGCGACGTCCGCCGCCTCGTCCACCGCAGCGTCCACGAACCCGGGCGCGTCCCAGCCGGGAACGTGAGCCCGCGCATCCACGTACTCACCCATGAGCAGGTCCGAGAACTGAACGGCCCCGGGCCCTTCGCGCCACGACGAGTCCGAGGCAACGACTCGCCGCGACCCGTCCGCGAACCACAGCACCAGCTGCGCCAGGAACGCCGGCTCGTCCCCGTAGTGCCGCGCCGGACGGCGCGGGTCGAAACCGACGTACCCGCTCCACCAGCCGTCCGCAACCACCGCGCCGATCACGTTCTCGCCGACGACCAGGCCGGGCAGCACGTCATAGGTCTGGTACTGCAACCGGTTCCGGTACTCCGTCCAGCCCGGCGCCAGCTCCGACGAACCGACCCGCGCGCCGTTCAGCCGAGGCTGGTACACCCCGTGCGCCGTCGCGTAGAGCCGCGCCCGCACCGGCGCCCGGTCGAGGGTGAACGAGCGTCGCAGGTACAGCGGCGGCGGCAGCGCGTGCGTGGCCACGGTGCGGTCGTGGTCGACGGGCGGGTCCATCGGTGGTGAGTGCACCGCGTCCCGCGTGATCCAGTGACCCGTGAACCCGGACGGCCGCAGCAGTCCGGCCTCGAACCACGACTGCGCCGACCCGGCCGGGGCACCGGTCTCGTCCCAGACCTCGACCCGCCACGAGTACCGCGTCGAGGGAACGAGTTCCGGGCCGTCCCACTCGATCAGGAGCGTGTCGGACGACTGGCACACACCGGTGTCCCAGACCGGCGAGTCGCCGGTGGACGCCGTGATCCGGTAGGCCGACTGGGCCGCACCCCGCCGGTCACCGCGCAGCTTCCAGGACAGCCGGGGAACCGGGGTGTCGAGGCCGAGGGGCTCGTGGCGCTGTTCGGTCGTGAGTCCGTACGGTGTCATCCCTTGAGTCCTCCGGCGAAACCGTTGATGATGCTGCGCTGCAGTGCGAAGTAGACGAGCAGGATCGGCACGATGCTGATGAGCAGCGCCGCGAAGATGAGGTTCCACTCGGACACGTACTGGCCCACGAAACCGGCCACGGCCACGGGCATCGTCTGCTGCCCGCTGCCGCTGAGATACAGCAGCGGGGTGAAGAAGTCGTTCCAGACGAACACCGCGTTGAGCACCAGCGCGGTCACCGTGATCGGCTTCAGCATGGGAAAGACCACGTGCCGGAACGCCTGCCAGTACCCGCAGCCGTCGATGAGTGCCGCGTCCTCGAAATCCTGGGGCAGGCCCCGGATGAAGCCCACGTACAGGAACGTCGTGAACGGCACCTGCAGCCCGGAGTAGAACAGGATCAGGGCCCAGGCCTGGCCGAGCAGTCCCAGGTCGCGCATCGTCTGGTAGAGCGGCAGGGTGGCCAGCTGGAACGGCAGGACCAGCCCGAGCATGATCAGGGCGAACGTGCCGCGCGACCAGGTGCGGCGCACCCGGGCCAGCGGGTACGCGGCCAGCGCCGAAACCGCCAGCACCAGCAGCACACTCACGCCGGTCACGAGCAGGCTGTTGCCCAGTGCCCCGCCCAGGGCGCCGTCGCGCCAGGCGTCGGTGAAGTTGGCCAGGGTCGGCTCGGTCGTCGGCCGGAGGGGGGACGAGGTGTCGGAGGGAGCGCGGACCGCCAGGTTCACGAGCACGTAGACGGGGAACGCGATGACGACCGCGGCCGCGATCATGGCCAGCTCGAGGGCGAACGTGCGCTTGCGGTAACGGTTCACGAGATCCCTGCCTCCTTCCGTGAGAGCACGGCGTACTGCCCGGCCGAGGCCACCGCCACGATGATCGTCAGCACCACGGCCAGCGCGATGCTGTAGCCGAACTCGCCGAGGGTGAAGGCGTCCTTGTAGATCAGCGTCGAGAGGGTGTCGGTGGCGTGGCCCGGGCCGCCACCGGTCAGGGCCCAGACCTGGTCGAACAGCTTGATCCCGCCGATGATCGACAGCATCAGGTTGATCGTGATCGCCGGGGCCAGAAGCGGTCTGGTGACGTACCAGAAGCGGCGCACCGGCCCGGCCCCGTCGATGGCCGCGGCCTCGGTCACCTCCCGGGGGATCGACTGCAGGCCGGCCACGAAGATCACCATCGAGTAACCGGCGAACTGCCAGACGATCACGGCCACGATCGACCACAGGGCCAGGTCCGGGTCGCCGAGCCAGTTCCGGTCCAGGCCGAACGGGCCGAGCAGGGCGTTGACCGCGCCCTCGGGGCCGAGCAGGTTGCGCCACAGGTACGCGGTGACGATCGGGGTGACCACCGCCGGGGCGAAGAAGAGAACGCGTAAGACGTTGCGGGACCTGATGATCGAATTGACCCCGAGGGCCAGCAGCAGCCCGACGCCGTTCTGGACGACGGTGACGGCGACCGCGATCAGCACGGTGTGGCCGATGGCGGCGCGGGCGTCCGGATCGTCGAACACGTCGCCGAAGTTGCCCAGGCCGACGAACGAGAAGCCGGGGGACAGGCCGTCCCAGTCGGTGAAGGCGTAGTACACCCCCCGGGCGCTGGGGATCAGCACGACGAACGCGAACAGCACGAGCGCCGGCGCCGCGAACCACCAGGGGGGTGCGGCCCGGTGGCGGCGCGTGCGCGGTGGGGTGGCGGGTGCGGCCCGGGGCCGCCGGAGAGGGGTGATCGTCATCGAGTGCCCTTTCCTCTCTGAAAGGTTTCAGTCCGATGCCGGGTCAGCGCGCGTGTCGATGGGGGACGAATGGGTAACGTTTCCCACGCGGATGTGGACGAACGTAGGTTTGCGCCGAGTTGCCCGTCAAGGGCGATCGTCCGGAAGGTCGCTCTCCGTGCGGCGAGCGGTAGGTGAGCGTGGCCCGGGTGCCGGGCCGGCGCGTCCATCCTTGATGCCCTCTGGACCACGCGGCGAACGGTGATGTAAACCGTTGTCCATTCGAGAGAGGAGGCGCATGGAAACGGGAGAAGGCACCCGGCGGGTGACGATCGTCGACGTCGCGGCGCACGCGCAGGTCTCCACGACGGCCGTGTCCAAGGTGATGCGCAACGCCTACGGGGTCAGCCCGGCCATGCGTGAGCGCGTCAACCAGGCCATCGCCGAGCTCGGCTACCGGCCGCGGGCGGCGGCGCGGGGCATGCGCGGGCAGACGTACACGATCGCGGTGATCCTGCCCGACATCCGCAACCCCTTCTTCCCCGACATCGTCGACGGCATCACCAGCCACCTGCGCGACACCGACTACCAGGTGCTGATCGGCACCCGGTCCGGGATCCCGCGCACCGACACGGATTCCGAGCTGCGGCTGACCGACGCGATCGTCGACCGCGGCATGGACGGGCTGGTGCTCGTGGCGCCGGCGGCCGGCCCGGTGCGGCTGGACGCGACGGCGAAAGGCATTCCCACGGTGGTGATCGGGCGTCATCTGCGTTCGGCGCACCACGACACGGTGGTGGACGACGACGCCCGCGGCGCCGCGCTGGTGGTCGATCACCTGGTCGGGCTCGGGCACCGCCGCATCGCGCACATCGACCAGCGCGAGCCCGAACGGGGCCGGGCCGAGACGATGCCGAACGCGGTGCGCACCCGGGGCTACGGCGAGGCGATGCGGGCGCACGGGCTCGAGGCCGACCTCGTCTCGACCGGGTACACCGAGGAGGGCGGGTATCTCGGCGCCAAGCAGTTGCTCGAGCGAACTGACCGGCCCACGGCCATTTTCGCGGGTGCCGACATCGTGGCCATGGGCGTGCTGACGGCGGTGGCCGAGGCCGGTCTGCGGGTGCCGCACGACATCTCGGTGGCCGGTTACGACAACACGAGTTTCGCCGCACTCGGCCCGATCGGGCTGACCAGCGTGGACCAGGCGGGCAGACAGATCGGTACCGACGCCGCCCGGCTGCTGCTGGACAGGGTGGCGCGCCGCGACCGTGTCTCGACTTTCATCACCACGTCGCCCACCCTGGTGGTGCGGCGGACCACGGCCGCACCCGCGTCCTGAAAAGTTCCCTCCCGCGGCGGTGATGTTCGTCGCGGGGTGAATCGCACCGATCGGCGTGCCGAGATAGGGAATGCTGTGCCGCACGATCGGGGTCCTGTGCCCCGACACCACTTGTGATGAGGGAGTTCGATGGCTGGCGGTCTGGCGGCACTACTGGACGACATCGCCGTACTGGCGAAGCTCGCCGCAGCATCCGTGGACGACGTCGCCGCGGCCTCCGGGCGCGCCGGGGTGAAGGCGGCCGGGCTCGTCATCGACGACACCGCGGTGACGCCGCGCTACGTGCACGGGTTCACCCCCGACCGTGAGCTGCCGATCGTGTGGAAGATCGCGCTCGGCTCGCTGCGCAACAAGATGCTGTTCATCCTGCCCGCGGTGCTGCTGCTGAACCTGTTCCTGCCCTGGGCGCTGACGCCGATCCTGATGGTCGGTGGTCTGTACCTGGCGTTCGAGGGCGCGGAGAAGGTCTACGAGGTCTTCGGCGGGCACCAGGCGGAGAAGAAGACCGAGCCGGCCGCGGCGTCGGGCCCGGACACCGAGAAGACGATGGTCGCCGGGGCCATCCGCACCGACTTCATCCTCTCCGCCGAGATCATGGTGATCTCGCTGAACGAGGTCACCGACGAGTCGTTCTGGACGCAGGCGATCACGCTGATCCTGGTCGGCATCGCGATCACGGCCGGGGTCTACGGTGCGGTCGGGCTGCTGGTGAAGGTCGACGACATCGGCCTGAAGATGATCGAGGGGGGCCAGGGCGCGCGCGAGGCGTTCGGCCGGTTCCTGGTGAGCGCCATGCCGAAGGTCTTCACGGTGCTGAGCACCGTCGGGATCGCGGCCATGCTCTGGGTCGGCGGGCACATCCTGCTGGCCGGTGTGGACGACCTGGGCTGGCACGCGCCGTACGAGTTGGTGCACCACCTCGAGGAGGGGGCGCACGACGTCGCCGGGATCGGCGGGTTCCTCGGCTGGTTCGTGAACACGCTGTGCTCGGCCGTGATCGGGCTCGTCGTGGGGGCGGTCGTCGTGCTGGTCATGCACTTCATTCCGCGTAAGAACGCCCACTGATTCCTTGATGGAGGACGCGCGGGCCGGGTGGTTCCCGGACCGCGCGTCCTCCATCGCTCACGAGACGGGCTCGTGCTCCTTCTCGTCGCTGCCGCGTCTGAGGCCCGCGCGCACGGCCGGGAGCAGGGCGACCAGGAAGAACGCCAGGAACAGCACGCCGGAGATCGGCCGGGTCAGGAATCCGGTCGGGTCGCCGTCGAACAGCAGCAGCGAGCGGCGCAGCGAGTCCTCGAGCAGGGTGCCCAGGACGAAAGCCAGCACCAGCGGGCCGGGTTCGAAGCCGAGCTTCTTCATCACGTAGCCCAGGGCGCCGAACGCGACCACGAGCAGGATGTCGAAGGTGCTGTTGTTGACCGTGTACGCGCCGATCAGCGTGATGAGCACGGTGATCGGGGCGAGCACGGCCGGGCGCACCCGCAGGATCCGCACGAACAGCCCGACCAGCGGGATGCTCATCACCAGCAGCAGCACGTTGCCGATGTACATGGAATTGATGACGCCCCAGAACAGCTCGGGGTTCTCGTCGACCAGTTGTGGGCCCGGGCTGACGCCCTGCACGAGCAGGGCCCCGAAGATGACGGCCATGGTGGCGTTCGCGGGGATGCCGAGGGTCAGGAGCGGGATGAACGACGAGGTGGCGGCGGCGTTGTTGGCGGTCTCGGGAGCGGCCACCCCCTCGACCGCGCCCCGGCCGAAGCGTTCGGGGTGCTTGGCGCGGCGTTTCTCCACGGCGTAGGCGGCGAGCGAGGCCATCACCGCACCGCCGCCGGGCAGGATGCCCAGGGCGAAGCCGAGCACCGAGCCGCGGCCGATCGCGCCGGACGACCGGCGCAGATCGTCCCTCGAGGGCCAGACGTTGTGCACCTCGTGCGGCGCGTGCACGGCCTGGTGCCGCTGCTCGAGGCTGTGCAGGATCTCGCCGAGCCCGAACAGGCCCATCGCGATCGGGACGAAGTCCAGGCCGTCGGCCAGGTCGAGGCTGCCGAAGGTGAAACGCTCGGTGCCGGTGAACGCGTCCCGGCCGACCACCGCGAGCAGCAGGCCGACGCAGGCGGCGACCAGGGCCTTCACGCGTCCGCCGTGGGAGATCGTGGAGACCAGCAGGATGCCGAGCAGGGCGAGCGCGGTGTACTCGGGCGGGCCGAAGTCGAGCGCGAAACCGGCCACCAGCGGCGCGATCAGCGACAGCGCGACCACCGAGACCGTGCCGCCGACGAACGAGCCGATGGCCGCGATGCCCAGCGCGGTGCCGGCGCGGCCCTGCCGGGCCAGGGCGTGGCCGTCGAAGACGGTCACGACCGACGACGCCTCGCCGGGCAGCTTCAGCAGGACGGACGTGATGGTGCCGCCGTACTGGGCGCCGTAGAAGATGCCGGCCAGCATGATGATCGCGCCGACCGGCTCGATCTCGAAGGTGATCGGCAGCAGGATCGCGATGGTCGCGGCCGGGCCGAGGCCGGGGAGCACCCCGACGAGCATGCCGATGACGACACCGATGAGGCAGTACAGCAGGTTGGCCGGTTCCAGCACCACGCCGAAACCGTCGATGACGGGCCCGAGGTCCACGACGGACCTCCCTTCGGGTCAGAAGAGGTGGGGGATCGGCACCGCGAGAGCCCCGACGAAGAGCGCGTACAGCACCACGACCGTGACCACGCTGATCAGGGCCGTGCTGCGCCAGGTCTCGCCCCCGAGCCCCCGCAGCCAGAGGGCCATCAGCGCCAGGGAGGGCAGCTCGAACCCGACGGTGCCGATCACGGCGACGAACCCGAGCATCGTCGCCAGCCCGGCCACCACCAGGGCCGACGTGCGGGTGAAACGCTCCGCGTCGTCCGTGATCGCGGCCCTGATCGACAGCGCCACCCCCAGGAGGGCCAGCGCGAGACCGATCAGCAGGGGCCACATGCCCGAGCCGGGCCGGGCGGCGCTGCCGACCCCCAGATCCAGCGCCCCGACCAGCGTGGCCAGCCCGAGGGCGGTGACGGCCAGACCGACGGCCAGATGGGTGAGCGGCCCGGCGGGGACCTCGACGGCGGCCCCGGACGGCTGTCCGGCCCGGTCCCCGTCCTCCCGGCCCGGTTCCGGCGTGCTCACTTCTCGCCGCCGAGGTCGATCTGGTGCTCCTCGGTCACCGCGCGGTACTTCTCCAGGTTGCCGGTCCATTCCCGGCGCAGGGTCGCGCCGTCCACCTCGTTGGGCGTGAGCTGGTTGTCCTCGTTGAACGTCCGGTACTGCTCGGACCCGAACGCCGTCGTGAAAGCGCCCGCGAGCGTGTCGATCACGTCGTGCGGGGTGCCCTTGGGGGTGAAGATGGCGCGGGACTGCTGCACCGGCGCGTCGTACCCGGCCTCGACCGCGGTCGGGGTCTGCGGCAGGTAGCTGACGCGTTCGGTGGCGAAGGTGACGATGGCGTTGAGCTTTCCGGCCTCGATCTGCTCCACGGCCTCGCCCAGCTGGATGGAGCCGACGTCGACCTGCCCGCCGAGCACCGCGGTGAGGGTGGGGGAGCCGCCGTCGAAAGGCACGGCCGTCGCCTCGATCCCGGCCTGCGCGAACAGCAGCTCCTGCGACAGCTGGCTGCCGGTGCCGACGCCGGTGGTTCCGAACTTCACCGAACGGCTGAGCTTCTCGAGGTCCTCGACGGTCTCGAGGTCCGAATCGGCCGCCGAGACCAGCACGTAGTCGTCCTGGCTGATGCCGGTGACGATGTCGTAGTCGGCGATGTCCGGGGCCTCGCCCTCGGGCACCGCGAGCGGGGTGATGAACGCCAGCGAGCCCGGGTAGATCATCAGCGTGTGCCCGTCCGGCTTCTTGCCGGCCAGCTCCTTCGCCGCGAGCGCCCCGTTGGCCCCGGGCTTGTTCTCCACGGTGACGGCCACGCCGAGGTCGTTCTTGACCTGCTCGGCGAGCGCGCGGGCGATCAGGTCGGTGCTGCCGCCCGGGTCCTGCCCGACGTACAGCGTGATCGGGTCGCCGCCGGGGAACTGCGCCCCGTCGTCCGAGCCGCTGTCGAGGTTGCCGCCGCAACCGGTCGCGGCGGCCAGCAGGGCGGTGCTCAGGACCAGGCCGAGGGCAGCACGGAATTTGCGGGTCATGGAGATCTCCCCTTCGAGAAGGCCATGCCGGACACGGGCAAAACCGGACTTACGGAGCGTAGGAACCTGCGCTCATGCCTGTCCAACTCCGTTCGGGCATAACTGAATACCTTCCGGGTATCAGAGGGCCGCCCCGGCGACAGCACCCCGGACCGGTCCTGAAGGGCCTGAGCCGGGTCCAGGCAGTGGGTCGCCCGGAACGTCGCACCGGTCACCGGCGGCCGGGATCAGAGGTCGCGCACCATGGCGACGCGGGGCCAGCGGTCGAGGCCGTGCTCGCGTTCTCGGGCCCGGACCCGGAGCAGCTCGGGCCCGGGCTGCTCCATCAGGCGAAAACCGAGCCGCGCGTAGTAGGGGGCGTTCCAGGGCACGTGCTCGAAGGTGGTGAGGGTCAGCGCGCCGACGCCGTGCCGCCGGGCCTGGCCGGCCAGGTGCTCGATCAGCGCACGCCCGACGCCCTGACGCGCAGCCGCGGGGTGAACGGTGACCTGCTCGATGTGGAAGGCCCCGTCCACCACGTCCATGAGCAGGTAGGCCGCCGGTCCGTGCGCGTCGTGCACCCAGGCGCGTCCGTTCGCCCGGTACCGCTCGAGTTCGTCGATGCCGAAGGGCTCGTCGTCGGCGACCGGCGCCATCCCGATCCCGCGGAAGGCCTCCCCGGCGGCCCGTTCGATGTCCCGCAGCCGGGGAAGGTCGTCGGTGCGGGCGGGACGGATGGTCATGACGCTCATCGTGGAGGGCGGTTCCGGCGTGTTCAAGCGGATATGCAGCACCCTCGGTGGAGGGCCGGTCGCCCACCGCCGACCATGATCGCCCGAAGGGATGACCCCCTGGTTGACCTGTGACACAGCTGTCCGACAGGGTGGACGGGCATTGCGGTCGAGCCCAGCCGGTAACCAGTCCGGCACCAGGTCGCCAGGGCATCGCCGCCCGAGGCGGGGCAGATCGCCGAGCACGTACGGAGCCTCGGTGTCCCCTGCCCGAAAACTGAAGCGCACGAAGCCTCTCGCCGCGGTGGTCGCCGCGGTCGCCGTCGTCGGTGCGGTGGCCGCCGTCGCGGTCGGCGTCCAGGGAGCGACCGCCACCCCCAGGAACGAGAGCACCGTGAGCGCGGCGGCGACGAAGAAGGTCACGCTGCCCCCGGTCAACGGCAAGGTCGACTACCAGCTCGGCGGGGCCTACACGCCGCCGTCGGGCGTGAAGATCGTGACGCGCGACCGCACCGCCAAGCCGGTCAAGGGCGCGTACAACATCTGCTACGTCAACGGGTTCCAGGTGCAGCCGGGCGAAGAGGGCTGGTGGAAGAAGAACCACCCGAACCTGCTGCTGAAGGACAGGAACGGGAAGTACGTGGTGGACGAGGACTGGGACGAGCTCATGCTCGACACCTCCACCGCGGCCAAGCGCAAGCAGCTCACCGCGATCGTGGGCACGTGGTTCGACGGGTGCGCGGCCAAGGGCTTCAAGGCCGTCGAGCCCGACAACCTCGACTCGTACAGCCGCTCGGGCAAGCTGCTGACCAAGGCCCAGGCGGTCGCCTACAGCAAGCTGCTGGCCGCCCGCGCGCACACGGCGGGCCTGGCGATCGGCCAGAAGAACACCATGGAGCTCGGCAAGCAGGGCAAGAGCGCCGGCCTGGACTTCGCCGTCACCGAGGAGTGCGGCCGCTACGACGAGTGCGGCGACTACACCAAGGTTTACGGCAACCACGTGATCGTCGTCGAGTACACCAAGAAGGCCTACGCCAAGACCTGCAAGCAGTACGGCAGCAAGCTGTCCGTCGTGCTGCGCGACTACGACGTGTCCCCGAAGGGCACCAAGGGCTACGTGTACCAGGCCTGCTGACAACGGTTCCCGGGCAACGGACGCGGCCCTCTCCCCGGGTGGGGGAGGGCCGCCCGGTCTGGGCGGAGCCTGCGGGACGGGGCACGTTCAGGGTCTTCCGGAAGAACTGGCTTCTGAGTCCGGCGTCCGTGGCCCTGGTGCGACGGGTGCACCCGCATCCGTTTGATCTCACCGGTCGTGGCGTCCACCCGCCGCCGGGCGCCCATCCCCACCACGGTGCCGACCAGGTCCAGCACCAGGAACTCACCGCCGGTCCCGACGTAGTGGGCCAGGACGTCGTCGAGGTCGTCGTCCCACGGGCCGGGGGCGGCGTCGGCCCCCACGGCTCGCAGGGCGAGGTGGTGCAGATCGACGAGGGCGGGAGTGTCCCCGGGCGTGGCGCGGCGCAGAACGGGTTCCATGGTGGCGATGAGTTTTCCGGGCGACACCGGTCATGATCGACGACCCGTCACGACGAAGGAGATCCGGATGCAGTTCACCCTCGAGGTCGTGCCCCTGCCGGTGAGCGACATCGACCGCGCCAAGGAGTTCTACACGCAGCGGGTCGGCTGGCCGCTCGATCACGACGTGGCCCCTGCCCCCGGCGTGCGCTACGTGCAGATCACGCCGCCCGGGTCGGGGTGCTCGATCGTGCTGGGGGCCTCCACCGGCATGACGCCCGGCACGCTCAAGGGGGTGCAGCTGGTGGTGGCCGACATCGTCGCCGCCCGCGCCGAGCTGGCCGGGCGGGGCGTCGACATCAGCGAGGTGCAGGCCGTCAACGGCGACGCGGCGGCGCTCGAGCAGGGCGGAAAGGCCCTCGACTTCGTGGGTTTCGCGTTCTTCGACGATCCCGACGGAAACACCTGGGCGATCCAGCAGATCTCGGCGCGCGGCGAAAAGTAGGATGCGGACATGACGGACGAGCGGTTCGAGGTCACACGTCAGGTCGCGGCGAGCCCGGGCGAGGTGTTCGCGCAGCTCACCGACCCGCAGGGCCACGTGCGCATCGACTCCTCGGGCATGCTGCAGTGGGCCGAGGGCGAGCCGGTCACGGCCGTGGGCGACACGTTCGTCGTGCACATGGACCGCGAGGCTCTCGGCGACCTGCCGATGGGCAAGTACGACGTCACGGTCATCATCACCCGCTACGAAGAAGACGCGGCGATCGAGTGGACGATCTCGGGCACGATCCAGCCGCCGATCAAGCACCTGTACGGATACGTCCTGCGTCCGCACGAAGGGGGGACCCTGGTCACCTCCTACTACGACTGGTCGCGGATCGAGCCGCGCTACCGCGGGGCGGTCAACTTCCCGATCATCCCCGAGGCCGGGCTCAAGGCCACCCTCGGCATCCTGGCCCGCACGGTCGAGAAGCACTGATGGGCGAGCGGTATCCGGCGATCGAGCCGTACGAGTCCGGCTGGCTGGAGCCCGGCGACGGGCAGGAGATCTACTGGGAGACCTGCGGCAACCCGCAGGGTCGGCCCGTGCTGTACCTGCACGGGGGCCCGGGCTCGGGTGCGAAACCGGGCATCCGGCAGCTGTTCGACCCACAGGCCTACCAGGCCGTTCTGTTCGACCAGCGAGGCTGCGGTCGCAGCCGCCCGCTCGCCGATCACGCCGGGGTCGACCTGTCGGTCAACACCACCGCGCACCTCATCCGTGACATCGAGGACCTGCGCGCGCGCCTGGGCATCGAACGCTGGGTGGTCACCGGGGTCTCGTGGGGCTCCTCGCTGGCCCTGGCCTACGCCCAGGCGCACCCGGAACGGGTCGTGGGCATCGTGCTCGCGGCGGTCACCGCGGGCCGTCGCCGCGAGACCGAGTGGATCAGCAACGGCATGCGGCGCATCTTCCCGCGTGAGTGGGAGCAGTTCGCGAGCCTGGTGCCGGCCGCCGAGCGCGCCGGTGACCTGTCCGTGGCCTACGCCCGGCTGCTCGCCGATCCCGATCCGGTGGTGACGCAGCGGGCCGCGAGCGCCTGGTGCATCTGGGAGGACACGCACGTCTCGCTGGCCCCGAACGCAGGAGCGCACTACGCGCTCAAGCCGCCGGTGGAGCAGCAGGTCTCGACCCGGCTCATCACCCACTACTGGGGCAACGGCAGCTTTCTCGACGAGACCCCGGTGCTGGAGAACATGCACCGCATCGCGCACATCCCCGGGGTGCTCGTCCACGGCCGCCACGACGTCTCGAGCCCTCTCGACACCGCCTGGGACCTGCACCAGGCCTGGCCGGGCAGCCGCCTGGTCGTCATCGGCGACGAGGGGCACGGCGGTGCCGGCATGACCGCGGCCTGGATCGACGCCCTCGACGCGTTCCGCGACCTGTCCTGAGACCCGACCGGCAGCCCGACCGGCAGCCCGACCGGCAGCCCGACCGGCAGCCCGACCGGCAGCCCGACGATGGCACCCGACGATGGCACCCGACCACCACGTCCACCATCGGCCCACGCGACCGGCCCCCCGCGACCGGCCCCACGCGACCGGCCCCCCGGAGGTGACCACGCCGTCCCCCGACAACCACCCGCCATCGGTTGAGACGGTGACGAACCGGACGTAGTGTCGAGCCGTGACCGACGTCGCCGCCCTCATGACCGACGCCGCTCGCGACTGGCTGGGCAGCCTGAACGCCACCCAGCGGGCCCTGGCCCTCTGGCCGTGGCCCTCGGAGAACGAGCGGCACCGCTGGTTCTACACGCCCACCGACCACGGCGGGCTCTCCCTGAACCAGATGCGGCCCGGGCAGCAGGGTCTCGCGATGCGCCTGCTCGCCAGTGGGCTGTCGGAGGCGGGCTACACCACCGCGTCCACCATCATCGGCCTGGAGAACGTGCTCGACCGGGCCGACGGCTGGGAGGTCGACTGGGGGCGCCCGCGGGGCCGTGACCCGCAGGCCTACTGGGTGCGGGTCTTCGGTGCACCCGAGCCCGGCGGGCCCTGGGCCTGGCGTTTCGGTGGGCACCACGTGTCGGTGCAGCACCTCGTGCTCGGGGGCGAAGTACGTTCCAGCACACCGTGTTTCCTCGGGGCCGACCCGGCGTCCTCGCCGCTGCTGGGTGGGGTGATGCTGAGGCCGCTGGGGGCGAGCGAGGATCTGGCCCGGGAGCTCATGCGCTCGCTGGATCCCGGCCAGGCGGCGCAGGCCGTGCTGGCGCCGGTCGCGCCCGTCGATCTGGTGACCGGCAACCGGCCGCGCATCAGTGACGGCGACTCCACCATGCCCCTGCCCGAGCTGTGGCGTGAGCGGTTCTCCGCGCCGCGGCTGCGGGACCTGGTCGAGGGGGTGCACGAGGTGGCGGAGCAACGCGCGGGGGCACGGCCGGTGCACCGGGAGGCGGTGCGGTACTCGTCCACCCCCAAAGGGATTGCGGCGGAGCAGCTGTCGGTGCGGCAGAAGACGCTGCTGCGGGATCTGCTGGAGACGTTCACGGGGCGCGTGCCGGCCGGGGTGGCCGCGCGTGAGGCGGCCAAGTTTGCGGGGAACCGGCTCGACGACGTGCATTTCGCCTGGGCGGGCGGCACCGGCCCCGGGCACCCGCACTACTTCCGCCTGCAGGCAGAGGGTTTCGTGGCGGAGTGGGACAACACCCAGCGCGAGGGCAACCACGTGCACAGTGTGTGGCGCGACCCCGTCAACGACTTCGGCGACGACGCCCTGACCCGGCACCTGCGCCGGCACCACTAGACCACGATCTCGGTTTCCTGCGCGGACTTCGGGCGCCCCAGGTAGTAGCCCTGCGCGAGTTCGCAGCCGATCGCCGCGAGCCGGTCGAGCTGTTCCTGCGTCTCCACGCCCTCGGCCACCACGTCCAGGTTGAACGCGTGCGCGGCCGTGATCATCAGCTTCACCAGCGACTGGGTGGCCGGGTCGTCCGAGCGCAGGAACGACTGGTCGATCTTGAGGGTGTCGACCTGGAGCTTCTGCAGCTGGCCGATGCTCGTGTAGCCGGTGCCGAAGTCGTCGAGGCTGACGGTGACGCCGAGGTCGCGCAGGGCCCTGAGATGCGTGTCGGCGGTGGGCTCGTCGAGCAGCACGGTCTCGGTGATCTCGAGCACCAGCCGCCGTGGCTGCAGCCCGCTCTCCTCGAGGGCCTGACGCACCTCGTCGACCAACGACGGCGAGGCCAGGTGCCGGGCCGAGATGTTGACCGCGACGGTGACGTCGCCGTGTCCCTGCGGGTCCATCCGCGTCCACTCGGCCAGCTGCCGGGTGGCGTGCGTGAGCACCCAGCGCCCCACCTCGCAGATCAGCAGGCTCTCCTCGGCGGCCGGGATGAACTCGTTGGGCGGGACCATGCCGCGCAGCGGGTGCCGCCAGCGGATCAGGGCCTCGTAGGAGCGCAGGTTGCCGTCGGCCACGCTCATCACCGGCTGGTAGTGCAGCTCGAACTCGTCGCTGGCCAGCCCGGCCCGGATGTCGGCCTCGAGCTTGGCCCGCACCTCCAGCTCGGTGCGCAGCGCCTGGTCGAAGATCTCGGCCCGCCCGCGCCCGTTGCTCTTGGCCCGGTAGGCGGCCAGGTCGGCGTCCTGCAGGAGCTTCTCCGGGTCGATCTGCCCGTCCCGGGCCAGCGCGATGCCGACACTGGCCCCGACCGCGGCCTTGCCGGTGCTCGTCATGATCGGCGCGCTGACGGTGGTGACCAGGCGCTCGGCGATCTCCATCAGGTCCGACGGGCTGGGCACCGGGTCGATGAGCACCACGAACTCGTCACCGCCCTGCCGCCCGATCACGTCCCCGGCGCGCAGCACGCCCTTCATCCGCTCGGTGACCGTGCGCAGCACCTCGTCGCCGGCAGCGTGCCCGAGCTGGTCGTTGACGCGCTTGAAGAAGTCCAGGTCGACGAACAGCACCGCGACCTCGCTGCCGCTGCGCCGGGCCCGCTGCAGCTGGGCGGCCAGCAGCTCCATCAGGTACGCGCGGTTGGGCAGGTCGGTCAGGGGGTCGTGCGCGGCCTGGTGCACCAGGTCCTCGCGGTAGGCGTCGCGCTGGCGGGTGGAGGTCTCCAGCTGGTGCATCGACAACCACATCCGGGCCGGGACCAGCAGCGACAGCAGAGCCGCGGCGGTGGCCAGGGGAAAGTGGTCGAACTCGACGTGCCGGACGAAGTCGCACAGCAGCAGGCCGGGCACCACGAACAGGGCGGCGTACAGGAACAGCAGCCGGGCCGGGGACAGCGCCCGGGCCGGCCCCGGTGGCTCGGTCACGCCCGGGTGCCGGGCCGCGCGCAGCCCGGCACCGGTCCAGCCCAGGTACATGACGAAGTACAGCATCGAGAACAGCTGGTCCTGCATGGTCAGCGTGCCGCCGGACAGGCCGAACGTGGTGTCGCCGATGAGCAGGCCGGTGGTTCCCAGGGTCAGCCAGCGCGCGACCGGGGTGTCCACGATCCCGGGCGGGCTGGTCAGCAGCCAGACCGCGAGCGAGAGCAGCAGGATGTTCTCGAGCGGGTAGGCCAGGCGCACCAGGTCGGCCGGGGAGTCCGGGACGCTGAAGCCGGCGCCCAGGCCGAGCCAGACCACCAGGCCCCCGGCCACGGTGACGACGAGCGTGTCGAGGGTCCCGGCCAGGTCGCGGGGACGCCCGCGCTGCATCAGGCCGAGGCCCACGGCGAGCAGGACGTCGCCCGACAGGTAGGCGGTGTCGGCGGGGGAGGGGAACGGGATGTCGCCGCCGCGCACGACGTACACGGCCTGGGAGAGGTCTCCGGCGAAGGTCAGGCCGGCGCCGGTGGCCAGGGCCAGCCAGGCGGCGCGGCGGGGGCGGTCGCGCACCCCGGCCAGCACCAGAGCGGACACCGCGATGAGCGCGATCGGCAGCTGCGCGAGGTTGCGGGTGACGCCGGGCGGGCTCAGCCAGTACGCGGTCACGAACACGGCGATGCCGATCGTGTAGGCCCGCACGAGACCGATCCCCATGCCGGTGAGCTTCGGGCCGGGACGCTACGCGGTGAAGTCGTCGGTCACTCATGTCATACAACTGGCCGTGTGCTCCTGCGGGCGCCGTGACGGAGGGTGAAGGGCGCCGTAGGATCACCTTTGTGCGTTTCACGGTGCTGGGTCCGTTGCGAGGGTGGTCGGGTGAGTCCGAGCTGCCCCTCGGCCCACCCAAGCAACGGGCTGTGCTCGCCCTGTTGCTCGTGCGGGCGGGTCAGCCGGTGGCCCTGCACGAGATCGTCGACCTGCTGTGGCCCGACGACCCGCCCGGCACCGCGGTCAACGTGGTGCACCGGCACGTCGCAGCGTTGCGGCGCACCCTCGAACCGTCGCTGGCGGCCCGCGCCCCGTCGCGCTGGGTCACCCGTGACGCGGCCGGCTACCGGCTCGACGTGCCCGCCGGGGCGCTGGACCTGGGGCGTTTCCGGGAGCTGACGGCCTCGGCCGACACCGCCGGGGACGCCGCGTCCGCGGCCCGGTGCCTGGTCGAGGCGCTGTCGCTGTGGGCCGGGCCGGTGGTGGCCGACCTGACCCCGGAGGTGCGCCGGCACCCGGCGTTCGTGGCGGTCGAGGGCGAGTACCTGGCCGCGGTGCGGCGCGCGGCCGACCACGCGCTCGCGGCGGGGCACCGGGTGGCGGGCGACCTGCTGCCCGGGCTGCGGGAGGCCGCGGCCCGGCATCCGCTCGACGAGGCCGTGCAGGCGCGGCTGATGCTGGTGCTGGCCGCGGTGGGCCGCTCGGCCGAGGCGCTGGACCTGTTCGACGACCTGCGCTTCACGCTCGACGAGGAGCTCGGCCTGGTGCCCGGCGCGGAGCTGCAGGCGGCGCGGCAGCAGGTGCTGGAGGTGGAGCCGGTGATCCCGGTTCCCCCGGTGGTCCCGGCCGGGCCGGCGGACGAGTCGGTCGCCGTGGTGCCCCCGGCCCAGCTGCCCGCCGACCTGGCCTCGTTCACCGGCCGCCGTCACGAGCTCGACGTGGTCTCGTCGCTGCTGGGCGGGCTGGAGACCGGCACCGCGCCGCGCGTCGTGGTGATGAGCGGCATGGGCGGGGTCGGCAAGACCACCCTGGCGGTGCACTGGGCGCACCGGGTGGCGGCCCGCTTCCCCGACGGCCAGCTGTACGTCAACCTGCGCGGTTTCCACCCCTCCGGCGCGGTGATGGGCCCGGCCGAGACGCTGCGCTCGTTCCTCGACGCGCTCGGCGTGCCCACCCACCGGATCCCGGCCGGGCTGGAGGCGCAGGCGTCGCTGTACCGCAGCCTCCTGGCCGGGCGCCGGATGCTGATCCTGCTCGACAACGCCCGCGACAGCGACCACGTGCGGCACCTGCTGCCCGGCACCACCGGCAGCCTGGTGATCGTGACCAGCCGCAACCAGCTGATCGACCTGGTCGCGACCGAGGGCGCACACCCCGTCACCCTCGACCCGCTGCCCCGGGCCGAGGCGCTGCGGTTCCTGGCCGCCCGGCTCGGCACCGACCGCACCACGCTCGAGGCCGGGGCCGCCGCCGAGGTCGTCGACCTGACCGGGCGCCTGCCCCTGACCCTGGCCCTGGTCTGCGCGCACGCCGCGGTGAACCCGGCGTACTCGCTGCAGGCCGTGGCCTCCGCGCTGCGCGAGATCGGCGGCCTCGACGGGTTCAGCGGCGAGACCGCGCCCACCGACGTCCGCTCGGTCTTCTCCTGGTCGTACCACGCGCTCTCACCCGAGGCCGCGCGCCTGTTCCGCCTGCTGGGGCAGCACGCCGGGCCCGACTGCTCGCTGGCCGCCGCCTCCAGCCTGGCGATGCGCCCGCGCCCCCGCACCCGCCAGATCCTCGGCGAACTGCTGCGCGCCAGCCTGATCTTCGAGACCCGCCCCGGCCGCTACGGCTGCCACGAGCTGCTGCGCGCGTACGCCGCCGAGCTGGCCGCCGAGGCCGGCGAGGAGTCCGAGCAGGCCCGCACCCGGCTGCTCGACCACTACCTGCACAGCGCCGACGCGGCCGCCGGCACCCTGGCCCCCACCCGCGACCGGGTGGCCCTGCCCGCCCCGGTGCCCGGCACCGTGCCCGAGACGTTCGAGACCAACCGGGCCGCCGCGTCCTGGCTCGAGACCGAGAGACCAGCCCTGGTCGCGGTGATCCGCCAGGACCAGCACCACGGCAGCGCCCGGCACACCTGGCAGATCGCGGCGGTGATCGAGAACTACCTCGATCGCACCGGCTCCTGGCAGGTGCAGCTCGCGCTGCAGACCCTGGCGCTGGAGGCGGCCCGGCGCAGCGGTGACCTGAGCGGCCAGGCCCACGCCAGCCGCGCCCTGGGGTTCGCGCAGTCGCGGGTCGGCCTCGACCAGGAGGCCACCCGCAGCCTGACCGAGGCGCTGGTCCTGTTCGAGCGCCTCGGCGACCTCTCCGGCAAGGCCTACGCGCACCGGCAGCTGGCGTTCCAGGCGAACGGACGCGGTGAGCACCGGGTCGCGCTCGCGCAGTACCGCACGGCCTCCGCGCTGTACCGGGATCTCGGCGACCTGAGCGGCCTGGGCTGGGTGCGTAACGAGGTCGGCTGGACGCACATCCTGCTCGGCGAGTACGAGACCGCCCTGACCGAGTGCGAGGCCTCGATCGAGCTGCACCGCCGCGTCGGCAACCGCAACGGCGAGGCCGCCGCCTGGGACAGCCTCGGCTACGCCCAGCACCACCTGCACCGCACCGGCGAGGCCCTCGGCTCGTACGCCACGGCCCTGGCCATCTACCGCGACATCGCCGACCGCTACCTCGAGGCCGACACGCTCGTTCACATCGGCGACTCGCACGCGGGCGCGGGCCGGCCCTCGGCCGCGGTGACCGCCTGGGACCAGGCCCTGGCCATCCTCGAGGACCTCGGGCACCCGGACGCCGAACTCGTCCGTGTCAAGGTGCAGGCGCTCGCGTCCAACCCCGGCCTGCTGCGCGACCGATCGTGACTGCCCTTTCGGGCACGACGTCAGAAGGACGTCAGTCTTCCGTCAGAGTTACGGAAGCCGCTCTGCCTACGGTCACCCGACATGACCGCCATGATCACGGCATCCCCGACAGCCGGTTCCGTTGACGGGCACGACGCACTGCTCGACGCGCTGGTGGCCGAGCACGCGCGGGCACTGCTGGCCTACACCGAGTCCCTGATCAACGACCACTACCTGGCCGAGGACATCGTCCAGGAGACGCTCATCCGGGCCTGGCGTCACGCCGGGGTGCTCGACTCCTCGAAGGGCTCGGTGCGCGGCTGGCTGCTGACCGTGGCCCGTAACCTCGCCATCGACCGGGTACGCAGTGCCAGCTCCCGGCACGAGAGCGTCGGCACCGAGCACCGGCCCGAGCCCCTGCCGGGCGGTGTGCACCCCGACCACGCCGACCAGGTCGTCGCCACGCAGGTCACGGACGACCTGCTGCGCCACCTCACGCCCGAGCACCGCGACGTCATCCGCGCCACCTGCCTGAACGGGCTGACGGCCAAGGAGACCGCGCTCGCGCTGGGCATCCCGGTGGGCACGGTGAAATCACGCCGTCACTACGCGCTCTCGGTGCTGCGGCGGCGGGTCGCGGACGCGGCCTGAGGGCTTCTGCCCGGGGATCCCGTCCCCAGGGGGCTTCCGGGGGCGGCCCGTTCCCGCCTCACGCCGGGACGGTCACCCGCACGTCCAGCACCGGGATGTCCACGTCGCCGTCCTCGACCGCGTGCCAGCGCCAGTGCGCGCCGACCGGCACGTCCCCGGCCACCAGGCCCGTCCACCCCTCGCCGCCCGAACCGCACAGCCGGGACAGCTCGTCCAGGGTGGCCCGGTCAGGGGTGCCGGCGACCACGACGATCCCGCGCACCGGCCGCCGCAGGGCGGTGGCGCGCACGGGGGACTCGTCGTCGTGGTCCTGGCGGGACGGGGTGCCCGGGGTCCACGAGACCTGGTTCAGCCCGGCCGGGATCGCGATCGGGTACCCGCCCAGCACCTGCACCGGGGTGCCGGGCTGCACGGCGGCGACCTCGGTGAGCAGATGATGGACGACGTCGCGGCCGACGCTCTCGTCTCCCGTCACGCTCAGGACGCCGTCGAGGCGGCTGAGGTCGACGAACACCGCGCTCGCGGCGTCGGTGCCGCCGGCGCGCACCAGGCAGGCCGTGCCGTCGCCCTGCGGGTCCGGCCGGGGGAGAGCGCCGTCGAGGCGCCAGTGGGAGTCGTCGACGCCGCGCCAGGGGCCGGGCAGCTCGGGCGGGGCGGTGTCGCCGGAGACCCACACGGTGACGCTGCGCTCGTCGACCCGCAGGGCGTGCACCTGGTTGCCGGGCGAGCGCACGGCGAGCGAGCCGACGGTGCTGTACGCGCGCCGCACCGTCTCGGTGTCGGAACGGAAGCGCCCGGTCAGGTCGCGGCGGGCGGCGAGTCTCGCGCGGCGGCGGCCGGGTTCACGCAGGCGTTCGAGGGTGCGCCGCAGCCAGGCGCCGAGGCGGCGGCGGGTCACGATGGCGGCGGTGATCAGGGCCAGCAGCACCGAGCCGATCGCGGCGAGCACCGCGGCGGGCGGGAAACCGGTGTCGCCGCCCTGGATCTGGCCGTTGTCCATCTGCACCGCGTCGTCGCCCCGCTCGCGGGCGAACTGCACGAGCCGGCCGGAGGCGTCGCCGGGCAGGCGCAGGATCCAGCCGGGGGTGAGCGCCTGGTTCGGCTCGGTCAGGGCGCCGCCGTCGGGCTGGCGCCGGTTCTGGTTGAGCTGGAAGATCTCGCCGGCGCGGGTCTGGTCGCCGAGCACCGCACCGGCCACGGCCGCCAGCCCGACCGCCTGCCCGCCGGTCTGGTCCAGCGGCGGCACCACGAACACCTTGACGAGGTTCTCGGTGTCACCGGCCCGGCTCGGGGACGCGTTGGTCACTTGGGTGCCCAGCAGCCCGGCGGTCGTCAGGAGGAGGGCGAGGAGGACCGTGACCGCCCGGCCGCCGGGAGTTGCGCGCTTCATGCGTGGAGTACGGGAACGGGCCGGTCCAGGGTTCGACGGGCGGCGCGGTTCGCGGGCCGGTTGCCGTCCTGACCGTCCGCGGGTGTACGAACGGGCAACCGGGCTGAACCATCCGGACCCCGCGCGTCGTATCCCTCCCGACACGGAAGCCATCGGACGAGGAGAAACGCCGTGCCCGACTTCAAGATCAACTCAGACGAGACCGCGTCCACGTCGCAGGCCCTGCTGAACGACTTCCAGCAGCTGCAGGACAAGCTCACCGAGGTGCGCGGCAAGGTCCAGAGCCTGCTCGCCAACGGTTACTCGACCCCGGCCGCGCAGCAGAAGTTCTCGCCGTTCTTCGACGAGTTCGGCAAGGGCTTCGAGCAGGTCAACAACGGCCTTCAGGGCATCGGGCAGTACGTGCGCTCGGTCGGTGAGGCGTTCAGCCAGACCGACGAGCAGCTCGGCTCCAACCTGGGCTGACGTCCCCGGCCGACGGTGCCCCCGGAAACTGATGCCCGCAAGGCCTCAACCTTCCGGGGGCTCGCCGGTGTTCTACGGGAGAACGTCTGCGTCCGGCTCTCCCGAAAGGACTCCCGATGCCCGTCGCCCCGTGTGAACCGCTGCCCGAACCATGCCCGGCCCCTTGTCCGAACCGCTGCTGAAAGCTGAACCCCCGTGCGCCTGAACGTCAGCGTCCGCGATCCGCAGGACGCCGCCGTGTCCGCCACCGTCGTCGTCGAGACCGACCCGGCCGCCCCGGTGGGCTCCCTCGCCACCGAGCTGGCCCGCGTCCTGGGAGTGGCCGGCTCACCCCCGCTGTTCACCGGCGACCGTGCCCTGGAACCGGGTGACTCGCTGCGCCGCGCCGGCATCCGTGACGGCGCCGACCTGGGCCTGGGGTCCCCGGTGCCGTCCGGCCCGGCCCCCGAGGGCCGCACCGAGGTGCGCGTCGTGTCCGGGCCCGGCGCCGGCACCGTGTTCCGGCTCCCGCCGGGCGACTACGACCTCGGCAGCGACCCCGCCTGCCGCCTGCGCCTGCCCGCCGGGGCCGGCACGGGCGCGTTCGCCGCCCAGGTGCGCGTGCGCGCCGACGGCACGGTCGTGCTGCTGCGCGCCGAGGCCGCCCAGCTCGACGGCAAGCCGGTCACCGGCGAGACCGCCTGGCACGAGGGCAGTCTCCTGGCCGCGGGCGACAGCCTGCTCGAGATCTCCTCCGCGCACCCGGTGCCCGCGCCGCTCACCCCGGCCGACGACGGCCTGGGCCTGGAGTTCAACCGCCCGCCCCGGTTCCTGCCGCCCGAGGCCGGGCAGAAGTTCCGCCTGCCCGCCCCGCCCACCAGGCCCGAGAAGCGCCCGATCCCGCTGCTGCCCATCCTGCTCCTGCCGGCCGGCAGCGCCCTGGTCACGATCCTGCTCACCGGCCGCTGGATCTTCATCTTCATCGCGCTGCTGTCCCCGCTGGGCGCCCTGCTCACCCAGTTCAGCGGCCGCAAGCAGGCCATGGCCAAGTACCGCGAGCAGCTCGCCGAGTACGAGGCCCGCAAGGCCCGCCTCACCGACGACATCGACGCCACGGTCCGCGACGAGCAGCACAACCTGCGCCTGTCCCTGCCCGACCCCGCCTCGCTCCTGCGCATGGCCGCCCAGCCGTCCGAGCGACTGTGGGAACGCCGCTGGGCCGACCCCGACTTCCTCACCCTGCGCGTCGGCACCACCGACCTGCCCTCGGCCACCAGCGTCGAAGACCCCACCCTCGACGAGCACCGCCGCACCACCGTGCCCTGGCTCGACCAGGTGCCCGTGCGCGTCGACGTGCGCCGCGCCGGGGTCGTCGGCCTGGCCGGTCCCGGCGGCAGCGCGCTCGCGGCCTGGCTGGCGGCGCAGGCGGTCTCGCTGCACGGGCCCACCGACCTGCGCCTGGTCGTGCTGGCCGGTCCCGACGGCGAGAGCACCTGGAGCTGGACCCGCTGGCTGCCGCACACCCAGGCCACCGGCGAAGACGCGTACGCCCTCGTGGGCAGCACCACCGACTCCCTGGCCCGGCGCATCGGCGAGCTCGGCCAGATGGTCACCGCCCGCACCGCCCTGGGCCGCGACCTGGTCCGTGGCGGTGTCAGTGGCTACCCCGACGTCCTGGTCGTGCTCGAGCAGGCCCGCCGCGCCCGCTCCCTGCCCGGCGTCGTGTCGCTGCTGCGTGAGGGCCCGGCCGTGGGCGTCTTCGTCATCTGCGTCGACCGTGAGGAGCGCCTCCTGCCCGAGGAGTCCGGGGCCGTGGTCGTGACCGGCGCGACGTCGAGCGTGCGCACCGGCCCGGGCGCCGCCCTCACCGACGTGCGCCCCGACTCACCCGAACGCGGCTGGTACGAGCACCTCGGCCGGGCCCTGGCCCCGCTCCGGGGGGTCGGTGACAGCGACGAGAGCACCCTGCCCGGCGCCGTGCGGCTGCTCGACCTGCTCGGGCTCGAACCGCCCACGCCGAGCGCGCTGGTGGCGGGCTGGAACCTGGGCGGGCGCAGCACCACCGCCACGCTCGGCGCCGGCTACGACGGCGCGTTCTCCGTCGACCTGGTGCGCGACGGCCCGCACGCCCTGATCGCGGGCACCACCGGCTCCGGCAAGTCCGAGCTGCTGCAGACCCTGGTCGCCACCCTCGCCGTGGTCAACCGCCCCGACGAGATGACCTTCGTGCTCGTCGACTACAAGGGCGGCAGCGCGTTCGCCGAGGCCGCCGACCTGCCGCACACCGTCGGCCTGGTCACCGACCTCGACACCCACCTGGTCGAGCGCGCCCTGGTCTCCCTCGGCGCCGAACTGCGCCGCCGCGAGACACTTCTGGCCCAGCACGGCGCCAAGGACATCCTCGACTACCTCGACAGGCGCACCCGCTCCGGCTCGGTCTCGATGCCCCCGCTACCGCGCCTGATGCTGGTCATCGACGAGTTCGCCTCGATGGCCCGCGAACTGCCCGACTTCATCTCCGGCCTGGTCAACATCGCCCAGCGCGGCCGCTCCCTCGGCATCCACCTGGTGCTGGCCACGCAGCGGCCCGGCGGTGCGGTCACCCCCGACATCCGGGCCAACACCAACCTGCGCATCGCGCTGCGCACCACCGACGGCTCCGAGAGCCGCGACATCATCGACAGCCCGGCCTCCGGCGAGATCTCCCCGTCCAACCCGGGGCGCGCCTACGCCCGGCTCGGCCCCTCGGTGCTGCTGCCGTTCCAGTCCGCCCGCGTCGGCGGGCGCCGTCCCAGCGGCCTGGGGCAGGTCCGGGCCGACACCCCGCCGCCGGTCCGCGCCGGCGTCGTCACCTGGCCCGACCTCGGCGGCCCACTCCCGGCCCGGCCCCGCAGCGCCACGGGCGAGCAGGTCGAGGCCGTCACCGACCTCGCCGTGCTGGTCGAGACCATCGCCAAGGCCGCCCACGAGGCCGGCATCGAACGCCAGCCCAGCCCCTGGCTGCCGCCCCTGCCCATCCTGCTCGACTGGAACCGCCCGGCCGACCCGCCGGCGGCCGGGCAGCGCCCCGCCGCCCTGCCCCCGGTCGCGTTCGGTGTCATCGACCTGCCCGCCCAGCAGGCCCGCACCGACCTCACGTTCGACCTCGACCAGACCGGGCACCTGCACGTCATCGGCTCCCCGCGCACCGGCCGCTCCCAGACCCTGCGCACCCTCGCCGCCGCCCTGACGGCCGCGCACGGCGTCGACGACCTGCACCTCTACGGCATCGACTGCGGCAACGGCGCCCTCAACGCCCTGGCCGAGCTGCCGCACACCGGCGCCGTCGTCGACCGCAAGCAGATCGAGCGCCTGGGCCGCCTCCTCGACCGCCTCAACGCCGAGCTCACCTCCCGGCAGGGCGTTCTCGGCGCCCGCGGCAGCGCCGACCTGACCGAACTGCGCGCCGCCCAGCCCCCGGCCGAGCGCCTGCCGCACATCGTCGTCATGGTCGACCGGTTCGAGGTCTTCGACCGCGAGTTCCTGTCCTACGACAACGGCAGCTACCTCGAGCGCATGCTGCGCCTGCTGCGCGACGGCGCGGGTGTCGGCATCCACGTCGTGCTCGCCGGCGACAAGGTCCTGGGCGGCAGCCGCTACTCCGGCACCACCGAAGACAAGATCGTGCTGAAACTCAACGACAAGCAGGAGTACTCCAGCGTCGGCATCCCCACCCGCCAGGCCCCCGACGCCCCCGCCCCCGGCCGCGCCCTGCGCACCGGCGACCTCAGCGAGATCCAGATCGCCGTCCTGACCCGCGACCTCACCGGCACCGCCCAGGCCGAGGTCCTGCAGCGCCTGGGCGCCGGGCTGCGCGAACGCGAGGCCGCCGTCCCCGCCACCCGCCGTCCGCTGCGTCTCGACGTCCTGCCCGACCGCATCACCTACGACCAGGCCCTGCGCCTGCCCAGCACCCCCGGCTCCATGCGGCCCCTGCTGGCCGTGGGCGGCGACACCCTCACCGCCCTGAGCCCCGACCTGTCCGACGTCCCCTCGTTCGTGATCGCCGGCCCGCCCCGCACCGGCCGCAGCACCGCGCTGCTCACCGCCGCGGAGTCGCTCCTGGCCGCCGGCAGCGGCCTGGTGGTCGTCGCGCCGCGGCGCTCGCCGTTGCGTGACCTGGCGGGCCGCCCGGGCGTGGCCGCGGTGATCACCGACGCCGAGGTCGGGGTCGCGCAGTTCCGCCAGGTGCTGAGCAACATCCCCGAGGAGACCGCGGTGATCGTGGTCGACGACGCCGAGCTGGTGATGAACTCCGAGATCGACCCCGACCTGGCGTCCCTGTCGCGGGGAGCCCAGGGCAACGGCTGGGGTGTGCTGGCGGCCGGCAACTCCGAGTCGCTGACGCTGAGCCTGGCCGGCTGGGTCGGGCAGATGAAACGCAACCGCACCGGCATGCTCCTGTCGCCGCAGAGCCTCAGCGACGGCGAGGTCATCGGCGTGAAGCTCTCCCGCGGGCTGATCGGGCAGGCCCCGCAGCCCGGCCGGGGTCTGCTGCACCTGGGTGACGGCAGCCTCCTGGGGGTCCAGGTGCCCATCCGCACCTGATCCGGCGACGCCAGCACAGGCGACGCCAGCGCAGGCGACGCCGGCGCAGGCGGCACCTGAACCGGCGACCCGAAGGCGCGCCCGGGCGAGAACCCGGGCGCGCCTCGTCGCCAGGTCCGGCGCCAAGGCGTGCGCCGGGACCGGCGTGCGCCTGAGAACCCGGGCCCTCACCCCAGACGGATCGCCAGCATCGCGCAGTCGTCGTCCGGGTCGTCCGAGATCAGGTCCTGCAGCACCCGGTCGAGCATCTCGGTCACCGGTAGGCCGTGGTGGGAGGCAGCACTGAGCATGAGCTGCGCCTGCCCGGCCGACAGCCGCCGGCCCGGGCGCTCGATCAGCCCGTCGGTGTACAGCAACAGGGTGTCGCCGGGCTCCAGCCGCGTCTCGTGGGTGTGCCGGGGCAGCACCAGCGGGATGCCCAGCAGCAGGCCGGTGGGCTCGTCGAGCAGCTGGGTACGGCCGTCGGCGCTGATCCGCAACGGGGCCGGATGCCCGGCGTTGGCCCAGGTCAGACGACGCCCGGGCCCCTCGTCGTCGGGAGCGTGCAGCACCGCCAGCACGAGCGAGGAGCAGGTCGGCATCGCGAGCCGGGTCAGGGCGGTGTCCAGCCGGCTGATCATCGCGGCCGGATCCACGCCCTGGTCCAGGCCCCGGTCGACCAGCAGCCCCCGCAGCACGCTGCGCACCTGCCCCATCGTGGCGGCCGCGCCGATGTCGTGACCGGCGACGTCCCCGATGATCAGGGCCAGGTCGGCGTCCTCGGCGATGCCGGTCGGCGAGGGAACCGTCACCGCGTCGTACCAGTCCCCGCCGACCTGGTTGGCGCTGGCGGCGGGCACGTACCGGGCGGCCAGAGAAGCGTCCGGGCGAGGGGGGAGCAGGGTGAGCATCGCGTGCTGGAGGGTCGCGGCGGCACTGCGGCGCTCCTGCAGGAGGATCGCGCGGTCGAGGGCCATCGAGGCGAAATGGGCCAGCGCCGAGATGGTCTCCTCGACCTGGGCCTGGGTGCGCCGTCCGTCGGTGCCGTCCCGTCCGTCGGTGCCGTCGCGCCCGTCTTCGTCCTCACCCGAGCTGCGCCACGGCCGGGCCGCCTCCTCGGTCGCCCACGTCAGCACCAGGCGCCCCGGCAGGGTCCCCGACAGCGGCGCGGACAGGCTGCGTCCGTCGTCCGGGGCCCGCCCGGTCACCAGCACGGGCTGCTCGTCGAGCACGAAGCTGGCCGTCTCGGCGTCCAGGTACCCGGCCGACGCCTCCTGCACCACCTCCAGCACGCTCTCCACGCTGCTGGTCGCGGCCAGCGTCTCGGACAGAGCGAGCAGCAGGCGGGAGTGGCGCTCGGACTCCCGGAACACCACGGTCTGCAGCTCGGAGCGGTGCCGCGCGACCTCCGCGTCCTGACCGTGACGTTCGGCGACGGCCCGCGCGGTCTCGGCCTCGCGCCGGCGGTCGAGCGCCTGCGCGCGGGTGTGGCGCAGCACGAGCTCGGCCGAGCAGGCCGCGGACAGGCCGGTCAGGATGTGGATCTCGCGCTCGCCCCACTGCCGGGGCACTCCGTCGATCGCGCACAGGGCCCCCACGATCTGCGTCCCCGCGACCAGCGGGACCCCCAGGTAGGCGACGAGTTCCAGGTCCGTGATGGACGGGCTGGCACTGGTGCGTGGATCGAGGCGGGCGTCGGGAATCGCGACCGGGGCCGAGTCGTCCACCACCAGGAGACAGATCGAGTGAACCAGAGGCGTCCAGCGCTGGGTCTGCCACGGTTCGGGCAGGCCGGCGGCGCCCAGGAAACTCTGCGTCTGCTCGCCGACGAGCGACACCGTCGCGGCGGGCACCCCCAGGATGTCCCGCACCAGCTGGGCGTACCGGTCGAAGCTGAGCGAGAGCTCCTGCTCGTCGGCCAGTGCCTGCCCCGCGGGAGGGGTCGTCGGGTCAGTCATGAGCGGGCGTCAGGTCGCCACTCCCTCTGTGCACCCACCCATTATGCGAGTCCGGCCGGGCCGCGCCTGTCCGGGGAGCGGAGAATTCCGTATGGTGTCGCCACCGGTGTGGTCCAGAACCAGGGCTGACCGCGCACGCGTCCTCCGGACGATCTCTCGTGAACCACAGGGCAGGACGCAGCATGACTGAGCGCACGGACGACCATACGGGTGGTCGCGGTCAGCGGCACCTGAGAGTGGTCGGTGCCCGCACCGGTCAGCCGGGTCTGTCTCCCCGCACCGAACCGGGCTCCTCCAAGGGCGACGTCTCCGTCTACGAGAACGACGGCACCGTCATCGTGCTGCTGCGCGGCAGCATCGACATGAGCCAGGCCCAGGAACTCGAGGAGGCCGGCGGCTACGCGATCGAGAAGGACATGCCGATCGAGGTCGACGTCCGGCACGTCGACCTGATCGACTCGGTCGGCATCTCGTTCCTGGTGCGCGTCGCCGCCTCGATCCGCGCGCACGGCGGGTCGGTCGTGCTGTGCGGCCCGGCACCTGGTGTCGAGGAGCTCCTCACCGTCGCGGGCGCGTCCTCCCTGTTCGTCTGGGCCGAGGGCCGTCTCGGCCCCGACGGCCGGGCCACCCCCTGACCTGCAAGCGATTTCCACCACCTCGGCGCGCGGGGCACAGACGGCCCCTCTAGGCTGATGACCGAGGCCGATCCCTACCAGCGTGGACCAGTCTTGTGCGACGGGCGTCAGCGCCCGTGCCAGACGCTGCAACGATCGGCTAGGAGCGTCGAAGAACCGTGCTCTCCCGCAACCCGCCCCCGGACGTGCTCCGCCACGAGCGCGGCTCCTGGGCCCTGCCCGGCCTGGACCAGCTGACCGGCACCCGCGAGACGATCATCTCCCTGTGCGTGCGCAACCCGCCGATCGTCGTCCCACCCGGTTCGCCGCACCTCGCCGTGCTGACGCACCGCATGGAGATCGTCTGCACCGAACTGGCCGGCAACGCCCTGCGTCACGCCCGTCAGCCGATCCACATCCATCTCTCGTCCACCGCGAGTTCCTGGCTCATCCGGGTCGACGACGCCTCCCCGGACCTCACGCCCGTCGTCGGTCATCCCACCGCCGAGCAGATCGGGGGACGGGGCCTGTCGATCGTGGTCTCCCTGGCCTCGGCCGCGGGCTGGTACGTGCGCGAGAGCGTCAAGACCGTCTGGGCCGAGGTCCCCGACATCCCGCCCGCGAAACTGCTGGCCCGCCTGCGCGAGGCCTGACACCCCACCATGGTGGACGCGGCGGTCACCTCGAGCGCCCAGGCATCCACTCGCACCCGTCCCCGGCTCAGATCCGCTCAGATCGGCCCGGGCGTGCTCAGCGGTCGCGGCGCGGTGAACGTGCGCCCGGGGCCCCGCCTCACGCCATGAGTCATGCTCGTCGGTGAACGGCCGCACGAGCTTCGCTTCACGCGGATCCGACTCCCGGGCGGCTCGTTCCCGAGCGGGCCGGGTGCGAGCTCGGCCCGTGTCCGGCTGATCCGACCGAGTTCTCGGCCGGGCGTCTAGGGCGGCGGTACCTGCCCCGACCCCGCCGGCTGAGACGGCTGCGCCGGGTCGGGCGAGGCGGGCGGCGTGGGAGCGGGAGCCGTCGGTGACTGCGCAGGCGCTGCGCCGCTCGTTGCCGGTGGCGCGGCCGTGGTCGGCGCGGGAGCCGCCGTCGGCGGGCCCTGACCTGCACCGGTCGACGCTGCACCGGTCGACGCTGCACCGGTCGACGCTGCACCGGTCGACGCTGCACCGGTCGACGCTGCACCGGTCGACGCTGCACCGGTCGACGCTGCACCGGTCGACGCTGCACCGGGCGCCGGGGCCGTCGATGCCGCCGCATCCGGGGACGACTGAGCCGGGCTCTGCGCCCCAGCCGGGGATGACGTTGGGGCAGTGGCAGATGGAGCCGCGGGCGATGTGGCTGGTTCGGGCGTGCCCGGACCGGACGGCGAACCGGTGGGCGTGGCCGGACTCTGCACAGCGGCGGCGGGTTGAGCCGGATCGGAGGCCGGGGGAGCGGTTGACGGTGTGGCGGGGGCGGGTGTGGCCGGGCTCGGCGGTGATGATGCGGAGGCGGCCGGATCGGGAGTGCCCGGGCCTTGAGGCGGCGTGGAGGGCTGGGCCGGATCCGGTGCGCCAGGACTCGTCGATGACGGAGAGGACGAGGCCGGGTCCGGGGTGCTGGGACTCTGCGCCGGAGCGGGCGGCCGCGCGGGATCGGGCGTGGCCGGACCTGACGGCGGCGCCGCGGACGCTGCCGGGTCTGCTGACGGGTCTGGGGTGCTCGGGCTCTGCGACGGCGCGGGCGAGGGGGTGGGATCCGGTGTGCTCGGACCCGACGGGGCTGCCGAGGACGCCGCAGGGTCGGGGGCGCCCGGGCCCTGGGGGGCTGTGGAGGACGGGGCCGGGTCGGGTGTCGTCGGACCCGACGGTGGCGCAGCGGACGTGGCGGGGGCGGGGGTGCTGGGGCTCGCGGGTGGTGCCGAGGCCGGGGCGGGGTCGGGTGTGGCCGGACCCGACGGGGCAGCCGGGGCAGCCGGGGAGGCAGCCGGATCTGGCGCGGCCGAGGGTGGCGAGGCCGGGGGCTGGGCGGGCGCGGTCGGGCTCGCGGGCGGTGCCGAGGACGTGGCCGGGTCCGGCGTGACCGGGGGCTGAGGTGAGCTGGACGGCTGGGGTGCGGCCGGAGCCGGGGCGGACGTCGAGGCCTGGCCAGGATCCGGCGTCGCGCCGGCTCCGGACGACACCGGGCCGGACGGGGCCGAGGAGCCGGGCCCGCCGCCCGACGGTCCGAGCGTCGACAACGGAATGTTCTGGCCCTGGTTCGGGCCCGCACCGCTCGGGGCGTCACCGAGGAAGTTGCCGACGGTGCGGTCCTTCGCCGCCGGACCACCCGCCAGACCCGGGATCAGGTTGGCCGCCTCGCCGTTCAGGGCCTCCTCGAACGAGGTGCCCTGCTCGTTCATGGATACGCCCACCTTCGTGAACGTGCTCGCGAACTGCCCGACGTTGTTCGCCAGCTGCTCGTCGAACTCGCCGCGATTGACCTTCTCCGGAATGAAGAAGCCGCTGCCTTGACCGCCAGCACCAGCACCAGCACCAGCACCGGCACTCGTTCCGGCGCCCGTTCCGGCGCCCGTTCCGGCGCCCGTTCCGGCGCCCGTTCCGGCGCCCGTTCCGGCGCCCGTTCCGGCGCCCGTTCCGGCACCTGTACCGGCGCCTGTACCGGCGCCTGTACCGGGCGTTGCCCCGGTTCCTGCGCCGGCGGCGGGTGCGGCTCCCGTCCCGGTTGCGGTGGGAGTGCCTGCGCCGCCTCCGGTTCCGGCTCCCGAACCCGCCGGTGTACCGGCTCCGGCACCGGTGCCCGCTCCTGCGGGGGTCCCCGTTCCGGCAGGGGCCGAGGCCGAGGCCGGGGCAGGAGCCGGGGAACCGGATCCGGCCCCTGAACCGGCTCCAGCTCTCGTACCCGAACCGCCACCGATACCGGCGCCGGCTCCGGCGGCCGCTGCGGGAGCGCCCACCGGGACTCCGGAACCACCGGTGGCCGGCGCCGGTGTCACTGGGCCGGTGCCGGGGCCGGTCCCGGTACCACCGCCGGCTGCACCGGCACCCGTGGGGACGGGGTTGGCCGTGCTGGGAGCTCCGGTTCCGGCACCGCCCGCCGGTGTGGCCGGCGCGCCAGCCCCGGCGCCGCCCGTGGGGCCGGCTCCGGTGCCACCAGCACCGCCCGGACCACCTGTGCCCGGACCACCTGTGCCCGGACCACCTGTGCCCGGGCTTCCGGTACCTCCGCCTGCCCCGGCACCAGCGCCACCGGCACCAGCGCCACCGGCACCAGCGCCACCGGCGCCACCCACGCCGCCGGCCCCTGCGCCACCTGCGCCCCCGCCACCTGCGCCGCTACCACCACCGCGACGACCCTTCGTCGGGATGGCCCCGAGCGCGGCCCCCGCGCCCACCGTCCCGATCGCGGCCACGGCCGAGGGCGCCAGGATGTTGGCCGCCGTGATGTCTTCCTTGTTGCCCGCCTTGGCGACGACCTCGAGCGTCGAGCCCTTCAAGAACGAGACCACGACCTCCTCGGCCGGCCCGACGACCTTGCTGAGTGTGGCGCCGCCGATGGTTCCGTTCTGCAGCCCGGTGCGGAAGGTGGTGATGCCCTTGACCGCGCCGGAGCTCAGGATCTGCTTCAGGCCGGGCAGTTTCGCGATCGTGCCGGCGAACCGGCCGAGCAGCGCGCCGCCGGGAACCAGGGCGATGATGCCGGTGAGGAAGTCGCCGAGCTTGAAATTGCCGTCGCCTATCGCCACGACCTGGTTGAACACGAACAGGAGGCCGCCGAGCAGGAGCCCGACGACGGGGAAGACGAGTGCGATGATGCCGACAATGGCGGCGAGGATGAGCTGGACGAAGAAGTTGTCCTCGAAGAAGTCGGCGATCTTCTGGAACACGTTGCGTTCCTTGATGGCCTTGCTCTCGGCCTCGTCGAGCTCGGCCTCGCAGGCCTGCCGCGCGGTGTCCCGGGCGGCCTTGGCGCCCTGGGCCCGCCGTTTCGCGGCCTCGACCTTGCCCTGCGCCTCGTCGATGGAGTTCTGCCGGGTGCGCGCGGCGCTCTTCTGCTCCTCGGTGGCCTCGGGTGGCAGCGCCTCGACGCTCTGCGCGGCGGTCCCGGCGAACGGGCGCGCGTCGTCGATCGCGGACTTCAGTTCACCCTGGGCCTCGCCGAGCTTGCCGCTGTAGGTCTGGTAGGCGTTCGCGGCCTGCTCGAAACTCTCGACCGTGCTGCGCAGGAACCCCTCGAGCTGGCCGATCTGCTCCTTCAGGGCGTCGACGGCCGAGCCCTTGCCCTTGGTCTCCAGCACCCCGCCGCCCTTGACGAAGTCGAGCGCCACCGAGGCCTGGTCACCGACGTCGCGGTACCGGGCCTCGAGACGCCCGATCTCGGCCGGGTCGCCGGGCGTGGGGTCGTCGGACATGCCGACGAGGGCCAGGTCTGCGCTGCTCGGTCTGGGCACGTCGGATCTCCTCGGAACAGGAACGCACTGCGGGTCGGGACTCGGGGACGGCGGGAGGACGCGGCCGGTCAGGCCGGCGCGAGGACTTCCTCACCGTCGGGCGTGGTGAACCGGAAGGTGGCCGTGATCGCGCCGAACAGCTGGTACACGGTGTCTTTCAGCGGCAGGTTGGGGCTGGCGCAGGACACGATCAGGTATTCCTGCGGGCGGCCGGGCACGGGGAGCATGGTGTGCATCGTCAGCAGCTTCGTGGAGACGTCGGCCGTGATCTCGGCGATCTCGGTGCCGGTGACCCGGGCGGCGGACCCGACGGCGGGCACGGTGACGGAGGTGACCTCGCGGTCGGCGGGCTGCCGGTTCGAGGTGCCCAGCGCGCGGGTGAGCACGGGCAGCGTGAACTCCAGGCCCTCGGGCGTGTTCACCGCGAACACCATGACGTAGGCCATGAAGAGACCGTCGTCGTACATCTCGGCGGTGCTGGCGCTGAACAGGGCGCCGTGCTTGCGGGCCGAGCGCAGCAGGTCGCGGCCGGTGCGGAAGTAGTCGTTGATCCGGGCCTTGGCCCGCGGGTCGGGGGTTGCGGCGAGCGCCTGCGCCCTGGCCGCCGCCAGGTCCTGACCGGTGAGGTCGGTCGTGTTCCAGGTCTCGGGCACGTTGAGCAGGAAGCGTTCACGCATGGTCTCGTCCTTCACTCCGCCACGAGGCTCGCGGCGGCGTCGTTGTCGGTCTGCGCGAACGCGTCGCTCACCTGCTGGAACTTGTCGCGCATCCCGTCGATCTCGCGCACCAGCTGGAACCGGCCGTCGGACCAGCGGCTCTCGAACGAGCCGGCGGCCCGGGCCAGGTCGCGCCCCAGCGCCCGGTCGAAGTCGATGCCGGCGCCGCTGATGTCGATGTTCTCCTTGATCCTGTCCAGGGCCGTTCTGGCCGCGTCCAGCTCGTCGCCGGGGATGAAGATGTCTTCCGCCACCGCCCAGGCCCCTTCCTAGAGTCCAACCCGTACAGGTACAGCCGTCACCTATACGAGAGCGCCCCGGTGCGGGGTTCACCCTCGGATCTGCCCGATCGGGAACCGCCGGGCCGTGAGATCCGGCGACGGTGTGTCCAAAGGCCCGGGCCGCGCCGCCCGGCCCGGCCTATCGTGAGGTCATGAACGCCCGGCCCGAACTCCCGCTCCCCGCGGCCGAGATCGTCGAGCGTCTGAACACCCGCCGCCGGATCCCCCTCACGTCGTGGTCGCTGACCGTCACCCAGGTCACGCTCGTCCTTCGCGACGCCGCTCCACCGCTGGTCGAGACCCTCGTCGAGGTCTCCACCATCCATGTCGCAACCACCCATGCCGCAACCACCCGGGCCGCCATGACCGGGGCCACTGAAGCCCGCACCACGAAGACCGAAACCACGAAAACCGAGACCGCCGGCCGCTGGGCCGTGCGATTCGTGGTGCGCCCCGAGGTGCTCCGGGCGGGCCCGCAGGCGTTCGTGCTGCTCCTGAAGGTCAAGCTGGAAGACTGGTGGCTCACCCGCAACCGGCCCGACCCGGTGCGCTCGGTGTGCGAAAGGCGGCCACGGGCAGAGAGACTCGGGTGACCGGTGCGGCTCTAAGCCGGTTCGACGCCCTTGAGCGCCCGGGCCGACAGCCCGGGGCGTTTGGAGCGGGGCAGTGTGTCGACCACCAGCGTGTACGACGTGCGCACCAGTTCGTCGACCAGACCCTCGTCGAGGCCGTCGCCACCGCGCATCGAGATCCAGTGCTTCTTGTTCATGTGGTAGCCGGGGGTGATCTCCGGAAACTCTTCCTGCAGAGCGAGACTCGACTCCGGCTCACACTTCAGCGTGACCAGCGGCTCGCCCCGCAGCTCACCGGTCAGGAAGAACACCTTGCCCACGACCTTGCACACCTCGTGCTCGGGGCCGAACGGGAAACAGTGCTCGGCCGCCGGCAGACCGGTCGCGACCCGCAGGGCCAGCTCACGCAACGACATTCCGTCCATGGGCAGTGATCCTAGGCGCGAGGTACGACAGTCTTGCCGATCAGCCGAAGGGGACCACGACGTCCTCAGGCACCCCGGGAGGACGAGCGCCGCACCGGCCGCGAGTGGATGCGCGCCACGCACGGCGCGACCCCCGCGGTCTCGCTGTGATCGCGTGCCCGGTAGGCGCTGGGGCTCTCGCCCACCAGCTCGGTGAACCGCGTGCTGAACGTGCCCAGCGACGACGCCCCGACCGCGAAACACACCTCGGTGACGCTCAGGTCGCCCCGTCGCAGCAGGGCCATGGCCCGCTCGATCCGGCGCGTCATCAGGTAGCTGTACGGCGACTCCCCGAACGCGGCCTTGAAACTGCGTGAGAAGTGCCCGGGCGACATCAGCGCGAACCGGGCCAGTGCCGCGACGTCGAGCGGCTCGTCGTACCGGCGGTCGATCAGGTCACGGGCGCGGCGTAGCCGAACCAGGTCCTCCAGCGACGTCACAGGCGCCAGCATCGCACAGGCTCCCTGGCCGTTCGGGGGAAAGAGCCGCCCCGGTCACGAATCGAGAAGTCCAGGTCAGGCCCGGGGCCCTAGCGTGACGGGCATGGACATCACCATTCACCAGAGCTTCCTGCCGCACCTCGACCCGGAGGCCTCGCTGGCCTTCTACCGGGACCTGCTGGGCTTCGAGGTCCGGCTCGACGTCGGCTACGAGAGCATGCGCTGGCTCACCGTCGGCCCGGCCGGCCAGGCCGACACCGCGATCGTGCTCTACCCGCCCTCGGCCGCGCCCGACGTCACCGACGAGGAGAAGCGCGTCATCGCCGAGATGATGGCGAAGGGCACCTACGCGAGCATCAACCTGGCCACGAAGGACCTCGACGGTGCGTTCGAGAAGATCCAGGCCGGTGACGCCGACATCGTGCAGGAGCCCACCGACCAGCCCTACGGGGTGCGCGACGCCGCGTTCCGCGACCCGGCCGGCAACCTGATCCGCATGCAGCAGGTCTCCTGAGGGCTCGTTCCGCACCGGTCCGGCGAGGTGCGTCAAGAGCACAGTGCGGCTTGAGGACGTGGTGGTCGCCCGGGCGGGCCCGGTCCCCTCGGGCGCGGTGTCAGGAGGCCCGGGACGACCGTCGATAATGCGGGGGTGACCGAGACGCCCACCCCTGCTCCTGCTGTTCCCACCTACAAGCTGCGCCGTGGGCGCATGGGCGCGGTCCGGCGGGAGGCGATGGCCACGCACCTGCACCGGTTCGAGCTGCCGGCCGGGAGCGAGCCGATCGACCTGGCGGGGCTGTTCGGGGCGGGGACGCCGGTGGTGCTGGAGATCGGGTTCGGCTCGGGTGACAGCACGACGAGCATGGCGGCCGCCGACCCGGGTACCGGGGTGCTGGCGGCCGACGTGCACACGCCGGGGGTGGCCCGGCTCGTGGTGGCGCTGGTCGCGGCCGAGGTGGAGAACGTGCGGGTGCTCAACGGCGACGGTGAGCAGCTCCTGCGTGAGCGCATCCCGTCGGGGAGCCTGGCCGGGGTGCGGGTGTTCTTCCCGGACCCCTGGCCGAAGGCCCGGCACCACAAGCGCCGCCTGGTCACGCCCCGGTTCGCGGCGCTCGTCGCCGACCGGCTGGCCCCCGGCGGGCTGCTGCACTGCGCCACCGACTGGGAGCCGTACGCCGAGCAGATGGGCGAGGTGCTCGCGGCCGAGCCGGCGTTCGAACTGGAGGGTGGCGGGGCGGTGGGCCGTCCGCAGTGGCGGCCGGTGACCCGCTACGAGGCCCGGGGCCTGGAGAAGGGACACCGCGTGGCGGACTTCCTGGCCCGCCGCCGCGGCTGACCTGCCCGCCGCCGCGGCTGACCGGCGCGCCGCCGCGTCTGACCTGCCGGGCGTCGTCGGTCCTGGTCGCACGGCGGGGCTCGCGTCCGGGCAGCGCCGTCCGGGCGGTGGCAGGCCTGAGAACCAGATGGCCTCCGGGGCCGTGAGCTAGTCGGCGGATCCCGCGACGCCTCCGGTGCCGTCACCCTCGCCGCCCGGGTCCTCGCCGTCGTCGGTCGGCTCGGGGCTGCTGCTCGTCTCCGGGGAGGACGAGGGGCCGGGGTCGTCGGGGCTGGCCGGGGCGCTCGCCGACGGCTTGGGCGGTGTCGGTGACACGGACGTCTTCACCGGGGTCGGCGAGACCGTGCGGCTCGTGGGAACGGTGACGCTGACCGAGGGCTTGGTGCCGGCCTTGCTGGCGCTCGCGCCGGGACGCACCCCGCTGGTCGTGGGCGCGTTCGTAGGTGTGGTGGTGCCGGCCTGGCGCACCGTGCCCTTCTCGGCCCCGGGAGCGTCGGTGGTGGCCTCGGAGCTGGGCTGCTCTTCGGAGCTGGAGACGTCGGCCGCGGGGGCCTTCTGCTGCTTGTCGGGCTGGAACAGCACCAGGCTCCCGGCGATCAGCACGACGAGCAGCGCCGCGCCGACGGCCAGCTGCACGGCCGAGGGCTGACGGCGGCGGCTCACCGGGTCGTGCGTCTGCGTGGGCTGGATGATCGGGTTGCCGCGGGACGCGGTGGCGATGGCCACCTGGTCCATCAGCTGGTCGTAGGCGCTCAGGCCACCGGACGGGGTGGGCGCGTGCACACCGGCCGGGGGAGTGCTGCGGGGCAGGCGGGTGACGGGCTGACCGGTACGCGCGGCGATCGCGACGTGCTTGGCGTTGGGCCGGTCGGCCGGGTCCTTCTCGAGCAGGGCCGCGATCAGGTCGCGCAGGGGGGCGGAGGGGATCGGCGTGAGGTCGACCTCGCCGTGCACGGTGCGGTAGAGCATGGCGGTGGCCGGGCCGGTGCCGAAGGCGGGCTCACCGGTGGCCGCGTAGTACAGCAGGGCGCCCAGCGAGAAGATGTCGGTGGCCGGGCCGACCCGCTGGCCCACGGCCTGCTCCGGCGACATGTACGCGGCCGAGCCGGTGATCTTGCCGGTGCTGGTGACGGTGCTGGCCTCGGCGGCGCGGGCGATGCCGAAGTCGATGACGCGCGGGCCCTGCGGCGAGAGCAGGATGTTCGAGGGCTTCAGGTCGCGGTGGATGACGCCGGCCCGGTGGATCTCGGTGAGCGCGTCGGCCACGCCCGCGGCCAGGTGCAGCACGGCCTGGGGGCTCAGCGGGCCGTCGGCGTCGACGGTCTGGAGCAGGTTGCGGCCCTCGACGAACTCGGTGGCCATCCAGGGCAGCCGGGCCTCGGTGTCGGCGGTGAGGACCTCGGCGGTGTAGGTGCCGGAGATCTTGCCGGCCGAGTCGACCTCGTGCGCGAACCGGCGCCGGAACTCGGGATCGGCGGCCAGGTACTCGTGCACCACCTTGATCGCGACGCGCGTGCCGTCGCGGGACTCGGCCATGTAGACGGTGCCCATACCGCCACCGCCGAGACGGCCGACGACGGCGAAATCACCGATCTGCTCCGGATCCCCGGGCCGGAGGTCGTACACGTCGAGTCATTCTCCTGAGTTCGGCGGATGCCGGGCCTCCGGCGACAAGGGCAGACTAGCGGTCGGATCTGTCCGCCTGCAGGCATATTCCCGAGGTCGGACATAAGCCTGACGTTGGTTTATCACTGACCTGACCCTCGGGTGACGCGCGATTTCGGGCCAGGGCCCGGAAAAGCCGCGGATCGGTCACATCATCGCTGGTGGGGGACGCGGCGGGAGCGTCGGCAGGGCGCTCGTCACCGAACTGGGGGTAATCCCCTAAGGGACATACCGGTATCACGAACGCCCTCCGGTGTATCACCCTGTGGTGGACGTCGCAGGCGCTGACGTACGACTTCCGTCGTATCCGGGAATGCTCCCGTGGGCGGATGTGCTGAAGAACTACTGGTAGCACGCTTATGCATGTCGCCGGACGGTGAGGGATCGTCCGGGGCACGACCTTGGGGGAAACCTTCCAGATGTCCGAGACCATCGCCGACGGTGTCGTCGACCCCGCCGACTACGAGTTCGCCACGGTGCGGGCCCCGCGGCGGCTGGAGTGGGTCTACCGCGACGCGTACCGGCACCTGGGCTGGGTGCTCGACGCCTTCGACCCCGACGGCTGCCGCAACCCCGCCACCGCGAACGTCGTGAGCCTGCGCTTCCGCCGTGAACTCGCCCTGCCCGGCCGTGAGCTGCTGGGTGACCTGCAGCGCGACGCCGACCACGCGCTCGGCGTGATCGCCGCCCGCGAGCGCGTCAAGCTCTCGCTGGTGCAGTCCGCCACCGCCCTGTCCGGGGTCGTCGGGGCCGGCCTGGGCGCCGGTTCCGCGCTCACCCTCGACGACGGCGACCTGCTCACCCCCGTGCTCCTGGCGGTGCTCGGCGTGGTGGTCATGTCGATCGGCGTGCTGATCCGCCGGCCCCTGTCCGTGGTCGCGACGTCCCGCTTCGGCCTGTCCATCGAGAACGAGTACGCCACGGTGCTGCGAGCCGGCGAGGAGGGCGCGGCCCTGCTGGCGCCCGCCGAGGAGACCCCGGCCCCCGAGGTTCCCCTCACACTCGCCCCGGCCTGACCGGTGCGCGAGCACCCCGACCCCGGACGTGGCTGAACAGACCCGGTGAGCAGCGCCCGGTGAGCACCGCCCGGTGAGCACCAACACCTTGCACCACATCTGAGCCCCACCCGGGCACCGATCCCGACCGCGTCGACCGGCTGAACACCTCGCCGGCCCGCCGGGCCGCTCGATCGCCGGGGGAGCGGACGCCACGGTGGCCCCCGCTCCCCACCCGAACGCCGGGTGCCCCTGAGCCCCCGAAGCTGCGGGTCCACCGAGACCCAGGCATACGTAGTGGGCCCGCCCAGCCCCCTGAACCTCCGAACGTCGGGGCCTGCCGAGCCTTTCACGCCGGAAGTCCTGGGCCACACCGGAAGTCTTAGACCACACCGGAAATCCTGAGTCACGCCGGAAGTCCTGAGCCGCACCCGAGGTCCTGGGGCACCCTCCAAATCCTGGGCCACACTCGACGCCCCGGGCCGCCGTCCCAGGTCCAGGCCAAGGTCCAGGTCCAGGCTCCTGTCCCGGGGCCAGGCCCGACCCAGGCCCGCCAGGATCCGGACGCCACTCGCGGATCCGCTCTGGAAATTATTGGATCCAATCTGGCAGGCTGGGTCCATGCGACAGCCGGCTGCCCTTCCCGTCGCCGCACTCGCGGCTCTCGGTGGTCTGCTGCATCTGCTCACCCTGCGCTCGATGCCGTGGTGGTTCGCGGTGATGGCGGTCGCCTGCCTGGTCTGTGCGGTGCACCTGCTGCGCTCGCGGTGCCGCCGCGCCCTGGTGATGGCGGCGGTGATGGCCGTGGTCATGGTCGTGGTGCACGTGGGCTATCTGCTGGTGGTCACGCCGTCGTTCGCCGGGACGGGGCATCAGCACGGCGCGGTGCTGAGCGATGCCGCTCTGGGTGGGGCGGGAGTGGTCGGCGCGCATCCGGGACACCTCAGCCTGCTGATGCTGCTGCCCCTGCTGCCGGAACTGGCTCTGCTGATCCTGGCCGCCCCCGCCCTGCGCCGCACGGCCCCCGCCCTGACGCTCCGGCGCCCCTGACCTGAGGGGCGTGGGAGGCCGTCCGGGACGCAAGATCATTCCTCCGCGTCCGCCTCCGGGATACCGGTCGGTTAGCTGGCTAGGGTCACCTGCGGAACATCGGGGGAGGCCGGAGCAGATCCGGCCCGGTTTCGTCGGGGGATCCGAAATGCATCGTACGAACAGCCTTCTCGCGCGCCTGCGGCACGCCTCGATCGGGCTGCTCGCGGCCGGGATCGTCCTCGGGGCCGGCCCGGGAACGGCGGCCACGGCCACCGCGGCCACCGCACGCCCGGCCGTCACCTCCGTCGCGGCGAGCGCGGCGAGCGCGGCGAACGCGGGCTCCGTCCACACGCTGACGTCGGTCTCCGCCCGTACCGCAGCTGCGGTACACCTCGCCGCCAAGCCCCGGATCGCCGACTGCTCGGCCGATTTCGCCGACGGTGACCGCCGCCTGGGCCCGGCGACGCTGCCGAACACCGGCCGCGTCGGCCACGAGCTGAAGGGCTACCACCGCACCGGTTCGCTGAGCGCGTCCGCCTTCCTGGCGCAGTACTACGACTCCGCCGCGAACAGCTGGATCTACCCGCCGCAGAACGGGTACGAGCTGCGACCCGACGGATCGCCGATCGTCTGGCGCCGCACCCTGCGGGTGGGCCGTGAACTCGATCGCTTCGGCAGCGAGTACGGCGGCTTCCTGAGCCCGGCGGGCACCCCGTACGCCGAGCGCGCCATCCCGCCGTCGAACCTGGCCGGTACCCCGGCGCCGGGCTGCAACTACCGCCGCTACCGGGTGGTGCGGGCCTTCGACGTGGCCGCCGGCCCGATCGCTCCGTGGTTCGCCCAGCGCGGTGACGGCTGGCAGTACCAGCTGGCCGGGGCCTTCGTGACGGGCGCCCCGGCCCAGCTGAACGTGCTCTGGCTGGTGGAGGCCGGTTACCTCGAAAGGCTCTGAGGAGTCAGGATCTCGACCCCGGCCGCCTCCAGTGCCTCGCGCAGGTCGGCCGGGGGCGGGGCGTCGGTGATCAGGTAGTCGGCCTGGCCCAGGGCGCTGATCTGGGCGAACAGCCGCCGCCCGAACTTGCTGGAGTCGGCCAGGATCGCCACGCGGGCCGAGCGCGCGCACATCTCGCGCATCATCTCGGCCTCGGCCAGGTTGCTCGTGGTGTAGCCGGCGTCGGCCGAGACCGCGCCCACCGCGATGAGCGCCAGGTCGCAGCTGACCTGCAGCTCGTTGCCGCCGGCGGTGCGGAAGCTGACCGACCCGACGGTGGTCTGGGTGAGCAGCCGCACCGCGCCGCCGACCAGATAGACGCCCCGCAGCGCGCTTTCGGGGATGGCCGGGGGGATGGGCAGGCTGTTGGTGGCCACGGTCAGGTCGCGGTGGTTGCGCAGCGCGCGGGCCACGGCCAGCGTGGTGGTGCCGCCGTTGAGCATGATGGTGAAGCCGTCTTCGATCAGGCCGACGGCCAGGGCGGCGATCGCGTCCTTCTCGTCCTGCTGCAGTTTCAGCCGCACGTCGAGGGTGCTGTCGACGGGCGACATGGTCGACTGGCTGACGGCCCCGCCGTAGGTGCGCACCAGGACGCCGTCGCCGCTGAGCTGGTCGAGGTCACGGCGGATGGTGTCGCTGGAGACGCCGAAGCGCTCGGCGAGCTCGCCGACGGTGACCTGCCCGGCCTCGGACACGTAGGCGGCGAGTTGCGCCTTGCGGCCGGCCGGGAGGTGTCGCTGCCTCTCGTCGGGTTCCAGTGCTGTCACGGCCCGTTCCAATCTGTGCGGCATGGTGCGTGCGAACCATGCGCTTCTTCGGCACGTCGTTGTGCTTAGAACAGCAGATCCTTGCATCTGCGGAGCAAAAACGCTGCAGTTCGGCCCCATCGACGCGCATGAACAGAAGATGGCAGGGCCATTAATCCGGCAGTCTACGCGTAACGGGCGCGCATGTATGCGGTTCTCTGCCACTGACTGCGTTTCTGATCCGAACTTCTGCAAGAAGACCCTTGTAGAACCTCAACACTCCTTGTTACTGTCGCGGAACTCAGCAGAGAGCGGTATCTCGACAAGGGAGTTGAGAATGTCGGCAGTCAGCGGTGCCAGTAAGGCCGTCAGGCCGAGGCGGCTCATCGGGATCGTGTCCACGGCAGCCGTCATCGGTGTCCTGGCCGCGTGCGGTTCCGGGTCCGGTTCGGCCGGTGCGAGCGGTGGCGGCGACGTCAAGCTCGAGTTCGCCCAGTGGTGGGCGGCGGAACTCCCCGACGGGGCGTTCGACAAGATCGTGGACGAGTTCGAGACGGCCAACCCGGGGATCACGGTCGAGCTCGTGACCGCCCCGTACGCATCGACCAAGCAGCAGCTGGTCTCGGGAGCGGCCTCGCGCACGCTGCCCGACGTGGTGGGCCTCGACGGGGCCTGGGTCAACGACTTCTCCAAGCAGGGCGCGATCGCCGACCTGTCGGAGCTGATGTCGCAGGCCGGGTACGACGAGAGCCAGCTGGCCAGCCAGATCAAGGTCGACGGCGCCACCTACATGATCCCGGTGGTCAACTTCGTCTACCCGTTGTTCGTCAACACCGACCTGCTCAAGGAAGCGGGCGTGAACGACGTGCCGGCCACGCGCACCGAGTTCGTGGAGGCGGCCAAGAAGATCAGCGCCCTGGGTGACAACAAGAAGGGCTGGGCGCTCCCGCTCGACACGAGCGCGCCCAACGGCGCACAGAACGACGTGATGTCGTGGCTGTGGGCCTCCGGCGGCAGCATGCTCGCCGACGGCAAGCCGAACGTGAACACCCCCGAGGTCAAGTCCGTGATCGACATGATCAAGGGCCTGACCGACGCGGACGCGGTGGCCCCCGGCTACCTGACCATGAAGGAGCAGGACAAGGTCGAGAAGTTCACGACCGGCCAGATCGGGATGATGATCGACTCGCTCGCCCACATCAACCTGATCAAGGAGAACGCCCCCGACCTGAACTTCGAGGTCGCGGCGATCCCGGCCACCGACGGCTACTCCGGCAAGCGCGGCATCCCGTACGCGAGCTGGGGCATCGGCGTCGCCGACTCCTCCGAGCACAAGGCCGAGGCCTTCAAGTTCGTCGAGTTCCTGATGAGCAAGGACGTGAACTCCGAGCTCTCCACCCTGGCCAACGGGTTCCCCGGCAACACCGGATCGACCCCGGACTTCAGTGACAGCGACCCGAAGTTCGAAGAGGCCTTCTCGATCTACCAGGACGGCACGCCGGCCAACGAGTTCACCGGCCTGCCCAAGTCCGAAGACCTGATGCGCGTGCTCAACGAGCAGCTGCAGGCCGTCCTCACCGGCAAGACCAGTGTCGACGACGCCCTGAAGAACACCCAGGACAACTGGGCATCCGTCTTCTGAGGCCCCTCCCGGTGAAGGACCCCCGTCCCGAACCGTCCCCCTAGTCGGGGGGCCGCACCGCGAAACCAGCGCCGTGAACCAGCAGTCAGGCCAGCGCCTGCTCGGTCCCGGTGCGGCCCCCGCCTACCCAGGAGGTGCTCGATGGAGCCCGCGCACCCGACCGCGAGCCCAACCGTCACGGGCCCTGAGAACCCGACCGGAACGTCCGCAAGCAACTCACGAAGCCCCGGCAGTTCGAGAAACGCAAGCAGCACCGTGACCCTCACCAGAACCCCCGCACCCCAGGCAGTTCCACCCCCGGCACCGCAGAGACTCAGCCCGCGCCGCCGGGCCGGGCGGGTCCTGACCCCGTTCGGCTACCTGACCCCGACGATGATCCTGCTCGTCATCCTGATGGTCGTCCCGATCGTCATGGTGATCAGCTACTCGTTCAAGGACAACGTCATCGTCGAGCGCAACCCCGTGCTCGTCGGTTTCGCCAACTACACCGAGATCCTCACCGACCCGAACTTCCGCACCGCCCTGAAGAACACCGGCATCTTCATCTTCGGCAGCATGGGCGCCCACCTGGTGCTCGGCCTGGCGTTCGCGATGATGCTGAACTCGCCCCTGCTGGGCCCGGTGACCCGCAGCGTCTTCCGGGTCCTCTACATCCTGCCCTGGCTGTTCACGATCGCCGTGGTCGCGGTGCTCTGGCGGCTCATGCTCGACCCGGCCGGCGTCGTCAACTACGTGCTCGACAAGGCCCACCTGATCGACGGTCAGGTCGACTGGCTCGCCAGTCCGGGAACCGCCCTGTGGGCCGTGCTCTTCATCAACATCTGGTCGGGCTACCCGTTCTTCATGATCAGCATCCTCGCCGGTCTGCAGGGCATCCCGAACGACCTGTACGAGGCCGCCGCCGTCGACGGCGCCGGCCCCTGGGCCAAGTTCTGGAACGTCACCGTCCCGCAGCTGCGCCCGATCCTCGTGAGCATGGCCGTGCTGGACCTGATCTGGACCAGCCAGCAGTTCGCCCTGATCTGGATGACGACCGGCGGCGGCCCGCTCAACAGCACCGAGATGCTCAGCACCTACGTGTACAAGCAGGCGTTCAGCAGCTACGAGTTCGGCCTGGCCAGCGCGGCCGCGGTGATCGTGCTGCTCCTGACGATGCTCCTGGCGTTCTTCTACGTGCGCCAGCAGCGGGAGAGGTGAGCCGCATGACCGCCGTGACCACCACGTCCACCATCCACCACCCGAACCGCGCACCCAGGCACACCCTCAAGAAGATCGCCCTGATAACAGGCCTCAGCATCGGCGCCGTCTTCGCGGCCGCCCCCGTGCTCTGGATGATCTCGACCTCCCTCAAACCCAACGGCGAGGTCATGCAGACCCCGCCCCAGCTGATCAGCGGCAACCTCAACTTCGACGCCTACACCACGGTTCTCACCGATCCCGGCAAGCTGCGGTTCTTCGTCAACAGCTACGTGGTCGCGCTCGCGGTGACGGCTCTGACGCTGCTGGTGGCGATCCTGGCGGCGTACGCGTTCAGCCGGTACGAGTTCCCCGGCAAGCGCCTGGTGAACATGGTGATCGTGAGTGTGCAGGCGGTGCCGCCGATCACGCTGGTCATCCCGTACTTCGGGCTGATGGTGTCGCTGGGCCTCTACAACACCTATCCCGGGCTGATCATCACGCACATGGTGTTCACGTTGCCCTACGCGATCATCATGATGACGGCCTACTTCAACACCCTGCCGCGTGAGCTGGACGAGGCGGTGAAGGTCGACGGCGCCACCGGGTGGACGGCCCTGTGGCGGGTGCTGGTGCCGATCTCGGTGCCGGGCATGATCGCCGTGGGGGTGTACACGTTCATGATCTCGTGGAACGAGTACCTTTTCGCGCTCACCCTGACCCGTACCGACGACATGCGCACGGTGCCGATCGGGATCCAGCTGCTCATGGGCCAGCACTCGTACGAGTGGAACGAGATGATGGCGATGAGCATCCTCGGGTCGATCCCGGTCCTCGTTCTCTTCCTCGTCTTCCAGCGGCGTTTCATCGGCGGGCTCTCCGCCGGTGCCGTGAAGTCCTGAAGGCCGCATCCCGAAGTCCTGAAATCCCAACCCCCCAAGGAGAAGAGCACCGATGCTCACCACCGGCAAGAAGATCCTGGACGTCGCGAACGAGCACAACTTCGCCGTGCCGGCGTTCAACATCAGTGACTGGGCGATGTTCAACGGCGTCGTGGAGATCTCCGAGGAGACGAACGCGCCGCTGCTGGTCGCGATCCACCCGGACGAGGTCTCGCACATCCGGCACGAGCTGATCCCGGCGATCCGGGAGCGCGCGCACAGGTCCAGCGTGCCGATCGCGATCCACTGGGACCACGGTGCGGACATCCCGCAGATGCTCACGGCGCTGCGCATCGGGTTCACCTCGGTGATGATCGACGGCTCGATGAAGTCGTTCGAGGACAACATCGCGATCAGCCGCAAGACGGTCGAGATCGCCCACGCGGTCGGTATTTCCGTGGAGGCCGAGCTGGGCACGATCGGCAAGATGGACGAGGACCCGGAGGCGGAGGCCGGCGCCGACGTGATCCTCTACACCGATCCGCAGGAGGCGGTGACGTTCGTGAAGCAGACGGGCGTCGACAGCCTGGCGGTCGCGATCGGCACCTACCACGGTCTGTACCCGCCCACCCTGAAGCCGGAGCTGAAGCTCGACCTGCTCAAGAAGATCAAGGCCGCGGTCGGTATCCCGCTGGTGCTGCACGGTGGTTCGGGCAACCCGGACGACGAGATCGCGCAGGCCGTGAAGCTGGGCGTCAACAAGATCAACATCTCCAGCGACATCAAGGTCGTGTACCACAACAAGATGCGGGAGGTGCTGCTGGAGAAGGGGCTCCGCGAGCCGAACAGCATCCAGCCGCCGTGCATCGACGCGCTGAAGGAGGTCGCGCAGCACAAGATCGAGCTGTTCGACGCCGCCGGCAAGGCGAAGCTGTACTGAGATGACGTCACGAGTCGTTCTGGGCCTGGGGGGCTGTGTCGACTACGAGGTCAGGCTCACCTCGGTGGGCCTGGAACGGCTCGTGGTCACCCACGGCATCACGGCCGGGGACCTGTCACTGCGGCCTTCGGTGATCGAGGACGAACGGGGCCTGGTGGTCTCGGTTCTCACCTACCTGCGTGAGGGCCGGGGTGGTGAGCACTTCGTGGCCTCGGCCGCGGTGCTGGAGGAGTTCGCGGCGCGGTTCCCCCGGGAGATCGCGCTGGGGGGCACGTCGGTGCGGGCCGGGTTCACCCTCGACCGGCTCGGCCTGGCCTCGACGCTGCACCTGGTGACGCTGAACGAGCACTTCCGGCGGTTGCTGCCGGCCCGGGTGGACTACGTGTCGAGCTCGTCGCAGGACAGCGTCTACCCGCATCTCATCACGCAGTTCGATGCCGGGCTGCGGGTGCGGGTGGGCGACGTGGAGGTGGTGGCGCCGTCCGCGAACCGGCTGATCTACGTGAACGACCCGGCCAACGAGGAGCTGGTGCTCGCCGGTGAGCTGGGTGCGTTGCTGGGGCAGTCGCGGCTGTTCCTGGTCAGTGGCTTCAACGCGATGCGGTCTGCGGCGCTTCTGGCCGAGCGGCTGGCGGATCTGCGGCAGCACCTGGTGCAACTGCCGCGGGAGGCGTTCGTCTACTACGAGGACGCGGCGTTCCACGAGCCGGAGTTCCGGGCGGCGGTGCGCGAGTCGGTGCTGGAGCGGGTCGACGTGTACGGCCTGAACGAAGACGAGATGCAGCACTACCTGGGGCGCCCGGTGGACCTGCTGTCGGCGCCGGAGGTGTGTGCGGCGTTGCGGGAGCTGCACGCGCTGATCCCGGCGCCGGTGCTGGTGGTGCACACGAAGTTCTGGTCGGCGGCGGTCGGGGTCTCGGCGCCCTCGTACCGGCAGGCCCTGGACGCCGGGATGCTGATGGCGAGTGTCCGCTACGTGCACGGGGATTCGTTCACGGACGAGCAGATGGACGCGGTGGCCGGGTTGCCGAGGCGGGCGGAGTCGGTGTCGTTCGTGGGGGAGCTGGAGGCGACGGCGGCGCTGTCGGGGGCGGTGGTGCGGGCGCGGCCCGGGTGGGTGCTGGACGTGGACGTTCCCACCACGGTCGGCCTGGGTGACACTTTCGTGGGTGGGTTCCTGTCGGCGGTGTTGCGGGAGAGGGCAGAACAATGGACGTCGTAGAGCTTTCGTCGCAACGCCCGCCGGAGCGCTTCTACCGGGGCGGGGCGCGGATCGTGGCTTTCCGGGGGCTGGCGGGCCCGGTGCCGTCGCGGGAACCGGAAGACTGGGTGGCCTCGACCACGACGTTGTTCGGTGAGGCGTCGCTGGGGCTGAGCGCGCTGCCGGACGGGAGGCTGCTGTCGGCGGCGGTGGCGGCCGACCCGCTCGGGTGGCTGGGGCCCGCGCATCTGGAGGCGTTCGGGGCGGACACGAAGCTGCTGGTCAAGCTCCTGGACGCGGGGCAGCGGCTGCCGGTGCACGCGCACCCGCACGTCTCGTTCGCGGCCGGGCACCTCGGGCGGGCGCACGGCAAGGCGGAGGCCTGGTACATCCTGTCCGGCGGGGTGGTGCACCTGGGGCTGCGAGCCGATGTGGGGCCGGCCGAGCTGTCCTCGCTGGTGGCGTCGCAGGACACGGACGCGCTGCTGGGGCTGCTGCACCGCATCGAGGTGCGCCCGGGCGACGTGGTGTACGTGCCGCCGGGGGTCCTGCACGCGATCGGCGAGGGGGTCTTCCTGGTGGAGGTGCAGGAGCCCGAAGACCTGTCGATCCTGCTGGAGTGGAAGGGCTTCGACCTCGACGGGGCGCGCGACGGTCACCTGGGGCTGGGCTTCGACGTGGCGCTGGGCGCGGTGGAGCGCACGGCCCGCACGATCGAGGAGATCGCGCTGCTGGTGCGCCCGGCCGGCTTCGGGCCCCAGGTGCTGCCGGAGGCGGCGGGGGAGTACTTCGCGATCGAGCACGTGGCGGTCTCCGGGGAGGTGCGCCTGGAGCCCGGGTTCGCGGTGCTGGTGGTGTTGGCGGGGACGGCCGCGGTGATGCCGACCGGCGGCGCCGAGGTGTCGCTCGACGCCGGGAGTACGACGGTGGTGCCTCACTCGGCCGGAGTGCTCCGCGTGCTGGGACGGGCCGAGCTGCTGGTGTGCCGGCCACCGTCGGGAGCGACGGGCGCCTGACCGCGGCTGCGGGGGCAGTCCCATCGTCTGCCCGTCTGCCTGCTCAGGACGAGCGATAACAGGCCGTTGCGCCTTACGTCACACTCCCTCGACAGCCGCCCCGACGCCCGGGGTCAGCGACACGACCCCTGGTGCCGACGCGTCCTTCATGGGCCCGTCTGCCACCATGAACGCCGTGACCGGTGTGCTGATCTCGCTCGACGACCTCTCGGACCCGCAGGTGGTGGCCCTGCTCGAGGGGCACGTGGCGCAGATGCGGGAGGTGTCGCCGCCGGAGAGCGTGCACGCGCTCGACGTGGAGGCGCTGCGGGCGCCGGCGATCACGTTCTGGGCGGCGCGTGACGGTGATGAGGTGGTCGGCTGTGTCGCGCTGAAGCGTCTGGACGACGACCACGTGGAGCTGAAGTCGATGCGCACGCTGCCCTCGCGGTTGCGGCAGGGGATCGCGGGGCAGTTGCTGCGTCACGCCGTGAACGAGGCGCGCGAGGCCGGGTACAAGCGCATCAGCCTGGAGACGGGCAGCGAGGACTTCTTCGAGCCGGCCCGGAGTCTCTACGCACGGTACGGGTTCCTGCAGGCGGAGCCGTTCGCGGACTACACGCACGACCCGAACAGCGCGTACTTCACGCTGCAGCTGTGAGATGCGAGAACCCCCGGGGACCGGCCCCGGGGGTTCTCCTCACGGGATTTCAGCCCGCGAGCTCGTACTTCTCGTTGAGCGCGGCCCCGCGGTCGGGCTTGTACAGGTCGAAACCGCGCGGGTCGCACTGCAGTCCGCCGTTGATGCAGTGCTCGACCAGGGCGGCGAGGGTGGGCGCGTCCCAGCCGTTGAAGAAGTCGTAGTGCCAGCTCCAGTCGGTGCCGCTGGACAGGCGCACCTTCGACATGTCGCCGGAGACGTTGAACGCCATCTTGAACTCGACCATCGGCACGGCCACCGGGTGGGTGGAGGGGCAGACGCGGCGGTTGTCCTCGACGACCGGGTAGGCCATGTGGCTCTTGTGGTCGGCTGAGTCCAGGTGCACGCCGTCCCAGCAGCTGGGGGCCTGCATGCGGATGTTCAGGTAGCTGCCCTCGCGGCAGTGGTCCGGGATCTCGAAGTTGTTGGCGCTGTCGCCGCACTCCCAGCCCTCGACGGTGCCCGGGTGGTTCTCGAACTCCTCCTTCGTCTGTGTCGGGCTGCCCACGACGTAGCGCAGGCCCTGCGGGAACGCGCGCACGGTGCGGTAGTCGGAGACCCCGGACTTGTAGTAGATCGTCTGCTTGTACTGGGTGGTGACGAGCTGGTCGCCGTTGTAGATCGACGGGTGCCAGTACCCGGACCGGTCGCCGGGCGTGATGCAGCTGGTGCCACCGGCCTTCAGCGACGCCGTGGTGCTCTTGGCGTTGGTGTCGTCCGAGCCCATGAACGTGTGCATGTGGCTGGCGCCGGCCATGCCCGGGTAGACGATCGGGTCGTCCGCCTCGTGGTGGCTCATGTAGCAGTTGGCCTGGAACTCGTGGTGCGTGGAGACGCTCGGGCCCGGGTTGAACGCGTGCTCGGGGGCGATGCCCTTCACCGCGGGGGAGACCGTGTCGGACTCGCCCGGGTCGAGGTTCGGGTTGTACGCCGGGGCCTTCACCATGCCGGGCATGTCGTGGTCGGCCGGGTCGCTGACCGTGGACGTGGGCGCCTTCGGGTCGACCGTGTCAGTGGTGTCGGTGCTGCCGGTGGTGTCGGTGCTGTCACCCGGGGTGTGGGTCGGGTGGGAGGTCTCTGCCGTTTCAGGGGCGGCAGAGTGCGTGGCCGTGGCGGAGTGGCGCGGGCCGTGGTGTCCCGCAGAGGTCCTCTCGGAGCTGAACGCGGGAACACCGCTGGACACCGCGACCAGCACCCCCACGAGCGTGGCGCCGACGACACCGCCGGCCACCGTATAGCGTCGTTTCACTGTTCGCGGATCCTTTCGGGACGGTGTGCTCGGACGTCCCGAAGTCTGTCGGCGCGCGGCCTGTGCGCTCGCCGGTCGCGGGTCCCGGTTGCGGCCCGGGGCAGGCCCAGATCTGTGGGCCTACACCTCTCCCTGCCAGCGGGCCACGGCCTCGGTGCGGTGCCGCACACCGAGTTTCGCGTACATGTGGTTGAGGTGGTTCTTCACCGTCTTCTCCGACAGCACCAGGTGCCCGGCGATCTCGGCGTTCGTCATGCCCTTGACCAGCAGGTCCATCAGCTCGCGCTCGCGGCGGGTGAGGTCGAAGCGGATCCGGGCGGCGGACTCGCGCTCGGCGCGGTCGCGCAGCTGCCGCACGGCGACGGCGGCGGCGACCGGCGCCAGGAATCCCTCCCCGGCGGCGACGGCCCGCACGGCGCGCAGCAGCTCGCCGGCGTCGAGGGAGTTGTGGCTGAGGAAGCCGCTGGCGCCCCGGGCGAGCGCGGCGGTGATCACTGTGTCGCTGTCGTCGCTGGTCAGCAGGAGCACGCGGGTCTGGTCGGCGAGGTGGGAGAGCACCTGCAGGCCGTCGGCCACCGGCATCCGGTGGTCGAGGAGGGTGACCTCGGGGCGGTGCCGGGCGACGACGTCGAGGGCGGCGCGGCCGTCACCGGCCTCGGCGACCACCTCGAGGCCGCCGAGCTCGAGCATGGCCCGCAGGCCGGCGCGCACCATCGGGTTGTCGTCGACCACCGCGACCCGGATCGTCATGGGCGGAGATTGTCACGGGTGGCCCGGTTTCACGAAACTCCGCCGACCGGCGCTACCCGGACAGCGGCGCCCACAGCACGACCTGGGTGCCGCCGACCGGGCCCAGGTCCCCCGCGCCCGACCACACGCGCAGCCGCCCGCCGATCTGCCCGGCACGCTCGGCCATCCCGACCACGCCGTAGTGCCCGTCGGCCGAGAGCCGGGTGAGGTCGTCGGGAACGCCGAAGCCGCGTCCGTCGTCGCGCACGACCAGGCGCAGGGTGCGGCCCTCGCGGGTCAGGTCGACCCAGGCGTGCTGGGCGCCGGAGTGTTTCGCGACGTTGCCGAGGGCCTCGCGCAGGATCCGCAGCACCTCGTGGCGCACGGGCAGGTCGACGTCGACGTGCGCGAGGCCGGTCTCGACGGGCAGGCCGGTGCGGGCCGACCACTCGCGGCAGGCGCGTTCGACGGCCTCGGGCAGCGTGGTGTCGAGGTCGTCGGCGCGCAGCATGCCGAGCAGTTCGCGGGCCTCGTCGGCGGCGGTGCGGGCGCCGGTGGCCACGGTGTGGGCCAGATCGGCGGCCAGATGCGGCTTCTGCTCGATCTGCTGCACGGCCACGGGCAGCGAACCGGCTGCGAACGACAGCCCCCGCAGCGTCTTCTCGACCGAGTCGTGCAGCTCACGGGCCATCCGGGTGCGCTCGGCGGCCACGGCCGAGCGCTCGATCGAATCCAGCGCGGAGCGGGCCAGGTTCACGTGCCGCACCACGGCGGAGCGGGCGGTCGCGGCGGCCAGCCCGACCAGCACGTAGAGCGTGGGAACGCCCGCCAGGTACACGGCGAGCGTCGTCGGCACCCCGTCGATCTCGTCGAGCCGGATGATCCACGCCACCACCACGTAGGCCGCGACGGTCTGCAGCACCCAGACCGGCCAGGCGCGCAGACCGGCCGCGACACCGAGCACCGCCGCCGACCCGCACGAGAACGAGAAGAACACCGGTCCGCCCTGCATCACCGCCACGATGCCCGCGCCCGCCGCGAGCTCGGCGACCACGAACAGGGGCCAGCGCACGACCGTCTCGGGACTGCGCACGAGCACCACGAGTTCGGCCGCCGTCACCGTCACGGCGATCAGCGTGCCCAGCAGCAACGGCACCGGATCGGGCTCGATCAGGGCCGCGGCCGCCACCAGCATGAGCGTCGCGCCCAGCCGCAGCAGCAGCACGAACTGGCACAGCCCGGCCACACTCTCGGTCGCGCCGCTCACCCAGTGCCGCGGTTCGACCAGCTCACGGGCCCGCGAACGGCTGCGCGGCCCCGGCCCCGGCCCCGCTCCCGGGGCTGGTCCCGGGGGTGGCGGGGTGCGCTCGCGGCCTCCGGTGCCCCGGGGGCCGAGGGTGCTTGAGGACGGGGTGGTCGCGCGGGCGTCACGGCCCGCCAGCGCGGTGGTCGGGGTGGCCGGGGTCGGCTCGGGGGTCGGCCCGTTCATGCGGGCAGCATAGGGTGACCGATCGGTACCGACCGGACGGCCGGACGGCCGGGTGGGCGGGTGACCGGGTGACCGGCCGCACGTGCGCGAGCGAGCGAGCGACGACGAAGGAGTGGTGGATGCGGTTGCCCGGCGGTCGAGCGGGCTGGATGGCCGACTGGAGCGTGCGGCAGATGGTGCTGGCAGCGGTGCTGCTGGTGCTGTTCGTCGGGGTGGCCGCGGTGGTGCCGGTGCTGATCCTGCCGGGCGCCGAGCCGGAGCGGCAGGCGTCTCCCACCCCGGGGGACGCGCCCGGGCCGACGGTGTCCACGCCGGTGACCGCGTCGTCCTCCAGCACCCCGCGCGCCCCTGAGGTGAGCCCGTCCCCGCAGGTGACCCGCAGCGTCGACCCGTTCCGGGTGAGCCCCGCGGTGAAGGCGCGGGCGGCCGGGAACCCGGAGCGGGCCAGCTACCAGGAGTTCCCGAGCGTGTGCGCGCGGGTGCGCACGACCACGAAGGCGCCCGTCGCCGGACTGGCGGGACGCGGCGCGAGCTACGACGTGTTCGGCAGCACCGCGCCCCGCCTGAGCGCCCCGGGCCGCATCCCGGCGGCGGCCTCGTCGTGCCTGAATCCCGGTGACCGCTCCACCTACTGGGTTCCCTCGCTGGAGCAGGGCGGCGAGGTGATCGAGCCGGAGTCGTTCCAGGTGCTGCACAAGAGCGGCGTCAGTGACTACACCAGCGTGCAGCCGGCTCCCGCGGGCCTGCGCATCCTCGGCGGAGGCGCCGGGGCCGCTCCGTCCGCGGCGGGTGAGAGCACCGTGACGTGGGCGTGCACCGGCTACGACGGCCACACCCTGCCCGAGGCCGGAACCTGCCGGGACGGAGACCGTCTCATCGCCCGGATCGCCGCCCCCGGCTGCTGGGACGGCCGCCACCTGGACTCCTCCGGGCATCGCGCTCACCTGGCCTGGGCCGCCTCCGGCGGGTGCCCGGCCAGTCATCCGGTGGCGGTCCCCACGCTGCTGGTGCGCGTCGCGTACCCGTTCGACGCGGCCGGCACCGTGAGCGTCTCCGGCCTGGACGACGACGAGTACGGCTTCGGCGCCGTGACCGGCTGGGAGCCGAAGACCCTCAGCCGCCTGGTGCGTGACTGTGTCAACGCGGGTGAGCACTGCGGCGCGGACGGGCAACCGGACTGAGAAGGCCGGTCGCCGGCTCGAGCCCGGCTGCCCGTCCCCGGCCGTCCCCGACCGTCCCCGGCCGTTTCTGGCCGGTCGCAGGCGGTCGCAGCCTGGGAACCCTTCTCCGCCGCGGATGCTCAGCGCAGCTCGATGCGGCCCGGGCCGCGCAGGTCGGCGAGCGCGGCCGCCCGTCCGGTGACGGCCAGGGCGAGGGCCTCGGCGGGACCCTCGACCAGGTCACCCTCGCCGTGGGACCAGTCGAGGTCGGTGGCGCTCAGCCGTAGCCCCTGCAGCGAGCGCACCCCGAACAGGGCCCGAGCGGGTCCGGGGGCGGTGAGGTAGTCGAGCACGAGGCGCCACTGGTGCAGGGGGACGTCGTGCTGCAGGCCCAGCGGACGGGCCAGGTCGCGCAGGTGCACGCAGGTGTCGACGTACGGGCCCATCGGCCCGACGCGGGGCGGGTCGAGGCGGTCGCCCGCGTGCCGGCGCAGCTGCTGCACGAGCTCGGCGCGGGGCCGGCGGGCCAGGCGGCGCGTGATGTGGTCGACGGTGCGGTCGGTGTCGCCGCGGTAGCGGATCGCGGTGACGAAGAACCGGGGGAAGCCCACCACCATCGGCTGCACGAGGTGGGCGGCCATCTCCTGGGCGCTCCAGCCCGCGCACAGGGTCTCGGTGCGCCACTGCTCGTCGTCCAGGCTCTCGAGCAGGTCGGCCAGCAGCAGGCGGTTCGCGGTGGTGAGGGCGTGGATGTCGGCGCTCATGGGCGCGCGGCTTCCGTGGCGGTCCGGCTGTCGGTCCGGCTGTCGGTCCGGTGGGGTTCCCGGCTGTCGGCTCGCAGGGTCTGGGCGCGCTCGCGGACGTCGCGGTTGAGGGCGGTCAGGACGCGCAGGGCGGTGCGCAGGTCGTCGTCGGTGCATTCCTTAACGGTGTCTGCGCCGAGGTGGGCCTGTTCGGTGCTGCGGATTCGGGTGCTCATGTCCTTTCCGGCGCCGGTCAGGGTGATGAGGACCGATCGGCGGTGCCGGGGGTTGGGCCGGGTGTGGGCGAGGCCGAGTTCGGTGAGGTCGTCGACGTGCCGCTGCACGCCCTGACGGGGCAGTTCCAGGCGTTGGGCCAGGGCGGGAACGGGCTGGGGGCCGCCGGTTTCGAGGAGCTGCAGCACGGCGCGCATGCCGACGGTGATGCCGTCGGGGCGCCACATCGTCTCGACGACGCGTGCCGAGTTGAGCACGAGGGGTCGCACCTGGGCGAGGAGGCCGCTGAGCAGTTGCCCTCGATCGGCTGTGAGGTTGCTATCACCGGGACTCGACATGACATCAATGATGTCATGTGCTGGCGCTCATGAGGAGCTCCTGTTGCCCTGATGGACACATGAGGCTCGCTAAAGAAAAGCAGTGGCACTATGAGCATTACCCAGTGCAATGTTTACGTCGGTTAGCGCGATCTTCTGCTCGCTCTGGGAAATGGTTGCCGCACTGGTAGTCACGACACATCGACTGAACGGCTGAACTGGGCTTTTTCGAGGAATGGGGGCTATCTTTCCGGTGAGTCGGGAGGTAGCGGTATCCGCGTCACCGGCGCTGCGGATACTGACGAATTAACTACGAGGAGTAATGGGATGGATATCGACATCGTCACCACCACCGGGGAGCGGTCCACCGTGACGCTGACCCGCAGCGGTGATGGTTCCAGCGTCGATGTCTGGTACTGCGACGTGCAGCACGCACACATTCCTCTGGACGAGCTGCGCGGATGGCTGGCCCGCCGGGGGTCGCTGCGTGAGCCGGGTCGATGGGGGCGCGTGGAATTCACGCTCCAGGAGGGGCGCACGCTCCTGACGGTCCGCCCCGAGGTCGTCGACCAGCCCCTCGTTCTCACCGAGTTGTCCCGGCTCACGGGTCCCGAGAGGTCCTGAGCAGTTTCTTTCACCGCCCGGCCGCCGGTTGAGGGCGGCCACCTGAACCACCGATGAACCGAGTGATGGGAGAGCGGTCATGTCCGCAACCGAGGTCAATCTGCTGAGCAACGACGACGAGAGCCTGGTGTGGAGGAAGTCCTCGTTCAGCGCCGTCAACGGCAACTGCGTCGAGGTCGCGTTCCGGGGAACCGGTGACGTGGCGGTGCGCGACAGCAAGGCCAAGGGGCTCGGGCCGGTGCTGAGCTTCAGCGGCGACGCGTGGGGCGCGTTCCTCGACGGCATCGCCTCCGGCGAGATGCACGGCGCCTGAACCACGTCCGACCATCATCTCTGGAGCCCTCGACCTGAGGGATTCCGCAGATCAGCAGGTGACGGGTACCTGGTCTGCTCGCATCGCGGTGTGATGCGTGGAGGCGAGGCGGTCAGGGGTGCGACCTCGTGCTGCGCGCGGGGTCTCGCGGACCGTCCAGGCCTTGTACTCCGGCCCTTTTCGCTCTGCACCGGAGCCCTGCGTGGCTTCGTCATGCCTGCTGACGCCCACCCGCGCGGCACAGCCCGGACCGGGCGTCGCGGCGGGTGGGAAGCAGTGCACCCGTTGACCCTAGGTTGAGCGCCGGTACCTGTCCGGCAGTTCACCGAACTGTGACCTTCGGCGGGCATCCTTTTCGGCCTCCTGTGCGTCAGGGGGCGTTTCCGGTGGTGCCGGACGCCGGTAGATTGCGGTCGTGTTCGAACTGCGGGCCGCCGGCGGCGACGACATCCCCGAGCTGCTGGCCTTCTGGGGCGGCGCGGCCGAGAACGCGGGCCGGCCCGGCGATTCCGGCCCGGCCGTGCAGAACCTCCTGGCCCGTGACCCGCAGGCCCTGCTGCTGGCGGTCGATGCGGGCACCGGCCGCATCATCGGCTCGGTCATCGCCGGTTTCGACGGCTGGCGCTGCCACCTGTACCGGCTGGCCGTGGCTCCCGACCGGCGCCGTCAGGGCATCGCCACGGCCCTGATCGCGCAGTCCGAGGCCCGCTTCCGTGAGCTCGGCGGCGCACGCTCCGACGCGATGGTGCTCGACGAGAACGTCTCGGCCCAGAGTGCCTGGTGGGCGCGCGGTTACCGGCTGCAGGAAGACTGGTCGCGGTGGGTGCGCCCGCTTCCCTGAGAACGCGGTGAGGGCGCACCCTTCGGGGCAGATCAAGGCCAGGTCAGGTCAGGTCAGGTGCTTGGCCGCGGTGACCCGCACGGCCTGGGCCAGGGCGATCAGCGTGATCACCAGGACCGCCAGCCCGGTCCAGCCCCATCCGGCGAAGAACAGCCCGCCGATCCAGCCGACGACGCTGGAGCCCAGGTAGTAGAAGAGGTTGTACAGGGACGCGGCCTGGGCCCGCCCCCGGCGGGCGCGGGCCCCGACCCAGCCCGAGGCGATGGCGTGCGCCCCGAAGAAGCCGCCGGTCAGGACGACCAGCCCGACCACGACCAGCGCGAGCTCACTGGTGAGCGTGAGCAGCACCCCACCGGCCATGACGAGCGAGCCCAGGGCCAGCACGCGGGCGCGCCCGAGTCGTTCCACGAGCTGCCCGGCCTGGCGTGAGCACACGGTGCCGGCCAGGTAGGCCAGGAACAGCAGGGACGTGAACGCCGCGCTGAGGCCGAAAGGTGCTGCCTCGAGGCGGAACCCGAGGTAGTTGTAGACGGCCACGAACCCGCCCATGAGCAGGAACGCCTGCGCGTACAGGGCCAGCATCCCCGGGTCGCGCAGGTGCGCGCCGGCGGCGACCACCACGTCTACCATGCTGGTCCGGGCCGAGCGCACGAAACCCCGGGCGGGCGGCGCCAGCAGCACGAACACCCCGGAGGCGAGCGCCGCGACCAGCCAGGCCAGGCCCACACCCCAGCGCCAGCCCCACAGCTCGGCGGCCGGACCGGCGATGATGCGGCCGCTGATACCCCCGAGCGTGGTGCCCGAGACGTAGGTGGCGGCCGCGACCGCGGCGTGCGAGGGCCGGATCTCGTCGTGCAGGTAGGTCAGGGCCAGGCCGGGGATGCCGCCGAGGGCCAGCCCCTGCAGCACCCGCAGCACGATCATGCCCTCGAAGCCGGGGAAGAGCGTCCAGGCCAGGCCGAGGAGCGCCGAGGTGAGCAGGGCCCAGCGCATCGCGGTGAGGCGGCCGATCCGGTCGGCGGCCCACGACCAGGGCAGCACCCCCAGGGCCAGGCCGATCGTGCCGGAGGAGACCAGCAGCGCGGAACGGGCCTCGGACACGTGCAGGTCCGAGGCGATGACGGGCAGCGCGCCCTGGGGCGCGTAGAGGGCGGCGAAACAGGCGACACCGGCGGAGAGGAGGGCAGCGAGGATGCGCCGGTACTCGCGCGATCCCTGCGCGTGCCCGTCCCAGAGGTCCATCGGCTCGGCGCTGAGTCGGGGAACACTTCCTCCGGCGGTGCCGTCCGTGGGGGAAGTCTTCACACCCCGGACGTTAGGTGCGCACCTGAGGCTACTCAAATGCATGAATGACTGACACGCATAGCATGAACGCATGCATCATCACGACGAGCCCGGGCGGCCCGACCCGGGCGGCCTGCGCAAGGTGCTCTCCGCCCTGCCCCTGCTGACGGCCGTCGTGGACACCGGCGGGATCTCGGCCGCCGCGGACGAGCTGGGCGTACCGCAGTCGACCGTCAGCCGCGGCCTGGCCCGCCTGGAGGCCGAACTCGGCTGCACACTCCTGGAACGCGACGGACGCGGCGTGAGACTCACCGCCGCGGGAGCCGAGTTCGCCGGTGCGGCCCGCCGCGCCCTGGACCTGATCGGCGAGGCCGTCGCCCAGGTGCGCGACGACGAGGCCCGCCGCGACAACCGGGTCTCGATCGTGTTCCAGAACTCCCTGGGCCGCGCCGTGATCCCGGCCCTGGTCAAAGCCCTGGTCGAACGCCGGCCGGGAACCCAGGTCGACCTGCGCCAGGGCGGGCGCGCCTACTGCCTGGCCGAGTTCGACGCCGGCGCCGACCTGGTGCTCGTCGCCCCGCCCGCCCAGCCCGACCAGGGCGTCCTCACCGTTCCCCTCTACACCGAGCACCTCGTGCTGGCCGTGCCGGGCACCCACCGTTTCGCCGGCCGCGACGCGATCGCCCTGCCCGAGCTCGAGAACGAGCCCACCCTCGTCCTGGCCCCCGCCTACGGCCTGCGCGTCATCACCGATTCCCTGCTGCGTGAGGCCGGCGTCCGCGTGACCCGGGCCTTCGAGGGCGAGGACCTGGCGACCATACGCGGGCTGGTCGCCGCCGGCCTGGGCGTGTCGATCGTGCCGCCCATCGGCCCGGCTCCCGATGTCGTGGAGGTCCCCATCGACGACCGGCGCGCCACCCGCGAGGTCGCGGCCTCCTGGCGCACCGACGCCCCCAGACGTCCGGCCCTGGCCGCTCTGGTGGACGTGGTGGCCTGGGACCGCTCCTGGCTGCCGGAGCATCCCGCCTAGGCTCCCGGGTTCTCAGAACGCCGAGACCGGTCTGTGGCGCTCGCGGCGGGACAGCGTGCTGATCAGGGCGGACTGCCCGTTGCGGCGCACCGACAGCCGGGTGAGGAGGTTGATGACCGGGGTGAACACCTCGTCGGGGAAGACCGGGGTGGGCACGCCGATGCTGAGGGCGAGATCGTCGCTGTGCACGACGATCTCGAGCATCCGGGTGAGCAGGAACGCGTCGCGGGGGAGTGCCCAGGTCTGCCAGGGCAGCGCGGCGTGGTCGGTGGCGGTGCCACCGGTGAGCAGGGTGGTCACCCGGGCGATGTCGCTCGCGGTGCTCGTGCGCCAGGGGTGGACGCCCCGGGCCGCCTGTTCGTCGGAGTCGCTGCGGTCGTTCTCGGGGTCGTCGGGGGAGGTGGTGGTGACCCACGCGGCGTTCGCGTAGTGCTCGTCGGCGCTGGACAGCAGGGGGAGGCCGCTGGGGTTCTCCGGGCCGGTGGGGATGGCCGGGTCGGTGAGGATGGTCGGGTCGGTGGGGGAGGAGAGAAGCTGGTGGGTGTGGGTGAGCTGCTGGGACAGGTGGCAGGCCAGGGCGCCGACGGACATCTTCGGCAGGACGCTCTGCTCGGCCCAGCGCTGCTCGACGGCGGGTTCGGCCGCGAGGTGCTCGAGGGCGGGAAGGGCGGCGAGAAAGGTTTCGTCGTAACGGTCTACGGGGTTGTTCATGGGTGGTGATTGTGTCAGCTCGGCTCAGCTCAATGATGATAACAGGCTACTGCGCCTTTCTCACTCCCTACCATGAACACCCGCCTAGGAAAGGAGGCCTCAGGCCAGTTCGTTCTCTTCGAGGGTGAGGAGGGAGCGGCGCAGGTGGTCGAAGGACATGGGCAGGTGGGTGACGGGGACGCCGTCGCGGCCCAGCGGCAGGGACGTGCGGGAGCCCGCGCGTAGTTCGGCGTTGAAGTTGCGGGCCTGGCCGACGTAGCTGCGTTCGAGGCCGCGGGGGTGCAGGGGCAGGCCGGCGGGGCGGATGGTGCCGTCGTCGGTGGGGGAGGCGCGCACGGAGACCCAGAGGGTTTTCGGGGGGCTGCCCTCGAGGCGGGTGACGAGTTCGTGGCGTACGTCGAGCCAGTTCTCGATGAGGCGGGCGAGGGCGGGGTCGACGGTTTCGCGGCCGGTGTACCCGATGGGTGCGGGGACGTCGGGGGGCAGGGGGAGTGCGGGGACGGTCATCTGACCGTCGGTGCCGGTGCGGACGTCGTCGAGGTTCAAGGAGCACAGGTCGACGGGGCGCAGGGGAGTGGTGATCATGACGGCGAGCATGGCGCTCAGGCGGACGGCCGCCTTGGACGGTGGGTCGAGGGCGACCAGGTCGAACGCGACGTGGCGCAGGGCGCGGGCGTTCATCGGGGTGGGGGTGCGCAGCTGCACGGCGGGTTCGGTGTGGGTGATCGGGGTGCTGCCGTTGGCCAGGGCGAGGGCGCGCAGGGCGGCGGCCCGGGCGCGGGAGGCGGCCTGGCTCTGGGACGCGCCCTGGCTGAGGCTCTTGGCGAGGATGCCGGTGGCGGCCCAGGGCAGGAACCAGGCGGCGAACTCCTCGCTGATGATCTCGGTGACGTCGAGACGGGAGGCTGTGGCGTAGACCTGCTCGGGCAGGGTGTCGCGGACCTGCTCTTGAGTGGGCACGTCGCCGTGGATACGCTTCAGCGCGGCGGCGGTCAGGGCCTGGCTGAGGGCCCATTCGCGCTGGCGGCGGGTGGAACGGGATGCCCCGGAACGCTCGAGAACGCCGAGGTACGACTGGATCGCCGTTCTTGCCTGCACGGTGGCGACGATAACAGGCCATGTGCTCAGGGCGAAGACTCACTTGGTTTCGATAACAGGCCTTGAGCTTCCTTCTTCGTCTCCTCGTCCTGAAAACCGGCTCCGGACCGGCCTGGATCTCTACCAGCCGTAGTCGTCGTCGAAGGATTCGGGGGCGGGGCGGAGCATCTCGTCCTGGATGGCCCAGTCCTCGGTGTCGATACGCACCCAGGCGGGGACGGGCATGTGCCGGACCGACCAGGCGTGGTTGTGGATCGACGGTGCCAGGACGTGAGCCTGGTACACGTCGAGGTTGACGACCATGACGCCGAGGGTGGGCACGAAGAACGACCAGCCGCGGGGAAAGTCTTCGTGGGCGAGGACTTTCTGGCCGCTCAGACCGGTGGCGTGCAGCCCGGGGTAGTCGGGGGCGGGGCTGAGGGCCAGGGCGTCGAGGGCTGCGTGTGTGGCGGTGTCGAGGTCGCCCTGCTCGAGCTTGAGGGCGGCACGGCCCCAGCCGAGGGTGAGGGCGTCGGCGTGCTCTGCGGCGTTGCCTGCCGTCATGGGATCCACGTTCAGCAGGCTAGGTGCCCGGGTGGGCCGGAGCGGCCGCTCGTGCGGGGCGGCGCGGGTCAAACACCCGTCTGTCGTAGGCGAAATCGGTGGTGACTACAGGCGGTTGTGGGCTGCCGGGGTTGTGGGCTGCCGGGGTTGTGGGTTGCCGGGGTTCGGGGGCTGGCGGGGTTCAGGGGATGTGGCCGGGTGGGGGTCCGGTGCGGGTGGTTGGTCAGAGTTCGCGGCCGAGGGCTTCGACGAAGGCGGCGATGCGTTCTTCGTTGCGGCGGTAGTGGATGAACTTGCCGATGCGGGTGGCCGTGAGGAGGCCGGCCCGTTCGAGCATGGTCAGGTTGGCCGAGGTGGTGGACTGGGCCAGCCCGGACTTGGCCTGGATGTGCGTGGCGCAGACGCCGACCTGGGTGCGGTCGGCGGTGGGTGGGTACATGCCGAAGTGGCGCTCGGGATCGCGCAGCCAGTGCAGGATCTCGACGCGGACCGGGTTGCCCAGGGCGCGGAACACTTCCGCGAAACCGCTGGCCCGAGGATCCGGCGCCGGGTGTGCGCGGGGCTCGGGTCGTGGACCGGACCGGGTGGGGGGTGGCGTCTGTGCCGGTGCGCCGACCGGTGCGTGAGCCTGCGCGTGGGGCGGCGGTCCGGCGGGTGCCTGGCTCTGTGGGCTCTGTGGGCTCTGTGGGCTCTGTGGCGCGGGCCGTGGCACAGGCGATGGCACGGGCGATGTAGGTGTCGGGGGTGGTTCGTGTGCGTTCATCGGATCGACCATCTTGTCCGTCGCTGTCACCGGCCGTCAGCGTACGCGCAGGTGGGGGCGGGCAGGCTCGGTCGTGCGGGGGAGGTTTCACTCCGCCGCCAGGGCGTCGAGGGCGCGGCCCAGATGGGGGTCGAAGCGGGCCGGGTCGGCGTGGCGGATCTCCGCGGGGGTCCACCAGCGGACCTGGGTGAATTCGCGGGGGTCGGGAGTGAGCGGCTGGGTGCGGTTTCCGGCGAGCGCGAACCAGAGGGTGATGTCGGTGTGGGTGCGCTCGGGGGTGTCGCGGGTGGGGGTGACGGTGAGGAGGAAGGGGTGGCGGCCGTGGTGGGGGTCGGGGTGGGCGGGTGTGCCGAGTTCTTCGTGGGTTTCGCGGCGGACGGTGTCGTAGGGGTGTTCGCCGGGTTCGACGTGGCCGCCGGTGGGTAGCCAGAGGTGGGCGAGGCGGTGTTCGCAGAGCAGGACGTGGGTGATGCGGGCGTGCTGGTCGCGTTCGACGAGGAGGAAGTAGGAAACGAGGTGGGGGTCGGGGGTGCGGGGTTTGGTGCGCCGGTAGATGTCGTCGGTGTGGGCGAGCCAGTCGAGGGTGGTGTGCCGGTGGTCGGCGGCGAGGTTGTCGTGCGGATCGAGATTGGCGACGAGGGTGGTGATCTCGGCCTTGACGGTGGCGGGCGTCTTGGTGGGGTTCATGGCGGTGATCGTGCCAGGGGGTCCTGACAGTTTGCGGGTGGTCCGGTGGGTCGCTGCGGGTGAGGGGCGTGGTCGGGTGACCACGTCGTCCCTCATGGGTGTGGTTCAGAGGTGGGTGGTGCGCCCGAGGATGATTTCGTCGGCGAAAGTGCCGTTGACCCAGCCGGCTTCGCGTAGGACGCCTTCCTAGGTGAAGCCGGCGGCGAGTGCGGTGTGGATCATGGCGCGGTTGTCGGCGAGGGTGCCGATCTGGAGGCGGTGCAGGCCGCGGGTGGTGAAGCCGTAGTCGGTGAGGAGGCGGACGGTGTCGGTGCCGATCCCCCGGCCGCGGTAGGCGGGACGCAGGGTGATGCCGATGTTGGCGTTGCGGTTGTGCTGGTCGATGCCCCACAGGGAGGCGACGCCGGCGAGGTCTCCGGTGGCCAGTTCGACGATGGAGAACTCGGCCGTGGCGGGGTTGGCGGGGGTGGGGACGGCGAACGGGCTCTGGTCGGGTGGCAGGGGTGCCCAGGGGTGCCCGCTGGAGCGGGAGCGCATGAAGACGTCGTCGTGCAGTTCGTCGTGCAGGACGGGGACGTCGGCGGTGAGGCGTGCTCGTAGTCCGGCTTTTTCGCCGCGGTGGCTGAGGGAGTCGCTCATGCCTGCAGTCTTGCGCGCAGGGTGGCGGGGGTGGCGGTGAACCAGAGGTGGTGGCCGTGGTTGCTCTCGCGTACGAGGTCTTGCAGAGGTTCGCTGCGGCTGGTGTGGGCGCTGATGTCGCCGGTGATGGCCAGGCCGAGGCGGTAGTTGACGAACTTCTGGGTGATGGCGCCGGCCAGGCCGGTGCTGAGGTGGAAGAAGCTGTCGGTGAGGCGGTCGGCGGGCAGTGCGACCCAGGTGGCGCCCTGCCAGGCGGCGGTCCCGACGAGGTCGGTGGCGTCGGCCTCGGTGGCGATGACGGGGGCCTGTGGGTCGTACCAGGCGACGGTGTGGGCGCCGATGCTCTCGAGGGTGCTCTCGAAGGTGTTCCCGGGGGTGCTGTCGGGGGTGTCTTCGGGGGTGCTCGCGGGGCTGGGCTCGCTGGTCACGGGGTCACTGTAGGCAGGCGACGGGCCGGGGCCGAAAGGGTTTTCCGGCTCGGGCGTGCGTGATCACGGCCAGGGACCCCTGGCCGTGATCACGTGGTGGTGCCCCCACCCGGGCGCTGGGACGCCGCTCCCGTGCACCTGTGAGGTCGGCCCGGGTGAGGAGTTGTGGGGCTCAGGCCGTTCAGGCGGTGGCGAGCGCCTTGCCGGCGGCGGAGGCGGCGGTGTGGGCCTCCTGCTTGAGCTGGGCGCCGAGTTCGGCGAACTGGTCGAGGGCCGGGTTGACGCCGACGAGGGTGAATTCGCGTTCGACGACGGTGAGTTCGGCGCCCCAGACGTCGGCGATGACGCGGCGCAGGTAGGGGGTGGAGTGGTCCCAGCCGTGCTTGGGGGTGCCGGGGGAGTAGTTGCCGCCGCGGGTGCTGAGCAGGACGGTGGGCTTGCCCTCGAGGATGCGTTCGGCGGGGGTGCCTCCGGCGATGACGAGGTTGATCCAGTTCTGGATGTGCGGGGAGACGCCCCAGTTGTAGAGGGGGGCGGCGATGACGACGTGGTCGGCGGCGACGAGTTCGTCGTGCAACTGCTGGGCCAGGGCGACGGCGTTCTTCTGGGCCTCGCTGCGCTGGTCCTCGGGGGTGTAGCCGGCGCCGATGGCGATGGGCCAGGCGTCGGCGGGCAGGGGCTCGCTGCCGAGGTGGCGGGTGACGACCTGCTCGTCGGGGCGCTCGGCCGTCCAGGCGGCGAGGACGAGGTCGGCCAGTTCGCTGCTGGCGGAGCCGGGGCCGAGGATGCTCGCGTCGATGCGCAGGAGGGTCATGGTGTTACTCCCAGGGGTTGGGTGATTCCGGGTCGTGACGCACCCGGCTCGATCGGGTTGAATGTTCAACTCGATGTCGATACTGCCACTCGTCAGTTGAACATTCAATCCAGTAATCTGTGCGTGTGAGTGACGACACCCCTTGGCTGGCACCGGAGCAGCTGCACGCCTGGATGCATGTCAGCGCCGCTCTGACCACGTTGCCGGCGGCGATCGAGTGCCAGCTCAAGCGCGACAGCGGCCTGAACTGGTTCGAGTACTCGGTGCTGGCGTCCCTGGCCGAGACACCCGGGCACGCGAAGAAACTGTGCGAGCTGGCGGTGATCTCCCACGGCTCCCAGTCCCGTCTTTCGCACGCGATCAGCCGCATGGAGCGCTCGGGCTGGGTCGAGCGGCGCAGCTGCATGGAGGGCTCGGCGCGGTCGGTCGAGGCGGTGCTGACCCCGGCGGGACTGGCGAAGATCGTCGAGGCCGCTCCCGGCCACGTGGTGAACGCCCGCAAGCTGGTCGTGGACGCGCTGAGCCCCGAGGAGTTCGACCAGCTGCACCAGGTGCTGCGCAAGATCCTGCTGGCCGCGGCCCCGGAGATGATCGAGCTGATCGACACCTCGTTCGCGGAGAGGAACTCCGCGCTGCCCGGCGGGGCAGAGGGCCGAGCAAGCATCGGGGCAGACAGCGGAGCAGGGGACGGGGCGGAGGGCCTGCGGACGCCGGTGGTCACGGGCGACTGAACCCGCCCACCCGACCACACCGGTGGGTGCCCTGTTCGTGCGTGCGGTGCCCCGATGCGTCCGCCGTTGGACGGTTCCTGCGAGCGCGAAGGTGAGCGCGAAGGCGGGCGTGCAGGGCCGTCAGGCCGGCCGGGGCTCGTTCCGGAGTTCGTTCCCGGGTTCGTCGAGGTAGGTCGGGGCGCGGTTCTTCAGCACGAACACGTACACGGTCAGGGAGATCGCGATGCAGGCGATCACATAGAGGGCGAACTGGGCGACCAGGTCGTGTTTCTTCGCGGCCTCGTACAGCACGGGGGCGGTGCCGCCGAACGCCGAGTTCGCCAGTGCGTAGCCGAATCCCACGCCCAGGGCGCGTACGTGGGTGGGGAACAGCTCGGCCTTCACGACCGCGTTGATCGAGGTGTAGCCGGTGAGGATCACGTACCCGGTGACGAGCATCGCCCACGAGGCCAGGGGTGTGGTCACGTCCCGCAGTTCCTGCACCACGAACCAGGTCCAGGCCAGGCCGCCGACACCGAAGAACACCAGCAGCGGTTTGCGGCCCACCCGGTCGCTGAGGTAGCCGCCGGCCGGTTGCAGCAGCATGAGCACGGCCAGGGACGTGAAGTTGATCCAGGTGGCGGTCATGCCCTGCCCGGCGTACGCGGCCTTGACCGTGGAGGGGCCGTTGACGCTGTACGTGTAGAACGCGACCGTGCCCCCGAGCGTGACCAGGAAACACACCAGCAGCTGCCGGGGGTAGGTGGTGAACAGCTCCCGCAACGAGCCCGAGCGGTGGCCCCGTGCGGTGAGGACGAGCGACTCGTCCATGTGCCGGCGCAGCCACAGCACGACCAGCGCGGCGAGTGCGCCGATGCCGAAGGCGATGCGCCACCCGTACGAGCTGAGCTGATCGTCGTCGAGGAACACCTGCAGCACCAGCAGCACGGTCTGGGCCAGGAGGTGACCGCCGACGAGCGTCAGGTACTGGAACGAGGAGAAGAACCCGCGGCGCTCGCGGGTGGCGGCCTCGGACATGTACGTGGCCGAGGTGCCGTACTCCCCGCCGGTCGCGAAGCCCTGCACCAGGCGGCATCCCAGCAGGACCACGACGGCGGCGGTGCCGATCTGCTCGCGGCCGGGGGTGAGGGCGATGACGCCGGAGGCGAGCGCCATCAGGCTGACGCTGAAGACCAGGGCGGGGCGGCGGCCGTGCCGGTCGGCGTAGCGGCCGAAGAAGACCGAGCCGATGGGGCGCATCAGGAACGTGACCGCGAAGATCGCCATCGTGTAGATGCCGGCGTTCGGCTCGTCGCCGCCGAAGAACTTCTCCTCGAAGTACGAGGCGAACACCGTGTAGACGTACACGTCGTACCACTCGACGAGGTTGCCGAGGGAGCCGCGGATCGTGTTCAGGACCGCCCGGCGGTGACTGGTGGGCGCCACCGGGACCGGCCGGGACTGTTCAGGTTCGTGCCCGGTGGTCCCCGGCATGTGCGGCCCCCTCACGTCGCGACATGCTCACTGTACGTGCTGCCACGGTCACCGAACATGGTGTGCGGGCAGACTTTACGAAGACTTTGCGTCCTCGGCGGGCTGCCGCCGGGATGGGTGCGCAACCTACGATGACCTCCTGACCAGCCTGATCGGCCTGACCAGCTTGTTCGGCCTGATCGGCGTGGGCTCGCAGTGGCTTTCGGGGACGGGGTGAGTGGATGGGCGTGCGGGTACTGCTGGTCGAGCCGCCCGGTACCGGCTCACGCCGTCTGGCCCAGGCCCTGCGCGCGCACGGCTACGACGTGGTGCACGCCCCCACCGCGGCCCGCGGTGACGAGCTCGTGCACTCCGGTGCCGGCGTGGACCTGCTCCTGCTCGACATGGACCTGCCCGGAGGGGAGAGCACCCGGCTCGCCGGGCGCCTGAGCGGCCGTCTGCCCGTCATCGCCCTCAGCAGCGGCCCCTCGCAGGTCGAGGGCCTGGACGACGAGCTCCTGCGCCCCTACTCCCTGACCGTGCTCCTGGCGCGCGTGGACGCCGTCACCCGCCGCGCGCTGCCCCACCTGAGCCTGGCCCGGGCGCAGGTCGACTTCGGGATCCGCCTCGAGGCCGACACCCGGTGCATCCACGGTCCCGCCGCCACCGTCGCCCTCACGGCCAAGGAGTGCGACCTGCTCGGCGCCCTCATGCGCAGCCAGGGAGCTGTCGTCACGCGCCAGGACCTCATGGCCGAGGTCTGGGACATCACCTGGGTCGGCGCCTCCCGCACCCTCGACGTCCACATCGCCACGCTGCGCGGCAAACTCGCGGCCAGCGTCGGGCACGTGTCCTCCGACCGTGAGGGCGCCTGCACCCGCATCGACACCGTACGCGGCACCGGCTACCGCCTCGTGCCCGCCGGGGCCCACTAACGGTTGCCCGGCGGCCCTCCAGGGGCTTCCCATGTTGGGTCCTCCAGAGGCTCCCCATGATGGACGCCGCGGCACTCACCTTCGCGCTCGCGGGCGGCTCGGGCAGCCGTGACGCCGGCCGGGCCGCTTCCCGTGAGGACACGGGTGCCGCAGACGTCAGGTGTTCGGGGTGTTCCGGGGTGGTCGGTCGGCGGGATGGCCCGGACCGGCAGATCCCCTCCTGCGTCCGGTCCTGACCATCCCGACCGTCCCGAACCATCCCGACCGTCCTGACCATCCCGTCCCACGTCCCGATGAGCCCTCTGACCAGCAGCCGGAGCGGTCAGCCGGTGGGGCCGCCGGCGGGCGCGTGCGGTGTGGATGCCGTGCGCCGGGCCTCCTGCACCCCGGCCTGCACGATCTGCGCCGACGCCGAGGTCACCACGATGCCCAGCCCGGCGGTCGCCAGGGCCGCGAGCGCGGTGCTCAGCCGGCGCAACGTCCTGCTCATGTGCTTGTCCTTTCGTGAAGGTGTCTCGTTCCGGGCACCGTTGCCGGGTGCCGTCACGTTCGCCGTGACGTTCACACCGGCTGCAGACAGCGGGCGCCGGTGATGACGTAGTGCTTGTTGTTGTGCACGGCGACCCAGGCCGGGCCGCTGACCGCGAACGGCGGGTTCACCGGCGGGACCATGAGGACCGTGCCGGTGTACGTGCAGTGCTCCGGGACCCGGAACAGGTCCCAGTCCTCCCGGCCCGGGGTGCTCTCGCCCTGGGACAGCGTGTCGGTGCGGCTGCCCGAGCACGGGACGTTCCCGTCGCAGCGGCTCTTGGCCACCAGGACCTCCGCACCGACCTGATTCGTGGTGCCGCTGCACAGGACCCCCGCCGTGCACGCGTCGTCGGCCTGCGCGGGCCCGGACGAGACCATCACCGCCCCCGACGCCAGCACCAGCGCCCCACCGAGCACCGACAGGCTCCTCATCATTCGCCTCATGATCGTTTCCCCCTCGACCGACGGATTGAGCTGACGAGACCGACGGTAGACATCCCACCCGCACCACCGGAACCGGATAACCGCCCCGCGGGACGACGGGACGCCCACCCCCGTCCCACCAGCACGAACACCCCGCCGTGGGACGCAGCTCCCGCCGTCTCCCGCCGTCGCCCGGCATGTCCCAGGCATGTCTCCGCCGTGCCCCCGCCGTCTCCCTGTCGTGTTTCCGCCGTGCCCCTGCGGCTTGCACCCGCCTGCGGCCCGTCAGCCGAACTCGATCAGGACGGGGCGCTCACCGATACGCACCGCATCCCCCGGCGACACCTCGGCCGAGGACCCGTCCAGCTCCCGTACCCGCCGGGCCCCGGACCCCAGAGTGATGTCAGCCGTGCCGGACTCGGTCCACCGGATCACCGCCGGCCGCCCACCCGGAACCAGACTCGCGCCATCCCCGTCATTTCCTCCGCCGCTGGTGGCGGAGGGAACCTCGTGCGGCGGCTCGGGGGGCGGCGCCTCGGAGGCCGGTTCCGGGTCCGGCAGCAGGAACCAGCACTGCCACACGGTGGGCGGGAGCCCGTCGGTGGCGCCGTGCCCGCACTGCGTGATCTGCGCGCCGCGCAGCCAGCTCCGCAACCGCCCGACCATCACCGCCGCCCGGGTCGCCCGGCCCCCGACCGGTTGCAGCACGATCGGTATCCGCGTGCCGCCCCAGTTGTAGAAGTACGAGCGCTCATACCGCACGTACAGCCCGACGAGATAGAACCGCACCGCATAGTCACCGGCCCGCTCCTGGTCCAGATGATCGGCCGTCGCCAGCCGGTAGGCCGTGCCCGTGTTCCAGGTACGCATCACCACCCCGGAACGACGCATCGTCGCCTCGATCAGCCCCGCCAGCTCCACCACCGATTCCGGCGAGCGCCCGTTCTCGCGCTGGTGCAGCTTCACCGACGCCACGTCGCAGTACGAGAACCCGCCCAGCTGCGCGAACTGCGCCAGGTACTCCCGCGAGCGCACGTTCCACTGATCACCCAGACCCGGGCACACCACGTCCGCGCCCGGCGCGCCGTCCCTCACGATCGCGCTGGCCCGCCGGGTCATCTCCACCAGCGTGCGCGCACTGCCCGTGAAGAACTGCGGCGAGGGAGCCAGGTTCCACAGCTCGTACGCCTCCACCCGGTCGCCGTACCGGCCCACGACCGCCGCCACGAACGCGTCCCAGTCCTCGAGCCGATCCGGGGCGGAGGCCCGCGACCCGTCGTCGTACGGCGCTCGCGGCCCCCGCGGACTCGCCCACGACGGGGTCGCCCCGAACGTGAACAGCACCGGCAGCCCCGCCCGCTGCGCGCCCGCCACCAGCCGGTCGGGGGTCGACCAGTCGAACGTGCCCCGCCGCGGCTCGATCTTCGCCCACGTGGACCCGCTGTCCCACAGACGTACCGCACTCACCCCGGTGAGCGCGGAATCCGGCATCAGCCCCGTGGAACTGTTCACCGTCACCCCGAAGAACCGCTCCGGCACCGGTTTCGGGGAGTCCCGCCACGCCGGCCCGTAGAACTCCTGCGCCCCACCCAGAGCACTCACCGACCCGGACCCCGCCACGGAACCGAACCACCCGCCCGGCACCCCGAGCAGAACCCCCGCACCCACCACCGCGACGAACACCACCCCGACGCACACCACCAGGAGCACCACGGCCCCGGCACGCACACCCCGCCGGCCCGCCCGCCCGACCGGCCCGTCCGGCCCGTCCAGCCTGCCGCCGCCATCGGTGAGCGGGGTGCGCTCGCCGCCCCGAGGCGTCTGCCATCCGGTTTCTGCGGGTGCCTCGTCAGCGGTCGCGCGCACCCACAACCGGTGCAGTCGCAGGAGTTCATCGCGGCTCGCACCGCACCCCGCCGCGATGGTCTCGACGACACTGAACGACTCCGGAACACCTGCTCCCTGGCAGTACCGGTGCAACGTCGAGCGGCTGATGCCCGTGCGCCGCGCCAGCACCGTATAGCTCTTGCCGCAGCGCTCTTTCAGCCCGCTCAGACACTCGGCCAGCTCCTCGCGGGCCGCCCCCGGTGCACCTGCCGAACCTGCGCCATCGCTCAACGGGTCCCCCAACCCTCGGCTGAACGTATTGCAGCACACGCCACCGACAGTCATGCCCCGTCGGCACAACCCCCAAACCCCGCGACCCCCGCACGCCCCGACAGCACGGCTACCGACAACACGGCGACCCGGGCACTCGGCAGCAACACGGCTACCCCAGGAAGGCGTCCTCCACCGCGGTCGCCACACTCGCCAGACGCCCCAGCGTGCCCGCCCCCCGGTCGTACGCCTTGGTGTTGTTCAGGCTCGCGTGGCCCATCCCGTCCTGCAGACGATCGATCTGCGCCCCCGCCTGATCCAGGTAGATCGTCGCGTGAGAAGCCCTCAGCACGTGCGGCGTCACGTCCAGCCCCACCCGGGCCCGCCGCGACACCCGCACCGTCAGGTTGTACAGATCCCAGTACGTCAGCCGCCCACCCTGCGCATTCACCAGCAACGGACCCGACGTGCGCTCGCCGATGTACTCACTGACCAGATGACCCGTGCCGGGGGACAGGGGCAGCTCCTGCCGGCGCCCACCCTTGTGCGTGACCGTCAGCGTCACGTGCCCGAAGTGATGACGCACGTCGCTCACGTCGAGACTGACCAGCTCGGTGGCCCGCAACCCCCGCCCGAGCAGCACCCGCATCGCCACGTACGACACCTCACCCAGGCCCTGCGCCGCCTCCAGGAACCTCGCCGCCTGCCCGGTGTCCAGCGCCGCGGTCGCCGAGAAGTCACCACCTCGCGGACGCTTGATGTGCGCCGCGGGGGAGGACGCGAGGATGTCCTCACCCACCAGGTACGCGTACAGCGACGACACCGCCGCCAGCTTCAGCCGCACCGTGTTCGCCGACGCCGGCCGCCCGTGAAAGCCCCCACTGGCCTGGATGTGCCCGCGCCAGTCGTCGACATCACCCCGGCGCGCGTCCAGCGGATGCAGCGAGCGCCCCCCACAGAACTGACGCCACTGCAGCTCTGCCGTCGCATACGTCTTCACCGTGTTCTGCGCCCGCTGCGCGATCAGCCACGCCCGCACGAAAAGCGGCCACGCATCCCCGTTCCCGACCTCGAACTCATCAGGCACGAACGACGCGGCCGGCAGCGGATCGACCGGCTCCAGCTGGGACTCGAACACCTGTCCCATCATGTCAGAACGCCCCGACCGGCACCGGTCCGGCATTTCCTCCCGCGCCCCCGACAGTCCAGGCTGGACCAGCCGCACACAGGACACACCCGCGAACCACCCGCGAACCACCGAGGAGACCAGAGCACCGATGGCCACCCGCACCCCGCGCGACAGCCCGCGCGTCCGCACCCGCGCCACCACCGGCGACGACCTCGACCTCTTCGTCACCACCGTGCACCAGGCCTTCGGCGCCTTCCCCGAAACGCCCGCCGACAGCCCCGGACGCTGGTGGTCGGCCCTCGAACTCGACCGCGGCATCCTCGCCCACACCACCAGCGAACCCACCGAACCCACCGGACCCGCCGACCACGGTGAACCCGCCGACCACGGTGGACGCCCGGTCGGCACCACCGCCTCCTACACCTTCGACCTCACCCTCCCCGGCCCCCAGCACCCGACCCCGGACACCGGCCCGGAGAACCCCCTCCCCACCATCTCCGTCGCCGGCGTCACCTCCGTCGGCGTCCTGCCCACCCACCGCCGCCAGGGCGTCCTCACCGCCATGATGCGCCACCAGCTCACCGACCTGCGCGAACGCGGCGAACCCCTCGCCGTCCTCCTCGCCTCCGAAGCCACCATCTACGGCCGCTTCGGCTACGGACCCGCCACCCACACCACCCAGATCACCGTCCCCCGCCACCGAAACGCGCTCGCCGCACCCCGCGCCCACACCCTCGTCCCCCCGACCCCGGAGAGCCGGGAGACGAAGGCCGACAACGGCACCGTCGAGATCGTCCACCGCGACACCTGCGGCGACATCCTCGAGACCCTCTACGACCAGTACCGCCGCCACCAGCCCGGCGCCCTCAGCCGCCCCCACCACTGGTGGGCCCGCCGAGCCGGCCGCCCCCCGATCTCCTGCGCACCCCGCTACATCGCCCTGCACCGCGACCACACCGGCACCCCCGACGGGTACGCCAGCTACACCCTCGACCAGGGCACCCTCACCGTCGACGAAACCATCACCACCACCACGAGCGCCCTCACCGCCCTCCACCACTTCACCCTCAACCATGACCTCACCCAGCAGACCGTCCTCAAACACGTCCCCCGCAACCACCCCCTGCGCACCCAGCTCAGCGACACCCGCGCCGCCCAGGTCACCAACGACACCGACTGGCTCTGGGTCCGCATCCTCGACATCCCCCGCGCCCTCACCACCCGAGGCTGGGGGAGTACCGACGCCGACCTCGTCCTCGACGTCCACGACCCCTTCCTCCACGAACACACCCGCCACCACCTGCACACCCACAACGGGCACGCCACCTGCGAACCCACCGACCGCGACCCCGACCTCACCCTCGACATCCGCGACCTCGGCTCCCTCTACCTCTCCGGCACCACCCCCAGCACCCTCATCCACGCCGGCCACATCCACCCCCACCACCCCGAAGCCGCCGCGCTCGCGGACGCCGTCTTCGACACCGGCCAGCCGCCGCACTGCCTGCACTGGTTCTGAACGCGAAAACAGGAACACCGCACGTACACGGGGCAGAGGCAGGCAGGTGTGGGGGAGCGGAGGCCGGAAGATGGCCCCCGCTCCCGTCAGCTCGTCAGCCCGTCAGCGAGTCACGGCTTGAGCGTGAACGTGAAGTCGCTGGCGATCCGGCCTCCCAGCCGCACCGCCGACACCAGGTTCCCGCCGGTGACGAGCCGTTTCACCTCACCGCGGGACAGGCCGAAGCCCTGCGCGATCAGGTTGACCACCCGCACCGGGATCACGGCGCCGAAGTGCACGGCGACCTCCAGCGCCTGCTCGTCGCGCAGCGCCCGGACCAGATCCTGCGGCCGGGCCCCGGACTGCTCGAGATCCCAGGCGCCCTCCCAGTCCAGGGCGATGCGGTTGCGGTTGTGCACCGCCGGGTCGAGCAGCAGCGCGCCGATCAGGGCGGGGGAGTTCTCGTACAGCCCGTCCAGCAGCTGCGCCCCGACGTAACGGACACTGACGCGCTCGAGCACCGTGAGCTTGACCGTGTCGTCGCAGCGCGTGCACAGCAGCAGCATCCACGCGTCGAGGACCTTGTGATGGGCGTTGACCCGGAACTTGCCCGACGCCGTGAACCTTTCGCCGCCGCACACATGACAGCGACGCACCACCAGCGGCAGGCGGGTGGGCATGACGAACCAGGTATTGAGCACAGATGTACCCCGATCCAGTGAGAAATCCGCAGCACGAAGAAACGCGTCGCACCAGCAGCACGACGCGCGAGGAGATTCAGCGCGAGGAAGAACTCACAGGATGTACAAGGGCCTGTCCCGACCTGGACGACAAAGACGACAAGAACTACCCGGCACGGTAGGGCGGAACGACCGGACCGGGCCAGCGATTTTCGCGTCCACGCCCGGACGCCAGATAATCACAGTTATCTAGGCGAAAACTGTTGCCCCGCAAGGCTTTTCGCTTCCCCGCTCTTACCCAGCGTGACCGGCACCTGCGGAACGCGCCGGGGGAGTGCAGTCCCCCGGCGTGGGCATCTTGGCGTTGACCAGCGAGAACGCCGCCGTGAACCCGCCGGGCGAACAGCCGTCGAGCCGGCTGCGTGACACGATGACGCACACGGACTCCGAACCGGCCCGGGGCCCGGGCCAGGTCTCCCGCCAGGAGGTATGCATGCAGGTCAGGAGCATCATCGCCAACCTCAAGGTCGACGACGTGGATGACGCAGGCTTCTACGCCGACTATCTGGGGCTCAGCGTGCAGGAGTTCACTCTGGGCTGGGTCGCCCGGTACACGTCACCGGAGACCGGCGCTCATCTGCAGCTGGTCAGCGCCGATGCGACGTCACCGCAGGACTCGGTCGTGTCCGTCACGGTGGACGACGTGGACGCCGCGCACGCCGAGGCTCTGCGCCGGGGGTACGACATCGTGCGACCGCTGAACGACGAGGCCTGGGGTGTGCGGCGGTTCCTGGTGCGGGCACCTGACGGGAACGTCGTCAACATCCTGCAGAACCACGCCTGAGCAGCCCCTCTCGAGCTCCCAGGCAAACGCCGATAATGAACATTATGACATTTCGCCTGGAGAAGAGGCTCCCCTTCCGACCCCACGGGCGCCACAGATAACCAATGGCGGACGCGGCGGTCACCTCCCACACGCGAGCGCCAGCCAGGGGCGGTGCGGGTCGGCCCCGATAATTCTCCTCAGCGGCTTGCCTGCCTCCGGGCGCGCTCCTGCCTGCCGGAAAATGCAGGAGCCGCGCGCAGGACGCACCTGACAGCATCCACGCATGCCTCTGGAGCCGATCGCTGCGGCGGTACCTGACAACGTCCACTGGTGCACGACGATCTGTCACTCACACGACATCCCCACCACAACGGACACCCGCCTTTGGCGCAGCATCCGCCGCAGTCCTGCCTACTGTCCCGACGCCATCACGCTCCGGGACTCCGTCGCTCCCGCCGACGTCATCGCCCACCTCGACCTCACCGCGCACGGCTTCCACGTCATCATCGACGCCCAGTGGATCTGGCGAGCCTCCCACCCCTCCCCCGAATCCCCCGGATCTCCAGACCTGGCGAAATCATCTGCCGCACCGTACTTCTCACGAATCTCCCGCCAAGCAGACCTCACCGCCTGGTCCCAGGCCCACGGCACCCACGACATCGTCAGGCCCACCCTCCTGAACAACCCCGACATCATCGTCCTCGCGCACCACGACGCCACCGGCTCACTCACGGCCGGCGCCATCCTCAACCGCAGTCCGGACGCCGTCGGAATCTCGAACGTCTTCCACCACGACCAGCACGACGCGCCCATCTGGCCCCACCTCACGGCCTCCGCCGAGCGCCACTTCCCGCGCCCCCCCAGGTCGGCTACGAATCCGGCGCCGACCTTCGCGCCGCGCTCGCTGCCGGCTTCCGCACTATCGGGCCGCTGCGGGTCTGGCTGCGCACCTGACTCGCGCACCTGACCTGCACGCATGAGCAGGGTCGCCGATGGGGGACGCGCCGGTCGCCGCGAGCGCGAGTGTCTCGGGTCAGGTCGGGTCAGGTCGGGTCAGGTCGGGCGTGGTCACGAATTGCCGATAACCGGGACAAGAGCGGCGAGTGGACCGCAGGATCAATCGTGCGTTCTGATGAGCCCTCTGTGGCGTCCGAGTCCGGTGAGTCCGTCCCGTCCGATGCGTTGAGCAGGTCGGGATTCTTCGCGGACTCCCCCGTTGACCAGTCGTTTGCCTCGGTGGCGAGCGCGTCGAGTACGCCTGCGGGGTCGCGGAGTTCGCTGGCGGCGGGTGCGGCGGGGCCGGATGTGGACGAGGTGCGGGCGGCGCAGGCTTCGCAGGTGGCGCAGGCGTTGCGGTCCGAGGTGCTGGCGGCGCAGTTGTCGGGGGTGCTCGGGCGTCAGTGGCGGGGTGTGGTCGTGTTCTTCTGGGTTGGGGTGGTGGTGTTCCTGGTGGGGGCGGGGTCGGCGGTGGTGGCGTCGTCGGGTGATGGACGGGGCACGGTCTGGACCGGTGGGATGTTCGCGGGTGTGCTGTTGCTGATGCGTAGCTGTGGCGCGTACGGCAGTTACCGGCGCAACGGTGGGGATCGTCTGGGGAACGATGCCTGGGTGTTGACGGCTGGTGTTCTGGTCGTGGTGTTCGTGGGTGGGTTGCTGGCGGCGATGGCGTTGCTGGGCTGAGGCTCGGCGGCTGCCGGGTCGCGGGGGTGATGGGGCTGGTTCCGGCGTGTGCCGGGCCGGCCCCTTCGTCGTCGCCGGCCGGATGGTGTTGAGCGTTCGCTCAAAATAGAGCTAGGGTCCGTCTTGAGCGATCGCTCAATTGCTGAGGAGGGGTCAGTCATGGACGTTCTGGAGACCGTCGTGCACCACGGGCCGTTGCCGCGTCTGGTCGAGGTGAACTGGCCGCGGTTGCTGGCCGGGGCGCTGGGGTTCGGGGTGCTGGGTGGGGTGACGACGGCGTGGTTGCTGCTGGCGGCCGGTAGCTCGGTGGGGATGTCCAGACTCACCTGGGTAACAGGCGTGGTGCTGCCGGGGGTGCTGGTGCTGGGGACGGGGTGGTGGTTGTCGCCGGCGGGGCGGGCCGGGGAGTCCGGTGGGGTGGTGGGTGCGCTGAGGTGGGGCCTGTCCCCCGCCCGGACGGTGCCGTTCGCGCTGGTGTCGGCGCTGGTGTCGATGCTGGTGGAGAGCTGGTCGGAGATCGGGTGGTCGGACTTCGGGATCGAGACGGCGATGCAGTGGGTGTGGTTCGGCGGGTTCCTCGGTCTGTGGGGGGCGGGGTTCGGGCTGCTGACGTCCGGGGTGAGCGCCGCGATCGCGGTGGGCGTCCTGCTGCCGCGGCGGGGGCGGATGAGCCTGGCCGGGGCGCACGTGCTGGTGGCGTGGGTGGCCGGGCTGATGACGTTCGCGGCCGCGCTGCTGGTCTCGGCGATGCTGGGTGAGGCGTCGCTGGTGTCGTGCCCGGTCGCGATCGCGGTCGCCGGGTCGGTCTTCACGACGCACCGGTGCCTGAGCTGACGGGCCTGGGTGACCTGAGAGGCTCTGAGGGTGACTCCCACCCAGTCCCCCGGACCCGCTGAGGCGACCGGGGCGTCCTCAAGCCCCTCAAGCACTTCAAAGACGGCCGGTAAGAGCACGAAGAAGGCCGAGACGGTGCAGCGGCTCATCGACGCGGCCTTCACGACGCTGCGGACCCACGGGATCGCGGGCACGTCGGCGCGGACGGTCGCGGCGACGGCCGAGGTCAACCAGGCGCTGATCTTCTACCACTTCGGGAGCATGGAGGGTCTGCTGGCCGAGGCCTGCCGGCGCTCGACCCAGCAGCGGCTGCTCGTGTACCGCGAGCGCTTCGCGACGGTGGGGTCGTTGCGTGAGCTGCTGGTGGTGGGGCGCGAGATTCACGTGAGTGAGCAGGCGGAGGGGAATGTCGCGGTGCTGGCGCAGTTGCTGGCGGCGGGGCAGAACGATCCGGCGCTGGGGGCGGTGACGGCGGACGCGCTGCAGCTGTGGGTGGATGAGATCGAGACGGTGTTGCGGCGGTTGCTGCAGGCGTCGCCTCTGGGTGAGGTGCTGGATCCGGCGGGGCTGGCGCGGGCGGTGTCGGCGGCGTTCGTGGGGCTGGAGCTGTACGAGGGGGTGGCTCCGGAGCAGGGGGCGCTGGCGCTGGACGCGCTGGATCAGCTGGGGGTGCTGGTGGAGGTGGTCGAGGGGCTGGGTCCGGTGGGGCGGCAGGCGGTGCGGTTGCAGGTGCGGCGAGCGCAGCGCAGGCCTTCGTGAGCGGGTAGGGCTCTCCCCCGGTCTGGCTCTCCCCCGGTCTGGCTCGGTCTGGCTCGGTCTGGGCATCGGGTGTGTGGCACGGGTCGAGGACGGATAGTGCTCGGATCGGTTGCATGGTCGGGGGTGACGCTGATCTCGCTGGTGCCGGCCACTTTTCGGGGTTCTCGCGGCGTCGTTGCAATGAGGCCCGGGTTTCACCCGGGGTGACGGCTGCAGCAGGAGTTCTCCCGTGTTCTTGGTTCGGTGTCGTTCGGTCGTGGTGGGTGCTGTCGTGGCCGTTTCGGTGGCGGGTACGTCGGTGGCGTGCGGGGTGCCGTCAGGATCCGGTGCAGGGGCTGGTTCCGGTGGGGCTGCTCCGATGCCGTCGGTCATGCCGTCGGTCGTGGCTTCGGGGCGTGTCTCTGCCGGGGCTTCGGTAGGGGCTTCGGCCGGGGTTTCGTCCGGTGCTCACGGCGGGGTGTCCCGTAGCCGGCCGGTGCGCACGATCGCGTACCCGTACGACGGTCCTGGTGCGTGGGTGATCGCGCCGGTGCGCTCGCGGACGCTGGGGGTTTCGGGGCCGGTGCTGCGCTACCAGGTGGCGGTGGAGCATGGGGTGAGGGGTGTTCCGGCCGGGGAGTTCGCGCGGCAGGTGGGGCGGATCTTCGCGGACGCACGCAGCTGGCCCGGTCAGGGCGAGGTGCGGTTGCGGCAGGTGGGGGCGGGCCGGGCGCCCGACTTCACGATCCGGCTGAGTACGCCCGGCACCCGGGACGTGCTGTGCGGCGGTACCTCGAACGGGTACACGTCGTGCCGTAACGGCGACGACGTCGTGATCAACGTGGCCCGGTGGGCGCACGGGGTGAAGGGGTATCCGGCGTCGCTGGCGGTATACCGGGCGTACCTGATCAACCACGAGACGGGGCACCGGCTGGGGCACGGGCACGAGCTGTGTCCCGGGCGGGGGCGGGCGGCGCCGGTGATGCAGCAGCAGACGCTGGGCCTGCACGGGTGCCGGGCCAACGCGTGGCCGACGCGCAACGGCCGGGCGTACGAGGGCGCCCCGGGTGCGTACGAGGATCCGGTGCCGAGGGAACGCAGCGGCCGACGCTGAGAACGTGCCCGGTTCATCACGATTCGGATATTCACGCGACGCGGGCGGTGTGCGCGCACGAAGATCCACTGTGCGCTTCAATCCACCCCCGAACTGGCCGGTCCCACCGCAGGGCTGGAGCCCTGACGCGGGCTGGTCGCCCGACCCGTCGTGGCCGGCCCCGCCCGAGAACTGGCCGCTGTGGCTGCCGGACGGGTCCGGGCCCGCCGATGAGCTGTCCGCCCGGCTGAGCGCGGCCTTTCGCCGGCAGAAGTACGAGCGCCGCACCATGCTGGTCTTCTTCTGGTGCGGGGTGGTGATGCTGCCGGGGCAGGCCGTCATGTCCCTGGGTGCCGACGACAGGGTGGAGGCCGTCTTCTTCTGGGGTTTCGGCGTGCTCGCGAGCCTGGTGCTGCTGGGCATGAGCCTGCGCGACTACCTTCGGCTGCGGCGGGCGGGGCAGCGGCCGGTGCGGGTGCTGGGCTGGGTCGCCGGTTCGACGAGCCTGGCCCTGGCGGTGACCGTGCTGCTGGGCGCCGGCGCGCTCCTGGTCTACGCGCCCGTGCCGTGGTTCGTCGAGGGCGAGGAAGAAGGCAGCGGCTGCTGGCGCGACTACGACGAGAACAGCGCCGACGACTGGGTGCGCGTGGTCGAGGTGTCGTGCGAGACCGAGCACGACTACGTCACCTCGGCGACGGTCGCCTCCGAGGACCTGTGCCCACAGGACTACGAGCTGGTCGTGGAGACGGACGACGAACGCGTGGCCTGCCTCAGCCCGGTCACGGGCGACGTGTAGGCACTCCCTGGCCAGCCGCTACTGCTCGCGGGCCGTCGGGTTCAGGCGGCCGGCTGGACGCAGGCGGTCGGGCCGTCTGGCCGCTGGGTGGTGGCTGGGTGGTGGCCGGGTGGTGTTGCTGCCGGGTTCAGGCGGCCGGGTGAGCGCAGGTGGCTCAGGCGGCCGGGTGCCGGAGACGGTCTTGCGCGACCTGGGTGAGGGTGCGGCCGGTGGCGGCGGCCTCGCGGGCCAGTTCGTCGAGCACGTCGGGTTCGACGTCGACGACGAGGCTCGACGTGCTGGTGCCCGGCGGCGGGAGCTCGGCGAGGTCGGGGTGGGGCTCGTCGAGGAAGACGAGGGCGTTCATGTCGAGCGCGGACCAGTCCGTCAGGTCAGTCACGGTCGGCCTCCCACTTCTCCAGCTCGGCGAGTTCGGCGTCGCTCAGCGCGCGGGCGCCGACGATTTCCCAGTCTCGCCCATCAAGGCGCCTGACCGCCACCATCAGCGCCCTTCCGCCGCGGGTGCGGGCCCAGATCGTGAGGGGACGCAGCCCGTTGCTCGTTGAGACCGCCGCCCGGGGCCAGCGGCGATGTGCCTCCAGCACCTGCATGACCTCGTGCGGCTCGATACCGGCCGCGCCGAGCCACTCCATGACGAAGAACGGCGCCCATTTCCAGCCCATATGTTCACCGTAGAGCACGCCACCGACAGCCTTGCCCGCCGCCTCCAGACCCTTCTCGTGTCACCTGGTCGTGCCCCCTGCGAGCGCTGATTACGAGCGCCGGCCGGGAGCGCCGACGGGGAGCCGGTGGCCATGCCCGTCCCCTCTGGTGTCGCACCGTTCGGTGACCGGGGATGGCTCGGTGACCGGCGCGTCCACCATCGGGATCTGTGGTTTCCGGGGTGTCACAGGCCGAGGCTCTTGGCGGCGGCGCCGTCCCAGAGGGCGCCGCGGCGCAGGTAGCGGTCGACGGCGGCCGAGCGCCAGTCGCCGTCGGCCATGATGACGTGGCGGGCCACGCCGTTGCGGGCGCTCTGGGTGGCGAACCCGGCGCGCAGTGAGTGGGCGCCCCAGGTGCCGGGCAGACCCGCGGCCTGGGCGCGCTGGGCGACGATGGTGCGCACGACCTGCGGGGTGAAGCCTTTCGCGCCGACCGTGCCCCAGCGGGTGACGGGCCGGAACAGGGGGCCGTCGGTGATGGCGGCGGCGTCGATCCAGGCGTTGAGGGCGGTGACGGGGCAGGTGGTGCGGGAGGCGCCGCGGGGAACGGCCCGGGGGTGGCGTTCGGTGCCGGCCTGGTCGCGTTTGGTCCAGCGAGGGGTGACGACGAGCCCCTCGGCCTCCTCGTGCAGGTCGGCGAGTTCGATGCGGGCCAGTTCGGAGCGGCGCATCGCGGTGGCCAGGCCCAGGAGGATGACGGCCTTGTCGCGGCGGTGCACGAGTTCGGCCTTGCGCACGGCCCGTTCGTCGGTGGCGGTGTGGCGCTCGCGGGCCAGGTCGTCGGCCATCGTGTCGATGAGGGCCTGCACGTCGCGGACCAGGAGCGCGGACATCTGGTGGACGAGACGTTCCTGGTCCTGGCGGGCGTAGCCCTGCAGGCGCAGGCGCAGCTGCCCGTCCTGACGGGCCGAGGGCAGGCCCGCCTCGGCGTGCGTGGCCCAGATCGCGGACAGGTGCTGGTTGATCGTGGGCAGGCTCGCGGGCTGGTCGCGGTCGCGCAGGTGGGCGACGAACGCGCGGACCGTCGAGGCCGTCGCGGGCAGCGCCAGGAGGCGGTGGTGGGCGGCCCAGACCTCGAACGCGTTCCAGGCCCGCTCGTACGCGGCCCGGGTGGAGGGGGCCAGGGAATCTTCCGCGGCCTGGGCGTCGATGGCCGCGAGCCGGGCCACGTACGCGTAGGCCGGATCGACCGTCCCGTCGGTGGGAAGTGCGACTTCGCCGGGCCGGTGCGGGGTTTCGGTGGGCTCTTCGACGGGCTGGTCGATGGGCTGGGCCATACGGATCATTCTGCCCGGTATCGCCCGGGCAAGAATGTCGGACCCCACTGGTACCCATGTCCCCATGAGCCCGCCCTGAACCCGCCCTGAGCCCGGTCGCGGCTACGGCGCGCGTGACGATCTTCGCCCCTGACCTTCTCTTCTCCTTGGGAGTCCTATGCCCAGCACGACCTTGTACCTGGTGCGCCACGGCGAGCAGTCGCCCGAGGGAGCCGGGCTGTCCGCGGCCGGGCGGGCGCAGGCGACGAGTCTGGGGCGGCGTCTGACCGGCACCCGTTTCGACGCCGTGCATCACAGCTGCCTGCCGCGGGCGGTGCAGACGACACAGATCGTGACGCCGTTCCTGCCCGGTGTCCCGGTGCACGAGTGTGACCTGGTGAAAGACCGCACCCCGGTGCCCGATTCCTATCCGGCGCGTTACCGGGACTTCTTCGCGGCCGTGCCCGAGGACGAGCGGGACCCGGGCCCGGCGGTGCTGCGGGAGGCCGTCGAGCACCTGGGCGCGGTCGGCGAGCGCGATCGTACGGATCTGGTGGTGACGCACAACTTCGTCATCGGCTGGTTCGTGCGGCACGTGCTCGACGCCCCGGACTGGCGGTGGCTGGGCCTGAACCAGGCCAACTGCGGGGTGACGATCGTGCGGTGGGAGACCTCACGGCCCGCGGCCCTGATCTGCTTCAACGACGTCGGGCACCTGTGAGCGAAGGGTCCGGGTCCTAGGGTGGGTGCATGGGTGACGGCCGGCGTTCGGTGAGCGTGCTCCACCGGCTGAAACGCTGGATCTACCGCGGTGACCGTCCCGACGTGATCGCGCGGGCCCTGAACCGGTTCTGGGCCCGCCAGTACGCCGCGGGCCGCCTCGCCCGGCGTCGTGACGTGACCCTGGAGGTCCGCGGACGCACGAGCGGCGACACCATCGTCTTCCCGGTCGTGCTGGCCGACCACGACGGCGACTGGTACCTGGTGTCGATGCTGGGCGAGAACGCGAACTGGGTGCGTAACGTGCGGGCGGCTCACGGTCACGCGGTCGTCCGGCACGGCTCGGCCCACGAGGTCGACCTGATCGAGGTGCCGGCCGGGCAGCGGGCGCCGGTCCTGCGCCGGTACGTGGACGTCGCGCCCGGCGCCCGTCCGCACATCCCCGTCGCTCTGGGAGCGCCCCTGCCGGAGTTCGAGCGCGTCGCAGCCTCTTTCCCGGTGTTCAGGGTTGCCGGGTTCGACCCCGCCGGGTGACGTGCCTTCCCCGGGAAGGCCGTGACGAGGTCGTTTCGCCGGTTCATGCCCGTGGTGGTCCTCGCCGGTCCACGGCGTACGTCTCGCAGGCCACGAGGTGCCGGGTTGTCAGGGTCTTCAGGCGCGGGGCACGTACTCGCGGCTCCAGGCCGTCACGAGCGCCTCGTGCACGTGGCCGTTGGACAGGATGCACCCGTTGACCGGGGCGCTGTAGCGCTGGGGGCGGCCGAGGCGGTCGGTCACCGTGCCGCCGGCTTCGCTCACGAGCAGGGCCACGGCGGCCACGTCCCAGGGGGCGGTGCCGCTGTAGAGGTCGGCCTCCCACGCGCCCTCGGCCACCTTGCAGCCCGAGAACACCGACGGCCACGGGAACCGGTGCGGCGCCGCGACCGGGCCGGGCTGCAGCTGGACGAGGCCGTCACTGTTCAGCCCGGCCTCGAAAGGCACGCTGCCACCGGCGTTGACGGTCACCGCGCCGGTCGTGTCCGGCCCCAGTGAACGGGACGAGACCACCAAGCGCTCGCTGCGGCCGTGCGGGGTGCCGCGGAACGCGCCCTGCCCGATCGAGGCCCAGTACATGTCCCCGGTGGAGGGGTTGTGGGCGACCGCGACGACCGGGCGGCCGTCCACGACCAGGGCGATCGAGATCATGAACAGCGGGATGCCGAGGATCAGCTGCTGCGTCCCGTCGATCGGATCGATCACCCACACGCGCTCACCGTCCTCGGGCACACCATCAAGCACACCATCGCGCGTGCGTCCGGGCAGGCTCGCCTCCTCCCCCAGGACCCCGTCACCGGGGAAACGCCTGCTGACCTCGTCGATGAACGCGTCGTTCAGCTGCTGATCGGCCGTCGTCACCGGGGACGCGTCGGCCTTGGTGGCCACGTCGAGACCGGATGCCACCAGGGCCCGGACGCGAGCGCCCGCGCGGTCGGCGAAGTCCTGGGCGAACGTCAGCTCGGGCTGCCACGCGCAGAAGGGTGAGGTCATACCGGGCGCTCCCACGGGGTGCTCAGCAGGGACAGGTCGTCGAGCAGGACGTCGAACACGGACTCGGCGGCACCGACGAGCCCGGCGTCCTCACCGACAGCTGTCACCTCGATCGGTGGCAGATCCGGGGGCGTGCCGGCGGGGGCCACGGCACCGGCGGCGGCACCGATGACCGTCTCCGGCGCCGCCCCGTACAGCTCGGCCGCATGCTCGCTGAGAAGCACCAGGTCAGGGTCGTGCACGGCGATCAGAGCGCCGATGCCGCAGCCCAATGACGCAGCCGCCGTGCGCACGGCGTCACCCGCGATCGCGGAACCCGGACCCGCGGCTGCCGTCCGGCCCAGCTGGAAGACCTGCGCCGCCACCGCGCCCGCGCTCGCGACACTGACCTCGGCGCCCGCCAGACGGGCCAGGGCCAGACGGTCGACCTCGGTCTCCCAGCATCCGCGAGCGCCGCACCGGCACGGCAGGTCCTGGGTGCCGAACGGCGCGTGACCGTACTCGCCGGCCAGGCCCCGGCGCCCGGTGACCGGGCGGCCACCGACGAGCAGAGCGCCGCCGACACCGACGTCGCTGTGCACGACCAGCACCGACCCGGCCACTACATCCGGCGGGGCCTCGGCCTGCGACGCGCGTCCGCGGTGGGCCTCGGCGACCGCGACGAGAGTCGCGACATTGCCGATCCGCACGCGCGGATCGGACGGTGACAGACCGAGCGCGGCCAGGACGTCCACCGGCGGGCCCGCCCAGCCCAGGCCGGGAGCCGACAGGATCTGCCCGCTGCCGCGCTCGACGAGCCCGTGCACGGACACCCCGATCCCGGCCACCCGCGCGCCGAGCTGCTCCAGCCGCGAGCGCAGCAGGGTCCGGGCCGCAGCGAGAACGGTGTCGACGGGGTACGGGTCCGGTGCGTCGAGAGGGTGGGCCGTCACGTCGGTCAGGACGCCGGTGATCGGGACATGGGCGATCCGCACGGCGTCGGGGGCGATCCCGAGCGTCACGACGACCGGCCCGTCGCCGGCCGGGCCGAGCAGCGCACTGGGCCGGCCGCGTCCCCCGGTCACCACGACGGCCTTCTCCTGAACCAGGCCCACGCGTTCGAGGTCACCGATCAGGGTCCCGGCCGTCGCCCGGGTGCAGCCCAGTTCCCGCGACAGGCCCGCCTTCGACAACGCGACCGGTGACAGATGCACCGTCCGCAGCGCTCGCGACAGGTGCGCCAGCCGCAGATCTGACGTCGAGGCGATAGAGGGCGAAACGGTTGACGGACACACACCCGACATTATGCTCAAGTCGTGAACAAAAACCTAGTCGCCGGACTGTTCACCCGTGAGTACCCGCCCCACGTCTACGGCGGAGGCGGTGTCCACGCCGGGCATCTGGCCCGTCATCTGCCCGGGCACGGCATCGAGGTGCAGGTGCACCGCATCGGTGCGCCGACGCGTCCTCACGCACCTGACCCCGAGCACCCCCTCACCCCGACCGACACCCCAACCGACGCTGCCGACACCCCGGGCGCCGCGCGGCAGGTCCGGGCCCTCGCCGCCGGGCAGGACAAGGTCGCGTCCCGGACCGCGAAGCTGTACCGGGACGTGCTGCGATGACCGGGTGCTCCAACCACCGGCTGACGGATCGGGCGGGGGTTCAGTCGCGCAGGGCCACGACATCGGCCAGCACACCACCGGGAATCATCCGCCCGGCCGCCGGGGAGTCGTACACCACCAGCAGACGATCGTCGTCCAGCAGCGTGATGCCTTCGGCGTGATCGACGCCCTGCCCGTGCGGCAGCGACATCACGGTCTCCAGCTCCCCGCCGCGCACCACGTCCGCGGCGTCCACCACACACCCGCCCCGCCAGCGCAGCACCCGGATCGGCCCGGACAGGCTCATGCTCGGACCGGCCAGGATCAGCAGATCGTCCCCGTGCGGACACAGATCACGGATACCCAGGCCACCCAGGTCCAGGAAATGCGTCCGGTAGCGCTCGCCGTCGTCCATGGGAGCCAGCACGAGGCGGTGCTCGTCGTCGGGATCGGTGACGGGCCGGATCTCCAGGAGCGTGGCCCATCCTCGCAGCACCGGCCCCCGCATCCCCAGGTACAGCCGGTCGCCGTGCGCGGCGATGCCCTCGATGTCGACGCCGTTGTCCTTGCCCGGGATCGACAGGAACGGCCCCAGATGAGGATCGCCCGCCAGCAGATCGGTGATCGAGTCACCCCGGCCGCCGAGCACGGCCGAGGTCAGCCGCTGCCCACCGGACTCAGCCGTGCGCACCAGCTGCGGCGCACCCGGCCCATGCTCACCGGCGGTGGCGACCGCCAGGCGCAGCAGGGTGAACCGGTTCTCCTCCCGCAGCACCTTGGCCAGGCGCTTGCGAGCCTTCGTGTCGGGGTGGGTGTCCTTGATCCGGCGGCGCTTGAGGCTGTGCGACCCGATGGCCCACAGCCAGTCGCCACTGCGGGCCAGACCCTCGATGTCGGCCTCGTCGTCAGCACCGGCCGGCAGATCCACCAGGTCGGCCAGGCGCACGGTGCGGTGACCGCCGTACCGCGAGAGCACCCCGTCCGGCCCGGCAACGGCGGTGAGACGCTCGAGCGTCGCGGTCTCGTCACCGGCGACCCACAGATGAGCGCCGTCCGCACGGATCCCGGACAGATTGACGTGCGTCCCCGCCTCCCGCGCACCGGCATCGAACACCAGCCCGACCTGCCGTTCGGGCCGGCGCCACTGCCGCGGATCGTCCATGCCCGTCATCGTGACACCGCCCCCGCACACCCGGGCGCAGGCCGTCACCCGTGGCGAGCGCGTGAGCACGAGCCACCCACACAGCCGACCCGAACGGATGATCAGCATGAAGGACGCGGCGGCGCACCGGACGCTGACCACGACCAGCTGGGCCCGTGGCCGGGCAGAACGACAACCAGCCGACGCAGACCCGACCGGGACGACGTGCCCTGATCGGTTCCGCTGCACCCCGGGGCAGCGGCAGTGGCAGGGGCAGCGGCGGTGGCAGGGTCAGGCGCGGGGCACCGGGTCGTTGTACGCGCCGGCCGGACCGCGGTACGTCGTGCCCTTCACCCGGCGCCAGGCGTTGGCGGTGCATCCGTGCAGCCCGAGGGTCTGCTGCTGCATGACGGGCGCCACCTTGCCCTGACCGGGACACTTCTCGTGATGGTGGCCCAGGCGATGACCGGTCTCGTGATTGATCATGTAGGCCCGGTAACGCTCCAGGCCCGCCCCGTACCGGGGGACGCCGTGCACCCACCGCGCCACGTTCAGCACGACCCGGTTGCCGTTACGGCAGGACGTGTACCGGTCCGGGTCCGCCCGGGTGGCGTCCCCGCACAACGTGTCCCGGGTCTGCGGCGTGACCAGGTAGATCGTGAAGTCGTACGTCTCGCCCCTCGGCACCCGCCGCAGCCGCACCTCGCCGGTCCCGGCCCAGCTGCGCCCTTCGGACAGCACCTCCCTCACCCGCCCCGCGAACTGGTTGGCCGTGATCCCGCCGATCCCCTTCTCCACCGCCACCCGGTACCGCAGCAACGGCCCGCTCCTCCCCGCGATCCTGCTCCGCTTTCCCGTCGCGACCCGGAACGTGTTCTTCCCGGCCTTCGGATACCGGATCTCCTGCTTCTTCCGCGCCACCGGGGATGCCGTCGAGGCGACGCTCGCGGTCTCCGGGGCCGAGGGTGATGCCGCCGTTGCAGCCACCGACGCTGACACCGCTGACACCGCTGACACCGACGCCGCTGAGGCCGGTGAGGCCGAGCCACTGACGAACGTGCCGGCCAGGAGCAGACCAGCCACGACGGACAGGACAGAACGAGAGAGAACGCTGTGCGTGACGGGAGGTACCACGTCCGTGAGGTTAACGAGACGCAAGTGACGTTGCCACGCGTTGATGCCAGAAGTGATCAAGCCCGCGTCGCCACCAGATTCGGGGGGATCACCCCACGAGACCTGCCCACCACGGCTACCACGTGCTCGTGACACCGCAGACGCCATCACGGCCGTGGCTCACTGTGTGGTGCTTTCGATTATCGATAATCGAAAGCACCACCACGTCACCGCCCGCCGAGGTTGCTGACGCGGAACAGCCCGGCTGCGGTAGGCGGTGTGACGCGGGGGTGCCCTGCGCGGGGACCCATATCCGCATCAAGGCCGGATCGCGGGCGGGGGACGCTGCTAGGTTCGTACGGACGTGCATCGTGCGCGCGCCAGACCGGGGAGGTGAGACCCATCAACGCTGTGACCGGCCGGGTCTCCCTCCGCGCCAGCTCCTAGACACGAGCTGACCGGGCGCTCGTGAGCGCTGAGGGAGATCCCGCATCAGGCATCTCCCGAAAGGCACGACCATGTTGCGGATCATCTCCGACACCCTCCTGTCCGGCACCTCCCTGTCCGGGGCACAGCCGTCCCCTGCGTCACCATCTCCTGCGTCACCGTCACCGTCCCCTACGACGCTGGCGTCCGCCCCGTCGACATCCGGTGGTTCTCCCGCGAGCGCTGCGGCGTTCGGTGTGCGTGAGCGGGCGTTCGTCCTCGAGCACGAGGGCACCGATGTGCCCGGCATCCTCTGGACGCCTGAGCCCGCGTCCACCCTCTTGCCCCCGTCCCCCCGGTCTGCACCGGCCGGGCCTGGCTTCGGGGCAGGGTCCGGGTCCGGGGCAGGGTCCGGGTCCGGGGCAGGGTCCGGGTCCGGGTCCGGGGCCGGGGCCGGGGGGCATCCCGTCGAGTCCGCCCCGCCGGGCGCGCGGAGTGTGCCGCTGGTCCTGATCGGGCACGGTGGGGGCCGGCACAAGCGGGCGCCCGAGATCGTGGCGCGGGCGATGCGTTTCGCCGGGGAGTGCGGGTATGCCGTGGCGTGTCTGGACGTCCCCGCTCACGGCGAGCGCGCCGCGGATCCGGACCTGGACGCCGTGCATCGGCACAACCAGGAGCTCATCAGGAATGGGGCGGAGATTGCCCCGCTCGTCGCTGCTTTCCAGGCGAGGGCCGCGGGCATCGTTGTGCCGGAGTGGCGGGCGTTCCTGGACGCGGTGCACGAAGACGGCCTGCCGGGGACCGACCTACGGGAGAACGGTGTGCCTGCCCTGGGGGCGGTGGGCTACTGGGGTGTGTCGCTGGGCTGCGGGCTGGGTGTGCCGTTCGTCGCCGACGAGCCACGGGTGCGTGCCGCCGTGTTCGGCCTTGGTTCCGGTCTGCACTCGGGTGATGCTGCGGCCCGGGTCGGCGTGCCCGTGCAGTTCCATGTTCAGTGGGACGACGAACGCGTGCCCCGCGAGCAGGCCCTGGCCCTGTACGACGCGTTCGCCTCGCCCCAGAAGACCCTCCACGCCAACCCGGGCCTGCACAGTGACACCCCCGGGCACACACTCGACGCCGACATCCTCTTCTTCCGGCGTCATCTCGGCTGATCCCGCGATTCGCGTGACGCCGTTCGTGGGCCCCGGCCCGAAGCCCTGGCCCGGAGCCCACGAACAGCCGCAGCATCCTCGGAGCGCCCGGAACTCAGGGCGATAACGCGTCAACCCGGAAACGCGCTCGCAGGGCGTCCCAGAGACCTGCCTGGGCACCTGAGACGGTCAACTAGCTAGAAGTTTCCTTCTCGATAGCGATCCGTGCTCATCATCCAAACGCGTCCTCGCTACGCGTTATCGTTTCACGCGTCGCGCACGCGAAACATATGAACGGGCAGTCATCCGGGCAATGACGAGGCTCAGCGTCCGTCACGCCTGCACAGCCGGGCGCAGCGGCGAGAACGACCCTCACGACAGGCCGAGAGTGCCCACAGCTACCGCCGCCCCGAACCCGTCAGGACCGCAGCCTGCAGGGGGCAGGAGTGCTCAGACGGATCGCGACGACGAGGCCGAGCGAGGGCGTGACGCGAGCCGATGAAGCACGACGCTGCTGAAGACAGTGCGCTCGAGGGACCCCAGGTGGAAGGAGGTGGAAGGACGGGCCGGGGTGGACCGGGCCCGTCCACTCCTGCGGCGAGCCTTACTTCTTCTTCTTGCCGCTCTTCTTGTTCTCGCCCTTCTTGTCCTTGCTGTCCTTCTTCTTCGCCATGGCGAGCTCCTTCCGGTGACCTGATCGTTGCTCCCCCGGTCATCGGGAGGGTGCACAACCCGCTTGAGACACGCACCGCGACGAAGATCGACTGCCGGTTCCGCGCGTGCCCTCGCGCTCGCCGGGTGGGTGTTGTCGCAAACGACCGTGGCCTGGTACCCGTCCCGGGTACCAGGCCACTCGGGCAGAACGCGGCTGGATCAGAACCAGGCCAGTACGGGGTCAGCAGTGCCGGGTCAGTGCCGGGTCAGTACCGGACGGTCAGCGGGGGGATCTGGCGGGCCTCGCCGAGGAGGCGGGCGGCGGTACGGTCACTGACGACCCAGCCCTGGGTCTCCAGGGCCGAGCGCAGCTCGGGGCCGGTGATGTCCGGGTTGCCGTTGAGGATGCGCACGGCGATGTTGAGGCGCTCCTCCTTCTGCTTGGCGGTGGCGCGTCCGCTGATCGGGATCGACCCGGTCTGCGTGGCCTGCCCGGAAGAGGTCCGGGTCGGCGTCGTGGGCTGGTCCTGCTCGTCCGCCCAATCGTCGTCCGAGTCGATGAGGTCGATCGGGGCCACCGCGTCCGCGCCCGGCGTGCTCTGCTGCAGCGGGGCCGTGGGCGCCCAGCTGCCGTTGCGGTCAAGGGTGGACGCGCCGGTCACCGGCCGCCCCCGGCTCGCCTCAGGCATCGGGGACGTCGGGACCGGGGCAGCCGGGGCAGCCGGGGTGGACGGGACCAGGGGCAGGCTCCCGGTCGGCGGGTCGGAGGGGCCGTTGGTGCGGGCCTGCGCGGCGGCCCACAGGCTTCCGGTCGGGGGCCCGGTGACCGGACCGGCCGCCGGGGCGCCGGGCTGGTAGCTCGGGGCGGTGAGCGCCGCCGCCGAGGACGCGAAACGGGCGGCTGAGTCAGCAGAGTCGACAGAGTCGGCGGACTGGACGGGTCCTGCCCCCGGGGCCTGGGCGACGGACGGGCCACCTGAGCGACCGGAGCCGTTGGCCGCCGCGGCCGCCTCGCCGGTGGCGTGGACGGGGGCGCTGCCCGGGCCGGCGTACCCGGCCGGAACCGCCGACGCGTCCGTCATGCCGTTTCGTACGTCCTGACGGTTGTCCTGCGCGAACGCGGCGGGCTGCTGCACACCGGCCGGATGCGGGGCCGTCCCGTTCGGGAACGCCGCGGGTGTACGGGCGTTCGCGAGCGCCTGCCCGGTGTGGGCGTAGGCGACCTGCGCTCCGGTGACCGGGTCGACCGTGTACCGCAACTGGGAGGACAGGGGCTCGGTGTCGGGCAGGACCACGACGCGGTGCCCCGGGACGATGGGCGTCCCGTCGGGCGTGGTGAGCTGCCGGCCCGGTGCGGGGTGAGCGCTCGCGGGAGTGCGCCGGGCGCCGTCGCCGGCCTGACCGTTGGCGCCACCGTTGGCGCCGTTCACACCGTTCGACGAGCCACCGGCCCCGTTGGCGCTACCGGCCCCATTGGCGCCGTTGACTCCGTTGACGCCGTTGAGGAGGGGCAGGCCCTGGGCGGGAGTGTGGGCGAAGACGGCGGTCGGGGCGCTGGGGTCACCGAAGACGACGGTGGTCGCGTCCGCGCTGCTCGTCCTCAGGGCGGGGGCCTCGGGTTCGGTGGGACGCAGGATCTCCTGGACCACAGAACGCAGGATGATCTCGGGGCTGCGCTCGGAGCGCTCGCCGTCGGGGCTGGTCCAGCCGACGGCGTCGAGGACAGCGGCCGGCGGCAGGCTCCCCGCGCGCATCTGCCGGTTCACGACCCGGCGCACACGCTTGGCATCACGCCGGGGGTTGGTACGCCGGGGCAGCGCCAGATTGAGGGCCTCCCGCGCGGCGGCCGCGGTACCGACACCGATACGCGCCTGGTGCGCGTCACGCAGTCCGGTGCGGGCCATCAGCAGACGGGTACGGACCGACTCGATCGGCGCCGACAGCCACAACGACGGCGCGATGTGCGTGACCGGGCCGTGGTGCGCAGCCTTCCACTGACCCAGGACCTGCTTGCCGGTGAGCTCGACGAGCACGGCCCACACCGCCGGCGCCGTGATGTGCCACGGCACCTCACCCAGTTCACGGGCCGCGAGCGCGTTCAGGATCAGGGTGCCCGCGACACCGCAGTGCGCGGTCAGGCGCCACCCGGTCATCGGGCGGCCGATCTTGGCGCCCGCGACGTACTGCAGCGACGCACCGAGAATGAGCAGGTCGACCAGCAGCGGGAACCCGGCCGCCAGATACGGGCCGAACGTGGGCAGCGCCGCCTTGTACAGGCTCTGGTACGACAGGACGGCACCGATGATCGCGACCGGCACCAGCACGACCCGCGCCCACATGCTGAGGCGGCGGGCCTGACGGGCCAGGTCAGCGGCCTCCTTGGCGGCGGCCTGGGACGCCTCCGGGAAAGCCGCGCCAGCTGCGGCTCCGACGGTGGCTCCGGTGGCGGGGCCTGCCGCGAGGGGATGACGCTGGCCGGGGTCAGGGCTGGATGGCGTGCTCACGGCGCCCATGCTGTCGTCCGCGCATGTCACCTGTCACCCGTACGCACCGATATCGCAGGTTAAGTGATGGCACCAATTCCTGACGTCACATCATGATCACAGGATGCTGCCCGCCAGGATGACATCGATCGTCCTGAGCAACCCGGTATGTGCCGGCGCCGAGCCCCCGCGCCGCCACCGGGCGAGGGGGCCGGTCACGACTGTCGGTGCCGTGCGCAAGACTGCCGCCGTGAGCACGGGCAGCGAGACAGAGGCAGAAGCAGCGGGAGTCTGCGGGCTCGACGGGTGCCAGGAGCCGCTACCACCCAGGCCCCGCGACGAACTGGGCCGCCCCAAGGGCGGGCGGCGCGCCCGCTACTGCTCGAAGGCACACGCCGACCTCGCCTCCCGGCAGCGCCGCGCCAGCGACCTGGCCTCCATCGCCGACCCCCTCGCCCTGGCCAAGGAAGCCACCCAGGGCGTCCTGCCCGTCGCCCGCCAGCTCAGCGAGCAGCTCACCGCCCTGATGCAACGCTTCGAGCAGGCCGAGTCCGGGGCGTTCGCCCGCGTCCGCGCCGCCGAGACCGAGGCCGAACAGGCCCACGCCGAAGCCGCCCGCGCCGCCGAGGCCGAACAGCAGGCCGAGACCGCCCGCCGCGAGGCGCTCGCCACGGCCCGCACCGCCCGCGACGAGAAAGACCGCGCCCACCAAGCCGCCCAGGCCGCGTACGCCGAGGCCGAACGCACCCGCGACGAGGCCTGGAAACAGGTCGCCGACCACGAACGCGCTCGCGGGCAGGCCGAGGCCGAACTGCACGTGGCCCGCGAATCCCTCGACCTGCAGCGCCGTGAGCACGCCCAGCTGCTCGAGACCACGCAGGAGCAGCAGGCGCGGATCACCCGGCTCGACCTCGAGGCCGCCACCGCGGCGGTCGAGCTGCGCCAGGCGCACGAGCGGGCCGCCGAACTGGGCGCCCGCCTGGAGGAGACCGAGCGCCGTCACCGCGACGAACTGGCCCGGGCCGCCGCGCAGGCAGCCGCACAGATCGCCGCCGAACGGCAGACCGCGGCGCAGGCCGCCGAGCGCCGCGAGCAGCGCCACCAGAAAGAACTGCGCCGTGTCACCGAACGCGCGCACGCGCAGATCACCGCCGCACCACGGCAACCCGACGTGAAGGCGACATCACCCAGAGCGGCGACCCGGGCGTCCTCAAGCACCCTGAAACGCCGCTCGAGAGTCGCCGGGAGCCGCCCCCCGAAGCCCCCGCAGACCGACTGACGCACCCCGCCCCTGGCGTCACCGTGGCAAGCCCAGCATCATGTCCCGAATGACCGATACGCAGGCCATGTTCAAACTGTGGTTCAAATATCCGCCACGCGATGGTTACCCCGATCAGGACACGGAAGGAGTGTGGGCCGTCCCGATCAGTCCCAGCACCGCCCGCGTCGCGAGCGCGCCCTTCCACCAGGTGGGCGTCGCACCCGGTGACGTGGTGCGCTTCGAGGAAGACGAATGGGGCCAGAACTGGGCCCTCGAGATCATCGAGCCGTCCGGGCACTGCGTCGTGCGCGTCTTCCCCGAGGCCAACGGCCCCCTGGGATGGAACGCCGAGGCCGTCAACGCCCAGTTCGCGATGTTCCAGCTGAAGGGCGAGGCCCTCAGCGACGAATTCCCGCTCGTGGCGTTCGACGTGCCCGCCGACGCCGACTTCCGGGCCATCAAGTTCCTCCTCGAAGAAGGATCGCTCAGCGGCTGGTGGCAGTACGAGGTCGCCGCGGCCGGCGACGCCTGGTGGGCAGCCTGATCCCTCCTGGCCCTCCCTGACGGCCACGGAAAACCGCTGTCACGCACGGATGCGGGTGCACTAGCGTCGCCGTCGTACTAGCGCCATCGTGCGCGTACCACCGACCGGCCCGAAGCCCCGGTTCCCCGGGGCCCCGGCCGACCCGCACCACCAGCGCCACCGACAACATCAGCGCCACCGACAACATCAGGCCCGAGGACGGGAACGTCCGGCCTCGTGCGACGGACGCCCCCGACCCGGGCGATCCGTTCGCACCGGCAGCCCACCGGCAGCCCACCGGCCCTGATTCCTCGGCGCGCAACGCACTCTCGCTGCAGCCGGCGCCCGCGAGCACCACCGCCGTCCCCACTTCTCACGAGGTCCCCGATGCGTTCCTACGACGACCTCATCACCGAGGCGAGCGCCGCCGACGTCACCGGCTGGGACTTCGCCTGGCTCGAGGGACGCGCCACCGAGGAACGCACCCCCTGGGGATACGCGCAGCAGCTCGCCGCCCGCCTGCCCACCGCGAGCGCCGCCCTCGACCTGGACACCGGCGGCGGCGAGATCATCGCCGGCGTCCCGGCACTCCCGCCCCGCACGGTGCTCACCGAGGCGTGGGGGCCGAACGTCGAGCGACTGAGGACGCGTCGGCACGCCGGCACCGGTGCCAGCGATGCGGTACCGACCGTGGTCCCGCAGGTGGTCCAGGCCGCCACCGACCAGCTGCCCTTCGCCGACGCCACCTTCGACCTCGTCACCAGCCGCCACCCGATCACCCCGCACTGGCACGAGATCGCCCGCGTCCTCACCGACGACGGCACCTACTTCGCCCAGCACGTCGGCCCCCGCTCGGCCTTCGAGCTCATCGAGTACTTCCTCGGCCCGCTCCCACACGCCCGCACCGCCCGCGACCCGCAGCACGAGAGCGCCGCAGCCCACACCGCCGGCCTCACCGTCACCGACCTGCGCACCGCCCGGTGCCGCATGGAGTTCCACGACATCGGCGCCGTCGTATGGACCCTGCGCCGCTGCGTGTGGTGGGTCCCCGACTTCACCGTCGCCCGCTACGAACCCCAGCTACGGGACCTGGACGCACAACTACGGGCCGGGCAGCCCTTCGCCGCACACTCCACCCGCACCCTGATCGAGGCCCGCCGCCGACCCCGCCGATCCCACTGACCTCCCGTTGACCAGCGCCTGACCCAGGCTGACCAGTGGCTGCGCTGGGGTTCTGGACCTTCCCCGAGCCCAGGAAGGCCAAGAACCGCAAGCACCTCGACCTCAACCTCGACGACGGCACCGACGGGGAAACCGAACGACAGCGCACCCTCGCCCTCGGCGCCCGGCAGATCTCCGAGCACCACGAGTACGGCAACCAGCGGGTGTGCCTCCAAGACCCCGAAGGCAACGAGTTCGACCTGTCCGCCGGCCACTGACACCCACCACCGGCACCTAACGATCCGAAAGAGCCAGCTCAGCCCCGAACCCGACCAGCACGCTCCCCGTCACACCGTCCAGCACACGCAACGCACCACGCCGACTCAACCGAACCCGCCGCAACAACACCCCAGCCCGCTCCACCCCGAAAATCAGCACCGTGAACCAGAGCATCCCCTCGACATCGTGCACCGCCGCCAGCAGCACACCCATCGGCAGATGAGGCACACCATCCGGGACGAACTGGGGGAGCATCGCCATGTAGAACACACCGACCTTCGGGTTCAGCAGATTCGTCATCAACCCACGCCGAAACGACACCCCCAACGTCACCCCACCCGACGCCGACCGCGCTCGCCGCGACGGCACCTCCGGGCGGTTCTGCGTTCCGGGGGCATCGACGTCCACGGGCCCGGCGCCCGACTTGCGGGCACCCGAGGCTTCTCCAGCCGAGGTCCCCGCCGCCGAGATTCCTTCGGGTGAGGTTCCGCAGGGCGAGGTTCCGGTGGGGGATCGGCGCACCAGGCTCAGCAGCAGTCCTCCGCCCATCCACATCACGTAGGCGGCGCCGGCGATCCGCAGCGCGGTGTAGGCGGTTTCGGACGTCGTGAGCAACGCGGTCGCACCTCCGGCTGCGGCCGCACCCCAGATCAGAGCGCCGGTGTTGATCCCGAGGGCCGTCATGAACGCGTGTGCGCGGCCGTGCACTGCCGCGCTGCGCAGCACGAGAGCGGTGTCCAGTCCGGGCACGATCGTCAGCAGGCCCGCAACGAGGGCGAAGGAGGCGACAGCGGAGAGCACGTCCATGGGGTCATCCTGCACAGGTGTCGGCGCCCAGGGCGGGTCGGCAGCCATACCCGTTCTCTGTCACGGCAAGCCCACCGTCCTGCTCAGCGCCCGCGACGCCCGGCCCATGAGCACGGCCGAGACCTACCGCGCCGCCCCCAGTGCCGGGTCGCTCGGCGAGCACCGGGCAAGGCCGGTGAAGGCCCGGGCAGCTGCCGACGTCCGCTCAGAATCGTGATGCCTGCCGGTACCCGAGTCGACAAACGAAGCAGGTGAGAACCGGGACGTGTGCCAGGGATACGAGTTCCCATGTCGTCTAGGGCTTTTGACGTTCACCAGGAAGAGCTTTGAGCTCAAAGCCTGTTATTAAAACCTAGCGGGTATACACCCCGGTCGGCTGGTCATGGTATCCCTTCCAGCCCACCCTCAGCGCCAGATCGCTGCGCCATTCGCCCGTGGCCAGGGCTCTTTCGGCAACCACGGCGAACGGGTGCCGGGGCGTCCAGCCCAGGTCGACCTGGGCCCGGCGGCTGTCGTAGACCCGGTCGAGCGTCGGCAGCATCGGCCAGTCCCTCTCGTCGAACGCCGCCATCAGCTCGGGGTACAGGCGTCGCACCACGGTGGACGCGTCGCTCGCCAGCGCCCCGAGGTCACCAGCGGTGAACGGGGTCGGGGCGCTGATGACGTAGCGGCCGAATCCCAGGGTGGCAGCCCGTTCGGCCGCGAGCAGGTGCGCGCTCACGACGTCCTCGAGATCGACACGCCGATACAGGAACTCGGCGACCTTGAGGCTTGTGTCGTGGGCCTCGGGGCGCACGTCGTCGGCCTCCGGGAAGAAGCGCGACGTCTTCAGCACCACCACCGGCAGCCCCTGGTCACGTGCCGCCAGCTCGCACAGGTCTTCGGCGGCGATCTTCGTCGCGCCGTAGATGTTGCGCACCAGCGGACGCACATCCTCATCGACCCACGCCGCCGGCTCCCCCGGCCCCGGCATCATCGCCCGCCCGAACGTGCTCGTACTGCTGGTGAACACGACACTCTTCACACCCGCGCCGACCGCGGCCTCCAGCACATTCAGCGTGCCCGACACGTTGACGTCCACGAACTGCTGACGACTGTGCGACCCCACGTGCGGCTTGTGCAGTGTCGCCGCGTGCAGCACGTGATCCACGCCGTCCATCACCGAGACGACGAGCGACGCGTCCGTGATCGAGCCGGTCACCGACGTGAACTCCCCCGCCAGCACATCGACCCCGGTGACCTCGTGACCGGCCTCCCGCAGGGTACGCACCAGCGCCTCCCCCAGGTGCCCCGACGAACCCGTCACCAGATACCGGCCCACGCCCACCCCTCTCGACGCCTTGAGAAGAACACCCTACGAGGGGCAGCCCCTCACGCATGTGGCTGTTCTTGATTCAGTCGTCAGAGAAGAAGTGCTATAGCCTGTTATCAAAATAAAGCTTACGGGAACCGAGCCGGATCGCCGTATCAAAACTGTCCGAGGTCGCCACCCGGGGCATCGGTGCTGGGCGATGACCGGACCACGCTCGCGTGGGCGAGTGCGTTCGGTTACGGCCGCACCAAGGACTCTTCGTCCGGGGCGGGCCGGGTCAGAGGGTGATGAAACCCCTCTCCCCGCAACCCTTCAGGGCCCGCTCAGATGGCCGCCCGGCGGCCCCCACTCCCCCGGCCGGGATGCTGGACGACGTGCCCGGGTCGTCGTCCGATCCACCGCCTGACCAGGGCCTCGACATGGGCCGGTTCGATGACGTCCGCCCACCGCGCACGTGCGGCTCCACCTCCCGGGCGATCACGAGCACCAGACGTGCGGCCGGCTTCTTCCGCCGGTCCAGCCCGGCCCGGGCTCAGACGTCCGTCCTGCTCACTGCCCCACTCCCCCGGTCTCGGGCCACCGGCTGAACAGCACCGTGCCCCGGCCGCCGGTGCACTCCTGGAACGGATGAGCACCTCCTGAGCACGAGACCGGGCGGCCCGGCATGAGAGGGTCTGGGCCGTGATGAAGATGATCGACGCCGGCCTGAGCGATCGTCAGGGCCGTCCGGTGACGCTGCGGGGCATCGACGACGAGAACTGGCGGGCCGTGGCCGATGTGGTCCCCCGCGACGACCAGCGGGACTGGGTGGCCACCTCGGGCGCCCGGTACCTGCTCCTGAGCGAGCGCGAGGGGGTGTGGACGTCGCTGGCCGTGTACGCCGGGGACGAGGTCGCCGGGCACATCATGTACGCGTTCGACGACGATGACGAGCGGTACTGGATCGGCGGCATGCTGGTGGACGAGCCGGCCCAGCGGCTGGGGATCGGGCGGGCCAGCATCGTCACGCTCGTGAGCTACCTGCTGGAGCTCGAGGACTGCGACGCGGTACGGCTGTCGGTGCACGACGAGAACACCGCGGCCCGCAAGCTCTACGGCTCGGTGGGGTTCACCGAGCTGGACAAGGACGAGGACGGCGACTGGACGGCCGAGCTCACCGAGCTCACCTCCTGATCCAGCACGCTGCGGTTACGGCCGCCGGCCTTGGCCCGGTACAGGGCCGAGTCGGCGCGCCGCAGCAGACCCGCGGCGTCCTCCTGCCCGTCCCACACCGCGACACCGATCGAGACGCTCTGGCCGTGCGGCACGACCTGGCGCAACGCGTCGAGGCGCTCGAGGCCGGCGCCCGTGCCCGGGCAGTGCACGAGCGCGGCGAACTCCTCACCGCCCCAGCGCGCGAGCACCGGTGAGGGACCCAGCGCGGCGCTCCAGGCCTGGGCCGCCTCGCGCAGCAGGTCGTCACCGGCCGGGTGGCCGTAGGTGTCGTTGTAGGACTTGAAGTGGTCGAGGTCGAGCAGCGCGACCAGCAGGAACGTGCCCGTGCCGCGGGCGGTGCCCATGGCCCGCTCCAGGTCGAAGTCCCACGAGCGGCGGTTCGACAGGCCGGTCAGCGGATCGGTGCGCGCCAGCCGGACCAGCTGCGCGGACTGCGAGCGCAGTTGCTGCAGCAGGCCCCAGATCCGGGCCACGACCATGACCAGGAGCACCAGGGAGCCCAGGCCGAGCAGGACGGAGCCGGAGTGGCGGCCGGTGGCCGCGCGGACGATGAGCACGGCCGAGGGCAGTCCGGCGGCGAGCGCGAGGACGCTGAGACGGGCGACGGTCAGGCCCGCGACGGGTGGGCGCTCGTGTGCGGGTGGGGTGTCGTGGTGGGCGGTGGCGGCGGCGCAGCCGAAGAAGAGGTAGCCGGCGGCCCAGATGATGTTCATCCAGACGGCGAACTCGTTGCCGCCGCTGGTGAGTTCGACGATGTTCTGGGCGGTGTCGGCGGCCAGGGTGCAGGACAGGGACGCGACGACCCACCAGAAGGTGGCGCCGCGGCGGCCCGGGTCGGCCAGCAGGCGCAGGCCCAGGAAGAGCAGCAGGACGTCGAGCAGGGGGTAGAGGGTGCCGACGATGCGGGCGGCCGGGGGCTGGGTGGTGTCGGACACGAGCGGGAGCACGACGAAGACCAGGGCCAGGACGCCGGTTCCGGTGGCGACGATCGCGGCGTCGAGGACTGCTCCGAGGGCGGCGCCGACCGCGGGGCGGCGGGTGCGCCGGCGGTCCAGGGCCAGGACGCCGGCGGCGGTGGCCAGGTAGGAGACGACGAAGAACACGTCGGCCGGGGTGGGCCAGTACTCGTCCTGGCGCAGCTGGATGCCGAGCAGGACGAGTTCGCCGGCCAGGCAGAGGGCGAGGCTGAGCAGGAGCCAGGTCCAGGGGCGGCGGCGGGCGGCGGGGACGCGGCGGGAGGCCAGCAGCAGGAACAGGGTGCTGAAGGCGACCGAGGCGGTGTAGGCGACGCCGAGCAGGTCGGAGCCCCGGGGGAACGCGAGCATGGACGCGGCGGTCCCGGCCGCGGCGGTCCCGGCTCCCCACGGGGAGACGAACGATGAGAGGGGCGCTCTCACGGGACGTCCACCGGTTCGCCGGTGGGGGTCCAGATCCCGAGCCGGTCGCGGCCCGCGTTCTTGGCCCGGTAGAGGGCCTCGTCGGCGCGACGCAGGAGCTCGGCGGCGTCCTCGGTGCCGTCCCAGCGGGCGGCACCGATCGAGCAGGTCTGGGCGAAGGGCACGAGGGCCCGCAGACCGTCGAGAACGGCCAGGCCGTGGCGGGTCTCGGGGCAGTGCACGAGCACGGCGAACTCCTCACCGCCCCAGCGGGCGATGCGTCCGCCCGGCCCGACGCCGGCGCTCCAGGCGCGGGCGGCCTCCTGCAGGAGCTCGTCGCCGGCCTGGTGTCCGTGGGCGTCGTTGTATTTCTTGAAGTGGTCGAGGTCGAGCAGGCCGACGACGAGCACCGTGCCGGCCTGGGTGGCGGCGGCCATGGCCCGGGCCAGCTCGAAGTCCCAGGATCGACGGTTGGCGACACCGGTCAGGGGGTCGGTGCGGGCGACGAGCGCGAGCTGCTCGGACTGGCGGCGCAGTTGCTGCAGGAGGTCCCAGATCCGGCTGACGACCATGACCAGCAGCACCAGTGAGCCCGCTCCGAGCCAGATGTCGTTGCGGCCGTCGCCGGTCAGGGCCAGCGCGATCTGCACGACGGCGGGCAGTCCGGCGGCCAGGCCGAGCGCGCTCAGGCGCACCACGGTGAGGCCCCCCTCGCCGGAGGCGTCCGTGGTCGCGGGCGCGCCGGACGAGACATGCGAAACGGGTGCGGCGGGTGCGGCGGGGCCGCGGGCGCTGACGGCCCCGCAGCCGACCAGGACGTAGAACAGCAGCCAGGCGGCGTCCATCCAGCCCGGGAAGTCCTCGCTGCCGGTGGTGAGCACGATGACGTTCTGCGCGACGTCGGCGGCCAGGGTGTCGACCAGCGCCGCGATCATCCACCAGCTCGCGGCGACCTGACGGCGGGGGCCGATGAGCATGCGGGCGACCAGGTAGACGAGCATCACGTCCATCAGCGGGTACAAGCTGCCGATCAGGCGGGCGCTGACGCTCTGACCGGGGTCGGCCAGGAGCGGCCCGACCAGGAACACCACGGCGAGCACGGCCAGGGCGCAGGTGACGATCGCGGCGTCCAGCAGGCTCCCGAACGCGGGGCGGTGGTGCCGCTGGCCGTCCAGGGCCAGCACGCCCCAGGCCAGGGCCAGGTAGGCGCTGATGTAGACGACGTCCGCGCCGGAGGGCCACTGCTCCACGCCGCGCAGGTGCAGCACCACGAACCAGGTCTCCCCGGCCACGGACAGGTACATCATCCAGAGCATGCCCAGCCAGGGACGGCGCCGGGCCGGTGGGACCCGGAACACCGCGACGCTCACGAACACGGCCGAGCACCCGACCGACGCGAGATAGGCCAGCGGCGAGCCGGACAGCGCCCCGAACGGGACCGACACCAGCGCCACCACCCCGGTGACCCCCGTGACCAGCCGCCCCGCGCGTCCCCCATCGATCGTGCTCACCCGTGCGCCACCCGCGCCGGTGGGACGCAGACCACGAGCCGGTCGCGCCCACTCCGCTTGGCCCGGTAGAGCGCCTCGTCGGCCCGGGCGGTCAGGCTCGGCCCATCCTCGGTGCCGTCCCAGCGCGCGACCCCGCCGGCCGCCACGATCGCCGCGTCCAGCAGCCCGCCGAACGCCGGACGCCGGACGGCTCCCTCCAAGCCCAGCACGCCCAGCACGAACGGGGCATAGGCGGCGACCGCGAGGACGTCGCCCGGGGTCGGGAACACGTCCGGTGACCGCAGCCCGTAGATCACGGCGAGAGACTCGGCGACCACGAAAACCAGGCTCGAGGCGCACAGCAGCTGGTACGGGCGGCGCTCGCGGGCCGGCAGCACGGCGGGCAGGCGCAGGGTGACCACGACGGTGAACAGCACCGACACCACGACCGAGACCAGGTAGGTGACCTGCTGGGTGGCCGACCCGGGACGGGGCCCGGCGGTGAACAGGGCGGCGGCGACGCTCAGGGCGGCCAGCAGGCGCAGGGACAGCGCACGCAGGGACAGCGCGCGCGGGGGCACGACCGTCCCCGCCGGGAACGGGAACGCCCTCGTCCGCGCTGCTCGAACGCTCACGTCCATCTCTCGGTCGCCGTCGCGGGGGCGCCCACGGATGACGGCCACCGGAACCGGTTCGGGCCAGAGGCGGTCACCGAGCGTGAATGCGGGGCGGGACTTCGACCGGGTCAGCCGGTACCGGCCCACTGACCGGCCCACTGACCGGCCCGCTGACCGGCCCGCCGAGCGGTCCCATGACCGATCGGTTGCGGCCCAGGCGCTTGGCCGCGTAGAGCGCCTTGTCGGCCCGGCCCAGCAGGGCGGTCGCGTCCTCGGTGCCGTCCCAGCGGACCACGCCGATCGAGCAGGTCTCCCCGTCGGGCACCAACTCCCGCAGCCGGTCGATGCGGGCCAGGCCGGTGCCCTCGTCCGGGCAGTGCAGCAGCGCCACGAACTCCTCACCGCCCCAGCGCGCCAGCAGCCCGGCCGCGCCCACCCCGTCGCTCCAGGCCGTGGCCGCCCGGCGCAGCAGGTCGTCGCCCGCCGGATGCCCGAACGTGTCGTTGTAACGCTTGAAGTGGTCGAGGTCGAGCACGGCCACCAGCAGGGTCGTGCCGGTCGCGGCCGAGGTGGCCAGGTTCACCGGCAGTTCCTCGTCCCAGGTGCGCCGGTTGGCCAGGCCGGTCAGGGCGTCGGTCGCGGCGAGCGCGCCGAGCTGGCGGGTCTGCTCGTCCAGCTGCCGGTGCAGGTCCCAGAAGCGGGCCATGACCAGGCCGAGCAGCACGGTGGTCGCCGTGCCGAGCGCGATGACCTCGCCCCGGCCGCGCACGTCGGAGACCAGGAGCAGCACGGTCGGCAGGGCGGCCGCGACACTCAGCCCGATCAGCCGCTGCCCGGTCACGCGTGCACCCTCGTGCCCGGCGGGTGTCACCGGTGGCTCGTAGCCCTCGCGGGAGCGGTACGCGGCCAGCGCGACACACAGGTAGAACAGCAGCCACAGCGTGTTCATCCAGCGCGGGAACAGCGCCGAACCGGACGAGGCCGCCATCACCTCCTGGCCCACGTCACCCGCGCACAGGCAGGCCAGCCCCACGACCAGCAGCCCCGTCGGCAGCGTGCGCCCGCCCGGCCCGGTCAGCAGCCGCGCCGCGAGGAACACCGTCAGCACGTCGATCAGCGGGTACAGCGTGCACACGATCTGCCCGGTCACGTCCAGGTCGCCGTTCACGACCATCGGCAGCACCAGGTAGACCAGCGCCGTCGCGGCCGCGCTGACCGTCACGATCAGCGTGTCCAGGGTGCCGCCCACCCGCAGCCGCCCACCGCGCTGCCGGTCCAGGCCCAGCACCCCGATCGTCAGCGGCAGGTACGAGGCGATGTACAGCGCGTCGGCCGGGGTGGGCCAGCGCTCGGTGTCCAGGAACTGCAGGTACTTGAACACGACCTCGGCCACCAGCGCCACCACCAGCGAGGCCTGCATCCACCGCCAGGCCCGCCGCCGTGCCGGGGGCACGTGCCGCACCGTCAGCGAGATGAACGCGGTCGCCAGCGCCACGGCCGCCACGTACAGGGCGGCCGACGCGGCCGAGCCCAGCGCGGGCACCGCCGCCACCGGCACGCTCAGCACCGCCAGCACGCCGACCAGCCGGGTCAGCAGCGGCACCGGGCACAACCTGTCCACCACGTCAGCAGCCCCCACCGACTCGTCCGCGCGTCCACCGGCCCGATCAGGCCGCGTTCCCCAGCCGAAGGTCTGGGAAGCCCCGGACATCCCTTGTCGACAGCCGACTTCCGCGCCTGTGGCCCGCCCGGGCCGAGCACCTGCCCGGCCCACAGATCACAGCTGCGCATCACGCTGCGCAACACCGGGCGAAGAACGGCATAACCGGACAGAATTGGACCGAACTTTTCCGGGCCGCCGCGCATCGAACGTCACTGGAACCCCCAAGCCACCTACCATCCGATTGCCAGGGGAGGGCACCATGCACACCCAGCCCGCGAACCGCACCAGCCGCCGCGGCTTCCTCACCCTCGCCGGCGCCGGCCTGCTCGCCGCCACGACCACCGCCGCCACCCGCCCGGCCAACGCACGCGGCACTGCCCGATCAGCAGCCGGCGACATCGACTGGGCCGCCCTGCGCACGAGCCTCGACGGCACCCTCCTGCGCCCCGGCGACACCGGCTACGCCACCGCGTCCCGCCCCTACAACGCCGCCCTCGGCACCCGCCGCCCGGCCGCGATCGCCCAGGTCACCGGCCGAGCCGACATCCAGCGCTGCCTCAAACGGGCCGCCGGGCACGGCATCCCGGTCGCCGCCCGCTCCGGCGGCCACAGCTACGCCGGCTACTCCACCCCCGACGGCGGCCTGGTCATCGACGTCCGCCGGGCCCGCAAGATCGTCGTACGCGCCGACCACACCGTCACCGTCGGCGCGGGCGCCCACCTGTCCGAGGTCTACAGCGCGCTCGCCGCCCGCGGCCGCGCCCTGCCCGGCGGCACCTGCCCCACCGTCGGCGTCGCCGGCCTCACCCTCGGCGGCGGCATCGGGATGCTCGCGCGGCCCTACGGCCTGACCTGCGACCACCTGACATCGGCGCACGTCGTCACCGGCACCGGCGAACTCGTGCTCGCCGACGCCAGGCACCACAGCGACCTGTTCTGGTCACTGCGCGGCGGAGGCGGAGGCCAGGGCGGCATCGTCACCGACCTGACGTTCACCACGGTCGCCGCGCCCACCGTCACCGTGTTCTCGCTGACCTTCCCGGCCGAGGCCACCGCAACCGTGCTCAGCACCTGGAGCCAGTGGATCCACCAGGCCCCCAACGCCATCACGTCGGTGTGCCACGTCGACGGGGACGCCCGCCCCACCAACCGCGTCGTCGGCACCTTCGTGGGCACCCCGTCCAAACTGCCCCCGCACCTGAACGCCCTGATCGCGCAGATCGGCAGCCAACCCACCGCCCGCCGCACCCACAGCTACACCTACCTCGGCGCGATGAATCACTTCACCGGCGGCAAGACCGGCCGCGAGAAGTTCCGCGCCGCCTCCCGTATCGTGCCGCGCCCCCTCACCCCGGCCCAGGCGCAGCAGGTCGTCCAGATCGTCGCCCAGCACCCGGAGATCGTGCTGCTGTTCGACTCCCTCGGCGGAGAGGTCGCCGACCTGACGCCCACCGACACGGCGTTCGTGCACCGCAAGGCCACGGCATCGGTGCAGATCTACACCTCCGACGCCCGCGGCGACGCGGCCGTGCTCGCCGTGCAGCAGGCCCTGACCCCCATGACCGGCAGCGGGTCGTACGTCAACTACCTGAACGCCGGCCAGAAGAACTGGGGCCAGGCCTACTACGGCAAGAACCTCACCCGCCTGCGCAAGGTCGTCACCACGTACGACCCCCACGGCGTGCTCGACTACGCCCAGAACGCACGCAACGCCTGACTTCTCACTCCTCCTTGCCGACGTCGACGAGGACCTTGCCGACCGCACCCCGCTCCACCGCGTCGTGCGCACCGGCGAGGTCCCCGAACCCGAACCGCAGCAACGGCAGCCCGTGCTCCTGCCCCACCGGCAGGGCCCCGTCAGCCACCGCCGCGGACACGTCCTGCGCCGCGGCCCGCATCACCGCCTCGCCCACCGTGTAGAGCAGCACGAACTGCAGCCGCACGTTCGGGCCCATCCCCGCGCCGATCTCCAGCGACACCTGGTTGCCGCCGTCGTTGGCATACACCGCCACCACCCCACGCGGCTTCACCACCGCCAGGTCGATGCCCAGGTTCTGGGCGAGCGAGACCTCGACCACCACGTCCACCCCACCCGGGGCGACCTCACGCACCCGCGAGACCACGTCGTCCGTGCGGTAATTGATGACGTGGTGGGCACCCGCCGCTCGCGCCAGCACCTCCTTCTCCGGTCCACTCACGGTCGTGACGACCGTGGCGCCCGCCCAGCGCGCCAGCTGGATCGCCGCGTGCCCGACCGCGCCGGCACCCCCGGCGACCAGCACGACCCGCCCCTCCAGCGCACCCGGCGCCAGACGCGAGGGACCGTCCTCGGCCACCGTCAGCGCCCGGTGCGCCGTCATCGCCGGAACCCCCAGCGACGCACCCACATCCAGCGACGCACCCTCCGGCAGCTTCACCACGTGATGCTCCGGCTGCACCGTGAACTCCTGCGCCGTGCCCGTCGTGCCGTAGTCGGGCGCGGCCAGGTAGATCCACACCCGATCGCCCACCGCCAGGTCGTTCACGCCCGGGCCGACCGCGTCCACGACCCCGGCGCCGTCCTGGTTCGGCACCGACTCCTCGGCGCTGCGCTCGCGGGTGCTTCCACCCGCGCGGGCCTTCCAGTCGGTCGGGTTCACACCGGACACGACCACCCGCACCCGCACCTCCCCCGGGCCCGGCTGCGGCACCTCGCGCTCCACGACGGACATGACTCCCGCGTCACCGGTCTCGCTGTAGACGATCGCCTTCACTGCGGATCTCCCTCTGCTCGCCGAGTGTGCGTCCGGTGCCAACCGCCGGCGCCGCACGCATCTTCCCCCGGAGCACCCCGGCCCAGCTGCTCCAGCGCAGGCCAGGTCGTGGGCAGGAACAGAAGAACTCCACAATGATGGACGCGCCGAACCGGCTCCCCCTGTCCGTGTCGGTTTGGCGCGGTGGCCGGGTCTATCAACGCGCTCAAGCCTGTTATCAACAGGATCGCGACAGTGATGAGGACGACCGCGACGAGGACCGTAAAGATCCCCGGCTGCCGATCAGGCACTCGGCACTGAACGAAGCCACAAGGCGCGTGAGCACAACGGGTTCATGATTTCCACGCCAGGAGGGCATCCGACGCGGCCCATCCGTCGCAGGACGGGGCCCCACCCCCGCCCCAGCTCCGCGCCCCGTGGAAGGCCGCGCAGTTCGGCGGCGGGAACCGGCTCTCCAGCAACAGACCCAGCCAGCCCCCACAGGCACCGACAGGCCAACAGGCACCCACCAGACGCCCACCAGACGCCCACTCAGGCACCCCACTCAGGCACCCCACTCAGGCACCCCACTCAGGCACCCCACTCAGGCACTCACCAGGACCACGGTCACCACGCTCGTACCCGTCGAGCGACTTCGCCCCAACGAGAATCGCGCTGCTTTCGATTATCGATAATCGAAAACAGCACACCCTTCGGCCCAGGCCCGGTGGCGATGACCGTGTGACCGTCCGGGTTCAGCGGCGCCGCAGGGCGCAGAGTGGCTGATGGTGGCAGGGGGTCAGCCACCGCAGGGTGCCGGGGCCCGATGGTGCCGAGCGTGAGGCGCCCGGCACCACGCACGGACAGCCCCGGACTGCCTCTGACGGCCCCCCGGCATGAGGGCATCAAGACTCAGGGGTCGCGGATCAGGGCCCAGGATCAGACACCATGCGAGCCACGCGGTCAGGGCACCCACGCGGTCAGGGCACCCACACCGTCAGGGCACCCACACCGTCAGGGCACCCACACCGTCAGGGCACCCACACCGTCAGGCACCCACGGTGTCGCGCCGGGCTTCCAGGGCGGCGAGTGCTGAGGCCAGGGTGCGGCCGTCGGCGCGGGGGGTGCTCTCGCGCAGCTGGACGTGGCCGGTGACGCGCACGGTCTCGACCGGCGTGCCTGGTTCGCGGAGGGCGAGTTCGACGGCTCGTTCGCCGAGTTCCTGCAGGGGCACGCCGACGGTGCTGAGGGCGGGGGTGACGTCGCGGAGGGTCTCGATGTCGTCGAAGCCGGCGATGGCCACGTCGCGGCCGGCGACCAGGCCGGCCTCACGGATGGCGGCCATGGCGCCGACGGCCATCACGTCGTTGACCGCGAACACGCACGAGACGTCGGGGGCTCGGGCGATCAGGCGCTTCATCGCCTCGTAGCCGCCGTCGCGGGTGAAGGCCGCACGCAGCACGTTCTCGCGGGCCAGGCGGGTGCCGGAGCGGCGCAGTCCGTCGCGGAACCCGGCGAGACGGTCCTGCGACGTCAGCACCGCCGGGTCGCCGGCCAGCACCGCGAACTCCCGGTGGCCGAGCTCGACCAGGGCCTGGGACAGGGCCTGGGCCCCGGCGCGGTTCTCGATGGCCAGCGTGTCGACCGGCAGCACCGGCTGGGTGATGGCCGCGACCCGGCCGCCGCCCTCGACGTAGGCCTCGAACTCCTCGATCAGCCGGGCCGTGGCCACCTGGTCGGAGGTCCGGCTGCCGACCAGGACGATCGCCCGCGAGCGCTGGCGGCGCAACCGGGCCACGCTCTCCAGCTCGGCGCCCGGCCGCCGCCCGGTGGTGGCGATCGTGACGGCCAGGCCCTGGCGTTCGGCGACCGTGATCACCCCGGCCGCGATCGAGGAGAAGTAGGGGTCGGCGATGTCGTGCATCACCAGCCCGACGGAGTCGGTGCGGCCTCGCGCGACGGCCTGGGCATTGGGGTTGGGCGCGTAGTCGAGGCGGCGGGCCGCCTCCAGCACCCGCTCACGCAGCTCGTCGGCGACCTTGCGGTTCTTGCTGCCGTTGAGGGCGCGCGAGGCGGTGGCCAGGGAGACCCCCGCCAGCGCGGCCACGTCGGCCAGCGTCACCAGGGCCACGCCGCCGGGATTTCTCTCGACATCACGCATGGCAGCGATTCTGCCCTGCCGCGAGCGCTCATGAGTCCACGTCCTACGAGGTCAGAGGCCATCGTTCGGCCAGGGGAAGCCCAGGTCGGCGACACGCACGGCCTGTCCGGTCAGCAGCGAGCGGTTACCGGCGATGCCCACGGCGACCGATCGCACACCGTCACGCCACGAGGCCGCCCGCCCCAGCGGATCGTGCCCGCCCGATCGGGGTGAACCACCGGCGAACAGGTCTCCGAGCATCGTCGCATCGCCCCCGCCATGGCCTCCGGTCCCCTCCGGGATCGGGACCTCGCGGGCGGGTTCGAAGTGTTTCTGCACCACCAGCCGCTCCGAGACCGGGCGCTGACGGTCGTCGGCGACCAGGTCGGGCCGGGCACTGGGGTCGACGACCACGTGACCGTCGCCGTCCACCGTCACCGATCCGCGTTCGACCACGGTCAGTTCGGCCCGCCCGAGGGTGCCGTTGACGCCGACGGTGTACCCCTCCCAGGGTGCGTGCGCGTTCAGGGAGTAGCTCATCGTCGAGTGACCCGTGTAGTCGACGACCAGCGACAGGTTGTCCTCGATCGTGATGCCCTCGGTGAACACGTCCTGGTCGCGGCGGTACCCGTCGTGGTGCTCCTGCTCGAGGTACAGCTCGCGGTAGGCCGGGACGGTGCGCAGGTCGAGGCTGAACGCGTCACGCGCGGGATCGTCGGTGGTCCCCCGTTCCGGACGCGGGCCCCGTTCCAGCGCGGTGCCGTAGAAACGCAGGCCCCCGCTGGCGAACACCCGCGTCGGCGCGGCGCCGAGCCACCAGTTCACCAGGTCGAAGTGGTGACTGGACTTGTGCACGAGCAGCCCGCCGGAGTTCACTTTCTCGCGGTGCCAGCGCCGGAAGTAGTCGGCGCCGTGCGCGGTGTCGAGCAGCCACTCGAAGTGCAGCGACGTCACCGCCCCGATCTCACCGGAGGCGATGAGCTGACGCAGGGCGGCATTACGCGGCGAGTAGCGGTAGTTGAACGTGACCACCACGTCCCGCCCGGTGCGCTCGACCGCCTCACTGATCGCCCGCACCCCCGCCTCGTCGATCGTCAGCGGCTTCTCGACCACCGCGTCCGCACCGCCCTCGAGCACCGCGACCACCGCGTCGGCGTGCACCCGGTCGAGGGCCGTTACGATCACCCGGTCGAGGCGGTGCTCGCGCACGGCCCCGGCGATCTTCGTGTGGTCGAACCGGGCCGGCCCGGGACCGTCACCGAGCCGGGCCTCGTGCACGTCGAGCCGGCCCGGGTTCGGGTCGGCCCAGGCCACGAGCTCGCCGTGCTCCGCGAAGTCACCGGTCAGGGCCTCGATGTACATCCCGGCCCGGGCCCCGGTTCCGACGATGCCGTAACGCGTCACCATGTCTGGCCTTTCGGTACCGGATAGGCGTTGAGGTAGCCGCACATGCCGAACGTCGCGGCCTCCGGCCTCGTCATCCGCGACACGCTCGCCTCCCGCAGGTGCGTGTGGTCGCCACTGGTCAGGGCGGCCAGGTGGGCCGCGGTCGCGTCGACGGACGCGGCGGCCCCCTCCGCGAGGATGTCCCGCCAGTTTCCCAGCAGGTCGTGGACGAGGTGCGCGGCGGACGCGTGGAAGGCCGCCAGCGGTTCGGGGTCTGCGGCCTCGGCCGCCTCGCGCAGGGCGAGGAATCCCTCGACGGCCAGGTCGCGGCGCTGACGGGCCCGTTCGGCGGAGGGAACCCCGTCCGGGCCCGTCAGGTCGCGAGCCTTGTCGTAGGCGGCCCGGTCGCCCAGGTGCGCGGGCGGGAAGGTGAGCACCGCGTCCCCGGCCTCGGGCAGCCCCGAGTTCTGCATCAGCACCAGCACGTTCAGGTCGCCGTCGTTGACCGCGCGGTGGATCGTGCCGGGCGTGAACCACGCCACGTCCCCCGGCTTCAGAGGCTGCTCGGAGAAACCCTGGGCCGTCAGCGTCTGCAGCCGCCCGGCCCCCGAGACCACGACGTACGCCTCGGTGCAGGCCAGGTGCAGGTGCGGGGATCCGCCGCAGATGCCGTCCAGCGCCTCCCAGGGATACACCGCCAGGGCGCTGATCCCCACCGAGCCCGGTAGGGCACTCATGCCGGCGCCCCCGCGAGGTAGGCGAGCACGTCGTCCTTCGACCAGGCGCCGTCGGCCACCACGAAACGGTGCGACAGCGTGAGGGTCTCGTCGGGCGGCAGCACGATCTCGGTGTGGAACGCGGGCGAGGGCGCGATCGCCGGGAACGGCTCGTTGCGCACGAACCACGTCAGCTGCCCGTGCGAGGTCTCCCCCGCGACCGCGAGAATCGTCACCTCCCCGTCGATGTCGTCGTTCGGCCCGGTGTAGGCCAGCCATGGCGACGCGGCGCCCATCGCCTCCGGCCCCGCCCCGTCGGCGGCGAGCACCGTGCCGCCGGTCAGGCCGCGCGGCCCCCGCCAGAACCACCCCGTGTAGCCGGCGTTCTCGCGTCCGTGCGTGGTCGGGCTGCCCAGCTCCAGGTTCTCGCCGCGGATGTTCGTGAGCTCACTGGCGACATCCAGGGCGTACGAGCCGTTCTCCCGGTCGACCGCGTGCACCCGCAGCGTGCGCCTCTCGCTCACCCACGCCTCACCGGCCTGCGTCACCCAGGTCAGCTGCTCCTTGAGCGTGAGCTCGGTGCCGTCGTACTCGATGATGTCGAACCCGTCGTGCCGCATCCCACCGACGTTCTCCAGCGGGACGTAACCCTCGCCGTGCACGTAGCTGAAGCCGCCCCAGAAGTTCTGGCCCGACACGTGCGACCAGGTCATCTGAAGACCCTTGTGCCAGCGGTGGTCCCACGGCCGGTAGGCGCTGACCGGCGCGCCCCCGAGCGTGCGGATCGGGTGCAGGTAGGGCTTGGGCGCCTCGAACTGCGGGATGTCCGCACCGTAGACGTACTGCAGGATCTCGACGGACCCGACACCGACGCCGATGTGGTGACCGTGCTCGTGGGTGACGGTGATCATGAGAGCTCCTCCGGACGACCCGGGCGCACCGGCTTGTACTGCCCTCCGCCGTCCAGCTGTGTGTAGAAGGGGTTGTCCTCGGTCAGGTCGGTGCGCAGCACCGGCCGCCCGGTGATCGCCGACTGGTAAAGCCCCGTGACCAGTTCGAGGCTGCGCCGCCCGTCGTGACCGCTGGCCGGTGGGCGCACCCCGGCGTCCATCGCGTCGAGGTAGGCGCTGAGCTGCGCGGCGTGCGAACTCGCCTCGTCGGTCTCCGGCGCCCAGCCGTCGGCCTCGACCCCCTCGCGCGGCGTCCAGGTCCAGTGGGAGTTGTCGTAGCCGTACAGGTGCGAGACCTCGACCGTGGCGTCGGTGAAGTCGAACCGCAGGTAACTCTCCTGACGGGGCGACAGCACACTGTTGACCACGCTCGCCAGAGCGCCGCTGGAGAAGGAGACCGCGGCGACCGACACGTCCTCGGTGCTGACGTCCCGGTCGAGAGTACCCATCAGCGCGCGGATCTCGTGCCAGTCACCGAGCAGCGACAGCATCAGGTCCATCTGGTGGATGCCGTGGCCCATGGCCGGGCCACCGCCCTCGGTCTCCCACCGCCCGCGCCACGGCACCGCGTAGTAGTCGTGGTCGCGGTACCAGAGCGTGTGGCAGACCGCGACGTGCGGACGGCCCAGCGTGCCCTCGGCGACCTGCCGGCGCAGCGTGCTCGCGGCCGACCCGAACCGGTGCTGGAACACGTAGCCCACGTAGGGCCCGTTCTCGCCCTCGGCCGCCGCCATCGCGTCGTACTCGGCCAGCGACAGCGCCGGCGGTTTCTCGCACCACACCCAGGCGCCCGACGCGAGCACGGCCGCAACCGCCTCACGGTGGGCGCCGGGCGGGGTGCAGATCGAGACCAGGTCGGGTCTGGCCTCGGCGAGCAGGGTGGCCAGGTCACCGAACGCCTGCGCGATGCCGTGCTCGGCGGCGAACGCGGTGGCCCGCTCCGCGTCCAGATCGGCGACCGCGACCACCTGCGCCCGGTCGCCCACCGCCTCCACCGCGGACAGGTGGGCCCCGGCGATGGCACCGGCCCCGACGATCGCGACCCGGTACGGGGTGCCGCTGGGCATGTTCGTCCTCCTCTGAGATCCCGCAGACGTCCGGTGAAACCGGCGACCGGTCCGGCGTTACTTGGCGTTCTCGACCGCCGTCTTCAGCTCGTCGATGTACTTCTGCGCCGCCTCGGCCGGCTTCTGCCGGTCGAAGAGCACCTCCTGCACGTAACGGCCGGTGAGGTTGTTGATGTCGCTGGCCCCGGCCGGGGTGAGCGCCGGCGGCGTGCTGACCCGGCTGGAGACCAGGTCGTTGAACGCGGCGGCCTGCTCCGAGGGCGCGTCCAGCTCCGGGCGCAGCGTCTGCAGCGCCTTGGAGTTGGCCGGGATGCCCCGGTCGACGCCGATGATCTTCGCCGCCTCCGGCGAGTTGGCCAGGAAGTCCACGAACTTCGCGGCCTCGGCGGGGTGCTTCGTGCGCGCCGCGATCGACCAGTACATCGACGGCTTGTAGTAGAAGCCGGGCTTGGCGCTGTCGACCGTGGGCAGCTCCAGCAGCACCAGCTCGGCGTCCTTGGTGGCGGCCTGCAGGGAGATGATCTGCGTGTTGTAGTTGAAGTTCATCGCCTGCTTGCCCAGCACCAGCCAGGTCTGGTTCAGCGCGGCCGTCATCTGCTCCACCGACGACTCGGCCGAGGGCGCGCCCTTGCCCGCCATCCGGGCCGTGCGCTCCCAGAACTCGGCCAGCACGGCCGCCTCGAGCACCACGTTGCCGGAGTCGTCGAACAGGTCGCCACCGTTCTGGCGGGCGTAGTTCGTGATCTGCCCGGCCTCGGTGCCCAGCGCCCCGACACCCACCACGTCCCCCTTGGACTTGGTGCTGAACTCGGCCGCCAGGGACTCGAACTCGTCCCAGGTCCAGGTCTTGTCGTCGGGCAGCGCGATGCCGTACTTCTCGAACAGCGTCTTGTTGGCCACCAGCGACATCGCGCCGTTGCCGATCGGCAGCGCGTACTGGGTGCCGCCGGCCTGACCGGCCTGCAGCGTGACGTCCTCGAAACCGCTGAGGTCGAGGAACTCCTTGGTCTTGGCCAGGTCCATCAGCGAGCCGCGGTCGGCGTACGTGCGCAGGTACAGCTCGTCCATCTGGATGATGTCGGCCGAGTCGTTGGCCGCGAACGTGGTGGCCAGCCGGTCCCAGTAGCCCTGCCAGTCGGCGAACTCGCCCTTGACCTTGATCTTCGGGTTCTCCTTCTGGAAGGCGTCGATCGCCTTCTGGGTCAGCTCGTGCCGGGCGTCCGAGCCCCACCAGGTGAACCGCAGCGTCACCTCCTCGTTGGAGAGGGCCACGTCGGCGTCGTCACCACCGACGGCGCAGCCCGCCAGCGCGAGCGTGGAGAGCCCGGCGAACGCGCCACCGAGCAGCGTGCGGCGGGAGAAGGGGGTGGTCATCACTTGCCTCCGGTGGTGGCGATGCCCTGGATCAGGTAGCGCTGACCGATCAGGAACGCCAGGAAGATGGGGACGAGGGACACGACGCTCATCGCGAACAGGGCGCCGAAAGAACTGTTCTCCTGCGCGTCGATGAACGAGCGCAGGGCGACCGGCACGGTGTAGAGGTCCGGGTCGGTGAGGAAGATCAGCTGGGCGAAGAAGTCGTTCCAGGTCCAGATGAACGTGAAGATCGTGGTGGTCGCCAGGGCCGGCACCATCAGGGGCAGGATGATGCGGCCGAAGATCCGGGCGTGACCGGCCCCGTCGATGCGGGCCGCCTCGTCGAGCTCACGCGGGATGCCACGGATGAACTGCACCATGAGGAAGACGAAGAAGGCGTCGGTGGCCAGCATCTTCGGCGCGATCAGCGGCACGAACGTGTTGATCAGGTCCAGGTTCGCCCACAGGATGTACTGCGGAACGATCACGACGTGCACGGGCAGCATGATCGTGAGCAGCATGATCGTGAAAGCCGTGCGCTTGAAGGGGAACTCGAGCCGGGCGAAGGCGTACGCGGCCATCGAGCAGGAGACCAGGTTGCCGAGGATCGCGCCCAGCACCACGATCGCCGAGTTCAGCAGGTAGGTGCTGAACGGGCGGGCGAGCGCGTTCCACCCGTCCGGGTAGTGCGTGGTGTCGAACGTGTTCACGAAAATGCCGTAGCTGTTGAAGATCTCGTTGTCCGGCCGGATCGAGCTGGCCAGCATCCACAGCAGCGGGTAGAGCATGATGAACGCGGCGAGGAGCAGGACGCCGTGCCTCAGCACGGATCTCACGCGGAAGGTGGTGCGTGGCCGGTCGGCGGAGGGGGGCACGGCCACGGGCGGCGCCACCGGGGCATCAGTTGTCATAGAACACCCAGAATTTCGAGGCCCAGAAGTTGATGGCCGTGAACACCGCGACGATGAGCAGCAGCAGCCAGGCGAGTGCCGACGCGTAGCCCATGTTGAAGTTCACGAAGCCCTGCTGGTACAGGTACAGCGTGAAGAACAACGTCGAGTCGGAGGGCCCGCCCCGTCCGTCGGACACCACGAAGGCCTGGGTGAACGACTGGAACGCGCCGATGATGCCGAGCACGAGGTTGAAGAAGATGATCGGGGAGAGCATCGGCAGCGTGACGTTGCGGAACTGCTGCCAGCGGCTCGCCCCGTCGACCGCCGCCGCCTCGTAGAACTCCCGGGGGATCTGCCGCAGGCCGGCCAGGAAGATGACCATCGGCGCACCGAAAGTCCAGACGTGGAGCAGGATCAGCGTCGACAGGGCGGTCGAGGGCTGTGAGATCCAGCCCGGGCCGTCGATGCCGAACACCGCGAGGAACTGGTTCACCAGGCCCTCGGCCCCGAACACCCGCTTCCACAGCACCGCCACCGCCACGCTCGAGCCGAGCAGTGAGGGCAGGTAGAAGATCGAGCGGTACAGGGCCAGTCCGCGCAGCCCCCGGTCCAGGAAGATGGCCAGGGCGAGCGCCACGGCCAGCTGGATCGGGGTGGAGACGAAGACGTAGATCATGGTGACACCGAGCGAGTTCGCCAGACGCTGGTCGTCCAGCATCCGCTGGATGTTCTCCAGACCGGTGAAATTCGCTGCGCTGAGCAGGTTGTAGTCCGTGAAGGACAGATACAACGACATCAGCATGGGCCCGGCCGTGATCACGACCAGCCCGATCAGCCAGGGTGCCAGGAAGACGGCTGCCGCCTTCCCGTCGTGGGTCCTCACCCCCTGGCCCTTGCGCCCGGAGCGTCCGGGACTCTTGTTCAGCGCCCGGATCTCGCTGACCACACTCAAGGCCGACCTCCTTGCCTGCCAAGCCACACTGCCGCAGGGAAAGCGCTATCCAGCGCGGGCTCCAGTGAAACAGGTCACGAAGGGCGCCGCAATGGTCCCCCTCCACTTTTTGTTCAGGAATCCGACCTGTCGTCAGACTGACCCGCAGGTGGCGGCCGTCGTGCGACGAACGGTCGTGGATCGGTTGACCGGGCCGGGAGTCGGCTGCCAGTCTGCTGGAAAGCGTTTACCGCCGCGCGTCCCTTCTCGACGCGTGTTTCCTGTGCGCGAGCCATAGAACGAGGAGTCGGCATGGCACACGACCCCATCGGCATCATCATGAACGGCGTCTCCGGGCGCATGGGCTACCGGCAGCACCTGCTGCGCTCGGTGCTCGCGATCCGCGCCGAGGGCGGCGTCCAGCTGTCCGACGGCACCCGGGTGCAGGTCGAGCCGATCCTGGTCGGCCGCAGCGAGAGCAAGCTGGCCGACATCGCCAAGAAGCACGACATCGCCGACTGGACCACGGATCTCGACGCCGCGCTGAGCGACCCGCGATGGACGGTGTACGGCGACTTCCAGATCACCGGCGCGCGGGTTCCGGCGATCCGCAGGGCGATCGCGGCGGGCAAGGCCGTCTACACCGAGAAGCCGACCGCCGGCACCCTCGAGGAGGCTCTGGAGCTGGCCGCGCTGGCGAAGGCCGCCGGGGTCAAGAACGGCGTGGTGCACGACAAGCTCTACCTGCCGGGCCTGCGCAAGCTCGCCCGGCTGGTGGAGTCCGGGTTCTTCGGGCGGGTGCTGTCGATCCGCGGCGAGTTCGGCTACTGGGTGTTCGAGGGCGACTGGCAGGCCGCGCAGCGCCCCAGCTGGAACTACCGCAGCGAGGACGGCGGCGGCATCGTCGCGGACATGTTCCCGCACTGGAACTACGTGCTGGAGAACCTGTTCGGGCCGGTCGAGGCGGTCTACGCGCGGGCCGTCACGCACATCCCCGAGCGTTCGGACGAGCAGGGCCAGGCCTACGCGGCCACCGCCGACGACGCCGCCTACGCGGTGTTCGAGCTCGCCGGAGGCGTGGTCGCGCAGCTGAACTCGAGCTGGGCGGTGCGGGTCAACCGCAAGGAGCTCGTCGAGTTCCAGGTCGACGGCACCCACGGCAGCGCCGTGGCCGGCCTGTTCGGCTGCCGCGCCCAGCACCGCACCGGCACCCCCAAGCCGGTCTGGAACCCCGACCTGGCCGAGACCCACGACTACTTCGACGACTGGGCCGAGGTCCCTGACAACGACGTCTACGCCAACGGTTTCCGCGAGCAGTGGGAACAGTTCCTGCGGCACGTCGCCGAGGACGCGCCCTACACCTTCGACCTGCTGGCCGGGGCCCGCGGCGTGCGGCTGGCCGAGGCCGGGCTCGAGAGTTCCCGCACCGGGCGCCGGATCGAGCTGCCGTCGCTGACCGCCGGGGACGACGCCTGATGCCCGCCATCGGCACGATCACCGCCGAGGGGGTGCACGGCAGCCGGGACCTGAACGAGCCCCCGCGTTTCGACCGCCCCGCCGGGCCGCTGCGCTCTCGGGTCGTCTACGCGGCGGCGCACGTGGTTCCCCGGGTCGCCGGTGACAACGTTCCCGGTGCGCCCGCCGACATCGACTGGGACGCCACGCTCGCGTTCCGGCGTCACCTCTGGTCGTGGGGTCTGGGCGTCGCCGACGCGATGGACACCGCCCAGCGCAACATGGGCCTCGATCCCGCCGCCGTGCGTGAGCTCGTCACGCGCAGCGCGGCCGAGGCGGCCTCGACCGGGGGCGCGCTCGTGGTGGGGGTGAACACCGACCACCTCGAGGACGACGTGGTCACCCTGGACGCGGTGGTCACCGCGTACCTCGAGCAGCTGGAGCACGCCGAGAACAACGGCGCGGGCGTGGTTCTCATGGCCTCACGCCACCTGGCGCGGGCCGCGACCTCGGCCGCCGACTACGAGCGGGTGTACGCCGAGGTGCTCGGGCGGGCCGGCTCCCCGGTGGTGCTGCACTGGCTCGGCGAGGCGTTCGACCCGCAGCTGGCCGGGTACTTCGGGCCCGGGCTGAGCGTGGGCGGGCGCATCGACGTGGTCGCCCGGATCATCTCCGCGCACGCGGACAAGGTGCGCGGTATCAAGATGAGCCTGCTCGACGCCGGGCACGAGATCACCCTGCGGGCCCAGCTCCCCGAGGGCGTGGCCATGTTCACCGGCGACGACTACCACTACGTCGGTCTCATCGCCGGTGACGGCGTCCGCCACTCCGACGCCCTCCTGGGCGCGTTCGCCGCCCTGGCGCCCCACGCGTCCGCTGCCGTGCAGGCCCTCGACGCGGGCGAGCACGACCGCTACCACCGCGTCCTCGGCCCGACCGAGGCCCTGGCGCGGCACGTGTTCGAGGCGCCGACGTTCCACTACAAGACCGGCATCGCGTTCCTGGCCTGGCTGAACGGGCACCAGCCGGCGTTCACCATGGTCGGCGGGCTGCACGCGGCGCGGGGCCTGCCGCACCTGTCGAGGCTGATCGAGCTGGCCGACGACGTCGGGGCGCTGGAAGAACCGGAACTGGCCGCGTACCGCTGGAACCGGTTGCTGAGCCTGAACGGCGTGCCCGTGCCGACGGTGGTGCGCGCATGAACCCCCGGCTCTCCCTGAACCAGGCCACGATCAAGCACGCGGACCTGGCCACCGCACTGTCACTCACGGCCGAGGCGGGCATCACCTCGATCGGGCTGTGGCGCGAGCCGGTCGCCGAGGTCGGGCTCGGCCGGGCCGCGACCATGGTCTCCGACTCCGGGCTGCGGGTCTCGAGTCTGTGCCGGGGCGGGTTCTTCACCGCGTCCGACCCGGCCGAGCGGGCCCGGGCGCTGGACCAGAACCGGCGCGCCATCGACGAGATCGCCACCCTGGCCGAGGCCGGGGCTCCCGGCTCGGCGCCGGTCCTGGTGCTGGTGGCCGGTGGGCTGCCCGCCGGCGACCGCGACCTGGCGAGCGCCCGCGCCCGGGCGGCCGAGGCCGTGGGCGACCTGGCGGCGGACGCGGCCGGGGCCGGGGTGGTGCTGGCGGTCGAGCCGATGCACCCCATCTACGCGGCCGACCGGGGCGTGGTCTCCACGCTGCGGGAGGCGCTCGACCTGGTCTGTGACCTGCCCGCGAAGGTGGCGGGCGTGGTGGTCGACACCTTCCACGTGTGGTGGGACCCGACCCTGCCGGCGCAGATCTCGCGGGCCGGGGCCGAGGGCCGGATCGCCTCGTACCAGGTGGGCGACTGGATCACCCCGTTCCCCGGCGACGCCCTGCTCTCGCGCGGGCTGATGGGTGACGGTCACGTGGACTTCGCGTCGATCACCCGGCTGGTGCTCGACGCCGGGTACACCGGTGACGTCGAGGTCGAGATCTTCAACCAGGAGCTCTGGGACGCCGATCCCGCCCAGGTCGTCGCACGCGTGGTGAAGGCGTTCGACGAGACGGTGGCGGGACAGCTGTAAGGAACGTGCCGGCGGATTCTTTCGGGCACCCCGTCCACGCTGCCGGTCGCGGGCCGGCGGGGTGGTCGGGTGTGCTGCCGGCGGTGCTGCTTGAGGACGCGTCGGCGCACCCGCGCCCGTAACCGTCACCTTCCCGGGTGGGTTGCGTCACGGTGCGGGCCCGCCCGGCGCCCGCTCACGAGCCGCACCGGTCTCTCACCTGGGTGTTCGCACTCCGGCCCGGAAACCTGCCTGTCGCCCGTGCCTGCTAGTGTCCGCGCCCGGAGTGGGGGCATTCTTCGGGTTGCGCCCCGGGACACGCGTGGCTGTGGGGCGTTGGTGGATCAGCAGGACTCAGGTCAGCAGGAACCCGTCGGACCGGGGACGCCCGCGGCGTCCCGTCAGCCGGGCCGGCCCGGTTCCCCCGGGCCGGACGCACCCGGCGCGACCGTCTGGGCGAACCCCCAAACCCCGCACGTGACACCGGGATCCTCGCCCGCTGCGGCCTGGGGCGCATCCCCCGGCGCCGTCCCGGCCGGCTCACCGCAGCCCGGCTGGGGCACTCCGGCCGGCGCGGACGCACCACCGGCCGGCGCGGGCGCACCACCGGCCGGCACACCTCAGCCCGGGTGGGGCCCGCCGCCCGCCTGGGGAGCCCCACAGCCCCGAACCCCCATGCCGCGCAGGCAGAAGCGCATCCTCGTCGGCGTGCTCGGCGGCCTCCTGGTGCTCGCGCTCGCGGCCGTCGCCGGGGTCGTCGTGCTGGCCGGCAGCGGTGAGAGCGCCGACGAGAAGCGGGAGAGGTACGCGGCCCCGTTCGTCGAGGCCGCGAACGCGCTGAAGGAGGCCCCGGGCCTGCGCTTCGACGACGGCACCTACGACGTGCAGCTGACCAGCTTCGGCGACTACACCGGCACCGCCCGGATCCACAGCGCCGTCGCACCGATCATGCGCACCGACGGTTCCCTCTACGCCCAGCTCGGCGCGAGCGCGGTGCGGACCCTCCTGCCCTATGTCAGCGGTGGCGGCGCCCGGAGCTGGGTGTCGATGAGCCCGGGCGACCTGGACACGCTGTCCGTCGACGGCTCCGTGCCCGAGTCCCCCGAAGCGGCCGGTGAGGCCGTGCTCGACGCGATCAACGCGTCCACCAGCGACTTCACCCCACCGACCGACGGAACCACGGCCGCCGGGCAACCGAACAGCGGCACCGGCAACACCGCGGTGACCCTGAACGGCACCCCCGCCCTGATGGCCGAGACCCCCGCCGGGGCGATCTACGTGACCGCCGCGTCCCCCCACACCCTGCTGCACGTGCCCGACGCCGTGTTCACCGGCGAGACGGGCGACGGGGCCGACGCCCCGCAGAACCCGCAGAATCCGCAGGGCCCTCAGAACCCGGGCGGGAGCACCGACGAGGTCTCGTTCACGCGCCCGGTCGCGGACCGCGATCCCGGCCCGGCCACCACCACCTTCGACGGGGTCACCCTCACCCCGCTCGACGCCGCCCAGGTCTCGAAGGTCTACGACGAGCTCGCGCAGCAGGCCGGCACGCTCGACGACGTGCTCGACGCCGGGGTCGACCTCGCCCTCGGCGTGCCCACGGTCGACTGCACCCTCGAGAAGTGCTCGTACAAGGTGAAGGTCACGACGTACGCCACGGCCGGGGGCGACGACGCGGCAGCAACCTCACGTATCGCCCTGACCGCCTCGTTCGAGGTCGACGGCAAGAAGGGGGTCGGCGCCTGCACCACCGCGCTGACCTTCCGGAGCGACCAGGCCCGCACCATCGGCTGCACGACGCGCTCGGCGGCCGGGGAGATGAAGGACGCGATGGCGGACGCCCGCGCGGACGCCCTGGTGCGCTCGCGGGCGCTGGGCGGTGCGCGGGTGCAGTACTCGGTGCCCTACTACGGCGAGGGCCTGGTGCGCGGGGTCGCCCAGATCGACGTGAAGAAGCTCGTCGCCACGTTGCAGGACCGGGCCGGGCGGTAGAAGCAGGCGAGCAGGGCCGGACTCCCCCGGGTCCGGCCCTTTCCTGTCCCTATTCCCCTTTCCCGCACCTGTCGATTTCCGATGCGTGCGCTGCCCTTTCGGTCATTCGTTCGTCATTCCCGGAACGCCTGCCGAACAATTGCGCGCGAACCGAACCGGCCTTTGGATAGGGTCTGCGCGTTACGTGTGGGGAATCCTCGGTCCGTCGTGAGCGCAATGGCGCCCAAAGACGTCCGCCAGTTGTCGTTTTTCCTTTTCGGCACCTGCGCTCGCCCTCGGCCGGCCGGGATGTGAACGGGTGAAGAACCGGAGCACATCGGTGCGATGGAGGGGTTGCAGTGACACGGGTTTTCAGAGGTCTCGGCCATGTGGTCTCGCAGAGACCGTGGTGGGTGATTCTCGGGTGGGTGATTTTCGCCGTGCTGTCGGTGGTGCTCGCACCGACCGTCACCGCGACCACCGACCAGGCGGACTTCCTGCCGAACAAGTATGACTCCATCAAGGGTTATGAACTGCTGGACGAGGCTTTTCCGCAGACCCAGCAGTCCGGCGCGACGATCGTCTTCGACCGCGCCGACGACGCCAGGCTGACCGAGGCCGACCTGGCGAAGATCACCGAGATCAGCAAGGGCCTGAAACTGGGTGACGCGTTCGGCACGGTCGACGCGCCGATCCCGTCGCCGTCGGGCGAGGCGGCCATCGTCAACATCGGCCTGGCGCCGGGCGTCACCGGGCAGGACCCCGAAGACCTCGACCAGGTGAAGGATCTGCGCGACAGCCTGGACGCGGCGGTCGGCGGCAGCGGCCTGGAGCAGGGCGTGACCGGCTCGCTGGCGCAGGGGTACGACCAGACCCAGTCCGGGCAGAACGCCGAGGCGATCGTCTTCGTCGCCACGATCCTGCTGATCGTGGTGCTCCTGGGCATCATCTTCCGCAGTGTGCTGATCGCGGTCATGCCGCTGTTCCTGGTCGGCCTGGTGTCGGTGGTGGCCGGGGGCCTGATCGCGATGGTCGAGAAGGCGTTCGACCTCAACCACGACCCGTCCACCAGCGTCATCCTGATCGTGGTGCTGTTCGGCATCGGCACCGACTACATCCTGTTCTTCCTGTTCCGCTACCGCGAGGCGCGGCGGGACGGGGAGGAACACCGCAGTGCCGTGGCGCACGCCATCGAGCGGGCCGGTGAGGCCATCGCGTCCGCCGGTGGTGCGGTGTTCGTGGCCTTCATGACGCTGGTGCTCTCGTCACTGGGCATCTTCCAGTCGATCGGGCCGTCGCTGGCCGTGGCGGTCGCGGTGACCCTGGTCGCGGCGCTGACGCTGGTGCCGGCCGTGGTGACGCTGCTGGGCCGGGCGCTGTTCTGGCCGTCGAAGAAGTGGCGGCAGCAGCCGACCGGGACGCGGTTCGCCCGGGTCGGGGCGTCGCTGGGAGCCCACCCGGTGCGGTACGCGGCGCTCTCCGGTGCGTTCCTCCTGGTGCTGTCGGTGTTCGCGCTGTCGTTCAACCCGACGTTCGACCTGGGATCGGCCGGTTCCTCGAGCGACGTCGAGTCGGCCCGGGCCACCGCCACGATGGAGGCCAAGGGCTTCAGCGCGGGCGCGACCGACCCGACGCCGATCATCCTGCACGCCTCCGACGGGCAGGCCCTGACCGAGGCCGAGGTGAAGACGTTCGCCGACACCATCGGCGGGGTCGACGGGGTCGGGCAGGTGAGCGCGTCGACGCTGTCGCAGGCCGACCCGGGCACCGCGCTGGTGATGACGATCCTCGACGCGGACTCGGCGTCCACCCGGGCGCTGGAGACGGTGAAGGACCGGCTGCGCCCGGCCGCCTCCGAGGCGGCGCCGGACGGGACGGTCGCCTACGTGGCCGGGACGTCGGGGGTGTTCGTCGACTTCCAGGCCGCGATGAACCGCGACTACTCGGTCGTGTTCCCGGTGGCGGCGCTCATCATCCTGCTCATCCTGATGGTGCTGCTGCGCAGTCTCGTGGCGCCGTGGTACCTGATGCTGTCGGTCGGGCTCGGCTTCGCGGCCACCCTGGGCGCGGCGACCATCGTGTTCCAGATGATCAAGGGTGACCCGGGCCTGATCTTCCTGCTGCCGATCTACATCTATCTGTTCGTGGTCGCCCTCGGGACCGACTACAACATCCTGATGGTGGCCCGGCTGCGCGAGGAGGCCCGGGACGGCAAGGATCCCCGGGAGGCCGCGGCCCAGGCCGTGCGGCACGCCGGGCCGACGATCGCCGCGGCCGGGGTGATCCTGGCCGGCACGTTCGCCTCGCTGATGCTGGCGGGCAACTCGCTGCTCACCACGATGGGCTTCGCGGTGTCGTTCGGCATCACCATCGCGGCGTTCGTGATGTCGATGTTCTTCACACCGGCGCTGACGGCGCTGTTCGGGCACGCGGCGTGGTGGCCGGGGCACTCGGACATCGCTCCCCCGGGCCAGCAGCACGAACCTCCGGCGGGGACCCGGACGCAGGACCCGGTCCACGAGGGATAGGTGCCGACACGAAGAAGCCCCCGCACGCGTGCGGGGGCTTCTTCGTGAGGGGATCAGCCGAAGAGGGCCGACACCTTCTGGATCGTCTCGTAGATGCCGTACACCAGGGCACCGCTGACGATGACCCACAGGGCGATCGCCGCGATCGCGGCCGGACCCTGGACGGTGGTCTTCACGTCGTCACTCATTTTTCAGGTCCTTTCAGGCCGCGGTCTCGGAAACGGCTTCCGCGGCGGGCTTCTCGGCGCCCAGGGCGCGCACCAGGATGTTGGCCACGAAACCGATCACCAGGATGCCGACCATGATCTGGAACGACAGGGCGTACAGGTCCGAGCCGGACTTGCCGGCGGCCGTCTGGTGGTCGGCGACCCGGTTGACCACGAGCGGGCCGACGATGCCGGCCGCGGACCAGGCCGTCAGCAGACGGCCGTGGATGGCGCCGACCTGCACACCGCCGAAGAGGTCCTTCAGATAGGCCGGGATGGTCGCGAAACCGCCGCCGTAGAAGCTGATGATGACGCAGGCCGTGGCCACGAACAGGCCCACGCCGGAGGTGCCGGACAGCGCCAGCAACAGGTACAGCAGCGCGCCGACGCCCAGGTAGACGGCGTAGATCGGCTTGCGGCCGACGCGGTCGGAGGCCGTCGACCAGACGAAGCGCCCCGCCATGTTGCACAGCGACAGCAGGCCCACGAAGCCCGCGGCCTCGGTGGCGTCGACGTCGGAGAAGAAGTCCTGGATCATCGGGGACGCCTGCTCGAGGATGCCGATGCCGGCGGTCACGTTGCAGAACAGGATCGTCCACAGCAGCCAGAACTGCGGCGTGCGGATGGCCTGGTTGGCGGTCACGTCGGCGACGGCACCGTGACCCAGGCCGGGACGGCGCGCGGCGGCGGTGACGGCCGAGGCGGAGCTGAAGCCCGGGGGCGTCCAGTCCGCGGCGGGCACCCGCACCACCCAGGCACCGAGCGACATGAGCACGACGTAGATCGCCGCCAGCGTCAGCATGGTCGGGGCGATCGCGTCTTCCGGCTTGTCCGCGTAGGCGGCGAGCAGACGGCTCGTGAGCGGGGACGCGACCAGCGCGCCACCGCCGAAGCCCATGATGGCCAGGCCGGTGGCCAGGCCCGGGCGGTCGGGGAACCACTTGATCAGCGTGGAGACCGGCGAGATGTAGCCGATGCCCAGGCCGATGCCGCCGATCACGCCGTAGCCGAGGTACACCAGCCACAGCTGGTTCGTGGCCACGCCGAGCGAGCTGACCAGGAAGCCCGTGACCCAGCAGGCCATCGAGACGACCATGGCCTTGCGCGGGCCGTTGCGCTCGACCCAGGTGCCGCCGAACGCGGCGGACAGGCCGAGCATGACGATCGCGATCGAGAAGACGACGCCGATCGCGGTCAGGCTGGAGTCGAAGTGCGTGACGAGTGGGCCTTTGAAGACGCTGAAGGCGTAGACCTCGCCGATCGAGAGGTGTACCGCGAGGGCGGCCGGCGGGACGAGCCACCGGTTGTACCCGGGCGGGGCCACGGTGCGTTCGCGGTCAAGGACTGAAGACATGCTGGCTACCTCGTGCTCACCATTGGGCTGACGCCCACCAGGCTTGCACAGGTAAGCGGCATAAGCCCTGTTGTGAGACCCCGGATCCGAATAACGTTCGGGACTCGATCAGGACCTTTGCCCCTACGGGAAGACCACGTTCTGATGGCTATCACGGGTGGCCGGGGGCCGCGAGTGCAGAGGCGGCCCGGGGCGGCTCAGAGAGCCGAGCCGCTCCCAGTCGGCGACCACGCGCGTCCTCAATCGGTCGTCGTTCAGCCAGTCCATGCCGCGCACCAGATGGAGGGTCTCGATCAGTTTGAGCGACAGCGCCGGGTCTTCGGCGGCCAGGGCCAGGGTGCGGCCCGCCCAGACACTGGGGGCCTGCGGGCGGCCGTCGATCTCGACGCCCGGAACGCCGAAGTCGGAGCTGGTGGCGAACTGCCAGGCGGGCAGGAGCAGCTGGTTCAGGCGCTGCTGGAAGTCGGCGGCGAGGCCGAGCAGGTGGGTGCCCGCGCGTTCGGCCAGGGTTTCGCCGAGCAGGCGGGCGCCCATCGCGGCGGTCGCCATGCCCTGCCCGTAGAGCGGGTTGACGGCCATGACGGCGTCGCCGAGCACCACGAAGCCCTCGGGGCGGCGTTCGAGGGAGGCGAAGTCGCGGCGCCGGCTGGCGGCGTTGCGCCAGGTCGCGATCGGCTCCCCGCGGGTGAAACGGCGGTACAGGTGGGCCATCTCGCCGGCGCCGCAGCTGTGCAGGAAGCCCGCGAAGCCGTCGGGATCGCGGGGTGGGTGGTCGCGGCCCGCGCCCAGGGCGGCGATGACGAGGCGGTGGTCTTCCTGGAGCCACATGGCCGCGCCGCGGGTGGACGAGGGGCCGTCGCCGGTGAGGGTGGGGGCCATGACCATGGCGAGGCAGCCGGGGTCCCAGCCGTCGGGCACGGTGACGTGGGTGCTGGCGAAACCCCAGTGCGCGTCGACGACGGTCTCGCCGGGGGCGTCGAAGCGGGCGCGGGTGAGCCATGAGGGTGACTGTGAGGCGCGTCCGCTGCTGTCGACCACCAGGCCCGCCGCGAAACGTACCGGTTCACCGGTGTTCTCGACCACGGCGTCCACACCCGCGACCCGGCCCCGCTGCAGGTGAAGGCCCATGACGCGGGTGCCGGGGACGATCTCGACGTTGGGCAGGCTGCTGACGCGCTCGCGCAGGTACCACTCGAGCAGATGACGCGAGGGCTGCAGCGTGTGCATCGTCGAGGGACCGCGCGGCAGCCAGCCGGAGCCCCACGCGAAAGCCGTGTCCTGCGCGGGATCCGTCCAGGGGACGCCTTTCGCACGCAGGTCGTCGCTGGTGCCGGGGAGCAGTTCCTCGAGCGCGATGCGCCCGCCCGCCGCGAGCACGTGGAAGTGGTCACCCTGGGGAACGCCGCGGCGCCGGCCCGGCTGGGGCGACAGGTCGTCACGTTCGATCACGAGCACCCGGTCGCAGTGCGGGGCCAGGGCGGCGGCGCTGGCCCACCCGCCGATGCCCCCACCGATGACCAGAGCCGTTGACAGTGACGCAGACATGACTTCCATTCGCGGACAGTGATATTCAGGGCTTCGTCGTCTCCGCCCTGCTTACCGTCAACGATGTCGCCAGCGCCTGATTCCGTACATCCCCCAGGAGATGGCTCTTGGAGTTCCTCCTGTCGTACCAGTCGTACGTCTGGGGTAGTACTTCGAGACGATGCACCGGGCCACCCCCGGTCGGATACCCAGGTGCTGGAGGTGGCACTCGCGGCGGGTGACGGTGAGCTCGTGTTCCCCGGTTCGCCCGTCGGGCGCGACCCGGCGTCGAACGAGGGCGTGGCCATTCCTGAGGTCACCCGACAGAAAGTGTGGCCGTCTCCCAGCCGGCCAACGGCCCAGCCCGTAGCGTTGACGGCAATGCCGGGGGACGTTCGGAGGAACGATGGAAACGCAGTTCTACGGGCCGGACGGTGGCGAGCCAGGGCGTGCATCCGGTTGGAAGGTGCGACTGGAACTGGCCACCGCGGTCGTCACGCTCGCCACCGCACTCATAGGTCTGCCGCTCTTCCTCCACAACCGGGCTTCTTCCGAGGCCCAGCCTCTTCCTTCCGCAAGTGCCACCGGAGGAACGGCGGCGGACGGTGAACGGGGAGCGAACCTCGAACCGGGGAAATCCACGGGCGTCACGGAAGACGCCGGGCCCAGCAGCGCCGCCGACGCGGTTGCAGCTCAGCTCCGGTTGCCCGAGGAGTACATCGGCACGTGGCGTGGAATCGGCACGCAGGGCTCGCAGAAGTATCTGACCATCGTTCGTCTTCGGGGCGGCGAGGCGGGCGAGGAGGTGGGCGACAGCTCCTACCCGCCGCTGGACTGCACCGGCAAGCTCACGCTGATCAGCGGTGGTGACGACGTGGTGATCCGGGAGGAGGCGACCGTGGGCTGTCAGGACATCGACCTGCACCTGTCCCTCAACGCCGACGGCACTCTGGACTACGTTGCGGGCGAACCGGATTCGCCGACCGTGGTGGGGAAGCTGATAGCGGAGTAGATCCGCGGGCTCGCCACCCGACGAGTTCCGGGCGCCGGGGATGATCGCGGCGAGGGCCTCACGCCTCGGGGCTGGTCCGCAGGGCTCGCACCACGGTTTCCGCCAGGCGGGCCACCCGGGCGAAGTCCACCTCGTCCGCGGTGTCGCCCGGCAGGTGGTAGCGGTGGTTCCGGAACGACGCGGTGCACGTCAGCATGAGCGAGGGCACACCGCGGTCCCAGAACGGGGCGTGGTCGGAGCGGTCGAGATTACGCAGGGGACGGGCGATCTGCGTGATCAGCCGGCCCGCCCAGCCGTCCGGTCGGGGATCCAGACCGATGAGAACGTTCACGCCGTCGGCGCTCTCGCGGATCGTCGCGGCCACCCGCCGGGACGAGCGACGGCAGATGGCCAGGACGAAGTCGCCCCGGCCGTCGTTGGCGGCGATCTCGGCGGCGGCCTGCGGGAACACCCAGCGCAGGGCACCGACGCGCTGGGTGTCCGGTTCGCCGGTGAAGGTGCCGACGGACTCCAGGCAGATGACGTGCTCGGTGTTGCGCCGGACGCTGCGGTGACGGGCCAGGGCCCGCGAACCGATCTTGCCGAGCTCTTCGAGGTCGACGAAGGCCAGGCGCACGCTCGGCGGGTCGGGCAACTCGGCCAGCAGCCGCGCGCACTCCAGCACCGCGGCCACGCCGGAGGCGTTGTCGTCGGCGCCGGGGCTGTCCTCGACGGTGTCGACGTGGGCGATGAGGAGGACCGCACGGCTGTCGGTCTTCTGGCCGGGCAGGTGGGCCAGCAGGTTGACTCCCTCCAGCCGGGGGTAGAGCCGCACACGCTTCCAGAGAGGAGCTACGCCGCCCTTCTCGGTGACGCCGATGGCCCAGCGCATGACGAAGGGCGCCTGCCTGGTCGTCCAGCCGTAGGTCTCGAGTTCGGCGGTGATGTAGGCCATCGCCCGCCGAAGGCCCTCCGGGTGATGGCGACGGCCTCGAGGGGTCTCGGCCAGGGTGCGGACGTGGTGTTCGATCCGCTCGGCTGCTGCCTCGGTCACCGGCGCGCGGTTCTGAGCACGGGACCGGCGACTGCGAGCGTCGCTCCTGTCGCGATGACCAGGTAGCCGGGGCCGGTCAGGGGAAGCATCGCCAGGCCGAGCAGGACCAGGACGGCAGCCGCGCGGAGCACGGCGACGTGGGCGGGCACGGGTGGTCCTTTCGTCGGGCGTTGACGGTACTACGGCCGACGTCCGCTCGGGGAGGGCCTACGGAGGTAGCGGTCCTGGGTGCCCGGAAGCGGAACCGTGCTGCTTTCGATTATCGATAATCGAAAGCAGCACGGTCGCCCGCGCCCGGCTCCGACGCAGCCCACGCCCCGCGCCCATACCCACACCCACGGCCACGGCCACACCCACACCCACACCCACACCCACACAGCCCACACCCCACGCAGCCCACACCCACGCCACGCCACGCCACGCCACACCCACGCCCACGCCCACGCCCACGCCCACGCCCACGCCCACGCCCACGCCCACGCCCACGCCCACGCCCACGCCCACGCCCACGCCCACGCCCACGCCCACGCCCACGCCCACGCCCACGCCCACGCCCACGGGATGATCCCTTCGACCGGGTGATCCCTTCGACGGTCCGCGCCACGTCCCCGCAGGCGATCCGCTCCGACCGGGACCCCCTCAACGCTGCCCCACCGGAGTCCCCCACGAAATCTCCGCCACGGCACTTGCAGGGAGGCACTCGCAGGGAGGCACTCGCAGAGAGGCGCTTGCAGGGAGGCGCTTGCAGAGAGGCCTTCCGGTCGTGCGGCTTCACCCGTGCCGAAGCACGGTTGCTGTCGACACGACCCCCGCGGCTCTCGATCGTTCAAGCGGACTGGAGTGAGCTTCTGGACGGCGGACCGTCGTCTGACGGCTCGCCCGGCGTCAGCCACGACCGAAACCCGGCGTGTGAGAGTCAGATACGGACCGGCGCGCTGCTACGGTCGAGATCCGCGGGTGGACGGCCCGCAGCGTTCCGCACACGGGGGTGAACGGTTCTTGAAACGCTCTGCGGCGGCTGCGCTCATCGCCAATACCGCCGTCTTCCTGTCCCTTTCGGCCTGTTCCTCCGGCGGCGACGAGGAGTGGGCCTCGGAGCTGCAGCCCAGCGACTGCGCCGTCAACCCGGCCGACCAGCCGGGCGAGATCACCAGGGTCCGCGTGGTGCCCTGCACCAGCAAGCACGATCTCGAGGTCTTCGGGCGCATTCCCTACCGCACCCAGAAGCAGGCCGAAGCCACCACCGGCTCCGACCAGGAGTACCCGGGCCGCGACGTCCTCATGGACTTCGCCCGTGAGGAGTGCGCGGGCGCCTACCGGCCGTACCTCGACGGGGCGGCGCACACCTCGAACCAGTTCCTCACCTACCTCTACCCCTCCGTCGAGTCCTGGAACGCGGTCGGAGCGGACTCGCTTCACCTGGGCCCGCTGAACTCCCTGGTCGGTGACGCCCCCGAGGCCAGCCGCGACGTCGTCTGCATCGTCCGGACGACCGACGGCCTGGTGGAGCACTCGGTGCGGGCCCTCAGGTCATGAGCCCGCTGCCCGTGGTTTCGGGCGCACTGCTGCAGTGCTCGATGGGCCTGGTCCCGACCCCCCTGACCGTGCTGCCGGTGGCCCGGGTGATGATCGAGAAGCGGCCCGCCGCAAGGATCACCGACAACGTACCCGGACTGAACATCACCCCGTTCGGGCTCTGCCGCAGCCCCGCCAACCCCGCGGTTGCCGCAGCGACCGCCGCCGCCCTGGGGGTTCTCACCCCGATGCCGTGCTGGCCCGTTCCGGCGGGTCCGTGGATCAGCCCCGCCACCCGCAGCACGGCCGGCGGAATCCCTCTGCTGGCAGCCGGAAGCACCTGCATGTGTGCATACGGCGGTGTCATCAGCGTGCAGATGCCGGGCGCTCTGCGCAGTCAGGTGAGTTGACAGGCCCTGTCTCCGCGATGAGCCCTCAAGGTCGTTGAACCGTCCACCGAAAGCCTTGACGGTTGCTCCGTTTCAGGGTGGTGCTCTTGACATCTCCCGGCGGAAGGGTTCGGGGGATGGACCCACGGGGGCGGGTACGGGAAAGGCCCGGACAGTTTCTGCGCAGCCGACTTCTCACGACTCACAGGAGCTTTCCGCATGCCCACCTACACCGCGCCCGGTGTCTACGTGGAGGAAGTCACCTCCAGCCAGAAGGTGCTCACGGCAGCGCCCACCGCGGTCGCCGCGTTCGTCGGCTTCACCGAGCGGTTCCCGACGGACGACCCGCGGGACCCGGAGGGCCTGGCACCCCGGCTCGTCACCAGCTGGATGCAGTTCGAGTCGCTGTACGGCGGCTTCATCGCCGGCGCGATGCTGCCCCTGTCGGTGTACGCGTACTTCCAGAACGGCGGACAGCTCGCCTACATCGTGCGCGTCCCGCACACCGCTCCCGCCGGAGCCCCCTCGGCCATCGCCGTTCCCGCGGCCGACCGGGCCCTCGGTGCACCGCTCAATGTCGAGTCCATCGAGCCGGACGCACCTCTCACCATCTCGGTGCACCCCGAGGAGCCCGAGAGCGAGGACGCCCCGGTCACCTTCCGTCTGGACGTCCACGAGGGCGACCTGACCGTCGAGTCGTACCCCGGCCTGACCCTCGACGGGCCGGACGAGGCGTCCACCAAGATCAACGGCACCTCGACCCGGGTCAAGGTGGAGGTCAAGGTCAGCGCCGACGCCGACCTCGCCACGCAGCTCGAGCTGCTGCGCCCGGGCCACTACGAGCTGCTCAAGGCCCAGCCCACGCCCGTTCCCGTGACCGGCCGCCACTTCGCCGGCAGCGAGAGCGAGCGCCGCGGCCTCGGCGGCCTGTCCCTGGCCGAGGACGTGACCATGGTGCTCCTGCCCGACCTGGTCACCGCCGCGACCCGGGAGGACGGGTCGATCGACCTGGGCCTGTGGAAGGCGGTGCAGACCTCGCTGATCACGCACTGCGAGCAGTACACCAACCGCATGGCCATCCTCGACGCCCCTCCGGGGATGACCGCGCAGCAGATCAAGGAGTGGCGCAGCGACGTCGCCATGTACGACAGTCCTTTCGCCGCGATGTACTACCCGTGGGTGAAGATCGAGAACCCCGTCGGGGTGGGCGCCGACACCGAGATCCTGGTCCCGCCGAGCGGTCACATCGCCGGCCTGTGGGCACGCACCGACGCCACCCGGGGCGTGTGGAAGGCCCCGGCCAACGACACCCTGCGCGGCGTGCTCGACCTCGAGCGCACGATCAGCCAGAACGAGCAGTCGCTGCTGAACCCGATCGGGATCAACTGCATCCGGCCGTTCGGGGTGCGGGGCATCCGGGTCTGGGGTGCGCGCACCCTGACCAGTGACACGGACTGGACGTACATCAACGTCCGCCGGCTGTTCAACATGGCCGAGAAGACCATCCAGGACGGCACCCAGTTCGCGGTGTTCGAGCCGAACGACGTGGCCCTGTGGGAGGGCGTGAAGCGCACGCTCGACGCGTTCCTGCGCGGGCTGTGGACGCAGGGCGCTCTCGTCGGCGCCTCGCCCGACCAGGCGTACTACGTCAAGTGCGACGAGGAGACGAACCCGCCGGAGAGCGTGGACGCGGGCCGCCTCATCGTCGAGGTCGGGCTGGCGCCGGTCAAGCCCGCCGAGTTCGTCATCTTCCGCATCGCGCAGCACAAGCAGTCCGCCGCCTGAACCCCCTGAACCTGAACCCAAGGAGCTGTCGAAATGGCTGAGACCGTGATCGATTCGAACACCGGCCTGATGTCCAACGCCTTCTACCTCGAGGTGGACGGCACACCCATGACCATGCTCACCGGCATCCAGGGCCTGGACGTCAGCGTCGAGGCGACCGACATGCAGCAGACCACCGACAAGGGAAAGATGGTCTGGACCCGCACGCTCGGCAGCCGCAAGAACAGCGGCACCCTCACCCTGAACCGCCTGGCCGTGGACAACGCCACCAGTGACGGCATCTGGCAGTGGTTCACCAAGATCAAGGACAAGGGCTCGCTCACCGACGCCCGCAAGAACGGTTCCGTCGTGCTCTACGCCTCTGACCACGCCACCGAGCTCGGGCGTTTCACCTTCACCAACGCCTGGGTCTCGAGCATCTCCACCGACTCGCTCGACGTCTCCAGCGGCAACCCGCTGAAGGAGACCATCAAGCTGGAGATCGACAGCCTCGTCCGCACCAAGTAGTCCCGTGTGCTCTTGCCCCGCCGTCGTGCGGGGCAAGAGCCCTCTTCCGGAGGACCAGACCCATGCCCAGCGACACCGAGATCCTCGGTGGCCAGCCCCCGGTGGCGGCGAACTTCCTGCTCGAGGTCGACGGCGTCGCCATCGGGACCTTCCAGAAGGTCTCCGGCCTCGAGGTCACCGTGGCCACCCACGAGTACGCGGAGGGTGGGGTCAGCGGCTTCGTGCACCGGCTGCCCGGTCAGATGAGCTGGCCCAGTCTCGTCTTCAGCCGCGGCCTGACCACGTCGGACAACCTCTTCGCCTGGATGAACCGCAGCGCCGGCGACGGGTTCCAGTCCGCCGGGGGCAAGCTGGAGCGCAAGACGGCCTCCGTCACCCTCATCGACGTGACCGGCAACCGGCTGCGCTCGTTCGCGGTCCGCGACGCCTTCCCGGTGCGCTGGACCGGGCCGGCCCTGGCCACCCAGGACAGTTCCGTGCTCTACGAGGAACTCGAGGTCGCTCACCACGGATTCACCTCGGCCACGTTCGTATGACCCAGACCAAGGCCTACTTCAAGCCCGAGACCGGCGCGAACATCCCGTGCCTGTTCAACCCGTCCGAACTCGCGATCTCCCGCACCAACCAGTGGCGTTCGGCGGCCCGGACCGGGCGCGACGTGCCCACCCTCGAGTACGCCGGGGCCGAGAGCGGCACCATGTCGTTCGAGGTCTTCTTCGACACCACCGACACCGGCGAGACGGTCACCACGCACACCGGGGCGCTGATCGGGCTCATGGACGTCAACACCGGCCTGCCCGGCAGCGACCAGGCGACGGGAAGGCTGCGCCCACCGACGGTCTCGTTCCACTGGGGCAGCTTCAAGTCGTTCGAGGCGGTCGTCACATCGCTCGACGTCAAGCTCGTCCACTTCTCCTCGACCGGTGTTCCGCTGCGGGCGCGGGTGCAGGTCGAGCTGCTGCAGTACAGGAAGGACACCGCCTTCGGCCCGCAGAACCCGACGTCCGGCACGCCCTGGCCGCACACCGTGCACCAGGTCAGCCCGGGCGAGACGCTCGACCGCATCGCCGCGCGCTACTACGGCGACGCGACCGCCTGGCGGCTCATCGCCGAGGCCAACAACATTCACGATCCGCTGGCCGTCCGTGTGGGGGCGACGCTGGCCATACCGGGGAGGCCCGCATGACCAGCGTTCCGATCATCACGCTCGACGGCAGCCAGCTGCCCTGGGACCTCGGCGTGCGGCTGCTCCAGGTCTCGGTCGAGCGCGGGGTGCGGCGCTCGGCGCGGGCCGAGATGACCCTCGACGACCCGGGTTTCCGGATCCTCACCGATCGGGCGAGCTCGTTCAGGCCGGGCACCGAGGTGTCGATCGCGTTTCCCACCGCCCAGGGTTCGCCGGTGAAGGTGTTCACGGGCACTGTCAGCGGCCTGCGCGTGTCCTGCCCGGAGGAGGGCGACCATCACACCGCCGTCACGATCGTGGCCGAGGACGCGGCGCACGGGCTCGGGAGTGTGGGCCGCACCGTCAACACCGCCAACGCCCCTCTGACCGACGCCCTGAGCGCGGCCCTCACACCGCACGTGCGCCCGGTGCGGATCGCCGGGCTGCCGGCCGGCACCCGGGACGCCGTCATCGTCGCCTGCTCCCCGCTCGATCTGCTGGAGCAGGTGTGCGAGCGGTACGGCGTCGAATGGTGGGTGGATCCGGCCGACGGTTCCCTCAACGTCGCACCGGCGCCCACCTCGAGCCCGTCGGTGACGCTGGACCTGGGCGCCGACCTTCGCGAGCTCGACTTCGTCACCGCGGGCAGGTCCACCGGCACGGTCGTGCTGCGGGGCTGGGACCCCGTCGCAAAACGTGAGGTCACCGGGCGGAACACGACCGCGACCGCGGCCCCGGGCGGTCCGGCCCTGCTGACCGGCGCCAACGGTTTCGCCCAGGCCGATTCCGCCAGCAGCTACGAGAGCCGCGCGCTCTCGACCGCCGGCGAGGCCGACATCACCGCCCAGGCCACGGCGCAGGCCGGTCGTTTCGCCCGGTCGGGAACGGTTCTCACGGTGAGGACGCATCTCGTCCAGCCCTCGATCGCGCCCCGCACCGATCTCTCGCTCGAGGGCGCCGGCCCGATGTCGGGCAGACACGCCGTCGTCGCGGTCCGGCACGAGTGGGGACGCACGAACGGCACCACCGTGGTGGCCGGGGACCGCACCCGGGGTGCGGGGGCCCTCGACGGTGCGCACGTCGTCCACCCTTCGGCGGCCGACCAGATGATCGGCGGCACCATGGGCATGCTGCCCGGGCTGATCTCCGACATTCACGACCCGAAGAACTGGGGACGGGTGAAGGTCAAGCTGCCGACGCTCGGGCCCGACGTCGAAAGCGGCTGGGCCCGGGTGGTTCTGCCCGCGGCCGGGCCCGACCGGGGATCGGTGGTGCCGCACCGGGTCAACGACGAGGTCCTCGTCGGGTTCGAGGAGGGCGATCTGCAACGGCCGTTCGTGCTCGGCGCCGTGCACAACGGGCGCGACAGCGCACCGGCCGCGACCTCGGGCCGTCAGGCCGATCTGTCCTCGGGGCTCACCAGCGCGAACGGGCACACCCTCGTCATGACCGACGCGAGCGCCCCGGCCACGAACGGCGTCAGTCTCAAGCACAAGGACGGGCACGAACTGCAGATGTCCGGCAACGAGACCGTGTTGAGGGCCGCGACCGGGAAGCCGCTGAGACTCGTGGCCGGCAAGGCGTCCATCACGCTCGACGCCCAGGGCAACGTGAGGATCGAGGGTGTCGACATCACGATCACCGGGCAGAAGGGCGTGGAGGTCAAGGGGGTGACCGTCGCGGCGAAGGCCTCGACCACGCTGGCCCTGGAGGGAACCGCGACCAGCGAGCTCAAGGGCGCGAAGGTCGACGTCACCGCGAGCGCGATGGCCTCGGTCAAGGGCGCCACCGTGGCGATCAACTGAAAGGCATGTTCGTGACCACCATGATGCCGGCGCCCGAACCGGCGGCGCGACGTACGGAACCGGCCGCCCGGCCGGCGGGCGACGCCTTCGTGGCACGTCCCCTGCCCACGCTGCTCGCCTGCTCCTTACGCCGTCAGCACCAGCACGTCGAGGACCCGCTCGGGGGCCGTGCCGCACCGGCGCCGATCGAGTCGGCGCTGCGCAGGCGTCAGGGCTCGGGGCGTCCACTGGATGACGCCGTGGCGCGGGACCTGCAGAACGGGTTCGGCGTGGACTTCCGTCATGTTCGGGTGCACACGGATCCGGAGGCCGCGACGATCTCGCGGAGCCTGCAGGCGTCGGCGTTCAGCTACGGCTCGGACCTGTACTTCGCCAGTGGCCAGTACCGTCCGCACGTCTCGGCCGGGCGTCGGTTGCTGGCCCATGAGCTGGCGCACGTGGTGCAGAGCAGCGTTCCGTCCTCGTCCGCCTCGTCCGGGGTGACGATCGGGCGGGCGGCGGATCCGGCCGAGCGCCAGGCCGATCAGATGGCGGCCGCGGCGCTGCGGGGAACCTCGTGAGCACGCGCCCGGGTCCGGCCCAGCGGGGTCCGGCGGGTTTCGTCGAGCAGATCTCGCGCCCGCCCACGATCGAGCCGGCGGCGTACGTCGCGGTGCCGCGCGAGATCACCGACTTCATCGGGCGCGGTCTGGCCTGGCCCCTGCGGGTGGACCACACCGGCGTCATCGCGCTGAGCCAGGGAGCCGCCGACCTGGACTCGTCGGTGCGCCTGGTCCTGCTGACCGCACCCGGCGAGCGCCTGATGCGGCCCGAGTTCGGGTGTCGCATCCATGAGCTGGTGTTCGAGCCGGTCACGCCGAACACGCTGGGCCTGATGCGGCACGCCGTGATCGAGGCGCTGGCGAAGTGGGAGCCGCGTATCACCGTCGAGGCGGTGGAGGTGCTGGCCGACGCCGACGCGGCCGGGCTCGTGCACATTCACGTCGCCTACCGGATCCGCTCGACGAACGACCGGCGCAACCTCGTCCACCCGTTCTACCTCATCCCGCAGGAAGACGTCTGATGTCACTTCCCGTGCCCAGTCTCGACAACCGCCATTTCCAGGACTTCGTCGACGAGGCCAAGCGCGCCATCCCGCGGCACTGCCCGGAGTGGACCAACCACAACCTGAACGATCCCGGGGTGGCCCTGATCGAGCTCTTCGCGTGGATGAGCGAGCAGGTGGTGTACCGGCTGAATCAGGTGCCGGACCGGTTGTACCTGCAGTTCCTGGAGCTGCTGGGGATCAAGCCGTTCGCGCCCGGGGTGGCTTCGGCCGAGCTGACGTTCTGGCTGTCCGACGTGCTCGACCACGCCGTGCACGTGCCGGCCGGGAGTCAGGTGGCGACCGGTTCCGGATCCGGTGAGACGGTCGTGTTCAGCACGGTCGACGATCTCGTGATGAGCCCGCCGCGCCTGACCCAGGTGATGGGGACCGGCCGGGAGACGCCGCGGGACCTGCTGCCGCTTCTGCGGTCAGGGGTCGCGGTGGACTGCTTCGCCGAGGCGGTGGAGGGGGATGCCGTCAACCTGGGTTTCGGTGATTCGCTGGCCGGCTCCGCCCTGCGTCTGCTCGTCGTCGCCGATGCCGAGGGGCGGGGGATCCACCCGGACCGGCCCCCGCTGCTGTGGCAGGCCTGGACCGGTGAGCGGTGGACGACGGTCACGGTTCACCGCGACACGACCGGTGGTCTCAACCGGGCCGGGGAGATCGTGCTGCTCATGCCGTCGTCCCACGGGGCGCGCGCGGTGGCCGGGCGCACGGCGTACTGGATCCGCGCCGTGCTGCGGGAGCCGGATCCCGGTGAGCCCACGTACACGCGAGCCCCGCGTCTGAGCCGGGTCGACGCGTCCGTCGTCGGTGGTTCGGTCGCCGCCGAACATGCCGAGCACATGGACACGGAGGTGATCGGCCGCAGCGACGGGAGGCCGGGGCAGACGTTCCGGACGCGGCGGTGGCCGGTCGCGCCGCGCCGGGCCGGTGAGCGGGTGACGGTGACCGGCGCGGAGGGCACCGACGTGTGGACGGAGGTCACGAACTTCACCCGCAGTGGGCCTTTCGACCGGCACTACACCTGGGACTCCTCGGACGGGGTGATCACCTTCGGTCCGGCGGTCCGGCAGCCCGACGGTCAGGTCCGCCGGTACGGGGCGGTGCCTCTCGAGGGTTCGCTGGTGTCCGTCACGGGGTACCGCGTCAGTGGTGGGGCGGCCGGGAACGTGGGTGCGCGGACGCTGATCGTGCCCCGCACTCCCCTGCCCTACGTGACGACCGTGGCCAATCTCCAGCCGGCCACCGGGGGTTCGGATCCGGAGACCGTGGAGGAGCTCAAGGTCCGGGGGCCGCTGAGCCTGCGCACCGGGCGCCGGGCGGTGACGGCCGCCGACTTCGAGCAGCTGACGATGGAGAGCAGCCCGCGGATCGCCCGGGTGCGGTGCGTCGCGCCGAGGGACGACGGCGGCCCGGTGCGGTTGCTGATCGTTCCCCGCCTTCCTGCTGAGAGCGGTTTGCGGGAGATCGACGACCTGGCGCTGGAGGAGCCCCTGATCTCCCAGGTGACGGCTGCGCTGGAACCCCGGAGGCTGGTCGGGACCCGGATCGAGCTCACCACGCCCTATTACGTGGGCCTCTCCGTCGGGACCGTCATCCGGGTGGCCGCCGGCAAGCACGCGGCGACGGTGCGGCACGAGGTCGAGGCGCTGCTGCGCACCTGGCTGGATCCGCTGACCGGCGGCGACGGTGGTGCCGGCTGGGCCTTCGACCGTGACCTGACGAGTGCGGCTGTGCGGCACCGGCTCGAGGCGGTCGACGGGGTGGACCGGATCGAGGAGGTCCATCTGTACGAGTACGACCTGCGCCGCGGCGTGCGGGTCGGGACGGTCCGGGACGTGGTGCATCCCGGTGAGGACAGCCTGTTCCTGCCCGGCGAGCTGATCGTGACGACGCGATGAGCGCCCAGGCGTCAGGCTGGCTGGCCCGGCAGATGCCGGTCGTCATGCAGCAGGACGACTTCATGGTGCGCTTCCTGGCGATCTTCGAGGAGGTCTCGGACACGCTGGTGCACTCGGTCGACACGATCGGGTCGGCAGCCGATGTCGGCGTCACGCCGGACGCTTTCGTGCCGTGGCTGGGGAGCTGGATCGCGAGCCCGGCCGATCCGGTCGAGGGGCTGCACGAGTACCGGGCGCGGGACTGGCTGCAGGCCCAGTCGCAGGCCCTGACGGCACGCGGCACGTCGTCGGGCCTGCAGCAGTGGCTGAGCGTGATCGCCGGGGGCGCCCCGGTTCTCATCGAGGACGGCGGCGGTGTCTACGGCGACGGCGAATGCCCTGACGGCGACACGCGCTGGGTGCGGGTGACCATGCCCCTGCCCGACGGCGTCGAGAAGCGGCAGGTCGTCAGCCTGATCCGGGCCGAGGTTCCGCTCGGGGTGAAGATCGAGCTCAACGAGGTGGTCGCGGACGTCGGGATCGAGGACGACGTGGTCGCCGAGATCTGGGAGCCGGTTCCGGGTGGGCCGTACTACTGGGACGGTGGCCGGGAGGACGTTCACCCGGCGCTGCTCGAGGTCGCGCCGCGACGGCCTGAGCCGGCCGCGCCCGAGCCTCTTCCCGGCTCGGTACGGCGTCTGCCGGGGACGGCCGGGCGGGCGGTACGGCCCGGGCGGATCTGCGCGACCTGTTTCGAGCACAACGACGACGGGGTACTGACCTGCCTGCGCTGCGGGTCGCCGCTTCGGGCCGTGGCGCCCGAGCCGGTCGCGATCGAGCCGGAGCCCGTGATCGAGCCGTTGTGGGGCGACGACGGCCACGGCGGTGACGACCGGGTGATCTGGCCGGTCGTCGCCGCGATCCTCGTGCCGCTCCTGGTCACGCTGCTGATGGCGGCCGCGTTCATTCTCGGGTGAGTCGCACGATCGGGATCTGCTGCGGCCCGGGGCTGATCGCGGCCGTGACGACGACGGTCTCCGGCGCGTAGCCGGGCTTGGAGAAGGTCAGGGCATAGATCCCGCCGTCCAGTTTCACCTCCCACCTCTTGCCCCTGACCCTGGGTTCCATCGGGCTGGGCTCCGGCCGCTCCTGCCGGCCCAGGTCCTTCAGACCGTCGGGCCCGAGTTGCCGCGCCGTGCCCTTCACGCCGGTGGTGTCGGCCGTGCCGTCGACGAGGATGGTGCCGACGACGCGCACGTACCCGTCGTCCCTCGTCGACTCCGCCTCGGGCCTCTGCGTGCGCCGGGAGGTGCTCTGGGGCAGCTGAGTCGGCTTCTCGGTGTGCAGGGCCACCGCGAACGCGATGGAGGTCATGATCAGCATGATCGCGACGGCGCCGACGAGAACCGGCCACCAGGGCTGTTTCTGCTTCGGCCTTCGCGGCAGGGGTTCGGGCTCGGCGCGCCGCACCTCGAGTTCCCCCACGGCTGCCTGCATGGGGCGATGCGCCGTCTGTGCCGTGAGGGCCCAGGCGTAGCGGCCCGGCGGAGTCCCGATCGCCGGGCTCAGATAGAGGAAGATCTCGGCCGTGTTGTGCCCGGTCAGGTTCAGCACCTGGGCCGGTGGGCACCAGGCCGCCGGCAGTCCCTGGGCCAGCAGCACGACCCGCACCGGTTGCGCCGTCAGGTTCCGGACCCGCGCGGGCACGACCACGGTCTGCCCCGCGTCCACCGCCCGGTCGTCGACATCGAGGTCGAGAACGGCGGACGCGCCGGTCGGGACGGGTGTGCGGGTCACCAGGGTGACCGGGTGGGTCAGGTCGATGACCCCGTCGGCCCGTTCCGGTGCGTGGACCGGGAGAAGCGTCGGGGCGTCGTCCTCGGGTGCGTCGCCGGTCACGAGGGCGCCTGCTCCAGCGTCAGTTTCACGACCTCCAGGTCGCGGTCCTCTCCCCCGGCCAGGCGTACCGGGACCGGGGTGGAGACGTACCCGGCCTTCGCGACGGAGACGGTGTAGCTGGCCGGGCTGGGCAGGTCGGCCAGGAGGTAGACGCCTTCCTCCTCCTGCGGCACGCCCGTCGCGACGAGCGCACCGGGTGCGGCGGTCCCGTCCGAGAGACGGACCTCCACCCTCGCGCCCGAGGGATCGTCCCCGTCCACCATGACTCTCATCGAGCCCAGGGTGAGCTCGGGCACGAACGAGGCGAGCCGTACTCCAGGTCCGGGTACCGCAGCCACCGGCGTCGCCCGGTCCGCGTCCTTCGCCTGGGAGAACCAGATGGGCACGAGACCGGGCCCGACGAGCCGGAACCGGTACTCGCCCCTCTCGGTGACGGACGTCGTCCACACGCCCCGGACGCCGACATGAACATCCAGGAGGGGGCTCTCGGCGTTGTCCGCCGTGTAGACCTCGACCATCGTCCCGTTCCCGATCGTGCCGTTCGGGGCCAGGATCCGGCCGTAGAACTGGCAGGGACAGGCCTCTTCCGCGGCCAGGGCGGCCCTGGCCGCGGGATCTCCCACCGCCCTGACCCGCTGCTCGACGTTGTTCTTGTCGAGATCGTTCTTCTCCAGCACCACGCCCATCGTGAAGACGGCGATGCAGACGACCACCAGGACCGTGAGCACCGTGCCCGCCAGCGACAGCACGACCCGGTGGATGCGGGGTTTCTGCAGGAACACGCCCTGAGCCGCGGCACCGTCCAGGGGCACGCCCGCCGAGGTCTCCAGGTGGGTGCGGGAGTCGGCGTGGACCGTGAACATCCTCGGCGCCGGCATCCCGGTGAGCGGGCGGCGGCGGCTCACGGTCAGGGCGACGCGCGTGCGCTGGCCGGGCGCGAGGTCCAGCCGGCGCGGGCTGAACTCGAAGTCGAGCGAGTCCTCCTCGTCCTGCCCCACCAGCGGATGGGAAACGGCCGTGTTGCCGGTGTTCTCGGCCCGGACCCAGAAGTCGGCGTGTCCCCCGCCCGGCACCATCGGGGGCCTGACCGTGAGCAGGAGCAGTTCCTGGGCGTTGACCTGCACCCGCACCGGCAGCAGGACGCTCTCCTCGCTGCCCCCGTGCTCCTGGACCTGGACGGTGACGATGTGGGACCCCGCCGGGAAGGCGTCCGGCAGCAGCACCCGCAGGCCGATGCTGCGGGCCTCACCGGGGAACAGGGAGAACCCGGGTTCGGAGACCGGCGCCCAGTCCGGATCGGCGCCGAGGACACGCACGGAGACACCGATGATGGTGTCGCGGACGTTCTCGACGCGAACGGTCAGCTCGCCCGGTATGCCCCGCTGGTGCACGAGGGAGGTCGGGGTGACGTCGGCGATCACGGGACCGGAGGTTCTGCCGCTGCGGGTTCGTCCGCCGCGGGGACACGTACGGTCAGGGCCCCCGGATCCTTCGTCCCCGGTTCGACCGGCACCGAATGCAGGACGACCGACCGGCCGCCGGCGTCCACGGTCACGTCGTAGCGTCCCGGTGCGGGCAGGTTCTCGATCACCGCCGTGACCTGCGTTCCGGTGGAGCTGGTGGCCGCCGTGTACTGGTTCCGGTTCGCCTCGTCCTCGGGCATTCCCGCCGGATAGCCGGACGTGGTGGATCGTGGTGGCGCCGTCAGACCCGGATGCGGCTCGTACGGCGGCGGTGGTGAGCCGACCCGCTGACACGCCGGGGCCGGCTCGGTGGCCCCGGTGCTCTCGGCCGAGGGCTCCGGGGTCTCGACCGGACGGACGGCGATCTGGGCACTCACCGCCACCGCCGCCGGCGATCCCTCCTGGATCACCCTCAGCCGCAGTGCTCCCGGTGCGGGCGGTACCTCTGGCTGCAGCGAGCAGGAGTCGTCGAGGGCGAACCTCCCCTGCTGGAGGAGGCCGCGTCCTTCGGACTCGAACGCGACCGAGTACGTGCCGGGAACGGTTTCGGCCAGCGAGAAGTCACCGTCGGCATCGCTGACGCCCCGATAGGCGGCTCGCCTCGCCGTGCACGTGCGGGCCTGGTCATCGGTCTCCAGACTGCACAGCAGCAACCGCACGCCGGCCACCGCCGACTCGTCCGCCCCCGACCGCACCTTCCCCGACAGGGTGACCCCCACGTCCGACCGGGCCGGAAGCACGTTGCGGGCGAACCCGACCGGCGCGGCCAGGGGCGCCGCCTCGGCCGGCGCGAACCGCTTCACCCCGATCCGCCCGACCAGCCCCCAGGCCGTGAGCACGACGACCAGGCCCAGCGCGAGAAGAAGCCCCGTACTGATCACCGGGCGCTGGCGAAAGGTGACCCGCGCGTCCCCCGTCAGCTCCTCGCGCAGGAGGGGCAGGCTCGGCGTGAAAGCCTCGGCGTCGACGCGCAGATCGACGGAGTGCTCGCGGACGCCACCGACGAGGTGCCGAGGGCCGGTGACCCGCACCCGGCAGGTGTGGACGTGCCACGGCTCGACGATGGCGGTCTCGGGCCGGAAGACGACGCTGACCCCGTCCGGCGCGTCGGTCTCCCTCACCCTGACGGTGATCGGCGTGTTGCCCCGGTTGGCGACGGTGAGGGGAAAGTCGCCGTGCCGGACACCGCGCTGCACCTTGACCTTGGCACCGACCGTGAGGACCGGCCTGGGCCGGACATCAATGGTGAGAGGGCTTTCGGCCAGTTCCTCGGTGGCGTCGGCGTTGACCCGGACGATTGTGAGGTGGCGGCCGGCCGGCGTGTGGGTGGGCAGCTGCACCCGCAGCGTGACGCGACGGCGCTCGCCGGGGAACAGGGTCGGTGTGCCCTCCACACTGACGGTCGTGCCCGGGACGCCGTCGAGTTCGACATGGACGGCGTCGATGACGTCGGCGGTGTTGACGATGTCGACGAGGACGTCGCCGGGGACACCGGGCTCCAGGACGACGTCCTGGGTGATGAGCGAGACCTCCATCAGTCGCCGCTCCGGACACGCTGGCGATTGCCGCCGAACCAGACGAATCTTCGCGTCGGCTCCGCGGTTTCCGGTGCGACACTGACGCCGACCCGCTGAACCGGGGGCGCGACGCGTTCCGGGCGGTCGAGGGTGACAGCGGTGGTGACGACCAGAACGAGCGAGGGCCGCAGTCTGCCCCCCAGACCAGCCCAGAGGTCCCGGCTTCGAACCTTTTCCGGTTCGGCGAGACTGATGTGGACGGGGCCGACGATCTCGCCGTCCAGGCCGGCCTGGAGCGTGGGTGTCCTGAGCACAGCCTTGACCGCGTCGCCCAGCAGCTGGTGCTCCTCCCGGGTTCCACCGCCCCAGGTGCTGAGCAGGTAGGAGAACGCCAGGGGCTGCGCCGGCTTCTCCCGCACGATGACGCCGGCGGCGTCGCGATAGGGGCCGACGGCCACGGGCTGGGTTGCGGCGCGGGCGATGTCGAAGAGGAACAGGTTCACGGTCGGGCGGGTGACCGACGTGCCCCACGTGCCTTCCGGAGCGTCGAAGGAGACGTCGCCGCTGTCGTCCGGCAGCGGGAGCTGGTCCCGGAGCCAGGTCTTGAGTGCACTCTCCAGCACAGGTAATGGCACGGATCCCCCTCCACGAGAACTCACGCCCGCAAGAACCCGCCGCCTCGCGGATCATCCCCCGGCCTCAGAACGTGAGCGCTTCGGGAATCTAACCGACTTGAATCCCGGGTTCCAGGAACCGGCATGGGCCATTCGCCCGAGCAGCGCCCGTATGCCGCCCGGCTGAGCCACTTTCCCCTGACGACTGCACCCCGGGCCCGGCACCGACCCTGCCCAGAACTCCCCATCTCTTGATGCCGTTGCATCGAGACGAGGTCTGCCGTTTCCTGAGCTCAGCGACCCGCCTCGTGCACCCCGTCCATCACGCTCCCCGCTGATCAGGCGGGCGCCGCGGCCATCAGGCCGAGCTCACAGCGGCCACAACGCCGCGAACGCCATTCTGGATCTTCTGCAGCGAAGTGTCCCTGCAGTACTGATCTCTCGACCGGATCAGGGAACGCATTACTCGACGGGCGCTTCACCTTTTGCGAACGTTCTCGCAGCGTCGGCGATATCCCGAGGTCAAGTCGGGGAACCCACCGCCCGACAAGACTGCAGTGAGAGCGAAGCCGATTCACAGGACTGGGCGTCGCGCAGACTCGACCGGTCACATCCACCGGCACATGACCGATGATCGCAATGTTGATTCCGAAGATGCTTGAGAGAAGAGTTCGTTCGGGAATCCTTTTCAAGGAGGGTACTCATTGGTCAACGAATACTCAATGTCGACACACCGGACGAAGGTTCAGTCCCGTCACGCCCCGGACCCACAGAACATTCCCGCGATTGCGGGAGTGACAGTCTTTCACCCACGGACCTCACATTGTCCCGTACCGACCAGGCTCTCTCTCAGCAGACCACCCTATCCTGACGTCTCGATCCGGCGCGTTCTTTCCGGCAAACTACAGAACGGAGAGGCCAATTTGCGGGTCCGGAATCTTCTCGCCAATCATCCGAGCAAAGATTTTATCCTCAACGATAAGCTCACAAAATTCACGAGCCTTCAACAGATCGAAGACCATGTCCGCAAGCACGACGGAGTCGAAGATCCCTTCAACAGAGCCAAGGAGGCCGTTTATGCCGACAACTCAAGGGCGATCGGGCAACTCTCCCTCTTTCGGGCCGACACGCGTCCACCAGAAGAACTGAAGCACAAGCATGGCTTCACCATGAAAAGTGTCACACCTGCCGAGGTCTTGCGCGCATCACTGTTCTCCATGGGCCTCGCAACCTTCATCCAGGATCAAATCAGAAGCAATCGAAGCGATCTCGTTTCTTTTGCAAGCACTGAAGAGTGCGGAGGTTTTGCGAGCAACGATCGATACATCTACAAAATCGACCTGGAAGGAACCTGGTACGAGTTTGGTCCGCCTGATGGCGCTACTATTCTTGCCGACCATGCAGATCTACGTCAGGCCAGCAGACTTGCTCTCGACACCAAAAAGGGAAGTACAGTACACAAGGGCAAGAAGGATACAGAGGTCACACTTCTTTTCGAACTCGAAATGGAGAAGATCAAGAGTTGCCGAAAGCCCGGCGAGAGTGACTTCAGGGATATTGCGTGGGCCGATGTCAAGGTAAACCCTTATCGTTGAGGCGTGACACGGTCGGCGACTGCCACGATGTTGCCGGGGGCTCCAGAGTTCCGTGAGCCGCTGAGGCCGGTTGACCACTGCATCGCCAACCCGGGAGCTCCTCTCGGGACCGGGGAACGGGACGCTCAGGAAGTCATGGAAGACGGCCCACCACGCCGACATTGCCGTTGACCCGAACTCTCGCACGGGACTGTGCGACACCGCACCGGGGTCAGCCGAGGTACACCGCGCTCACGTCCTCCTCGACCGGCCGACGCGGCGACGGCATCCGCCCCGCCCCTCGCCGCCCCATCTTGCGCAGCTCCCGTTGCACCGCCGCCGTCAGATGCCGCTGCCCCACCAGACCGGCACCGTCGTCGTACGCGGCGAAAGCTGCCGAAAGCACCGCATTCCGGATGATTCCTCCGGTCAGCTCCACCGACGCCAGCGCGGCCAGGTCCACCGGGTCGTCGAGGTCGAACGCCGCCACGTGCCGCAGATGCGTCTGCCAGAGAGCAGCTCGCCCAGCCGGATCAGGCTCCGGGAAGGTCAGGATGAAATGCAGCCGCCGGGTGAAGGCCACGTCCAGATTCCCCCGCAGGTTGGTCGCCAGCACCACCAGCCCGTCGAACTGCTCCAAACGCTGCAGCAGATAGGACACTTCGAGGTTGGCATACCGGTCGTGCGCGTCCTGCACCGCCGTCCGGCTCCCGAAGAGCGAGTCGGCCTCGTCGAAGAAGAGCACACAGTTCAGCCGCTCGGCCGTCTCGAAGATCCGTGCCAGCCGTTTCTCCGCCTCCCCCACGTACTTGTCCACCACCGAAGCCAGATCCACCTGGTACAGGTCCAGCCCGAGACTCCCGGCCACCGCCTGCGCCGCGAGAGTCTTTCCCGTGCCTGACGATCCGGCGAACAGCGCGGCGAGCCCCCGCCCGCGGCCCTTCCCCATCAACGGCCCCTGAGCCAGCACCGCGTCGCGACGGCGACCCCAGCTGATCATCTCTTCCAGCCCCTGGCGGGTGGACGCGGGGAGCACGACGTCGTCGAGGGTCACCTCGGTGCGCCGGAGGGTTCCGGTCGTGTCGCCGAGCCGGCGTGTCGCCGCCAGCAACACCTCGGCGCTACCGGCTCCCGACGGCCGGACCAGTTCACCCACCGCCTGAATCTCCTCCGGCGTCACGCGCAGAGCCAGAAGGTCACGCCAGTGGTCACTTTCGTCGGGCGGGGAATCGGCCAGGCTCGACCACAGCTCACGCCTCTCATCCACCGCCAGTCGCGGTGCCGCGACCACCGGCGGCAGGAAGGACGCCCAGGCCGGGTCCCAGCCGGAGTCGGCCACGACCGCGGTGGGCAGGCGGGAACCGGTCAGGCGCTGGATCAGGGCGGCGGGCTGATCGGTGGGCAGGCCGGTCACGATCAGCACGCCGCAGGTGAGGACGCCCTCCAGAATCGCGGCGTCCAGTCGCGGCATCTGTTCCTCGGCAGGCACTCTCGACAGATCCACCGCCACCACCGGTAAGCCGAATCGCCCCGCCGCCCCCGCGACCAGGGCCAGGCCGGCATTCCCCTGCGGGCCGTGCACCCAGACCAGCGCGGCTCCGCGCTGCCAGTGCGCGGCCAGTTCCAGACCACCGTCGAGCTCGAGCGGCACCGGATGCACCAGACACGGCGCCAGGGCGGCGTGCGGCTCGGTGTCCCCCAGCAGATGGGCGCCCACCCGGTCCGGCAGCACCAGCGGCCGGGTGAGGAAGGGGCCCGAGCCGCTCGTGCGCACCAGACCCGTGCGGTCCAGGGCGGACCCGGGCCGCAGCGCGGAACGTACCGCGGGAACGACGTTCGCGATTCCCAGGATCTCGAGCACCGGCCCCACCGTGGGTCTTTCGGCCTGACCGCCGTAGTGCCTCAGCTGGTCCAGGGCGACGGCGAACGAGGGATCGATGTCGGCGGCGAGAACCACCGCGATCAGGTCGGACTCGAACTCACTGAGCCCGGCCCCACCGGCCACCGTTTCCAGTGCCTCGTCCAGGCGCTCGAACAGGTCCGGCGCGCTCGCCCACGCCTCCCGCACCGCCCGCCGGCTGGATTCGAGAACCGACGGGACATCGGGTTCCGCGAGCGCCGAACGCCGTTCCACCGCGTCGTCCAGGCCGTCCAGAAACCGCTGCCAGCGCGGCGCCAATGAGTCCCCCATGCGCGCAGATGCTAGGGCTTGGGCATCCGCTTCCCGGGTACACCGCTCCCGCCTGTCTTACTTCCCCGGCCGAACGGACGACCTTGCCCCCATGGCTGAGGAAACTCATCATCATGCGCGGAGGAACCGCCGGAAGAAGGCCCAGCCGGCGCCGTTCACCCCGACCACCAGCGCGGCCGACGCCCGGCAGAGCACCCCGGTCACCACGTCCCTCGTGGAGAGACCCGGCGACAGCACCTACACCCGCAATCCCTGGGGTGTCACCGCTTCGCCCGGAACGACCAGCCTGGCCCAGATTCAGCAGGAGCAGGCGCCCCGGCAGGCAGCACCCACGCCGAGGGGACGCGGCTGGGAGCTCAGGGAGACCACCCGCGCCGACCAGAAGCAGCGCACGATCGAGGTCGCCCAGAAGCTCTCGAGCAACGTCCGCTTCGAGGACGCACCGGGCCGGATCCAGCATCTGCAGACCGAGCGGACCCATGCGCTCGAGGAGGGCGGGGCGCAGGCGCACGGGATCACGACGAGCGTGGTCACCCTGAACGGCGCGCCGATCGGCACCGGCAAGAACCGGACCGTCGGCAACGAGCAGGGGCAGATCGTCGACCTGGGAACCCTCAGGAGCCTCGGAGAACGTTTCGGTTTCGACCCTGCCGCCCACCAGCGGGCCTTCGGGTGCGCCGAGGTCTACGCCGTGGCGAACGCCATCGCGGCGAAGAAGCTCAAGGACTTTCCGCCGGACGCGTTCAGGGGGTGGAAGATCACCACCCGTGGCCCCGGTGGGATGCACAAGGACGCCTGCCCCGACTGCGCGGTGATGCTGGCCAAGCTGGGGATCGGCATCGAACGGGCCTAACCGGATCGGCCCAGCACCTTGCGCGAGGCCAGCGCCAGCGTCCTCATCAAGGAACCCGGCCGAGGAGCGGGCTCCAGCGCAGGCGGGGGAAAGGCCTCGTACGAAGCCCCCTCCACCCCGATGACCCAGCCCACCAGCGTCCGCTGATCGGAAGCCACCGGATAGGCCGCCTCCAGATCGGGCACGCCCAGCACCCGTCCGCTGCCCGGCACCCGGACCTTGGCGATCTCCTCGACCAGCTTCGTCGAGCACGTCACCCCGTCGATACTGGCCACCGTTCCGGTCAGCACCCCCGACGCCCACACCTGGTGATGGTCCTCCCGGTACTGCACCCGCCGCGCCCAGTCGCCGTCGAGCACCTCCAGCAGTTCCTCGGTACCGGAAGGCTCCTCCAGCCCGACCGGCCACTGCACCGACTCCCCCACACCGAAAGATGAGCCGCAGCATTCGAGCTGCCATCCGCTCATCCACACATATGTCCGCATCCGCCCATCCTCTCCCGGCGATGCGTCACTTCGGGCCAGGCCCGTCCGGCGTGTACCGTTCTCTGTCCCCTGATTGCCCCCGCACGAACGGCCCCACCTCTTGACCGACGAGAAACCCCCCGAGCTCAACCACGGCGCCATCGGCTTCACCGATGCCGTCGTCATCGGCCTGGCCGCCACCAGCCCCGCCTACTCGCTGGCCGCGATCGTCGGCGCCATCGCCGCCGCGGTCGGGGTCTTCGCACCGGGCGCCCTCATCGCGTCGTTCGTGCCGATGGCCCTCATCGCCACCGCGTTCCTCTACCTGAACCGCGTCGATCAGGACTGTGGGACGACGTTCAGCTGGGTCACGCGGGCCATGGGCCCCTGGTTCGGGTGGCTGGGTGGGTGGGCCATCACGATGACGGGTGTCCTGATCATCGGCTCACAGGCGGACGTGGGGGTCAGTTTCGCGTTGAGGGCGGCCGGTCAGGAGGGGTGGGCGGAGAACAACTGGATCCGCATGCCCCTGACCGTGGCGCTCATCCTGGTGCTGACCTGGATGTGCGTGCTCGGGACGGACATCTCCGCCCGCCTGCAGAACATCATGATCATCATCCAGGTGGCCTCGCTGCTGGTCTTCGCGGCCGTCGCGCTCTACCGGGCGAACTGGGGCTTCAGCCCCCTCGACCCGATCACGCCGTCCTGGGAGTGGTTCAACCCCTTCGGCGCCGGTGGCGCGTCCCTCACCACCGCCCTGCTCCTGGGCGTCTTCGCCTACTGGGGCTGGGAGGCGTCCGTCAACCTCAACGAGGAGACCCGCGGCGGGCCCTCGGTGGCCGGGCGCGCGTCCCTGCTCGCCACCGTCCTGCTCCTGATCACGTACCTCGGTGTGACCACCGCCGTGGTCTCCTTCGCCGGGACGACCTGGCTCACCGAGAACGCCGGCCAGGAGGAGGCCGTGTTCGCGTCCCTGGCCGGCACCGTGCTCGGCGGCTGGGACTGGGTGCTGCTGCTGTCCGTGGCGACCGCCGCGATCTCGTCCACGCAGACCACGATCATCCCGGCCTCGCGCACCGGCCTGTCGATGGCCCGCCGCCACGCGCTGCCCGCCACGTTCGGCCGGATCCACCCGCGTCATCGCACCCCCGACGTCAGCACCTGGTGGGTCGCCGGCATCGCCATCGTCTGGTACCTCGGCATCTACTCCCTCAGCGAGAACGCGCTCTTCGACTCGGCCACCGCCCTGTCGCTGCTCGTCGCCTTCTACTACGCGCTGTCCGGCATCGCCTGCGCCGTGTACCACCGCAAGCACCTCACCGAGTCGGTGAGGAACCTGGTGCTGATCGGCGTCGCGCCGGTCACCGGGGCACTGCTCCTGATCTGGCTCATGGTGCTCAGCGCCCGCGACATGTCCGATCCCGAGAACTCCTACAGTGGGGACGCGTGGCTGGGCGTCGGTCCTCCCCTCGTCATCGGGGTGGGCATCTTCGTGGTGGGCGCGGTGCTCATGCTCGCGTGGCGCTTGCGCGACAGCCGCTACTGGGACGAACGGCCCTCCCTGCCCGACCCCGACGTGGTGCACGGCCTGAAAGCAGCGATCTCCGACCCCGACGGACTGGTGGGCTAAGCAATGAGCATCGTGCTGGGTTACGACGAGAGCCCCGCCGCGCACGCAGCCCTCGAGACGGCGATCTCCCTCGCCGGCAGCCTGGGCGAGCGCCTCGTGCTGGTCTACGGCGCGGGCGTTCCGGGGCAGGCGAGTGAGGAGATGCGCTCGCAGCGGGCGGCGCTCACCGAGATCGGGCGTTCCGCGCTGGACAAGGCCGTGGCCCGCGCCCAGGAGGCCGGCGTCGGTACCACGACGGAACTCATCGACGCGCGTCCGGCCGACGCCCTGCTGCAGGCGGCCGAGATGCACTTCGCCACGATGATCGTCATCGGCAACAACGGCGAGAGTGCGCTGCGGGCGGCCGTGGTGGGGGCGGTGCCGCACAAGCTCCTGCACAGCAGCCGCTGGCCGGTGCTGTGCGTGCCCGCGCCCGAGTAGGCCGGAGCACCGAAGCGATCACGGCGTCCGCCGGTATCCGGGCAGAAGGGCATTTATTGACCGTGATCATGCGGATTCTCGTCCGTGAGGATCCGCATGATCACGGCGAGGGGTCCGGCCGCTTCCTGACCGGGTGCCGCCGGGAACTCAGGCGAGCCAGCTCCAGTCGGTGGGTGAGGCCGAGTACTTCACGTCGCCCCAGACCGCCTCGACGTCGGTGTCGGGGGTGGGCGAGTCGATGTAGACGGTCTGCCGCAACCCCTTCTCCTCGTCGTCGCGGGTGATGCCGACGTTCGACTTCGGGCACAGGTCGCCCGGGATCTCGATGACCTCGGTGCAGACGCGCACCTTCCCGGCCGGGCCGCTGAACTCCGCGCTCCGGGCGATGGACTGGGCGTTGCCCTCTTCGTCGTAGACGTTCGCGACCGACCAGAACCGGTCGAGCGTGTAGGTGGCCGGCATCGTGGTGGGCAGCGGCAGTTTCACACCGGACGCCTCCGCATAGGCGTCTTCCACCTTCACCTGGGCCTCGTTCTCCCGCAGATGCCCGCAGCCGGCCAGAGCCACGAGCACCATCCCCAACACAGCCAGCGTCTTTCCAACCCGCGCGCGCACTTGGACGGCCCTCCCCGAGCCTCGAATGGCCAGCCGTTCCGAGAGTTTTACCGGCCTTGATCGCGAAGATTGGCACACCTGGCCCCAGCTCGGTCAACTCCGTACCCCACTCGGGGCAAAGTTGTGACACAGCGTGAAAAGCCGTGTAGGCATTGATGATTTGGACGCCTCGGCGAGAGCACGCAGAGCTGATCAAGGATCGGCACAGCGCTACATCGGCCAGCATCGCGAGCGCACCCCAACTATAGGGGTTTTCAGCTAGTGCGCCGCCTCGGGTCAACGCGAGCGCGGCGTCGAGGAGAACCGCGAGCGACGCGAGGGTCACGATCCGCAGGCCCGCCACGCTCCCGGAGGGCACGGGACGAACGAGGGACGCAGGATCGACCGGGACCGTGGACGGCGGGCCGGGCAGCCCCCGGAGCCGCCGACCGCGCGAGCCGCGGCAAGCACGCAGGGCGCGACCTTCGGGACCGGGTGACGTTCGTGCGCCCCGACCGCACGAACGTCCCCCGGCCCCGGCCCGGCCCCGGCCCGGCCCCGGCCCGGCCCCGGGGCGGACCGCCGCGTGTCCGACACGACAGACTTCCGGCTACCGAATGTGCCTCGGTCGCCACTTTCCGGTGTTAGCTTCTCCGCGTCGGGCATTCCGTCGTCGTCAGGTCCTCCTGGTTCCGGGCGTGCAGTTTGCCTCCCGTCGGCATGCGCGGCGGAAGACAACCCCCGGCCGGCACAGAAGGGACCGAGCAGCCTTGAAATTCGTTCCGTGGCCCCGTAAGAACGAGAAGAAGACCGCGGGACGGCAGCAGCCCGGTGACGACGCGGGCACCCAGCGCCAGCGGCGCCGGTTCGTGCGCGAGATGGTGCGCGTCCCCATCGTGGTGCTCGACGTGAACGGTGTGCGCCTGGCCACCGGCGCCACCATCGAGGTCAGCGAGGGCGGGATCCGCGCCCATGTGAACCAGGTGCTGCCCGAGGCCGAGCGTGTGCGGGTCGAGATGCAGCTGCCCACTCAGGGGCCGATCACCGTGGGCGGCACGATCCGGCGGGCACCGGGACACTCGCGCCCGGTCGTCATCCAGTTCGACCGCAACCACGCCCACCAGGACGCCCTGCGCCAGCTCGTCTTCGCCGCCCAGCGCGCGAACGCCCGGCGCTGAGCCCGCCCACCGGAGCCACGCCGCACCGCGGGCCCCGTCAAGGCCTGTCCCGTTCCTGCCGACGACACCAGCCACGGTTCGGACGAGCGTTTCGGGGGAGACGACATGGCGGCCAGTGCCCTGAGGATCGGCCGGTTCAGCGTCTCGGTGGTCAAGGCCGAGACCTGGGTGCGGCAGTACACGGCCGACACCGGCCGCCCGCGCTACGCCTACCCGGCCTATGAGGACTTCCGCTCCGGCACCCGCTCGGGACCGCTCGAGGACGCCGACCTGCTGGCACCGGTTCTCCTGAACGCCAAGCCGACGCTCGAGGCCTACTACTGGCTGCAGAGCCAGCTGCCCGCACTCAACCAGGCCCTCGAGAGGATCCCCGAGGACGCGAGTCTCACCGACGCGTCCCTGAGCCCGGATCTCCTGGAGCCGCTGTTCGGCGTGCTCGACGGCAACACCCGCTGGGGCGTGCGCATGACGACGCTCTCGAAGGTGCTGCACCGCAAGCGCCCCGGCTTCATCCCGCTGTGGGACGGGCAGGTGCGGGCCTGTTACTACGGCACCGGCGCGCCCGTGCCCCCGGTACAGGGACGCGGCAGCGGCGCCTTCGCGGTGGCCGTCGCCACCGCCCTGCGAGAGGACCTCACCGCCGACGCCGAGACCTGGGCCGCCGTCGCCGCCCTGGCCACCGAACCCGCGATCACCCCGCTGCGGGCCCTCGACATCGTCGCCTGGAACCTCGGGGCCCAGGGGGAAACCGTTCCGGTCCAGACCGGTTCGGTACCGGTCCCCCGCCCCTGACCCACAGCGCCGCTAACCGGCCCAGCCCTGCAGCCGCCGCGCGAAATCCCGCATGAGATCGCGGAGCTCGGCCGGTTCCTCCACGACGAACTCCCGGCCGAGCCCCGCGATCAGCGCCGGCACCCAGTCGAGCCGCTCGGCGTTCAGGTGCACGCGGAACCAGCCCGGCGCGTCCGCCATCGGCTCGACCGTGGCCAGCCCGACCGGGAGGTGACGCTCGACGTCACCCCGCACCCGGAACGAAACCTCATGCTTCCAGGGCGTTTCGGCCAGTGAGGCCAGCAGGGCGGCGGCCGGGTCCGCGATCCACGGCTCCACCGGCGACCCCGGCTCCCGGGTGACCGACGAGATCCGGTCCAGCCGGAACGTCCGTTGCTCGTCGTTCTGCGTCGAAGCCAGCAGGTACCAGCGCCCCGTGTGCCCGACCACCGAGAGCGGGCGGACCGTGCGGGAGGACGCGCGGCCGCCCCGGTCCGTGTACCCCAGGCTCACGGGGTGGCCGGTGTGGGCGGCGCTCGCGAGGGCCAGCAGCACAGCGGTTTCCACCGGTCCGGGCGAGGGTGCGGACGCGGTGAAGGCGGCCGTGGCGAGCAGGGCCTCCAGGCCGTCCCGGCCCGCGCCGGGCAGGACGCGCTGCAGCTTGGCGAGTGCGCTCTCGGCAGCGGTGCTGTCGGGAACCAGCCCGGCCCGGCGCCCGACGACCAGCCCGATCATGACGGCGACGGCCTCGTCGTCGGTGAGCATGAGCGGGGGCATGCGCCAGCCCGCCGCGAGGCGGTATCCGCCGTAGCGCCCCCGCTCGGACTGCACCGGAATGCCCAGTTCCACCAGGTGTTCGGCGTACCGGCGCACGGTGCGCTCGTCGACGCCCAGCTTCACGGCCAGCTCGGCGACCCGGCGGGTGCCCCCGGACTGCAGGATCTCGAGCAGCGCGAGCACGCGGGACGTCGGGCGGGTCACGGGGTCACGATATTCGAGGCCCGGGCGCGGGCTCGCGATGGTCACGAAGACCGGCAACGGCAGCGACGGCTGCTTCCACCGCACGCTGGGGTATTCCGTCTCGCACTACCGGATGCTGACCTACAGCACGCTCAGCCCGGGCGTCGAGGCCCCGCCGGAGTGACCGGCACCGGCAGGACCCGTCCGGGATCGATCGCGAATCCGGGCGGGTCCTGTCCGGTATCCCTTCTACGGTCGTCCGCATGAACTCCTTCACCTCGCTCCGGATCATCACCGCCGACGTCGCCCGCCTGGTCGCGTTCTACGAGCTCGTCGCGGACACCCGCGCCGACTGGGCCACCGACCTGTTCGCCGAGGTGCGCACCCCGGCGGCCCGGATCGCCCTGGCCGGCCCGCCCACCCTGGCGCCCTTCGGGATCGAGGCGGTCCCCGCGTCCAACCGGTCGGTCATCATCGAGTTGCGGGTGGACGACGTGGACGCCGAATTCGCCCGGATCACCGACCATGTCGACCTGGTCCAGGCCCCGCGGACCATGCCCTGGGGCAATCGCTCCCTGCTGTTCCGCGACCCGGACGGCAACCTGGTGAACCTCTTCACGCCGGTGACGCCGGAGGCGGTGGCCCGGTTCAGCTGATCCGCCCCTTTTCGGGGAAGCTCGGCACTACCTCCCGGGGCCGGCGGCCAGGCGGGCCCACAGGGGGTCGGCCGGTGCGTCCTCACCGCCGTCGCAGGGCTCGCCCGGCTCGTCCCGCAGAAAGGCCTCGACCCGTTCGGGAGAAGGGGTGAGGTCGGCCGGGTCACCCGGCGGGAGCAGGATGCGGAGCTCGCCCGCACCGGCGACGACCAGACGCCCGTCGGCCAGGGCGGCGAGCGCCGTGACCGGGAAGAGGCCCGGCAGCTCGTGCTCCCGGGCGGCGCGGCGGTCGAGGTCGAGCGACAGCAGGCGGCCCGCGGGTGAGACGAGCCAGAGCAGGCCGGAGCGGCGGTCGAAGGCGATGTTGCCCAGCGAGTGGCCGAAGATGTCCTCGCCGTCCTCGGGGTCCCATTCCTCGGGCGGGCGGTCTTCCAGCCCCAGGTGGTGGATCCGGCGCAGCGAGGGGAACTCGAACACGTTCAGCTCGTTGGCGTAGCTGTCGCCCTTGACCACCAGGAGGCGGCCGTCGGGACTGAAGAGCACGGGCTCGTAGCCGTCCGCGTCGAGAGTCAGCGTGCGGCCGGTGATCTCGGGTGCGTCGCCCGCCGTCCGAGCGAAGAGGACATCGGTGCCGCCCTGGTCGCTGGCGAGCATCGCGACCAGTCCTCCGGCCGGGTGCTCAGTGATGCCGGTGTCGAAGTCGGGGCCGGTGCCGACGATTCCCCGGGAGAGGTCGATGACGTCGGATCCCTGACGGCCGGGCGCGGGCGGCGACGCCCACACCCGGCGTCGGTCGGCGCTGAAACCCAGGGCTTGGTAGTAGATCTGCGAGGGCAGGCGCTCACTGACGGTCGCTCTCCCCGGGGTCCACGTCGTCAGGGTGCCCAGGTTGCTGATCAGCAGCAGGGGCTCGTCCGGATGCCAGACGAGCACCGAGATGTCCCAGCCCCCGTCGTCCTGGACGGTGGCCCGGAGCTCGGGCTGTTCACCGCCGCAGTCCCAGATGCGCACCACCGTCTCGCGAGGGTCACGAGCCGCCAGCAAGGGGAAGCCGGGGATGAGCAGCCAGCCGCGCTATGACGGCGTCCGCCTCCAGCGGCACACGCACCACACGTTCGGTCACGGCCGAATCATGCCGTAAGGACCACGCCAGACGGCCCGGCGTCACGTAGAGTGGGCTGCCGCCAGCTCTGCGTCATCCGGATGCCGCGGAGAGTTAACTTGAACTGGTCAAGAAAAGTGGCCTAAGGTCGTTGGCATGACGTCCGACTTCGAGGCCCAGCTGCGCTCGGCCTCGCTGCGCGTGACGCGGCCCCGCCTGGCGGTTCTCACCGCCCTGCACGAGCACCCGCACGTCGACACCGACACGGTGATCAGCCTGGTGCGGGCCGAACTGCCCACCGTCTCCCACCAGGCGGTCTACGACGTCCTGCGCGCCCTGACCGACGCCCGGCTGATCCGCAAGATCCAGCCGACCGGGGCGAACGCGCGGTACGAGACCCGGGTGGGCGACAACCATCACCACGTCGTGTGCCGATCCTGTGGAGCGATCGCCGACGTGGAGTGCGCCGTGGGCCACACCCCCTGTCTTACCGCTTCGGACGATCACGGCTTCGTGGTCGACGAGGCGGAGGTCGTGTACTGGGGCACCTGCCCGCAGTGCTCGGCCGCGAGCACACGTCATTGATTGGCCAGCCCGGAAGGATGCACATGAGCGACACCCAGAACGCGGGCGGCTGCCCGGTCGCGCACGACTCGGCGACCGCGAACGGCAGCGAGAGCGAGAACCCGGCGATCAAGCCGCCGACCAGCAAGGTCGACAACCCGCGGGGCAACCGCGACTGGTGGCCGAACCAGCTCGACCTGACGGTGCTGCACGCGCACTCGTCCAAGGGCAACCCGCTGGGTGACGACTTCGACTACGCCGCCGAGTTCGCCAAGCTCGACGTCGAGGCGCTGAAGGCCGACATCACCGAGGTCCTCACCACCTCGCAGGACTGGTGGCCGGCCGACTTCGGGCACTACGGCGGCCTGATGATCCGCATGAGCTGGCACGCCGCCGGCACCTACCGCATCGAGGACGGCCGCGGTGGCGCCGGTGACGGCGGGCAGCGTTTCGCCCCGCTGAACAGCTGGCCCGACAACGCCAACCTGGACAAGGCCCGCCGCCTGCTGTGGCCGGTCAAGCAGAAGTACGGCCAGAAGGTCTCCTGGGCCGACCTGCTCGTGCTCGCCGGGAACGTGGCCCTGGAGTCGATGGGCTTCAAGACGTTCGGCTTCGGCTTCGGCCGTCCCGACGTGTGGGAGCCGGAGGAGATCTTCTGGGGCCCGGAGGACACCTGGCTGGCCGACACCCGGTACACCTCGGAGAAGGACATGCTCCCGGGCGTCGGGGCGACGGAGATGGGTCTCATCTACGTCAACCCCGAGGGTCCCAAGGGCAACGCCGACTTCGTCCAGGCCGCGCACTTCATCCGCGAGACCTTCGCCCGGATGGCGATGAACGACGAGGAGACCGTCGCCCTCATCGCCGGTGGCCACACCTTCGGCAAGACGCACGGCGCCCACACGGGTGACGTCGGCCCGGAGCCGGAGGGCGAGGGCATCGAGGCGCAGGGTCTGGGCTGGCTCTCGAACCACGGCTCGGGCAAGGGCAAGGACACCATCACCTCGGGCATCGAGGTCACGTGGACCGACCGGCCGACCGAGTGGAGCAACCGCTTCTTCGAGATCCTCTTCGGCTACGAGTGGGAGCTGACGACCGGCCCGGGCGGCGGCAAGCACTACGTCGCCAAGACCGACGAGGAGATCATCCCCGACGCCTACGACGCGTCGAAGAAGTACCGCCCGACGATGCTCACGACCGACCTGTCGCTGCGCTTCGACCCGGTCTACGGCGCGATCTCGAAGCGTTTCCTCGAGAACCCGGAGGAGTTCCGCCTCGCCTTCGCCAAGGCCTGGTACAAGCTCCTGCACCGTGACATGGGACCGGTCAGCCGCTTCCTCGGCCCGTGGGTGGCCGAGCCGCAGCTGTGGCAGGACCCGGTTCCGGCCGCGACCTCCGCGGTCTCCGACGCCGACGTGGCCACGCTCAAGGCCAAGGTGCTCGAATCCGGCCTGTCCGTGTCCGAGCTGGTGCAGACCGCCTGGTCGAGCGCCGCGACCTACCGTTCCACCGACATGCGCGGTGGCGCGAACGGCGCCCGCATCGCGCTCGAGCCGCAGAAGAACTGGGAGGTCAACCAGCCCGAGCAGCTCTCCAAGGTGCTCGGTGTCCTCGAGGGCATCCGCAGCGAGTCCGGGACCACGATCTCCCTCGCCGACCTGATCGTGCTGGCCGGTTCGGCCGCCGTCGAGAAGGCCGCGAAGGACGCCGGGGTCGAGGTGACCGTCCCGTTCCACGCCGGTCGCACCGACGCCACGCAGGAGGACACCGACGTGGAGTCGTTCGCGGTGCTCGAGCCGCGGGCCGACGGCTTCCGCCAGTTCCTGCGCGAGGGTGAGAAGACCCAGCCCGAGGTGCTTCTCGTCGACCGCGCGTACATGCTCAACCTGACCGCGCCGGAGACCACCGTTCTCATCGGTGGCCTGCGGGTGCTCGGCAACAACGTCGGCGGTTCCGCCCACGGTGTGCTCACCGACAAGCCGGGTCAGCTGACGAACGACTTCTTCGTCAACCTGCTCTCGCCCGGCACGAAGTGGAAGGCCGCCGCCGAGGGCGAGCACCTCTACGAGATCCGGGACCTGGCCACCGACGAGGTCAGGTACACCGCCACCGCGGTCGACCTGATCTTCGGCTCCAACTCGGTGCTGCGCGCCCTGGCCGAGGTCTACGCCAGCGAGGACGCGAAGACGAAGTTCGTCAACGACTTCGTGGCCGCGTGGGTCAAGGTCATGGACGCCGACCGGTTCGACCTGAAGAAGGCCGTGGCCGTCTGATCCTCAGCACGGCGGTCTGATTCTCGGCGCCACGTCCGGGCCCGGCGGGTTCTCCCGCCGGGCCCGTTCGTCTTTGCGGGCGTCAACGAGGGACGACGTGGTCGCCGACGGCTGCGGACGTCAGTCCCCGAGCAGCGGGCGCACGCCGGCCAGGTAGCCGTCGATCGTGGTGCCGGGGATCAGCAGGTTCTGCACCAGGAACCCCTGGCTGACACCGAGCATGGCCGACGCCACCTGCAGCGGGTCGGCGTCGGCGGGCAGGAGCCCCGCGGCCTGACGCCGGCGGGCCACCTCGGCGTAGCAGCCCCGGATCACCTCGAACGCCTGGTGCACCCGCTCGGCCAGCGCCGGGTTGCGCGCCGACTCGGCCCAGACCTGGATGACGATGCGGGTCAGGTCGACGCCGGGCACGGCCTCGCGGGCCACGCGGTGCACGATGTTGTCGAGCATGGCGCCGATCGCCGTGGCCGGCGAGGGCACGGCCCCGTCGGCCAGCATCCGGGCGGCGACCTCGTCGGCCGACCCCAGAGCAACGTCGGCGACCGAGCCGATCAGCTCTTCCTTACTGCGGAAGTACCGGTACACCGCACCCGCCGACAGCCCCGAGGCGGAGATGATGTCGGCCATCGACGTGGCGTGGAACCCGTTGCGGGCGAACAGCTCCCCCGCCGCGGACAGGATCTCGGCACGGCGGGCGGTGCGGTACTCCTCGGTGACGCGGGGCATGGCGTCACCTTAAAAGCGAACGTTCGTTCTTGACAAGCGGCGCGGTGCGGTCCATCGTTCAAAACGAACGTCCGTTCTCTTTCATTCAGCGTCACTCAGGAGTCGTCATGTCCACGCGGACCCCGGAGAAGTCCCCCTGGTCGCAGGTGGCCGTCATGGTGGGAGCCCTGACCCTGATCATCAGCGCGATCCTCACCGCGTTCGCCTGGCCCGCGACCCGCGCGTCGCTGCACGACATCCCGCTGGCCGTCGCCGGGCCCGCCGCCGCGGTCGAGCAGGTGAGCGCCGCGCTGGAGCAGAAGTCCCCCGGCGCCTTCGACGTCGTGCCCCTCGCCGACACCGCCGCCGCCGAGCACGCGATCGGCGAGCGCGAGGTCTACGGCGCGATCGACGTGAGTTCCGGCTCGCCGCAGGTGATCACGGCCACGGCCGCCGGCCCGGTCGTGGCCCAGGCCCTGCAGTCGCTGGGTCAGGCCCTGGCCGCCGCCCAGAACCAGACCACCGGTGAGGCCCCGGCCGCCGCCTCGACCACCGCCTCGACGACCGCCGCCATCCGCGACCTCGCCCCGCTGCCCGCCGACGACCCGCGCGGCGCCGGTCTCGCGGCCGGCTCGCTGCCCCTCGTGCTCGGCGGCATGCTCGCGGCCGTGCTGCTCAGCAACCGCGTCCGCGGGGCCGGGCGCCGTCTGACCGGCGCCCTGGCCTACTCGATCACGGGCGGACTCGCCATGGCCGCGATCCTGCAGTTCTGGCTGGGCTCGCTCGAGGGCAGCTACTGGGCCAACGCCGGGGCGATCGCGCTGTCGGTGGCGGCGACGTCGTTCGTCATCCTCGGTCTCGAATCGCTGCTCGGCACGGCCGGGTTCGCGATCGGTGCCGTCACCATGATGCTGCTGGGCAACCCGTTCTCGGGCACCACCAGCGCGCCCGAGATGCTGCCGGGCTGGTCCGGGGAGTTCGGGCAGTTCCTGCCGCCGGGCGCCGCGGGCTGGCTGCTGCGCTCCACCGCGTTCTTCGACGGGCACGGCGCCACGCACTCGATCATCGTGCTCGTGGTCTGGCTCGCGGCCGGTGCGGTGCTGACGGCGATCGGCACCGCCCGCTCGTCGCGGCGCGACCAGAACGCCGGGACCCCGGCCCCCTCCCCCGTGCCCGCGCTGACCTGACCGACGGCCACCCCTTCGACGGTGGACGTCGTGGTCACCGATCCGGATGGCTTCCGGACACATCGACCCAGTAAGTTGGCCGACCGTGATCTCTGGGGCGCCCGTTGGCGACTGACACCGTCCCGTCCGGCCCACGCGTCCTGAAGCAGATCGCCCGGAGCGCCCCCGGTGCCCCGGGCGTACTGCTGCTCTACCTGCTCTCGCGCCTGAGCATCGCGGCGGCCACGGCCACCGTGAACACGCTGAACCTCTCGGGCATCCGCTGCGGCGACACCGAGCCCCGCCCGATCGAGGGCATGGCCGCGCTGGCCCGCTGCTGGGACGCCACCTGGTACCTGCGCCTGGCGGCCGAGGGCTACCCGCACAGCCTCCCGGCCGACGGCGGACCCACCACCCTCGCGTTCTTCCCCGGCTACCCCGCGCTCATCGCCGCCGGCGACGCGATCGGCCTCGGCCCGTTGTTCACCGGCGTCGCGGTGTCGCTGGCCGGCGGGGCCGTCGCCGTGCTGCTGGTGCTGAAACTCGGCCAGGCCGTCGGCGCCCCCGAGGCCGGGCGCACCGCCGCCGTCGTCTTCGCGTTCTTCCCCGGCACGGCCGTGTTCTCGTGGGCCTACACCGAGGCGCTCGCCGCCGCCCTGGCCGGCGCCTGTCTCCTGTTCCTGCACCGCCGCCGCTGGCTGTTCGCCGGGATCGCCGCCCTCCTCGCCGGCACCGTGCGCGCCGACGTCGGGCTCGCCCTCACCGTCGCCTGCGCGGTCGCCGCCCTCCTCGCCCTGCGGAACCCGCACCGCACCGACGCGCCCGACACGACCGACACGACCGGGGCGACGGACGCGACCGCCGCGCCCGACACGACCGGGGCGGCCGAGGCGACAGGGGCGTCCCCCGTCGACCGCACCCGGCGCGCCGCCGGCCGCGACCTCAAGGCCCTGATCGCACCCGCTCTCGCGCCCCTCGGACCGATCGGCTACCTGATCTTCGTCTGGATCTGGACCGGCTCCCCCGGCACCTGGAACCGCACCCAGGCCGAGGGCTGGGACCAGCACATGGACTGGGGCAGGAAGGCCCTCACCTCGCTCGGAGGCCTCTACGACCCGTTGCACAGCCCGAGCCGCGCGGTCATGACCATCGCCGTCGTCTTCATGGCCGTGGCCCTGGTCGCGCTCGCCCGATTCCGGCACACCCTGCCACTGCCCTGGCTCGCGTACACCGCCGTGCTGATCGTGGTCAGCCTGGTCTCCAGCCAGGTCGGGTTCCGGCCCCGCGCCGAGGTGCTGCTGCTGCCCGCCTTCGTCGCGATCGGCCTGCTGATCCCACCCAAGGCCCTGACCTGGGTGGTTCCGGTGCTGGCGGCGCTGCAGGTGATCGTCGTGGTGCTGTGGCTCGGGGCGTCCCTCATCGCACCGCCGTGAACCGACCGTGACGTAAATCAGGCGACATCGAGACCCGTCGGCGACCACCACGTCCTCAACTGGCTCTATCGTGGGGCAGCGTGCCCCGGCCAACTCGTGCAATCGCCCTGGGGCTGCTGCCCCTCCTGCTCATCACCGGCCTCACCCTGGTGGTCGCGGCGGGCCTGAAGTCGTACTGCCTCACCGACTGGGACCCCGGGCACCAGCCCAAGGTCTGCTACAACGACATCCAGACCCTCTGGTACCAGCGCGACATGGGCGCTCACCTCGCCCCGTACCAGGGCGCCGTCAACCACATCATCGACGCCTCGGGCAACGAGGTCATCCGCCTCGGCGCCGGGCAGATCGAGTACCCGGTCGTGACCGGCGTCTTCGCCTGGCTCACCGCCCTGCCGGTGAACTCGGTCAACGGTTTCTGGATCGTGACCGCCCTGGCGCTGACGCCCTTCGCGCTCATCTGCGTCATCCCGCTGTACCGCCTGGCCGGCCCGCGCGCCCTGCTGTTCGCCGCCTCCCCCCAGCTCGCCGCCTACGCGTACCTGAACTGGGACCTGCTGCCGGTCGCCGCGTCCGTCGGCGCCCTCTGGGCCTGGCGCAAGGAGAAGTACGCCCTCGTGGGCGTCTTCGCGGCCCTCGGGGCCAGCGCCAAGATCTACCCCGGCTTCCTCGTGCTGCCCTTCCTGATCGCGCTGCTGCTCGACAAGCGGGTGCAGGAGAGCGTGCGCATGGTCGGCGCCGCCGTGATCACCACGCTCGTGCTCAACGTGCCGTTCATGATCGTCAACTTCGAGGGCTGGTACGGACCGTTCGCGATGCAGTCCAAGCGGGTCAACGACAAGACCACGAACTCGCTCTGGTACTGGATCTTCGACGCGAACCAGACCACCGTCGCCAACATCTGCGCCTGGACGGCCGTGTTCGTGCTCTGGGGCCTGCTCATCCGCATCGGCCACCAGCGTTTCAAGGCCGAGGGCACCTTCCCCGCGGTGGCCGTGGCCGGCGCGATGATCGCCGGCTACATCGGCATCGGCCGCGTCGACTCCCCGCAGTACGGCCTGTGGGTCGTGCCGTTCCTCGTCGTGCTCATGGTGCCGTGGCGCTGGGTGATCGCGTTCACGGTCACCGACATCTGGCTGTGGGCTCAGTGGTCGTGGCTCTGGGGCACGCCCGGTTTCATGGGCAACGCCGCCATGGTCGTGCGTGGCGTCACCGTGGTCGCGCTCGCGTTCGTGCTCGTGCGCTGCGCCGAGGCCCGCCGCGATGCCCTGAACAGCCAGGCCAGCACCCCGAGCACCAGCAACGGGCCGGCCACGTGGCGCACGCCCAGCATCACGTCGAGCGGCAACGAGCCCGGCACGTCCGCCCTGCCCGGCACGTAGGAGATCGCCAGCCCCGCGAGCCGGGTGACGAGGAGCCCCAGCAGCACCACGGGGACGTCGGCCAGCACCAGCGCGACCCACAGCGGGGCGTCGTACCAGGGCAGCACGTACGGCGCCGCGAGCGGATAGGCCAGGCTCAGCACCAGCAGGGCCCGGCCGAAGCTCTGGCTCTCGTTCACCGGCGCGCTCCGGAACAGCCGGCTCGCGGCCGCGACGATCACCAGCGCCAGCGCGGCGAACAGGAACGGCAGCAGGTCACGGGCCGTGGAACCGATCAGGGCCTCGAGCAGGCTGACGACCGAGCGCCAGGGGCTCGCGATCGACACGTAGTGACTCGCCGCCTGCGTCTGGTCGTAGGTGTGCGGGCCCGACCACAGATGACCGGGCACCAGCACCAGCAGCCCGCCGACCACGGCCGAGCCCGTGACCAGGGCGACCTCGCGCACCGGGCGCGAGCGGATCGCCCACCAGGCCGCGGCCGCCATCGCCAGGTAGGGCATCTTGGTGCCGGCGCCGACCGCGAACGCGGCGCCGGCCAGCACCCAGACCACCGGGCCGCGCCCCAGGATCAGCAGCGCCGCACCGGCCACCCCACCGGCCGCGGCGAGGGTGTCGAGGTGCGCACCGCCCACGAGAACGGCGGCCAGCGCGGGGTTCAGCAGCCAGAGCAGGCTCACCCGCGACTTCAGCTCCGGCGGTGCGAGGCGGTACAGCAGCCAGCCGGTCAGCAGGAACGCCGCCCCGACCACGAGCTGCCACAGCCACACCGTCAGCCGCAGGTCGCCGCCACCCAGACGCGCCACCAGGTCGAAGACGGCGGTCGCGACCGGGCCGTAGACGCTCGTCGTGCCCTCCCACGGCGCCTCGACCGAGCCGATCACGGCGTCCGCACCGGGCCAGGCGTCGGGCGGGACCAGGTACGGGTCGCCGCCCAGGGCCTTGATCCGGCCGTACGCCACGTAACTGAGGTGGTCGGCCGAGCCGAACGGCGCCACCAGCACGAACAGCACGGTCATCAGCACCGACAACTGGGCGACGCGCTTCGGGGTGGGCGCCCGGCCCGAGCGCAGGCCCAGCCACAACCCGGCGGCGGCCAGCAGGTAACCCCCGGCCAGCGCCACGATCACCAGCCCGTCGGGCGGGTTCAGGCCGAGGTCCCAGGCCGGCCAGGAACCGCGCGGGCCCAGCGGCGGGGTGGCCGAGGAGGGGCCCAGCGCCGCCGGCAGCACCAGCAGCACGAAGGCCACGGCGAGCAGGGCCCCGCCGCCCGCGAAAGTGTTTCTGCGGACGGCCTGAACCCGTGCGAAGCTCACAGGGAATGATCACACAGCGGGCACCCGCGCCGGGCACGAAACGGGCACGGCGCGGGCTACGTGTGGATGAACACTCCGCCCGTCACCCGCCCGTCAGACGGTGCGGCGCGCGCCGTGGTTCACCGGGCAGCCGCCGCGTTCCGGGGCCGCCTCGTCGGACCAGTCCGACGTCACGAAACGGTTGGGCTGGGTGATCGGCTCGGCCATCGTGACCGCGGCGTGCCGGCCCGGGCGCGAGGGTTCCAGCGCCTCGAGGTCCACGATGTGCACGGGCACGTTCGGGCGCAGCGACTTGACCGTCAGCCAGTGCTTGACCAGCACCGCGCCGCGCTCCTGGGCCTTGTGCGGCACCGGGTGGCTGGGGAAACGGAACCGCGAGCCGATCCGGTTGGACGTCCAGCCGGTGTCGTTCGGCGGCATCTCGCCGTGCGTGGCCAGGTGGCGCTGGCAGAACTTCGCGAAACCGCTCTGGCTGGCCGAGAGGTTGTTTATCTTCATCCGGTTGGACTTGAACCCCGCCCGGATCGCGCGCAGCGTCGCGATCTCGATCTGCGCCATCCGGTACTCGTCGAACTTGTCGGTGCGCGAGAGCATCTGCGCATCGACCGGCCCGTGGATGGCCTCACCGATGCGGTCGGCCCAGTCGTAGCGGCGCGGGTCGAGGAAGTTGGTGGCCAGCTCCTCGTCGACGTACCAGCCGTTGAAGATCGTGCAGTAGCGCTGCCCGGCGATGTCGATGTCGAAGTTCGTCTGCAGCGGGATCGCCGGCCAGCACGCGAACGGCTCGCCGTACCCGGAGTCGTCGCCCGCGGTGGTGTTGGTCTCGGGGTGACGCGGCCAGGGGATGTCGATGAGGTAGCGCTCGGCGTTCGGGACCCTGGCCATCACCAGCTCGCCGTCCTCGCCCATCGCGAGCATCGGCAGCACGTCGAACGAACCGGGCCGGTAGCCGGGCATCGACTGGATCAGGTGCCCGCCGCCCTGCTGGCGCACCCAGTCGGTGACGTCGAGATAGCCGCCGTCGCCGCTCCATCCGCCCTCGGCCTGGTGGTAGCCGGCCGCGCGCAGCATCTGCTCGGTGACGAACATCGGGCCCAGCTCACCGGGAGCCACCGGACCGCCCAGCACCGTGATCACGGTCTGCGGCGGAACCGGCGCGTTCATGGCCATGTTCGCGTGGTCGACCGCGGCGCGGAGCATGTCGACGGCGCCACGCACCTCGGGCCGGTACTGGATCACGGCCTGCTGCAGCGCGTGCTGGCGCCCGGAGCAGCGGTCGGAATTGATCCAGGAATACCGCACCCAGAACTGCATCTCGTTCGGCAGCACGGTGAACGTCCGGCCCGGGCCGACTTCCAGCATCAGCTCGTTGACGCGGGCGCTGCGCGCGGAGTAGCTCAGGTCCTCGGCCGAGAAGCCGCACACCGAGGCCATCTCCGCGTCACGCTCGAGCCACTCGTACATCAGCTGCCAGTCCGCGGCGACCCGCGTGGGGTCGATCCCGGGGCGCTCGGTGTCGTGCTGGAACGCGGTGGTCGGGCGGAAGACGGGGTGCCCGCCTCCCGTCGTGCGGTCGCTCATGGTGGACGTGGTGGTCGCCCGGGCGGCGCCCGTCACCACCGCGACGGTCGGGGCCGAGGCCTCGAAACTGTCGGCGTCCGAGTACGTTTCACTGCCCCGGTAACCGTCACGGGCTGCGTAGGCCTCGCGACCGGTCGCGAAGGCCTGCGCATCGGTCTCGAACGAGGGGACGCCGAATCCGGCATCGGTGTGCACGTTCTGTTGCGTCATGCAGTGCCCTGCCAGTGCTCCGCCGGCTGTCCCGGCTGCGGCTGCGTGTCGTCGGGCCGCACCGGACCGTCGGTGCGGTCCTCGTCGTACGGGGTGACATCGATGTAACGGTGGCCCTCGGACGAGGAGCCGGGGCTCACCGCGCTGCTGCCGCTGTCGTTGATGCTGTTCACGCGCGGACGACCAGCGGTCTCGGGGCGGTAGGGACGCTCCGGGTCACCGGGCTGGGCGGCGCTCGCCGGGCCGGGCTGCCGCGGGCCGTCACCCCTGGCGCTGTCGGCCCTGAGGTTGTCGGCCCTCAGGTTGTCAGCTCGGATGCTGTCGGCTCGAATGCTGTCGGCTCGTTCCCGGCCGGACGGGCGGGTCTGACCGGGCCGGCTCGTCTGCCCCGGCTGACCGGCCTGACCCGGCTGACCGGCCGGGTCGGCGGCGCGGGCCGGGAGGGCGAACTGCCCGGTGTTGCCGACGTGCCAGCGCTGTTCGCCGGAGTCGGTCAGACCGGGCTCACGGCCCCGGCTTTCCTGGCCCCGGCTTTCCTGGCCACGGGCGCCGTCCTGCGCACCGCGGGTGAGGCCCGGCTGCCGAACCGGGCCGGTGGCACCGCCGTTACCGGCTCCACCGTTGCCGGCGCCGGGGTTTCGGGTGCCGATGTTCTGGCTGCTGCTGTTTCGGGTGCCGGTGATCCACTGCTGGCCGGTCTCGTAGCCCTGACCGGGCTGAGTGAACTGGCCGGGCTGGGTGAACTGGCCGGTGGTGCCCCAGCGGCGGTCGGCGGCGTCCGCGTAGTCGTCGCGGGTGCGGCCGGTGGCGATCCAGCGCTGTTCGGGAGCGGCGGCCCGCTCGGGCTGATCCGGCTGCGCGGCGCCCCACTGCTGGGCGTCCTGCTCGTCGTAACCCGTTGCGGGCTGGGCGTCCTGGTCGTCGTAGGGCTGGGCGGTGTCGCCCGCGTTCCACCCCTGCTCGTACCCCTGGCCGGGCTGGGCGAACTGACCCGTGGTGCCGGTGCCCCAGCCCTGACCCTCGGCGTCGGTCCGGTCGTCGTGGACCTGGCCGGAGGTCCAGCGCTGGTCCGTCTCGTCGCCGGGGGCGTCGTAGCCCTGCTCCGGCGCGGTGAACTGACCGGTGCTCCAGCCCTGGGCGTCGTACCCGGGCTGCGCGGCGTCCTGCCGCTGAGGCGCACCGTAGGAGGAGCCGTCGTAGCCGCCCTGCTCCTCGAAGTGCGCGGCGATGCTCGACTGGTCGATGGCCGCGGTCTCGCCGATGTACTGCTGCTCGGGCGTCACCTGCCGCTGCTCACCGGTCTGCCGCTGCGGCGGACGCGCGAACTGCGGACCCGCCGCCTCCGTCACCCCGCCGGACATCCCAAGACCACCGAGACGACTTCCGCCGCCCAGCCCGTCCCCGCCCAGACCGGCTCCGCCGCCCAGACCACCGACGTTCAGGCCGGCCTGGCCGCCGTACCCGCCACCGCCCCCCTGAGTGCCGGGGCCACCGTGACCGGCACCCGGACCGGCCCCGATCGCCCCCGCCGACGACTGACCGCCGCGGTACTGACCGCGCGGGAGCGGCTGCGAGCGATCCACCGCCGACGACTGCCCGAACCGGCCCGACTGCTCGTACGGGCCCGGCTGACCGGACTGCTCGTACTGCCCGGGCTGCTCGTACTGGTCCGCGGCGTCGTGTTGCCCCGGCTGCGGGTACTGCCCCTGCGCCTCGGGCTGTCCGTACGGCCCCGGCGCATCATGCTGCGCCGACTGCCCGTACTGACCCTGCGCCTCGTACTGGCCCGGCTGCTCGTACGGGCCCGGCTGCTCGTAGGCCTCCGCCGAGGAGTCCCCCTGCCCGGCGAACCAGTCCTGACCGGACCCGGTTCCCGGGCCGGCAACCTGCGCGCCCGACGGCCCGGACGGCGACTCGTCACCCGGCCGCTGGTCGAACCAGCTGCCCGACGCCGGGGCCGGGTTCGGCGCGGAACCGGCGAACTGTCCCGTGGACGGCCCCGCGGAGTTCTCCCCCGCGAACCAGCCCTGGTCGCGCTCGTGGCCCGCCGCGGCGGAGGAGCCCTGAGTGTGGTCGTGCGGGTCGGCGTAACCGGCGGCCTGCGCGTCGTACGGTTCCGGCGCCGACCAGGCGTCGTTCGAGGGGGCCGGGTTCTGGGCGCCGTAGGGCTCGACCTCGGCGTACGGCGAAACGGCGGCCGCGGATCCGGTCTCACCGTAGGACTGCCCCACCTGCGGCGCGGACTGACGCACGGCGCCGGCCGCGCGAACCGGGGCAGCCGGGCCACCCGTCCCGCTGTACCGCGCGACCTCGGACTGCCGTCCGGCCTCGGGGTAGGCCTGCTGCGCGGGCTCCGGGTAGTCCTGGCGCGTGGACGCACCGCGCACGTCGCGGATCGCGGGCTGCTGAACGGTCTCGGGGCTGACGGAGGAAGCCGCGCCGTGCCCGCCGTAGTACTGACCGGCCTGGTCGGCCGCCTCGTCGTCCTGGTAGTACGGACGCACGACCGCACCCTCCCGGGTACCGGCCTGCTGCTCGGCGTTCTCCGCGTCGTCGGCGCCGGCGATCATCACGGCGGCCATCCACTCGTAGACCGCCATCCAGCACGAGGCGACGGTGGTCTCGAGGTCACCACCGTTCAGCTCCCGCAGGGCCCGCACCAGCGAGTGCGCCACATAGGGGTACAGGTCGTTGGTGACGGAGTGCTTGCGACGGTGGTGGGCACCCCAGCGCCGCAGGTGCGCCTCGACCATCTCCGGCTTGTCGAGGTTCTCGACCGTCATGAGGATGGCTTTGAGGAGGCGCTCGTTCTGCGCGTCCATGTCTTCCGGGAACATCGCGCGCGCGTGCGGCGCCATGATGAAGAGCTGGTGGTAGAACTCCCGCGTCAGTTCGATGTGGTCGGGCGGGAGGGCAGCACAGCTCTTGCGCACGACCGCGATCGTCCGCGGGTCGAAAGGAGGAAGCTCCTCCAATCGTCGCGGCTCGCGAAACATCCAGCTCTCCCTAAAAATTCGGTCGGGCCGACGAACAGGGCCACCGGATGAGGTTGCGTCGAGGACCGTTCTACCGAGGAAACACGGAAAGATGCAAACTCGACACAACCTACGAAAGTGATCACTGAAAGTTACGAGATAGGCACGCATTGCACGTCAGCCCTGCTGAAACGCCACGCCAGACATCACAAACAGTCGTCGATGAAGCTCAACTCTGCGTCACCTCGGCGAATACCGGTCCACAGAATGAGAAGAACCGCGAAAACTATTGACAGACATGCGCCGCCTCCGGGAATGCAAGGGAAACGGATATATGGGTGCCTCGGGAAACGGTGCCGACCCCGGATTGATCCCGGCCGCGCACTGTTACTAGAATCACGCTCTACGTACACGCCCGGTGACGGGCGCACCGCCGGCGTGGAGGAGAGTGACGACGGTCCGATCCGGACGCCCATGCCTGACCACTCCGCCCGCCGGACCGACCGGCGCATCAGCACCCTGATCGCCGACGCCGACCCGGTCGTCGCCACCCGGCACGCCGAGTACGTCAGCCGCACGCCGGGTTTCACCGTGACCGGCATCGTCAACACCGGCGCCGAGCTCCTGCGCCGGACCGAGCCGCCCGACCACGCCGAACATCCAGGCCCCGGTGGGCACCTCACCCCCGAGCTGATCCTGCTCGACGTGAACCTGCCCGACGCCTGCGGTCTCGAGCTGTGCCGCACCCTGCGCGCCCGCGACTGCGCCGTCGACTTCATCGTCATCACCGCCGAGCGAGACCTGCGGCTGGTGCGCCGGGCCGCGTCGTACGGGGTCGTGCACTACCTGCTCAAGCCCCTGCACAGCCAGGACCTGCAGCAGCACCTGCGCCGCTACGCCGCCTTCCGCCGCCAGACGTCCGCCGGATCCGGCCCGGTCAGCCAGCGCGACATCGACTCCGCGCTCGCGCTGCTGCGACCGCAGGCCCCTCCCCCGGTGTCCTGGTCGGCGGACGGCCTGCTCGCGGGTGGCCCCGAGAACGGCACGATCCCCCGCGCCGGCAAGGTCCCGGCCCGCCGCACGCTCGACCGCGTCGCCGCACACCTGCGCACCTCCACGGTGCCGGTCTCCGCGAACGACGTCGCCCAGGCCCTGGGCATCTCCCGGGTCACGGCCCGGCACTACCTCGAGGAACTCACCGACCGGCACCTGGTCTCACAGAGTCAGCGCTACGGCACGGCGGGGCGTCCCAAGAACCTCTACCGCTGGTCCAGCCCCTGACCTTCGCGACCACCCATGGTGGACGCGTCGGGAGACCGGGTCTCCCGACGCGTCCACCATGTCCCGCCCGGGTGGTCGGCGGCCCGGGGCCCGCACCGCCGCACGGGTACCAGCACGTCGAGACCCAGGTACCGGACTCCTGCACCTGAGGACGAGGCGCGCCGCCTCACGTCGTCGCCACGATGAACGGGTGCCGTTCACCCTGATCCACCCGGTCGCCGTCGTGCCCCTCGCCCGGCGCCCGCTCGTCCCGTCCGCCCTGGTCTTCGGCGCGCTCGCCCCTGACCTGCCGTACTACGTGTCGCTGCAGTGGCTCGGCGGCGACTACAACCTCACGCTCACGCACCGGGCGTCCTCACTGCTGTGGCTCGACCCGATGATCGCGCTGGTCATGCTGGCGGTGTTCCAGCTCGTGGCCAAGCGCCCGCTGGTGGCTCTGCTGCCCCCGGCGGTCGCGGCGCGGGCGTGGTGGTCGGCCCAGGGTTTTCGCATGACGGACGCGCGAACGCTCGCGGCCGTCGTGGTCTCGGCCGTCATCGGCGCGGCCACGCACGTGGGCTGGGACGCGTTCTGCGACCTGTTCGGCCTCGGCCTCTCGCAGCGCCTGAACCTGCTCAGCGACCTGGCCGGCGCACTGCTGCTCGCCGGCTGGCTGGTGCACTGGTGGAACTCGACCCGCCCGGCGTCACTGCCCGCCGGGGCGGTGCTGAGCGCGGCCCGGCGCCGGCTGCTGGTCTCGGTGCTGGCCGGGGCCGCGGCCGTCGTGAGCCTGGTGCAGGTCACGCTGCGCCTGCGCCAGGTGCGCGTCGACATCCCGGGCGCCGGGCCGACGACGCTGGCCGACTACGCGCTGCGGGAGTTCGCGATCAGCTCGGTGCTCGTGCTGCTGGTCGGGCTCGGCGTGTACTGCGTGGTGTGGCAGTTCGGGCGGCTGGCCGGGGCGGCGAGCGTCCCGGTGCCGTGAATCACCCTGGTCAGGCGCGGGTCAGGCGCGGGTCAGGCCGGTGGGCGATTCGTTCGTGACGGCCAGATTCGCCAGCCGCGCGGCCAGTTCCGCGTTCCGGCCGAGGAACGGCCCCCATTCGCCGGGGATCTCGGCCGCCGCTCCCTTCGAGACCACCTGCTGCCACTCGCACATCCGGCCCGCGCGGATGCGCAGCCGCACGTCGAGCCCGTCGTGGCGACCGGTCAGGGTCAGGTCACCGGCTCCCTCGACCGTGACCCGCTGCGGCGCGACCACCCAGGCCAGCCCCGCGATCTCGGTCTGCACCGCCCCGGCGATCTCGAACAGCAGCCCGGCGGCGGCCTCGTCGCGGCGCACCCGCAGGAGCTCGTGCGCCTGCGCCACCGCCTGCGGCGAGCGCTCGAGCACGGCCGTGATCGTGGTGATCAGGCGCTCGCGGTCGTCGAGGGCCACACCGCGGGTGGCGGCCATGTCCTTCTCGGCCGGGGTCAGGCGGGTCGCGGTGTAGGGCAGCGGATAGCAGCGCAGCAGGGCCGAGACGGCCTCGCGCACCTTGCGGGAGCCCAGGTACGGCCCGAAGTGGCTGACGCCGGGACGAGTTTCGACGCGGTGCACCAGGTCGAGACGGGGTGCGGCCGGGGAGGGGTCGAGACGGATCCAGACCGGCAGCTCCTGCCCGCCGCGGGCCCGGTTCCAGCGGGGCTTGCGGTGTTCCAGCAGGTTGCGCTCGAGCCAGGCCGCCTCGTGCTCGGACTCGCAGACCAGCGCCTCGATTCCGGTGACCTGGGCCACCATCCGGCGCAGCCGCGGGCGGTCGCGCAGGTCGCCCCAGTACGAGCCGACCCGGTGCCGCAGGTTGCCGGTACGCCCGATGTACAGGGCCCGCCCGGCCTCGTCGCGGAACCGGTAGACCCCGGGCTCGGTGGGCAGGACGGCCACCGCGGCCGGGCGCTTCCTCATCCGGCGAACTCTACGGGGCCCCCGGGCCGGCCCCGTTCCGGTGCGCCGACGCGTCCCCCGGTGATCGTGCTGGCACCGGCCCGGGCTCCGGGCGACCGCCGGGCGAACAGGCCTCGAGCCCCGGCGGGACGGGCCCTTCGTCCCTGTGCCCACCCTGCGCGCGGGACGAGGGTTGAGCCATGAGCTCGGGAGCTGTCCTCGTAGCCGCCCTCATCGTCGTCGGCCTGGTCGCCACGTGGTGGGACGTCATCCAGGTCCTCACCTCACGCCGCCGACGCCGGATGCCGCCCTCGCTGCCGCCGACGCATCCCGCGCGCCGCCCGGCCCTGACGCTCGAGGGTGCGCTGGCCCGGCAGGTGATGACGCGGCGGATCACGTGCGACCAGTACCGCCGGGCGATGACCACGGTCGCCGGCCGCGACGCCGGGCGTCACCCGCTCGACCTGCCGCCCGACCTGCGTCCGCCGCAGGTGCTCTAGGACGAGGTCTCCGTCGGCCATCCCCAGATCCTCACGGGGGCTCACACCAGCCGCATTGCGGCCCGGTCAGATCAGATGATCGAACTCGCCCCTGGTCGCACCGTCGAGCCAGGCCGCGATCTCACCGGGCCCGAAGCTCAGCACCGGCCCGTCCGGATTCTTGGAGTCCCTGACCTGCACGGTTCCGCCGTGGCGACGCATCTCCACGCAGTCGCCACCAGCGTTGCTGGCCGTTGCCTTCTGCCAAGCGGTATCGCCGTTCACTGCCACTCCCGCATGTCTACCGACTGTTCTTCGGCCAGGCCCGCCGCATGCCTGAACCTTCCTACCGTGCCAGCCTCACTCAGGATTCGTCCCCCGTCGAGATGCTCGACGTAAACGCTTTCTCCCTGATCGGTCGTCAGCAGCGTGAAGGGCCCCTGGGCCACCAGGCCCGGCGGACAGGAAAGAGGGACGTACCGGATGCTCACACCTTCCTGACCTGCGAGTGCGCGCAGACGCCCGACCTGCTCGGCCATCACCTCGCGAGAACCCACGACCGCGTGCAGCGCTGCCTCCGACATGATCACCTTGAGACTCACGTCCACGCGCTCCCAGAAGGCCTGCTGCCGTTCCTGCCGCATCCTGAGCTGCTGCTGCTCGATCTGGGACTCGAACAGCCGGGCATCAGCCATGACGCCCCGGTGGTACCCCTCCGTCTGGAGAAGGCCGTGCACCAGCGAGCCCGTCATCGTGGTCAGCGCCGTCGCCCTACGCTCCATCGCCAGGTACAACCCGAAGCGGGGGACGTGCTGATACCGCTCCGTGAAGGTGGTGTCGTTCGACGCGTGCGCCATGTCGACCAGCAGCTGCCGATGTGACCGCGCCACTGCGTAGAGGTCGCAGAGGGCTCCGACGTCCGCCGGTTTCCACGGGCCGACGCCGTGCTCGATGCGCCACAGCTTCTGGCGGCTGCCGAGCTTGGCGGCGCTGACGTCACCGAGCGTCTTGCCGGCGCGCTCGCGGGCCTCGCGCAGCTCTTTGGAGAGCTCGAGCCCGACCGACCACTGACCTGCTCCTCCCCCTGACATATGGGGATCATTTCATCGGCGTCGGGTCACGAATCAAGCGCTCAAAACGTGAAGGTGACCCGGTTACGGCGGTGACCGACAGTCGTCCCACGAGTAGGAACGGGGACGACGGGGAGGCAGTCATGAGCAGCTGGAGCACCGAGGACATCGGCCCCCTCCGCGAGGCCCTCGGCCTGACCCAGACCGAGTTCGGCGCGCTGCTGCGCGTCAACGCGGTCGCCGTGAACCAGTGGGAGGTGGCCGAACCGCGCGAACTGCCGGACACTTTCGAACAGGCCCTCGACTCGCTCTACGAGAGCCTGAGCGAGACCCAGCGACAGATCTACATCACCGGTGCACTGCCACCGCTGCACTCCTGATCGCATCATCGAACACAGCACGCGATCAAGGGCACCATCAGACCGCCGGGGCGGGTGCAGTCACCCGCCGACACCCACCCGTCCCGGCTCATCAGGCGTCTGCGGTTGATGCTTCTCCAGCCAGCGGCGGCCGCGCCGAGCGTCCCGCAGCGCCCACGGGGCGGACAGCGCCGCCATGCCGAAGCCCACCATCGCGATGGTGTGCGGCACGTCCTGTTCGACCAGCGCGAACTGCACCACGCTCAGCCCGGCGAGCACGATCCACAGGCACGGCAGCCAGCGCTGCTGCTGAAGGCGCCGGGCCGTGTCCCGGGCCACGACCTCGTCGTCGGGCGCGACCGGCTCACCTGCCCGGATCGACGTGACGATCCGCTTGCGCCGCGCCCTGTCCACCCCCATCGCCAGCGGCGGCTGCATCCAGGACACACCCCGCTGCCGGAGCCACAGCGCGCCGAGCACCATCAGCAGGGGGACGAGCACCATGAAGGCGACGAACAGCCACCCCACCACCGGCAGATCCGCGAACGACTCGTCCGACGTGAGCATGAAGCCCACGAACACGAGCGGCATGAGCAGCACCAGCATCGGATAGGTGATCAGCAGGATCCGCTGCTGCCGGCGCCGGGCTTCCCGGGCCACATCCATGTCGCTCATGCGCACATGATCGGGGCGCCCCGACCTGCCCGCACTCCGACATAGTGGACACGCGACAACCGTCTGGCCCACCCTGGTCTACGACGTTCCTTCACCCTGTGCGACCGCGTTCGTGCTGGCTACCGCTTGACCGTGTTCTTGATGAACCAGGCCTTCGTCACCGTGTACTTCTTCGGCGCCGGGTAGGACTTCTCGACCGAGCCGAGCTCCCCGACACGTACGGTCCAGGCGGCCTTCGACCGGTTCACCGCGTGACTGTCCGGCTTGGCCACCACTGCCAGGAACTTGCCCGTCTCCTTCTCCGAGCAGGCCTTGCTCTCGCAGCCGTAGTAGCCGACCAGCCCGTCCGCTCGTCCACCCCAGGCGCCTCCGGTGCGCAGCGACCAGCGGGTGCCGTCGGACAGCTGAAGAGCCAGTGGCTGAGGCAGTTTCGGCTTCTTCGTGGTCGCGGGCACGTTCACGGCCTTGCGCCGGGTCAGGGTCTTGGACCAGGCCGATTCCAGGCACAGGATCTGGTGACGGTACTTCGGGGAGCTCCAGCAGTCACCGGCCGCATCGGCGGTGCTGCCGCAGGAGTGGGTGCCGCCGTTCACGGCCGAGACCGAGCCGGTGTCGTAGCTGCAGTCGATCGGGTCGGCGCTGCGCACCAGGTGGGTGCGCCAGCCCTTCTTCAGCGAGCCGTCGGCCTGGAACGGGGCCAGGCGGATCACCGTGGTCGCCTTCGGCTTCTTGGCGCTCTGGGTCATGGTGGACGACGTGGTCGCGTCGGCCGGCGTCGTCACGTTCGCGTGGGCGGCGAGTGCGCCACCGGTGGTGACGCAGGCCAGGCCGAGCGTGGTGGCGGCGACGAGGGTTGCGGTGCGGTGCGGCACGGTCGGCTCCTTCGGTGGACGGTGTTCCGGGGATTTGGATGCTCGTCGCCGGCCGGGAGTTCGCGAGATCGTCCGTTCGGACCATCCGGGAGCCCGGGGGTGCTTGGCTGGCCCGGTGCCGACTTCTCTGAGGGACGTGGTGGTCGCCTTCCGCGCGGAGGCGGACGCGTTCGCGAAGGCCCTGGGTGAGCTGCCCGCGAGCGCGTGGGCCCGGCCGACGCGGTGCGATCCCTGGGACGTGCGGGGTGTGGTCGGGCACGTGGAGACGACGGTCGGGCGGGTACCGGCGCTCGTGGCCGCGCCCGCGCCGCCGGTCGCGCTGGTCACGGCCGTGACCTACTACCGCGACGACGAACGGTTCGGTGCGGCGGCCAACGCCGAGCGGGTGCGAAGTGGTTCGGCGAGGGCCGACGCGTCCGTCATCGACACACGAGGCCTGCCGCAGGCCTGGGTGCGCACCGCGGCAGCTGTGGTGCGCGCTCGCGGTCTGTGGGCTGCGGGAGCTGACGGTGGGTTAGGGACTGTGGGCAGTTGCCGCTCAGCTGTCCACAGTCCCGGGGATCAGGCCACCCGCCGCAACGTGGCCACCGAGATGTGCGGCCAGCTCAGGCCGGCGAAGTCGAGCAGCACGGTCTGCGTGTACTGCAGCTGGGAGGCGCGCTTCTCGCCGTCGATCTTCTCCAGCCAGAACGTGGACGTGACCTTGGCCGCGACCGCGTTCGGCCCGTCTGCGGTGCCGACCAGGAAGGCGGTGTTGACCGAGCCGCCGCCGACGACCGGCTTGCGGGCCGTCGTCACCTGGAGGCGGGTGGTCGAGGTGATCTTCTGCTTCGCGATCGCCGCGCGCAGAACGCTGTTGGGGTCGTTCACCATCGCCTGCGTCACCCCGACCAGACCGGCGGCGGGTGTGCGGAACTTGGTCTTGGTGGCCAGGTCCTGCTCCTCGAAGTCGATCGTGTCCTTCGGCGAGCCGATGCTGAACGGCTTGATGCTGACCTTCGGGATCGAGGGGCCGACCGTCTCGTCCTGCGTGGTCGACATGCCCTGCGCCAGGATCGACGTGCCGTGCGGGATCGTCGCCATCCGCACGAGCGTGACGGGCTCCTTCGGGTTGCTCGTCACCGGCACGTGGGCCCAGATGCCCGGCTCGAAATGCAGCCCGGCGCCCAGGTTCTTGTCGGTGATCTGCTGCAGGTAGTGCAGGCCGGCCATGTTGATGTCGGGCTGCAGCAGGCCCCGGTTGGGGATGTCACCGGCGATCCGCTGGAACTCCATCGTCTCGGTGGTGACGTTGAGCTGGAGGAACCGGTCCTGCTCGACGGGCCGGTGGTTGGGCCGCCAGATCACGTTGAAACCGGTGCCGCTCCACTTTCCCTCGAGCCCGGCCAGGCGCCCGAGGATGCCGGCGGCCGGTTTCGCTTCCTTCACGGCGGCGGCCGAGAAGCCCTTGCCGCCCTCGTCGTCGTCCTCGACGTTGGACAGCGGCCTCATCACGAAATCCGGTGCCAGTTCCACGGCGCATCCCCTCACCCACGTCCTCGGGCCTCGGCCCGGCACCTTTTCCTCGGCGCGAGAGAGGGAGGTGCGCCGGGACGCGGCTGATACAGCTACGCGGTGAGCGTCGCCGATTCCCAGATGGCCTGCGTCTGCGGATCTTCCGGCGCCGCTCCGGCGACCTTGGCCATGAGCAGCAGCCCCGTCGATGTCAGGTGGGCCCGCATCGCCTCCCGGGCGCCCGGCACGTCACCCGTCCGGATCGCCTCGACGATCGGCCGGTGCTCGGCGCAGATCGTGGCGTGGGTGCGGCCGGTCGGCTCGCCCAGCAGGCTGGTGACCTCGCGCAGCTCGGCCACGATGCGGGCCGCCCGGCGGTTGCCGGCGCCGGTCAGGATCAGCCGGTGCAGGCGCCGGTCCTCGGCCCAGAACTGCTCGTCGTCGTGCGCGTTCTGCATGGTGTCGAGGCAGGCGAGCAGGTCGGTCGGGTCGTGTGGCGCCCGGGCGAGCCGCCCGGCGGCGGGCACCTCCAGCGCCAGCCGCACCGCGAAGATCTCGGCCAGGTCGCGGGCCTGGGGCAGCACCACCTGGAAGCCGCGGTTGCGGGCGATCTCGACCAGACCGGCGTCGGCCAGGCGCACCATGGCCTCGCGCACCGGGCTGCGCGACACGCCGATCGCCTCGGCCAGCTGGTACACGCTGTACGTCTCGCCCGGCACGTACACGCCGTCGCGGATGCCCCGACGGAGGGTCGCGACCACCTGATCGGCCAAGGACGTCATGAGTAACATGCTAGCTGTCGTAACATGCCACTCATGACGAGCATGGCCACCTCCGCCGACCTGGATGTCTCGCGCGCCCTGCGGGCAGCCGGGCTCGAGGTCCGCGACGACGCGGGCACCAAGGCGATGTACGCCACCGACGCGTCCCTCTACCGGATCCCGCCGCTGGCCGTCGTGCGTCCGCGCCACGTCGACGAGGTGGCCCGGACGCTCGAGATCACCCGCTCCCTCGGGGTCCCCCTGACCTCGCGCGGCGGCGGCACCTCGATCGCCGGCAACGCGATCGGCCGGGGCGTCGTCATCGACTTCAGCCGTCACCTCAACCGGGTGCTCGAGGTCGACCCGGCCACCCGCACCGCCCGGGTCGAGCCGGGCACCGTGCACGCCGTCCTGCAGAAGGCCGTGCTCCCCCACGGCATCCGCTTCGGCCCCGACCCCTCCAGCCACCCGCGCTGCACGATCGGCGGGATGATCGGCAACAACGCCTGCGGCAACCGGGCGCTGGGCTACGGCCGCACCTCGGACAACGTGGTGGCCATGACCCACCTGCTGGCCTCCGGCGAGACGCTGCAGACCGGGTACGACGGCACCGGCGCCGCGTACGCGCACGGGCCGGACCAGTTGCTCGAAGACCTACGGAAAGCCGCCGGCACTCACCTGAAAGCCGCGCGCACCGAGTTCGACCTCTTCGGCCGCCAGCTGTCCGGGTACGCCGTGCAGCACCTGCTGCCCGAGCGCTTCGACCTCGGCCAGGCCCTGATCGGCTCGGAAGGCACCCTGGGCGTCATCACCGAGGCCACCGTGCGCCTGGTGACCGATCCGGCCCACCGGGTGGTCGTCGCCATCGGCTTCAGCACCATCGTCGCGGCCGGCGAGGCCGCGCCCACCGTGGTCACCTTCAGCCCGACCGCCTGCGAGGGCATGGACGAGCGGCTCGTCGGCGTGCTGCGCGCCCGCCGGGGTGACGCCGCGATCCCGCCGATGCCCAAGGGCGGGGCCTGGCTGCTGGTCGAGATCGCCGGGGACGACCGCGACGAGGTGCTCGAGCGCGCGACCGCGCTGGCCCGGGCCGGACTGGGCCTGGAGTCCGAGGTGATCCAGGACCCCGCCGTGCAGGCCCGGCTCTGGCGCATCCGCGAGGACGGCGCCGGCCTGGCCGGGCGCGCCCCCTCGGGCAAGCCCGCCTGGCCCGGGCTCGAGGACGCCGCGGTGCCGCCGGAGAAGCTGGGCGCCTACCTGGCCCGCTTCGACGACCTGGTGGCCGAGCACGGCATGACCTCCGCACCGTACGGGCACTTCGGCGACGGCTGCATGCACGTGCGCCTGGACTACCCTCTCGACCGGCCCGACGGCCTGGTCGTCCTGCGCGAGTTCCTCACCGCCGCCGCCGGTCTCGTCGCCGAGTTCGGGGGCTCGATCTCCGGCGAGCACGGTGACGGCCGGGCCCGCGGCGAGCTGCTGTCACTGATGTACTCCCCCGAGGCCATCAACCTGTTCAAGGCCGTCAAGCAGGCCTTCGACCCCGGGAACCTGCTCAACCCGGGCGTTCTCGTCGACCCGGACCCGTTCGACGCCGACGTGCGCGCGGCCGGCGTGAGCTACCGGAAAGACCTGGCGTTCTTCTACGAGCACGACAACGGCGACCTGTCCCAGGCCCTGCACCGCTGCACCGGCGTGGGCAAGTGCCGCGCCGACAACTCGGCCTCCGGCGGCGTCATGTGCCCCTCGTACCTGGCCACCCGCGAGGAGAAGGACTCCACGCGCGGCCGGGCCCGCGTGCTGCAGGACGTGGTGCGCGGCGACCTGCACTGGCGCGACCCGGCCGTGGCCGACTCCCTCGACCTGTGCCTGTCGTGCAAGGGCTGCGCCTCCGACTGCCCGACCGGCATCGACATGGCCACCTACAAGTCCGAGGCCCTGCACCAGAAGTACTCCGGACGCGTGCGGCCACGCTCGCACTACACGCTGGGCTGGTTGCCGCGGTGGGCCCGGCTGGCCGGCCGGGTTCCCCGGCTGGCCAACCTCGGCATGACCCTGCCGGGCCTGAAGAAGATCGCCCTGTTCGGCGCCGGGGTCGATTCCCGCCGCTCGGTGCCGGAATTCGCCCGGACTCCGTTCCGGCGCTGGTGGTCGCGCCAGGACACCCAGACCGGGGGAACGCCGCTGATGCTGTTCGTGGACTCGTTCTCGGACGCGTTCTCCCCCGCCGTCGCCGAGGCCACCGTGAAGGTGCTGCGCGAGGCCGGGTACGAGCCGCGCCTGCCCTCGGCGGGCACCTGCTGCGGACTGACCTGGATCACCACCGGCCAGCTCGACGCGGCGCGAAAGATCCTCGGTGCGACCGTGACCGAGCTAGCCGCCGCCGCCCGCGAGGGCATCCCGATCGTGGGCATCGAGCCGTCGTGCACCGCCGTGCTGCGCTCGGACGCCGTCGAGCTCCTCGGCACCGACGACGCCCGGCTGGTCGCCGCGTCCACCAGGACGCTGGCCGAACTGCTGAGCACCACCGAGGGCTGGAACCCGCCCGACCTGACCGGCACCACGATCGTCGTCCAGCCGCACTGCCACCACCATGCCGTGCTGGGCTGGAACGCCGACAAGGTCCTGCTCGGGCGTACCGGCGCCACCGTGACGACACTGGCCGGATGCTGCGGTCTGGCAGGCAATTTCGGCGTCGAGCGGGGGCACTACGAGGTGTCGGTGGCCGTGGCCGGGCAGAACCTGATGCCGGCGCTCGCGGCCCAGCCCGACGCGGTGGTGCTGGCCGACGGGTTCTCGTGCCGCACCCAGGTCGCCGACCTGGCCGAGCGGCCCTCGGTGCACCTGGCCGAGTTGCTGGCCCAGGAGCGGTGACGGTGCCTCACGGTGCGGGCGCGATCAGGTCCGCTCCGGAGCGGATCCACCTCGATCACGGCGGCTCGGTGCTCCAGCGTCCGCCCGCTCCCCGGTGGGCCGGGAATGCCGAGACGATCTGCCCGTCGACGATGTTCACGCCGATGGCCACGCGATTGGCCCCTCGTCGGACCACGTGGACGATGCCGTGGACGTTCCTCAGGGTCAGCCAGTGGTCGACGATCTCGCGGCGCACCCGCGCGACGTCCCAGCTGTCGGGGAAGAACGTGGACCGCACCGGGGGCCCGTGTGCCCGGGTGACGTTCCCGATGTACGCGCCCTCGTCGTAGGCGGGGTCGGGATTCACCGCCGCCACCCCCGCAGGCAGCGTCTGGGCCCGGTAGACGTGATATCCGGCGCCTCCGTTGGCGAAGTCGGCGCCGGTCAGGTGACCGTCGAAGGACGCCCTGAACACCGGCACCGCCGGATCAGGCCGGGGCGTGCCACGATCGGGCAGCCCCCGCAGCATCCGCCGCATCCGGGCCAGATCGTCGTGGACCTGGTAGGGGAACCGCGCCCGGAACAGCGCCACCGCCTCGGCCGGGGTCTGGCCCCCCGGCAGCTCCTCGACGAAGGTCGCGATCTGCCGATTCGTGTACCGGTTGTGCCCCGGTTCATAGGTCTCGAGTTGGCGCCGCAGCACGATGCCGGACACGGAGGCGTTCATGGCGATCCGCCGCAGCTCCTGGACGTTCGCCGCGGCCGCCCGCGAGCCCGGCAGGACCGGTGTCGCGTGCGGTGAGGCGGGGCGAGCCGGGTGGTCGTGCGAACTGCTGGAACGCGTGGCGCTGGTGAGCATCGGACCGACCCCTTTCCGAAGGCCTCAGAGGGCTGCCTCCTGACTATCGGTCCCGAGGCCAGGAACAAGAGCCTCTGGGGTTCCCCGAATCGGCCCCGTCCCCGCGCTGCCCCGCGCTGCCCCGCGCTGTCCCGCGTGAACGCGGGCGCGGACGGGACAGTCTCACTCGAGACGGCTGCGTCGGCGCTCCATGAGCGGGTCGGCCTGGACGTGGCGGTCGGCGCGGGCCTGCAGAACGCTGATCCGGCAGATGTCCTTGTCCCCCAGGGCCTCCTCCGGGTCGAGCGCCCCGGGGAGGCCCCCGAAGTCCTGGGACATGATCTTCAGCTGAGCCATCACCTGCTCGGGAGTCGGCTCCTGCCCGGCCTTCAGCGCCGCCGCGGCCGCGTCGATCACCGACTGGGCCGCCGCCAGGGCCAGCGGGGCGTGGCTGTCGATGCGGGCGTTGATGCCGTCGAGGTCACCGAGCTTGAGATACCCGTCGTAGGGCATCTTCTCGGCCCTGGCCCCCTCACCGCAGTAGGACAGCGACACGTACGAGAAGGTGCGGTTGTCGATCTCCGGGTTCTCGTACCGGCGTGCCACCGCACTCGACACGTCGTCCGCGGCGATGACCTGCAGGTCGAAGTCCCGGATCTTCAGGAACAGGTTGAAGGGCTGCCACCGGCCGGCGAACACGACCAGCCGGTTCGGTGTGCCCCGCAGCTGCTTGGCCACGTCGTCCGGCTCGGAGTTCTTCTCGTCGAAGCGGGCGTCGTCACCGCACGCCTCGTGGATCGCCTCCGGGGTGTTCCCGCCCGCCGAGTCGTAGTCGTCGGGCACGTACGCGTACACGGCCACGTTCCAGCCGAGGTTCCCGAACTCCTCCCGCAGACGGGCCAGCAGGCTCTTGCTCCACAGGTTGCTCCCGTCGGCCGGGCACACGATCGCCACCTCCCGGGGAGGGGCGACCACCTTCGTGATCCGCATGCGCTCGGCGGACCATTCCTGGGCGTACTGGCCGATGAGCCTCGCCTGCTCGGCGTTCTGCGCGGCGACGAAGAAGTAGCTGTCGGCGCCGTTGCCCAGCCCGTCGGCGGTGAGCGTCGCCGAGACCACCGGTATCCGCCGCACGGAGAGTTCCTGGATCAGCTCCTGGGTGGCCACCGTGCTGCCGTCCAGACCCACCACCGCGGTGAGCCGGCCCTTGTCCCGCGCCTTCTCGAGCTGGGTGGCGAGCAGCGAGTGCAGGCTCAGGTCGTCGCCCCCGTTGGCGAACAGCACCTTGACGATCGGCTTGGAATCGCCCTGACGCTGCCGGTTGTAGTCGGCCGCGGCGGAGAAGAAGCCCACGGACTCGAGTTTCTGCGAGACCGGGTCGTCGAGCTGATTGCCCAGGAACGAACTGACGTAGACCAGCGTGATGACCCGGCGGGACGGTGCCTCCCGGTGATGGCGGTCGGCCTCGGCGTTGATCTGTGCGAACTTCTCGTCGAGTTCGGAGATACCGGCCCGGCTCTCGGCGAACACCCCGATCTGACCCGCCACCCCGATGCACGAGACCGCCCCGTTCGCGTCGCGGGCCAGTTCCACGAACCGGCCCGCGGTCTCGTCGCTGACGCAGTCCGGCAGGCCCTCCTTCTTCGGGTCCAGCGCCGGCTGGCTCTTCGCCGGCCGGCCCGAGGGGCCCGGTGCGGAGCCCGGCGTCGGGGTCCCCGCGGGGAGCACAGCGGGGCCGGCCGTGGCCGCCGGCCCGCCCGGGCCGGGCCTGAGCAGCTCGAAAGCCTGCGGCACACCGGGGACACCGGCCGCGGTCGCGCCGGTCAGGACCGCGACGGCGAGCGCGGCGGCGATCACCGGGGCGACGGCGGGCCGGGCCCACAGCGGTGCCGCGGCGACCTCGAAGCGCCGGGCGTTGCCGGCGGCGTGCGCCAGGGCGGCGTACTGCTCGTCGTCGGCGCCGGCGGCGGGTTTCGGCTCGACGGACGGGATGCTGACCGGCAGGTACCAGTCGGTGCGGGTGCGGGCGGGGCGGTCGGGTCGGCGGCACCAGGCCTCGTAGCCGTCGATGGCCTCGGACGCGGCCCAGCGCACGACGGCGCTGTGCTGACCGTCGCCGCGGGTGGCCTCGGGCGGGAAGGCCTGCGCGGCGGCGACCAGGACGAGGGGGTCGAAGGCGTGCCGGGGGTGACTGCGGACCTCGCTGACGAGGTGCAGGAGCTGGGCGTGGCCGGTGGCGTCGCCGGTGCCGTCGAGCAGGACGACCGGGTAGCTGGTGCGCCGGGCGCCGCGGGCCCGCCAGAACCGGCGGCGGTAGGCGTGTGCGAGGTCGGTCAGGAAGGCCAGCACGAGCAGGCGGGCGATGTCGGTGGGGTCTTCGTCGCGACGCTGCTCGAGGGTGAGGCGTTCGGCGAAACCGAGCACGGTGCCGGGACTGTGCGGGTCGAGGTAGGGCTGACGCAGGAGCCAGCGGTACTCGCGGCCGACACCGGGCAGACCGGCCCCCAGGCGCACCCGGAACCACAGGGGCGGCACGACGCGGGCGAGCCGGGCCCAGCGCACCACCGGGGCCTCGAGCAGTTCGGGGGCCTCGTCGGAGAACAGGGTGGTGTACTTCGACCAGCCGAGGTCACGTTCGCGCAGGCGCTGGAAGAGCACGGCGTGCGGGTCGAGGCGGTCGGTGCCGAGATCCTGCCGGATCAGCCAGTGCACCAGGCCGAACCGGCTGAAGCGCACGCGGCCGTTGACCGTGTTGGCGCCGCCGGCCAGGTCGCGGGCGATCGGCAGGAGCAGGTCGGCGATCAGGTCGGCCGGATCGGTGGAGGCGGTGGGCGCGGCCGCGGTCTCGCGGTGCACGGCGTGCGGCACGCGGCGGGGTTCGGCGTGCTTGAGGTAGCGGGCCAGGCCGTCGACGAGGGCGCCGGAGTCGTCGGCGCGTTTCAGGCAGACGAGGGGGACGCCGGGCACCGGGCCGGGGCGCCCGCGGAGCACCGGGGCCTCGTGCCGGCGAGGCCGCTGGATCAGCCGTTCCAGGCATTCCAGGAGCTGGCGAGCCCCCTTGAACACCGGCATCCTGTCCGGTTTCCCGCCGGATCCCGCTGACCGACCGCTGTCCACGATCCCCCCGAATTCCCTGGATCACCGCGTCGACGGACCGGCAACCCTCCCGTGGCCCGACGATACCGCTGGGTGATGTCCCGCGTACCCGGAGTGATACATCCTGGAACAGAAATGTTTCCGGCCACCCGGACCGCCCACCGGCCGCCATTCGTCGGATGACCCAGCAGATCCTCAACCCCTTGTACCGTTCGGTAAATGCCTGTACCTTTCAGTACACCGACAACCTCCGGAGGAACCGTGTCCCGTCCGCCCCTGCCCCCGTTCACCCACGAAACCGCCGTCGAGAAGGTCCGTCTCGCCGAGGACGCGTGGAACAGCCGCGACCCCGAGCGCGTCTCCCTCGCATACACCCCCGACAGCCGCTGGCGCAACCGTTCGACGTTCCTGACCGGACGCGCGTCCATCGTCGGCTTCCTCACCACCAAATGGGCCGCAGAGCACGAATACCGCCTCATCAAAGAACTCTGGGCCCACAGCGGCGACCGGATCGCCGTGCGCTTCGCCTACGAGTGGCGCTCGGAGGCCGGGCAGTGGTTCCGCGCCTACGGCAACGAGAACTGGCAGTTCGACGCCGAGGGCCTGATGGCCGAACGGCACGCCAGCATCAACGACCTGGAGATCACCGAGGCGCAGCGCATGTTCTTCTGGGACCTCTCCGGCCCGCGCCCCGCCGACCACCCGGGCCTGTCCGACCTGGGCCTGTAGTGGCCCGCACCGTCACCGAACGCGCTGACGCCCTCCCGGCCCTGGCCGAGGCGTTCCGCCGGCACGGCTACGAGGGAGCCAGCCTGGCCGTGCTCACCCAGCACACCGGACTGGGAAAGGGCAGCCTGTACAACTTCTTTCCCGGCGGGAAGGAGGAGATGGCGCTCGCGGTGCTGGACGAGGTGGACGCATGGTTCCGGGTGAACGTCTACGAGCCGCTGCGCGACGGTGAGGTCCCGGTGCCCGAGCGCCTGCAGGGCATGACCGGGGCCGTCGAGGACTACTTCACCTCGCGGCACCTGGTCTGCCTGTTCGGCGCGTTCGCGCTCGGTCAGGAACGCGAGCGCTTCGGCGAGCGCATCGCGGCGTACTTCACCGGGTGGATCGACGCCCTGGGCGAGAGCGTGCCGAGGGACGACGCCACCGACTTCGTCGCGACGGTGCAGGGAGCGCTGGTGCTGGCCCGGGCCCTGGACGATCCGCAGGTGCTGCACGGCACGATCACCCGGGCGCTGACCCTCCTGGTCCGCGGTCGGGCCGGGTGAGGAGCGCCGTGTGCGTGAGGGGTGTCGTGACCACGGCGCCCCTCACGGACGCGCACGGCCTGCGACGCAGGGTCACCCTCAGGAGATGATGTCCCCCGGGATGCAACCGGCAGACCGGGCACAGCGTCCATATCCCGAACAACCACCCCTCGTCGCCCTGGAGGCAACCGTGACCGAGTCCGAACCGCGTGACCTGGTGCCGATGGCTCCCGCGCCGGAACCCGAGCCGGACGGCCACAAGCGCCTCGCGCTGGGCCTGGCCGCCGGCAGCGGCCTGATCGCCGTGGCCGTGGTGGTCGGTGTCGTGGTGGTGATGGGCGCCATCGGGTTCGTGCGCTGGTACGCCGACCACAGCTTCGGGTGATCCGGGCCGTCGGGCCCGCCCGGATCGGGTGGCATCCGTGCGCTCAGGGCGCACCCCCGCCACCCGGTCCCGGCGAACCGCGCGGTCAGACGTACTGGTTCGCGGGCCGGGGCAGGCCCAGGTGCTCGCGGAACGTCGTGCCGGTGTAGCCCTCGCGGAACAGGCCCCGCGCGCGCAGGATCGGCACGACCGTCTCGGTGAACGCGTCCAGCCCGGCCGGCAGTGACGGCGGCATGACGTTGAAGCCGTCGGCCGCGCCCCGGGTGAACCAGAGCTCCACGTGGTCGGCGATCTGCTCGGGGGTGCCCGCCAGCACCTTGTGGCCCCGGGCCCCCGCGAGCTTGTGCAGGAGCTCGCGCAGCGTCGGCTTCTCGCGGCGCACGATGTCGGCGTAGACCTGGGTGCGGCTCTTGAGGTTGTCGGTCACGTCACCGGCCCCGGCGAACGCCTCCTCGGGCACCCGCTCGTCGAGGTCGAGGTGGTCCAGGTCGACGTAGGCGAAGTCCTTGAGCTGCATCAGCCCGAACGCCGGCACGGTGAGCTCGTTCAGCTCGGCCTGCAGACGCAGCGCCTCCTCCTCGGTCCCCCCGATGACCGGGCTCAGGCCGGGCAGGATCTTCAGGTGCTCGGGATTGCGGCCCCGGGCCGCGGCCCGGCCCTTCACGTCGGCGCAGAAGGCCAGGGCGTCGTCGATGTGCTGCTGTGCGGTGAAGATGGCCTCGGCGTACTTGGCCGCGAAAGCCCGCCCGTGGTTGGACGATCCGGCCTGCACCAGCACCGGGTAGCCCTGCGGCGGGCGGGGCGTGGTCAGCGCTCCCGCGACCTTCACATGGGCACTGTCGATCAACGGCTGGTGGATCCGCGAGGGGTCGAGGTAGCGGCCTGCCGCGCGGTCGAGGCGGATCGCGTCGTCCTGCCAGCTGTCCCAGAGCTTGAGCACCGCGTCCACGTACTCGTCGGCGCGCTCGTAACGGGTCGCCGCGTCCGGGTTCCCGTCCAGGCCGAAGTTGCGGGCCGCGGCCGGGGAGTCGGTCGTGACGATGTTCCAGCCGGCCCGTCCCCGCGACAGGTGGTCGAGGCTCGAGAACGCGCGGGCCAGCTGCCAGGGGTGGGAGTAGGTGGTGGACGCGGTGCCGATCAGCCCGATCCGCTCCGTCGCCGCGGCGATGGTCGCCAGGGTGATCATCGGGTCGAGCCGCCCGGCCGAGTTGAACTCGATGTTGTCGTCGAGCTTGGGGATGTCGGCCAGGAACACCGCGTCGAACGCCGCGGCCTCGGCCGTCCGGGCCAGGCCGGTGTAGAAGTCCGGATCGAACATCCGCCCCGGCGTGGAGGACTCATGCCTCCACGCCGCCTCGTGATGCCCGGAGGCCAGGATGAACAGATTCAGGTGGAGCTGGCGGGTCACGCGGATTCCCCGATCAGAAGTACGTGTTGTCGGGCAGGGTCACGTCGTTGACCAGCAGGTCACCGATCGCCCGGTTCTTGAACCGCACCGGGTTGTGCGACACGACCGTGCGGATGTTGCGCCAGTGCCGGTCCAGGTTCGCCGAGCGCTTCACCGCCGACGCCCCACCGACCTCGAAAAGCAGCGTCGCGGCGCGCAACCCAAGATCGTGCACGGCCACCTGGGCCTGCGAGGCGCGCAGGGCCGCCTCGTGCACGACGGCGTCGTCGGTGCGTGCGTCGTTCAGGGAATGAGGGACGCGCGAGAGCACGTCGGCGGTCTCGAGGACGACGGCGGTGGCCGCCGAGGACGACGCCGCGATCTCCCCGACGACTTCCTGCAGCACCGGGTCGTGCCTGGGCAGATCGGCCGATCCGTGGGTGAAACTCCGCTTCCGGCCGCTGATCAGGCCCACCGCGTCGTCGAGCACCGAGCGGACGTTCCCGGCCACCACCGCGTTGAGGTAGTGCTGGTAGAACGGGCCGAGGTGCCAGCGCGGGATCGAGCTGAGGTCGGCCGGTGGCAGCGTCACCTCCTGCGCAGGAACGCGAGCGCCCTCGAAACGGGTCGTCCCGGTGGCGGTGAGGGACTGACCGAAGCCGTCCCAGTCGTCCTCGACCGTGATGCCCTCGGTGCCCAGCGTCAGCAGCGCCTGCACCGGAAGACCCTCCGGGGTCACGCCGGTCACGAAGGTGTGGTCGGCGTACAGGGTGCCGGTCGAGTAGTACTTGGTGCCGTTCACCACGTACGAGTCGCCGTCGGGCGTGAACGTCGTCGACTTGCTGAAGTCACCCGCGTGCTTGGCGCCCAGCTCGTTGTTGCCGTTGCCGAACAGTTCCCCGGCGGCGATCCGGGCCCGCCAGCGCTCGCGGCGCGGTGAGGCCGGCCAGGTGAGGATGTCTTCCACGGTGCCGAAGTGGGCCCGCAGCAGGTGGCCGATGTTCGAGTCGGCGTGAGCGAGGCGGATCACCAGGTCGAACAGCTCGCGGACGCCCGCCCCGCCGCCGCCCTCGGCGACCGGCAGGCGGAAGGCGCCCAGCCGCGCCTCCTTGATCCAGGCGATCTGCTCGAACGGCGCGGTTGCCTCGGCCTCCCGCCGGGCGGATCCCTCGGCGATGCGCGCGATCAGGGCGTCCAGCTCGGCCGAACCCGGTGTGACGGCAGCCATCAGCCCACCGACCCGGCGCGCTCGAGCAGGGCGACCACCGCGTCCGCAAGCCCCTGCGGTTGCTCCTCCTGCACGAAGTGCACCCCGGCGCCGCCCGCGAACACCTCGATGCTCGCGACGTTCTCGCGGATCCAGGCCTCGATCGTGGGCGTGAGCAGGAAGCCGGGCTCGTAGGTGAGCAGCGTCTTGGGCACGCCGGCCGACGTCCTGAGCCACTCCTCGTTACGCGCGAGGAACGCGACGCTCGAGGCCGGGACACCGTCGATCGGCAGGTTGCGCGGGAACCGGATGAGGTGTGCACGGGACTCGGGCGTCGGGAACGGGGCCTGGTAGACGGCCAGGTCCTCGGGCGCCAGCGGCTGCAGGAACGCCCCCGGGAAGACCTGCTCCATGAAGCCGTTGTCGTCGACCACGAACTTCTCACCGTCGCCGGGCGTACGGATCAGCTGCTGCGCGCCGACGAAGGCCTCCGGCAGCGCGGACGATTCGATGTCCCGGATGACCGGCTCGGCCAGCAGCACCGCACGCACCCGCTCGGGGTGGCGGGCGGCCCAGGACACGCCGAACGCCGCGCCGTAGTCCTGCAGCACGAGCGTCACGTCACGCAGGTCGAGGGCGTCGAACCAGGCGTCGAGATAGCGCTCGTGATCGGCGAGCTCGTAGGCGATGTCCGGTCGGCCGGAGTCGCCGAAGCCGATCAGGTCGGGGGCCAGCAGGCGGCCCCGGTTCTCGAGAAGCCTGAAGACGTGGCGGTAGAGGAAGGAACTCGTCGGGCTTCCGTGGAGGAAGACGATCGGGGAACCCGACCCGCTCTCGACGTGGTGGATGTGGGAGTCGAGGACGGGGACGTCGACGCTGCGGGCGTCCGGGCCGAAAGCCCCGGTGGGAATGGTGTTCCTGCTCGACGGAAGGCTCGACGGAAGGCTCATCGGAAAGGCTCCTCGGTGGATCAGAAGTAGGTGTTGTCGGGCAGGTCGGTGCCGTTGACCAGGTGGTCGCCGATGACCCGCGCCTTCAGCCGGGTGGAGTTGTGCGAGGCGAGCGTGCGGATGTTGCGCCAGTGCCGGTCCAGGTTGGCGCCGGTACGGGTCGCGGACGCGCCCCCCACCTCGAACAGGGCGCTCGCCGCGTCGAGGGCCAGACGGTCGACGGAGATCTTGGCCTCCGCGACCCGGCGGCCCGCCTCCTGCGCGGCGACCCCGTCGAACTGGCCCGCGTGCAGCCGGGCGTCGACGTCGTCGAGGAGTGAGGCCGCGTCGAGCACGACGGCCCGGGCCGTCCAGGCCTTGCTCGCGATGTCACCGGCCTGCTGCAGCAGCACCGGGTCGTGCCGGGGCAGGTCGCTCGTGCCGTGCGTGATGCCGCGGGTGCGGCCGCGCAGCAGGGCCTGGGCGTCGTGACTCACCGCCTCCAGGTTGCCCGCCACCACCGCGGTGAGCCACAGCTGCAGGAACGCGCCGATCGCCAGGCGCGGCGGCGGCTCGGCCCCGGCCACGACGACCTCCTCGGCCGTGGCCGGGGTGTTCTCGAACCGGGTGGTGCCGCTGCCGCTGGCCCGCTGGCCGAAGCCGTCCCAGTCGTCGACGACCGTGATGCCCGGCCGGTCGAGCGGGATCAGGGCGCTGGCGGGCACGCCGTCGTCGGTGACGCCCCACACCCACACCCGATCGGCGTACAGCGTGCCGGTCGAGTAGAACTTGGTGCCGGTGATCGCCCAGCCCTCGGGGGTGCGGACGAAAGTCGTCGCCAGAGCGGCGAAGTCACCGGCGGCCGCCCCCGTGGGCTCGGTGATCGCGTTCCCGATCACGCCACCGGCGGCGATCGCCGCGTAGGCCCCGTCGCGGCCGGGCCCGTCCGGGGTGAACCGCAGACCCTCGACGTAGGCGAAGTGCGCCCGCAGCGCCTGCGCCACGCTGGAGTCGGCCCGGGCCACGTCGATCAGCGCGCCGAACACCTCGCGCAGGCTCGCGTCCTGCCCACCGTGCTCGCCCGGCACCCGCAGCGTCAGGAAGCCCGCCGCCCGCAGCCGGTCGACGACCTCGTGCGGGCGCTCGGTGGCGGCCTCACGCCGGGCGGCGCCGGCCTCCAGTTCCCCGAGCACGCCGGCAAGGCCCGGGCCGGTTCCCGGGTCGGGGCCAGAGCCGGTCCCGGCCTCGGCCACGCCTGATCGGCTGGTCACGTCATGTCCTCCGCAGGTCCGTCGTTCACCGTCATTTGCGCGGTGAAAATGAAGCTACCAGCATTCCCTACGCAATCAATAGACTTAGTGGCTGTGTTTTCCGGGCCGCGCCCACTCCCCGGGCCCGCCCGTCCGGCACGATGAGCACATGGGAACGCCGCCCTCGGTCGACTCCGATCTCGCCCGCATCCAGGAATCCATCGCCTGGCTCATCCGGCTCGGGGAGTTCCACCGCTTCCACCGCGGTGAGGCCGGTGACGGCCCGATGCTCGACCGCACCGCGTTCCTGCTCCTGTCCAGCCTGACCGACGGCGCCACCCTCACGATGGGCGAGATCGCGGAACGGCTCGACATCACGCCCTCCACCGCCACCCGCCGCGTCGCCCCGCTCGCCGACGCCGGCCTGGTGCGCCGCGACCGGCGTCCCGACGCCCACCGCACCGTGTTCATCACGCTCACCGACGCGGGCCGCGCCCGGGTCGAGGCGGTGCGCGAGGCCCGCGTCGAGACGCTCCGGCAGACCTTCCGCGACTGGCGGGCCGACGAACTGGCGACCCTCGCGTCCACCATCGACCGCCTCACCCGCACCCTCGCGGTCGAGCTCACCCAGGACGACGACTTCGCCGACCGCCACGTGCGGCCGGGCCCCGACGGCGTCACGGGTGCCCGGCAGTAGGCGGGACTCACGGAACCGGCCCTGGGCACGGCTGGGAGACTGACGTCGTGGTGGAGATGACGCGCGCGGACTTCGAGCAGCTGGTGTCGCTGGCCCTGGACGAGATCCCCCCGGCGCTGACGCGCGAGATGCGGAACGTCGTGGTGCTCGTGGAGGACGAGGCCCCCGACGACGACCCCAAGCTCCTGGGCCTCTACGAGGGCACACCCCTGACCGAGCGCGGCGACTGGTGGGCCGCGGGCAGCCTGCCCGACCGGATCCTGATCTTCCGTAACCCCACGCTGGAGATCTGCGACACCGCCCAGGAGGTGGCCGAGGAGGTGCGCATCACGGTGCGGCACGAGGTCGCCCACCACTTCGGCATCGACGAGGAGCGCCTGCACGCGCTGGGCTGGGGCTGAGCCGGCGCGGGGCTGGGGTGGGCTCTGGGGTGGGCTCTGGGGTGCGCTGGGGCTGGGGCTCAGACCAGGGCCCGCCGGTAGCGCCACCGGTAGACGCGCTGGGCCAGCAGGGCGATCGGGAAGGCCAGACGCCACGCACCGTCCGGGGCCCGGGTGAGTGAGCGGAGCGTGAGCCAGACCGAGCCGTCGTCGTGACGGTGGAGCACGAAGGCCTCCTCACCGCTGACCGGGTGACCGGGCCGGGTGCCGTAGGCGAACCCGCGGCGGTCGGGGCGATCGACCACGGCGACGACCCGCACCGGTTCTCGCACCCTCAGGGGACCCAGACGGGCGATCAGCCAGTATCCCCGACCGGTCTTCACCGGCTCGGGCGGCTGCACCGAGAAGCCGCTGCGGGTCTTGACGCCCCAGGCCAGCAGGGCCCGGGACGCCGTCTCCCAGTACTCGTCCCCGTCCCCCAGGCGCACGGTGCGCTCGAAGTCCCGATAACCAGCGTGCCGCCGGGTGGTCCAGCGGGGCTCGGCCGGGGCGGTCGCCCCGGGGACGTCGTAGTTCAGGTCCGGCTGCATGCCCGAATGGTGCCAGGGCGCAGCCGGACCCGATGATCAGGGCTGGATCGTCAGGAACAGCCAGGCCCCGAGCAGTGTCAGGTGCACGAAACCCTGCAGCGTGTAGGCCCGGCCCTGCACCACGGTGAACGCGGTGACCACGACGGTGAGCGCGAACAGGATCATCTGGGTGGGCTCGAGCCCCAGCTCCAGCGGGCCGGACAGCCAGATCATGGCCAGCGCCACGGCCGGGATGGTCAGGCCGATCGAGGCCATCGCCGAGCCGTAGGCCAGGTTCAGGCTGAGCTGCACCCGGTCGCGGGCGGCGTTGCGGGCCGCGGCGATCGACTCGGGCGCCAGCACGAACAGGGCGATCACGACACCGACGACGGCGTAGGGCAGGCCCAGGTCGCTGACGACGTCTTCGATCGTGGGGGTCAGCAGCTTGGCCAGACCGACCACCGCCACCAGGGACACGACCAGCAGGCCGAGGCTGATCCAGGCCTCCCGGGCCGGCGGCGGGTCGGCGTGACCGTCTTCGTCGAGGTCGAGCAGGCCGGTGACCTTGCCGGTCTCGTCACTGGAGACCGGCAGGAAGAAGTCACGGTGGCGGATGGTCTGGGTGAACACGAAGGCCCCGTACAGCGCCAGCGAGGCCACCGCCGCGAACGCCAGCTGCGACGGGGAGTACTCCCGCCCGGCCGCCGACGTGGTGAAACTGGGCAGCACCAGCGCCACTCCGGCCAGCGCGATCACGGTGGTGACGGCCGAGCCGGTGCCGGAGGCGTTGAAACTCACGATGTGGTGCTTGCGCGCCCCGAGAAGCAGTGACAGGCCCACGATTCCGTTGAACGTGATCATGACGGCCGCGAAAACCGTGTCCCGGGCGTAGGTACTGGCGCCCGACCCGCCGCTGGTCATCAGCAGCACGATCAGGGCGACCTCGATGATGGTCACCGCGACGGCCAGGATCAGCGAGCCGAAGGGCTCACCCACCTTGTGGGCCACCACCTCGGCGTGGTGCACGGCGGCGACGATCGAGGCGATCAGCGCGATCGTCACGATGGTCAGGGCTATCCAGTGGTCGTGCTGGAACCAGGTCACGATCAGCACCACGGCAGCCGCGACAGGGGTGAGCAGCGGCCACCGCAAACGGTCACGGACGGTAAGGTCGCTCATGGTCACAACCTATCGACTGCCGTGCGGTGCTGCGCGCCGGGGGTCATGTCCGATATTTGTTATCCAGGGCAACCTTTGGCGCGCCGGGCGCATATCCGGCAGACGGTCCGCACCGTAATCATCTGCACCGGATGATCTTCCGCCGTCGTGACCGAGACCATGTCCCGGTCCGGGAACCACGGGCCGCACGTCACATCTGCGGATGCGAGCCCCGCGACGGGTGCCAGAGTTGCCACATCCAGACCCGCCACGCGGAAGGAGCCGCCCCGTGTACCTCGACACCAGCGCGATCCTTCTGGTCAGCGACGACGACGAGATCATCGCCGCGACCCGCCGCCGGCTGCTCGCCCAGGGCAACGACCTCCCCGTCGCCGTGGCCCGCACCTCGGCCCAGGCTCGTGACCTCCTGCGACCCGACGCCGGAAGGCCTTCCCGCCCACCGGCTTTGATCATGCTCGACCTCACCACGCCGGACATGAACGGCTTCGACCTGGTCATCCACGTGCGCGCCGACCCGGCCACCCGCGGTGTGCCGGTGATGGTGCTGCCGACCGTCGAGCCCGGCACCACCACCCGCGAACTGCTCAGCGGCGAGGAGCACGCCGGTGACAGCAGCGTGCCCACACCCCGCACCGCACAGGAACTGCGGGCCACCCTCGAGGCGCTCGGCGTGACCTGGCCGGCCCGCGACGCGGGCCTCCCGCCCGAGACCCGCCCGGCGTCCCGGCGCGACCAGGCCCCCCGCCGCACTCCGGCCCCCCGCCTCGCGCCCGTCCCCCGGAACGACCCGGCCGGCCGACGCGACCTCGGCGCCCGCGCGAGCTGAACCCGGCCTTTCCCGCGAGCCGGCCCCGCCTTGCCCGGCCTGCCTTGCCCGGCCCGCCTTGCCCGGCCCGCCTTGCCCGGCCCACCTTGCCTGCCCTGTCTGCCCTGTCTGCATCGCCTGCCCCGCCGCCCCTGCCTGCCCCGCCGCCCCTGCCTGCCCTGCCGACCCTGCCTGCCCTGTCTGCCCTGTCTGCCCGATAGGCTCCATATGTAGGATGTGCGCCCCGGCGGGTCATACCGGCCGCGCCCTGACGTTCCCGGAGTCTCCGCGTGGACAGCACCGACGGCCCTCCGCATCCGTCAGCCGAACCGATCTCCGACGGCGGGGACGACGACCTCGACGTCCACGACCTCGGTGTCCCCTACCGCGAGGAGCGACCCGGTCCGTTCGGGGTGAACCGGGCCGTCTGGGCGGCCGCCACGGTGGTCGTCGTGCTGGCCACCGCCGTGGGCACCGTGCTGTGGACGACCCGCTCCGCGATGACGGACTACTCCTCCAACGGCCTGCAGGTGGACGTCTCGGTGCCCAACACCTCCCGCCGGTCCACCCCCACCCCCTCGCCGGGGACGAGTCAGGAATCTCCGGACCCCGCCGCCTCGGGCGGCGCGGCCGATCTGGCGGGTGACGGAAGCGGCACGGCCGACGGGTCGGGCTCCGGGAACGATTCCGGCACCGGTGCGGACGAGAGCAACGACGACACGGGCAACGACGGCACCGGCTCGGGTTCGGGCTCCACCTCCGGCTCCAACGGTTCCGGCAGCCCCGGCGGTTCTGAGAGTTCCGGCGGCTCGGGCGGCTCGGGCGGCTCGGGCGGTTCGGGCGGTTCCGAAAACGACGACAACGACGGTTCCGGCGACTCCGGCGACTCCGGCGAGGGCAGCCCCGGTGACGAGGGCGGCTCCGGTGACGAGGGCGGCTCGGGCACCGACGAACCCGGCACCCCCACCGGCAATCTCGCCGCCTCGGCCGGCCTGAGTGTCAGCAGCCAGGCCTCCGGCACCAGCGCGGCCGCCCTTACCGACGGCAGCCTCGCCACCTACTGGGAGGCGTCCGCCGGTTACCCGGACTCGATCACGCTCGACCTGGGCCGCACCGTCACCGTGGCCCGTGTCGAGCTGTCGGCACCCCAGACCCGCTCCCAGAGCCTGACCGTGAAGGGCTCCACCGACGGCAGTTCGTTCAGCACCCTCAGGGGTGGCTCCTCCTACCGGTTCACGCCGTCGGCCACCATCTCGTTCTCCCCGGTCGAGACCCGCTACCTCCGGCTCACGTTCACCGGAGGCAGCGGGTACCCGGCCGCGCAGGTCTCGGAGCTGGCCGTCTACTCCTCGTAACGGATCAGAACGTGAACACCGCCGGCGCCGCCCGGTCGGCCGGACGCTGCACCAGCACCCCGTCGAGCACGGTCACCGGCATCTGCGTGATCGCGTTGATCAGCCGGTAGCCACCGGGAACCGGCTTGATCTGCCACTTCTCGAGGTTGTCGCCCTGGCAGGTCGCCACCACCGACAGCGGAAGCCTGTCGTCGAGCGGGGACCCGAGCCACAGCTTGCCGCCCTGCATCCGCACGCAGGACCCGGCACTCGTGCTCAGCCGGTAGTAGCCGTCGTCGGTGGCCTTCAGCGTGAAGGTCTCACCGCGTGCACCGGTCGTCAGCGTCGTCCCCTGCACACCGACCGCGCCGGAGCGCACCTTCATCCGGTACGACCCGTCGCGCAGCGGCCTGAAGTCGACGTTCTCGTACGCGGGAGCGCGCCCCAGATCCGCCGACAGCGCCGCGAACTCGGCGTAGCTCGCCACCACGTGCTTCGAGGCCCAGGTCGACTCGGCGATGAACCGCGTCGCCGCGAACAGGTCCTGCTCCACCGAGTTCTCCGTCTGGGTGGTCGAGTAGTCCGGCCAGGCCGTGATCTTCGCGCCGCGCACCGAGCCGCCGCCCGGGACGTCCTGGATCGGGGTGGGGTCGGTGCCGTCGAACTGGCGCGGCGTCCAGCCCTGGTTCCAGAGCGACTCCTCGTTGATCGGGTTCGACCCGCCGTTACGGATGAGATACAGCGAGTACGAGGCGTTCTGGAGGTCGTACCCGCGCCTGACAATCTCCTGGGCCTGCACCATGGACGTGCGCCCGTCCCAGTACTCGACCACGATGTCCCGGTCGAGCTCGTGGGTCGCGTTCAGCGGGATGCCGTCGTTCCAGACCCGCAGGGTGCGCCCGCGCTCACGCAGGTGCGCGGCGACCGCGTTGATGAAGTCGACGTACACGTCCTCGGGCACCGCGTCCGTCCCGTACTGCTCCGGGTGCGCGTCGAGATAGGCCTGGAACTGCGGGTACTGGTCGAACGCGGAGCCGAGCATGTACTCGTCGGCGCCCATGTGCCAGTACGTGTCGTCGAAGACCTCGGCGTACTCGTCGGCCAGCGTGGTCACGAACTCCAGCGCCTCGGGCCGGGTGATGTCCAGCCGGTCGGGCTGCTTCACCCCGGCCGCGTTCGTCAGCTGCAGCTGAGGGTAGTTCGCCAGCCAGGGACTCATGTGCCCGGGCGAGTTGACCTCCAGCACCAGCTGGATGTGGTTGTCGTCGGCCCACTTCTGCAGCTGCCGCGCCTCGGCCTTGGTGTAGTAGGCCCAGAAGTTCGCCTCCGGGTAGGCGTCGGACTCGACCTTCGTCTCGATCCAGAGCTGGTTGAGCTTCAGGTACGACATGTCCGTCATCAGGCGCTCGAACCACTCGGTCGAGACCTGGATCTGGCAGGCGCAGACCCCGACGCCCCGCTCGCGGTAGGCCGGCACGTCGGTGCTGCTGCCGCGCGGGATGCTGCGTGACCGGGTCAGGAGCTGCACCAGCGAGCGCGTTCCGTAGAACGTGCCGGTGCCGGTGGCACCCTCGATCTCGACGGTGGCCCCCACGTCGAGCCGGTAGCCCTCGTCACCGAGCGTCTTCGCCGAGCGGCGGTCGAGGGAGAGCACCACGTCGCCGGTGCGGGCCCGGCCGCCGGTCGTGACGGTGACCTTGCGGCCGAGCCGGTCCTTCAGGTCCGCGGCGAGGCGCCGGGCCACCGGGGCGGAGGCGCGGTCGGTGACGATGCGGGACGTCGTGGTCCAGTTGTACTGTCCGGCCGCGGGTTTCCAGTCGGTCAGGGCAGGGACGGTGCCGGGCACGGTGCTGGACACGCTGCTGGACGGGGTGCTGGACAAGGTGGTGGCCGGGGACGACTGGGCGGCGGCTCCCGGTAGCCCGGTGAGCCCGACGACGACGGCGACTGCCGCGCCGAGGAGGCTCGCGCGCAGAGTGCTCAGGCCCATGGGGTGAGTCCTTACGGTAGGGGTCGGTCGGTCAGGGTCGACGTGATCCGGGCGTGGGCGGCGCGGTGGCCGGCACGGTGGGCGGCGCGGCGGGCGACGCTGAGGCCGGGCCCGGATCGGGTGAGTGCCAGGAAAGCCGCTCCGGCGCCGCCGTTCTCGGCGGTACGCACGTCACGCCCGTGCAGCGCGGCCGCGAGTGCGCCCGACAGGCCGGGCCGGGGCAGGAATCCCCGCGTGACCACGGATCCGCCGAGGACGAGCGGCCCGTCGCCGGGGAAGCGCTCGACGAGCACGGCCAGGTGCTCGCCGGCCCGTTCGAGGAGGTGGCGGGCGGCGTCGTCGTGATCGGCCAGGGCGAAGGCGATCGGCGCGAACCGGGCCAGGTGCACGGGCGGCTGGGCGTAGGCACTCCGCACGAGTGCCTCCAGCTTCTGGCGGGCCGGTGCGCCGGCGTCGCCGGGGACGCCGAAGGCCTCGAGCACGGACGGCGTCATGCCGGTGGCCGGGCCGAGCCCGGACAGCTGCGCGACCACGGCCCGCACGACGTTCCGGCCGATCCAGAAGCCGGATCCGCCGTCCCCGAGCAGCCACCCCGCACCGCCGGCGGCCTGCGTGAGCACCCCGCTGCTCAGGCGGGCGGCCACCGATCCGGTGCCGGCGACCACCACGGAGCCCTCGGGTTCGCAGGCGCTGCTGAAGTACATGGCCTCGACGTCGCTGGCCAGGTGTACCGACCCGGCCGTCAGGCCGACGGCGCGGGCCAGGACCGGGGTGTCGATCTTGTCGGGTTCCCCGGCCATGGCCAGTACGCATTCGTTCACCGCGACGGGTTCGCCCAGCGTCACCGAGGCCCGCCCGAGCGCGTCCTGGGCGGCCTCGACGATGGCGTTCAGCGCGTCCGTACGCCCCCTGCTCGTGGGGTTGCCGCCGGACCGGCGGGCGTGCGCCACGCAGGTGCCGTCGCCGAGCACGAGAACGGCGTGGGTGGAGGTGCCGCCCGCGTCGATCCCCAGGAACGCAGGGGTCATTTGAGGCTTCCCTGGGCGACCGAGCCCTGGAGCCTGCGCTGGAAGACGACGTAGACGACGAGCACGGGCACGATGGTCATGACGGCCCCGGCGAACAGGGCGCCGAAGTCGACGGAGTAGCCGGCGCTCGAGGCGAAGGCCGCCATGCCCTGGGTGAGGACCCATTTCGTCTGGTCGGTGTTGAGCACGAGGGGCAGCAGGAACTGGTTCCAGAGCCCGACGAAGTTGAGGATCGCGACCGAGGCCATGCCCGGGCGGGCCATCGGCAGCATGATCTGGAAGAACGTGCGCCACTCGCTGGCGCCGTCGATCGCGGCGGCCTCGGCGATCTCCCCCGGCAGTTCCTCGAAGTAGGCGATGAGGAAGAAGACGGTGAACGGGTACGCGAACGCCGTGTAGGTCAGGATCAGGCCGGGAAGCGTTCCCAGCAGGCCCATTCCCTGCAGCACGAAGAACAGCGGCACCACGGCCAGGAAGATCGGGAAGGTCAGGCCGGCCAGGATCAGCTGCCGCACCACGGCCCGGCCGGGGAAGTCGAACCGGGCCAGCGCGTACGCCGACATGGAGCCCAGCAGCATGGTCAGGAACAGGGCGCAGCCGACGACGATCACGGTGTTGAGGAAGTAGCTGCCGATGCCGGCGGTGGTCCAGGCCGAGACGTAGTTGTCGAACGACCAGCGGCTGGGCAGGGCGAACGGCGACTCGAAGATCTCGGCCGAGGTCTTGAACGACTGCAGGACCGTCCAGAGCAGAGGCACGAGCACGACGAGCGACCACACGCTCAGGACGGTGTGGGAGGCGACGGCGGCGCGGCGGTCACCGCTGCCCGCGGCGGGCCGACGGGGGACGCGCCGGGTCTCGCCGGCGGGTCGGGTCATGGTGGTCTGGCTCATCGGACACCCCCCATGGGTGTGACAGGGGTGGTGCCGCGGGAGCGGATCCGGGAGACCAGCTGCAGGATCCCGACGAACGCGAAGGTGAGCAGGGCGAGCACGACACCCATGGCGCAGGCCTTGCCGAAGTCACCCTTGGTGAAGGCCGTGGTGTAGATCTGCTGGGTGATGACGAGGGTCGAGTTGTCCGGCCCGCCGGTGGAATTCAGCGCCTGTACGTAGACGAAGCAGTCGAGGGCGAAGATGCCGATGTAGATGTAGGCGGCCCGCACGCTGCCGGCCAGGTAGGGCGCCACGATCGAGCGGGAGATGCGCACCCGCCCGGCCCCGTCGAGGCGGGCGGCCTCGAGCACCTCGCGGTCGATGCCCTGGATCGCGGCGATGAACAGCACCATGTAGAAGCCGACCATGCCCCAGACGGCGACGCCGATGGTCGCGGCCATGGCCGTGCGTTTCTCGCCGAGCCAGGCGTACGCCTCGAACTGGTCGAGGCCCGCGTTGGTCAGGACGCCGTTGAGCAGGCCGCTGTTCGGGTCGTAGGCCTGGGCCCAGACCAGGCCGACCACGATGGCCGGGATGACGTAGGGGAAGAACGACACGACCCGGTAGAAGGCCGAGCCGCGCACCCCGCGCACGCCGCCGGCGGAGGGCCCGCCCACCGTGACCAGCACGGCGAACGCGAACGCGATGCCGAGGGTCACGATGGGCAGGACCACCAGGAGGACGAGGCTGTTGCGGACCGCGGTGCGGAACGTTTCGTCGCCGAGCAGCTCGGTGTAGTTGTCCAGGCCGATGAACGGCTTGTCCGGGCTGAACCCGCTCCAGGAGGTCAGGGAGTACGAGACCGCCTGCACGAAGGGCCACAGCACCATCACCGCGTACAGCGAGAACGGCAGCAGCAGGAACACGATCAGCAGGCTCGCCCGGTCCAGGTCGAGCCGTCGGCGACGCAGCACGAGTCAGCTCACCGTGACCTTGGTGACCGAGTCGTCCTCGCGCACCTTGTCGGTCAGCTTCTGCATCTTCTCGGTCAGCTCGGCGACCGAGGAGTCACCGGCCAGGAACGAGTTCCACAGCACCAGCATGTCGGTGTTCATGCCGTAGAACTCGATGACGTTGTGGGTGAACGCGTCGGCCGCGGCGGCCGCGATCATCTTGGTCTGGGAGACCAGGGCGGTGGAGCCGAACCCGTCTTCCGGCACGGTGTCCTTCACGATGGTCGAGGCCAGTTTGGCCTCCGCGAACGCGGTCGCCGCCTCCTTCGACAGCATGGCCCGCAGCAGTTCCTTGCCGCCGGCCGCGTTCTTCGCCTTCGTCGGCACGAAGTACGACTCACCGGCGGACGCGTGGACGGCCGTGGCGGGCAGCTTCGACTGCGCGGTGACGGCGGGCGTGGCGGCTCCCGTCATCTGGAAGTCCTTGGCCGTCTGGTCTTTCATCTCGTTCTCGATCCAGGAGCCCGAGGGGTACAGCACGAACTCCTGCTTCTGGCTCCACTGCGCCTGCGCCGCGGTGAACTGGGTGCCGGCGCCACCGGGGCGCACGTAGCCCTTCGACACCGCCTCGCCCATCGCGGTCAGCGTGGCCTGCACGGCGGGCAGGCTCCAGCAGCCCTCGGCCAGGTTGCCCAGCGCGATGCGGACGTCGTGCCCGCCCTCCTTGATGGCCGAGTCGATGGCCATCGTCAGGTAGTAGGTGGCCGCCTCCTTGCCCCAGCCGAACAGGTACAGGTTCTTCGCCTTGGCGGCCGCGCCCAGCTCGAGCGTCTCGGCCCAGGTCGTCGGGACGCTCCAGCCGTTCTTCTCGAACAGCGAGGCCGAGTACCAGATCCCGTACAGGGTGAGGCAGTAGTTGACCGCCACCAGCTTGCCGTCGATGGTGGTGTCGTTGAGCATGCCGTCGTAGAGGGTGTCGCGGATCGTCGTGCCCTCCAGGTTGGGGGCGTCGATCACCGAGGTCAGGTCCTCGACCTGGCCGGACAGGGCGCTGAAGGCGATCAGGTCGGCACCGGAGTTGTCGAGCAGGTCCGGCGGGTTGCCCGCCACGAACCGCGGCTGCATCTGCGTGGCGATCTGCGTCGAGGGCGTGACCTTGGCCGTGACCTTGTTCTCGGCCTTGGCCATGATCTCGGCGGCGGTGGTGACGTAGTCGGTGCCGTAGCCGCCGTCGAAGATGACGGCGTCCACCGAACTGCCGGAGGCGACGCCGAACGGGTTGGTGGCGCTGACCGCGCCGCCCTTCGCGGCCGGGGTCGAGCCGGAGGAGCAGGAGGCCAGGGCGATACCGGTCGGCAGGGTGAGGCCGACGGCACCGGCGAGACGGATGAAGCCACGGCGGTCGAGCTGGGACATGGGCAGATCCTTCGCGAACGAGCCGGATTGGTTGTTTGTGTGGGACGGGGAATTTCAGGCGTAGCGGCGGATGCGCTCGCCGTACAGGTCCTCAAGGGCGCGGTTGTGCTCGTCGCCGCCGGGGATGTTGGCCGAGAGGTAGAGGGGGGCCGGCTTGTCGCCCGTGCCGAGGCGGTGGGTGACGCCGACCGTGAGCAGCTGGGCGATGAAGGCCGAGGTGATCGAGGAGACCGCGCCGACACTGACCCCGCCGGGACCTTCCAGGGTGGCGTCGCCGTAGGGGGCGCGGTTGTCGATCACCACGTCCGCGATCTCGGAAAGCCGCTTGCCGCTGGGGTGTTTGGGCTCGACCCGGGCGGTGTGCTCGAGGCTCGTGACCGCGATGACCGGGTGGCCGTGTTCCTGGGCCAGCAGCGCGGTGCCGACGATGCTGCCGTTGACGCCCGAGTTCGAGGCGATGATGAAGACGTCGGCCGGATCACGCTTGATCGTGGCGAACAGGTCGTCGGCGATGCGCGGGTCGCGCTCCAGCGGCGGGTCGCCCGCCAGCTCGGCCACGGTGTGGGCGCCGTGCAGCACGACGTTGCGCAGGGCGACCTTGTTGGTGGGGATGAGACCACCTGCGCGACCGGCGATTTCCATGGCGAAGGCCTCGGAGTGCCCGGTGCCGAACGCCTGCACGACTCCCCCGGCGGCGATCGCGTCGGCCAGCAGGGCAATGGCCGGCTCGAGCGCACCGGCGGCCGCGTCGTCGGCGATCGCCGCCAGCCGGGTGCTCACCTCACGTTCGAGATCGCGGACGTAGGGCGCAGCAGGCATGGATCACTCCCGGAACTGAATCATTCAACCAACCTGACAGCCGTGATCGGCTAGGCGATTCAGTGTTGGGAGATATGACCACCTTGTCCAGCGTCTGGCGACGAACGGTCCGAATGATTAACACGCCCGCAACGCCGGGCGGCTGAATGATTCAACGGTGTTGACGTCACCATTCGGGGCCAGCCACAATCCTGCGACGACCTGCCGAGGCGGAGGGGGTGCGCGAGACGATGTCCGGCCTGCAGGGCGGTGGAACGGTCGGGGTCACCGACCTGATCCGGGCCGCGCTTCCCGACCTCTCGGAATCCCTGGCCCGTGTGGCCCGCACGGTGCTGCAGGATCCGCTGGCCGCCGCCGAGCTCTCGGCCGACCAGCTCGCGACCCGGTCCGGCGCGTCCCAGGCCAGCGTCACCCGCTTCTGCAAGGCGATCGGCCTGAACTCCTACCAGGGGCTGCTGCTGCGCATCGCCCAGGAGAGCGGCCGCTACTCCGGCCCGTGGTCGATCACCGAGCTGAGCAACGACATCAGCCCCGACGACCCGCTCGAGAAGGTGCTCGAGACCGTCGTCACCGCCGACCTGCGCAGCCTCGAGCAGGCCCGGGAACTGCTCGACCTGGCCGCCGTCGAACGCGCGGCCCAGGCCATCGCCAAGGCACGGCGGGTCGACCTGTACGGGGTCGGTGGCTCCGGCGCGGTCGCGAACGAGCTCGAGATGCGGCTCTTCGGCATCGGGGTCGCGGCCCGGGGCTGGATGGAGGTGCACGGCGCCGTCACCTCGGCCTCGCTGCTCACCACCAAGGACGTGGCGGTCGGGGTGTCCGACTCGGGCGCCACCGCCGAGACCTACGAGGCGCTGCAGCTGGCCCACGACCGCGGCGCGACGACCATCGCCATCACCCGCCGCACCACCTCTCCCCTGGCCGTGCTCGCCGACATCCAGCTCACCGTCAGCGGTTTCGACACCCGGTTCCGGGCCGGGTCGTTCGCGTCGCGGCACGTGCAGCTGCTGGTCGCGGACGTGCTCTACGTGCGGGTGGCGCAGCTGGGGTTCGACCGGGCGTCGGCGGCGATCGCGCTGACGTCGCACCTGGCGGCGTCGCACTCGGTCTCGCGCAAGCGGTCGACGCGTACGCCCGGTTAGGCGCGAGCGGTGCTCCGGCTCGTGCGGCGGTCAGCGCGCCGCACGTGGGGTCAGCTGGACCGTCAACACCACGTTGTTCGTGGACAGCCTGTTGGTGCCTGACGCCCGCGGCAGACGGGTGCCGGCGGTCGGCGCGAAGTAGTACGTCTGCGCGGCCTTCAGAGCGGGCACGACGAACTGCACGGACGACGATTCCACAGCGGCGGTGGGGGCCAGCGGCCAGGGCGTCGAGGGGCGTGTGGTCAGGCCGGGGCCGCGCTCCCGGATCCCGGCGAAGAGGTCGACCCAGAACGGGCCGTGCCCCGTGGTGCGGTACCGGAAGGTGACCGTGACCAGCGCGTCGTACGCCGAGGCGTCCCTGGGCACCGTCACCGGAAGCGGATCGACACCCCCGACGCCACCGATCGCGTCCATCGGGCCGCGTTCTTCCATGACCTCGGGGCCCTGTGCGTAGGTCCGGGTGATCTGCCGAACGGACGCGAGTACGGTGGTGGAGGTACCCCTTCCGCCCGCCGCGAGCGCGACTGTCCCGGCCCCCAGGACGAGTGCCCCGACCAGCACGGTGGCGCCCCACGCCCGAGCCCCTCGGGAAATGCCCTGCCAGCTCTTCGTGTTCATGTCTCCTCCCCCGTCGATACACAGCGTTCGGCATCGCGTGGGCAGACTTGAGCCGGGCGGGGCTCGTCTAAACGGTTCCCGCCGGGGCGATCTCGTCGATCGCCCGCAGGGCGTTCAGCGTGCGGGGGTACCCGACGTACGGGAGCAGCACGGTCACCGCCGCCACGAGCGTCCCCCGTTCGTTGCCGATGGTGAGGTTTCCCGCCACGTGGCCCTTCACCTGGGGGTCGGCGCCGCCCAGGGCGACCAGGATCGCCAGGGTCAGGAGCTCACGCGTGCCCACGTCGAGGCCGGTGCGTGTGTAGTGGTCGCCGAAGCAGTGGGCGCTGAGAAGGACCGGGATGTGCGCCTGGTCGGCCGGGGTGCCGTCGTAGATCGCGGCGACCCGGTCCGGGCCCACGATCCGTTCCTGCACCGCCCGGCCCTCGTCCAGCCGGGTGCCGGGCGTGGTGGTCGACTGCCCGGGCAGGGGCAGGTGCACGCCGCGTGCGGTCAGCACCTCGTTGGTCATCTGCAGGGCGTCCACGGCCCGGGCCTGGCCGACGTAGGGAACGCTCTGGTAGACAACCTCTTTCACCTGCACCGGATCGAGCGGGCCGTCGAGTGCGGCTTCCAGCAGGCTCCGGTAGGTGGCGTGGGCACCGGTCGCGATCACGGCCCCCAGCTGAAGGACGAACCGGGTCGCCTCGGGCAGGTCCGCCACGGTGGTCACCTGGTCGCCGAGGGCGCGGGCGATCGCGGTGAACTCGGGGTCGGTGGTCTCCAGCGACGAGGGCTGCGCAGTGGTCATGGCCCCAGTTCAGCGACCGTACCGGCGGCCGCGGCAGTGTCTGTCGTTCCTGGTTCTGGCAGGGCCTCCCAGACCGTGCGCCGCACGCCTAACGTCGTCGGTGCACGCCGTCTCGAGAGGACCTCCCATGCAGATCGACCCGCGCCCGGCCACCGTGAAGAACCCGCCCGAGCAGTTCACCGGTGACGTCTGGCTCGACTCCATCGCCGGCCCCCGCGACGCCGGGCAACGGGCCGTCGTGGCCCGGGTCCGGTTCGCGCCCGGCGCCCGCACCGCCTGGCACTCGCACGCCCTGGGCCAGACCCTGCACGTCACGCAGGGCGTGGCGTGGGTGCAGTCGCGCGGGCAGGAGCGCGTGGAGGCGCACGCCGGGCAGACCCTGTACTGCCCGCCCGGTCAGGAGCACTGGCACGGCGCCGCCCCCGACTCCTTCATGGAGCACCTGGCCATCCTCGACACGGCCGACGACGCGTCCACCACCACGACGTGGCTCGAGCACGTGAGCGACGAGGAGTACCGGGCCGGCCACCGGCCCAGCCTCGGTGCCTGAACCGGGCCGGCCGCACGCGCCCCGGGACCGGAAAAGCGTCCGTACCTCACGTGTCTGGACAGGTACGCGAGGATTCACCAGGTGACGCTCGTCCACGGATCCGCGTCCTGCCCGGTCGGGTGCTCGGCGGCGTCAGCCCCCTGCGACATCGTGGTGAATCTCCGATCCCCCGTGTCCGGGGCTGACCCTCGGGGAGTCGTCGTGGAGCCGGATGCACGAAGTAGCTGGGCCGGTCGGCTTTCGCCTTCACCATTTCGCCGGAGACCGTGCATGATCACGGCGGAGAACCACTCCCGCCGTGATCATGCACGGTTTCCTAGCTCGCGACCTCGACGATGATCTCCACCTCGACCGCCGCGTCGCGGGGCAGGACGCAGACGCCGACGGCGCTGCGCGAGTGCCGCCCGGCCTCGCCGAACGCGACGTCGAGCAGCGAGCTCGCGCCGTCGGCCACGGCCGGCTGGGCGGTGAAGTCGGGGGCGCTGGCCACGAACACCACGACCTTGACCACCCGCACGACGCGGGACAGCTCGCCGATCTCACCCTTCACCGCGGCGAGGGCGTTCACGGCGGCCTGACGGGCGGCGGCGTGCGCCTGCTCCGGGGTGACGCCGGCGCCGACCTTGCCCTCGGCCAGCAACGTGCCGTTCGCGAGCGGGAGCTGACCGGCGGTGTAGACCAGGTTGCCGGTGCGGGTGGCGGGCACGTAGTTGGCCAGCGGCTTCACCGGGGCGGGCAGGTCGATGCCGGCGGCGGCCAGGCGGTTCTCGGGGGTCTGGTCGGCCGTGCTCATGGGGTGTCCTTCCGGTCGGGGCGGCGCGGGTGCCGCGGGGGAACACGGTACCGCGCGGCCCTTTCCACGATCACGAAGGCTTCCCGGTGCCCATGTCCCCGACCCGGCCTCTCCCCCGCCCGGGGCGACCACGTCGTCCACCAGTGAAACCACGCGAGAAGGGCCCCGGACGAATGGTTCTCGTCCGGAGCCCTTCGGCGGTGAGTCTTCGGGTCAGCGCACCGAGCGGCGCGAGTACAGCGGCTCCACGACGGCGATCAGCACGGCGGCGGCCGCGATCTGCAGGATGTGGCGGATCCAGTCGATGCCGTTGGTGTCGCCCACGCCCAGAGCCGTGGCCAGCACGTTACCGATGATCGCGCCGATGACACCCAGCACGATGGTCAGCCAGATCGGGATGTTCTGCTTGCCCGGCAGCACGACCCGGGCCAGAAGGCCGACGATGAGACCCGCGATGATGGCCCAGATGAACGTCATGATGCTCGTGCCCCTTCACTGAAGTGTCGGTATTTGTCCTGACACCGAGAACGGTAGAGGGGGTTGATCGATCGCGCATCAGCAAAGATCATCCGGCCGTCCTCGCGGGCTTCACCCAGGTCGCCGGCGCGACGCCGGCCGCGGGTGTGATCTCGGCAAAGGCCGCGGCCGTCACCGGGATCCGGTGACGGCCGCGGCCCCGGGCGTTACAGCCCGATGCTCATGTCCACGAACTCGTTCGTCGCGATGTCCTCGGCCTTCAGGTCGGCGGGCACGTCCACGCCCTTGCCCGACAGGATCGGCTGCATCTCGTCGATCAGCTTCTGCACCCGGTCCATGTCCATGTTGCCGAGCGTGGAGTCCGGGCCGTTGGAGACGATGCCCAGGTCCTTCTGCGTCTTCACCGAGTAGTCGGCCACCCCGGCCGAGTACTGCCAGCCGGTGTCGTACTCCTCGACCAGCTTCACGATCAGCGCGTTCGCGTCGGCCGGGTCGTTGAGGAAGTCGATCTGCGCGGCCTGGATGATCGGCACCAGCTTCTTCAGGCAGGCCGAGTTCTCCGCGACCTTCTCGCTCGGCATCGACAGCGCCTGCACGTAGATCTGGTAGCCACTGTTCGCCACCAGGTCGTAGGCGAGTTCCTTGCCCCACTGGCTGATCTCGTTCTTGTACAGGTACGGCTCGGCGCTGGCGTAGCCCTGCTGCGCGGCCTTGCCGGCGTCGGCGACGAAGTTGCCCGGCGAGCCGTCGTAGGAGCCGTCGACCTGGTCGGCGGACAGCTTGCCGGTCGACGTCAGGTAGTCCATGTAGGCCAGGCCGTTGGTGTAGCGGACCTTGATCCCGGCCTTCTTCACGTCCGCGATCGTCTTCACGTCGGGATAGGTCTCCGGGTCCCACATGATCGAGGTCGGGCTGATCTCGGTGGGCGCGACCACGGCGGTGACCGGCTGCTTGGTGCCCGCCGCGATCATCGCGTCGTCGGTGCTGACGTAGCCCATCATGATGTCCGGGTCGGTGTACATCTGGTTGGTCACGCTGTCGTAGCCGATCGCGGGCCCGCCGGCGCGGATCTCGAGCTTCACGCCGGTGTCGTTGCCCTCGGTGTCGACGAGGGTGCCGGTGACGCGCTTCTTGTCGGTGTCGATCTTCACGTCGCCGCCGAGCATCTGGTACAGCGCGCCGTGCTCGGACTCGGGGTTCCAGTCGGCCTGCATGACCACGGTGGCGGGGCACGCGTCGGCCAGGTAGCTGGCCGAGTCGGCGGCCGCGGAGGCCGCGACCTGGACGCCCTGACCGTCGGAGCCGGCGTCGGAGCTGCCCCCGCCGCAGGCGGCGAGGGAGACCAGGACGGAGGTCATGGCCACACCGGTGAGGGCGCGGTTACGGATTCTGGGCATGCTGGATCCCGTCGATCGGTGGGGTGGGGGTTCTGGCTCCCCGGGCAGGGGGAGCCAGAAGAACTAGGTGCTGGAGGACGACGTGGGCGGCGAACGCCTACAGGCGCCCACTCGCGTGCCAGTGGCCGACCAGGCGCCGGCTCAGCCAGGTGAAGAAGGCGAAGACCACGATGCCGAGCAGGGACGAGGCGATGATCGCGCCGAACAGCTGCTCCGACTGCAGCCGGGAGCGGAACAGGTCGATCAGGATGCCGATGCCGGGTTCGCCCTGGCGGAAGTAGGTGTCGCCGACGATCGCGCCGATCACCGAGGCGCCGGCGGAGATCCGCAGGCCGGTGAACACGCTCGGAAGGGCCGCCGGGATGAGCAGTTTCGAGAGCACGACGCCGGGCTTGGCCCCGCGCAGCCGGAACAGGTCACGATGGCCGGGCTCGACCGACTGCAGGCCGAACAGGGTGTTGGCGATGATCGGGAAGATCGAGCAGATCACGCACACGATGACCCGGGCGGTGAAGCCGAAGCCGAACCAGAAGCCCATCAGCGGCACCAGGGCGAGGATCGGGATGGCCTGCAGAACAACAGCATACGGGAAGAGCGACCGTTCGAGCCAGCGCGCCGAGGCCATCACCACGGCGAAGACCATGCCCAGCGCGACCGAGAAGAACAGGCCGACCATGGCGATCACGGTGGTGCGCCACAGCGCCTCGAGGATCTGGGCGCGGTTGTCGGCGTCCAGGAACGACACCCTGATCACCTCGTGCAGCGGCGGCAGCAGGAACCGCCGGTCTTCCGAGAGCACGACGTAGGTGACGAAGTAGGCGAAGCCGATGATGAGTGCCAGCACGGCCAGCGGCAGGCCGAAGTCGGCCAGGTAGCTGTTCTTCCGGCGGGCCCTGGCGCTCTTGACGGCGGGAGGCGCGACGGAGACGGCCTTCACGGTGTCGGTGCTCACGATTCAGTGCTCCTTGCCGGCGAGCGATTGGGAGACGCGCGCACACAGGTGCGCGAACTCCTCGGAGTAGCGGATCTGCGGGTCACGGGGGTAGGCGAACGGCACCGGCACCCGGTCGAGGATCCGGCCGGGCCGGCCCGACATCACGACCACCTCGGTGGACAGGTACACGGCCTCGGCGATCGAGTGGGTGACGAACAGCGCCGCGAACTTCTGCGCGTGGAACAGGGTCTGCAGGTCGTCGTTGAGCTTCTGCCGGCTGATCTCGTCGAGCGCCCCGAACGGCTCGTCGAACAGGAAGACGCCCGGGTCGACGGTCAGGCAGCGGGCCACGCTGGCCCGCATCCGCATGCCGCCGGAAAGCTGGTGCGGGTAGTGGTTCTCGAACCCGGTGAGCCCGACCAGGTCGATGGCCTCCTGCACCCGGCGGGCGATGTCGGCCTTGCCGTCGCCGCGCAGCTCGCAGAACAGGGCCACGTTCTTCTTCACGCTGCGCCAGGGCAGGAGCGTCGCGTCCTGGAACACGTAGGCCAGCGCGTGCGGATCGACCGCGACCTCGCCGGAGGTGTGGTGCTCGAGCCGGGACGCCAGGCGCAGCAGGGTGCTCTTGCCGCAGCCCGAGGGGCCGACGACGGAGACGAACTGCCCGGGACGGACGTCCAGGTCCACCCCTTCGAGGGCCACGGTGCCGTCCGGGTACTCCATGCCCGTGCTGACGAACCGCAGCCCGGCCGCGGTTTCAGGAATGGCAACAGCCAAGGTACTTCTCCTCAGGTTCGGATCGACCCCGGACGACGTGCTGGTCGTGAGGTGTGGACTACCGGGTCGCCTCGGTCACCAGGGCGAGATGCCCGGTGCCGATTCCGCATTCGTAGATCTCGGGCAGCGCTGCCCCGGTCGTCAGAGCCTCGAGCAGATGCCCGAGAACTCCGCCGATGTCGCTGTGCACCGTGGCCGCGTGGTGGTTCAGCGGCTCGATGAAACCGATGGTGCGGGCGCCGAGGTCACGCGCGGCCGTGCAGGCCGCCTCGCCCGCCGAGTCGGCCGCATGGGCGACCACCGCGCAGTTCAGCTCGCCGGCCAGGACCTCACCCGCCCGGCGCCCACCCCCGACGTCGTCGAAGGCTCTCACGTGCACCACGCTGATCGCCGCGGTGTGGCCGTTCTCGTAGGCGCCCTCGGTGAAGGCCTGCCCGAACCGGCGCTGCGTGAGCACGGCCGGTCCGGCGACGAGACCGACCGGGGCTCCCGCGGCCTGCCGGGCGGCGAACCGTCCCGCCTCGTAGGCGGCTTCGTGCCATCCCCAGTCGACCAGGGTGATGCCCTCGAGACCGGTGACGTCGGTGGGCCTGTCGGTCAGGACGGCCCGCAGCGCGCCGCGGTGCTCGGTGAGCCATTCCCGGTACTGCACGCCGTGGCACAGCACCGCGTCCCAGCTCGCATCCGGCTCTCCCGTGTATCCGGGCCGAACGTCAAGATCCAGACCACGTTCGAGGACGTGGTGGACGGCGGTGCGGGCCCCGTCGGCGAAGCCGCCGGCCACCTCGGGCGGGGGCAGGAGCACTCCGACCCTCATCGCGAGCTCCTCACCAGGTGGTACGGGATGACGTCGTCGCGGTGCACCTCTTGCGCCACGTACAGCACCTCGCCGCTGCGCGAGACGCCGGTGATGTCCAGCTGGATCAGGGGTTTCCCGGCCTCGGCCAGCAGCATGTCGCCGTCCTGCGCGGTGGCCGAGCGGGCTCGCAGCCGCGCCGACTCCCACTCGACCGTCTCGCCGCGCAGGTCGCGCACCAGCTGGAAGATCGAGGTGCGGGCGTCGGGCAGGGCCACCGACTCGCGGGTCATCGGGATGTGGTCGATCGCGTACATCACCGGGGTACCGCCGGCGCACCAGCGTTTGGTCATCTCGAACGCGACCGTGCCCTCCGGAAGCGAGTGCCGCCCGGCCAGTTCCGCGTCCATCCGGATCCAGCCGGAACTGATGAGCTGGATCGACGGCTCGAACCCGGCCTCGGAGATACCGGCCGAGAACTCGAAGCTCTCGTCGATGCGCAGGCCCAGGTCGAGCGCGACGACATTGGGGAACGTGCCCCGGTGCGCGTCGCGCCGGATCAGGCCCTGCGCCTCCATGCGGGCCAGGGCCTCTCGCAGCGTGGGACGGCTGACCCCCAGCTGGACGGCCAGGTCCTTCTCCGGCGGCAGCGGCATGCGGGAACGCGCGGCGTCGGCCCACACGGCCCGCAGCCTGCTCGTCACCTCGGTCATGTCCTGTCCTTCTGTCGCTTCCGGCGGTGGCATCAAGGTAAGACCGGCAAGTAACGCAATGACTCGCACGATGTGTCCCGTAGGTAAAGCACTGGTTCGGCCATATCGGGCATCTCCCCGGCAACCAGGCAGGATCGCGGAAAGTCGTTTAACGCCGACAGCTCTGGCCGAAATCTCTCAGTTACAAACTGGTCTTACCTTGACGGAGAAGCGAATCGCCCACCGGAAGGAAGGGAATCGATGCGCGACGTTCTGATCGTCAACGCCCACCTGATCCGCGACAGCACCACGCTGGTGCCTCACGGCTGGATGCACGTGAGCCAGGGCCGGATCACGGCGCTGGGCGCCGGCACGGCCCCGGTGCTCGACGGCGCGGAGATCATCGACGCCGCAGGTGCCTTCGTGGCACCCGGTTTCGTCTCGACGCACAGCCACCTGTTCACCAGCGCCTCACGGGGCCTGGGCGCGAGCGAGTACCTGTACGGCTGGGCCAGTGCGATGTACGCGCCGACGGCCGGCTGCACACCCGAGCAGATCTACTGGCACACCCTGCACGGCGCGCTCGACGTGCTGGCCAACGGCGTCACCACGCTGTTCGACTTCAACGACCCCCGCCGGCCCTGGGCCGCGATGGTCGACGGACGCCGTCAGGAGCTCCCGCCGCTGCGGCCGTTCGAGTTCGGCACCGCCCAGATCGACGCCAAGGTGGCCAGCGGGCTGCGCACCGTCACGGCGATCCAGCTGGAGTCCGAGAGCGGTTCCGCCGGGGAGTCCCTCGAGAACTGGACGGCCACCGTCGAGCACCTGAGGGCGCAGGACCGGTCCCTCGCCCTCGACGCCGCGGTGTACGGCGCGGTGCAGTGGGCCGACGACCCGGCCACCGCCGAACTGGAGGTGCGTGCGATGGGCGACCACCACGTCCTCAATCAGGCGCACTTCCTGGAGACCCCCGAGCACGTGGAGCTGCAGCGCTCGAAGTTCGCCTGGTACGCCGACGCCGGGGCGCTCGGCCCCTCGATGATCTTCGGGCACTTCGTGCAGACCACCCCCGAGATCGTGGCCGCGGTGGCCGATTCAGGCTCGGCGGTCTCGTGGCAGCCGGTGGCGAACGGACGCCTCGGGTCGGGTTTCGCGGACGTCACCGGCCTGAGGGCGGCCGGGGTGCGGGTCGGGATCGGCATCGACGACCAGGCCTGCACCGACCTGTCGGACCCCTGGCAGGCCATGCGTTTCGGGTTGTTCGGCACCCGCGCCCACCGGCAGGACCCGACGTCCCTCACCCCCGCCGACGTGTTCGCCATGGCCACCCAGCAGGCGGCCGACGTGCTCGGGATCGGCGACCGGGTGGGCAGTCTCGACGTGGGCAAGTACGCCGACTTCGTCGTCGTCGACCCGCGCGACCCCGACGTCGGGCCGGTGCGCGACCCGCTCGCCTCCTACGTGCTGTCGATGAGCCTGCGCAACCTGCGCTCGGTGTACGTGGGCGGCCGGGCCGTCGCGCACGGGTCCCGCTCCACCCATCCCCTGGCCGACGAGTGCCGTCGGCGCGTCCACGACCTGGCCTGACGTCCCTTCTTCCGAACCAGCACCCGGAGAGACTCTTCCATGACCGACACCACCCTGCCCGTGGCCGTCTGCCCCAAGAACATGACCGTGGGGCCGTGCGGCGGCGTGACCGAGGACCTGCGCTGCGAGATCGACTCCTCGATGATCTGCGCGCTGCTCACCGAGCCCGTGCGTGAGCGGGTGATCGTCAGCGAACGTGACCTGCTGGCCTCGATGCCCGCTCCCCTGGTGCCCGGAACCCCGCTCAGCGGGCTGCACTCCGCGCTGATGTCCGGCCGGTTCACCGTGATCGCGGAGATCAACGGCGCCGACTCGGCCGACGCCTCCGGCACGGTGGCCGCGGCCCGGGACATCGCCGCGGTGGCCGACGTGGTCTCGGTGACCGACCATTCCGGCGCCAACGTGCACATGGGCAATGTCGCGGTCTCGGCGCACCTGGCCCTGGCCGGTATCGAGGTGATGACGACCTTCGGCTGCCGCGACCGCAACCGCATGGCCCTGCAGGGAGACCTGCTGGGCGTCTCCAGCCTCGGCGTGCGCAACGTGCTGTGTGTCACCGGGAACCACGTGCGCGTGGGCGACAGCCGTGACGCCAAGCCGGTGTTCGACCTGGACTCGCCCCGGCTGCTGGCGATGGCCGACAAGCTGCGCTCACAGGGCCGGTACGACAACGGCCGCGAGGTCGAGGTCAGGCCGGAGTACCTGCTCGGCGCCACCGCCGCACCGTTCGCCCCGCCCTACGACGAGCGGCCCTGGCACGTGCTGCGCAAGGTCCGGCTCGGCGCCGACTTCGTGATCAGCCAGCACATCTTCGACGCCGAGCGCTGGAAGAGCTTCCTGGCCGGGGTGAACGCGCTGCGGGCCGACGAGAAGCCCTTCTGGCTGCTGGGTGGCGTCGCGGTGCTGCCGAACGAGCCGGTGGCCCGGGCGGTCAACGCCGGGCTGCGGGGTTTCTCGATCCCGGAGGCCCTGCTGAAGCGGCTGAAGCAGGCGAAGGACCCGCAGCAGGAGGGCATCCTGATCGCGGCCGAGCTCGTCGCGGAGCTGAACGCGGCCGAGGGGGTGGCCGGCTGCCTGATCGCGCCGGTCACCGGGCGGCAGAACGCGCTGGCCGCCTCGACCGAGCAGCGTGACCTGATCGCCGAGGTCCGCAAGCTGGCGGGGGTCCCGGCGTGAACGTGACCACCGTCCTCGGTGAGGTTCCCGCGTCCGGTCTGGGGGTCGTCCTCCCGCACGAGCACCTGATCGCGAACGCGAACGCGCAGTGGATCGTGCCTTCCCGCGACGAGGACCTGGCCGAGTACACGCGGCCGTACTCGGTATCGATGCGGGGAAAGGTCCAGACGCAGCCGTTCTCGTACCGTTCGGCCATGCAGCAGCTGGACTTCGAGGTGGCGCTGGAGGAGCTGCTCGCTCTGGGCGGGGGCACCGTGGTCGATCTGGGCATCCCCGGTTTCGGGCGCGACCACGTGGCCCTGGCGGCGCTGTCGCGGATGAGCGGCGTGAACATCGTGATGGGCTGCGGCGAGTACGTGGAGCCGGCCCACTCCCCCTACGTGCGGTACGCCTCGCCCGAGATGATTCGCGACGTGCTGCTCGACGAGCTGCGCGTCGGGGTCGGCACGACCGGGATCCGGGCGGGCATCATCGGCGAGATCGGCAGTGGCAACCCGGTCACCGACGCCGAGCGCAAGGTGCTGCGCGGCGCCGCCCTGGCCCAGCTCGAGACCGGCGTCGCGATCAACGTGCACCGCACCATCTTTCCCGACGAGATGGCGGGCCTGGAAGCCGTCGACCTGCTGCTGGACGCCGGGGTGGATCCGGGCAAGGTGATCGTGAGCCACTGCGACGAGCGCCCGGAGTCCGGGTTCGCGCTCGAGGTCGCGCGGCGCGGTGCGTGGGTGGAGCTGGACACGTTCGGCATGGAGCAGTGGTCCGTCAGCGCCCGCCGCCCCGACGGCACCTACCCGCGCCGGGCGTTCGACCACCACCGCATCGACATGCTCCTCGAGCTGGCCGCGGCCGGGTTCCTGGAGCAGACCCTGATCAGTCACGACATCGCGATGAAGCCGCAGTTCACCCGTCACGGCGGCTGGGGACTGACCCACATCGGCAACACCGTCGTCCCTCAGTTGCTCGCCCTGGGCCTGACCGACGCCGACATCACCACGCTGCGGGTGACCAACCCGCGCCGGGCCCTGGCCGGTTGAGAGCCCCGGAGGGAGAGGTCAGAATCCGACCTCTCCCTCCGGCGTGGTCGGAGCACGACGCGGCGTGCTGACGATCCTGGTCGTCGGGCTGCCCGGCCTGGGCTCGCGGGGCTCGGGGCTCAGGCGGTGCGGAAGGCGAACGTGGCCATCTGCTCGTAGGCGGCGCTCAGGCGCGTGGTCCAGTGCCCGACGATCGCGGCGCCGGTCTCGGCCGTGGCCGACGTCGGGTCGCCGATGACGCCGTTCGTGGTCAGGTCGTCGGTGACCCAGGCGGTGGGCAGGGCGTCCTCCAGGCTGAGCTCGCCCGGGAAGAGGTCGGGCAGGTGCGCGCCGCCGGGCTCGGCGAGGTCCATGTGCACCGTGTCGGGCGCCAGGTGCAGCATGATCGAGGTCTCGACGTGGCCGCCGTGGATGGAGAACTCGGCGTCCGGCAGATCCAGGCCGGCCGGGGTGCCGAGGCGGCCGGTGGTGACCGGGAAGACCATGAGGCCGGTCTCGACGCGGATGTCCCGGGCCGCCACGTCGAGCAGCGAGGGGTTGCCGCCGTGACCGTTGACGAACGCCAGGCGGGAGAAGCCGGAGGCGGCCAGCGAGCGGCCGAGGTCGCGGCACACGGCGTAGAGCGTGGTGGCGTCGAGGCTGATCGTGCCGGCCCAGCCCACGTGCTCGTTGGACTTGCCGTAGCTCAGCGGGGGCAGCAGCCACACGTCGGGGGTGGCGGCGCGGGCCGCCACCTGCTCGGCGACGAACGCGTCCGTCATCACGGGCAGGTGGGGGCCGTGCTGCTCGATCGCCCCGATCGGCTGGACCACGACCGCGCGGGACTTGTCCAGCGCGTCGATGCCGTTGGTGGTCAGCCGGGTGAGGTACTGGGGGTGCTGGGTCACGCGCCGCCCGCCAGCACGGCGTGGTCGGTACCGTCCCACACCGTGGGCGTGCCCCCGGCGACCAGCTCGGCGAAACCGCCCGGCATGGCGCCGTCGTCGTTGCACATGATGGTCACGGCGTAGAGGCGGTCGGTCTCGGAGGTGTTGAAGATGCGGTGGTTCGACTCCGGGTGCAGCACCAGCACGTCACCGGCCTTGAGATCGACCACGTGCTCGTCGCTGTGGGCCCGGCCGGTGCCGGACAGCACCACGAAGATCTCGGTGGACTCCTCGTGGGCGTTGACCGGCTGCGCGCCGCCCGGCTCCCAGACCTCGAAGAACACGCTCGTGGGCGACCCGTCCGCCGGGCCGGCCAGGAGCGCCAGCTTGACCGTGTCCTGCGGGGAGATCAGCTGGGGGACGACGTCCTCGAGGTGACGCAGGATCGGGGCAGGGGTGGTCATCGGGTCTCCTTGGCGAGAGCGGATACCAGATCTGCGGATTCGACGGAGAAACCGAAGCACTGGCGGGTGTTGTAGAGCGTGGCGTCGTGGCAGAACGCCGGGGAGGTGGTGGCGCTGGCGCCGTCGACCAGCACCACGTCGTATCCGATGCAGGCGGCGTCGATCAGGGTGGCGTACACGCACTGGTCGGAGTTGACGCCGGCCAGGAAGAGCGTGTCCACGCGCAGGTTCCGCAGGATCGACTCCAGCGGCGTGTCCCAGAAACCGCTCATCCGGTACTTGTCCACGTCGATGTCACCGGGTTCCCGGACCAGCCCGTCGACGAGGGCCGCGCCCCAGCTGTCGCGGGTGAGAACCCGCGAGCCGTTGGGCATCTCGGATCCGATGCCGACGCCCAGACCCTGCGGGTCGTAGACGTGCGCGACCCCGGGCGGGAGGTTGGCCCGGTCGAGCCGGTTGCCCCAGTTCACCCAGACCACGGGCATTCCCGCGGCGCGGGCGGCCGGAACCAGCTGCTGCAGGGCGGTGACCGCCTGGGCCAGCGGGCTGACGTCGACGCCGATACCGTCGAGCCAGCCGCCGGGGGTGCAGAAGTCGTTCTGCATGTCGACGACGACGAGGGCGCTGCGGGTCAGGTCGGCGGTCAGCGGGGCCGGCCGGGCGGCCACCTCGAGCGGACGCGGTGGCGGGGTGTCGCGGCGCAGATCCACCCGGCCGTCCTCGAAGGTCCATCGGTTGCGCGGTACGGTGGTCACGCCAGTCCTCCAGAGATGGCCAGCTGCAACAGGTCACGGTCGCTGCCGGGTGCCCCGAGCAGGCACAGGCCAGCCGGGCGGCCGTCGGCCGTGCGCAGCCGGGGCAGCGACAGCGCGGGCGCTCCGGCGAGCCCGGCCAGGCAGGTCATGCGCAGGGTGCCGGCCCGTTCGGCCTCGACCTGGTCGGGTCCGGCGTCCCGGGCGGGGGCTCCCCCGGCACTGCTGGGCAGCACGAGCACGGCACCCTCCAGCAGGTCGGCCAGCACGGTGCGGGCCAGGCCCACCACCGCGCGGGCCTCGGCGGCCTGGTCGTCGGTGATGGTGGACGCGGCGGTGAAGCGGGCGGCCACGTCGGCACCCAGGGTGCCCGGGTGGGCGGTGATCCAGTCGCCGTTGGCCGCCCACGCCTCGTGGGCCTGGAGGGTGCGGAACGCGGTGAACCACTCCTCCAGCACCTCCGTGGTCAGGTCGGCCTGCTCGAGCGGGGGCAGGAGTCCCTCGGCGACGAGGCGCTCACGCTCGGTCTGCAGCGCACGGGCCACGTCCGGGGTGGCCAGGGCGTCGACCGTGGGCAGCGCCAGCGTTCGCGTGGCGCTCGTGGCGGTCGCGGCCGGGAGCAGGACCTCGGCCACGCGCAGCGCGGTGGCGGCGTCGCGGGTCAGCCAGCCCACGGTGTCGAAGGAGGGCGCCAGCGGCAGCACACCCTCGGCGCTGACGGCGCCGTGCGTGGTGCGCAGACCGACGAGTCCCTGGTACGACGCGGGGACCCGGATCGAGCCGGCGGTGTCGGTGCCCAGGCCGATGTCGACCTGGCGCAGCGCCACCGCCGAGGCCGGGCCGCTGGTGGAACCACCGCTGATGCCCTGCGGCACGGCCGGATTCGGTGGGGTGCCGTAGTGGGCGTTCTGCCCGGCGAGGCTGTAGGCGAACTCGTCGGTGCGGGCGATCCCGGTGATCACGGCCCCGGCCCCCAGCAGGGCACCGACCGCCGGGGCGGACGCGACGTTCGGTTCCTGCCCTGCCAGCCAGGCCGGGTTGCCGGCGCCGGTCTTCTGCCCGGCGACCGCGAAGAGGTCCTTGACCGCGACCGTGGCGCCGTCGAGCGGGCCCCGGCCCGACGCGTCCACCATGGGCGTGCCGACCACCCGCCAGATCGACTCGTCCACGGCCGGGGCGGGTCTGGCGGGCAGGCTGACGTGCGCGGCACCGACCTTCCAGACGCCCTCGACGCGTTGCCACATCTGTGTCTGCAGGCCGGTGGCGCCACCGGCCGGGGCTCGGGTGGAGGCCATCAGCAGCGCGGCGTCGTCGCCGACGGGCCGCACCAGCACCCCGGTGACCCGGCGCGTCGGGATCACCGTGCGGCCGGACCGGAACCCGGCGATCGCGTCGTGCCCGACGAGCAGATGGGTGCCGTCACCGCGCACGGTGTGCGGGCCGGGCGCGAACAACGCGTCCAGGGCCGCGACATCGTTGGTCAGCAGCGCGGTTTCGTAGGCGTCGAAGGCCTCGAGCAGGCCGGGCGGAACCGGGCCGGAGGCCTGCACCGGGGCTGTTCCGCCGATTCCCGAGAAGAGCTTCACCGTACGAACTCCTGAGCGCTGATGGTGCTGAACGGGAAGTCGGAGAGCCGGATCCGGGCGTGCGAGCCCTTGACCAGGTCGACGACCTGGGAGATCTCGAAGTCGGTGGCCGCCGACAGGTAGGCGTAGGCCAGCTCCGGGGCCATCCCGAACACCGAGCCCAGCATCGCCACGGCATTCTCGCCGCACTTGCTCACCGCGACGTCGAGGTCTTCGTCCAGACCGGTCGGCACCAGGAACTCGTCGGTGAGCGCAAACGGCCCCCGGACCCCGGAGAACCGTTCCTGCGCCACCTCCTTCGGCACCAGCCCGAGCGTGAGCGTCGCCCGCAGCGGGGCCTCCAGCGCGGTCAGCGCGACCTCACCGTTGCCCTGCGCGAAATGCGGGTCACCGACGTAGAACCCGGCGCCGGCGACCTGCACCGGCAGGAACAGCGTGGTGCCGGTGACGAGCAGCCGCACGTCGATGTTGCCGCCGTGCAGGCCGGGAGGGGTGCTGCTGAGCCGGGAGCCGGGGGTGGCCACGCCCATGACACCCAGGAACGGGGCGATCGGGAACCGCACGGGCCGTGATCCGGCCCCGGCGGTCAGCGGCAGGGTGGCACGGGCCTGGGCGATCCCCCGGGTCAGGTTCTCGACCAGGCAGAAGACGCTGTTGCCGTGGGGAAATCGCTCGGGCAGCAGACCGCGGCCGTGACGGCTGGAGATGACGCCGTAGTCGGTGCGCGGCACCAGGTCACCGATGCGCACGGCCACCAGGTCACCGGGCCGCGCGCCGCGGATCTCGATCGGGCCGGTGACCACGTGCGGGCCGCCGGTGCGGTCGTGCTCGCCCTCGGCCGCGATCAGCACGGCGTCGTCGAGCACGCGATCGCGCCCCACCCCGTGACCGGCGAAGAAGGCGACCGGGTCACGGCCCTGGTCCTCGAGGATGCCCTCGTGGCTGACCGTGTCGACGACGACGGTGGTGCCCGGGTCGACGGTGAGCACGGGCGCGTCGGCGTCGCTGGGCAGGCGGCCCCACTGCGTGGTGGACGGGGTGGCCGGCAGGTAGGCGCCCGGCGAGCTCGAGAGGGGCTGCAGTGCGGCGTATCCGGAGCCGGGCCGGTCAAGGGTGGTCATGGTTCTCGCTTCGGTGAATGTCGTCGCGGGTCAGGGCCGCGACGTCGGCCAGGTGGCGGGTCATCGCGGCCCGGGCGGCCGGGCCGTCGCCGGCCCGCACCGCCTCGAGGATCGCGCGGTGGCCCAGGAGGGAGACCTCGCGGGCGTAGCGGGTGGAGTGCGAGGCCAGCCGGGTGGCGGAGGTCCAGGAGCAGACGACGGTGTTGACAGCGGACATCAGGGGGTTGCCGGACGCGGTGGCCAGCAGGAGGTGGAACTCCAGGTCCAGCCGCAGCGACTCGCGGGGGCCGGACAGGGGCTCCCGCAGGAGGTTCTCGAGCTCGGCGAGGTGGGCGGGCGTGGCCCGCAGCGCCGCCAGCTCGGCCAGGCGCGGTTCGATCGTCTCGCGCAGCTCGGCCACGTCGCGCAGCTGGTGCTCGGCGTCGGACAGCTGCGAGTACAGGGCCTGCACGCGTTCGGGTGCGGGCAGCACGGTGGTGCCCCGGCCGGGCCGGCGTTCGAGCAGGTGCTTGGCCTCGAGCTCGTGCATGGCCTCACGCAGGGACGCCCGGGAGACGCCCAGCGCGGCGGCCAGGTCGCGTTCGGACGGCAGCCGGTCGCCGGGCGCCAGGTCCCCGACGGCGATCAGTTTCTCCAGATGGGCGGAGATCTCGGAACTGACACTGCCGAGCTGGGTCTCGGGGGCGCGGGGCGGCAGGCGCAGCGTCTCGGGGGCAACGGTGCGGCGCGCGTTCACCTGCTGACTCCCTCCGTGCGACCGGCGACTTGGTCTGACCAATCGGACCATAGGCAGGGCCGGACGCCGCCGACAAGGGACAAAGCGCCCGCCCGGCGCTTGTTTTCACGACGGAAACGCGGCCGTTACGAGCCGCACTCACGACCGGTCGCCGATTCACCGGGACCGGCGCCTCTGGTTAATTCGCTTTCTCGACTATCGTCAAGAACACGCATCATGACTTATGGTGGGCCCCAGACGCAGACCCGCGTGTTTCCGGGCTGTTTCACCCTGGCACGAGTGAGTTTTCGACCGGCGCGGCGGTGCTGCGCGCCTCGGGGGCGGCGCCGCGTCCGGCGGTGCCGGTGTCCCGAAACGAGGAGGACGTGAATCGTATGCCGACGAGCACGGTGCAACCGAGCTTCTGGAACCCCAAGACCGAGTGCATGCCGCGCGAGCAGCTCCAGGCCCTGCAACTGGTCAAGCTCCGCGCGGTCGCCGAGTGGGCCGCCGCCCGCAGCCCGTTCTACCGGCGCACGTTCGCCGCCGCCGGTTTCGAGCCCTCTCAGCTGAAGACGCTCGACGACCTGCGGCGCATCCCGATCCTGACCCGTGAGGAGTGGATGCTCAGCCAGAACGCGCACCCGCCCTACGGGGAACTGCCGGTCGCCGGGCCGCTCAGCGCGATCCGCGTGCACACCACCAGCGGCACCTCCGGACGCACGCCCCTGCGTGCCCTGGACTCGCGCAAGGACTGGTCGTGGGCCGCCGAGATGTGGGCCTACGCGCTGTGGGGCATGGGCATCCGCCCGCACGACGTCGGTTATCTGGCCTTCGGCTACGGCTCGTTCATCGGGTTCTGGGGCCTGCACAACGGACTCGAGAAGATCGGCGCCCTCACCGTTCCCGGCGGCGCGCAGAACACCGCGGCCCGGGTGCGCCAGATCGTCGACTTCGGCGCCACCGTCGTGGCCACCACGCCGACCTACGCGCTGCGCATGGCCCAGGAGGCCGAGAACCTGGGCATCGATCTGCCCGCGAGCGCGGTGACGCGTCTGGTGCTGTCGGGTGAGCCGGCCGGCTCGATCGTGGAGACGAAGGCGCTGATCGAGCGGTTGTGGGGGGCGAAGGCGTTCGACAGTGCGGGGATGACGGAGATCTCGACGATCTTCATGTTCGAGCCGGAGAACCAGCCCGGTGGCTGTCACATCATCGAGGACCACTTCGTGGAGGAGGTCATCGATCCGGTCTCGGGTGAGCCGGTGGGGTACGGCGAGCGCGGTGAGCGGGTGTGCACGTCGTTCGGGCGCAGCCTGATCCCGCTGTTGCGGTACCGGACGGCGGATCTGGTGGTGCGTCAGCCGGCGGCGTTCGCGAACAACGGGCGCACGTGGGACCTGTACGAGGGCGGGATCGTGGGCCGGGCCGACGACATGAAGCTGGTGCGGGGCACGAACGTGTACCCGGGGGCGATCGAGGCGATCGTGCGCGGGCACGAGGGGATCGAGGAGTTCCAGATCCGGATCGAGCGGCGGGGGCTGCGCGACGAGGTGGTGCTGCAGGTGGAGACGCATCCCGGTCTCGACGACGCGGCCTGGCTGGAGCTGGCGGGGGCGATGGGTGCCCGGCTGGCGGAGGCGCACGAGGGGCTGCGGTTCATCCTGGAGCGGGCGGGGACGGGGCAGTTGCCGCGGTTCGAGCTGAAGGCCAAGCGGCTGAGCGATCTTCGGCCGGTGGCCGAGCACACCAGTGTGCGCGCGAGCGCCTGAGTTCCGTGGAGTGGTGATGGACCTGCTGGACAACGAGCTGACGCTCGAGGAGACCCGGCTGCTCGAGGTGTACGAGAAGCTGCGGGAGCTGGCCCGCGAGGGGGCCAGCCCGTGTGTGGTGGCGGCGGCCCGTACGGCGCTGGCGCCGATGGCGGTGGCCGTGACCGATCTGGGGCTGCGGTTCGAGCATCTCGTCGACGAGGGCGTGTAGGGGTGCGGCTGGCCTCGGTGCGCACGCCGGCGGGGTTGCGGGTCGGGACGGTGGACGGCGACCAGGTCGTCGTCCACCGTGATCTGGCGGCCACGAGCGACGACGTGATCCGCGGGCTGGTGACGCCCGCGCAGCTGACCGGGGGTGAGCGGGTGGCTCTGGACGAGGTCGAGCTGGCCTCGCCGGTGGGGCGTTTCAATCGGGACGTGCTGTGCACCGGGTGGAACTACGCCGATCACTTCTACGAGACGCAGGGCGCGGCCGAGATGCCGGCGCACCCGAACTTCTTCACCCGGGGCCCGGACAGCGTGATCGGGCCGCGCGACGACATCGCCTGGGACCCGGGCCTGTCGCAGCGTTACGACTACGAGGCGGAGCTGGCGCTGGTGATCGGCACCGACGGCCGGTCGATCGCCGAGGACCAGGCCTGGAAGCACGTGTTCGGGGTGCTGGTGGCCAACGACGTGTCGTTGCGCGACCTGCAGTTCCGGCACGGCGGGCAGTGGCTGAAGGGCAAGAGTGCCGACCGGACGTGCCCGCTGGGGCCGTGGATCACGACTCTCGACGAGGTGGATCCGTCCGACCTGGCCATCAGCTGCCGGGTGAACGGGGAGCTGCTGCAGTCGGCCTCGACCGCGCAGATGGCGTTCGCGGTGCCGCGGTTGCTGGCCGAGCTGAGCCGGGGCATGACGTTGCGGGCCGGGGACGTGGTGCTGACCGGCACCCCGTCGGGCATCGGTAACGCGCGCGACCCGCAGGTGCGGCTGGCCGAGGGGGACGTGGTGGAGACGGAGATCGAGGGGCTGGGCCGTCTGGTGAACCGGGTCGTGCGCTCAGTTCTCTAGGACCTGGCGGGCGTGCCGTCCGGCCGGCTCGGACCAGGCGTGGCCGAGGCGGGTGAACAGGCGCGCTGCGCGTTCTCCGGCCCAGTCCTCGCCGACCACCTCGACGGGCAGGCCGGGGTCGAGGAACGGCAGGCGGCGCCACCGGGTGAGGGCGGTGAGGTAGTCGCGGAAGGCGGCCGCGTCGTCGCCCTCCCAGGCGGCGAGGCGGGGTGTCCAGACGCTGATGAACTCCTCGTACTGGGCGGCCAGGCCGGCCAGGTCCCACCAGGCCGCGGCTTCCTTCTCGACCTGCCCGAAGCCCAGGTAGTCGCTGCGGAAGAGCGTGACGAACCCGTCCAGCCCGTCGCGGGCGAGCACCGCGCGGGTGTCGGCGTCCAGGTGCCCGGGCGCGATCCAGACCCCGGAGGAGACCGTGCCGAACCCCAGCCAGGTGAGCCGGCTGCGCAGGAGGTGCCGTTTGCTGCGCTCGGACTCGGGGATGCTGAACACGGCCACGAGCCAGCCGTCGGCGAGCGAGGCGCGGGGGTGCTCGAAGATGCGGCGGTCGCCCTCCTCGAGGATGCCCAGGCCCTCGCCGGAGAGCGTGTACCCGGCCACGCCGTCGCGGCGTTCGGGTTCGAGCACGCCGCGGCGCTTGAGGCGCAGGATGGACGAGCGCACGGCCGGGGCGTCGACGTCGAGCGAGCCCATCAGGCGGATCAGCCCGGCCACGCTCATCCAGCCGCCGGTGCGCCGGGCGTACAGCCCGTACGCGGTCACGATCAGGCTGCGGGGAGCCGCCCGGCCCGCGCCCTCGTCCGGTTCGTCCTCCGCGCTCACGGGCAGGACCCTACCGGGGCTGCACGAGACGGGACGACGGGATCCGGGCCACGCCCAGGATCTCGATCATCGCCTCGGGCTGCCAGAGGGCCGTGCAGCCGATGCCGGCCATGGCCGGGTAGACCGGGCCGGCCAGTTCGCGCCAGACCTCGCCGATCTCGCGCCCGTGGGCCTGGTAGTCGGGGATGTCGGTGAGGTAGATCGTGATGCTCACCAGGTCTTCGGGCACCCCGCCGGCCTCGCGCAGGGTGGCGAGCACGTTGGCGAAGGCCTGCCGGAACTGCTCGACGATGCCGCCGGGCACGATCTCCATGTCGGCGTCGAGCGCGGTCTGGCCGCCCAGGTAGAGGGTGTCGCCGCTGAGGGTGCCGTGCGAATAGCCGCGCGGTGCGGGCAACGACGCTGGGTTCACAGGGATGTTCGGCATCTCGGCACTCCTCGGCTCTCGACTTGTTTATTGACTCTACATGACGACCGTGCGAGATTCGATACATCAATCCGCAGAACCGACGGAGGTGGCCGGGATGAACTTCGAGGGCTTCGAGCTGGACGGCGATCCGACCCCCTGGGCGCTGCCCGACGGCCGCCTCATGCCCGTGGTCACGCGGGCCGGTGAGGAGGACGGGCGCACCTCGCACTCCGGCGGGGCGGTGCGCATCTCCGGCGTGAGCATCCAGCACACGCCCGCCCGCCGGCTCTGGTACGGGAAGGTGCTCAACGACGCGGGTTTCCGCTCGGTGCCGCACCACCACGGCGAGGCCGAGACCGGCGGCTACGTGCTGTCGGGCCGGGCGCGCATCTACTACGGGCACGCCTACGAGGAGTACGTCGACCTCGAGACCGGCGACTGGGTGTTCGTGCCGCCGTTCCTGCCGCACGTGGAGTGCAACATGTCCACCACCGAGGAACTCGTCTGGCTCACCACCCGCACCCCGGAGAACCTGGTGGTCAACTTCGACGACGTGCCCGACACCGACCTGAGCGGATACCGCCGCCCGTGACCGACGTGACCCCGGGAACCGACGTCCTCACCGGCGTCCTCAGTCTGGAACACCTGGGCACCGACGCCTTCGAGGGCATCACCGGGCCCTGCCCGTGGCCCAAGGCCTACGGTGGCGACCTGGTCGCGCAGGCGGCCGCGGCCGCGATGCGCACCGCCGGCGACGACCGCTCCCTGAACTCGATGCACAGCTACTTCCTGCGCCCGGCCGACATCGGCGCCGGGGTGCGGTACGAGGTCGAGCGGCTGCGCGACGGGCGCGGGTACTCCACGCGGCAGGTGCGGGCCACGCAGAACGGCAAGCTGATCTACACGGCGCTGGCCTCGTTCAGCACCGGGGAACCCGGCGGCGGCTACACCCCCGCGATCCCGGACCTCCCCGGGCCCGAGAGCCTGCCCAGCAGCGCCGAGTACCTGCGTGATCATCCCCGGGCCCCCGAGGCGTCGCGGGAGTACTGGTCGCACGGGCGCGGTTTCGACCTGCGGCACGTGCCCTCCCCGGTCTACGTCGAGGTCGACGGCGACCGCGAGCCGCAGCAGGCGGTGTGGGTGCGGCCCTTCGCGCCCCTGCCCGAGGTGCCGGGCCTGAGCCCCGGTCAGCGCGACACCGCCGCGCTGGCCTACGTCTGCGACTACACCATTCTCGAGCCGGTGCTGCGGGTGCTCGGTCTGGCCTGGGCCGATCCCGGCCTGGTCACCGCCAGTCTCGACCACGCCATGTGGTTCCACCGCCCGGCCGAGCTCGGCGACTGGCTGCTCTACGCCCAGGACGCCCAGTCCGCCCAGCGCGGGCGGGGTCTGGCCCGGGGTCGCTTCTTCACCCGCGACGGCACCCTCCTGGCCACCGTGGTCCAGGAGGGGCTGATCCGCAGCACCGCGACCAGCACCACGAAAGAGGAACCGTCATGAGGATCGCCGTCGTCGGGGGCGGCCCGGCCGGGCTGTACTTCGCCGCCCTGGCCCGCCGGCTCGACCCCACCCACGAGATCACCGTGTGGGAACGCAACGCCCCCGACGACACCTTCGGCTTCGGGGTGGTCTTCTCCGACGAGACCCTGGGCGGCATCGAGAACGCCGACACCGCCTTCTACGCGAGCATGGAGGCCACGTTCGCGCGCTGGAGCGACATCGACATCCACCTCGACGGCGAACGCCACACCGTCGGCGGGCAGGGCTTCGCCGCGATGAGCCGGCACCGGCTGCTGGAACTGCTGCAGCGCCGCTGCGAGGAACTCGGCGTGCGGGTGCACTACCGCTCCCCCGCGCCCGACGTGGACGAGCTGCGCGCCGGGTACGACCTGGTGGTGGCCTCGGACGGGCTGAACTCGGCCGTGCGGGCCCGCTACGCGCAGGACTTCGGGCCGGACCTGGACGTGCGGCGCAACAAGTACATGTGGCTGGCCACCGACCGGGTGTTCGAGGCGTTCCAGTTCTTCGTGCGCACCACCGAGTGGGGCACGATGCAGGTGCACGGGTACCCGTTCGGCGACAGCGGTTCCACGTTCATCGTCGAGATGCACGAAGACGTCTGGGAACGGGCCGGTTTCACCGAGGGCTCGTTCGCACCCGGGGAGTCCGACACCGCCGCCATCACCCGGGTGGAGGAGATCTTCGCCGACGCACTGGACGGGCACCAGCTGCTGGCGAACAACTCGAAGTGGCTGAACTTCACCACCGTGCGCTGCGAGCGCTGGAGCACCGGCAACGTGGTGCTGCTGGGCGACGCGGCCCACACCGCGCACTTCTCGATCGGCTCGGGCACCAAGCTGGCCATGGAGGACGCGCTGGCCCTGGTCGCCTGCCTGCACGAGCAGCCCACCACGGCCGCGGCGCTCGCGGCGTACGAGGCCGAGCGGCGGCCGGTGGTGGAGTCGACGCAGCGGGCGGCGCAGGCGTCGCTGGAGTGGTTCGAGAACATCGGCGTGTACGCCGGGCAGGACCCGGTGCAGTTCGGTTTCAATCTCCTGACCCGTTCGCGGCGGATCACCTTCGACAACCTGCGCACGCGCGACGCGGCGTTCGCGGCGAAGGTGCAGGAGCGGTTCGCGGCCGGTTGCGCGGCGGACCCGCTGACCCCGGCCATGTTCCAGCCGTTCGCACTGGGCCCGGTGCCGCTGCGCAACCGGGTGCTGGTCTCGGCGATGGACATGTACTCGGCCACCGACGGGGTGCCCGGCGACTTCCACCTGGTGCACCTGGGCTCGAAGGCGCTGGGTGGGGCCGGGCTGGTGATGACCGAGATGGTCTGCGTGTCCCCGGCGGGCCGGATCACGCCGGGCTGCACCGGGTTGTGGTCGCCGGAGCAGGAGGAGTCGTGGCGGCGGGTGGTCGACTTCGCCCACACCTCGCCGGGCGCGAAGATCGGCGTGCAGCTGGGGCATTCCGGGCGCAAGGGCTCGACCCGGCTGATGTGGGAGGGCATCGACGAGCCGCTGACCGACGGCGGCTGGGACGTGGTGGGGCCCTCGGCCGTGCCGTACGGGCCGGGCTCGGCCGTGCCGCGGGAGATCACGCGGGCGGAGATGGACGCGGTGCGCGACGATTTCGTGGCGGCGGCGCGCCGGGCCGCGAGCGCCGGGTTCGACGTGCTCGAGGTGCACTGCGCGCACGGCTACCTGCTCTCGTCGTTCCTGTCGCCGCTGGCCAACCGGCGCACCGACGCCTACGGCGGCAGCCTCGAGAACCGGCTGCGGTTCCCGCTGGAGGTCTTCGACGCGGTGCGCGCGGTGTGGCCGGCCGGGCGGGCGCTGCTGGTGCGGCTGTCCGCGACCGACTGGGTGCCGGGCGGCACCACGATCGACGACGCCGTGGCGATCGCCCGGGCGTTCGCGGAGCACGGGGCCGACGGGATCGACGTGTCGTCGGGTCAGGTGGCCAAGGAGGAGCGGCCGGCCTACGGGCGTTCGTACCAGACACCGCTCGCCGACCGGATCCGCCACGAGCTGGGTGACGGCGTGGCCGTGATCGCGGTGGGCGCGATCTCCTCGTACGACGACGTGAACTCGATCCTGCTGGCCGGGCGCGCCGACCTGTGCGCCCTGGGCCGCACTCACCTGTACGACCCGCAGTGGACGCTGCACGCGGCCGCCGAGCAGGAGTACCGGGGTCCGGGGGCGCCCTGGCCGCTGCCGTTCGCGGCCGGGCGGCGCAAGCCCCCCTCGGCGCGCACGGACGCGGTGCGCCCACGGCTGTCGCTGCTGCGCGCGGACGGGCCGGGCGACCGGACCCACGTGCGCTGGCGCCCGCTCCCTGCCGGCCAGGACGTGCTGGCCGGCCGATAGCCGTCACCCGCCCGTGATCACGCGTTCCGCGCGTGGTCACGGGCTTTTTGTCATGACCGGCGAGGAGCAGGTGGATGGACGACGAACGGGACGTGGGTGTGCGGGTCACCGCGCGGATCGCCTGGGTGGACACGGACGCGAGCGGGCACCACCACAACTCGGTGATCCTGCGGCTCGTGGAGGGCGCGGAGGCCGAGCTGATCCGCGAGCTGGGCCTGGACGGTTACTGGCCGGCCGCGCCGCGGGTGCGCCAGGAGGTCGACTACGAGAGCCCGCTGTGGTTCGACCAGGAGGTCACCACGAGCCTGTGGGTGGAACGCCTCGGCCGGTCGTCGCTTTCGTACCGGTTCGAGGTGTGGGGCGAGGGCCCGGCCCGCCTGCGCGCGGCGGCCGGGCGGGTGATCGTGGCGCACGTGCCCGGGCGCGGGGCCGGGGCGCGGCCCTGGCCACCCGCCTGGGCCGCGAAACTCCTCCCGCCGCGAGGGGAATGACCGCTCGCCGACAGCCCTGTGCTCAGGAGGCGAAGGTCCGGCCCCGAAATTCCGAGTTTACATTTCACCATCTTGACGGCCGTCAGCCAGGCGTTACGCTCGTGACACCACCGAGACCCCGGAGGTCCGCAGTGAGTGTCGAGAACGGCGAGCGCCAGCTCGAAAGCGGCGTCCTGACCGACTTTCACGAGGTCATGGACTACGCGACCTACCTGCGCCTGGACGATGTGCTGGGGGCCCAGCGCCCGCTCAGCTCGCCCGAGCACCACGACGAGCTGCTGTTCATCGTGCAGCACCAGACCACCGAGCTGTGGCTGAAACTGATCATCCACGAACTGCTCTCGGCGCGGGACCTGATGGACGCCGACCGACTGCCGGTGGCCCTCAAGCGCCTGGCCCGGGTCAAGCACATCCAGTCCACGATGACCGAGCAGTGGTCGGTGCTGGCCACGCTGACCCCGAGCGAGTACGCCGGGTTCCGCAAGATCCTCGGCCCCAGCTCGGGTTTCCAGTCATACCAGTACCGCGCCGTGGAGTTCCTGCTCGGCAACAAGAACGAGCGCATGCTCGAGGTCTTCGCGCCCCGCCCGGCGGTGCACGAGATGCTCACCCGGCTGCTGGACGAACCCACGGTCTACGACAGTTTCCTGCGGCTGCTGGCCCGCCGCGGCTACGCCGTGCCCGAGACCGTGCTGCAGCGCGACGTGCGCCGGGCCTGGGTCGAGAATCCCGACCTGGTGCCGGTCGTGCGCCGCATCTACGAGAACGGCGACACCGACTGGGACCTGTACGAGGCCTGTGAGGACCTCGTCGACATCGAGGACGCCTTCCAGAACTGGCGTTTCCGGCACATGTCCACGGTGCAGCGCATCATCGGGTTCAAGACCGGCACCGGCGGCTCGAGCGGCGTGCCGTTCCTGCGCAAGGCGCTGGAACTGACGTTCTTCCCGGAGCTGTACACCGTCCGCACCATGATCGGGGTCTGACGGTGCCCACCACGCTGCCGGGCATCGTCGACGCCCACGTGCACCTCGGGCTCGTCGACCACGCTCTCCTGGCCACCTCCGCGGTGGTCGAGGTGCACGACCTGGGCTGGGTCCCGGGCGCCCGGGCCGGCTGGGCGGCCGACCTGCACCCCGCGGTGCGGGTCGAGACGGCCGGGCCGTTCCACACCGCGCCCGGCGGCTACCCGAAGGGACGCACCTGGGCCCCCGACGCGTCCGTGCGCGAGATCACCGACGCCGGCGACGCCCTCACCGCGGTCGCCGACGCGATCGCCGCCGGGGCCTGCACGCTCAAGGTCACCCTCCACACCGGCGGCCCACGCCTGTCCGAGCACCTCCTGCACACCCTGGTCCAGGCCGCGCACGCCGCCGGGCTGGGCGTCAGCGCGCACGCCGAGGGCGAGGGCCAGGCGGTCGCCGCGTTCGAGGCCGGTGCCGACGTGCTCGTGCACACCCCCTGGACCGAGACGCTCGACGACGCCACGGTCACCGCGATGGCCGCCCGGATGACCTGGATCAGCACCTTCACGATCCACGAGCCCCCGGCCCGGAAGGTGGCCCTCGGCAACGCGCGCCGCTTCGTGGCCGCCGGGGGCCGCCTGCGCTACGGCACCGACATGGGCAACGGCCCCACCCCGGTCGGCGTCAACGAGGCCGAGATCCTCGCCCTGGGCGAGGCCGGCCTGGAGGGCGAGGCCCTGCTGACCGCGCTCACCGGGGGCCCTGGCCCCCGCCCCGACCGCCTGCTGCACCACGACCTGCCCCGGCCGCACACCGCGCACGAGTGTGCCGTCTGGTTCTCGACCGCGCGACGCCTCACCGTCGCCCCCGCGGAGGTGCTGCCCCGATGACCACTCCCCCGACGACCACCTCCACCGACCCCACCGATCCGGCCCACCCCACCGACCCCACCGCCTCGGCCGGCCCGTCCCCGGACCCGGGCCGGACCGGGGCGACCCGACCCCGCGAGGAGACCGACACGTCCACCATCGACGGCATTCTCGCCCGCGCCGCCGAACTCGACGCCCGCGACCCGCTGGCCGCGCTGCGCGACCGGTTCGTGCCCGGCGACGCCGAGTTCGTGGCCTACCTCGACGGCAATTCCCTGGGCCGGCCGCTGCTGGCCACCCGCGAGCGGCTGGCCCGGTTCGTCGACGACGTGTGGGCCCCGCGCCTCATCCGGGGCTGGGACGAGGGATGGATGGACTCGCCCACCACCCTCGGCGACACCCTCGGCCGCCTCACCCTGGGCGCGGCCCCCGGCCAGACCGTGGTCGCCGACTCCACCACCGTCATGCTCTACAAGCTGGCCCGCGCCGCCGTCACCGCCCGCCCCGGGCGCACCGAGATCGTCATCGACAGCGAGAACTTCCCCACCGACCGCTACGTCCTCGAAGGCATCGCCGCCGAGACCGGCACCCGTCTGGTCTGGATCGACCCCGACCCGCTGGCCGGCGTCACCGCCGAGCAGGTCGCGGCGGTCACCGGGCCCGACACCGCGCTGGTCGTGCTCAGCCACGTCGCGTTCAAGTCGGGCTACCTGGCCGACGCTCCCGCCATCACCGCGATCGCTCATCGACACGGCGCTCTCGTGCTGTGGGACCTGTGCCACTCGGCCGGGGTCGTGCCCGTCGAACTGGACGCCTGGGACGTCGATCTCGCGGTCGGCTGCACCTACAAGTACCTCAACGGCGGGCCGGGCTCCCCCGCCTTCGGTTACGTCGCCCAGCGCCTGCAGAGCGAGCTGCGCCAGCCGATCCAGGGCTGGATGGGCCACGCCGAGCCGTTCACGATGGGCCCCGGCTACACCCCGGGCGAGGGCATGCGCCGGTTCATCAGCGGCACCCCGCCGGTGGTCGGCATGCTGGCCATGCGCGACATGCTCGAGCTCATCGAAGAAGCCGGGCTGGACGCGGTGCGCACCAAGTCGCTCGCCCTCACCGCGTACGTGCTCGAGCTGGCGGAGACCCTGCTGACCCGCCACGGCGTCGAGGTCACCGGCCCCCGCGAACCGGAGCGCCGCGGCGGGCACGTCATGCTCTCGCACCCGGCCTTCCGCGAGCTGGTGCCCCGGCTCTGGGAGCGCGGCGTCATCCCCGACTTCCGCCCGCCGCAGGGCATGCGGGTGGGACTGTCGCCGCTGAGCACCAGCTTCACCGAGGTCGCCCGGGCCCTGCTGGTGGTCGCCGAGATGCTGGGAGCCCGGCGGTGAAGCCGGTTCTCGACGACTTCGAGTCGGCCCCCGGCAGCGCCACCTCCCTGCTGCGCTCGGTCGTCGGGACGTCGCTGCGGCGCCTGGGCGGCTGGATCGCCGTGGCCGACCTGGTCGAGCTGATGGAGGCCGTCGACGTCCCGGTCACCCGCACCCGCACCGCGCTGACCCGGGTCAAGGCCAAGGGACTGCTGGAGGCCGAGAACCGCCACGGCGTGCCCGGTTACCGGCTCACCGAGGCCGCCGTGCCGATGCTCGAGCGTGGCGACAGGCGCATCTACAGCCCCCGCACCATGGACCGCGACGGGCGCTGGTGCCTGATCTCCTGGTCGGTGCCGGAGGAGAAGCGCGACCTGCGCCACCAGCTGCGCCGTCGTCTCACCTGGATCGGCTGCGGATCGGTCTCGGCCGCGCTCTGGATCTGCCCGGCCTACCTCACCGACGAGGTCGAGGAGGTGCTCACCGACCTGGGCCTGAGCCGCAACGCCACGCTGTTCCTGTCCGACGAGGTGCGCGGGCCCCGCAGCCCCCGCGAGGCCGTGGCCGGCTGGTGGGACCTCGAGGCCGTGCGGGCCCTGCACAACGACTTCCTGGCCGCCCACGAGGACGAGGTCCGCGCCCTCGGCCCGGATCCCGATCCGCGCCGGGCGTTCTCGGCCTGGGTGCGGGGCCTGGACGACTGGCGCACCATCCCCTACCTCGACCCCGGCCTGGCCCTGGACCTGCTGCCCGAGGACTGGCCCGGCCGGCGCAGCGTGCCGATCTTCCACGACCTGCGCGACCGCATCCGGCCGGTCGCCCAGACGTTCGTCGACGAGGTCGTCGCCGCCCCGCAACCCCTGGAGGCACCGGCATGACCCTCGCCGCCCACAACCGTGACACCTCCCTCATCCGGAAGGCGTTCGCCCGTTACCCTTCCGGCGTCGTGGCCCTGGCCGCCCGCGGCGACGCCGGCCCGGTCGCCATGGTCGCCTCCTCGTTCGCCGTCGGGGTCTCGCTCGACCCGCCGCTGGTGCTGTTCAGCGCCCGCAACGAGTCCCGCACCTGGCCGCTGCTGCGGCGCAGCCCCCGCATCGGCATCTCACTGCTGGGCGCCGACCAGGCGGGCCTGTGCCGCCGCCTGGCCGGGGCCGACGCCGAGACCCGTTTCCAGGACGACGTTCTCACCCTCACCGAAGACGGTGCGGTGCTCTTCTCCGGCGCCTCGCTCTGGCTCGACTGCTCGGTCTACGGCGAGATGCCCGCCGGCGACCACCGCGTGGTGCTGCTCGAGGTGCACACCCTCTGGCACGACGAGGCCGCCGAAGACCCGCTCGTCTTCCACGGTTCCGCCTTCCGCCGACTGCAGAGGACCGCATGACCACAGTTCCCGAGCAGATCCGCATTGCCCACCGGCCCGCCGGGCGCAGACTCGGCATTATCGCCGGAATGCCCCTCGACGAAACACTTCTGAATCAGATCTCCGCCATCCTCGAAGCATCCGGCCAGCCACCGCTGCGCCGTCTCGCCCGGCTCCGTCCCCGGCCCGGCGAGAACACGACCAGGCCCCACGACGCCGCCTGGTTCGTCGAGCGCTTCGGCCACGAGTACACCACCGTCGTACTCACCCCGGACATGCTCTCCCCGCAGGTCGAGAAGGCCTGCCGCGACGAGCAGTGTGCCTTGGTCGTCGTACCCCTCCCGTAAGTTCCCCCAGCGTCACTCGGTGCCTCCCACCCCGACCGAACGGACCTGTCATGCCTGCTCTGCCCAGCACGCCCGTCCGCCTTCTCGCCGGCCTGGCCGTGCTCACCCTGGCCGCCTGCTCCACCCCCACCGACGAGGCCACGACCACCCCGGCCGAGAGCTCCGCGCCGGCCGCGGCCGCCGACAGCGCCCTGATCGCCGAACTGCCCGAGGCGGTCCGGTCGTCGAAAACCATCAGCTTCGGCGCCCTCTGGGAGACCCCGCCCATCATCAGCGTCACCACCTCCGACACCTCGGCCCCGGTCGGCGTCGCCCCCGACCTGGCCGCCGCGCTCGCCCCGGTGCTGGGCGTGGAGGCGTCCTGGAAGAACATGCAGTGGCCCGCCCAGCTGCCCGGCGTGCAGTCGGGCAACGTCGACGCGCTCTTCGGCCAGGTCTCGGCCACCGCCGAGCGCGAGCAGAGCGTGGTCGACCTGATCCCGTTCTACAAGTCCTCGATGGGCCTGCTGATGACCAAGGACGGCGCCTCCGGCGTCAGCGGCCTGGCGAGCCTGTGCGGCAAGAAGGTCGGTGTGCCGGTCGGCTCGATCCAGGGCGACGCGGTGAAGAAGGCCAGCGAGGCCTCCTGCGCCGGCAACGCCATCTCGCTGGCCGAGTACTCCGGCGCCACCGCCGCGATCAGCGCCGTGCGGGCCGGCACCATCGCCGCCTGGATGGACTCGGTCACCAGCCAGAACCAGGTGGCCAAGGAGAGCGGCGAGACCTTCGCGGTCGTGGACGTGCCCGAGAACGAGTTCGAGACGCAGTACACCACCATTGCGGTCTCCAAGACCCAGCCCGGCCTGACCAAGGCCCTGCTCGGCGCCATGAAGACCATCATCGAGAACGGCACCTACGCCAAGGTCATGGACCAGTACGACCTGGGTGACGCCGCCATCACGGCCGACGAGCTCGTCGTCAACCCGGTCACGCAGACGCCGGTCGGCGAGAAGTCCTGACCCGTGCCGACCTTCAGCGTCCGTCTGAGCAGCGGCACCCCGGTGCCGCTGTTCACGGAGTGCGCGGTGCTCGCCGAGGAGCTGGGCTTCGACCAGATCTGGACGGGCAACGACCTGCTGCGCCGCTCCGGCATCGTGCCCGTCACGGTCGCCCTCACGGCCACCCGCCGGATCCGGGTCGGCTCCAGCGTGCTCAACCCCGTCAGCCTGCACCCGGCCGAGATCGCCATGCTCGCGGCCCAGCTGCAGGAGATCTCCGGCGGGCGCTACCTGCTCGGGCTGGGCGCGGGATCCGAGGTGTTCCTGCGCTGGGCCGGGCTCGACCCGGCCCCACCGGTCACCCGCACCCGCAAGGCCCTGCGCGAGATCCGGGCCCTGCTGGCCGGTGAGGTGCCGCCGGGCTGGCACGAGCGCGCATCGCTGAAAGACGGCCCGGCGATGCCGACCCCGGTCTACATCGGCGCGATGGGCCCGAAGATGCTGGCCCTGGCCGGGCGGGAGGCCGACGGGGTCCTCGCCCTGTGCCTCCCGCCCGACCGGGTCGCCTGGGTGGCCGAGCAGGTCGAGGGCGGGCGCGACGGGCGCCCGGGCACGTTCGACCTCGCCTGCTGCCTGTGGGTGTCGATCGACGACGACCGCGACGCCGCCCGGCACCGGCTCGCCACCAAGATCGCGCCCTACGCCGGGTCTCTCGCCCCCGACGCCCTGGAGGCGGCCGGCCTGGACGTGGAACGCTTCGCCCACGTGCAGGCCCTGATGAGCGCCGGTGACACCGAGGCCGCGGTGAGAGCCGTGGACGAGGGCATGCTGCGCCTGGGCGTCGCCGGAGACATCCACGACGTCACCGAACGCTGCAAGGAACTCGTGTCCCGGGGCGTCCACCATCTGTCGTTCGGCCAGCCCCTGGGGGCATCACCCGCGCAGGCCATCTCCCTGCTCGGCCAGCACGTGCTTCCCGCCCTGCGGGCGGCGTGAAAGATTCGAAGGAGAACGTCATGACGACCGAAACCGTCCGGCCCGCGCACCTCGCCCCGGGCGACATCCTCACCAACGTCGAGGCCCTGCTGCCGATGGTGCGGGAGGACGCCGCCACCTGCGAGGCCCAGGGCCACCTGACCGACCGGCTGAAAGAGGGGTTCCGCGCCGCGGGCACCTACCGCGTCGGGTTCTCCACCGCCCACGGCGGCCCGCAGATGAGCCTGGCCGACCAGACCCGGATGATCGAGACCATCGCCACCGCCGACGCCGGGATCGCCTGGAACGTCTGCGTTCTCGCGGCCACCGGCTTCTACGCCGGGCGCCTGGACCCCCAGGCCTACGACGAGCTGTACCCCGAGCTCGACATCCCCACCTGCGGTTCGTTCCACCCCAAGGCCCGGGCCGTGCAGGTTCCCGGCGGCTACCGGGTCACCGGCACCTGGAAGTTCGGCAGCGGGATCCGCACGGCCGAGCGCATTCTCGGCGGCGTCGAGGTGGAGACCGAGACCGGCGAGAAGGTGCGCAAGGCCGACGGCAGCGTCCTGACCCTCGGCGTGTGGCTGCCCACCGACCAGGTCACGCTGCTCGACGACTGGCACGTCATCGGGCTGCGGGCCTCGGCCAGCCAGGGCTACAGCGTGACCGACGTGTTCGTGCCCGGGAACCACTCCTTCGACCGGCTCTTCACCCCCACCGCCGACGCCGAGCCCCTGAACAAGCACGTCGACCTGCCCTTCTACAGCATGGCCGGGATCTCCGTCGGCATCGCCCAGCACGCCGTGGACATCGCCACCGCCCACCTCACCGGGATGCGCGGGCGCCGGCCGTCCGAGCGCCAGCTCAACCTGCTCGGCGAGGCGTCCACCTACGTCCGCGCCGCCCGGAGCCTGGTCATCGACGGCGTCAGCGCCATCGACCAGGCCATCTTCACCCCCGGCGTGGTCCCCGACGACAGCGTCATGGCCCGTGGCGACGCACCGCTGGCCCAGGAGTTCACCCGTCAGGTCCTCGACCGGGTCGGTGAGATCCTCGGCTCCGCGGCCATCTACGAGCGCTACCCGTTCGAGAAGCTGGTGCGCGACGCCACCGGCCTGACCGCCCACGCCTCGACCTGGCGCAGCCGCTGGCAGTCGGTCGGGCAGGCCCTGGTGAGCGCCCACCCGCAGGAGGCGGCATGACCGACGTGCGGCTCGAGACCGTGAAGGCCCCGCGCCGCGACGTGGTCCCGGTGCGGCACTACGGGCGCGCCGCCGGCGCCACCGTGGTCGTGCTGCTGGTGCTGTGGATGCTCTGGGGCCTGGCCACCAACCCGAACTTCGAGTGGAGCGTGGTCGGGCAGTACCTGTTCGCCCGGTCCGTGCTCAAGGGCCTGCTGCTGACCCTCGAGATGACCGTCGTGGGCATGGTCTTCGCCCTGCTGCTGGCGATCGTCGTGGGGGTCATGCGGATGTCGCCGAGCCGGGTCATCGCCGGGGCCGCGTCGGTGTGGGTCTTCGTCTTCCGCGGCGTCCCGCTCATCGTGCTGCTGATCTTCGTCGGCAACCTCGGCCTGTTCTTCCGGGAGTTCAGCCTCGGCATCCCGTTCACCGGCGTGACGTTCTGGTCGGCCCCGGTCGGCGAGGTCGTGACCCCCTTCGTGGCCTCGGTGATCGGGCTGTCGCTGGCCGGTTCCGGGTACATGGCCGAGATCGTGCGCAGCGGCCTGCTCGCGGTCGGGCAGGGCCAGCACGAGACCGCCAAGGCCCTCGGCCTCAACCGCACGAAGACCCTGCGCCACATCGTGCTCCCGCAGGCCCTGCGGGTGATCATCCCGCCGCTGGGCAACGAGTTCATCGGCATGCTCAAGGCCTCGGCCATCGTCTCCGTGATCGCCGGCGGCGACCTGCTCACCGTGGCCCTGGGCATCTCGGGCATCAACTTCCGCACCATCGAGATGCTCATCGTGGCGACCATCTGGTACCTGCTGGTGATCGTCATCTACTCGACGGCCCAGTTCTTCCTCGAGCGACGGGCGGCCGAACGATGACCTCCATGATCGACATCCAGGGCGTCGACAAGTGGTACGGCTCCACCCAGGTCCTGTTCGGCGTCGACCTCCAGGTCGCGCGCGGTGAGACGGTCTGCATCATCGGGCCTTCCGGATCCGGCAAGAGCACCCTGCTGCGCACCGTCAACCATCTCGAGGACATCAACGCCGGCAGCATCTCGGTCGACGGCCAGCTCGTCGGCTACCGCGAGCACAACGGGCGCCTGCACGAGCTGCGCGAGAGCGAGGCCTGCACCCAGCGCCTCGGCATCGGCATGGTGTTCCAGCAGTTCAACCTCTTCCCGCACATGACCGCCCTGGAGAACGTCTCGTTCGCACCGGTCAAGGTGAAGGGCGAGAACGCCGCCGAGGCCCGGGCCTACGGGCTGGAGCTGCTCACCCGCGTCGGTCTGGCCGGCAAGGCGAACTCGTACCCGTCCAAGCTGTCCGGCGGCCAGCAGCAGCGCGTCGCGATCGCCCGGGCCATGGCAATGCGCCCGCAGGTGATGCTGTTCGACGAGCCCACCAGTGCCCTCGACCCCGAGCTCGTCGGTGAGGTGCTGGCCGTCATGAAAGACCTGGCCCGCACCGGCGGCATCACGGTCGTCGTCGTCACCCACGAGATGGGTTTCGCCCGCGAGGTCGCCGACCGGGTGGTCTTCATGGACGCCGGGCGCGTCGTCGAGCAGGGCACCCCCGACGAGGTCCTCGGCAACCCCACGCACGAGCGCACCCAGGCCTTCCTGTCGGCGGTGCTGCGGTGACGGGCCCGACGGCGCACGCGCCGGCCGGCCCGGTCGCTCTGGTCGCCGGGGGCACCGGGCCGATCGGGAGGGCGGTGGCCACCGCCCTCGCGGCCCGTGGATTCCGGGTGGCGGTGCACTACCGCAGCCGCCCGGACACGGCCCAGGCCCTGGTCGCCGGCCTGCCCGCTCCCCCACCGGCGTCCCCCGGCGCGTCGGCCCCGCCCACGTCTCTTCCCACCCCACCCCCACCGTCCGCGCCCGAACCGGCCGACGCGTCCCTCATGACCCGGCCCAGTACCGCTCAGCCCAGCGCCGCCCCGCTCGCGGGCGACTCGCCCGAAACCGGCCGGTCCGTAACAGTCCAACCGGTCCAACCGGTCCATCTGGCCGTCGGGGCCGACCTGACCGCGCCCGGAGCCGTCGAGGCCCTGGTCGCCACCGTCGAGGAGGCCCTCGGCCCCGTCGCGGTGCTGGTCAACGCCGCCCATCCGGGGCTCTCGGCGCCCGTCCCGATGGCCGACCCCGACCCCGGCGCCCTCGCCGGGCAGCTGGCGGCCGTCGCCGCGCACGCCGCCCTGTGCGCCCGGGTCGTGCCCGGCATGCGCAAGGCCGGGAACGGACGCGTCGTCTACCTCTCCGGAGCCCTGATGGCCCGCCCGGCGCCCGGGTTCGGGTACTACGGCGCCGCCAAGGCCGCCGCCACCACCCTCACCCGCTACCTCGCGCTCGAGGAGGGCACCCACGGCATCACCGCCAACATCGTGGCGCCCGGCCGGGTGGTCGACCCCGGCGAACCGGAAGATCTCACGCCCGAGCAGGCCGACCTGTCCGAGCGCCTGCTGCAGCGGATGGCGCTGGGTGTCTTCCCGTCGCCAGCCGACATCGCCCGGGCCGTGGTCACTCTCGTCGAGTCACCCGCCGTCACCGGGCAGACGCTGTGGCTGACCGGAGGGGAGCCGATCGGTGTCTGAGATGCTCCCGCCCTCGCCGAGGGTCCGCATCGTCGTCGACCGGGCCGACGCACCACGCTGCGGGATCCGGGTCGGCGACAGCGTCGACGTGGACGGGCCGGGCCTGTCCACCGACGGGAAGCCCTTCTGCCCACTGGCTCTCATGGGTGTGATCCCGGTGCTCGGCATGCGCCAGAACGCCCTGCCCGCCGACGACTGGCTCGCCCGCAAGCCGTACCTCACCTGTCCCGACGCCACCGAGAACGTCGTCCTGCGACTGGAGGCCCTGTGAGCGTCACCGTCCGCTGCACCGTGGAGGACATGAACTACTCGGCCTGCGCCCTGCAGGTCGGCGACTGGTTCGAGCTGTCCCCCACCGGGCTCACCGTCCCGGAGGGAAAACGGTTCTGCTACTTCGCCATTGCCTCCGTGATCCCCGCCGTCCTCGGCCACCTCGACACCGCGACGCCCGACGCCTACCTGACCGGGCGTCCCCTGATCGCCTGCCCCGACCCGCCCGAGAACCTGCACATCCGCGTCGAGCCCGTCACCCCGGAGAACGCATGAGCGAGTTGACCTTCAGCATCCGCATCGGCGGCCAGGGCGTGATGCCGGTGGTCGAGAAGGCGCTCCTGGCCGAGGAAGCCGGCTTCGACCAGGTCTGGACCGGCAACGACCTGTTCGGCGAACCCGGCCTCGTCACCCTGGCCGCCATCGCCCTGCGCACCACCCGCATCCGCTTCGGGTCCGGCGTCATCGACCCGGTCTCGCTCAACCCGGCCCAGATCGCCATGTTCGCCTCCGGCCTGCAGGAGATCTCCGGCGACCGCTTCCTGCTCGGCCTGGGCGCCGGCTCCGACGTCTTCTTCAGCTGGGCGGGGATCACCCCGCCGAAACCGGTCGTGCGCACCCGTGAAGCCGTGCTCGCCATCCGCGAGCTCACCCACGGGCGCACCCCCGCGGGCGTCCCCGGCACCGGCGAGCACTGGACGCCGAACGCCCGCCTGCGCTACCACCGTCCCGTCCCCATCTACATCGGCGCGATGGGCCCGAAGATGCTCGACCTGACCGGCCGCATCGCCGACGGCGCCCTGCCGCTGTGCCTGCCGCCGCGTCACGTCTACGGGGTGGTCGAGCAACTGAGGGCCGGTGCCGCCAAGACCGGGCGCACCATCGACGACCTCGACGTCGCCGCCTGTGTGTGGGCCAGCATCTCCGACGACCGGGACGAGGCCAGAACCCTGATGGCGCGCCACATCGCGCTCTACAGCGGCTCCCTGTCCACCGACGCGCTCGCGGCCAACGGCCTCGACCCGCAGGAGTTCGCGCGCACCCAGAAGCTCATGCTCGAGGGACGCGAGGACGACGCGGTCGCGTCGGTCACCGACTCCATGCTGCAGCTGGGCATCGTCGGCGGCGCCGGCGACGTGATCGAGCAGTGCGCCCAGCTGATCGACGCCGGGGTCCGGCACATCTCGTTCGGCCCGCCGATGGGCCCCGACCCCACCTCCGCCGTCCGGCTGATCGGCAGCACCGTGCTGCCGGCCCTGCGGCGGCTCACCGGAAAGGCACACCCATGAGGATCGTTCACGGCGGTATCAGCGTCACCCCCGAGCGGGTCGCCGAGGTCACGGCCGAGGGCGCGACGTTCCAGAAGCTCTGCGCACAGGAAGACGGCTGTGTGGAGTACCAGCTGTCGTGGAAGCTCGGCGAGGACGAGAACCTGCGCCTGCTGGAGATCTGGGACACCGCCGACGACCACGAGACGCACAAGCTGCAGCCGCACACCGTGGCCTGGACCGCGTTCATCAGCGGCGCCGCGGCCGCCCCGCCCGGATTCACCCAGTACGACGTCTGAGCACCGTCACCGGGGGTGGGGATCCGCCCCCGGTGCGCTCGCCGCGACTCCCCCGCTGAGATGCTCGAACACCACGTTCGTCTCGGTGTACGCGACCTCCCGACGGGCACTCAGGTGCTCCACCACGAAATCGCGCAGGGCGCCCGGTGTCTCGACGGCGATGTGGATCTGGAAGTCGTTCGCGCCCCCGAGGAAGTACACGTTGAGCACGCCCGGCAGCGCCGCCATCTCCCGGGCGAACGCCCCGACCCGGTTGCGTGACGGCGTGCCCAGCCGCACCGCGATCAGCGCCTGCAGCGGGCGCCCGAGCGCCTCGGGGGACAGATCGGCGCGAAACCCGTTGATGACGCCGGTCTCCTGCAGACGGCGCACGCGCATCAGGCACGTGGACGGCGCCACCCCGACCATCCCGGCCAGCGTGCTGTTGGCCACCCGAGCGTCGCGGGCCAGCACGTCGAGGATCTGGCGATCGACGTCGTCCAGTTCGACCGGCCCCTGCACGGATCGACGATTGTTCACGACGAGCACTCCCTGACCTGGCCATTCTCGAACACTCCACCAGGGTAGGTCCTTATCGCCAAATCTTGTTCGGCGAAACAACCTCGTAACGAAACCGCGGGGCATGCTCTCCCCCACCCGGTCCCCCCTCTGAAACGGAGCACAGCATGCTGGTCGGAGTTCCCCAGGAGATCAAGAACCACGAGTACCGCGTCGCCATCACCCCCGCCGGGGTGCGCGAACTGACGCTGCGGGGTCACGACGTGCTCGTCGAGCAGGGGGCGGGCACCGGCTCGTCGATCCCCGACGCCGACTACGAGGCGGCGGGCGCGAAGATCGCCGGCTCCGCCCAGGAGGTCTGGGGCGCGGCCGAACTCGTGCTCAAGGTCAAGGAGCCGGTGGAGAGCGAGTACGGTCACCTGCGGGCCGGGCAGACCCTGTTCACCTACCTGCACCTGGCCGCGTCCCGGCCCTGCACCGACGCCCTGCTGGCGGCGGGCACGACCGCGATCGCCTACGAGACCGTCCAGACCTCCTCGGGCGCCCTGCCTCTCCTGGCGCCGATGAGCGAGGTCGCGGGACGCCTCGCCCCCCAGGTCGGCGCGCAGCACCTGATGCGCTCGGCCGGCGGGCGGGGTGTGCTGCTCGGCGGCGTGCCCGGCGTGCGCCCCGCCCGGGTGGTCGTGATCGGAGCGGGCATCTCGGGCCTGAACGCGGCCACGATCGCGGTCGGGATGGGCGCCGACGTCCAGCTCCTCGACCTCGACGTGAACCGGCTGCGGGAGGCCGACCGGATCTTCGGCGGCCGGGTGCAGACCATCGCCTCGAGCGCGTACGAGGTCGAGAAGGCCGCGCTGGACGCCGATCTGGTGATCGGCGCCGTGCTCGTCCCCGGTGCCCGCGCGCCGAAACTGATCTCGAACGACCTGGTCTCGCGGATGCGTCCCGGCGCCGTGCTGGTGGACATCGCCATCGACCAGGGCGGCTGCTTCGAGGACTCCCGCCCGACCACCCACGCCGAGCCGACCTACGCCGTGCACGACACCGTCTTCTACTGCGTCGCGAACATGCCCGGCGCGGTGGCCAACACGTCCACCAACGCCCTCACGAACGTCACCCTGCCCTACGCCCTGGCCCTGGCCGACCACGGCTGGGAGAAGGCCCTGCGGGCCGACGCCACCCTGGCCCGGGGCCTGAACACGCACGCCGGTGACCTCACCTACGCACCGGTGGCGCAGGCGCACGGCCTCCCCCACGTCGACGTCCTGGCCCGCTGACCGTGAAGCTGGGCTACAAGGCGTCGGCGGAGCAGTTCGCTCCCGGACAGCTGGCCGATTTCGCGGTGCAGGCCGAGGACCAGGGTCTGGACTCGGTGTGGATCTCGGATCATTTCCAGCCCTGGCGGCATGTCGACGGGCACGCGCCCTCGGCGCTGGTGTGGTTGCCGTGGGTGGCCGCGCGCACGTCGCGGGTGCAGCTGGGCACGTCGGTGCTGACGCCGACGCTGCGGTACAACCCGGCGGTGATCGCGCAGGCGTTCGCGACGCTGGGGTGCCTGGCGCCGGGGCGGGTGATCCTGGGGATCGGCACCGGTGAGGCGCTGAACGAGACCGCGGTCGGGGTCGAGTTCCCCGAGCCGCGCACGCGTTTCGCGCGTCTTCGGGAGGCGGTGCGCCTGATCCGGCAGTTGTGGACGCACGAGCGGGTCACGTTCGAGGGCGAGTTCTACCGGCTGCACGACGCGACCGTCTACGACCGTCCCGAGCAGCCGGTGCCGATCTACATCGCCGGTGGCGGCCCGGGCGTGACCAAGTACGCCGGGCGCGCCGGGGACGGGTACATCTGTACCTCGGGCAAGGGCATGGACCTGTACTCCCAGACGCTGCTGCCGGCTCTGCGCGAGGGCCTTGCCCTCTCGGAGCGTTCCGAGGGTGACATCGACCGCACGATCGAGATCAAGCTGTCGTTCGACGAGGACCCGGCCCGGGCGCTGGAGAACACCCGGTTCTGGGCGCCGTTGTCGCTCTCGCCGGAGCAGAAGGCCTCGGTCCACGACCCGGTCGAGATGGCCCGCCTGGCCGACGAGCTCCCGATCGAGCAGGTCGCGAAGCGCTGGATCGTGGCGTCCGACCCGGCCGAGGTGGTCGCGGCCGTGAAGAGCTACACCGACGCCGGTTTCACCCACCTGGTCTTCCACGGGCCGGGCAACGACCAGGAACGCTTCCTGACCCAGTTCACCCAGGACGTGGCGCCCGCCCTGCGTGCGCTCTGAGATTTCAGGACGCCGTGGTCGCCTCCCCGGGCGGGTGGGTGAGTACCTCGGCGCTCGTCGGTCCCGGCCACGGGCATCAGGTCCACGGGCAGGGAGCAAGCTGTTCGTCCGCATCAACGACGACAGTCCCGGCAACGGCTCGGGGAACTTCGACCTCCGGGTGGAGGTCTACGGCTCCTGAGGCGCCGCCCACCGGCCCGCCCGAGGTCGTCCTCCACGAAGACCGGCCGGGTCAGGGTGAACACGGGGACCGCCGCCACCAGGGCGACCGCGAGCAGGAACAGCAGGGGCAGAGTCCAGCCGTGACTCACGTCGTGCAGCAGACCGACGACCAGCGGGCCGAGCGCACCGAACCCGTAGGCGACCCCCTGGGCGAAGCCGCTCAGGGCGACGGTGCCGCCGGGCGTGCGGGTGCGGTCGTTGATGAGCACGAGGCTGACCGGGAACAGGATCGAACCCGAGCCGATGAGCAGTACCCACACCAGTGTGAGGGGCGCGGGCGCGAGCAGCAGACCGAGGTAGCCGAGCACGAAACACGCGACGCCGGCGGCGATCAGTGCGGCGGGACGGCGTAGCCGGGTCACGAGCAGGGGTGCGACGAGGGCGATGGGCGTGCTGACGAAGCCGGTGACGGCGAGCAGGACACCGGCCTCGGTCGGGGTGGAACCGGCGACGTCGCCGAGGATCTCGGGCAGCCAGGCGAAAGCCGCGTAGGTCAGCACCGTGCTGGTGGAGAAGACGACGGTGATCGATACGGCCACCCGCGAGCGCCACAGCCCCCTCAGGAGGGCCGGGGGCTCGGTGGGGACCTCGTCGGAACGCCGGAGGCGGCGCTCGCGCACCACGACGACGGTCCACGGCACGAGTGCGACGAGCGCGGTCACCGCCCAGATGCCGAGCGAGAACCGCCAGCCGGCGCGTTCGGCGACGGGGGCGGCGAGCGCGGCCGGCACGGCGGTGCTGACACCCACGACGCCGACGTAGACGGCGGTCAGCAGGGCCACCCGGTCGGGGAACCACCGCCGCACGACCGGGGGCAGCAGCACGTTGCCGAGACCGGTGCCGGTCAGCGCGATCACGCTGCCGCCGAGCAGCGCGGCGAACCCTGGGGCGGACGCGCGCACGAGGTGGCCGAGGGTCATGAGCAGCAGGGCGAGGACGATGCCGCCGTCGAGGCCGAGGCGGCGGGCGACGCGGGGTGCGGCGAACCCGGAGATCGCGAGCAGGATCGGGGGCAGGGTGCCGAGCAGGCCGGCACCGAGGGTCGAGATCGGGATGTCCGTGCGGATGTCACCGAGGATCGGGGACATGGCCGCGACGGCCTGGCGTAGGGTGAACGCCACGAGCACGATGCCCGCGAGCGCGGCCGTCCGGCCCGCCCACAGCGGAAGGCGGACGTTGTCGGACATTCGGGGAGCGTAGCTCGTTCGGTGCGCGGACGGTGGCCCGTGCCGGCCGGGCGACCACGTCGTCCACCCTGAGGCTCAAGTCGCGGCGCTGTCGCGCCGTTGCCCGAAGGGACTGCCCACCGGCAGACCGGCCCCGTTCAGGAGACAGTGACCCACCATGCCGTCAGGTGTGCCCCGCGACGCCCCCACTTCAGGCCGAGGTGAGCGGTGAAGGCCGTCTTGTTCTGCGGGGGTCAGGGCACGCGCCTGCGGCAGAGCCCGGACAGCCCGCCCAAGCCTCTGGCCCGGATCGGCGAGCAGCCGATGATCTGGCACATCATGCGGTACTACGCGCATTTCGGGGTGCGGGAGTTCGTGCTGTGCCTGGGCTACGGCGCGCGGGCCATCCAGCACTGGTTCCTCGAGCAGGGGGCCCGGCCCGACGGGCCCCACCTCCGACTCCCCCGGGAGCACGGCGACTGGCGGCTCACGCTCGTGGACACCGGGATGAACGCCAGCATCGGCGAGCGCCTCCTGCGGGTGCGGGAGTTCGTCGAGGGTGACGAGCTGATCCTGGCGAACTACGCCGACACCCTGACCGACGCGGATCTGCAGACGGCGGTGCGGGACTTCCGGCGTTCCGGTGCCGTGGCGAGTCTGCTGGCGGTGGAACCGGTGCTGACGCATCACGCGGTGCAGATCGACGACGACGGGGGCATCTCCGGGATCGTCTCGCTGCGCTCGGCGGTGCCCTGGCAGAACGGCGGTTACTTCATCTTCCGGCCGCAGATCTTCGACGCGCTGCGGCCCGGCGAGGACCTGGTGCCGCAGGCGCTGACCCGGCTGACGCAGAGCCGGCAGATCGTGGCGCGGCGCCATGCCGGGTTCTGGCGGGCGATCGACACGGTGCGCGACCAGACCGAGGTCGACGACCTGTACTGGCGCGGGCATCGTCCGTGGATGGTGTGGGAGAACGAGGTGCGCGCACGGGACGGCGCCCTGTCGACGGTGCCGCTGTGAGGCCCTTCACGATCGGTGAGCTGCGGTCGGTGGTGGTGGTCGGGGCGCATCCGGACGACATCGAGATCGGGGCGGGCGGCTTGTTGCTGGCCCTGCCCGCGGGGGTGCAGGTGCGGTACCTCGTGCTCACCGGCAGCCCGGTGCGGCACGAGGAGGCACGGGCGGCGGCCGCGACCTTCCTCGGGCACGCCGACGTCACCTTCCGGGCCGAAAGCCTGCCCGACGGGCGTCTTCCCGAGCACGCCGGCACGGTGAAGGACGTCCTGGAGTCGGTCGCCGGGCCGGTGCCCGATCTGGTGCTCACCCCGTCGGCCACCGATCTGCACCAGGATCACCGGCTGCTGGGCACCATGGCGCCGACGGTGTGGCGGGACTCGGTGCACCTGCAGTACGAGATTCCCAAGTGGGACGGTGATCTCACCCGCCGCTCGGTGTACGTGCCGATGAGCGACGAGGTGGCGCGGCGCAAGGTCGCGTTGCTGAACGAGGTGTACCCCTCGCAGCACGGGCGCGACTGGTGGGACGACGAGATGTTCCTCGGGCTGGCCCGGCTGCGGGGCATGGAGTGCCGCGCGCGGTACGCAGAGGCCTTCACGTGCGACAAGCTCGTGCTCGGCCTGTAGCGAGAACTCTTTCGGCCCCCGGACTCTCGCCGGAGTTCAGGTGGGGAGGGTCACGGCGTACGCGTCGAAGGGGTTCGTCCGGTCGAGGTTGACGGACGGGGCGTGGGAGACGGTGCCGAGCGAAACGCCCGCGGCGCCGACCGGTCCTGCTCACGTGCCCCCTGCGCCGCACTGGCCATGCACGACAGCGTCTCACCGGTCCACAGGGTGGAGGCCGTTCCCGCCTCGACGTGCTCGGCGTACAGCCGGGACTTGTACTCGATCACCGCGAGACTCTCTGCCAGCGCGTCCATCTCGGCGCGCACCCGGGCCTCGTGCTCGCGCAGCAGCCGCAGGCGCTCGCCCTCGTTGCCCGGCCCGGCCGCCACCAGCTCGGTGTATCGCCGAATGTCGGCCAGAGGCATACCGCCGGCCCGGAAGCGGCTGCACATGCGCAGCCATTCCACGTCTTCGTACGAGTACCGGCGCCGCCCGCCGTCACCGCGGGCCACCGAGCCCAGCAGCAGCCCCTCCCGCTCGTAGTAGCGCAGCGCGTGCACGCCGATACCGGTGCGCTCGCTGACCTCGCCGATGCTCAGGCCGTCGTGCATCCGTCACTCCCGTCGACTTGATCTAGAGTCGACTCTAGGTCCTAGCGTCCGGCGACATGAATCTCGACCCCGACCTCGCAGCCGTCCTGAGCACCGCTGAACCCCTGCCGCCGCACCGGGCCGGGGACTGGAAGTCCTGGCGCGACACCGTCGCCGCCATGTACCCGGCAATCACCGCCGGCCTGCCCCCGGCGAATGTCGACCGGAAGGTCTTCACCACCACGACCGGCGACGGGCACGACCTCGAGCTGCACTGGTTCGTCCCCGTCGGCGGACTAACCGGTGCCGCCCTCGTCCACGCCCACGGCGGCGGCCTCGTCGCCGGGCAGGTGGAGCACTTCGCCCCGTTCATCGCCCGGCACGTGGAAGCGTCCGGCGTGCCGGTGCTCTCGGTCGAGTACCGCCTGGCCCCGGAGTCGAGAACCCTGACGGACGACGTGTACGCGGGCCTAACCTGGCTGATCGCGAACGCGGCGGAGCTCGGGGTGGACCCGGCCCGCATCGCGGTCTGGGGTGAGAGCGCCGGGGCGACCCTGGCTGCGGGAACGGCCGTGCGTGCCCGCGACGAGGGCCTCCCCCTGGCCCGGCAGATCCTCGTCTACCCGCTGCTGGACAACCAGGAGCTCGAGCCCGACCCGCACCTTCTCCCCTTCGCGGCGGACCTGTACCCGCTGAAGACCACTGCCTGGCGGGCCGTTCTGGGTGACGACCACGCCGGGGACGCCCCGGCCACGGTGGTCCCGGCCCGGCTACGGGACTTCCGCGGCCTGGCCCCCGCCTACCTGGAGGTGGGAGCGCTCGACCCGCTGCGTGAGGAGACGATCGACTGGGCCCGGCGGTTGTGGGCCGCCGGGGTCGACGCCGAACTGCAGGTGCTGCCGGGCCTGATCCACGGCTGGGACCACTTCGCGCCCGGTCTGCGGCCCGACGTGATCGAGCGGCGGATCGCGGTGATGCGGTCGCTGTGACTCCCTGACCCGGACGGCGCCGAGCGGCCGGTTCGTGGGGCCGGCAGGTGGTGGCCTCGGGCCGCCCCAGCTCTCCCGGGGACTCCGGCGAGTCGGTGCCCGAGGCCGCCCGGACCTGATCCCCGACAGCCCGTCACCCGCTCACCGGTGCACCAGGCGATCGGGCGTGGGGATTGCCCTGACCCGCCCCTGCCTCTGGCACCCCGAACCGCCTGCCTCGCAGCCCTTTCCGGGAAAATGCCCCTCCCCGGCCGACGAGTCCCCGAACCGGGCTGGATCCGTGGTCACTTCGTCCTTATATTGTGCGCAAAGTGACGAGCGGCCCCTCCGGCGGAGGTCGCGGAACCGTACCTGTCCCGGCCCACCGATTCCGGCCCGCGTGCGCCCGGCATCGCTACTCCGACTAGGGAACCGATGAGCAACGACGAGCCCACCTCTTCCGAGCGTCCCCGAAAGCCTTTTTCCTGGGCCGTGATCGGTGGCGTCGCCCTCGTCGCGGTCGGTGTCGCCGCGATCACCGCGACCGTGGCGCAGACCGTCGGGGGCAAGGTCAAGGGCGAGGAGGTCACGTTCGTCGCCGGGCCCGTGGAGCCCCCCGGCGCGAAGGCGACGGCCCGTCCCACCACGGTGCCGACCGCGTCCGCCCGGGCCGAGAAGACGCAGGAGGCCGAGCCGGCGAAGGCCCCGGCGACGAGGACGCGCACGGTCACCGCCACCACGCCCGGCGTGCCGGTGGCACAGGAGCCCACGACCCGGGAGACGAGGAAGACCACGCCGGCGCCGGTGAAGGCCGCCATCGGCGTGAACTACCGGCTGGTCAACGGGGTGACCGGGCGGTGCCTGGGCACGATGGCCGAGAGCACCACGAGCACCCAGCAGAACTGCGCCGACTCCGTGCGGGTCCAGATCGCGCGGGCCCGCACGGTCAACGGCGTGCCGGTGTTCCAGATCAAGGACTCCTCCGGCGGCCTGTGCCTCGACCCTCCGGGTGGCGGCACCCCGGTCGAGGGCGACGGTGTCGGCGCGACGATCTGCTACGAGCCGAGCAGCACCGACAACCAGGAGTGGACGCTGCGCAACAGCGGCCGGGTGAAGAACGGCCTCGTGCAGTATTTCGTGGTCAACACCTTGTCGCAGCTGTGCCTGGAGGTCCAGGGCGGGGTCGCCGACGGCACCGACATGGCCGTCGGCAAGAACATGCAGCTGTGGACCTGCGACCCCAGCGACGACCACCTGTGGACCTTCCGGAAGGCCTGATTCCCGGCCCCTGGTAACCCCTCGTCGCACCGGCGCGAGAGCCGTGACGGACGAGGGCCGTTCCCGCCGGGGCACTCTCAGCCGGGCGAGCGGCCGCCCGGGGGCCAGCTCAGCAGCGCCGCGTCGACCATGGCCTGCAGGTCCTCGCGGGGCACGCCCCCGGCGGCCTGCACCGCGACACCGGCCACGAGCGTGGCCAGGTAGCGGGCCGGAACGCCCGGATCGGTGCCGGGCGGCAGATCGCCCTCGGCGACCGCCCGCTCGAAACGCTCCCGGAGCCGGTCGTAGATGCCGGTGCGCCACTGCACGAGCAGGTCACGCACGCCGGTGGCCCCCTCCCCGGTGACCAGGGCGCTCTGCACGCCCAGGCAGCCCGAGGGCATGTCCGGCCGCGTGGTGCCGCGCACGACGCCGTTGAGCATTGCGGTGGCGACCTCGAGGGCGGTGGGCTGGTCGAGGCCCTGCTCCAGGTACGAGTCGGGATGCTCGCTGTAGCGCTGCAGGGCCTTGCGGAAGAGTTCCTCCTTGTTGCCGAAGGCCGCGTACATGCTGGTGGTCGAGATGCCCATGGCCCTGGTCAGGCCGGACAGGCTCGCCCCCTCGTAGCCGTGCGCCCAGAAGAACACCATGGCCTTCTCGAGCGCCGCGTCGGTGTCGAACGCCCGGGGCCGCCCGATCGCTGTCTGCCGCGTGTCCTTCCTGGTCGCCATCCCCGCATGCTACGCCCTTCTGCAGTGACCGATGCGGAAGTTCTGCATCGATCGCTGCAGAAGTGTTACGGTCCTACTTCCGCATCAATCGATGCGGAAATGGATCGCGTGTGGGAGCGATGGACATGGGACAGCTCGAAGGCAAGACCGCCCTGGTCACCGGCGGGGGCACGGGCATCGGACGGGCGGCCGCGGTGCGGATGGCCGCCGAGGGGGCCCACGTCTTCATCACCGGCCGCCGTCAGGGCACACTCGACGAGGCGGTCGAGGTCATCGGGGCCGGCTCGGCGACCGCGGTGGTCGCCGACATCTCGGATCTCGACGACCTCGACCGGCTCTACGACGCGATCCGGGCCCGGGGGCAGGGACTGGACGTGCTGTTCGCCAACGCCTCGATCGGCGAGTTCGTCACCCTCGAGGCGAGCACCGGGGCGCAGTTCGACCAGCACTTCGACATCAACGTGCGCGGAACCTATTTCACCGTGCAGAAGGCCCTTCCGGTGCTCAACGACGGCGCCTCGATCGTGCTGAACGGCTCGGCCAACGCCGACATCGGGGCCCCCGCGTTCGGCCTGTACTCGGCGACCAAGGCCGCCCAGCGCTCGTTCACCCGCACCTGGGCGAACGAGCTCAAGGGGCGGGGCATCCGGGTCAACGCCGTGATGCCCGGCGCGACGCAGACCCCCGGCCTGAACGGGCTCATCCCCGCCGACCAGGCCGCGGCGTTCAAGGAGGGCATGGCCGCCGCCGTCCCGCTGGGACGCCTCGCCCGGCCCGAGGAGATCGCCGCCACGGTGCTGTTCCTGGCCGGCGACCAGAGCAGCTTCATGACCGGCTCGGCCCTGTACGTGGACGGCGGCGCCACCCAGGTCTGAGGCTCAGGCCAGGGAGGCCGGCAGGAAGCGGCCCCGCGGGGTCGCGTCCAGGATCCGCCCGCCGCCGGCGATCACGCGCCCGCCGACCACGACGGTCTCGGGACGGCCGGTGACCTCGATGCCCTCGTACGGCGTGTAGTCCGTGGCCTGGGCCAGGTCGCCGGCCGTGATCGTCCAGCGGGCCGAGGGGTCCCACAGCACCAGGTCGGCGTCGCTGCCCGGGGCCAGGGTGCCCTTGCGCGGGTAGATCCCGTTGGTGCGGGCCGGGTTCGCGGCGGTGAGCTCGACGAAGCGTGACGGCGTGATCCGGCCGGTGGCGACGTAGGTCGAGAAGATGACGGGCAGGCGGGTCTGGACGCCGGGCAGGCCGTTGGGCATGTGCCGCACGTCGTGCCGGTGCGAGACCTTCTGCGCGGTGTCGTAGCAGCAGTGGTCGGAGGCGACCGTGGTGATCTCACCGTTGGCCAGGTAGCCGCCCAGGGCCTCGACCGTCGCCCGGTCACGCAGCGGCGGGCAGCAGACCCAGCGCTCGGGGTTCGGGCCGTCGTAGAGCGAGTCGTCGAGCACGAGGTGGTGGGCGACGGACTCGGTGTACGCACGGAGCCCGCGGCGGCGGGCGGCGGCGACCAGCTCGACCGCGGCGGGCGTGGACTGGTGCACGAAGTAGACCGGGGCGTCGAGGGTCTCGGCGATCGCGAGGACCTCGGCGACCGCGGCGGTCTCGGCCAGTTCCGAGCGGGTGCCGGCCATGTGCGCGGCGTCGATCTCGCCGCGCTCGGCGGCCCGGCGCTGATCCTCCTCGATGATCGGGTTGGCCTCGCAGTGGATCACCACCATGCCGCCCGACTCCTTCAGCACCTGCATGGTCTTCAGGATGGTGTCGGCGCTGGCCATGCTCTCGCCACGGTAGGTGGTGAACATCTTCACCGTCGCCAGGCCGTCGGCCACCAGGGAGCGCAGCTGGTCGGCCGTGGTGTCGTCCCACTCCACGACGGAGGCGTGGACGGCCGCGTCGCACAGGCCCTGCGGCACCTTGGCCCGCTGGGCGGCGGCCACGTCGACCGGCCGCTGGCCCGGCTGCGGGATGGCGAAGTCGACGATCGTGGTGGTGCCGCCCAGGACGGCGGCGGTGGTGCACTCGGCGTACCCGTCGAGCGAGGTGTAGCCGCCGCTGGTGAAACCGACGTGACAGTGCGGGTCCACTCCCCCGGGCATCACCAGTCTGCCGGTGGCGTCGAGGACCTCGGCCCCGGCGGGCAGCGGGGTGCCGGGGGCCACCACGGCCCTGACCACGCCGTCGGCCAGGTGCAGGTCGGCCGGGCCGGACCAGTCCGGCTGCACCAGGGTGCCGCCACGGACCACCAGGTCGCTCATTGCTTCTCCTCCACGACAGAATCGGAACGGACCCGCCGGGAGTGCGCGGGATCGGGAACCGGGACCGCGGCGAGCAGGTCCCGGGTGTACTCGTGCTGGGGGTCGCCGTAGATCTGCTCCCGGCTGCCCTGCTCGACCACGCGGCCCTCACTCATCACGACGACCTGGTCGCACAGGTAGCGGACCACGGCCAGGTCGTGGGCGATGAACAGGATCGACAGGCCGAGTTCGGCCTGCAGGTCGCGCAGCAGGTTCAGCACCTGCGCCTGCACCGAGACGTCGAGCGAGGAGACCGGCTCGTCACAGATCAGCAGACGCGGGCGCACGGCCAGGGCCCGGGCGATCGCCAGGCGCTGACGCTGCCCGCCGGAGAACGAGCGCGGGTAGGCCCCCAGGTCGGCGTGGCCGAGACCGACCAGGCCGAGCAGTCTTTCGACCTCGGCGCGGCGCGCGGCCCGGTCGGGCAGGATGCCGTGCACGAGCAGGCCCTCCCCGACGAGCTGCTCGACGTTCATGCGCGGGTTCAGCGACGAGTACGGGTCCTGGAACACGACCTGCATGTCCCGCCGCACCTGCCGCATCGCCCGCCGCGAGACCCCGTCGATCTGCTTGCCGCCCAGCAGCACCCAGCCGGCGTCGGGCTTCTCCAGGCCGGCGATCATCCGGGCGGTCGTCGACTTGCCCGAGCCGGACTCCCCGACCAGCCCCAGGGCCGTGCCCTCGAGCATGCTGAACCCGACGTCGGCGGCCGCCGGGCGCGAGGCGCCCGGATAGGTCTTGGTGAGGCCGTCGACCTCGAGGATCTTCTTCACGGAACCGTTGACGCTCACCGGGACACCGCCTCGATCTCCTCCACCGACACCAGGCGCTGCGACGGGTCGCGGTCCAGCCGCGGCACCGCTCCCAGCAGGCCCTTCGTGTAGGGATGCTGCGGGTCCGCGAACAGCGGCCCGACGGGCGCGGTCTCGACGATCCTGCCGTGCCGCATGACCACCACGTCGTCGGCGAAACCGGCGACCACCCCCAGGTCGTGGGTGATCAGCAGCACCGCCATGCCCCGCTCCTGCGCGACCTCGTGCAGCAGGTCCAGCACCGCCGCCTGCACCCGCACGTCCAGGGCCGTGGTCGGCTCGTCGGCGATCAGCAGTTCCGGCTCGGCGATCACCGCGATCGCGATGACCACCCGCTGGCGCATCCCGCCCGAGAACTGGTGCGGGTAGTCGTCGAAGCGCCCCGACGCGTCCTTCACGCCCAGCCGGCTCAGCAGCGCGATGCCGCGCTCGCGGGCCTCCTTCTTCTTCACGCCGCGGATGACCAGGGGCTGCATGATCTGCCAGCCGATCGTCATCACCGGGTTGAGCGAGGTCAGCGGGTCCTGGAAGACCAGGCCGACCCGCGAACCCCGCACCGAGCGCACGACTTTCGCCGACGCGTCCACCAGCTCCTGACCCTCCAGCCGGACCGACCCCCGCAGCCGGGCCGCGACGTCCAGCTGCAGCACCGCCCGGGCCGTGACCGACTTGCCCGACCCGGACTCCCCGACCAGGGCGGTACGGGAACCCTTCTCGAGCGAGAAGGACACCCCGTGCACCACCTCGCGGGAACCGTAGGAGACCCGGAGGTCCTCCACCGACAGCAAACTCATCAGCTCTGCTCCCTCAGGGTCGGGTCCCGCAGCACGCGCAGCCAGTCGCCCACGAGCGAGAACGCGATCGCGGTGAGCGCGATGGCCAGGCCCGGGAAGACCAGGGCCCACCAGCCGGAGGTGACGTTGTCCGCGGCGGCCGCGATCATCGCGCCCCACTCGGCCGAGGGCACCTGGGCGCCGACGCCGATGAACGACAGGCCGGAGATGACCAGCATCACCGCCGCGACGTCGAGAGTGACCTGCACGTAGAGGATGTCGAGCGAGTTGGGCAGCACGTGGCGCAGGATCAGGCGCCGCCGGCCCACGCCCAGCGCGACGGCCGACTCGACGAACTCGGCCTGCATCGTCTCGCGCACCACGGTGCGGATCAGCCGCACGTAACCGGGCCACCAGCTGACACTCACGGCGATGATCGCCGACCCGATGCCCGGCCCCAGGGCGACCGCGAAGCCGAGGGCCAGGATGATCGAGGGCACCGCGAGCCCGACATCGGTGATCCGCATGATGATCTCGTCCACCACGCGTCCCCCGACCGCGGCGGCCGTGCCGACGACCACGCCCACTACGACGGTGACCGCGAGCACGACGGCCGTGGCCAGAAGCGTGGTGCGGGCGCCGGTCAGGATGCGCGAGAGCACGTCCCGGCCGTTGATGTCGGTGCCGAGCCAGTGTCCCGGGCCCGGGCCGAGCAGCCGGTTGCCCAGATCGACGGTGTAGGGGTCGTGCGGGGCGATCCAGGGGCCGATCACGGCGAGGAGAACGACGAGCCCGCAGACGCCCAGGGCGATCCGGTCGACGATCGGGGTGCGCCGGCGCTTCCTGACGGCGATGGTGGACGTGGTGGTCGCGTCGGGCGTCGGGGTCACCGAGGGGCTCCCGGGGGTAGGGGTGCTCATCGGACCGCCTCCGGCGCCGGGCGGGCGGGGACGAGTCCGTCGCGCAGGCGCGGGTTGATCCACAGCTGGACGACGTCGACGACGAGGTTGGTGACGATGAAGACGACACCGATGACGAGGATCGAGCCGATCACCGCGTACAGGTCGTTCTGGAGCACCGCGTCCACCATGTAGGCGCCGATTCCCTTGCGCGAGAAGGTGCTCTCGACCAGCACGGTGACGCCGAGCATCCAGCCCAGCTGCATGCCCAGGATCGTGGACATCGGCACCAGGGCGTTGCGCAGGGCGTGGCGCACCACGACGCGGACCTCACCGGCGCCGGTGGCACGGGCGAGGGTGACGTAGTCGGCGTCCAGCGAGGTGATCATCGACGAGCGCACGGTGCGGGCGATCACCGCCACGAAACTGGCCGCCAGGGTCAGCGCGGGCAGGATCAGGTGGGTCAGGGCCGAGAGGAAGAGGGCCGGGTTCCCGGACAGCAGGGCGTCGAGGGTGGTGACACCGGTGATGTCGGGAACCCGTTCGCCGAAACCGAGCTGGCCGTACAGCGGGAACCAGCCCAGGCGGCTGGCCAGCACCAGCTGCAGCAGCAGGCCGAGCCAGAAGACCGGCATGGTGGCGCCGAGCAGGGCCACGACGCGGGCCAGCAGGTCGAGCAGCCGCCCGCGCCGGTAGGCGGCCAGGACGCCGAGGGGCACGCCGACCGCGATGTTGACGATCATCGCCGCGGCGACCAGTTCGAGGGAGGACGGCAGGACGTCCGCGATGTCGGCCAGGACGGCCCGGTGGGTGAAGACCGAGTTGCCCAGGTCGCCCTGCAGGACGTTGGTCAGGTAGTGCCAGAACTGCGCGAGCACCGGGTCGTCCAGACCCAGCCGCGTGCGCGCGTCCTCGACCTGGGCCGCCGTGGCGTTGCGGCCGGCCGCGGCCCGCGCCGGGTCGCCGGGCAGCACCGTGACCAGGACGAACGCCAGCACGACGAGGCCGAAGAAGACCACGGCCGACAGCATCGTGCGCCGGGCGACGTAGCGTGCCACGTCCACGACACGTCCTCCTTTCCGTGAATGGGTGGTGGGCGGGGACGTTCTCACGTCCCCGCCCGGGAAGGTCAGCTGACCTGGATGCTGTAGACGTCGACCGTCTGGTGGTGCCACGAGCGGTAGGCGAAGTCCTTGACCCGCTCGTTCATGATCGCGACGGTCTGGGCGTTGGCCATGTTGATCGACGGGACGTCGTCGGCCACCAGGGCCTGGGCCTTCTCGTAGTCGGCGCAGCGGGTGGCCTGGTCGGACTCGGTCTGCGCGTCGTCGGTGAGCTTGTCGACCTCGGCGTTGTCGTACGCGCCCCAGTTCTGCGAGCCGATCATCTTCGAGTTGAAGTTCTGGTACATGATCGCGCTGGCGTCGGGGAAGGCCGGGAAGGCGTAGATCATGCCCAGCTGCGGGCGGGTCTCGTCCTTGGCGTTCATCTCGACGTACTGCGGGTAGGTGACGGCCTGCAGCTTCAGGTCGATGCCGACCTCGGCCAGGTTGGACTGCAGCAGGGTCGCGGCCTGCTCCATCTCCGAGGTGGCCTCCAGGTAGGTCATCGTGACGCTGGTGCCGTCGAGACCGTTGTCCGCGACCAGCTGCTTGGCCTTGTCCAGGTCGTAGGTCGGCTGGGTGACATCGGTGGTGGCGCACTGCATTCCGCTGGGCAGCGGGCCGGTCACCTTCTTGCCGGCGCCGAGCAGGATCTGGTCGATGTGCTCCTGGTAGTTGTAGGAGGAGGCGATCGCCTCGCGCAGGGCCTTGTTCTTGGTGGTGGCGTCGTTCATGTTGAAGAAGGTGTAGAGCACGACGTTCGTGTCGGACTTGTCGGTGGTGAACCCGGCCTGGCCGTCGAACGAGGCCCAGTCGGTGGGCGCGATGTCCATGGCCACGTCGACGTCACCGGACTCCAGCGCCGACTTCTGCGTCGAGGCGTCCGAGATGTACTGGAACTGGACCGACTTGGCCTGCCCGGTGAAGCCCTGCCAGTAGTCGGCGTACTGCTCGTAGTCGGCGCTCTGGTTCGAGCTGTACTGGGTCAGCTGGTAGGGGCCCGAGCCGGCGTCGTTGGTGGCCAGCCAGGACTGGCCCTGGTCGTCACCGGCGTTCTTCTCGACCAGCGCCGAGTTCACCACGTACACGCGGGTCAGCGCGGCCGGGAACACCGCGTCGGGCGTGCTGAGCGTGATCGTCAGCTCGGTGTCGGAGGTCGCCTCGGAGGAGTCGTACGCGGTCAGGAACGAGGCCACGCCGATGTTCAGGGTCTTGATCCGGTCGAGCGTGTACTTCACGTCGGTGGCCGTCAGCTTGGCGCCGTCGTGGAAGGTCACGTCGTCGCGCAGGGTCAGGGTGACGGTCAGGCCGTCGTCGGAGACCTTCCAGTCCGAGGCCAGCACGCCGGCCAGGTTCCCGTCGTCGCCGTAGGTGAGAAGGCTGTCGTAGGCCGGGATCACGACCTCGTCGACGGTGGAGTTGTCGGCCTGGACCGGGTCGAACGAGGCGGGCGGCTCGTTCTCGGCGATGACCAGCGCCTGGTCACGGGCCGAGCCGCCGCTCGCGGAGGACGAGCCGCCGGAACAGGCGGCCAGCATCGCGGCGGCGCCGAAGAAGGCACCGACACTGAGGAAGGTACGGGAACGCATGGGGACCTGCTTCCTGCTTCGAGAGGAGGTTCACGGTGCGAGGTGCTGGAGTGCGAGGTGCTGGTGCGGTTTCGAGGTGCGGTTCGAGGTGCGGGCAGCACCTCGAACCGGGAGGGACGGGCAGGAGCCGTCAGTCCGCTTCGCTGCGGGCCTGGCGTTCAGGGGTGGGCTGCCAGGTGCCGTCGGGGGCGACCACGACGCCGTACGCGTCCCGGGCCGCCTTCATCGACACGTAGCCGTCGAGCACGTCCTCGACGACGGCCAGCGGGTCGCGGTCGAGCGGGTCACCGTGGCCGCCGCCACCGGCGGTGCGGTTGACGAACCGTTCGCCGGCCTCCATCGAGGCCCGGTACATGCCGACGCGCTGGTGCTTGTCGGTGCCCGGCCACAGCACCATCTCGCTGGGCTCGGGCTCGTGGCCGCCGTCCAGGGCCCAGGGCCGGGTCTTGGTCTTCTTCTTCATCGACAGCACCTCGCCCGGCGCGGTGTAGCGCACCTGGCGCAGCACGCCGACGCCACCGCGGAAACGGCCGGGGCCGGCCGAGTCCGGGATCAGCTCGAGGCGCTCGTGCAGCAGCGGCGCCTTGTGCTCGAGCACCTCGACCGGGGTGTTGCGCACGGTGGTCTGCGAGGGATGCTGCTGGGCGTCGCCGCCGTCGTGGTCGCGGGTCGCGCCCCAGCCGATGCCCTCGTTGTTCGAGACCACGAAGTCCTTGCCGGTGCGCGGGTCGTGGCCCACCGCCATGAAGCCGGGCTCGTCACCGCCGGAGGAGGCCGGGATCTCGGGCATCGCCTGGGCCAGGGCCTTGTGCATCAGCTCGGTGGCGACGATGGCGCTCCACTGGGTGAAGGTCGCCGCCGGGTACTGCGCGTGAAACACCGACCCGGGCTCGGCGATGATCTCGACCGGCGCGAAGTGCCCGGCGTTGGTCGGTTCCCAGGGCGTGGTCAGCGCCTTGAACGACGCCTTGACGATGCCCTCGGTGGATCCGATGGGCAGGTTGACCGGGCCGAGCACCTGCGGTGACGAGCCGGTGTAGTCGACGACGATGCGCTCGCCGTCGATGGTCACCCGCACGGTGATCTCGATCAGGTCGTCGGTGATGTTGTCGTCGTCGATGTAGTCGGTGGCGGTCCAGGTGCCGTCGGGCAGGGCCGCCACCGCGCGGCGGGCGACCTGCTCGCCGTGCTCGATGACCTGGCGCATGGCCTGCTCGACGGTCTCGATGCCGAACTTGCCCCAGATCTGGTGCAGGTTGCGCTCGCCGACCCGCAGCGCGGCCAGCTGGGCGTGGAAGTCGCCCAGGGTCAGGTCGGGCAGGCGGGAGTTGAAGCGGATCAGCTCGGTGATGTCACGCACGACCTCGCCCCGGTGCACGATCCGGGTGCCCGGGAAGATCAGGCCCTCCTGGTGCATGTCGGTCGAGTCGAGCACGTAGCCGGGCGATTTCGCGCCCAGGTCCATCCAGTGCGCCCGCACCGCGAGGAACGCGGCCGGCTCGGCGCGCCCGTCCGCGAAGACCGGGCAGAACAGCATCGCGTCGTAGGAGTGGGCGCCGTTCCAGTACGGGTAGTTCAGCAGGTAGACGTCGCCGGGCTCCATCGTCGGGATCCCGATGTAGTCGCTGGCCATCACCAGCGCCCGGTCGTTCGCGCCGAGGAAGTGCGTGATGCCGCTGGCCTCGGCCATCAGCTGCTGGGCGCCGTCGTAGATCGAGATGCCGAAGTCCAGGACGTCGTAGATCACCGGGTTGAACGCGCTGCGCACCAGGGTGCGGCGCATCTGCTCGGCGGCCGAGACCACGTAGTTGCGGATGACCTCGACGGTCGCGCCGTCGAGCCTGTTATCGGCTTGGGAACTCATTCCCCGGCTCCGTTCGACGTGATGAGAAGGTGACCGTGGGCGTCCACCCGTAGGGTCTGGTCGGAGAAGAAGACGGTCGTGGAGGTGCCCTCCTCGACGATCGCGGGGCCCTGGACGACCTGCCCGGCCCCGAAACCCGCCCGCTCGTACACCGGGAAGTCGGCCCAGTCACGGGCCGCCATGTCGAAAGCCCTTCGTGAACCGGCGGCTTCGGGACTCCCGGGCTTCCCGGGGAGCGTGACCAGGCCCGGCTTGGGTTCCTCGCCGACCGCCTTCAGGCGCACCGAGAAGATCTGCCCGGCCACGTCCATCGCGTGCCCGTGGCGGGCCTGGTGCAGCTCACCGAAGCGGGCGAGCACGTCGGCGGCGGTGTCGCCCTCGCGCAGCTCGACCGGCAGGGAGTGCTCCTGGCCGAGGTAGCGCACGTCGACCGTGCGCACCAGGCGCCGGTTCTCGTCCGGGACGTGCTGGGCGTCGAGGGCCTCGACCGCCCGGGCCTGCAGCTCGGCGAAGGTCGGGGCCAGGTCCGCCAGCGAGGAGTCGCTCAGCGGGACCATGGTGGTGGCCGCGAACTCGTACTCCAGGTCGGACATCAGCATGCCGAAGGCCGAGAACGCGGCCGGGACGGCCGGTACCAGGGTGGTACCGAGGTCCATCTCGCGGGCCAGCATCGGCGCGATCAGCGGGCCGGCGCCGCCGAAGGCCATCAGGGTGAACTCGCGCGGGTCGAGGCCGCGCTCGATGGTGATCTCGCGCATCGCGCCGACGGTACGGGCGACCAGGATCTCGAGAATGCTGGCGGCGGCCGCGGTCTCGTCCAGCCCGAGCGGGCCCGCGACCTTCTGCGCGATCGCGGCGCGGGCGGCGTCGGCGCTGACGGTCATGGCGCCGCCCAGGAACGCTCCCGGGTCGAGCCAGCCGAGGGCGAACGCGGCGTCGGTGACGGTGGGCTCGGTGCCGCCCTTGCCGTAGGCGACCGGGCCGGGCACGGCGCCGGCCGAGCGCGGGCCGACCTTGAGCAGACCGGCGTCCATCCAGGCGATCGAGCCGCCGCCGGCGCCGATGGTGCGGATGTCGTAGATCGGGATCAGCAGCGGCAGGCCGTCGATCTCGGCCTCGTGCACCTCGGTGGGGCTGCCGTCGACGATCACGCAGGCGTCCACGCTGGTGCCGCCGACGTCGAAGCTGAGGACGTTGTCGAGCCCGAGTTCGCGGGCCAGGAAGGTCGCGCCGACCACGCCGCCGGCCGGGCCGGACAGCACGGTGTGCAGCGGCGCCTGCTTGGCCAGGGCCGCGGTCATCGCGCCACCGCCCGAGCGCATGATGTGCAGGTGCTCGGTGAGACCCAGCCCGGCCAGGCCCTTCTCGAGCTGGTCGAGGTAGTCGTTGAGCACCGGGCGGATGTACGCGTCGAGCACGACGGTGGAGGTGCGCTCGTACTCGCGGTACTCGCGGGTGAGGTCGCTGGAGACCGAGACGGCCACGCCCGGGAACGCCTCGCGCAGCACCTGCGCGGCGCGCTGCTCGTGCGCCGGGTTGGCGTAGGAGTGCAGGAAGCACACCGCGATCGACCTCAGGCCGTGCTGCTCCACCAGGGTGCGGCCGGCCTCGAGCACGGCGGCCTCGTCGAGCGGGACCACCACGGCGCCCGAGGCGTCCAGGCGCTCCGGCACCCCGAGGCGGTGACGGCGGGGCACGAGCGGGCGGGGACGCTGGTAGACGAAGTCGTACATCCGGTCGGCGGGGATGCCGGCCCGGGCGATCTCCAGCACGTCGGAGAAGCCCTCGGTGGTGATGACACCGACCCGGGCGCCGTTGCGCTGCAGGATCGCGTTCAGCCCGAGAGTGGTTCCGTGGGCGAAGGACTCGACCTCGGACAGGTCGGCCTGCAGGGCGGCGACGCCCTGCAGCACGCCCTCGGCCGGGGCGGCCGGGGTGGTGGACACCTTGTGCACCCGGATGGCCCCGGTGGCGGTGTCGTAGGCGACAGCGTCGACGAACGTGCCGCCGATGTCGACGGCGACCTTGACGCTCACGCGTACACCGCCCTGGTCAGGTCCTGGGTGCCGGGCAGGTCCGAGCGCACCAGGCGCCCGGCCTGGATGACGGTGCCGATGGTCCGCAGCGCGGAGACGGTCACGGTGGGGTCCTCCTCGATGATCAGCAGGTCGCCCGCGAGTCCCTCGCGGACCGACCCGAACTCGTCCTCGCGTCCCAGCAGGCGGGCGGCCTCCCAGGTCCCGGCGCGCAGCGCCGCCGGCGTGGGCAGGCCGGCCTGCTCGAGCAGCTCGATCTCCCGCACCGCGCAGGAGGTTCCGTCGTTCGGCTCGCCGGGCAGGTAGTCGGTGCCGGCCACGATGCGGATGCCGTCACCGTCCAGCTCCCCGGCCGTCACGACGGCCTTCCCGAAGGCCCGCTGGATCGAGGCCAGGTGGATCGGGTGCACGCGCCGGGCCACGTCGACCTGGCCCTGGGTGAAGCCGTGGTCGAGCATCCACTGCGGGCAGCTGGTGACCGACAGGGTGGGAGTGAGATAGGCGCGGTGGGAGGCCATCTCGGTGACGGTCTGCTCGTCCAGGTCGTAGCCGTGCTCGAAGCGGGTGATGCCGACGCTCATCGCCTCGCGGATCGCCTCGCCGCCCCCGGCGTGCGCGACCACGTAGGTGCCGTGCTCGCCGGTGGCCCGCACCACGGCCTTCATCTCGTCGGTCGTCATCTGCGCGCCGTTGAACGACTCCCCGGCGTGCGCGATGCCGCCGGTGATGAAGACCTTGATGTGGTCGGCGCCGGCCTCCAGCTCCTGGCGCGCGGCCTTGAGGAACTCGTCGTGACCGTCGGCGTAGGAGCAGGCCATGCCCTTGCCGTGGCCACCGGTGATCCCGATCGCGCGGCCGGAGGCCAGGATCCGGGGCACGTCCAGGGCCCAGCGGTTGCTCACGGCGGCCCGGCGCAGCTCGATGTCGGCGCGGTTCTGCTCGTCGAGGGTGCGCACGGTGGTGACGCCGGCCCACAGGGCGTCGCGGGCCCGGCTGGCCGCGCGCAGCGCCGAGGCGGCCGAGCTCTCGTTCACGTCGGTGTCGTCGAACGGGTACACGATGGTCAGGTGGGTGTGCACGGAGACCAGACCGGGCACCAGGTACCGGCCGTCCAGGTCGACGACCGCGTCGCCCTCCTGCGGGTTCGCGGGGCCGATCCAGCTGATCCTGCCGTCGAACACGGCCACGTCGTTCGGGCTGACGGTGCTGGTGACCACGTCCACGACGTGGCCGCCGGTCAGCCACAGGGTGGCCGGGTGTCCCGGCATGCCGGGACGCGCCGGGCGGGGGTTGGTGTTGAGCATGCGGGTCAGGCCTCCGGTGTGAAACCGGCGTCGGTCAGGACGCCGGCAATCTGCTTGAGGACGATCGGGTCGGTCACCGGCAGCAGCGGCGGGCGCACCGAACCGGCGCCCGGCTGACCGAGAAGGTTCATCGCGGCCTTGAGCTGGCTGATCGGGGAGGCGAAGCGACCGGAGTAGTCCGGGGCGATCATCCCGGCGGACAGCTTCTGGTAACGGTCGGCCCAGGTGCGGGCGGTGGCGATGTCGCCCCGGAGGGCGGCCTCGAAGAAGGGGACGCCGTAGCGGGCCCCGATGCCGCCGCCGTCGATGGCGCCGTCACCGCCGAGCCCGCCGGCCATCAGGGCCAGGCCGCGCCGGTGGGTGAGGGAACCGAAGACCCGCACCCGGTCGCTGACCGCCTCGACGGTGGCGAGCATGGCGAGCCAGTCGCCGGTGGAGTCCTTGATCGCGGCCACGTTCGGCAGGTCGGCCAGGCCGGACATCAGGCCCGGCACCGCGGCCAGGTCGACGGCCACCCCGCGCGGCCAGTTGTAGACCATGAACGGCAGGTCGGTGGCCTCGCTCACCTCACGGTAGAAGGCGAGCACCTCCGCCGGGGAGGGGTGCACGTACGGCGGCACCGTGGCCAGGACACCGTCGGCGCCGGCCGCCTTCGCGTGCCGGGCCAGCTCGGCGGCCTCGGCCGCGGTGAACGCGGAGACGCCGACCACGACCGGGTAGCGGCCGGCGACCGCCTCGACGCCGACCTCGGCGACCCGGCGGCGCTCGGCCGGGCTCTGGCTGAACCACTCCCCCGTGCTGCCGTTGAGCAGCACCCCGTGCACACCGTCACCGGCGTACATCTCCAGCAGGGCGGCCAGGCCGGCCTCGTCGAGCTCGAGCCCGGCGGTGAACGGGGTGGGGGCAGCGGGCCAGTAGCCGCTCCAGGTCACGTCGTCGCGGTCCATGATCACTCTCGGTTCGAATGCGTCGTCCACACCTGTCGCTTAGTGGGAACGTTTGCACACTCTTGCATGGGCCATGAACGAGCAATCAAGCCGCGAAACTTGATGTTTACACGCCGAAACTCTTGTTAACTCGCCACTCAGGAAGCCATCCGTGGGAACGATTGCACAACGCTTCCCGGCGATGGTAGGGATGTCCCAGCACGCTCCCGCCGTCCCCGATGCCCGAATCCCTGGGGGGTCCCGCCCGATGTCCGTGACCATGCGCGAGGTCGCCGAGCACGCCGGCGTCTCGGTCTCCACCGCCTCACGCGCCCTCGGCGGCTCCGCCTCGATCTCCGAGGAGACCCGCGCCCGGGTGATGGCCGCCGCCGGCGAGCTGGGCTACCGCGTCAACCGCGCCGCCCGGTCGCTGCGCTCGCGGGAGTCCCGCCTGGTCGGCCTGGTGCTGAACAACCTGCTCAACGCGTCGTTCCACACCATCGCCCAGGTCGTGCAGCGCCGGCTGGCCTCCGAGGGCTACCAGCTCATCCTCTGCACCACCGACGCCGACGTCACCACCGAGCGCAACCTGCTGGAGACCCTCGCCGACCACGGCGTCGACGGTGTCGTCGTCATCGGCTCCGGGCAGAACTCGGCCATCACCAACCAGCTGCAGAGCTCCGGCACCGCGGTCGTCAACGTGATCCGCTCATCCCGCGACAGCGCCTCCCCCACCGTGCTGGCCGCCGACCGCGACGGCTCCTACCAGGCCACCCGCTACCTGCTCGAACTGGGCCACCGCGCCATCGGTTTCATCGGGGCCCTGGACACCGCCGACTCCGGCCGCGAGCGGCTGCGCGGCTACCGGGAGGCCCTGGCCTCCGAGGGGATCGACCTGGACGAATCCCTCGTCGAGCGAGGGCCTTTCACCCCCGAGTTCGGCAGTTCGGCCGTGGATCGGCTACTCTCGCAGGACCGCCGCATCACCGCGCTGCTGTCGGCCAACCACGAGGCCTCCTTCGGCGTGCTGCCGGCCCTGGTGGCCCGCGGCGTGAGCATTCCCCACGACCTGTCCCTGGTCTGCTACGAAGACATGCCGGTGCTGCAGATGTGGCAGCCGCCGGTCACGGTCGTCGACAACGGCGCCCAGGCGATGGCCGATCTGGCCGTCAACCTGCTGATGGACCAGTTGCGCCGACGCGACCCGGCCCACCGTGACACCCGCACCTACCGGGTCGGGGCCGAGCTGCTGCTGCGGTCCTCGTGCGCACCCCCCAGAGCCTGAAACCCCCACGGAGGTACCGTTGCCCGCGCTCATCCTCATCGACCGTCCCGCGATCGGTATGCCCGGCGATGGTCCCGCCTTCCGCGTGCTGCCGGTCGGCACCCCGGTCATCACCGCCACCGACCTCGGGATCACCCGCGGTGACGGCATCTTCGAGACCGTGGCCATCCACGACGGCTACGTGCACGCCGCCGAGGCGCACCTGCAGCGTTTCGCCCGCTCGGCGCGCATGCTCGACCTGCCCGAGCCCGACCTCGACGCCTACCGCGACGCCGTGCAGGCCGGTATCCGTGAACTCGGGCCGGTGAAGGACGCTTTCGCCAAGTACGTGCTCACCCGCGGCGAGGAGTACAGCGGCGTCCCCGGGGCGCGCGGCTTCGTGCACCTCGACGTCAACCCGGCCTGGAGCCGTGAGCGCACCACCGGTATCTCGGTGGTGACGCTCTCGCGGGGGTACGCCCGCGACATCGCCGAGACCGCCCCCTGGTTGCTGCAGGGCGCGAAAACCCTCTCCTACGCGGTCAACCGGTCGGTGCTGCGCGAGGCCGTGCGCCGTGGGGCCGACGACGTGCTGTTCACGACCACCGACGGGTTCCTGCTCGAGGGGCCCACGTCGTCCGTCGTTCTGCGTCTGGACGGCATTTTCGTGACCACGCCGCCGGAGAGCGGGATCCTGCCCGGCACCGCACAGATGGACATGCTCGACCTGCTGGCGGCCGAGGGTTTCACCACCCGGATCCGCGACGTGACCCTCGACGAGCTGGCCGCGGCCGACGCCCTGTGGATGACGAACTCGCAGCGCCTGGCCACGCCGGTGCACACCCTCGACGGCAAGGACGTGACGGTCGACCGGGAGCTGACCGACCGCCTCAACGACCAGCTGCTGCGGCGCACCGTATGAGGATCACCGTCGACGGCACCCCGCACGAGGTGGAGGCGGGGATCTCGGTCACGGCCGCCCTGCGCACCCTCGACGTGAAAGCAGTACGCCGGCATCTCGTGACCTCCGAGCCGCGCGGCCCGTGGTGCGGGATGGGCACCTGCTTCGAGTGCCTGGTCGAGATCGACGGGCAGCCCGGCACCCGCGCCTGCCTGACCGCCGTGCGCGACGGGCTCGACGTGAGGACCACCCCGTGACCACCTACGACGTCGCCGTGGTCGGGGGCGGGCCGGCCGGGATGGAGGCCGCGCTCGCGACCGCCCGGGCGGGCCTCTCGGTCGTCCTGATCGACGAGCACCACGAGCTGGGTGGGCAGTACTTCCATCCCCGGGCCGCGTCGGTCCGGGCGCGGCTGGGTGAACACCGGCCGGAGGGAAGAGTTCTGGCCGGGCAGGTGGTGGCCGCCGGCGTCGAGGTACTGACGGGCACCACGGTGTGGGCGGCCGAGAGCTCGACGCTGTGGGTGCGTTCGGACCCGGCGGGGGTGCACGCCGTGCGCGCCGAGCGGGTCGTGGTGGCCACGGGGGCGACCGAGCGTTCGCTGCCGTTCCCGGGTTGGCAGCACCCGAGCGTGGTCTCGGGTGGTTTCGCGCAGCACCTGGCTTCGTCCGACGGGGTGGCCGTGGGGGCGCGGGTCGTGGTCGCCGGGTCGGGGCCGTTCCTGCTGCCGGTGGCGGCGGCGATCACGCGGGCCGGTGGGCGCGTGGTCGCCCTGGTCGAGGCGGGGCACCCGTACGGGGTGGGCGCGGCGCAGATCCGCTCGCTGCGTCACCCGGGCAAGCTCGTGCAGTTCGCGCGGGAGCTGTGGCCGTTGCTGCGCTCGGGCACGCGCCTGGTCCAGGGGTCGGTGGTGCGGGGTGTCCAGACCTCGGGGTCCGAGCTGCAGAGCGTCGAGATCTCGGCCCTGGACGGGAATTCATCGCCCTTCCGGGTGGCGGCCGACACGCTGGTCGTGGGGTACGGGTTCCGCGCGCAGGTCGATCTGCTGCGCCTGGCCGGGGCGCGGTGCGTGGTCGACGAGCACGACAACGACCTGACGGTGGACGTCGACGCGTACGGACGCACGTCGGTTCCGGGATGGTACGCGGCCGGTGAGACCACCGGCATCGCGGGCAGTCTCGCGGCACGGGCCGAAGGGGCCCTGGTGGCCGCGGCGGTGGTGGCGGACGCGTCCGGGCGGGCGCTGTCCGCGCCGCCCGCGGCGGTGCGCCGGGCGCGGCGTGAGCACGCGTTCGCCGCGCTGAGCCGCTCGCTGTACCCGGGGGCGGGTGAACTGGCCCGCAAGCTGATGGATTCGGCGCCGGACGAGACACAGCTGTGCCGGTGCGAGGGCACCACGGTCGGGCAGGTCCGGGCGGCCGACGCCGGGTCGTCGGCGGACGTCAGTGCCGCCAAGACGCTGACCCGGGCCGGGATGGGCCCGTGCCAGGGTCGCTACTGCGCGCCCGCGCTGTGTGCGCTGCGGGGCACGACACCGGAGTCGCTGGCCTCACGGGTGCCGTTGCGGCCCGTGCCGGTCGCCGATCTGGTGGCCTCGCCGCTGCTCTCGTCCGGCGAGCTCACCGACACCGTTCAGGAGGCATGATGGGCACAGCGGACGTGGTGGTCGTGGGGGCCGGTGTGCTGGGTGCCGCCGCCGCCTTCCGGCTGGCCGGAAGAGGGCTCAGCGTCGAGGTTCTGGAGCGGGGCGCCCCGAACCGGGAGGGGTCGGGCACCACCGCCGGCAACCTGCACATCCAGGCCATCCACACGCGTCGTCCCGGGCAGGCCGTGCCGGTCGACAGCCGGCGTTTCCTGCCGTTGCAGAAGGCGGCCAGCGACCGGTGGAGCAAGGTCGAGGCCGAGCTCGACGAGGATCTCGAGGTGCGGCGCCCGGGTGGCTTCATGGTCGCCGAGAGCGACGACGACCTGGAACAGCTGACGACGAAGGCGGCCTGGGAGCGCGAGATCGGGATCCGCACCGAGATTCTCGACGGTGACGCGGCCCGCGCCGAGCTGCCGGTGCTGGGCCCGACGGTGCGGGCGGCCACCTGGTGCCCGGACGACGGGTACGCGAATCCGCTGCTGGCCGGGCCGGCCTGGCTGCGGGCCGGGGAGCGCCGCGGCGTGCGGCTGCGCCCGGGGACCCCGGTCACGGGCTTGCACCGGGCCGGTGACGGGTGGGTGGTCTCGACGCCGTCGGGTGAGACGTCCTGCCGCTGGGTGGTCAACACGGCCGGTCCCTGGATCCAGCCCTTGACCGCCATGGCCGGGGTCTCGCTGCGGATGCGGCCGGTGGCCATCCAGATGCACGTGACCGTCCGCGTCCCCCCGCTCCTGCCGTGCCTGGTGCAGCACATCGGGCGAGGGCTGAGCGTGAAGCAGGTGACGGCGGGCAACGTGCTGGTCGGCGGTGGATGGCCGGCCGGGTCGCTCGACCTGGACGCCCGCAGTCACGCGTCCCTGCCCTCGATGGCGGGCAACCTGGCCGAGGCGGTGCGGATTCTGCCCGCGCTGGGCCGGCTCTCGCTGTTGCGGATGTGGGCCGGGCCGCTGGCCGCCACGCCCGACGAGATGCCGGTGATCGGGGCCGTGCCCGGCGCCGACGGGCTGCTCGTGGCGGGCGGCACGTACGCCTTCACGTTCGCGCCGTTGTGGGCGGACACGCTGGCCGCACTGGTGCTCGGGGAGCCGACCCCGGTCGACGTGGCCGACCTGGGGCCGGACCGGCTCATCGCCGCCTCCTGAAAGACGGCTTTCAGCTGGTTGTTTCGGCCCGTGACCTGAGCAGCACCGCTCCGCGGTAACCCTCCGGGCCGTACGCCGCCATCCGGTCGAACTCCTCGCCCCGCACCGGCAGCAGGTGTCCGTCGACCCAGCTCTCGCCGCGGGCCGGGTCGACGGAGGGGTCGTCGATGACGACGGCCCCGCCGGCCGTGCCGCAGCAGCGCACCCAGTGCGGTACCGCGAACGACCGCATGAGTTCCAGCGAGATGAGCATCAGCGCCTCGGTGCCGGCGCGCGCGGCCTCGATCAACTCGGTCACGCTCAGGCGCTCGGGCGAGACGGGCACCCCGAGCCCGGCCGCCTCGGTGCGTGAGGCGACCTGAAGGGCCGCGCGCCAGTCCTGCTCGGCCTGTTCCAGGTGTTCGAGCACCACCGGCCGGTCGATGTCCAGGGCGATCGTGACGTCGAGGTCCGGGTGACGGCGGGCCAGCGCGACTCCGAGCCCGACCGGCTCACAGGCCGGGTGGTTGGTGGCCTCCTCCCAGAAGGCCATCTCCCGGGCGGCATTCAGCCCCGGCGTGAGGGTCAGGACCCCGACGGCGGTGAGGGCGCTGACCGCACCGCAGGAGTAGTGGGTGGTCTGCGCGTAGTAGGGCGCCGGGCGCACGGTGACGTCGGGCACCAGCCAGCGCACCGCACCCGTCGAGGGGACGTCGGTGCCCGGCCCGGAGGGCAGCGGCGGGGTGAGCGGGGTGAACCCCGCGACCGGGGTGGGCGGTGTGCCCTGCCATTTCAGCTGCACCAGGCCGTCGGCGCGGGCCTTCGCGGCGAGCGCCTCGACCAGGGCGGCGATCGCCGGGGCGGAGCCGGCGGCGTCGACGATCTTGAGGTAGGCGGTGTGCGGGCGGGCACTGACCAGGAGGGCCGCGTCGTGCCCGAGGACCAGGTGCGCAGGGCCGGCCGTGCTCCATCGGTCGCGGACGTGCGGCGGGAGCAGCGTCTGGGTCCCGGCGGGGATCGCGGCGGGGATCGCGGTGGGGTCGAACGGCAGGATCTGGGCGGTCAACGAGGGCTCCGGGGTCGGGGACGCTGCTGCCGACCCTATGCGGTCGGGGCCGGGTCACCGCGGCCGGCCGCCGGGTCAGTCGTCGAGCAGAGTGCGCAGCGTGCGCCGTAACCCGGCCACCCCGTCGGCGCCGACGCCGGCCAGGAAGGCCTTCTCGGCCCGGCCGTAGGCCTTCTGCGCGGCCTCGAACGTCGTCAGCCCCTCGGCCGTCAGCTCGACCACGTTGCGCCGCCGGTCGGCCGGGTCGGGACGGCGTGCGACGACGCCCTTGCGCTCGAGCGCGTCCAGCAGCGCCACCATGGTGGTGCGGTCGATGCCCAGCGTGCGCGCGACCTGCAGTTGCGAGGCGGGCTCGCGGTGGGCCAGTACGCGCAGGGCCCCGAAGTCCTTGCTGTCGATGCCGAACGGCTCCAGCGCCGTGTCCGTGGCGGCCGTGAGCTTCGCCGTGGCGTGCTTGAGCAGATAGGCGAGGACGTCGCGGGGGTCGGCTTCGGTGGACACGACCTCAGCATACGCTTACGCTGATCGTCAGTGATCCTGACGATCAGGATTCCTAACGAAAGGTGTGTTCATGATCCTCGTGACCGGCGGACTCGGCTTCATCGGCTCCCACACCGTCCGCGCCCTGACCGACGCCGGCCAGGAGTGCGTGCTCCTGCAGCGCCGCTCCCCCGAGCTGCCCGACCACCTGGCCGGCCTGCCCGTGCACGTCGTGCAGGCCGACGCGGCCGACCTCGACGCGCTCCTGGCCGTCGGCGAGAAGCACCCGATCACCGGCATCGTGCACCTGGCCGTCTCGGTTCCCTGGGCGGCGACCGACGACGACCCGGTCGGCTCGTTCGGCCGGTCGCTGGAGGGGTTCCTCAACATCGTGCGCGCCGCGCGGGCCTGGGGTGTGCGCCGTGTGGTGACGGCCAGCACCATCGGCGTGTACGCCGGTGTCCCGGCCGAGGGAGCGCTCAGCGAGGACCAGCCGCTGCCGATGGCTTTCACCCACGCCATCCCGACGTTCAAGAAGATCACCGAGCTGGCCGCGGGCCATCTCTCGAGCGTGACCGACGTCGAGATCGTCAGCGCCCGCATCTCGGGCACCTGGGGTCCGGGCGGGCACCTGCCGGATCCGTTCTTCCCCGCGCCGTCACTGATCGAGGCGGCCGCCCGGCACCGTGAGCCCGACCTGAGCGGGCAGCTGGCCCCGGCTCACGCCGAGGACGCCCTCGACCTGATGTACGTCAAGGACACCGGCCGCGCCCTGGCGCTGCTGCAGCTGGCCGGGACCCTGCGGCACGGCACCTACAACGTCGCCTCGGGCCGGGCGACGAGCACCGCCGACGTGATCGCCGCGATCGCCTCGGTCGAGCCCGGTTTCGCGGTCGAGCTGCCCTCGGCGGGGGCGAAGCCGGTCAGCTGGCTGGACATCACCCGGCTGCGCGAGGACACGGGGTTCGAGCCGGAGTACGACACCGCGGCCGCGGCGGCGGACTACATCGCCTGGCTGCGGGCCGGCCACGAGCGGTAGGCACCCCGTCGTGAGGGCTCCGGACGGAGGACGGATCAGGAATGAAGAAGCGCCGCTCCTGCCCGCCCTCCTACCGTGATCGCAGGGGACGCGCCCGGCGTCCCGATCGACAGCGGGCACCGGTGACCGCGGGCACGGACGGAGCCAGGGACATGAAGACGATGACGTGCCGCCAGCTGGGCGGGCCCTGCGACCAGCCCCACGTGGGCAAGGACGCCAACGTGGTGATCAACGCGCAGGACGCCCACCTGAAGGAGGCCGTGGCCGCCGGCGACGTGGCCCACGAGCCGGCCCTGAAGGAGATGCAGGGCCGGTGGAGGCGCCCCGTCGCCGGCCTGGGCTGGTACCGCCAGGCCAAGCGCGACTTCGCCGCCCTGCCGGAGAACTGACCCGGCCCCCGGGCCTTCCGGCCTTCGGGCGTCACACCCTGACGAGGACGGCGACGGCCCGGAAGGCGACGGTCACGAGGCGAGGGCGCCGAGCGCGGCCCGCTGGGGGACGATGACCCGGCGGGCGATGCGCCACCCGTCGTCACCGCGGCGCAGGACGTCGTGGTGCACGACGCTCTGCACCGTGCCGTCGGGCATCAGCAGCAGGCCCTTGGAGTCCACCTCGGCCTGAGCCCCGTCCTCGCGAACGACGACCACGTTGGTGACGTGGTGCGCGACGGGACCGTTCGCCCCCATCCTCAGCGCCCCCTGCCGCACGGCCTCGGTGCCGGTGATCACCGGCATGCCGGCGCCGACGGCGCTCATGTCGTAGACCACGTCGGACGCGAAAACCGCGCTCAGCCGGTCGAGATCGCCGCTGTCGACGACGTGCCCGGCCAGGGCCAGGGTCTCGGTGATCGCCCATCGGTCGTCCGTGTTCATGGGAATGCCCCTTCCAGAGGTTCGCCGGTCGGTCCGACCCGAGAAATGGTACGCAGTTCCAAACGGAACGCAAGCCCCTCCGGAACGCGTTCCCGTACACTCGGGGCCATGACCTCGGGCCGGCTCGTCGAACGCAAGCAGCAGCAGGCCCGTCAGCGCATCGTGCGGGCAGCTGCCGAGCTGTTCGCGGCGCACGGCTTCGACGGCGTCTCGGTGTCCGACATCGCCGAGCGCGCGGAGGTCGGCCGCACCACCTTCTTCCGCCACTTCGGCGACAAGCAGGAGGTCGTCTTCGCGCACGAGCGCGAGCTGCTCGGCAGCCTCGACGCCGACGCCGTCCGGGCCACGCCCGGCGGCACCCGCACCGCGGCCGATGCCCTGCTGGCCCTTCAGCCGTTCGTGGTGCGGCTGGGCACCCTCGTCGCGTCCGATCCGGACGAGTACCGCAGTCACACCCGCCTGGTCGCGGGCAGTCCGGAGCTCCAGGCCCGCAGCGCGGCCAAGGCACAGCTCATCGCCCAGCGGCTGACCGCCCTGCTCGTCGAGAAGGGCTGGGAGAGTGACGTGGCCACGTTCGCCGGGCACGTCGCCATCGCCTGCTTCGCGACGGCCCGGGACATCTGCGGCGACGCCCCCGAGGCACTGGCCGAGGCGACCCGCACCGCTTTCGACCGGGCACTCGCCCTGGGAACGTCCTCCGCGCAGTAGGTTTCGTCCGCCTCGCGCCTTCGTGACCGGCGTCAGCGGTCACGAAGGCGATCGGGAACGAGTCAGATCTCTTCGACCAGCTGACGTTTCCGGGTCTCGAACTCGTCGTCGCCGATCGTGCCGGCCCGGTGGGCCGCCCGCAGATCGGCGAGCGCCGCGATCGGGTCGGCCGGGGCGACCTCGGGCACCGGTGCGGTGACGTTGGCGGCGAAGGTCTCGGCCTGGGTGCCCAGGATCTGGTCGACCACCAGGTTGCCGGAACGGGTCTTGAGGGTGAGGGTGCCCATGCCGCGGTGGGTGCGGCCGGCCGCCCGGATGACGTCGGCCCGCTCGATGATCAGGGCCGGGTCGATGCCCTCGACCTTGACGAGGATGCGCCGGGTGGTCAGCACGGCCACGCCGGTGCCGCCCTCGACGACCTGCTGAACGGTCTCGTCGTCGTCGAGCAGCGCGGCCAGGGCGCTCAGTTCGTGCTCGACCGGGCGACCGAACGCGGCCCGGTCGACCGCGTCGGCCAGGTCGTCGCGCCCCTGGGGCCCGCGAAGCTGGTCCCCTTCGGGAGCGCGCCGCCACGAGGGGAAGAAGCTGCCGTCCATCCTCGTAGTCTGACAGGCTCCCGTTTCAGAGGTCGGCCAGGTCGATGCGGACCAGCACCGCACCGTCCGCGTCGCGGACGGTCAGGGTCGAGGGGTCGGTCCCGGTGCCGGTCTCGTTCAGCCGGATCCCGGTGAGCACGAACGTGTCCCCCACGACGCGGGCGCTCAGCAGGCCCGTCCGGGGACGGGTGACCTCGACGAGGGCCGCACCGGCGGGCAGGCCGGCCCCGGCGAGGGCCACCGTGTCGCTGGACTCGCCGCCGGAGTCGGGCCGGAAGTCGTAGAAGATCTCCCGGGTGGCGCCGAGATCCCTGGTGGCGGCCAGTTCCGGCTCGGTGGTGGTCGTGGGGTCGTCCTTGGACACGACCTGCACCGAGCCGGTGCCCGCGGCGTCGGTACGGCAGATCGCCAGCATCCCGCCGTAGCTCCACAGCTGCAGCTGCTCACCGTCGATGTCGCCGGTGGCGCCGCGTTCCCAGCGTCCCGGGTCGGCCACCGGCAGGTCGGTGCCTCCCGTGCAGGCGGCCAGGTCGTTCGTCCCCTCTTCGGGGTGTGTGCCCGTGTGGCTCAGGATGCCCGAGGACGGGCTTTGCGTCTCGAGCGTGCCGTCGACCTTCACCGCGAACGACGTGCTGCCCGCGGGAACCGAGTTGGGACGCAGGAACACGCCGTTGCTGATCACGGCCGCGTCCGACTGATCGGGGGTGGAGCCCGCCGACAGGAGCACCTGCGAGACGTCGGTGGAGACCACGCCGGCCACGGTGCCCAGAGGGGAGACGAGGTCGATGGTGGCGTCGCCGGCGCTCCGCTCGGCGGGGACGGGCCGGGAGAGGGTGACCGTGTCGGTCGTCAGCTCGCAGAAGATCCGCTCGTCGCCGTCGGCGAAGGCCACGGCCGTGACGCCCCGCGCGGAGGTGGTCAGCAGGGGTTCCCAGCCCGGGCCGGCCGAGCACCGCTCGACCGCCTCGGCGGGGGCCCAGTTCGCGACCGCGTCGTAGCGTTCCGCGGCGCTCCAGAAGTGGTTGCCCCGGCGCGTGTCCTCCTGCGTCCAGCCGCCCTGCGCGGCCAGGTCGGGGTCGCCCGGTCCGCCGGCGGCGGCCGCGACCGAGCCGCCGGCGCTGCGCCACTGCTGGCCGCCCAGCATCGCCAGCACGGCGACCCCGGCGACCGCGGTCGCGCTGAGCACCGTGACCAGGTGGGTGCGGGCCGGTGTGGGCCGGGCCGGAGCGGGCCGGGCCGGAGCGGGCCGGGCCGAGACCCGGCCGTGCAAGCGGCGTCGCACGTCGTGCGGCATCGGCCGGTCCGCCGCGAGCGCGACCTCGTCCAGCGCGTCCTTCATGTCATTCCTCATGGTTCAGGCCTCGTCGTTCGCGGCGGTCAGGGTGTGCAGGCGGGCCCGGGCGCGTGAGAGCCGCGAGCGCACGGAGGCCTCGGTGATGCCGAGCAGTTCGGCGACGTCCGCGGTGGCCATCCGGCCCAGGGCGCAGTACTCGACGGCCTCGCGTTCGGCGCGGGGCAGGCGGCGCACGGCGTGCAGGACCTGCTCCAGCCGGGCTTTCGCGGCCGCCTGCTCGCTGAGCTCCTCGGCGTGGTCGCGCTGGGCCGGGTGCGAGGCGATCCGGGGCAGCGCGCGCAGGTAGCGCGCCAGCCGGCGTCGCTCGTTGCGCACCAGCGTGTTCGTCACCTTCAGCAGCCACGGCAGCGCGCTGCCGTTGACGATGCGCACCGCGCCCCGGCGCCGCCACAGCACCAGGTACACCGCTCCGGCCACGTCCTCGGCCTCGGCCCAGGAGGCGGTCAGCCGGTAGGCGTAGTTCCAGACGATCTGCGCATACCGTTCGAAGAGCTCGGTGAACGCGTCCTGGTCCCCCGCCCGGATCGAGGCCAGCAACTGGGCGTCGGTCGCCGGACCGACGCCGAGTTGTTCGTCGACAATCACCACTGCATCCTTTCCTGCCCACTGCCGTCGGAGTGGTCGTTGGAGTGGTCGCCGTAGTGGTCGCCGGGCCGGAAACGCTGCATCAGAACGGAAGATGTGACCGGGGACACCCGGGCGCCGCGGTCGTGCCGGTCTCCCGACCGACGCGACCACGGCGTCCTCAGGCACTTTTCCTGTGGCTCACACGTCTCAGAAGGTGACCGTCTTGCCGCCCAGGGTGGTGACGAGCTTGCCGTCGGTGGCGAACGACCAGGCCAGCGCGCCGCTGTAGGAGGAGCAGCGGGAACCGTTGCTCCCCGACCAGAACTGGTTGGTGCTGTCGGCGGTGCCGGAGATCTTGTCGCTGGTCGCGGTGCCGGTGAAGCGGCACGAGGTGTTGGACGTGAAGGTGTGCGTGCCCTCGTCGAACGCGAAGTTCCGCTCGGCGTTGCTGACGGCGAGGTTGTTCGCGATCGTCATCGCGCCCGGGTTGCTGTTGTAGGTGAAGCCGTGGTGGCCGTTGCCGTAGGCGATGCTGCGCCGCACGACGTGGTTGACCTTGATGTCGGAGCCACCGAGCTTGAAGCCGTTGCGGTCGCCCTCGGCGTTCACGGTGCCGTCGGTGAGGGTGCCGTTGGTGTAGGACAGCGAGTCCTCGATCGTCACCGGGGAGATCGCGCCGGTGTCGGCCTTGGCGAAGAGGTCCCAGCCGTCGTCGATGTTGTGGTGCGAGACGTCGTAGCGGAACACGTTGCCCGCGCCCACGGTGAGCTTGGCGGCGAAACCGTCGGCGTCCTCACCGTCGGGGTCGGCGTTGTCGTGCGACTCCGAGCTGATCACCAGGTTGCCCGCCGGCCAGTCCGCCTTCGCGGTCGCCGAGGAGACCCTCGAGATCTGCAGGCCGCTGTCGTGATTGAAGGCGGTCACGATCCGCTCGACGGTGTTGTGGCTCCCGCCGATCGCGATGCCGTTGTCCCCGGCGTGCTGGACCGTGAAACCGGTCAGGTGCCAGTAGTCGCCGTTCAGGGCCAGGCCGCGGTTCGAGTCCGCGACCGCCTGCGCGGAGAAGTCGAGCACCGGGCTCTCCCCCGGGTACGCGGCGATGGTCTTGGGCGCGCTCGCGGTGCCGTCGTTGCCCTCGGCGATGGTCTGGGTGGCCGAGAGCGCGTAGGTGCCGCCGCGCAGGTAGATCGTGCCGCCGGCGGCGACCTTGGTGATCGCGGTGGCCAGGGTGGTGGGGGCCGCCTGGGTGCCGGCGGCGGTGGCGCTGCCGGTGGGTGAGACGTAGAGGGCACCGCTGACGGGGGTGCCGGTGGTCGGGGTGACGGCGGGGGTCGTGGTGGCCGGGGTCGTGGCGGCGGGGGTCGTCGTCGCCGGATTCGAGGACGCGGGGGTCGTGGGAGCGCTGGTCGTGCCGGTGGTCACGGTGATGTCGTCGAAGCTGGCGGTGGCGTTCGCCGTCTGCAGGCCGATCCGGCCGGCGGAGGCGAGCGCGTTGCCGGCCGAGCCGATGCTGACCCCGTTGATGCTGCCGCTGATCGTGGAGCCGGAGACCGTGAGGCTGAGCGTGTACCAGGTGCCGGTCGTGACGGTGCTCGTGGAGGTGGCCAGCACGGTCACGGCGCCGCTGTTGACGGCCTGCAGCTGGGCGTGGCCGGAGACCAGGGCCAGGCGGTAGAAGGTGGTGGAGCTCTGGGCCCGGGCCAGGAGACCGGCGAAACCGCCTGTGCCCAGGGAGAGTGCCTTGACCCGGCCGGAGACGGTGTAGTCGGTCCAGGAGGTGTCGCCGGCGAACTCGCGGGCGTTCTCACTGGTGGCGCTGGTCTGGCTGAGCACCTTGGAGCCGTCGCTGACGACCGACCAGGTGCCGCCCGACTTCGACCAGGCGCTGGTGCTGCCGGACTCGAAGTCGGCGGTGAACGTACTGGTCTGCGCCGCGTGGGCCCCGACGACGGTGACGCCGGCCCCGATCAGGGTGACCAGGCCGGCAGCGCCGGCGATCTGCCGGCGGCGGGCGAGGCGGAGTTTCGTCATTCGATTTCCCCGGTGGTGGTGAGGTGGTGGGCTGGGAGGACGCGTCCTGGTCGTCGAGGCCCGGCCAAAGGTTGCCGGGAGCAACCTGTGAATGTGGTTCCTACGCCGTCCGGATGAGCACGACCCCCCGCGCCGGACGCCCGTTCAACCGGTGTGCCCGCCGGTCCGATGTCTCGAGGGCGCCACCCGCGCGCACCGGTCGGAGAACGGGAGAGGGCCACGGTGGCAGATCGGCCGTTACGAGGGCGCAGCCTGCTCGGATCCACCTCACCCACGCCGGCGGCGCTCACGCGCAGCGCCGCCTTCGCGGTGTGCTTCGGCGTCGCGGTGTTCCTGGGCCGCCTGACCGTGATGGACGGCACCAGCCTGAGTCTGGTGTGGCCGGCCGCCGGGGTCGCCGCGTTGTGGTTCGCCTGCCAGCGAGAGGCCGGCACCGCGCGCCTGGACCACCTGCTGCTGGGATCCCTGACGCTGGCGCTGAACTGGGCGACCGGGGCCGCGCCGGCGCTGGCGCTGTGCTTCGCCGGGGCGAACCTGCTGCAGGTCGGTCTGCTCATGTATCTGCTGCGTCGCTGGAACCCCCGCATGTGGGGAGCCGGTGGCGACGAGCCGCTGACCGGGATGCCGCAGCTGACCGGGCTGATCCTGGCCACCCTGGTGGCGACCGCGGCCGGGGGCCTGCTGGGCCCGCTGGCCGTGGGGCTCATCGACGGGACCTGGTCGCTGCTGCTGGCCGTGGTGTGGATGGTGCGCAACACCGTCTCGGTGCTCCTGGTTCTCGGCCTGGGACTGCGCGTGGGCTACCTGATCAGCGCCCACCGACGGGCCCGGGCCGACACCGGCGCCCGTCCGGCGGTCGTCCTGCCCTTCAAGCGGCTCAACCAGATCCAGCGCCTGGAACTGGCTGCGCTGGTGGCCGTCTCGGTCGCCGCGTACGTGGTGGTGTTCGTCGTCCTGCCCACCCTCCCGATCGCCTTCCCCCTGATCGCGCTGACGGTCTGGGCGGCCCTGCGCTTCGACACCACGATCGTGGTCATGCACGACTTCGTCGCCGGGTCGGCGGCGGTCGCGTTCACCCTCGCCGGGCACGGCCCCTTCACCGCGGTGCCGGACTTCGCGACGCGGGCCCTGATCGTGCAGGCGTTCGTCGGCCTGGTCGCCGTGATCGGGCTGGCCCTGGCCCTGGGCCGCGACGAACGCGACGTGCTGCTGTTCCAGGTGCGGGGCCGGGCCCGCGAGGCGATCGCCGCCACCGAGGCCAAGTCCGCGTTCCTGGCGGCCATGAGCCACGAGATCCGCACCCCGATGAACGCGGTGATCGGGATGTCCGGCCTGATGATGGACACGCCCCTGGACGCGCAGCAACGCGAGTTCGCCCAGACCATCCGCGACAGCGGCGAGGCTCTGCTCACCGTCATCAACGACATCCTGGACTTCTCCAAGATCGAGTCCGGCAGCCTGGACCTGGAGGAGCACCCCTTCGAGCTGGACGAGGCCGTCGACAGCGCCGCCGCCGTGATGGCCCTGGCCGCCAGCCGCAAGGGCCTCGAGCTCGTGGTCCACGTCGACCCGCGGTGCCCACCGGTGCTCGTGGGTGACGTGACCCGCTTCCGGCAGGTGATCGTCAACCTGCTCAGCAACGCGGTCAAGTTCACCGAGCGCGGTGAGGTGCTCGTGGACGTGTCCCGGGCCGAGGAGCCCGTCGCGCCGGACCAGCCGGAACGGGTGACGCTGCGGGTCCAGGTGCGCGACACCGGGATCGGCATCCCGGCCGACCGCACCGATCGTCTCTTCCAGCCCTTCTCCCAGGTCGACTCCTCCACGACCCGCGTCCACGGGGGAACCGGCCTGGGCCTGGTCATCAGCCGCCGGCTGGCCCGGGCCCAGGGCGGCGACCTGGTCGCCGAGAGCACCCCGGGCATCGGCTCCACGTTCACGTTCACCGCCGTCCTGGGGACGGGGCCGCAACGCCGTCAGGACACCGGCGTGCTCTCCGCGGCGCTGGCCGGGCGGCGGGCCCTGGTGGTCGACGACAACGCGACCAGCCGCCGGGCGCTGCAGTCGCAGCTGGAGCGCTGGGGCCTGGAGACGCTCGTGGCGGACGGGCCGCAGGCGGCCGTCGACCTGCTCGCCGGTGGCCGCCCCGTGCAGGTCGCCCTGATCGACCTGCAGATGCCCGGGATGGACGGCCCCGCCACGGCCGCCCACCTGCGCGAACTGCCGGGCGGCCGTGACCTGCCGATGGTCCTGCTCAGCACCTTCACGGCCCGGCCCGCCGACGAGGGCCGGCTCTTCTCGGCGGTTGTGACCAAACCTGTGCGGGCCCGGCAGTTACGGGCGCACCTGGAGGAGATCTTCTCCCCCGTCGCCTCCACCCTGCGACAGGTGGAGACGACCGGCGGCCGGCGCGAGAGCGACCCACCACTGGATCTGCGGCCCGATCCGGACCCCGGTCCGCGAGCTGATCGGGTCGCCGGTCGGCGGCCCGATCCGGTCCCGGTGCCCGTCCCGGGGCCGGGCACCCTGAGGGTCCTGGTGGCGGACGACAACCAGATCAACCAGAAGGTCGCCCACGTCATGATCACGCGGCTGGGTCACCAGGTCGACGTCGTCGGCAACGGGCAGGAGGCCGTGGAGGCGGTCGCCCGCATCGCCTACGACGTCGTCCTCATGGACGTGCACATGCCCGAGATGGACGGCCTGCGGGCCACCGAGCTCATCCGCGCGCAGGCCCCGGCCGGCCGGCGCGAGGTCCCGATCATCGCCCTGACCGCGAGCGCGCTGACCGAGGACCGGGACGCGTGCCTGCGGGCCGGGATGAACTCGTTCCTGACCAAGCCGATCCGCAAGAGCGACCTGACGGACATCTTCGACGAGATCGTGCAGCGGCGGGCTGCTGCGGGCGGGCTCGGGAGCAGCCGGGTCGGGAGCTGACGGGCCGCGGCCCGCTGACGCCGCCCGTGCCCTACCGCTAGGTACCTCTCAGGTGCGTCCCGGGCCGCCCCGATGATCGGTTCATGAGTCTGGCCCGATCGATGCGGCTGGGCGTGCGTCTGGTCTCCGCCTTCGCCGCCGTGGCGCTCCTGCTGTGCGTGGTGGCCGTCGCGGGGCTCGTCGCGATCGACCGGCAGGGCGACGCCTCGCGCCGGATCGCCACGGCCGGGTCGCTGCAGGCGGACGCCGGCACCGCGACGTACCGCACGGCCGACTTCAACGGCTGGCAGACCGCCTACGCGTTCGACATCGGCCGCGGGGTCGCGGGCGCCACCGCCGACTCCGGGGACTCACGCCGTCAGTTCCTGGCTTCCGCCACGGCCTTCCGGGAGGATCTGGCCAGGCTGGGTGGCTATGCCCTGACCGCCCGGCAGCGCGCCCTTCTCGGGCGGACCTCCACGGCGTTCGACGCGTTCATGCAGCTCGACACCACCATCATCGCCGAGTACCGGAACGGCACGCAGGCCGCGCGTTCCCGGGCGGACGACCTGGTCCTGGGCCGGGCGATCACCCTGTACCAGGCCGTGACCGCGCCTCTGTCCGACTTCACGAAGGACGTGCACGCCACGGCGGCGGCAACCGTCTCCGACTCCTCGGCCGCCGCCACCCGCGCCAAGGTGCTGATCGTGGCGGCGGCCCTGGTCGCCCTGCTCCTGGCCGGCGTCCTGGCCGGGCTGATCACCCGGTCGGTGACGGATCCGGTGCGCCGGCTGGTGTCCGACCTCGACCGGCTGGCCCGCGGCGACCTGCGGGGCCGGCCGACGGTGGCCGGGCACGACGAGATCACCGAGATGGCCCGCGCCGTGGGCCAGGTCGTTGACGTGACGCGGGAGTCGATGACGCTGATCGGGCGCAGTGCCGAGTCGCTGGCGGCCGCCGCCGAGCAGCTCAACGCGACCACCACGTCCATTCGCTCCTCCGCGACCGACACCGCCTCCCAGGCCACGGTGGCCGCCGGATCGGCCGCGGAGATCACCGCGAGCATCCAGGCCGTGTCGGCCGCCTCCGGGGAGATGACCGCGGCGATCCGGGAGATCGCCGACAACGCCGGACGCGCCTCGGCCGTCGCGGGCGAGGCGGTCGCCACCGCCCAGGCCGCCGGCACCACCGTCGACCGGCTCGGCCGTTCCTCCACCGAGATCAGCGACGTCATCAACACGATCACCGCGATCGCCGCCCAGACCAACCTGCTGGCCCTGAACGCCACCATCGAGGCGGCCCGCGCCGGGACCGCCGGCAAGGGGTTCGCCGTGGTCGCCGACGAGGTCAAGCAGCTGGCCCAGCAGACGGCCGGCGCCACCGCCCGGATCACCGGGCGCATCGACACCCTGCGCGTCGACGCGGCCGGGGCGGTCGACGCGATCACCGGTATCACCCAGGTGATCTCGACGATCAGCGACTACCAGAACATCATCGCCGCGGCCGTGGAGGAGCAGTCGGCCACCACGAACGAGATCGGGGCCAGCGTCAGTGCCGCGGCACATGCCTGCACCCAGGTCAGCCAGAACATCACCGGGGTCGCCGGCAATGCCTCGATCACGACCACCGGCGTGACCGAGGCCGACCAGGCCACGCTCGAACTGGCCCGGATGAGCGCCGAACTCAGCACCGCGGTGTCCCGGTTCGAGCTCTAGCCGGTCACCGCACGGCTCTTCACCACAAGGCCGGGCGGCCCCAACCGGCGAGCACCGTCACCCGGCCGCGGCGTTCGCGAGCGCCTGGGTGACGGCAGTCGTCTGCGCGTTCTGGTCGAGGAACTCGGGGCCGGCCGGTGTCGCGCTCCGGGCCGTGGAGGTGGTCGGGACCGGCTGGCCGAACATCCCGCAGATAGCGGTGATCTGGGCCTGGCCGTAGGCCTGGGTGAATGCCTGCTGGCGGGGATCGGTGGGGTCGAGCGCGTAGAGCCGGGTGGTGACGTCGGTCGCGTTGGAGTGCTTTCCGTCGGGTGTGGTGAAGGTGGTGCTGGCGCTGCCGAAGGTGGCGCCGTCGTGTCCCCACATCGTCCCGCACGGCGTCTGCAGTGAGTACAGGCCCAGGCCGTAGCTCATCTCCTCGGTGACATCGATCGTGGTGCGCATCTGCTTCAGCTGGGCCTTCGGGAGCACCTGGCCGGAGAGCAGGGCCGAGTAGAACGTGCTCAGGTCACGCGCCGTGGAGACGACGGCTCCGGCGGAGCCGGCCCAGCTGAGTGACCAGCCGGCGGTGTCGACGTAGGTCGCGGGGTCGGTGCTGAGGTCTCCGATGTAGGCGTGGGCGTAGCCGCGGCCGGTGTCGCCGGGGAACGGGTCGGCGAGGTAGGTGTCCTTGAGGTGCAGGGGCTTGACGATGCGGCGGTGCAGGAGATCGCCGACCGGGCGGCCGGTCACCTCGTGCAGCATCTGGCCGAGGATCACGTAGCCGGTGTTGGAGTAGGACCAGCTGGTTCCGGGGGCGAAGTCGGCGGGGTGCGAGAAGGCAGTCGCGAGGATGTCTTTCACCGGGATCGGCGTGTTCGGGTCGTTGAGGGCCCGGACGGCGAAGTCGCTGTCGTTGGTGTAGTTGAACAGCCCGCTGGTGTGCTGCAGCAGCATGCGCACCGTGATGTTCGCGCCGTTCGGCACGACGCCGGGCAGATAGCGTTCGATCGGGGCGTCCAGGGCCACCTTCTTCTCGGCCACCAGCTGCAGCACCAGCACCGCCACGAAGGTCTTGGTCTGGCTGCCGGCCTCGTACTGGTCGTTGTTCTTGAGACGGCGCTGGGTGGAGCGGTCGGCCAGCCCGGCGGTGGCGGTGCTGGTGCCCTTCCGGCTGTCGACCCGGGCCAGGAATCCGGCCGGGCCGGAGTCGACCACGGCCTGGGCTGCCTGCTGCAGATCGCTGGGTGGGGCCGGCCGGGCCTGCGCAGATGGGCCGGTGAGGGTGAGGCCGCCGATCACGGCGGCCAGAGCCAGGATGCTGGAGCGCTTCATCAGTGAGATCCCCTTCTCGGCGAAGCGTCTTCGCCACGGCTCCACGCTAGGGACCAGCCGGACTGGCGTCGTCCCCCCGCAGGGGGTCCGCCCGGGTCCGTCTCACGGGGGACGCATAGCCCGTGGGACGGAGGTCCGGTCCCGGTCCTTCCGCGGGCCGGGCGGGATCAGGCCAGGCCGGGCGGGATCAGGCCAGGCCGGGCGGGATCAGGCCAGGTCGGCGTGGACGTGGGTGATCAGGTCGCCGTCGAGGGTGAGGTCGAAGATCCCGTCGGTCTGCCCGCCGGGGAAGTCGCCGGTGAAGTGGACCTTCAGGTGCGCTCCCCCGGGGGTGGGGGTCGTAGCGGTGAGCCGGGTGCGGGTGCGGTATCCGATGAAGTAGTCGCGGTAGTACTGCCCGATCCCCGCCCGCCCCTCGAAACGGTGACCGACCGACGGATCGTCGAGCACCGCGTCCTCACTGAAAAGCTCCAGGAAACAGGTGGTCTCGTGGGCGTTGAGGGTCTCGACCCACGTCGTCGCGATGTCTTCCTTCGTCATACTCACCATCATGGGTCCCGGCCGCCGGGCGGGACAGGCCGCTGCTGCCTGGGTGCCGCACACCCAGGCAGCAGCGGCCTGGGCCTGCGGGGACGGTTGCGGTGGAGTTCTCGCAACCCCCCTCCGGAAGGAACCCCTCATGAGCACACAGTCCAAGGTCGTCCTCGTCACCGGCGCCAGCAGCGGGATCGGCGCGGCCACCGCCGCCCGGCTGGCCCGGGAGGGTCACCGGGTGCTGGCCGGGGCCCGTCGCACCGAACGCCTCACGGAGCTGGCCGGTTCACTCCGGGCCGACGGCGCCGACGTGCGCCACGCGTCCCTCGACGTGACCGATCCGGACTCGGTACAGGCCTTCGCCGACCTCGCCCTCGAGCAGTTCGGGCGGATCGACGTCCTGGTCAACAACGCCGGCGTCATGCCGTTGTCGCCCCTGCACGAAAGGCGCCTGCACGAGTGGAACCAGATGATCGACGTCAACGTCCGCGGTGTCCTGCACGGCATCGCCGCCGTGCTGCCGGTGATGCGGGCGCAGGGCGGTGGGCATGTCGTGAACGTCGCATCCGTGTCCGGGCTGCGGGTCGACCCGACGGCGGCCGTCTACAGCGCCACGAAGTTCGCCGTGCGCGCCATCTCCGAAGGGCTGCGGCAGGAGAGCCAGGACGTGCGGGTCACCGTGGTCTGCCCCGGCTTCACCCGCACCGAGCTCACCCACACCGGAGGCAGCCCTCAGGCGCAGCAGGCGGCCCGGGCCGCCACCGACCAGCTGGCCATCTCCCCCGGGGCAATCGCGGCGGCCATCGCCTTCGCGATCGGGCAGCCGGCCGACGTGGACGTGAACGAACTGGTGATCCGGCCCACCGCCCAGGGCTGAGTCACGTCCGGCCCGCCGGCGCGAGGGACGCCAGTGCCTCCTGACTGGGCGATCCCGGGGCCGGGGTGCCGACCAGCAGCTGCTGGCCCGGCGCGTCGTCGACCTCGAACGTCTGGTACGTCAGCTCGATGCGCCCGGCGTCAGGGTGCACGAACACCTTGAACGCCCGGGTGAGGGCGGCCACCTCGTGATCGTTCCACAGCGCCGTGAACTCCGGGGAACTCGCCGTCAGCTCCTGCACCAGCGACCCGATGGCCGGGTGGTGGGGGAAGCGCCCCGCGTTCAGCCGCAGCGCGTGAACCGTGGCCCGGCGAAGCATCTCCCAGCCCGTGAACACGGTAGCGGTCTGCGGATGGGTGAACAGGATGCGGGGCATGCTGCGCTCACGACCGAACGGGGACAGCAGCGCCCCGGCGATCGCGTTCTCGGCCAGCACGTCCAGCGCCGGGCCCAGGACGTAGGCCGCCGCCGACGGGAAGGCCTCCAGCACGTCGAGCAACGCGGGAGCGACGAGCTCGGGCGGGGGCACCACCGCCGGACGGGGGTTCAGCGCCGCGAGGCGGAACAGGTGCTCGCGGGCCTCCGGACTCAGGTGCAGAGCCCGGCCGATGGCGTCGACGACCGGGGCGGAGGGATTGCGCTCGCGCCCCTGCTCGAGGCGGGCGTAGTAGTCGGCGCTGACCCCGGCCAGCACCGCGACCTCCTCGCGGCGCAGGCCGGGCACCCGGCGCCCCAGGGTGCCCCCGGCGAGCCCGGCCTCGGCCGGTTCGATGCGAGAACGACTGTGGCGCAGGAAGTCCCCGAGGTCGCTCATGCGCCGATCCTACCCCTTTGGCGGGAGCCCGATCCTCTACCTGATGCGCTCGATCCGCGCCGGGCCCGCCCACCGTTCCCAGGTGCTGACCCAGGTGCCGTCGCCCTCCGGGCCGGCCCAGGCGATGTACCCGTCGGGGCGTACCAGCAGGCAGGGCCCGGCGTCGGTGCGGTGGACCCGCCGGATGCCGTCCGGCCCGGTCCGGGCCTGCGGGTCGTTCTGCCCGGTGACCAGCACCCACCCCGGGCGGCGCTGCACCTCGGTCAGCCGGCCTTCGGCCAGCGGCACTTCGGTGGCCCGGGTCCCGACCAGCGGGTGCGCGCCCCGGGGGCGGCGGTAGCGCAGTTCCGTCCCGGCCAGGCTCCCGGCGATCCGGTCGCGGGTGCGCGGAAAGCTGAGCAGCAGCGGGGCGATCCGGTCACGCAGGACGCGGGCGGGTGCGGAGCGCAGGGTGACGGCGCGCATCAGGAGGCCGGAGCGGCGCAGGGCCCGCCGGCCGATCGGATGGCGTTCGGCGTGATAGGTGTCGAGCACGGCGTCGTCGGCGCCGCCCAGGACGGCGTCCAGTTTCCAGCTGAGGTTCGCGGCGTCCTGGATGCCGGTGTTCATCCCCTGGCCGCCGACCGGCGAGTGGATGTGGGCGGCGTCGCCGGCCAGCAGGACCCGGCCCACCCGGTAACGCGGCACCTGGCGTTCCTCGCTGTGAAAGCGCGAGTGCCAGCCGATCTCGGCGACGCCGACGTCGCGGCCCATCGCCTGGTTCAGCACGGCCACGATCTCGTCGTCGCCGACCGGTACCGAGTCCTCGACCTGGTGCCCACGGTCCCAGGTCATCGAGCGGAACCACTGGCCCCCCGCGTCCTCTCGCCCGTAGGCCGCCAGGAAGCCGAAGACGTGGGGGGTGTTGCTGAGCAGGAGGCCTTCGCGGACGGGGCTGTCGGTGAGCCTGACGTCGGCCAGGACCACCGACGACAGCACCGCGCGGCCGGGGAAGGGCAGGTCCAGAAGGCTTCTGACCGTGCTGTGGGCCCCGTCGCAGGCCACCACGTAGCGGGCACGGAACGTCTGCTGCCGGGCCGGGTCCGGGTCACCCTTGGGGCGGGCGGTCACCCTCACGCCGTTCGCGTCCTGGGTCAGGCCGACGGCCTCGACGCCCCGCCGGATGTCGGCGCCGGCCTCGAGCGCGTAGCGGCCCAGGGCCTGGTCCACGTTGGTCTGCGGGGTGACCAGGACGTACGGGTAGTGCGAGCGCAGGTGGCCGAGGTCGAGGCGGGCGCGGCGGAAGAGGCTGACCCGGGTGGCGGTGCTGCCCGTGGCCAGTAGGTCGTCGGCCCGGCCGCGGCTGTCGAGGATCTCGAGGGTGCGGGCCATGGTGGCGAAGGCACGGCTGGAAGGGTTGATGCGGGGCCATTTCTCGAGGACGGTGACGGATCGCCCGTAAGCGGCGAGGTCTCCGGCGACGGTCATGCCCACCGGCCCACCGCCGACGACGAGGACGTCCACCGGCACCTCGTTCGCTGGTGCGTGCATGTCTGAACCCCCATTCAGTTCAACAAGCGTTGAATCCAAACTAGGCCGGGCCCACCGGGCTGTCAACAAGCGTTGAACTGACCGCGTAGACTGCGGCCGTGGCATCGAGATCGGTGGATCCGGAGGCGACCCGCGCGGCGATCCTGACCGCCGCGCGCACCCAGTTCGGGGAGAACGGCTTCGACCGCACCACGATCCGCTCCGTCGCGGGTGCCGCGGGGGTCGACCCGGCGCTGGTCATGCACTACTTCCGCAACAAGCACGGGTTGTTCACGGCCGCCGCGCAGCTGAGGATCCAGATCCCGGACCTGTCCGGGGTCGAGCCCGAGGAGGCCGCCGGGGTCCTGGTCCCGCTGTTCGCCAGTCTCTGGGGGCCGGACGGTCCCCTGCTGCCGCTGCTCCGGGCCGCCGCGTCGAACACCGCCGCCGCCGAGACCCTGCGGGACGTCTTCCTCGACCACGTCCGCCCGGGCCTGAGCCCGCTGGCGAAAGACCGTCCCGAGCAGCGCATCAGCCTCATCGGCGCGCACCTGGTCGGGATCGCGGTCGCGCGGCACATCATCGGCATCCCCGCCCTGGCCGACCTGACGGACGACGAGCTCATCGGCTGGCTCACACCCGTGTTCGCGCACTACCTCGCCGGGCCCCTTCCCGGCGAGGCCCTCTGACCCGGCGTGCGACGCCGAACGCGTCTGCGGTTCAGGCTGTTCCGGGTGAGCGACCCGCTGTCCCGACGGTCCCCCGCGCGGCTACCACCACGTCCCCCATGGGCCGCTTTCGCCTCACCCGGTCAGGACCGGCCCAGGGTCTCCCCGGACCGGGGATCGTCCACCGAGACCGGGGCCGCCGGGGCGGACGCGGCCGCGTGCACCCGGTCACGTCCTGAGCTCTTCGCCGTGTACAGAGCCGCATCCGCCCGCGCGAAGACCTCGCCCGCCGACTCCAGCCCGTCCCAGCACGCCACTCCGGCCGAGAACGTCTGGCCCGCCGGGGTGGTGGCGCGCAGGGAATCCAGCACCGCGGCGGCACCGGCCAGGTCGTGCCCCAGCAGGAGCAGCACGAACTCCTCCCCGCCCCATCGGCCCAGCATCATCGATCGGCCCAGACCGACTCCCACGCGCGCCGATTCGAGATGCTCGTGCCAGGCGGCGGCCGCCGTCACGAGCAGCCCGTCGCCGGCCTGGTGGCCGTAGGTGTCGTTGAACGCCTTGAAGCGGTCCAGGTCCAGCACCCCCACGCACAGGGGGACCCCCTCGGTGCGGGCCCGGGTCTGCAGACGTTGCAGCTCGGCGTCGCTGGTGCGCCGGTTCGGCAGGCCCGTGAGCGCGTCGGTGCGGGCCAGAGCAGCCAGCTGGGACGCCTGGGCGTCCAGTCGCGTCAGCAGTCCGGACATCCGGTACACCACGAGCAGGAACAGGACGACGGACGCGAGCCCGACCGCCCAGGCCGCGATACTCACGGCGAACGTCAGCTGCAGCAGCAGGGTCCCGGGCGCCACCAGGCTCGCGACGGTCAGGGCGACCAGCCGCCCCCGGGTGAAGTGGGCCGTCTCGTCGGTGCCGGTGCCGTCGGTGATGTGACGCATCGAGGGATGCAGCGCCGCCGCCGCGAAACAGACGTACGACAGCAACCACGGCAACGTGATGAGCCCGGCGGTGTAGGTCTCGGTGCGGGTCGTGTACTGGTAGGCGCTGTCGGCGATCAGCAGCAGCGTGTTGCCGGCCACCAGCCAGCGGAAAGCCGCGTTCCGCGCCCCGTTGGTGGTCAGGAGCCGCACCAGCAGAGCCAGCATCAGCACGTCACCCAGGGGATAGGCGGCGGCCAGCACCTGCGCGGTCGTCGAGCCCTGGGCCGCCTCCAGCCCGGGGCGCATCAGCAGCACCCAGCTGATCAGGGTGCACCCGACCGTGAAGATGGCCGCGTCCGTCAGCCCCTCGCGTTCGTTCTCCCCGCGCCGGGCCCGTACGAAACTCCAGAATCCCCCGGCGATCAGGACATAGCTGGTCAGGTAGAGGACGTCGGCCGGCGAGGGGAACGGGGAGATGTCCAGGATCCAGGTGTAGACCGCCCAGAGCAGGTCGGCGGCGGCCCACACCACGAGCCCGGCCGTGATCAGCCACCAGCTGCGGGCGCGGACCGGCCGGTGACGCCGCACGCCCACGACGAACATGACCACGCACCCACAGCTGATGAGGGTGTAGAGGCCGTCCCGGCCCAGGCTGCGCGGCAGGCAGACACACACCACCGACAGCACCGCACCCGTGACCAGGTGCAGGCGGAACAGGGCCTCCGGGCGGGCAGCGCTCACCGTGGCTGGATCGACGGGGCGGTGAGCCGGGCTGAGTCCGGGCCACCCGTTCGGCCTCGGTCGGAGGCTCTGACGTGCCGGAACAGGGCCGAGGCAGCGCCGGGCCGGCGTAGGGACAGTGCCGGGCGCGAGGCGTGTCACCGGGTGCCGCAGCGGCCGGCCCGGAACCGGGCCGGCCGCGACAGCCGGGCGCTGCGTGGCGGGCAGGGCCGCTGCGCCGTCCGGTTCAGCTCAGCTCCGCCCCCATGGAGGGCCAGGCCGACACCCGGAAACCCTCCCGCTCGTACAGGCTCTTGCCCTCGGGCGTCGCGAACAGGCGTGCCCGCACCGGTCCCGGCCGCGAGCGTCCCCAATCCAGGACGGCCCGCAGAGCCGCCCCCGCGTGCCCACGCCCCCGGAACTCCGGCAGCGTCACCACGTTGCTGACGTGCAGGTCCAGACCGAAGGGACGGGCCGGGCGGGGCTGGGACTCGCTCAGGGAACCCAGGGCGCACGCCACCGCCTGCCCCTGGACCTCCACGACGCTCAGGTGGTGATCCGGATGGTCGATGCGGGCGGTGAACCAGCGCGCGGCCCGGCCGGGCCACTCCGGGTGGGCCGTGTGCTCACCGGTGGCCCGGAACATCTCGGTGCGCAGCTCGATCAGGGCGTCGAGATCCGACAAGGTCGCGACACGTACTCTCCCACCGGTCATACCGGGCAAACTACTGGCTCCCGGCGATTCACGGCCTCGGATTTCAGCGCCGGTCCGGGTCACGCTGCGGCCTGATGGTGCGGGCACCACGGAACTCATCACTCCGGAGGTACGCGCCGGTCATCGTGCCACGGTAACGCGCTCGGCGATCAGTTCGACCGGTCCCGGCCAGAGGCAGCACCACGGGGCCGTGCCGACCGGGCGATACTCGCGGCCACGCGCTTGCCCTCGATCCGGACCTGGCGCAGCATCCCGCCCAACGTCACGTCGTAGCCCATGAAGTACAGCCCCGGCCGGGCGGGCGCTCCCCCGTGCACCAGCGGAAGTCCCTCGGCGTCCAGCAGTTCCGGATCGGCGAGGAGGTCACGCAGCCCCGTCGTGTAGCCGGTGGCCGCCACGACGGCGTCCGGACGCAGGCTCGTGCCGTCCGCCAGGACCACCGCCTCGGCGGTGAAACTCTGCACGGCGGCGACCGGGCGCACTCGCCCCTGCCGGATGTCCGCGACGATCCCGACGTCCTGCAGTGGCACGTAACGTGCGGTGCGCAGCCGCTTCTTGAGTCCCTCGGCCGGGCGCGGGAGTCCGTACGGCCGCAGATCGGGTATCTGGACGCGCATCAGCCCGGCCGCCAGGGGATCGAAGACCCGCTCCGGCAGGTCCCCCAGGAGGATGCCGTTCATCTGCGCGGGCCAGCCCGCGACCGCGCGGGGGACGATGTGCGGCGGGGTGCGCACCGCGAGACTCACCGACGCGGCGCCGCCCTCGGCGAGGTCAGTGGCGATCTCGGCGCCGCTGTTGCCGGACCCGACGACCAGAACGTCCTGGCCCCGGAACGGCTCGGCGTTGCGGTACCGGGACGAGTGAATGATGGTCCCGGGCCAAGTTTCACGCCCTGGCCACTGCGGTGTGACGGGGGTGTGCAGGTATCCGACGGCGACGACCAGGACGCGGGTGCGGTGGGTGGTCCCGTCGGCCAGGCGCAGGGCCCAGATGCCGTCGTCCGCCGCCTCGATGCGCTCCACGGATGTGCCCGTCCGCACGTCGAGACCGAACGTCTCGGCGTACGTCTGCAGGTAGCTGACCAGGTCGTCGCGCCGGACCCACCGGCCGTACCCGCGAGGGATCGCCAGGCCGGGCAGTCCGGACAGCGGCCGCGTGGTGTGAAGACGCAGACGGTCGTAGCGGCCCCGCCAGCTGGCCCCGACACCGTCCCCCCGTTCGAGGACGACACTGTCCACCCCGTGGCGCTTCAGCTGTGCCGCCACACCCAGGCCCGCTGCCCCGGCGCCCACGATCGTCACGTCCGCCAACAAGAGGCACTCCTCCCCGTCGAGTCGCCCTGTGGTGCAGAAGGTGGCATACCGGACGGCCTCAGGGCAATGGTTCCCGCGCCGGGGACGACCGAACGCCTTCCGTCACGCACGGACGACCTCCGACCGGACCGGGCGAGGGAGGGCGCGAATCTGCGACCCGGACCGGCATCGCCGGCAATCCTGATTTCTCGCGAGTACTTCGGTATGGTCACTCTCGGCGTTCACACGAACGCGTGGCGGCGCCGATCCGCGCCGTCCATCGAGCGCCCCTGGGGGAATGGCCATGGCCACCGGAATCGTCAAGTGGTTCAACGCCGAAAAGGGTTTCGGCTTCATCGAGCAGGACGGCGGGGGCCCGGACGTCTTCGCCCACTACTCCAACATCACCGCCAGCGGCTACCGCGAGCTCAAGGAGGGGCAGTCGGTGACCTTCGACGTCGGTCAGGGCAACAAGGGCCCGCAGGCCGAGAACATCACCGTCAACTGAGTTCCGCGGACGCACGGCTGCCCCTCGGACGAGGGGCAGCCGGAGCCGGCGGGTCACCCAACGGGATCTCTCACCGGCGGTGGATCGTGGGCTCGAGGTGTGGCTCGAGGCCGGTCCCCGTCGCGCAGGTGAACCCTTCCGTGGACCGGGTTCTCTCCCCGGCGTGGTGAACGATCGCCTACGCAGTCGTGCTCCGGACGGCGGGGCGTGATCGTCGTTCTCGCGGTCGTCGACGCCCGGTCCTCACGCGCGCTCAGCGCGGTTCCAGGATCACGACGGCCGTCGGGCCGGGCCGCCGGGCCGCGTAGGCATCCAGATGCCGGTCCACGTGGCGCCACTGTTCCCACAGCCGTTCCCGTTCCTCGGGCGAGGCCTCCGGTGCGCGCACCTCGCGCGGGCCGCCGGGCAGATCGACGCTCACGTCCGGCGCGGCCCGCAGGTTGAGCCACCACGCCGGTTCCGGCGCGTCCCAGCCGTTCATGGCCAGTGTGTGCAGCAGCGGGCCGTCTTCCAGATAGGCCAGGATCACCGGACGCGGCGTCCCCGAGCGGCGCCCGAGCGTGGTCAGGCGCATCAGGCCGTAGCGCCCCTCCCCCGGCGTCCGCAGACCCAGCCGCCCGCCCGACCAGCGGTAAAGCCGCCGGTGCACCTGCCAGGCCAGACGGATGAACCAGCGCGGGGGAAGACGGGGTTCGGCCATGATGCCCTCCGGCGGGAGGAGTGACGGACGCCTGGTGCCGACGCTATCCGGCGACAACGATGCCCGGGAAGCCCCAGCAGCCCGATCGGGTCGTCGGCCATGGAGTCCCACCCGTCCTTCTGACAGAAGGACGAATCCTGACTCTCGTCGAACCACAGGTCGAAACCCTTGGCGTCCCACATCTCCAGAGCATCGTCGTACACGTTGACATGCTCACTGAGGGCGCGCATGCGAACCTCTTTCGTCGCCGATGGCGGGGCGCCGCGGACGGGGCCGGCGGAGGATCGTCCCACGACGTCCTCTTCGACGGACGGCCCGTGAGTGACCCACGTCCGAGGCGGGACCGCGAAGGGTTTCCCACGAGTACTCCTCATGGCCCCGTCCTCGGTGGGTCAGGCTGCCTTCACATCAGCTCGATCACGATCACCGAGGGATGCCCGATGACTCGATGGATCCGTATGCGTCCTGGCCGGCTGATCGCCGTCGGCCTCGCCGTCGCCGTCGCCCTCACCGTGACGTCCACCGGTTCGGGGTCCAGCCCGGCACAGGCACAGGCCCGGGTGGTCCTGCGGCCGACGGCCGACGTCCTGCGGCAGTGGACCGGCACCACCGGCCCGGCCTGGTCGGCGGTCGACGACGACGTCCGGCAGCCGGCACCGGTCGAGCACGACGACTTCATCTACGGCTCCCAGCCCGGCCGGGTGACCGAGATGCACCTGGCCGACCACGCGATCGGTGCCGGGACGGCCACACCGGTGCTCTGGTTCTATGCCAATACCGGTGCCGGCACCCGCTTGCGGGTCGAGGCCGTCAGCCTCGGGGCCGGGATCGCCACCACGACTGTCCCCTCCGGGCAGGGGTACACGTGGCGTTCCCTCCCGCTGCCGGCACTGGAGCAGGCGCGCCTGAACGACCTCCGGATCCGGTTCACGGCCCTGGAGGGCGGCGATTCGAACGTCCGGGCGGCGTACGCCGAGCTCTCGTCCGTCACCGCACCACCGCTCCCACCGCCGCCACCACCACCTCCGGTGGTGACCGAGCGCCCGTACGACCGGTTCGTGGCCTCGTACTGGGCGCCGTACATTCTCCAGCGCACGGCACCGACCAGGCACTGGGACTATCTGGCACCGGTGGACTACGACGGGGACTGGGACACCCGGAACAACTGGGAGAACGCCGACCGCCGGGAACTGCTCAAGGGCACCGCCTACTTCTCCGTGGTCGAGACCCCCTCGCACTGGTTCGTGCTGTACGCGTTCTACCACCCGCGAGACTGGGAGTCGCAGGGCTGGAACACCTACGACAAGCACGAGAACGACATGGAGGGCGTCCTGCTCACGGTGAAACGGGACGGCACCCCCGTCGGGTCGCTGCAGGCCGCGGTCACGGTGGCTCACCACGACTTCTTCTCGTTCACTCCCGAGGGCAGCGAACTGTCCAAGCTCACCGAGAGCATCGACGGCCGGCTGATGATCGAGCCCCTGACGCGGGGCGGGAGCACCGTGGGGTTCCCGATGCCCACGGTCGGCCCGCGCCGCCCGCTGATCGACATCGACCCCAAGTCACACGCCGTCCGGGTCGCCCACCGAGACGACTGGACGCCCCCGCTGGGCCGGTACGTGAGCGGTTCTCGCGTCGAGTACTGGCCCGGAGCCACCGGTCAGGTGCCGAACGACGTGGACATCGCCAAGCCCGACTACGAACTGGTCAGCATCTTCGCCCCCGGCGGGCTGTGGCAGCACCGCAACTGCCCGAAAACCTTTGCCAGCTGGGGCGTCTTCCGGGGAGACAATTTCAATGCGAACGCCGCCAACGCGCCGTGGCGCTGGGACGACCACAGCGACCAGTTGCCGCACGGCGCACTGGCTACCGATCCGGCGCTGCTGATGCGGATCTACCACAGGTCAGCCACCCCGTTCGACCTGAACTACACCTACAACCCGTACACCCAACCGGCGCCCGAGACCTGCTGAACGCCGGAAACCACCACCGCCCTCAGCCCGTGCGGTGCCCGCGGAAAGGACATCAGTGCGATCGGTGGCCGTCGGGCGGGGTGAAGCTCCAGCCGCTCCAACGGCTCACCTCGACCGACACGACCGGACCGCAGGGCCGGCGCTCCTGGTAGGCCGGGTAGCGAGCGGCGAGTGCGTCGACGGCGGCCTCGTCGCTGTCGTGGATGGTGGCGGCTCCGTCGGCGCGCGCCCACCACAGGTGGGTCCAGTCGTCGTGGTACTCGTCCACCAGCAGGCACACCGCCGGTTGCGCCGTGATGTTTCTCGAGGCGGCGCAGTTGCGTGGTGGTCTTGGGTTTGTCGTCGACGGCGAAGACGATCCGGCGCTCCAGCACGGCGAACGTGACGGGCACCAGATGGGGCACGCCTTCCCCCGACACGGTGGCCAGGCGGGCGACCCGGGCCGCGGCGAACCGGTCTCTGGCTTCGTCGGCGTGAAGGCGCATCCGGCCATGGTGCCCGATGGCGGCGCGCATGCCGGTGGCTGCGTCGGCGATTCAGACTCGGGGCAGGTCATGGGCGCCGAGAGGTGGGCGTTCCAGCCACCTCATGACGTTCCGCCGCCGCGAGAGCGAGCGCTGCGTTCGTCCCGCTACTTGAATAAATACAACTGTGTTTTGTATAAATAAGGGGTAGGCAATCAGCCTCCATCTGGTCTCCCTGAGGAGAACGCCGTGCTGTCCTCGGCTCACGAACCCGTCATCCGCGCCACCGCCCCGGTCGTCGCCGCCCACCTGGACGAGATCTCGTCCGAGTTCTACGACTCGATGCTCAGCGAGAACCCGGAGCTGTGGAACATTTTCAGCCGCAGCGCGCAGGCGAGCGGTCAGCAGAAACGGGCCCTGGCCGGGGCCGTCGCGGGGTTCGCGCTCAGCCTGATCGGCGCCGGGCCGCCCATGCACGCCATGTTCGAGCGGGTGGCCGGCCGGCACGCCTCGCTGGGCATCCAGCCGGAGCAGTACACCCTGGTCGGGCGTTACCTGATGCGCGCTGTGGGCACGGTCCTGGGCGATGCGCTGACCCCGACGGTGGCTGCCGCCTGGGACGAGGTCTACTGGCTGATGGCCTGCAGGTTCATCGGGGTGGAGGCCCGCCTGTACGCCACGCAGGGCGTCGATCCGACGAGCAGCTTCCGCGACTACGAGATCAGTGAGCGCCACGAGGAGGCGCTCGACACGGTGTCTTTCGTCCTGACGGCGCTGGACGGCGCTGCGGCGCCCCACTTCCGGCCGGGGCAGTACGTGACCGTGGCGGTGGACCTGCCCGACGGCGGCCGGCAGCTGCGGCAGTACTCGTTGTCCCGGGCCCCGGGCGGTGACTCGCTGCGGATCACGGTGCGCCGGGTCCGCGGAACGAACGGCCGGCCCGACGGCCTGGTCTCGGGCCACCTGATCGACCACTTCCCGGTGGGCAGCAAGCTGCCGGTCAGCCCTCCGTTCGGCAACCTCACCCCGCCCCCCGGCACCACGCCCCTGCTGCTGATCAGCGCCGGCGTGGGCATCACCCCGATGGCCTCGATGCTCGGGCACCTGGCCCGTTCACGTCCGCAGCGCCCGGTCGTCATGGTGCACGCGGAACGCAGCGCCGAGCGTCACCCGCTGCGGGCGGAGGTGCTGCACCACGGATCCCGGATGCGGGACTTCCGGCACCAGGTCTGGTACGAGGACCCGACAACCCTGGACGCCGTGCACCACACCGAGATTCGTGCCGGTCGCGTGACGACCGCCGACATCCCCCTGCCTCCGGACGCCGAGGCCTACCTGTGCGGTCCGGTCCCGTTCATGCAGGTGGTGCGGGCCGGTCTGCTGCAACGGGGCCTGCCCGAAGACCGCATCCACTACGAGGTCTTCGGCTCCGACACCTGGCAGCAGGCCGGCTGACCGCTCCGAGACCGGACGCCGGGCCCGCGGCCCCCTCCCCGCGCGCCCGGCGTCCTTCGTTCTCACCGGCCGTTCTCACCAGCGTTCGGATGCCTCGCTCACGAGCGGGAGAGCCGGATACGGCACAGGTCCGGCTCGACGAACGGATCCAGACCCTCCACCCGCACCGAGGGATCGAGCTCGGCCATCGCCCCGCGCACGATGCCCAGGTGCAGCGGGCACACCACGGCCGAGCGGTCGGTCGCCAGCTCCAGGAACGGGCAGTGGTGCAGGCCCACCTGGGTTCCCCCGGCCCGCAGCTCGGGCGCGAACCCCAGCTCGCCGAGCAGCCCGATCAGGGGCTCCGTCCCGTCGGCCGCTCCCGCTCGCGCCCGTCCCAGCCGCGTACCCCAGGCCTCCCCGGCCCGCAGCGCCCGGCGGCCGGGCTCCGGGTCGTCGCCCAGATCGTCCACCAGCACCTCGGCCAGCAGCTGGTAGTTACGCGGGCCGGCCGGGTCCATGCCGCGGTGGGCCTGGAACATCAGTGCGGGCCGCCCCGGGCCGGACCGGGGCACCGTGACCTGTTCCACCTGACCGCTACTGGTCAGCGCGTCCAGGTGGAACCGCACCGTGTTCGGGTGAAAGCCCAGTTCAGAGGCCAGGGTGACAATGCTCGCCGGTTCCCGGCGAGCCCGCAGCGACGCCAGGACCTCGTCGCGGCGGGTGCGCGCCTCATCGGGACGCTGCGAGTCGGCCCCCTTCGCAGCACGCCCCGGCGAGGAGGTGGATTCGGCCATGCCGCGATTTTATACAAAGAAACCTTGTACTTGAACTGCCGATCGCCGCGCGCCGGATCAGCCCAGCTCCCGGAAGAACGCGGTGATGTCGTTCGCCAGCAGCTCGGGTTCCTCGTGGGCGGCGAAGTGCCCGCCCCGGGGCATCTCGGTGAAGCGGGTGAGGTGGTAGATCCGCTCGGCCCAGCTGCGCAACGGCGGGGCGCCCAGGTCCGCCGGGAAAACCGCCACGGCGGTGGGCACCTCGACCTTCACGTGCTGCACGCTGCCGGCCCGGGCGCGTTCGTAGTACGGGCGGAACGAGGTCGAGATCGTGTCGGTGAACCAGTACAGCGACGCCTGGGTGAGCAGGAAGTCGTCGCTGAAGCGGGTGGACACGTCGCCGCCGCAGTCGCTCCAGGCCCGGTACTTCTCCAGGATCCAGGCCAGCAGACCCGCCGGGGAGTCACCCAGCCCCTGGGCCAGGGTGAGCGGGCGCGTGCCCTGCTGGTGTTCGTAGGCCCCCTCGTCGGCCACCCACTTCGCCCACGCGCGCTGGTAGGTGCGCTCGGCGTCCGTCAGTTCGGTCTCGAAGGGGCGGGGGGCGTTGTCGATGGCCGTGAGATGGATGCCCACGAGGGGTTCGGCATGGCCCATGCGCCCCGTGATGCCCGCGCCGAGGTCGCTGCCGTGCGCGCCGTAGCGGGTGAAGCCGAGCTCGTCGCGCATGAGACGGTGCCACAGCTCGTGCGTGGGCGTTCCGTCGAGAGTCGGCCGCTGCGGGGAGAAACCGTACCCGGGGATGCTCGGGACGATGACGGTGAACGCGTCCTCGGGCCGGCCGCCGTACCGGGAGGGGTTCGAAAGACGTTGCGCCAGCTCGGTCATCTCCAGGAACGAGCTGGGCCAGCCGTTGGTCGCGACGATCGGCAGGGCGCCCTCGCGCTCGGCGTCGTAGCGCAGATAGTGCACGGGGGTGCCGTCGAGGTCGGCGAAATGGTGCGGCAGGGCGTTGATCCGCCTCTCGTGCGCGCGCCAGTCGTAGCCGTCGGCCCAGTAGGTGACGAGGCGGCGCAGGTCGTCACCGCCGGTACCGGCCCGCCAGGGCTCGAGGGGCCACGGACGCGCGAACCGGGTGCGGCGCAGGCGGGCGGTCAGGTCGTCGAGTTCTTCGGGGGCGACCTGAAGCAGGGGACTCGATGTATTCGACACCCCTGAAACCTAAAGCCGGTGTCGACTTCGGTCAACACCAGATATCGCTTATAGTGGTGTCGTGACGGATCTGGGGCTGGTCGAGGAGTTCGTGAACACGCTTGACCTGCGCTCCTTCAGCCGGCACGGGCACGACCACGTGAGCACCGACGACCTCACGTCCGCACAGGCCCTGTCCGCGTGGTTCGCCGCGCACGACCTGCCCGCCACCACGTCCCCCACCGCCCTGGGCACCGCCCTGTCACTGCGCGAGTCCCTGCGCACAGCCCTCGGTGACGGCACCCCCTCACCCCTCACCGAATTCCCGCTGCACCTGACCCCCGGCCCCACCGGCGCCCTGCGGCTCACCGCCGCCACGGGCGTCCCCGCGCTCGACACCATCGTCGAGACGGTCGCGGTCAGCGTGGCGGCGGGCACCTGGCGCCGGCTGAAACTGTGCGCCTCCGACGACTGCCGATGGGCCTTCCACGACACCTCCCGCAGCGGCGGCGGGCGCTGGTGCTCGATGGAGGTCTGCGGAAACCGTCACAAGACCCGCGCCTACCGGCAGCGCCGGGGCGATTGAGGCCGGGCTCAGTTCCAGGGCGCGGTCGGGAACCAGATGTAGTCGAAACGGCCGAGGATGCGCAGGTCCCAGTAGACGACCATGAACACCCCGGCCACCAGGAACGCCCCGGCCGTGACCGCCGCGACGCGAGAAGGGTTGCGCGCCAGCGCTCTCTGCAGCCGTTCACCCGTCAGATAGGCCAGCGCCAGCACGAGCACCGCCATGATCAGGATGTTGCCCAGCGACTGGAGGGTGAAGGCCGTGGCGCCGTAGAGCGGGTTGCGTTTCTCGGCCGCGTCGTGGAAGAGCTGCCGGAACAACGGGTACGGCCGGCCGATGAGGAAGGCGCCGATGAGCACGCCCATGAGCACCAGCGGCGCCTGCGGGAAACGCCGTGACACCCCGGCCAGCGGATCGGGCACCAGACCGGCCGCGGCCAGCCCGAGCACGATCATCACCAGCCCGATGATCCCGAAAACCACCATGGCCTGCACGATCCGGGGCTGCAGGCCGGGCTCACGGGTGAGCGAGAACTGCGGCATGTGGGTGCCCATCACCCCGACCAGCACCCCGTAGAGCGCCGAGACCGGGATCATGCCGGCCGCGATCCACCCGATCGGTGCCAGGGTGCGGCGCAGCCGGCCCGGCCCGTCCTGCTCCTGCCCCACCAGCGGCCCGACCGCCCCGAAAACCGCGATGTTGCAGGCCGTGAACGTGCCGGCCAGTCCGGTCACGAAGGCGAAGACCGTGCCGGACAGCAGCCCGGCGATCGGGGTCGCGGCCGCGTCGTGCCCGAGAATGGCGTCCGCGGCGCGGGATCCGATCTGGTTGTCCACGAACTCCGCCGACCACACGTACGCCAGCAGCACCCCCGCCACCGCCGACAGCGCCAGGAGGCGCCCGCGGTGCCGGGGGAAGACGCCGCTGACGAAGAGGGACGACCGCTCCCGCGCGGGTGGCTCGGGCGGCACGGGTGAAACCTGACCGGACAACGACTGGCTCATCTTCTGGCCCCTCTCGGCGGAACGGGCACCACGGCTGAACGACCGGCGGACGTACGTCCGCGGCGATTCTCCCCCGGCGCCACCCCCGGCACTTATTCGAGACTGCTCAGAACCAGCCGGCGGCTCACAGCCCCAGATAGATCCTTCGCACCCGTTCGTCGTGCCGCAGTTCCCCCGCCGAACCGGCCAGTGCCACCGTCCCGTTCTCCATCACCAGGCAGGTGTCGCTGGCCTCGAACGTCAGCCACGCGTTCTGCTCGACCAGCAGCACCGACAGGCCCCGTTCCCGCAGGGCCAGCAGCGATTCCAGCACCTGCCCGACCAGTTTCGGCGACAGGCCCATCGACGGCTCGTCGAGGATGAGCAGGTCGGGCCCGGACATCAGCGCCCGCCCGATCGCCAGCATCTGCTGCTGCCCGCCCGACAGCGCCCCGGCCAGCCGGCGCCGCATCTCGGCCAGCACCGGGAACAGCTCGTACACCTCCTCCTGACGCTCCCGCAGCCCCGAACGCCTCGAATAGGCGCCCAGCTCGAGGTTCGTGGCGACGGTGAGCCCGCCGAACACGTGACGTCCCTCCGGCACGTACCCGATCCCGTGCCGCACCACGTCCCGCGCACGCACCCGGGCCAGGTCCACGTCCCCCAGTTTCATGCCGGTGCACGAGCGGGACACCAGGCCCATCACCGCTTTCAGGGTCGAGGTCTTGCCCGCCCCGTTGGCGCCGATGATGCCCAGGCAGCGGCCCGGCTCGACGGTGAACGAGACCCCGTCGACGGCGAGCACCCCGCCGTACCGCACGCGCAGGTCCTCCACCACGAGAGGACGCGGGGCAACCGTGATCATGTCGTCAGCCCTCCGTCGGGGTCGGGTACGAGATCGCCCAGGTAGGCCTCGACGACCTCCGGTTCGGTGACCACCCGGGCGGGCGGGCCGTCGGCGATCACCGTGCCCTGCGCCATCACCGTGACCTGGTCGCACAGCGACATGACCAGGCCCATGTTGTGCTCGACCAGGATCACGGTGACGCCGGTGTCGCGGATCGCGCGCACGATCGAGGCCAGCTCGCTGACCTCCTGCCCGTTCAGGCCGGCCGCCGGCTCGTCGAGCAGCAGCACCCGCGGGTCGCCCGCGATCGCCCGGGCCAGCTCGACCCGGCGCTGGATTCCGTAGGGCAGGGCCGAAGGCCGCTCCTGGGCGTACTCTGCGATGCCGAACTCGGTGAGGATCTCGGCCGAGCGCCGCCGCAGACGCCGCTCGTCGCCGAGAACCCGCCAGGGCGCGAGCAGATAGGCCATGACCGACACCGACCGCGAACGGTCCAGCGCCACCATCACGTTCTGCTGCACGGTGAGAGCCGAGAACAGGCGCAGGTTCTGGAACGTGCGCGCGACTCCCCGGTGCGAGAGTCTCGCCGCGCTCGAGGCGGTGAGGTCGTCGTCATCCATCGTGAACCGCCCCGACGACGGGACGTACAGCCCCGACAGCACATTCAGCAGGGTGGTCTTGCCCGAGCCGTTGGGCCCGACGACACCGCGGATGCTGCCCGGCGCCACGCTCAGGCTCACCCGGTCGAGAGCCTGCAGACCGCGGAAGTTCTTGCTCACCTCCGAAATGCCGACGGACGCGCCGGGCCGGCTGAGTGCGTCGTCAACCGTCTGGAGGGCGAGGGGACGCAGGGTGGCCCGGTCGGGGTGACTGCGGAACCAGGGAAGACGGGCGGGCAGACCGGCCAGACCGGTCGGCGCGAACACCACGGCCAGCACCACCACCGTGCCGTACCCGAGCTGCGCGTAGGTCGCTGCGTCGACGAGCCATTCGCGGATCAGGGCGAGCACGACCGCACCGATGACGCAGCCCCACACGCTCTGGCGTCCGCCGATGATCACCATGGCCAGGAGCAGGAACATGGTGGCGATGCTGAACGACTCGGGCGAGACGTAGTGGATCAGCCCGGCGTACAGCACCCCCGCGACCCCGCCGTAGACGCTCGCGACGCCGAACGCGAGCAGCCGCAGGAACGGCACGTTGACGCCGAGGCAGCCGGCCGCGATCGAGTCGTCGCGCATGGCCTTCATCCGCCGGCCCAGCCGGGTGCCGACGAGGAACAGCGCGAACGCGAGACCGGCTGCGAACACGCCGATCTCGAGGTAGTAGTACAGGTACTGGTCGTACAGGTCGACGCCCGGGAAAGACGGCGCCGGGATGCCCGGAATTCCCTCGGCCCCACCGGTGATCGAGGAGTTCGTGACCCAGCTGGTGAACGCCAGGGCCAGGCCGAGGGTGACGATGCCGAGGTAGTGCGACTGCACGCGCAGCGCGGGCAACCCCACCACCAGGCCGAACAGCACCGTGGCGAGCACCCCGAGCACCGCCGAGACCCAGAACCCGTACCCGTGCTCGGTGGTCAGGATCGCGACGGTGTAGGCGCCGATGCCGAAGAACGCGACCTGGGCCAGATTGATCTGCCCGGCGATGCCCATGGCCAGGCCGAGACCGATGGCCAGCAGGGCGAACAGCACGGTGACGTCGGCGACGTGCATCGCGTAGGGGCCGAGGGTGTAGGGCAGGAGCAGGAGCAGGAGCGCAGCCAGGCCTGTTATCACGAGCGCTGTGCGCTTCACGCCCGGTTCACCGTCCTCTCCCCGAAGATCCCGGTCGGCACGATCATGATGAGCACCGCGAAGACCACGAACACGACCAGCTCGGAGTAGCCCTCGAACTGCCCGGCCGCGAACGCGTCGAGGATGCCGATGCCCAGACCGCCCAGGATCGCGCCCTGCACGTTGCCGAACCCGCCGAGAATGGCCGCCGCGAACCCCTTGATGCCGATCGTGCCGCCGAGCGTGGCGTTCACGTAGAGCAGGGGCCCGGCCAGGCCACCGGCGAGAGCGGCCAGGCCGGCACCGATGGCGAAGGCGATCGCGTTGCTGCGCCCGACGTGGATACCGACCGCGGTGGCGGCCTCCGGGTCCATCGCCACGGCCTGCATGGCGGCACCGAGCCGGGTGCGCTGCAGGAACAGCACCAGCGCGATCGTGGCCGCCGCGGCGACGGCCAGCACCACGAGACTGTAGGTGCGGATGCGGATCCCGCCGATGTCCAGGGGCTGGGTCGTGATCGGTGAGGGCACGGCCCGGCCGGTCGCGCCCCAGATGATCACGGCCAGCGCCTCGAGCATGACGCCGAAGCCGATGGTGCCGATCAGCATCAGGTCGAAGTCGCGGCCCTCGAGCGGCCGCAGCACCCGCTCGATGACCAGGCCGAGCAGGCCGGTGACCAGGCAGGCCGTGACGATCGCGAGCCAGAACGGCAGGCGGGTGGTCATGTAGAACGTGGAGGCGGTGAACGCCCCGATCATGACGACCTGGCCGTGGGCGAAGTTGACCAGGCCCATGGTGCGGTAGACCAGCGAGAAGCCCAGGGCCACCAGGGCGTAGATGGCGCCCAGCGACAGGCCGCCGATGAGGGTCTGGATGTGTACCTGCACGGCCGGTCCTCAGGACACCGCGGTGAGCTGACCGGCCGTGATCTCGCCGATCTTGGTCTGGTGGATGCCCACGCCCTGCTCGTCGTAGGTGAAGTCGCCGAGCAGGCCCTGGTGCTGCGTGGCCCGGATGGCGTCGGCCAGCTTCTGCCCGCCCTCACCGCCGGTGCTCTTCAGCGCGGCCAGGAAGATCTGTGCGCCGTCGTAGGCCTTGGCGCCGTGCATCTCGGCCTCCTCGCCGTACGCCTTCTGGTACGCCTCGGCGAAGGCCTTCGACGCGTCCGTCTCCTCGTTGCTCAGATAGGGCGTGCTGACGATCGTGCCCTCGGCGTTCTTCTCCCCCGCCGTCTCGATGTAGACCGGTGTGGCCAGCGGCGCGGCCCCGGCGAACACCGACTCCACGCCCAGCTCCCGGGCCTGCTTGGCGATCAGGCCGGCCTCGACCTCCTCGGCGCCGATGAACAGCACGTCGGGCTTCTTCGAGCGGATCGAGGTCAGGATCGAGCTGAAGTCCTTCTGGTCGACGGTCACGACCTTGTCGTCGGTCGGCGTGATGCCGCGGTCTTTCAGCGCGGCCAGGAACGCGTCGTGCTCGCCCGCGCCGTAGCCGCCGTTGTTCGTGACCATCGCGAAGGTCTTGAACCCCTGGTCGTCGACGAGGTGCTCGGCGAGCGTCTCGTCGTAGGTGACGCTCGTGGGCCCGTTGTAGAACTGGAACGGGCTGCCCAGCGCGGCGATCGCCGGGGACTGCCCGGACGTGATGCTCGGGATCCTCGCCTGCCGCAGGATCGGGTTCATCGCCTGCGTCACCGCGCTCTCGGCGGTGCCGAGCATGGCGGTGAACCCGCCGGAGGAGACCTTCTGCGCGATCGAGGTTCCCGTGGTGGGGTCGCCCTGGGTGTCGAAGACGGTCAGCTCGACCGTGCGGCCGTCGACACCGCCGGCCGCGTTGAACTCCTCCACGGCCAGTTTGGCGCCCTTCAGCTCCCAGGCGCCCAGCGAGCTGAGCTGGCCGCTCTGGGCGTCCGCGATCGCGAACCTGATCGGGCCGTCACCCGATGAGGTCGTGCCCTCGTCGGCCCCCGGCTTGCCGCAGGCGGCCAGTGCGAGCACCACGAGAACCGGAACAGCCATGCGCCGAGCAGTGAACATGTCGTCGCCCTCACTTCGTCGTTGGAGTGTGCGGCAGGACGGGCCTAGAAACGGCCCTGGTAGATGTCTTTGATGTTCCAGTGGCCGGGAGTGGGGACCGGCTCGTTGACCATGGCCACGTCGACCACGGCGGTGCGGCGGTTCGCGACCGCCTCCTGCAGGTGCTTGCGGAACTCGTCGGCCGACGTGGGCCGATAGCCGTCGGCGCCGCAGGCCCGCCCGAGAGCGGCGAAGTCCGGGGAGTACGCGTTGCCGTCGCGGTCGCGGAACTCGCAGCCGTAGCTCGCACCGAAGTTCGCGGCCTGCAGATCGGCGATCGTGCCGTGTGCGCGGTTGTTCATCACCACGAAGACCACCGGCAGCCCCTGCTCCACGGCCATCGGCAGCGCCGGCAGCTGGGCGCTCATACCGCCGTCACCGATGAGCGCGACCACGGTTCGCGCGGGCTGCGCCGTCTGCACACCCACCGCCGCGGCGGGCCCGAAACCCATGGTGGACAATCCCCCCGGGGTGATGAACCGCCCGCCCTCGGGCAGCTCGTAGCACTGCGCCACGCCGTTCTTGTTCCAGCCGACATCGGTGACGAGGATCGCGTCGTCGGGCAGCACGTCGCGCAGATCCCGCAGGATCCGCTCGGGCCGCAACGGGAACGCGTCCGAGGTGCCCCGCTCGCGGCTGCTCTCGAACAGCTCGGTGCGCACGGCCGTGATGCGTTCCCTCAGACCCTCACGATGCACGCCGTCGGGCGCGGTGGCGCTCACGGCCCGTCTCACGGCGGCCACGGTCTCGCCGGCATCGGCCACCACACCGATCTCGACCGGGTAGTTGCGCCCGATCTCGGCCGGGTCCAGGTCGACCTGGATCAGGCGCCCCGGCGGGAAGCCCCAGGTGTACGCGGGATCCCAGGAGCTGGAGTCGGTCTCGGCGAAGCGTGTGCCCAGGGCGAGCACCACGTCGGCGGTGCGGGTGTACTCGTTGGTGAGTTCCAGGCCCCAGAAGCCGGTCATGCCCATGAGCAGCGGATGCCGGTCGGGCACCGTGCCCTTGGCCATGAGCGAGTGTGCGACGGGGATGTCGAGGTGCTCGGCCAGGGCGAGCAGGTCTTCGGTGTGGTCCCGGAGCCCACCACCGACGTAGATCAACGGACGCGCGGCCCGGGTGAGCAGGTCGGCGATGCGGTCGATCTGGTGGCGGGTCGGGTGGGGCAGGTCGGTGTTGCCCGGCAGGGCGGGAATTCTCACCGAGGACAGCGGCCGGGAGAACACGTCCATCGGCACGTTCAGCAGCACGGCGCCGGGTCGCCCCGAGGTGGCGGTCCAGAACGCGCGCTCGGTGTGACGGGTCAGGTCCTCGACGCGGTGAACGGTCCAGGCGCGCTTGACGAACGACCGGTAGATCGCGGTCTGGTCGGCGTCGGCGTGCAGGTTCACCTCCTGGTGCGGGTGCCGGCCGGCGTAGTACGAGGGCACGTCACCGCTGATCCCGACCAGGGGAACCGAGTCGAAAGCGGCCGTGGCGACGCCGGTCACGCCGTTCATCAGGCCCGGCCCGACGTGCATGAGCACCACGCCGGTCTTGCCGCTGGCCCGGGCGTACCCGTCGGCGGCGTGCGCGGCGGACTGCTCGTGCCGGGCGATGACGAACTCGATCGAGCTGTTCGCCAGCGCGTCGAGCAGCGCGATGTTGGTGTGCCCGCAGGTGCCGAAGACGTACTCGACGCCGTAGGTCTCCAGTTGCTGGACCAGGACGTGCGCGGCGGTGCCCGACGGCGTGGTCATTCGTTCCCCCAGATCGAGAGGTTCCGCACGATAAGCGTTTTCACCTGGGTGTAGTCCTCGATCATGCTCGAGGGCGTCTCCCGGCCGAACCCGGAGTCCTTGACCCCGCCGAACGGCACGTGGTCGAGGCGGTAGTTGGACGAGCCGTTCACGACGACCGCCCCGACCTGGAGCTCGCGCCAGGCCTGCAGCGTGCGGTCGAGGCGCTGGGTGAAGATGCCCGCCTGCAGGCCGAACCGGCTGCGGTTGCACTCGGCCAGCACCTCGTCGAAGTCGTCGAACGGCAGCACGGCCACCACCGCACCGAACGCCTCCTGCCGCACGAGAGTGGCGTCGGGGCGCGGGTTCACGACCACCGAGGGCTGCAACGTCGCGCCGTCACGATCACCGCCACAGGCCAGATCGGCGCCCTCGGCCACCGCCTCCTCGATCCACGCCTGCACCCGCGAGGCGGCCGCCGCGTCCACCATCGACCCGACGTCGGTGCCGGCCTCGACCGGGTCGCCCACGCGCAGTCGCGCGACCTCCTTCGTGAGCACCGCGACGAACTCCTCGAGCACCGACCGGTGGGCGTAGATGCGCTGCACACTGATGCAGCTCTGGCCGGAGTTGGAGTAGCCGGTGCGGGCGCAGACGCGGGCGGCGGCCTCGACATCGGCGTCGTCGCAGACGATCGTGGCGGCGTTGCCGCCCAGCTCCAGCACCAGCCGCTTGGCCCCGGCCGCCCGGGCCACCGCCTCGCCCGTGGCCGCGCTGCCGGTGAAGCTGATCACCGCCACCTCGTCGGCCCCGCACAGCCGCGCACCGAGTTCCCCGCCGCCGTGCAGCAATTGCACCGCCTCACCCGGCATTCCGGCTTCCAGCAGCAACGCGACCACGGCCGCGGACACCCCGGGAGCCTGCGGCGGCGACTTCACGATCGTGGTGTTGCCGGCCGCGAACGAGGCGCCGAGCTTGTGCGCCAGCAGGTTCGCGGGGGCGTTGAACGGGGTGATCACCAGCGCGACGCCGAGGGGTGCGCGGTAGGTCAGCGCCGTGTTGCCGACGCCGTTGTCCCACCCGGCGACCGGCAGCACGTCACCACCGATGCGGCGGGCCTCGTGGGCGCAGATGCGGAAAGTGTCGGCCAGCCGGTCGATCTCCTTGCCGCCGTCGGACACCGGCTTGCCCAGTTCCCGCGCGATGACCAGCGCCAGGGCGTCGCGGTGCCGCGCGGCGAGCTCGGCGGCCCGGTCCAGCACACCCGCCCGGCGGGCCGGTGACCACCTCGCGACCACGGTGGCGCCCCGGGCGGCGGCCTCGAGCGCCCGCACCACGGCCTGCTCGCCGGGTGTCCAGGCCCGGGTGACCACCTCCCGCAGGTACGGCCCGACCCGCTCGAAACTCGTTCCCGAGCGGATCCATTCGCCGTCAACGTAGGCGGGGGCGTCGATCACCTCGGAGTCGGCGGCAGCCCGGAGAAGGTCCCTCAGCATGGCGCTCCTTCGCGTGAACCACTAGATGGGACTCATGGACCGCTATACGGTCCTGGTGTAACGTACGGGGTGATTCGGGCGGTTAGCAAGGATTCATCCCCGAAGAATCGGCCTACGGCCCGTGGTGACAGGCTGATCCCGACCACGACGTCAGCACCGTCATCCACCGGCCGAAAGGGGACCCGTCCATGGACAACGAGGGCACTGCAGGAGGAGTCCGCAGCGTTCAGCGCGCCGTCGAGATCCTGGCCCTGCTCAGCGAGGAGCGCACCACTGTCACGGTTTCCGAGATCGTCGCCGAGACCGCTCTGGCCAAGACCACCGCGGTGCGCCTGATCCACACCCTCGAGCAGAACGGTCTGGTCTGGAGCACCGCGCGCGGCATCACGGCCGGCCCGGGCCTGTGGCGATGGGCGTACCTGGCCCGCCAGGGCTGGGAGCTGCCCGAGGAGTTCCGGGCCCTGATGCGTGAGCTGTCGCAGAGCACCAGCGAGACCGTGAATCTCTACGTGCGGCGCGATGTTCAGCGGGTCTGTATCGCCCAGCAGCAGAGCACGCAGACCCTGCGGCACGTGGTGCACGTCGGCGACCAGCTCCCCCTGTGGGGAGGCGCCTCGTCCAAGATCCTTCTCCTGGAGGCCACCGGGAGTCTGCGCGAGCGCGTCGCGGCCACCGCTCCGGTGCCCGATGCCGGGCCCCGGCTGGCCGAGGGGGTGCAACGGGCCCGCGAGGCCGGTTTCGCGCTCAGTCACGGCGAGCGGGAGGTCGGGGTGTCGGCGGTGGCGGTGCCGGTGCTGACCCGCTCCGGCCGGGTCGGGTCGGCGCTGACGATCAGCGGGCCCACCGCCCGCTTCACCGACGAGCGGGTCGAGGGTTTCGTCGCGGCTCTGCGTGAGGTCTGCGCGCAGATGACCCGGCGAGGGTTCACTCATCCCTTCGAGGGGTAAGTCGTTGTGCGGCACTGGCGCCGCGGGAAGAGGCACGAGTGAGAGAGCTACCCCTGGCCGGCATTCGCGTGCTGGACCTGACCAACGTCCTGGCCGGTCCCTACTGCAGCTACCAGCTGGGCCTGATGGGCGCGGAGGTGATCAAGGTCGAGAAACCCGGAGAAGGCGATCTGGCGCGGCATCTCGGCCCCGACGCCGCGCTCAACGAGCAGGGCATCGGCACCTCGTTCCTGGCCCAGAACGCCGGCAAGAAGTCGCTCGAGCTGGACCTGAAGTCGCCCGGGGGGCGCTCCGCGTTCGAGGATCTGGTGCGCGGCGCCGACGTGCTGCTCGAGAACTACCGGGCCGGGGTGCTGCGGCGACTGGGCTACGACTGGGATGTGCTGCGTGACCTGAACGACCAGCTGATCTACTGCGCCATCACCGGTTTCGGCCAGCACGGGCCCGACAGCCAGGCGCCCGCCTACGACCAGGTGATCCAGGGCCTGTCCGGCATGATGAGCATCACCGGCACGGCCGAGACCGCCCCGCTGCGCATCGGTTTCCCGGTCAGCGACAGTGTGGGCGGGCTGATGGCGGCGTTCGCGATCAGCAGCGCCCTGGCCGGTCGGGCGGCCGGGCGGGGAGGCGCGTTCCTCGACGTGTCGATGCTCGAGGCCTCGCTGTCGGCGATGGGCTGGGCCGTGTCGAACTACCTGATCAGCGGGGTGGAGACGCAGCCGATGGGCGACCAGAACGCCACCGCGGCGCCCTCGGGCACCTTCCACGCGGCCGACGGCCCGCTGAACATCGCCGCGAACCGGCAGTCCCAGTTCGAGACGCTGTGCCGGATCGTCGAGCGGCCCGACCTGGTGCACGACGGGCGCTTCGCCTCCCGGGAGCTGCGCAAGGCCAACCGTTCCGCGCTGAACGCCGCGCTCGACGCGGCCCTGGCCCGGCGCGACGCGGCGTCCTGGGAGAAGGAGCTCTCGGGAGCCGGGGTGCCCGCCGCGCGCATCCTGACGGTGGCCGCGGCCGTGCAGTCGCCGCAGCTGGCGCACCGGGAGTTCTTCCACGACGTGCCGTTCCCCCCGGGTGCGGTCCCGGCCGGGCGGTCCGTGCGCACCAGCAGCAACGGGGTGCATCTCGACGGCCGTGCCCTGCACCCGACGTCGGCGCCACCCGCGCTGGGTGAGCACAACGCCGAGCTCGACCGGCTGCGGGGGCGGGCATGAGCCGTTACGAACCGGCCACTCTCGAGCAGGTCAGCGACTGGTGGGCCACGGCCGTCACCCGCATCGCGCCCGGTGAGGTGGAGTATCGCGGCATCCCCGTGCAGGAGCTGATCGGGCAGACCGACCTGGTCACCGGCATGTGGCTGCTCGTGCGCGGCGACCGGCCCACGCCCGGCCAGGCCGCCCTGCTGCAGGCGGCGATCGTGGCGGCCTTCGACCACGGCCCGCAGGCTCCCTCGATCGCCGTCGCCCGGATGGCCGTCACCTGCGGCATCGGTATCAACAACGCGATGGCCTCGGCGGTCAACACGCTCGGCGACTCGCACGGCGGCGCGGGGCAGCAGTGCGTCGCGCTGCTCGACGAGGTGGTCGCGCTGACCGGCACCGGCGTCACGGCCGAGGCCGCGGCCCTCGAGGTGACCGACCGGTGGCGTCAGAGGTCTCGCTACCTGCCGGGTTTCGGTCATCGCTTCCATCCCCGCGATCCGCGGCGTGACCCTCTGCTCGGTCTGGTGGCCGAGGCGGTCGAGACCGGCGTGGTCGCCGGGCACCACCTGAGCGCGGCCCTGGCGGTGGAGGCCCGGCTCGATCCGGTGCCGATGAACATCGACGGGGCGACCGCCGTCATCTACGCCGAGCTCGGCTTCGAACCCGAGCTGGCGCGGGGGTTCTTCGTGCTGAGCCGCAGCGTCGGGATCCTGGCCCACGCCTGGGAGGAGCGGCAGTCCGGGCGGCGCAACAAGGGCCCGATCCCGCCGTCGTTGCTGCCGACCTTCCTCGCCCCGGCCCCCCTCGATCCGGCCGCGCCCGGGCCGGGGAGGCACCGGTGAGACTCTCGACGGCGACGGTGTCGCTCAGCGGCGACCTGGTCGGCAAGATGCACGCCTGCGCCCGGGCCGGGTTCGACGGGATCGAGCTGTTCGAGCCCGACCTGGTGGTGGCGCCCGAGTCCCCCGAGGAGATCCGCGCCCTGGCCGACCGGCTCGGGCTGAGGCTGGAGCTCTACCAGCCGCTGCGCGACATCGAGGGCGTGCCCCCGGCGGTCTTCGACGACAACCTGCGCCGGGCCGCGGCCAAGTTCACGCTCATGCGGCGTCTCGGGATCGACACGGTTCTGCTGTGCAGCAACGTCGCCACCGCCGTGGATCCCGGCGCGATGCCCGGCCAGCTGCGCACGCTGGCCCGGCTGGGCGCCGATCACGGCGTGCGCATCGCCTACGAGGCCCTGGCCTGGGGCCGCTACGTCGACGACTACCGTCAGGCCTGGAGGCTCGTGCAGGAGGTCGACGAGCCGAGCCTCGGCCTCTGCCTGGACTCCTTCCACATCCTCTCGCGGGGGCACGACCCGGCGGCGATCGGCGACATCCCGGGCGAGAAGATCTTCTTCGTGCAACTGGCCGACGCCCCGGTGCTGAGCCTCGACGTGCTCAGCTGGAGCCGCCATCACCGGCTCTTCCCGGGCGAGGGCGGTTTCGACCTGCCGGGCTTCCTGGCGCACGTGCTGCGCGCCGGGTACACCGGGCCGCTGTCGCTGGAGGTGTTCAACGACGTGTTCCGGCAGACCGACCCCGGTCGCACCGCCGCGCACGCCCTGCGCTCCCTCATCGATCTTCTGGAGACGGCCGGTGCGTCCGCCCGGCCACCCGCGCCGGCGCCCGGCGCCTTCACCTTCGCCGAGATCCGTGCCCGCACCCCCGAGACCGTCGAGCCCCTGCTCGCTCACCTCGGCTTCCACTACCGGGGCGCGCACCGTTCCCGCCCGGCCCGGCTCTGGACCAGCGGCTCGGCCCGCGTCGTGGTGAACGAGGCCCCGTCCCCCCGACCCCACCTCGCCGCCCTCGGGTTCGACCTCACCGACGCCCCCGCGGCCCTGGCCCGCGCCCGCACGCTCCACATCCCGTCCGACTTCCGGCGCGTGCACGAGGGCGAAGACGCCCTGCACGCCGTCACCGCCCCCGACGGGACCCAGATCTTCCTGTGCCCGGTCTCCACCGTGCCCCCCTGGATCGCCGAGTTCGACCACGGGGCGCCGCGTCCCGAGAGCTCCGCGGTCACCGCGATCGACCACGTGAACCTGGTGCAGCCCTGGGAGGACATCGCCGAGGCCACCCTGTTCCACCGCAGCCTGCTCGGGCTGGAGGTCGACGGCAGCGCCCAGGTCGCCGGGCCGTCCGGGCTGATCAGCAGCCAGGTCATGACCGATCCGGAGCACCGGGTGCGGCTCGTGCTGAACGTCGCCCCGGCCGCGGCCCGGCCGGGGGCGCTCGCCCAGCACGTGGCGTTCCGCACCGATGACGTCGTGGCCGTCGCCGAAAGGCTGCGGGCCCACGGCGTCGAGGCCCTGCCGGTACCGGGCAACTACTACGAAGACCTCGCGGCGCGCTTCGCCCTCGACCCGGCGCGCCTCGACCGTTTCCGCGCGCTCGGGCTGATGTACGACCGCGATGGCCAGGGCGAGTTCATCCACTTCTACACGGCCACCGTGGGTTCGGTCTTCTTCGAGGTGCTGCAGCGGATCGGCGGTTACGACGGATACGGAGCCGCCAACGCCCCCGTCCGGCTGGCCGCGCAGTCCCGGGAGGCCCGTCGTGGGTGAGCACCGGTTCCTGGTCGGGCTCATCGGGTCGGGGGTCGGGCCCTCCCTGACGCCCGCGCTGCACATGCGCGCGGCCGATCGCCTGGGCCTGGCGTACATCTACCGCACCGTCGAGCTCGGCACCGAGGACGTCAGCGAGTTGCTGCGGATGGCCGAGGTTCTCGGGTTCGACGCGCTGAACATCACTCATCCCGTCAAGACCCGGGTGCTGCCGTACCTCGACGAACTCGACGATCTCGCCACCGAGCTCGGCAGCGTGAACACGGTGCTCCTGCGCGAGGGCCGGCGGCTGGGCCGCAACACCGACTGGACCGGCTTCACGCGTTCCTTCCGGGCCGGCCTGCCGGACGTCCCGCTCGGGTGCGTGGCCCTGGTGGGGGCCGGCGGGGCGGGGATGTCGGTGGGGCACGCGCTGCTCACCCTGGGCGTACGGCGGCTTCGCATCGTGGACGTGCGTCCCGACCGGGCGCACACGCTCGCCGATCGTCTGGCCGGGTTGTTCCCGGCCTCCGAGGTCACCGCGATCGAAACCGGTCAGCTGGGGCCGGATCCCGACGGCTTCGTCCACTGCACACCCACAGGAATGGCGGCCCGCCCGGGCCTGCCCTTCGACCCGGGGCTCCTGCAGCCGCGTCACTGGGTGGCCGACATCGTCTACCGGCCCCTGCAGACCGAACTGCTGAGAACGGCCGCCGCCCGGGGCTGCCGAACGCTGAACGGTTCCGGGATGACCGTGCATCAGGCGCTCGAGACGTTCACGCTCATCACGGGCCGCACCCCCGATGCCGCGGCCATGACGGAACACTTCCGCGAACTGGTCGCCACTGAAACCGCCTGACGGGCAACACCCCCTGTACCGATGCGGTACAGGGGGTGTTCTTTGCTGCGCCTGACGTTCGGTCACTCGTCCTCGGACGCCTGGGTGCGCGTCACGTTCACCGGCAGAACGGCTGGGCCCCGGCGGCGGAGAGGATTCCTCCGACGACGAGCTTCTGGAAGTTCCTGTCGCCCGCGTTCGTGGAGGCCGGGTCGAAAGCGGTCTGCCCGTGGCCGAGAGTGGTCAGGAAAGCCCTTCCGCCGTCGTAGTACTGACACCAGGCGACGGGGTGGTAGTCGCCGTGACCGGGATGCCCGAGGTTGCCGGTGACGCCCTGGGTGAGGCTCTTCTCGTCGACGGTGGCGAGCACCCGCACCCGGGACGGGAAGGGCACGAGGTTGTACCACTCGTCCTTGTACTCCCAGCTCGCCGGAAGGGATTTCGTGGACGCGTCCCTGCGGTCGAGGGTTCGCACGGTGCCGGCCTGGTAGGGGCCGTGGTCGTAGAAGTTGGCGTTGCCGAGCAGCCCTTCGTACCAGGGCCAGTTGTACTCGGTGCCGAACGCGTTGTGGATGCCGACGAATCCGCCTCCGGCGCGGACGTACTGACGCAGTGCGGTCTGGGCGCCGTCGTCGAGCGTGTCGCGGGTGGTGCTGAGGAACACGACCGCGTCGTACTTCAGCAGGGTGCCCGCACTGGCCAGCTGGGTCACGTCCTCGGTGTGGTCGACGCTGAACCCGTTGGCGGCACCGAGTGCGACTAGGCCTTTCTGGGCGGCGTTCGCGTCGGTCAGCGGTGGGTTGAGCCCGGCCGCGAGGGCCGGGCCGAGGTTGGCGTGGCGGGGGCCGGCGGTGCGGCTGTAGACCAGGACCCTCACGCCGTTCTCCGGGCTGACGTTGCCCCAGTCGTGGTAGCACTTCGGGTCGGTGCCGCGGCAGACGCCGTAGTCGGGTTCACCGAGCTGCTGCGCCCCCTGGGGCCTGCCGCCGGGACTGGCTGCCGGGCGGGCGATTCCGCTCAGGGCCCAGACGATGACCACGGTGATGACGGCCACGAGGAGGGGGCCGCTCTTGATGCCGTACCGAATGTTCACGTGCTCGTCCCTTCGCTTGCGCGACAGTGCGCGGAACGGAACTGATTTCACCGGTCCACCTGGTGGTTCACGGGTGTCACGTCGGTATGGGCTACGACGATAGAGGTTCCCGAATCGTGGCGAAAGCTTTTGTTCCGGACAGTCTTGTCGCCCGGCTCGGATCGGGTCTACCGTTCGATGGATCGTTCGTACCGCTCAGTGGTACACACCCGAGGAGTGTTCATGCACCGTCGCATGTTCCTGACCGGATCCTCCGCTCTCACCGCCGGTGCCGTGCTGGCCACGTCGGCCCAGGAGGCCCAGGCCGCCGTGACCCCGCCCCAGCCGGGCAGTTTCGGGCCGGTCGGGGCCAGCTTCCCGAAGGTGGGCGGCAACTACGGCAACCAGAACTACTCCCCCCTCCGGCAGATCACCCGGAAGAACGTGAGCCGGCTGGGTGGGGCCTGGCACGTGAACCTCGAGGGTGGCGACACCTCGCAGGCTCAGCAGAGCACGGTGGTGGCCGAGAAGGGCGTGCTGTACGTGCAGACGCAGCAGCAGAACGTCTTCGCGATCGACGGGCGCACCGGCGCCACGCGGTGGAAGACGAACGTCGGCACCGACCGCATCAACATGCGGGGCGTGGCGCTCGACGCCGATCGGGTGTTCACCATCGCCGGCGACAACCACGTCTACGCCCTGAACAAGAAGACCGGCCAGGTCGTCTGGAAGACCCTGCTTCTCACCGAAGACACCTCGGCGGGCAGCCCGGAGCCGTGCGACCCGGCGAACGGGCAGTGCGGCGGCTCGATCGGCTCGCTGGCCGGGGCGGTGGTGCACTGGGACGGGCTGATCTACGTGGGCATGCAGGGCAGCACGGCGGGCGCACGGGGGCGGGCCTACGCGCTGGACGCCCGCACGGGCGAGCTGAGGTGGACGTTCTGGGCCGTCCCCGGGCCCGACGAGTTCGGCGGTGACACCTGGGAGGGCGAGAGCTGGAAGACCGGTGGCGCGGTGCCGTGGATCCATCCGGCGGTCGATCCCGATCTGGGCCTGGTGTACTGGACTTTCGGCAATCCGTACCCGCGCACCAACGGCTCGACGCGGGCGGGCGACAACCTGTTCGCGAACTGCATCGTGGCCCTGGACGCCAAGACCGGGCGGCGGCGCTGGCACTTCCAGTCCGTGCACCACGACATCTGGGACTACGACAACGTGATGGCACCGGTGCTGGCCGACATCACGGTCAAGGGCCGCACCCGCAAGATCGTGGCCTACGGCAGCAAGGTCGGCATGTACTTCGTCCTCGACCGCCGCGACGGCACACCGGTGCAGGGTGTGACCGAGAAGCCGGTGCCGCAGGACCGGCGCCAGAAGACCGCGCCCACCCAGCCCTTTCCCGGTGGCGAGTCGTTCATGCCGCAGAAGCCGCGCTTCGACAACGCGACCCGCCCGGTGCCGTTCTACCCGGTCGGCGGCGCGTTCGACACGTTCTGGGACCGCGCGACCATCATCTTCCCCGGGGCCGGGGGCGGCGCCGACTGGGCCCACGTGTCGTTCAACCCGAACACCGGCTGGCTGTACGTGGGCTACGGCCTGATCAACTCGGCGTACTCGAACACCGTCGGCGGCCGGGTCAACACCGCGCGCCCGCTGGGCGAGTACTTCGGTGGCGGCATCGCGGCGGTCGACCCGCGCGACAACACGGTGGTGTGGAGCATCGAGCGGGAGTGGTCACTGGCGCACGGCAACGGCATCCTCACCACCGGCGGCCGGGTGATGTTCCAGGGCGGTCCCGACGGGGTGCTGCACGCGATGGACGACGAGACCGCCGAGATCCTCTGGAGCTTCCAGTGCGGCGCGGGCGTGCACACCAGCCCGATCGCCTACGAGATCGACGGTGAGCAGTACCTCGCGGTGTTCGCCGGCGGCAACGGCCTGCCCTACCCCGACATCCCCCGCGGCGATCATCTGTGGGCCTTCAAACTGAACGGCAAGGTGACGCCCGCGCCGGCGCCCACTCCCCCGTCCCAACGCAATCAGATCCGCACCGCCGCGGTGAGCGGCGAGACCGCCGGGAACACCGTGACGCTGGGGCGGGTGTGGAACAACGGGCCGGGCCCCACCGAGAACCTGGTCGCCCAGAACGCCATGTCGCCGCAGCATCTCCGGGTGCCCAGGGGCACGACGATCACGTTCGTGAACCCGGCCGGCAACGCCTCGGCGCACGGGGCGGTGAGCTTCTTCGAGTACGAGTTCGACACCGGGACACTGATGCCCGGGCAGTCGTTCCAGCACACCTTCGAGCGCCCGGGTGAGTACTTCTACAACGACCCGATCTACCCGCAGAACACCGGCAAGATCGTGGTGACCTGACCTCCGGCTGTCTCTCGCGGGGCTCTCGCGGGGCTCTCGGGAGAGGTCCCGGGCTCTCCCGGGAGAAGGCGGCCCGTGATCACCTTGTCGCCACGAACGACCTCCACGGATCCTGATCACGTCCGGCCCGGCGAGGGAGCCTGACGGCGCCACCTGGTGAAACGGCGTACCGAGTCCGGTGCGCCGCTTCACCAGGTGGCGCCTCGCCGGGCCGATGAGACTCCCCGTCGTGACGCTGATGAGGTCCTCGTGAACCCTTTGATCGTTCTCGCTGTGGTTGCGCTCGCCGTGGTGGGCTACGTGGTGACCCTGCTCTGGCTCTGGGTCAGACAGGTGCTCCTCATCCGCCGGCTGGCCGCTCCGATCAACATCGTCTTCCTCGGATACATGTCGTCCGGTAAGACGATGCTGATGCTGGCCATGCAACGAACGCTGATGTTCCGCAGGAACGGTGTTCGTTTCATCCCCGAGAAGGGACCCCATACGCCAGGGGCGGGTGATGGCGATCCGTCACCGATGCCTGGCTACAGTACCGCCGCGCGACCCCGGGCGACAGAGCAGCAGCCTTCCAGCATGCGGGAGTGGAAGCTCCAGGTCATGCTGCAGGAGGAACATCGGGAACGGGTCGTGCTCAGCTTCCAGACGGCCGATTTCCCGGGCGAGAATCTGCGGTCGTTGCAGAGGGACACCGAGACCGCCCGCCAGTTCCTCCCGGAGATCACCACGTCGCACGCCGTTTTCGGGCTGCTGGACGGTGAGGACATCTGCATGCTCCTGGACCTGGGCGAGGACGATAACGCCCGCTCCCACAAGGGGGAGACGGTCCATACGGTCAGGAGCCGCTTCAACGAGAACTTCTACAACATCGTCAGCGTCTTCCTGACATGTGAGGGGGTCTGTCATCTCCTCATCACGAAGTGGGACTTCCTGACGGAACACAAGTACGTCCTGCCCGACGTGATCGCGTTTCTCCGCGAGCAGGAAGACTTTCTCCCCCTGACGCACCACGAGAAGGGGCTGAAGGTCATTCCGGCGAGTGCGGTCGGGAACCAGTACTTCGACTTCTCCGTCGACCAGCCCTGGCCCAAGCTGCCGGACGCCCGGTTCCGGCCGGTCAACGTCGATGTCCCGTTTGCTCTGGCCTGCCTGCAGGAGTCACGACGGCGGATGACCGACTCGGCCACCGCCCCCACCACGCGTGAGGGTTCCGTCGTGCGGCGCATGTCCCGTTGGCTGCTGCTGAGGACGAGCCTGTCGATCAATCTCGGCATCGTCGCGCTGGCGCTGCAGCTGGACCGGCCCGACTCGCCCCACGAGGCTCCGCAGACGACCTTCAACATCGAGGGCGGAGAACGGCTTCGGGGCAGGAAGGACGCCTACCAGTACCTGTACCTCTGGGCCCGCAACCGCGTCCAGCAGCTGGACCACGACTACCCGGAATCGAATCTTGACCGGCACCATGACCGGTGAGCGCGAGGGCGGCGGGCGCCGGGTCGTCCCCTTTCTCTACAGCCGGGGAAGAGACATCGGCTACCAGCTGCTGGTCGCGGACGAGCAGCGTCTGGGCACCCCGGCCTCGGAGCAGCTGATCCGCTCGCTCCCGCCGGGGACCAGCCCTCCGGGCACGGTGTTCCTGACCCACCTCGCCGGGGGCGTCCGGACGGTATTCCGCAAGGAGCCCCTGGAATCGGCCCGATTCGGGCTGGACGGCGCCCCGGTGGACCGTTCGGGACGAGGCGTCATCGTCACCTTCGGCTGGATCCTTCCCGCCGGCATGACCTCCACGAACGCCCCCTGGACCGCGCAGGACCTGCAGCGCTGCCGCGATGCGGTGGCCGGCGACCTCCAGCGAGCCTGGACCGCGCAGGAGGAGCTGCCCGCCCGATCCGCCGAGCCGATCGTCCTGCCGGTTCGCGCCGGTGAACCGCTCCGGGTCCTGACGCTGCCGACGGATGGCAGGGCGGCGTCCCGCGAGCCGGGGCATCGGGCGACCGCCTCACCGCGTCCGGGACCAGGACGGTCGCGCGCCGTGCGAGCGGTCGTCGCCGTCGCCCTGGCCGTGCCCCTGCTCCTGGTTCTGCGTCCCCTGTGGTCTTCGGGGCCCGACCCCGACCCGGCCCTGGATCCGGCCCTGGATCCGGCGCAGGCCGACCGGCGCGGCACGGCCGTCTGCCAGGCCCTGGCCAGTCCCGACCGACAGACCGCCGAGAAGGTTCTGGAAACGGCGTGGCCGGACAGCAGCCGTCCTCTCGCAACACTTCTCGATCAGGAGCGGAGGCCGGGGAGCCAGTGCAGCTTCACACTGGAAGAGCCGGATCAGGCTCAGCCCGTCGCCCACGTCACGGTGTCCTCGAAGGGGCGCCAGAGCGAGTGGACCGTGACCCTCGCCCCGCCCGTGCAGGCCCTCCCGGTCCCACCGGACTGAGTTCCACGCCGGATCAGCCGGTCTGGAGTTCCAGGTAGCCCAGACTGACCACTCGCCGGGCGTGCAGCTCGTTCCCGGTGAATCCGTCCTGAGCGTTGCCCAGGCGCTCGAAGTCCTGGGACTCGGCCTCGGGCACCAGCATCAGGTAGTAGCGCACCCGCATCCCGGTGAAGCCTCCGTATCCCATCTCGCCGCGCGGCAGGTTGACACAGCCGTCACCGGTCGGCACCACCTCCGGCGACGGGTAGTACCGGCCGTTGCCAGGATTGCGTTGTGGGGTGGAGTCTTTCGTCGTGGGGTCCGCCCAGGTGACGAAGTGCAGGTGCTGATCACCCGGAACCGGCCCGCTCAGCCCTGCGCCTACCTGGATCATGGGTGAGTACGCCTCGTAGTACGTGTAGGAGATCGTCGTGACGGAGACGCCGACCCGACTCGCCCCGGGCTCGGAGGTGAAGGCCCCCATCGTCTCCAGCGGAGGGTTCGGGCAGCCCGCGCCGGAGGGGGCGGCCTCGGGATCACCGGCCGCGAACGTGATTCCCCCGGCACCGATGACGACACCCGCCAGGAGCGCTCCGACGAGGAGCCCGGTCTGCCGGAGCCGGCGCACTCCGCTCCCGCCCGGCCCCTTCGGCGAGGGCTCCCCCGCGGTGGCGGAGACGGCACCAGGCGCCGAGATCCCGGGCGGCGAAGGAGTGTCCACCGTCGTGCGGGCCTGAGCCTCCGTCACGAACAGGCGGTCCCAGGCTTCGTGCCAGGCCACCTGCCGCTGCGGATCGTACGTGGCCACCAGACGCGCGAAGGACGCGGCCGACAGCTTCCGGCCGCTGCGGAACGCGTAGACGGTCGACTCCCCCAGTCCCGACCGGCGCGCGACCGCCCCCGTGGAGCGCTCGCCCAGGAGATGGCGTCGGGCCAGGGCGAACAGGTCTTCCAGCGAGGCTGCGGCCGACAGCTGGGCGTCGACGTCCACCGGCTTCTCATCAGGCCGAGGGTCGGGCATGACTCCCACCTTGCGCGACAAAGCGGACAGGGTGACTCTAGCCCGGCCGGCCGTTTCCTGATCGGGAAACCGGCGTCGAGAGCCATGGCACGCGGCGCGGCCCGATGTTTCATACATCGAACCGAGGCATATCGAATCGAGGGGTAAGCTGTCGGTGTGATCGAGCTGATGATCCTGGGGTTCCTGGCCGAGGGCCCCCTGCACGGGTACGAGCTGCGGCGCCGCATGGAGCAGTTGCACGGCTACGCGCGCCCGATGAGTGACGGCACGATCTACCCCGCGCTCAAGCGGCTGACCGCGGCCGGGCTGCTCAGCGAGCAGATCGAGCCGGGCACGGGCGCGGCCTCCCGCAAGACGCTGCACCTGACCGACGCCGGGCGGCGGCGCCTGGAACAGATCCTGCGCGAGGCCGACGGCCACGACATCACCGACGGCGGCCGCTTCATCCTGGTCCTGGCCTTCCTGTCGCTCCTGCCCGACGCGGCCGCACGCCAGGCCGTTCTCGCCCGGCGCCTGGCCTTTCTCGAGCAGCCGGCCAGCTTCTTCTACGACGGCGACCGCCCGCTGCACGCCGCCGAGATCCACGACCCGTACCGGCAGGGCGTCCTGCTGACCGCCCGCGCCACCAGCACGGCCGAGAAAGCCTGGTTGCGAGAACAACTCGCCGAAGCCGAGGAGACGCCATGAGCACAACGATGCGGGCCGTGGTCCTGGACGCCCCCGGCCCGGTCACGAACTTCCACGTGCGCGACCTCCCGGTGCCCGAACCCCGCCCCGGCTGGGTTCGCATCCAGGTGAGGTCTTTCGGCCTCAACCGATCGGAATTGATGACGCGCCTGGGCCATTCGGGCGGCGACGTCACCTTCCCGAGAGTGCTGGGGATCGAGGCGACCGGTGTCGTCGACCATGACCCCACCGGCACCTTCGAACCCGGTCGGCAGGTCATGACCATGATGGGCGAGATGGGTCGCCGCTTCGACGGCGGCTACGCCGAATACACCTGCGTCCCGGTCACCCAGGTCATCCCGTTCCGCTCCGACCTCGACTGGGCCACCCTCGGTGCCGTACCCGAGATGCTGCAGACCGCCTACGGTTCCCTCACCGACGGCCTCGACGCCCGCCCCGGCCAGAGCATCCTGATCCGGGGCGGCACGTCGTCCGTCGGCCTGGCCACGGCCGCCCTGGCCAAGCGGCTGGGCATGACCGTGCTGTCCACCACCCGCGCCCCGGCGAAGGCCGAGCTCCTGCTCGATCTCGGGGTGGACCACGTCCTGATCGACGACGGTCACGTGGCCGAGCACACCCGCGCCATCCTGCCCGAGGGCGTCGACACCGCCCTCGAACTCGTGGGCACCCCCACGCTTCCCGACACCCTGAGGGCGACCGCGCGTCACGGCGTGGTCTGTTTCACCGGCATGCTCTCGAACGAGTGGACGGTGAAGGAGTTCTACCCGATCAGCTACATCCCCCGCGGGGTGCGCCTGACCGCCTACTCGGGCGAGGCGTCCGACCTTCCGGCCGACGTGCTGCAGCGCTTCCTCGACGACGTCGCGGCCGGCCTCGCGAAGGTCCCGATCGAGATCATCTACGACCTCGAAGGTGTGGCGAACGCCCACGCGCGGATGGAGGCCAACTCGTCACAGGGCAAGCTCGTCGTCGTGCTCTGATCCCAGCCACCGCATCGAGAGGTCCCCCAGAGGGCGCACCGCCTCCGGATCGGTCGCGGGGACGGGCCACCCCGGGTTCGAGGACCCGGCCCAGGCGTCAGCCACCGAATCGTCCCCGGTCACGAGCGTGGGCGGCGGGCGGCGGGGACGACGACGACCAGTACCACCGCGAGCGCCAGGGCCAGGAACGCGGCGCTGCCGCTCATGGCCTCGTGGAACTGGTGGGTCACCGCGGCCACCGAGGAGCTACCGGTGCCGGCCGAGATCGCCACCAGCACGGCCAGTCCCAGCGCCGATCCCAGCTGATGGGCGGTGTTCACCAGCCCGGAGGCCGCGCCCGCGTCGGCCGGACGGACCCCGGCGATTCCGGCGTTGGTCAGCGGTGCGAAGGCCAGTCCCTGGCCGGCCCCGATCAGCACCATGGGCAGGGCGACGGCCGTGCCGTAGCTGTCCCCCAGCCCGGCCCGGCTCAGCCAGAACACGCCGGCCAGGGTCAGCGTGGTGCCGGCGGCCAGGAGCAGCGCGTTGGAGACGCGAGGGCCCAGGCGCCCGACGGCCATCGCGACGGCGAAGTTCACCAGGGTCATCGGCAGGAAGCCCAGGCCGGCCTGCAGCGGGCTGAAACCGTAGACGTTCTGCAGGAACTGGGTGGTGAAGAAGAAGAATCCCATCATGGCGCCCAGATAGAGCACCCGGGCGGCGTAGGCACCGCTGCGCTCGCGGCTGCGGAACAGGCGCAGCGGCATGATCGGTTGCTCGGCCCGGGCCTCGTGGGCGAGGAGGACGACCAGCAGCACGACGCCGGCGGTCAGGGAGGTCACGACCCGCACCGAGGACCAGCCGGCGTCCCCGGCCTCGATGAAGCCGAACACCAGCGCCCCGATGCCGAGGGTGGCGCAGACGGCTCCCAGGGCGTCGAAGCGTCCCTGCCGGCGCGGGGTCTCGGTCAGCACGGCCCGGGCCCCGACGATCATGGCCGCGGCGATCGGCACGTTGATCAGGAAGGCCGCGCGCCACGAGATCCAGGCGGTGAACGCGCCACCGACGAGCATGCCCAGGCTCGCGCCGATCCCGGCCGTGGCGGCGTACAGCGCCACCGCCCGGCGCCGGGCCTCGCCCTCGAAGGAACTGGTGATCAGGGCCAGGGAGGTGGGCGCCACGACGGCCGCGCCGATGCCCTGCACCGCGCGTCCCGTGATCATCCACCAGCCGGCCGGGGACAGGCCGATCGCCAGCGAGGCGAGCCCGAAGACTCCCAGCCCCACCACGAACAGGCGCACGCGCCCGATCAGGTCACCGGCCCGCGCGCCGAGCAGGAGGAGGCCGCCGAAGACCAGGGTGTACGCGTCCTGGATCCACGACAGCTCGGCGGTCGAGAGCCTGAGACCGGCCTGGACACTGGGCAGTCCGGTGAAGATGACCGAGTTGTCGAGCAGGATCATGAAGTAGCTGACCAGGATGATGGCCAGGATCGCGGTCGGGTGCCCGGTCAGCTGCCGGGTCGCCCCGGAGCCGGGAAGGGCAGTCGTCCGGCCGCCGGTGAGGTGCGTCATGCTGCCAGTGAAGCCGGGCCGGTCGCCTTCGAGGAGAGCCTGCCGTAGCCGGTACCGGCAGTACTCCCCACCGGCGCCCGCCATGGGCACCGTGCCCTAGGGTTCTGCGATGTTGCGTGTCACCGGCGTGAGCAAACGCTACGGCTCCGAATCCGTTCTCACCGACGTCTCCCTCACCCTGCCGGCGGGCGGCGTCATGGCCCTGACCGGCCCGAACGGGGCCGGGAAGTCGACGCTTCTGGACTGTCTGTCCGGCGCCACGCCGATGGACGCCGGCACCGTCGAGATCTTCGGGCGGCCCTCGCACCCGTCGTCGGCGGAGCACTGGCTGGCGGTCTACGGCATTCTCAACGACTTCACCTGGCTGCCCGGGCTCACCGTCATCGACCACCTGATGCTGCTGGCCCCGTCGCCCCCGGGCGCGTCGGTGCAGGCGGCGCTGGACGCGTTCGGGGTGCCGGACCTGGGCGGTCACAGGCCCACCGCCCTGAGTTCCGGCCAGCGCCGGCGGGTCGCCCTGGCCTCGGCGCGCGTGCGGCCGTGGAGCGTTCTCCTGCTCGACGAGCCCGAGGCCCACCTCGACCGGGCCGGCGTCGAGATGCTCGCCCGGGAACTGCTCGCCCTGCTCACCCCCGAGCGCTGCATTCTGCTCTCCAGCCACGACCCCGTGCTGCTGAAGGCCCTGGACTGCCCGCAGGTGCGGCTCACCGGCCGGGTGAACCGGTGAGGCGCCCCACCGCCGAGGACGCGGTCGTCGCCCTGATCACCGTGCCCATGTCGGCTTCCGTGGTGTGGAACGTGGGCGGGCATCTGCTGCCCGGCCTGCTGAACACCGCCCAGGACCGCGGCTTCTCACCGGCGCTGCTGGCCCTGTCCGTCGCCCTGGCGGTGGCCGGGGTCTGGGTGCAGGTGCTGTTCTTCGCCGGGCCGGTCGCCGCGTCCGCCGCGCAGTTGCAGTGGCTGCCGACCGGTGACGTGCTCGGCCACCAGCACCTGCTCACCTGGGCGGCGGCGAGCGCGGTCGTCGTGGTGCTCGTCGCGCTGGCCGTGCTGACGGCCCGGGCCATGGGCTGGCCGCTCGCCCCGGTCGCCCTGAGCACGGCCCTGGTGCTCGTCACGGCTGTGGTCATGACGCTCTGGCTCCAGAAGCGGGACGCCCCGGCCCTGGTCGGCCTGGTCGCCGCCGCGCTCGTCATCGCGGCCCTGACGCTGGCCGCCGGCCAGGCCTGGTCGACGCCCACCGGCGTGGCCGTCGGGCTCGGCGCCACGGTCGCCACGGCCATCCAGCGCCGGCCCTCAGGGTTCGCCGCCCCGCGAGCCAACCCCGTCGTCCCCCGTTGGCAGCTCACGCGGGCCCACACCAACCGCTGGTCGGTGAACGCCGGGATCCTGGCCCTGGACGGCGACATCGTGCAGGCCGTGCACGAGCGTCAGGGGCCCGCGACGCGTTCCGCCATGCCGGCGTTCGTGTTCCGCACCCGGCGTCCCGTGGCGGTGTCGGTGGTCGTCCTGTGGCGGGCGATGTCCGGCGGGCTCCTCGGCGCGGCCGGGCTGGTGCTGACCGCCCTTGTCGCCGATCGCCTGCTCGGCCCGGGTGCGGCGCTCGTGCTGCTCGTGGTGCTGCAGTACGGGCTGGCCCTGGCCGTCGCCCGGGTCGGCGAGAGCTGGCTGATGTCCCCCGCGCTGCAGCGCATCTGGGGTCGCGGCGCGCTGGTGGCCGGGATGTTCGCCCCGGTGCTCGGCGTCGGCGCCGGCGTCACGGTGCTGGCCGCGGCGACCGTGGGCGCGTCCCCCGTGGCCGGGCTCGTGCTGCTGATCACCGGGCCGCTGGTGCTCGGGCGCCGTCACCTGGCCCGCCGCTCCACCGGGCTGACCCTGGTGAGCACCCCGGCGGGGCCTCTGCCGCTGCAGACGTTCGACCGGACCGTCGCCGGGTACGACGTCCTGGTGGTGGCCGCCCTGCTGGTGCTGAGCCTCTGAGCGGGTGTCCTCGCCGGTCAACCGGCCGTGGGGTCAGGCACGAGAAGGCCGATGGCGGTCGCCATCCGGGTGCCGTACTCCTCCCGGGTGGCGACCTGGTGCTTGATGCCGATCGAGGCACTGATGAGGGTCTGCGCCACCGCCTGCGCCGCAGTGATGCCGGCCTCGCCCAGGGCAGCGGTCAGCAGGTGCTCGAACCGCTCCGGGCCGCTGCGGGCAGCTGGCCCCAGCAGATCGGGGTTGCCCTCGAGGACGGCGGTCACGTCGCGCATCGGCCCGACGTACCGGCCGGCCCAGCAGTCGAACGCTGCCAGGACCCGCTCGGCCGGTGAGCGGGAGGCGGTGGCGAGCGCCTGGGCGGCCTGGTCCAGGTCGTCGTTGATCCCGCGGTCGGCGGCGGCGCGGAAGAGGCCACTCTTGGAGGAGAACAGGAAGTACAGGCCGGGCCGGGAGATGCGCGCCTCGCGGGCGATGTCGTCCATCGAGGTCTTGCGGTAGCCGTAGCGCCCGAAGGTCTGCAGCGCCGACTGCAGCACCGCCTCACGGCGGGCGGCGTCGCCGACGGCGGGCTCGGATGCGTGGTCGGCTGACGGCATGCGTCCACGCTACCAACTAGACGCAATATGCAGTCTTTGTATAGTCAGCTCATGGCTCCTCTCATCACCACGTCGTTCTCGGCCACGTCCACGGCCACCGACGTCGCTCGCGGGCACGACCTCACCGGGGTGAGCGCGATCGTCACGGGCGCCTCGTCCGGCCTGGGGGCCGAGACCGCCCGGGTCCTCGCCGGTGCCGGTGCCGCGGTCACCCTCGCCGTGCGCGACGTCGCCGCCGGTCAGGCCGCCGCCACGGATTGCCTGAACGCCACCGTCCGGTTCCTCGACCTGAGCGACCCGGCGTCCATCGCCCGGTTCGTCGCCGCCTGGGACCAGCCCCTGCACCTGCTGATCAACAACGCCGGTGTCGTCACCGGCGGGCCGCGGCGCACGTCGCGTGGGTGGGAACTGCAGCTGGCCACGAACCACCTCGGGCACTTCGCGCTGGCCACGGGCCTGCTCCCGGCGCTGCGCCGGGGAGCTCACGAACGCGGCGGGGCGCGCGTGGTCACACTCAGCTCCACGGCGCACATGCGCAGCGGCGTCGACTTCGACGATCTCCAGTTCGACCGGCGGCCCTACGATCCGCAGCTGGCCTACGCCCGGTCGAAGACGGCGAACTCCCTGTTCGGCGTCGAGGCGACCCGGCTCTGGCGGGACGATGGGATCGTCGCCAACACGGTCAACCCCGGCGGGGTGGCCACCGGCCTGCAACGGCACTTCACCCCCCGGCAGAAGGCGTCGCTGGACGCCGCCGAGGCCGCGGGCGTCTTCACCTACAAGACCGTCGGGCAGGGAGCGGCGACCACGCTGGTCGCCGCTCTCCTGCCGGAATTCGCCCGCACCGGCGGCCATTACCTCGACGACTGCCGGGAGGCCTACACCGTGCCCGACGACGCCGATCTGGCCCAGCACCCTCACGGGGTCATGCAGTGGGCGCTCGACCCTGACCTCGCCACCCGCCTCTGGGCGGTCTCGTCCGACCTGACAGGCTGATGACGGCCTGGCCGGGTGATGACGACCTGACAGGCTGATGACGGCCTGGCCGGGTGACTCAGGCCAGCACGACGACCTTGCCCGCGATCCGCCCGGCGGCGGCCTCGGCGTGCAGGGCCGGCAGCTCGGCCAGCGGGATGCGGCGCGTGACCTCGATCGTCAGCTCCCCCTTGTCGACGAGGGAGACCAGCTCGGTCAGACGCTCGCGGTTCGGCAGCACGAACACGGTCGCCGCGGTGACGCCGCGCGTCTCGTCGCTCGGGGTCGCCATGAACGCCGTGGTGCTGACGACCTTGCCGCCGTCGCGGACGAGGGCCACGAGCGCGGTGAAGCGCTCGGGGTCGATCGGGGCGAGGTTGATCAGCACGTCGACCGGCTCGTCGAGCGCGGTCAGCAGGTCCGTGGTGGTGTAGTCGACGATCTCGTCGGCGCCGGCCGCCCGCACCGCCTCGGCGCTGCGGGAGGTGGCGGTCGCGACCACGTGCACACCTGCCCGCCCGGCCAGGGCGATCGCGTACTTGCCGACCACGCCACCGGCACCGTTGATCAGCACCCGCTGACCGGCTTTCAGGTCACCGTCGTCGAACACGGCCTGCCAGGCGGTCAGCGCGACCGAGGGCAGCCCGGCCGCATCGGCCAGCGGAACGGTGGTGGGGGCGGCGACCAGGGCCGAGGCCGGGGCGATCACGTACTCGGCCGCCCCGCCGTCCCGCTCCATCGGCAGGAACCCGACCACCGCGTCCCCCGTTCGCAGCCCCTCGACCTCGTCGCCGAGCGCGTCGACGGTGCCCGAGACGTCGTAGCCGGGCACGTGCGGCAGCACCACCGGGATCGGCAGGAAACCCGCCCGCATGCCGTTGTCGGCGGCGTTGAACGCCGAGGCCGCCACCTTGACCCGCACCTGACCGGCGCCGGGGGTGGGCAGCTCGACGTCCTCGTAGCGAAGGACCTCGGGACCGCCGACCTCGTGGAAACGTACTGCCTTCATGGGGAGAACCTGCTCTCGTGATGGTGCCGCCGGGGTGACGTCGACCAACGTCTCAGGTTCCCCCGCGATCATCCTGGGCCGGATTGGCCCACCCTCACGACCGCGGGCCCGGAGGCGGACCCGACCATCTCCGAGAGCCGGGACGCGTCGGCCGAACCGGGGGCCGCGGTCAGCATCAGGGCCGCCAGGTCGTCACCCGGGATGGCCAGCAGGTTCCCCACCAGCGTGACCGCCTCGCCGTCCGGGTGAACGAACGTCGCGCTGCTCTCGTAGGCGCTGACCGGCCGGGGTTCACGCCACAGGGTGTCGAACATCGAGCTGTGGGTACGCATCTCGTCGACCAGCTCGGCGAGCGCCCGGTCGGAGGAGTAGCGCAGCACGGCGCCGCGCAGGCGTGCGACGAGGATCGCCTCGTGGTCGGTGGCGTCGGCCGCGGACTGCCGGAACCCGTTGAACGGGTCGCAGAAGGTGCGCCAGGCGACGTTCCAGTCCCAGCGGTCGCCGGTGAGGTCCCAGTGCTCCAGGGACAGGAAGGCGCTGTTGACGGCGATCAGGTTCATGGCCGCGTCGGAGACGAACATCGGGGTGTCGGGGAAACGCTCGAGCAGCCGCAGCGCGCCGGGCCCGAGGTCGGTCGGCACCTGACCGCTCGCGGCCGCGTATCCGGCGAGCGCGCAGAGCCTCTCGTAGTCGGCCCGGCCGGCGCGCAGGGCTCGGGCGATGGCGTTGACCACGCCGGCGGAGGGGTGGCTGCGGCCCTGCTCGAGGCGGCGCACATAGTCGGCGGACATGCCCGCGAGGTCGCCGAGTTCCTCACGCCGCAGTCCGCGCACGCGTCGACCGCCGACCGGCAGCCCCACGGACTCGGGGGATGTACCCTCTCGCAACTGGCGCACGGCGGCGCCGAACTCGAACTGCTCCACGGTGCCAGTGTGCCTGGTGAGGTACGTCGTCCGGGAGGGTGGGCCAGTCCGGCCCAGGCCCGGCACGACGTGACCTGCGACGTTGGGAGAAGTCTCCACCACGTCCGGAAGCAGGTTCCCGCCATGAGAGCAGTGCGTTTTCACGAGTTCGGTGGCCCGGAGGTGCTGCGTCTCGAGGAGGTCGAGATTCCCGTGCCCGGCCCGGGCGAGGTTCGCCTGCGGGTGGCCGCCACGTCGTTCACCGCCCTCGACGCGCGCATCCGCGCCGGTCACACGGCACTTCCCGTTCAGCTGCCGCACACCCCCGGGGTCGATGTGGCGGGAATGGTGGACGCGCTGGGAGACGGGGTGGACAGCGTCGCGGTGGGCGACCGGGTCGTCGGGCTCCTGCCGCTGAGCGCGCCCGGGGCCGCGGCGGAGTTCGTGATCGCACCGGCCGACGTGCTGACGGGGGCCCCGCGGAACCGTCCGCTGAGTGACATGGCGGCGCTGCCGTTCGCCGGGCTCAGCGCCTGGCAGGCGGTGTTCGGCCACGGCCACGGCCGCCCGCGGGCCGGGCAGCGGGTCCTGATCCACGGCGCGGACGGGGCCGCCGGCGGGTACGCCGTGCAGCTGGCCAAGGAGCTCCGGGCTCACGTGATCGCCACGGCCACACCGGGCGGCGCGGGACGGGTCCGGGCGGGGGGTGCCGACGAGGTTCTCGTTCTCCCCCTCGACGACGCCGGGGGCACGGGCAGCGAAACGGTCCACGCCGTCCTCGATCTCGCGCCCACCACCCCGCACATGACGGACGCGCCGGGGCCCCTCGGCCGGCACCTCACCGATGTCTCCGGCCTCTTCGAGTGTTCCCTGGCCCCGCGCAACGACAGCGATCAGCTGGCCGACCTGGTGGCTCGCGTGTGCACGGGCGAGCTGATCATCGACGTCGCCCGCCGGGTGCCCCTGACGGACCTGCCCGCCGTGCACACCCGGCACGCCGCCGGGTGTGTACCCGGCACGACGGTCGTGCTCGTCTCCCCCGCGTGAGGGCCCGCGCGGCCGGGCACCCGGATCGGTGTGCCGACGTCGTGGAAGATCGCGTCCCGCCGGCCGGTTGCCCGGAACAGGACGGTGCGAAGGTCGACGTCAGGGGGCACGGTGCTGATCGGTGAGCTCGCCGCACGGACGGGGGCGAGCACGCGCTCGCTGCGGCACTACGAGGACTGCGACCTGCTCGTGCCCACGCGCGGGGGCAACGGCTACCGGGTGTACGCCGAGTCCGACGTGGCGCGGGTGGCGAAGATCCGGGCGCTGATCGCGGCGGGTCTGGCGACGGCGACCATCCGCGAGTACCTGGAGTGCATCGGGTCGGACCGGGACCGGGTGCAGCTGCGGATGTGCCCCGGCCTGCGCGCGCAGCTGGACGCCGTCGCCGACCGGCTGGACGCCCAGCAGGCGGTGATCGAGCAGACCCGGCAGCGGCTGTGCGCCCTGACCGCGCCGGAGAACGCGTGAGGGGTCAGGCCTGGTAGCGGCTGCGGGCGGACTCGATGTCGCTCAGGTAGTACTGCGTCCACTCGCACATCAGGTCGACCGTGGCGCGCAGGGCCTGCCCGGCCTCCAGGAGCGTGTACTCCACCCGGGGCGGGACGGTCGGGTGCACGGTGCGGGTCACCAGGCCGTTGCGCTCGAGCATGCGCAGGTTCTGCGTGAGCATCTTGTGGCTGATGCCCTCGACCCGGTCGCGCAGCTCGCTGAAACGCAGGGTGCCGTCACCGATCGTCTCGATGATCAGCAGCGCCCACTTGTTGGCCACGTCGGAGAAGATCTCGCGGGCCAGGGAGTCGGCGCGGGAGATGTCGGCGTCGGCGGGAATACCGGCGATCTGCTGGGTCACCTGAAGGTTCCTCGGTTTCGGAAAAGTGCGTTCTTCCAGTTCAGCGCACACTCTCCTACGGTTTCCGAGTCACCACAAGAGACCACGAGAGGAACCGCACCATGGCCGTGCAGCTGATCGACCCCGCCGGGCTCCCGCAGATCCCCGTCTACCGGCACGTCGCCGTCGCCACCGGGTCGAAGACCGTCTACGTGGCCGGGCAGGTGAGCTGGGACGCCGAGGGCACCACCGTGGGTGAGGGCGACCTCGCCGCCCAGGTCGAGCAGAGCTACCTGAACGCCGCCACCGCCCTGGCCGCGGCCGGCGCGGACTTCAGCCACGCCGTGCGCCTGACCGCCTACGTCGCCAACTGGATCCCCGACCAGATGCCGCTCTTCCTCGAAGGCGTCGAGCGTGCGTCCGCCCGTCTGGGCATCACCGTGCAGGCACCCGCCGCCCTGATCGGCGTGGCCGCCCTCGACATTCCCGAGCACCTGGTGGAGATCGAGGTCACCGCCGTGCTCGACTAGCGCGCCGTCCGCACGGCGAGGTCTCGCAGCCACCCCATTCCACCTCAACATTCCACCTCAACGAAGACCGGACAATCCTCCGACCTCTGAGACCTCTCGCTGCCCACCTTCGCGGGTGCACACCCAGGCAGCGTGAGGAGCGGGGTCTTCGACGATCGCCACGAGCAACTTGTGCTTCTGTTGGTGCAACGGACACGCAGGCCACGGACGCGGCGTACCACGATCGCCGTAGGTCTCGATCACCGCGTCCTGCACCTCCTCCGCGATACCGGCCACGTTCTCGACCGGGACACCCCAGGGATCGACCCCCACGCGAGTTCCCGCCCGCAGAATCCGGAACCACACCCAGGGCTGCTCTCCATCATCCGGATCCGCGAGAGATTCATCAATGTCAGCCGTCAGGTCTGACGCTTCTCGCACGTCCCGAAGGACAGGTTCCAGCGCTGCCCTCAGCGCGTCATGCATCTGCCGTTCCCATCGCTCTTGACCGCAGCCGACATAGCCGGAAATCGTCGCACAGAAGGCACCTGTCCCACCTCGGTCGCAGGCCGCGCCCTTGACCTGTAGCCGCAGATGGTCTCCCTGCGCGAAGCCAAGCTTTCGTGTCCTGACGCCACGACCGGTCAATCGTGCACCGGCCGCAGGGAGACTTCTTTCCCGAGCCCATGTCCCGATGGGAGATGTACCTTCCGGCCTTGCCCCTTCTACCGTTCCAGCCGCCCGCGGCTGCGGCGGTTCAGCGTGATCAGCTCCTCCAGCGACTCCAGCGTCTGGGTCAGCCCGGCGATGTGGGCCCTGAGCCTGTCGCGCTCCTCGACCATGTGCGCGAAGGCCGCCTCGTTGGTCGCCTCGCTCGGCGAGAGCAGACACGGCATCACCGACAGGATCGTCTGGCTCGACAGCCCCGCCGCGTAGAGCCGCTGCAGATACAGCACCCGGTCGACGTCGCCCTCGGCGTACTGCCGGTGCCCGCCCGGGCTGCGCTCACTCGTGAGCAGCCCCTGCTCCTCGTAGTAGCGCAGCGAGCGCACGCTGACACCGGCCCGTTCGGCGAGCTCCCCGATCTTCACGCTGACCCCTTCGTGCCGTGCGTCACAGCCACTTGAATCTTACGTCCGTGTGAGGATTTAGCTTAGCGGCCATGACCAGCCGAACCATCATCATCACCGGCGCGAGCGACGGCATCGGGGCCGCGGCCGCCCGCCGCCTCAGGGGCCAGGGCGAGAACGTCGTCATCGTCGGGCGAAACCCCCGGCGCACCAACGCGATCGCCGACGAGCTCGGCGCACCCCGGCACCTGGCCGACTTCACCGAGCTGGCCCAGGTGCGCCGGCTCGCCGCCGAACTGCGCGAGGCCTACCCCCGCATCGACGTGCTCGCGAACAACGCCGGGCAGAACTTCCGGCGCGAGCGGACCGGCGACGGATTCGAGAAGACCCTCCAGGTCAACCATCTCGCGCCGTTCCTGCTGACCACCCTGCTGCTCGACACCCTCCTCGCCTCGAAGGCGACCCTCGTGCAGACCTCGAGCGAGGCGTCCCGCATCTTCGGACGACTGGACCTCGACGACCTCGGCAACGAGCGGAGGTGGACGGCCGACAAGGCCTACGGTGACGCCAAACTCGCGAACATCCTGTTCACCCGGGAACTGCACCGCCGCTACCACGACCAGGGACTGAACGCGGTCAGCTTCCACCCGGGCAACGTGGCCACCAGCATGGGCTCGGACACCAGCAGCCCCACCCGGTTCCTGTGGCAGACCTGGCTCGGACGTCGCTTCCTGGCCGCTCCCGAGGTCGGCGGGCGCACGCTGGCCCACTACATCGACGGGACGCCCGGGCAGACCTGGCAGTCCGGCGCCTACTACGTCGTCGACCGGGTGCCGAAGAAGACCAACCCCCAGATCGAGGACGCGGTGCTCGCCCAGGAGTTGTGGGAGCGCAGCGCGTCCCTGGTCGCCTGAGCGAGACTCGCTCGCCGACGGTGAAAGTCGTTCGGCGGAGCCCATTGCCGGGCCGTCGTCCGGGATCCGGCGGCCCGGCGGCCCGGCCGCCCGCCTCGGACGAGGCGGTACTTCTTCCAGAATGCGGTGTTGCGGGACGAGCCTTCACAGCGCCGACACACCGTTGGTAGCTTCGCCGGAGCACATGGGACAACGCGCTGGTTCAGCATTCGGCAGGTGTCGGAGTTCGCGGTCGATACCAGTTCGCGGTCGATGCCTGTACGCGGCGGGCAGACGAGGAGCCTGATCACGTGGCACACATCGACCTAGGCGTCGACGAGAAGGAATTTCCCGGCGTCCGGGGGCCCATGCAGTACCGGCCCGAGACGGCCGGCCCCCTGAACGCACTGGCAGAAGCCCTGCTTCGCAGCGAACCGCATCCGCTCAGCCGGGGTGAGCGTGAGCTGCTGGCGGCCTACGTCTCCGGGCTGAACGAGTGCCAGTTCTGCTCCACCTCCCACTCCGCCTTCGCGGCGGCGCAGCTCGAGGCCGGCTGGGACCTGGTCGACCAGGTGCACGCCGACCTCGACTCGGCCCCGGTCTCCGCGAAAATGAAGGCCCTGCTGAGGATTGCGGGCGCGGTGCAGGCGGGCGGCCGCACCGTCACCACCGCGCTGATCACCGCTGCCCGCGAGGAAGGCGCCACCGACCTCGAGCTCCACGACACGGTGCTGATCGCGGCCGCGTTCTGCATGTTCAACCGTTACGTCGACGGGCTCGGCACCTTCGCACCCGAGGGCCGCGCGCTGTACGACGAGCACGCGAAAGTCATCATCGCCCAGGGGTACGTGCGGCCCGATGCGCGCCGGCCAGGCCCCGCCGCAGCCGCAGAGGGGTAGACCGGTGCACAAAGACATGCAGAACATGCCCATGTCCATGGACATGGGAACCACGGCCACGGGCTGGGACGTTCTCGGCGCCGTCGGGCTGCTCTGGTGGATGATCGCGATGTGGGCGGCCGTGCTCGTGCTGTACCGCGCCCAGCGCCACGGCGCCCGCCCCTGGCAGTTCTGGGGCGCGACCAGTGTGGTCGTCATCGGTGCGGTCGGCCAGATCGGGCACGCCGGAGAGCATTTCGCCCAGGTCGGCTACTGGGTCGGGCACCCCGAGACCAAACCGTGGATGACGCCCTGGGGCAACGGCCTGTCCAACGGCTTCGGCTCCCTGGTCGGCAGCCCGGCCGGCAAACCGAGCCTGGGGATGGAAATCCTGCACCTGGTGGGAAATTCCATCTTCCTGGCGGGCCTGGCCGGCGTGGTGGTCCTGACCCGCCCGCTGGTCGCGCGAGGTCTGGGAAGCCGCCGCTGGGGCCGTATGGGCGTGTGGATGCAGGGAATCCACGGCATCGAGCACCTGGTGCTGACGCTCTCGATCGCCTTCGGGGCGCAGAAGGCGATCGGCCTGTCGACCTGGTTCGGGCTGATGGATCCGGGGCCGGGCCTATGGACCTACCGGATCTGGTGGCACTTCGTGGCCAACGTGATCGGCTCCACCATCTTCGTCTTCGCCCTGACCCACCTGTGGAAGGAACGCCGTGAGCTCATGACCAGTTACGGCGTCACCTCCCGCCCGGCGACCGCCGGGGCCCCGGCACCGCAGGCCACCCCGGCCTAGCCTCCCAGCAACACCCCACCAATACCCTGGCAGCACCCCGGCAGCACCCCGGCACGGCACGCAGCGACGCCCGGGACCTTCAGCCGCACGACGGCTGTGGTGTCCCGGGCTTTCTGCCGTCCGCCGGGAACCACGGGAGACAGCCGCCGGATTGTCGCACGGATGACGTGGTTATCCAACATGGTTATCGCATTTGCCGCTCAACCAACGCATTTCAGGAGACGTTGGCGGTGACCGGCCGGTCCAAGCTGAAGGCTGATCAGACGCCAGTAAGGAGGGCCATGAGCGAGATTCTTCTGCCCGCGCCGGTCAGACCGGACGTCAACCGCCGCCCCCGGCCGGTGGTTTCACCGCCCCCGCCCGAGACCCTCAGCCCGCCGTCGCCCGTCCGGCCGACCATGCAGCAGGTGCGCACCCGGCGGCAGGAGCTGCGCAGCCGGATCGAGACCGGCCAGGCCCGCCCCGTCGAGCGTCAGCACCGGCTGGGCAAGCTGACGGCCCGGGAGCGCCTGGCCCTGCTGCTCGACGACGGCTCCTTCACCGAGCTCGGCCTGTACCGGCGGGCGCCCGGCCCGGACGGGAAGCGGCCCCACACCGACGGGGTGGTCACGGGATCCGGCACCGTCGACGGGCGCAAGGTCTTCGTCTACGCGCAGGACTTCACGGTCTCCGGTGGCTCCCTGGGACCGGCCCACGCGTCCAAGATCCAGCACCTGATGGACCTGGCCGTCCGCGTCGGCGCACCCCTGATCGGGCTCAACGACAGCGGCGGGGCCCGGATCCAGGACGGTGCCCTGGCCCTCGACGGGTTCGGGGGGATCTTCCGGCGAAATGTCCAGGCGTCCGGGGTCATTCCCCAGATCAGCGTCGTGCTCGGGCCGTGCGCGGGCGGAGCGGCGTACTCCCCGGCCCTGACCGACTTCACGTTCATGGTGCGCGAGACCTCTCAGATGTACCTGACCGGGCCGGACGTCGTGGCCGCGGTCACCGGCGAGAAGGTCACCCACAACGAGCTGGGCGGCGCGCAGGTGCACGGCACGGTCTCCGGCGTGGCGAGCTTCGTGTGCGACACCGAGGAGAGCGCGCTGCAGGAGGTGCGCTACCTGCTGTCGCTGCTGCCGGCCAACAACCTGGAACTGCCACCGGCGCAACCGCCGCGCAACGCCGTCGCCGACCTGCGCCCGGCGCTGGCCGACATCGTCCCGGTCGACCCGGCCCAGCCGTACGACATGCGGCTCGTCCTGGCCGAGATCCTCGACGACGGCGAGTTCATGGAGGTGCACGAGAACTGGGCCACGAACGTCCTGTGTGCCCTCGGCCGCATCGACGGGCAGGTGGTGGGCACCGTCGCCAACCAGCCCCTGGTGCTGGCCGGGGTGCTGGACGGTGAGGCCGCCGAGAAGGCCGCGCGTTTCGTCCGCTTCTGCGACGCCTTCAACATCCCCCTGGTGACGCTGGTCGACGTCCCGGGGTTTCTCCCGGGGGTCTCCGAGGAGCACGGGGGGATCATCCGGCGGGGTGCCAAGCTGCTGTACGCCTACTGCGAGGCGACCGTGCCCAGGATCCAGGTCATCCTGCGAAAGGCCTACGGAGGTGCGTACATCGTCATGGATTCCCGTTCGATCGGCGCCGACCTCGCGCTGGCGTGGCCGACCAACGAGGTCGCGGTGATGGGCGCCGAGGCGGCCGTCAACGTCGTTCACCGCCGCGAGATGGCCGCGGCCGGCGATCCGGCGCGCCTGCGTGCGAGCCTCGCCCAGCAGTACCAGGAGACGATGATGAGCCCCGATTTCGCCGTCGAGCGCGGACTGGTCGACGACATCGTCGACCCGGCCCTGACCCGGGCCGCCATCGCCGCCGGGCTGGAGATGCTGTCCGGCAAGCGCCTGACCGGGCCCGAGCGCAAGCACGGCAACGCCCCCCAGTAGCGCCCGGCGCGGGCGCGGGCCGCTCCTGACAAGACGGTTGCGGCCCGCGCCCGGCCTACTCTCGACGTATGCGGGTACACGACCTCCTCGTCGAGCAGCGCCGGGCCGTGGCCGACGTCCTGGCCTCCCTCCCGCCGGAGCACATGGCGCTGCCCAGCCTGTGCTCGGCCTGGACCATCCATGAGGTGGCCGCCCACCTGACGACGTACCTGCGTCTGGCCCAGCCCAAGATCTACCTGGGAATCGCACTCACCGCAGGCGATCTCGACCGCTGGAACCTGATCCTGACCCGACGGGCGGCGCGCCGGGACGATCGCGCCCTGGTCGGGGACCTGCGTCGCCGGGCGGGCTCGACGTGCACGATCCCCTTCTCCGGGTACGACCCCGTCCTGGCCGACGTCGTGCTCCACGACCTCGACATCCGCCGCCCGCTGGGCATCCGGCGCACGATCCCAGAACCCGCGCTGCACATCGCCTTCGACCACCTGGCCCAGCGTCCGGTCCCCGGCTACGCGGTGGGATCGCGGCTGAGCGGGCTCCGCCTGACCGCCCATGACACCGGATGGTGTCACGGAGATGGCCCGGTGGTGACCGGCAGCGCCGAGGACCTGGTCCTGGCCATGGCCGGGCGCCCCGCCGGGCTGGCCGGGCTGAGCGGTGAAGGCCTGCCGATCCTGAGAACCCGGATCCGGACCGCGACGAAGGCACCGGTGCGTGAGCGTATGCTGCGCGTGGCCCGGGTGATCGTCGAGCCGGCGCCGCTCTCCCGTCGCTCCCGGCGGGCCGGGCTGCCGACATGAGCGCGTCCGCCGACCGGTTCCTCGGGGCCGCGACCCCGGGCACCGATGAATTGCCGGGCCCACGTCCGTCTGCATCGTCATGACCGACGAATCGCCGACGACGATGGTGATCCACTGGCCCACGGGCACGGTCACCGATCTTGCGGTGATCGAGGCGGTGGCCCGGCTCTCCCTCGCTCTCAAGCGGGTGGGGGCCAGGCTGGAAATCACCAGCAGCGACGGCGAACTCGTTCGGATGATCAGAGCGTGCGGCCTCGATTCCGTGGTGGGTCCCGAGGCGGGGCGGCCTCCTCGTTCACCGGCCTGATGCTCGTCGGTGAGCGGTTGCCGGTGCATTGCCCCACCGGCGACCCGCAAGTAGAATGACACCTGTTATGTGATATCCGGGGGCGTGAGCCGGGCTTGGGTCACGTATCAGCCGAGGGGGACGGCGATGAGGCTCTCAACCGTCGATTCGATCGCACTGGCGGTACGGGCCATGGAGGCGGACGTCGGGAGAACCTTCACCAACGCCCAGCTGGCCCAGATCGCGATGTTCAGCAAGTTCCACTTCAACCGCGTTTTTCAGGAAGTCACCGGCATCCCACCCGGGCGGTTCCTGCGCGCCCTGCGCCTGGCCGAGGCCAAGCGGCTGCTGCTGACCAGCGGCCTGAGCGTCACCGACATCGGCACGCTGGTGGGATATTCCAGCAGCGGGACCTTCAGCACCCAGTTCAAGCACAACGTGGGCATGCCCCCGCGGGAGTTCCGGGCGAACGACGGCTACCGCACGCTCGTCCTGGCCCCGCCCCCGCCGTCTTTCGGTGCCGCCCAGGACATCACCGGCCAGCTCGAGTGTTCCGTCGATCTGGCCGGCACCGTGTTCGTGGGCGCCTTTCCCGAGCCGACGCCCCGGAGCGTGCCGGTCGCCTGCACCGTGCTGCCCGGCCCGGGCCGGTTCCGGATCGAGAACGTGCCGGCCGGCCGGTGGCACCTCTTCTCCCTCGCCTCGGCCCGTGGCGGGTCGCCCACGCACGACCGCCCGGTGCTCGGGTCCGGAGGCCAGCTGGAGGTGACACCAGGAAAGAGCACACCGGCACGGCACTTTCGCCTGAGACCGCCATCGCCCCTGGATCCCCCGGTTCTGCCGGCACCGTTCGCCGTGCAGGTCCCGCATCCCGCCTGAGCCCGGCGAAACCGCCCTGCGGCGGGGGTCTCAGCCGGTGCTGGCCTGCGGACCGACCCCCTGGACCTCCAGCAAGGTGCGGCGGCGGGAGGTCTCGACCGAGCGGATCGCGGCCTCGGGCTGGTCGCCGGCGCCGATCATCAGAGCCTCGAGCTGCGACTCGAAGGCCCGGTCGGCGTCGAGCGGCGCCATCAGGTAGTCACCGAGCTCGAGCGAGACCAGACCGTGGGTGGCGAACCACATCTGGTGGGCGACCGTCTCGGCCTCGACGCGCCGGAACCGCCCGGAGTCGATGCACCGCTGGGCGCAGTTGACCACGTGGATCAGCACGTAACGCCCGCGCTGCCGGTCGTCGTCGGTGAGGCTGAACCCGGTCAGCGTGTCCGCGCCGAACATGACCTGGTAGAGGTGGCGGTTGACGATCGCGTTGCGCCGGTAGGCCCGGCCCAGCGTGCACATGTCCGCGACCGCATCCGCGGACGGGGTGACGGCCTCGAGGTACTGGTCCATGCGCACGAACCCTTCGCGCACGATCTCCCGCACCAGCCCGTCCATCCGGCCGAAATGGCTGTACAGCGGCATGGTCGAGCTTCCGGCCTCGGCGGCGATGCGCCGGGCCGACAGGGCCCGCGGACCCTCCACGGCCAGGAGCCGGGCGGCGATCTCCAGCAGGGTGGCGCGGGCCTGCGGGTCAAGCTTGCGAGGGCTCACGGTGGGGGTCACCTTTCCCGTGGATGCACGAGCCGGACACGTGGTGCGAGCGAGCTTCTCGCCGATGTGGTGCCGCGACGGGGCGGACCGGGAGGTCCGCCCCGTCGCTGTGACCGTGGGGTCAGAGACTCTTCAGCGTCCGGCCGAACTCCCGCACGTCGTCCACGAACAGGTCCGGCTCCTCCATGGCCGAGAAGTGGCCGCCCCGCTCGAGTTCCTTCCAGTGCACGATCTGCTTGAAGTCCCGTTCGGCCAGGCTGCGCACCGGGTGGAAGAGGGCCCCGGGGTAGACCGCGACCCCGACGGGCACCTCGATCGTCGGGGACCGGCCGATCAGGGTGTTGATGGGCAGGTACGGCTTCAGCTCGTAGTGCGCCTGCGCGGCCGAGCCACCCGTCGCGGTGAACCAGAACAGCGAGATGTGCGCCAGCATCCGGTCGCGGGCCACCGCGTCCTCCGGGAGCTTCTCGGTCTGCGCCCACCACCGGAACATCTCCAGCAGGTAGGCCAGCTGGGACACCGGCGAGTCGTTCACCATGTAGCCGATCACGTGCGGGCGCATCGACTGCATCGTCATCGGGCCGGCGAGCTGGGACATGAAGTAGTCGGAGCGGGCCAGCCGGGTGCGGTCGTCGTCGGTGAGCGTCTCCTCCTCACCGGGCTCGCCGCTGAGGTTGGTCTGCAGCAGGTTGACGTGCACGCCGAGCAGGTGCGGGGCGTCCATCACCCCCAGCAGCAGTGAGGTGAAGGCACCGATGTCACCGCCCTGCGCGACGTACTTCTCGTAGCCGAGCCCGGCCATCAGCTGGGTCCAGGCGAACGCGATCCGGCCCAGGTCCCACCCGGTGGTCTTCGTCGGGCCCGACAGCCCGAAGCCGGGCAGCGAGGGGATGACGAGGTGGAACGCGTCGGCCGGGTCGCCGCCGTGGGCCCGGGGATCGGTGAGAGGGCCGATGACATCAAGGAATTCGAACGGCGTACCGGGCCAGCCGTGCGTGATCAGCATCGGCGTCGCGTCCGGCTCCGGCGAGCGCACGTGCAGGAAATGGATCGTGTCGCCACCGATCTCGGTGGTGAACTGGGGGTACTGGTTGATCAGGCTCTCCTGGGCGCGCCAGTCGAAATCGTCGCGCCAGTACTCGGCGAGTTCCTTGATGTACGACAGTGGGGCGCCGCGCTCCCAGCCGACGTCGACGAGGTCGGGCCAGCGGGTCTGGGTCAGGCGCCGTCGGAGTTCCTCGATGTCGGCATCGGGGATGTGGACCTGGAAAGGCTGCATGACAAGCTCCTCCGTCGGGTCGAACGCCATGATAGTGGCCCTTCTTCCGGTGTGCGGGAACGGTCCTCCGGGTGCGGATTCCGGGCGTGGTCCGCACCACCGGGCCGGGTGTGCAGGTGTCGTGACGGGTGGTGCGTCGGTGGGTCCTGGTCAGCCGGCCAGTGTGCGGCCCACCACGGAGGGCCGCAGCAGTGCGGTCGGGGGGTCCACCAGCCCGGCGACCCGCAGGAAGGTCCGCGACAGCACCGGATCGGTGGCCGCCGCGCGCTGCATCCGGGTGATGTACGCGTTGCCGATCACCGTGGCCGGGGTGCGTTTTCCCTGCACCCCGGGGAATCCCAGGTCGGCGCCGGCCGCCATGCTCCAGGCCGCGTTCACCCGCCCGCTGAGCGCCCGGTGGAACCGCGCGGGCCGCACCGGCCCCTCGGCCAGGTGGTGGGCGAGCAGTTCCGCGGCCAGCGCGGCGACGGTCATGCCCTGGCCGTAGACCGGGTTGAACCGGCTGAAGGCGTCGCCGAGCACGAGCAGCCCGTCGGGGAAGGCGCGCATCTTGTCGTAGCGGTGCCGGACGCTGGCCGGGAACCGGAACGACTTGGCCTCCCCCATCGGTGCGGCCAGCCGCACCGCGCGGGCGATCTCGGGGACGGGGAGGCTGTCGGTGTAGGCGAGCAGGCCCTCGCGGTCAGTCGGGGGCTGGTCGCCGAGGATGCCGGTCAGCGAGATGGCGTACCGGTCGCCGAGTCGCGCGAAGATGGCTCCCCGCGGCATTTTCGGGGTCGCCACCGGCAGCATGGCGATGTCGTCGCCGATCGGGTCCTCGTCCAGGGGGCCGTAGAAGTCCTGGGTGGTGTAGATCAGGTCCATCTTCACGCTGTCCTGGCGCGGGGCCGGATAGCCGAGATCCTCCAGCCAGCGGGGTGAGCGGGATCCGGGGCCCGACGCGTCGACCACCAGGTCGGCCTCCAGCTCCTGACGACCGCCCGGCTCCTGCACACTCACCCCGGTGACCCGACCGCGGTCGGCGGTGTGCGTCCATCCCAGGACCTCGACGCCGTCGCGCACCTCGACCGTCGGCAGCTGGGCCACCCGGGCCCGGATGCTGCGCTCCAGGAGCGGGCGGCCGGCCGCCACGCAGGTGGTGCCCGTGGGCGTCTTCTGGATCGGGACGCCGTTGAAGTACCAGGTCAGGCTGGTTCCGAAGTCGCCGATCGGGACTCCTTTGGCCACCAGCTCCTCGACGAAGCCGGGGAACAGGTCCGAGAGGATCTGCTGGCCCCGGGCCAGGAGCGCGTGGATGTGGTGTCCCTGGGGCACGGCCCGGCGGGTGTCGGGCCCTTCCGGCAGCTGGTCGCGGTCCAGCACCGTGACCTGCTCGAAGTGGTCCGAGAGCACCCGTGCGGTCAGGAGTCCCGCGATGCTTCCCCCGATGACCACGGCATGGCCGCGACTGGTCATGACTGTTCCTCCCCTTCACGACCCCGCCGGGTTCCGGCAGGGTGGGACGCCGTCCCGGCTTCCTCACCGACTGTAGGTCGGTGCCGTCCGCCGTCCTTATCCGTGGATGCTGCGATCCGGTGTCCCTGAACGGGTCCGGCCGGGCCGGCGGCGGGCAGGGCGACGGTGAGCACGAGCCGGCCGCCGGTGCCGTCCCCGGCGATGACGCGGCTGAACAGCCGGGTGCGACCGGCCTCCAGACGGGTCCAGTGCCCCTGCCTCGCGTCGGCCGGCACGGTCAGGGCCTCGTCGAAGCGCCCCAGCTTGCGCAGGCATTCGACGGCGCCCCAGACCCGGGTGTTCTCGACCTGGGCGTCGGCGCCGGGCACCTGGCGCAGCAGGGCCGAGGCGGCCGCCCCGGCCGGTCCCAGCATGGCCGCCCAGGTGTCGGCCGGGCGCTCGCCCACCGGCTCCAGGTCGCAGGCGACGGAGTCGGTCCCGACCACCACCACGGTCAGGGCACCGGCGTGCGAGACGGTCACGTGTTCCCCGTCGACCTCCGGGAGCCCGTCGGGGCGATGGCGGACCTGGACGTCGCGGCCGAGGGCCCGGGCCATGGCCCGGCGGGTGCCGTCTCCCCGTTCCCCGGTCGCGGCCGAACCGTCCATCCCGACCGCGAGTTCGGTGTCCCCGATCACCTCCAGGTCGCGCTGCACGTGGGCGGCCATGAGCGCGGCCACCGGTGGGCTGTCGGAGGGCCGGACCGCCCGCAGGTGCATGCCCTCCCAGTACTCCAGGACCCGGCCCGAGGGGTCGCGGGCCACCACGTCGTAGAAGTAGTCGTCGCCGCGCTGCCCGATCTCGTTGGCGTGCAGCAGGACCGGTCCGTCACCGAAGTCCGGTGCCAGGTCGATCCGGCCCACCCCGACCGGCAGCAGGACCGCGTTCGGCACGCAGCACTGCAGCGCGTGCATCATCGCGTCGCGCACCCCCGGACTGCCCAGCACCCTCTGGTCGGGCAGGTACTCGGCGAACCACTGGTCGTGGTCGTGGGCGTCCAGTTCCGCGACGGCGCGCCGGGCCCCCAGGTCGAGGTAGGTCCGCACCCGCTGGAACCGTTTGCCCTGGAAGAACAACGAGCCGTAGAGGTCACCGGCCGGCAGGGACGCCCCGGCCGGCACGAGCGGGGCCGGCGGCGCGTCGGTGGTCGGTGGGCGCATCCGGAACGTGGCCCGGAAGTGGTCGGCCGCGAAGCCGGTGGCCCCGACGCGGACCACGGCCCGGACGGTGTCGCCCTCCACCAGCGTGCAGATCCTCAGCGTCTCCTCGCCCTGGGCGGGAATGACCACGGGGCGCAGGAACTCGACCTCGGTCACCTGGAGCGGACCGCGCAGGCCGGCGGCGGCGCCGGCGACCTGGCTCATCGCCTCCAGGCCGATCACGGCCGGGAACAGGTGGTCGCCGTCCAGCCAGTGGTCGACCAGGTACGGGTCGCGCTCCAGGCTCAGGGCGCTGTCGGCGACGAGTTCCACCCCGCGGTAGTCGACCTGGACCTTCTCCAGGAACCGGCCCAGCGGCAGGTCGGGACGGTCGGAGGACAACGTGGCCCAGTCACCGGTGCGCCCGCTGACCACCAGGGTGACCGGGACGTCCGGGGCCTCCAGCAGCCGGACCAGCACGTCCAGCCCCTGGTCGAGGGAGATCGGGGAGATGCCGCGACGCAGCAGCGCGTGCAGCACCCCGAGCCGCTCCCCCATCCCGGCGCCGGACCAGACCGACCACTCCAGGGAGTGCACCCGGCAGTCCGGGTGGGTGGTCGCGAACTCCTCGCAGCGGGCGGTGAGCCGTTCGTTGGCCGCCGCGTAGTGGGCCTCGCCGTCCAGGCCGGCCCGCCCGATGATGCTGGCGAAGCCGACCAGCAGGCGCAGGGCGCCCGGGTCGAGCGCGGCCAGGACGGTCTCGAGACCACCGACCTTCACGGCCTGCGCGGCCTCGATCTGCTCGTCGGTGAGCTGTTCCACCCGGGTCGGCTCGTTGAGCCCGGCTCCGTGCACCAGGCCGCGGACCGGGCCGAGCTGTTCGGTGAGGGAGCGCACCGCCGCGGCCACCTGCGTCGGGGAGGTCACGTCGGCCCGGGCGTAGGCGAACCGGACACCGCTGTCCTCCATGCGTTTCAGGTTGGCGGCGAGCTCCGGGTCGCCGGTGGGACCGGAGCGGCCGATCAGGGCGAGCCGGATTCCCCAGCGGCGGGCCAGGGCGAGGCCGGCCTCGGCCGCGATCCCCTTGCCGCCGCCGGTGACGAGCAGGACGTCCCCCGGGTCCAGCGGGGCCCGGTCGGAGGCGTCGGGAACCGGCCACAGCTCCAGCCGGGGGCGGCGGCGCACGCCGATGCTGTCCAGCCGGGTCTCCAGCCAGGTGCCCGTCGCCTGGGCCCGGACCTCCCGGGCCACCAGGGCGGGAAGCTCGCTCACCTGGGGCAGCCGGCCGACGGTCAGGCAGATCGTCGGGACCTCGGGGTGTTCCAGGGCGAAGGAGCGGGTGAACGCGGCGGCCCCCTGCTCCCCCGCGTCGATCACCACCAGCCGGCTGCCGGGGGACTCCAGAACGGCCCGGACGCCCTCGCGCAGGGCTCCGGTGGTCAGCGGCCGCCGCTCGTCGACGACCACCAGGACGCCGTCGCCGACCTGTTCGGTGGCCAGGGCGGTGGCGGTCGCCGCGGCCTCCTCGTGCGTGGCGCCCAGGACCGTCCAGGTGCCCGGGACGGGTTCGGACGGGGCGGGGGACGCGGCGGGCGCGTAGTCGGTGCGGTAGGCCCGGACCCAGGGCTCGATGCCGCTGAACGCGTCCGTGGACTGCTCGTCGGCGGCGCCGGTGGCCGCGATGGCTTCGGCCAGTTCGCTCAGGGTGACCGTGGCGAGGTTGGTGGCGGCCGACAGGGGCCCCTTGCCGAGTTGCCGGGAGGTCTCGACCGCCAGCTGCGAGACCGTGATGGAGCTCAGGTGCAGCTCGTCGAGTGGATGCAGGTCCGGGGTGATGTGCTCCAGCGGTAGTTCCATGTGCTGGGCCACGACACGGCGCAGGACGGAAAGGGGTTCCTGGTCGTCGACCCCGACAGCGCCGGCAGCCCCGACAGCGCCGGCAGCGCTGCTCGCCTCGGTCACCTGGGTCATCTCGCTCGCCGGGTCCCCGGCGTCGCTGTCCTGCCTGCCGCCCGCGAAGGTGTCGGGGGCCGCCTCGCACGGGTTGGTCAGGAAGGTCATCTCGGCCGGCAGCGGGCGCACCAGCCGCCCGCTGAACAGCTCGGCCAGGTCGATCGGGGCCCCGGCGGCGAAGCAGGCTCCCAGTGCGGTCAGCAGCGGGATCGCACTGTCGGAGTCCGCCTGCACCGGCAGGCACGGGGTGCCCGGCCAGGACTCGGCGGCCAGACCGGTCAGGGTCCGGCCGGGACCGACCTCGAGCAGCAGGTCGACCTGTCCGGCCAGGACGCCCAGGGCGTCGGCGAACCGCACGGGTGCCGCGATCTGCTGGGTCAGGTAGGAGCGCAGCACCTCGTCCCGCTGCGCCTGGGTGTCCGGCGCGGTGAGCGGTTCCCCGGTCACGGTCGACACGACGTGCCGTCCGACGTCCCCGAAATGGCTCTCGGTCAGGACTTTCTCGAAGGCCCGGACCGCCGGGGCCACGTCCGGGGAGTGGAAGGCGTGCGACACCGACAGCTCGGCGCCGGCGATCCCGGCCCGCTGCGCCGCCGCCATGGTCTGCCGGACCGCGGCCACCGGCCCGGCCACCACGATCTGCCGGGGCCCGTTGTACCCGGCGATCACGGTGGGCTCGACCAGCAGGCCCTGGACGACGTCGGACGGGGCGAAGATCCCCGCCATCGTGCCGCCCGTGATGCTCTCGCGGGCCATCACGTCGCCGCGGGTGGTGGCCAGGTCCACGGCCTCCGCCGCGCTCAGGGCCCCGGCCCAGTGCAGGGCGCTGACCTCGCCGAGGCTGTGCCCGACGGCACCGCTCGCCTCGATCCCGAGGTGGCGCAGCACGGCCAGGGCCTGTACCGACAGGGCCACGGTGCGCGGCTGGACGACCTGGGTCTCGTGCGGCTCCCCCGGCACGTCGGGTGCCGCCGGGACGTCCAGCTGCGGGAACCGGGAGGCCAGGAAGGTGCCCGAGCGCGGTGGCGCCCCCTGTCCGGGGAAGAGGAAGCCGATCCGGGCCGGGGCGGGCCGCCCGGATCGGGCGGGCACGAACAGCACGCCCCGCCCGGGATCGCCCGGTCGGCCGTGCTCGACCGCCGTGCGCAGCTCGCCCAGCCGCTCGACCGCGACGTCGGGGTCGCTCGTCACCACCGCACCGCGCCAGGTGTGCGCCGGGTGCACCGCGGCGGCCAGTTCCCCGGCCAGGTCGGTGATCTCGGCGTAGGACATCGGCGCCAGGCGCCGGGCGACCGTGTCGATCCGTTCCAGCAGAGCCGTTCTCGTGGGCGCGGCCAGCACCAGGAGCTCGCCGTCCTGGCGTCCCGCGACCAGGTCCCGGCTGCGCCGGTCGATCGTCGCGCGCCGCGGCACGCCGGCCGGCGCCTCGACCACGAGGTGTGCGTTGATACCGCCGAAGCCCATCGCCGAGACCCCGACCCGCGGTGTCGGCCCGGACGGGAACAGCTCGAGCGTGCGGGGCACGTGCAGCGAGGAGCCGGTCAGGGCCGGGTGCGGGGTCTTCTGGCCGGTGCCCGGGGGGATCAGCTGATGACTGAGGGTCAGGCAGGCCTTGATCAGCCCGGCGGCACCGGCCGCGGCCTTGGTGTGCCCGATGTTCCCCTTGGCCGTGCCCAGGGCCACCCGGTCGCGGCCGCCTCCCTCGGCGAAGGCACCGCTCAGGGCGCGGATCTCGGTCTCGTCGCCGACGGCCGTCCCGGTCCCGTGTCCCTCGAAGTACGAGACGGTCGAGATCGGCTGTCCCGCCCGGTCGTAGGCCCGGCGCAGGGCCCGCCGGTGACCGGTCTCCTCCGGGCGGGTCAAGCCGCCGGCGCCGTCGGAGGAGATGCCCCAGCCGGAGATCACGGCGTAGATCCGGGCGCCCCGGGCCAGCGCGTCCGCCTCGCGCATCAGCACGAGGACACCGCAGCCCTCGCCCGGCCAGAATCCCTGGGACTCGGCGTCGTACACCCGCATCTCGTGCGCCGCGAGGGCACCGGTCTTGGCGAAGCCGATCACCTCGAACGGGTCGATGGACAGGTCCACCCCTCCGCTGAGGACCACGTCGACGTCACCGCTGCGCAGCAGCTGGGCGGCATTGACCACCGACAGCAGGGAGGACGAGCAGGCCCCGTCGACCGTGTACCCGCCGCCCTTGAAATCGAAGTAGTTGCAGATCCTTCCGGCGATGGTGTTCGAGAGGCCGCCGGCCAGGGTGTCCACCCCCACCGGAGCGAACGGGGCCTTGTAGTCGCTCTCGAGAGTGTCCAGGAAACCGGCGACCTCGGCACTGTCCCAGCCCCGGCCGGCCAGGGCCTCGCCCACCGTCCGGCGCACGTAGGGCCAGCGCACCCGCATGATCGACGCCCGGCTGAACTCACCCGTCAGGGAGTTCCCCAGGACCACCGCCGCTCGCTCCCGCAGGGGCCGGGCCGAGGGGTCTTCCGTCTCCAGACCCGCGTCCGCCCAGGCCTCCTCGGCCACGGTCAGCGCCAGCCAGTGGGTCAGGTCGGTGGCGCGAAAGGTCGTGCCACTGATCGCGAACCGCGCCCGGTCGAACTCGAAGTTGCGCAGGACCGCGGCCCGCCGGCTGTAGAACCGGTCGGGTGCCTGCGGGTCGGCCGACCAGTAGTCGGCCGGATTCATCCTGCTGGCGGGCAGGTTCCGGAACGCCCGGCGACCGGCCAGGATGTTGTCCCAGAAATCCTGAACCGTGTCTGCGTCCGGGTACCGTAGCCCCAGGCCGACTACTGCAATGCGATCGTCCACCGGTACAGCCCCTCCCGTCGGAGCATTCCGTTGCTCACTGCGGCGTCCGGGGATCCGGACGGGTCCGGCCCGCTCGGCCGGGCCATCTGATGCGTGCAGCCATCACAGCACCGAGAGCGCCTGGCGCCCTTATTGATCCGTGGCCTACCCGGCGGATCCGGCGGGCGGGCAGAGTATTCCGCTTCCCGAGCACACCGCACGTCCCGACAAGGCCCCCGCACCGCGCCCGGCCTACCCTCGGACGGACGGGAAAGAGACCTGGACCGCGTGGAGGAAAACGATGGCCACGGTGACCGGCGCCCTGCGGCGCCAGATCCTCGCACCCGCGCTGGACGAGGTCGGGGCGGTGCGGCGCGGGTTCCCGCTGCCGCCGGGAACCCGGCCGCGCCCGGACCTGGAATCGGTGGCCCGGGCGGTGATCTGCGGCTTCGAGTGGGGCATCGACGGCGCCCGGCTGCCCGAACTCGACCTGCGGGTGGCCCTGGTGGACCCGGCCCTGCAGGGTTTCGCCTACGAGGGCGTCACGATGGCCCTCACGATCCTCGACCGCATGCCGCGCGGCGGCGACCGGGTGCGGACCCTGCTGACCGGTGACGCGGGCCGCCACCTGTTCCTGGCCTACATCGGCATCGGCTTCGCGATGGCCCGGCTGCCGCGCCCGCTCTGGAAGGACGTCGTGCCCGACCTCCCGGCCTCGCCGTTCCATCCCGTGATGTCGTGGCTGGCGGTGGACGGCTACGGGTTCGACCGGGCCTTCTTCGAGACCGACCGGGTGGTGGGCCGCCAGCGCCGGGAGCCGGGCTACCCGTGGGACGGCGATGCCGGCTACTTCCAGCGCGTGTGCGACCAGGGCATCGGCCGGGCGCTGTGGTTCATCCACGGCGGCCGGGTGGACGACGTGGCCGGCGCCGTGGGCGGATTCGCCGCCGGGCGCCGCAGCGACCTGTGGGGCGGGGTCGGCCTCGCCGCCTGTTTCGCCGGGGGCGCCGACGCGCCCGCCCTGACCTCGCTGCAGCAACAGGCCGGGCCGGACGCCGCGCAGCTCGCGGTCGGGGCCGTGTTCGCGGCAACCGCGCGCAGCTACTCCGGTCTGGTCCCGGACAGCTCGGCGCGGTCCGTCGCCGCGCTCACCGGACTGGACGTGGCGGCGGCGCACCAGCTCGGGCTCGACACCCGGCCGGGCGACTCCTCACCGGTGGGCGTGGGCCGCCCGCTGTACGAGCAGTGGCGCCAGACGATCGCCGGGCGCTGGCAGGCCCTGACCGGCGAGAGGGCCGGCGCACCGGCCTGATCAGTGGTGGGTGACACCGCTGCCCACGAGGAGATGCCGCGCACCGGCCAGTTGCCCGTTGTGACTGGCGGTTTCGAGGATCACCGCGAGCACGACCTCCGCCAGCGAGACGGGACGCTGGTCGCTGCGCCACAGCGGCCACCAGCGCACCGGCTCGTCGAGGTCACAGCGGGTCAGCAAGTCGTCGACGAGCGCCACCTCGCCCAGGTAGCGATCGATCACCTGGGACGTGGGGACCTCCGGCGCGACCAGCCACGGCACGCCTCCCTCGGGGGCCGCCGGATCGATCCGGAAGTCGCGCACGGCCTGCTGGTCGGCGGCGAAAACGGCGCGCACCCAGAACCGTTCGCAGGCCACGGTGAGATGGTGGAGCAGGCCGAGCATGTTCTTGTGACCGGGCCCCACGTGCTCGTGGGCCTGGGCCTCGCTCAGGCCCTCGAACTGACCGACGGCATCCTGACGCACCTCCGCCAGCTGGGCCAGCAGAAGATCCCGCACCGCATCGACCGACATCCGTTCACCGCCGTTATCCGCATCGGGCGGAGCGCGGGCCCAGGGCCACCGCGCCGCCTGGTCGTCGGGGGATCAGCATTCTACCCGCACGAATCCGGCCGCCGAAGACGAGCACGCCGAAGGGTGCTCGCCCGGTGCCCGCCGGGAGACGATCGCCAGGCACCAACCCCTTTCACCACTCCGTTCACCGACAGGAGCCGATCATGACCGCACCGACGATCGATTCGCCCACCGACGTGCTGCCCGCCGTGGTTTCCGCCTGGGCCGCGCATGATTCCGACGCGTTCGCCGACCTGTTCGTCGCCGAGGGCACGATGACCCTGCCGGGCCGTTTCCTGCAGGGGCGCGAGAAGATCCGCGAGTTCCTGCGCGCCGCGTACGCCGGCCCCTACCAGGGCACCCGGGTCACCGGCACCCCGATCGCGATCACCCCCCTGGCCGAGGGCGCGGTGGCCGTGGTGACCGAGGGGGGCGTGCTCTACGCCGGTGACCAGGAAGTGCAGGCGGGCAACGCCATCCGGGCGGTCTGGGTGCTCTCCCGGGCCGAGGGCTCCTGGAAGCTGGCCGCCTACCAGAACACCCCCCGCAACGCGCCGGCCTGATCGCCCCGCACACCGAACGGCCCGGTCACCTGGATGTTCCCAGGTGACCGGGCCGTTCGCGGTGCCCGGTCAGTGCGACAGGGTGCCCTCCGCGGGCGCTCCCGCCCCGAGCCGGCCGTTCCAGAACGTCAGCGGCGCCCCCGGCGCCCCGATCACGCAGCCCAGCACCCGGCCCACGTAGATGACGTGGTCACCCCCCGGATAGGCCTGCACCACGTCACATTCCAGCCAGGCCAGGGCCGAGTCGATGAGCGGGGCCCCGGTGACCGGCCCGGGATGCCAGCCCACCTCGTCGAACTGCGGCAGGCCGTGCTCCCGGGCCGGGCGGGCGAACAGCCGCGCGGTCGAGTGCTGCTCCTGGCTCAGCACGGAGACCCCGAAACTGCCCTGCTGCTCGATGCACCGGTTCATCCTGGCGGTGTCGGCCACGCAGGCCAGCACCATCGGCGGCTCCAGCGAGACCGAGGTGAACGCGTTCGCCGTCATGCCGTGCACCCACTCCCCGCCGACCGAGATGACGGTGACGCCGGTGACGAAGCATCCCATCACGGAACGGAAATGCCCCTCGACCACCCCTCGCTCCTCGTGCCCGGACGACGTCAACGTACCCCTCCATGCATCGAATACGGCTTCAGCGCCGACACCAGCTCGGCCGGCACCGGACAGGGACGGGTGGCCCCGTTCGGCCCCCGCATGCAGGCGATGCGCTGCCGGCCGGTCGCCACCAGCCGCTCCTCACCGTCTCTCACCAGCAGGTACTCGAAGGAGAACTCCACCTGCGTCTGCGCCAGCTCGACCAGGCGCAGGCGGATCGAGATCGGGTCGAAGGCCGTCAGCTCGGAGAAGAACTCACAGCTCACCCGGATGGTGAACAGCTTCAGGTCGTCCTGGACCGCGCGCAGGACCGCGGGGGCCCGCTCGAACAGGAACATCTCGCGGCAGCGGCCCTGCCAGCGCACGTAGTTGGCGTAGTAGACGTTACCGACAAGGTTCGTCTCCTCGAACCCGACGACATGCGTGATCTCGTAGTAGTCCTTCATCGAAGGTCCCGGATCCCCATCTCCCCCGTCGAAACCTATTGTGCCGCGGCGAACTGGCCCGGCCTGCGGCCGGCACCCCCCGGCCCGCGGTAGGCCTGGGCCAGCGGGAGCCACTCGGCGGCCCGGCCGGTGGCCGTCAGCGCGAGGTCGTCCACGTGCCGTCGGCGGGCGGCCAGCAGGCACAGGTCCAGGGCCGGGCCGCGCACGACGTCGGGACTGTCCGTCGGGCCGACCTCCAGGACCCGGCCCGACGGCAGTTCCACCTCGAACCGGAACTCGTTCTCCGGTGGCGTGAGATCGGTTCCCAGGTAGCCGAAGTCGCGGGTGCGGTGCACGAAGTGCACGATGTAGGCCAGCGTGTCGGTGTGCTCGCGCACGACCCCGACCGCGTCGGCGATGTCCTGCCCGTGGGCGAGCGTCTCCAGCATCCCGGCCATGGTCAGGACGTCCGGCGGCAGGGGGTTCTGCAGCCAGGGCACGGTCGGTGTGCTGACCTCGGACAGGGCCTGCGCCACCGCGGAGCGGGCCTGCCGCAGACGGCCCAGCACGTCCTGGGTGGTGCCGGCCCCCCAGGGGACGAGGGCACCGTTCACGGCCTGCTCGAAGCCGTGCTCGGCGACGGCGGCCAGCGCGGCCGAGAAGGCCGGGGGGTCGGCGCACGCCGAGCGGGCCAGGTCGAAGACGAACGCCACGTGGGCCACCTGGTCGCGCACCGTCCAGCCCTCGGCCGGGGTGTCGCGTTCCCAGTCCGCTTCGGGGATCGCGTCGATCATGGTCAGCAGGGCGTGGGTGTCGTGGTCGAACGCACTCAGGATGTCGGGTGAGGCGGGCACGGTGATCTCCTCTTCGGGTCGGGCGGTCACTGGTCGACGGACCGGCGGGCCGCACCGTCGGTGGCGGCGCCGGGGCGGAAGATGTCCTGCAGGAGGGCGAACTCGGCCTCGATGGTGTCGATGACCCGGCCCGAGGCCGCCGACTCGATCGCCGAGCGGAAGAGCGGGACGGTCGTGCGCAGCTCCCCCTCGAAGGTGAGCCGGCAGCCGGTGCCGGCCGGGTCCAGGTGCACGGTGCCCTTCACCGCGATCGGCGCCCCCGAGACCTGGACGGAGAAGTCTCCCTGCCGACCGGGCCCGCCGTCCGGGGCGTGCCAGCTCTCCGTCTCCGTGACGGTCAGCGTGGGTTTCACCATGGCGCGGATGAGTTCCGGCACGCTGCCCGCCGGGCTGGTGCGGCGGCTCACCACGGTGATCCGCCCCGAGCCCGCGTCGGTGATGTCGCAGCGGTGCTCCACCACCTCCAGGCGCTGGGCCTTCTCGTCCTGGTAGGAGCGAGAGGTCATCTGCCGGAAGACCTCCGGGAAGGCCGTCTCCAGATCGGTGTGGCGTTCGAAGAACATGCATACCTCCTGTCGCGGGGCCCGGACGGTCGTCGGGCCGGTGAGGACGAGGGGAACGGGCTCCCGGGAAGGGCTCTCGCGGAGCAGCCTCAGGGAACGGGGACCGGGGCGCCGTAGCGGACCGGGCGACCCGCCTCCCGCAGGCGCCGGACGATGTTCGGGACCGCCCGCTCGGCCATCGCGGCGATGGTCATCGAGGGGTTCACCGTCAGCGCGGTCGGCACGGCCGACCCGTCGGTGACGAAAATTCCCGGGTGACCGTACAACTCGTGACCGTTGTCGAGGGCGGAGGTGGCCGGGTCGTCACCGACCCGGCAGGACGACAGCGGGTGCACGGTGTACGCGCCGACCAGGTCGTTGGTCCAGGGCCGGGCCACGCCGAGGCCGTCGCGCCCGACGATGTCGGAGATGTCCGCGTCGGCCCGGGCCCAGGCCGCCAGGGTGCTCGGCCGGGGCCGGTAGCGCAGGGTCCCCCGGCCCAGCGTCTGCTGGGCCAGCCGCACCGAGTTGCCGGTCGGCGGCGGCGGACCGAACACCCCCTCGTTGTCGTCCTCGATCATCTCGAAGATGATCAGCCAGGACTGCCAGCGGGCCAGGAGCTCCTTCTTGTCCAGCCCGAACCAGTCCGGGGAGGGACCCCCGGCCCGGGCCAGGACGGTGCCCAGACCCGGTGGGAAGTAGAGCTGTTCCAGGGAGTACCGCTCGAACTCCGGCAGCGCGGCGTCGAGCTTGTCCCAGTTGGCCACGACCGGGCCGCGTCCCACCTGGAAGGCCGAGTAGCCGCCGCCGTTGCGCCCCTGCAGGCCCAGGACGGAGCGGACCCGCTCCTCGTCGATCTCCACGACGTTCAGGCGCTCCCCGTTGCCGGAGAAGTACCGTCCCACCCCGTGCGGCATCGCCCCGAGGGCGGGCTCCGAGCGCTGCAGGATCACCGGGGTGGCCCCGGCGCCGGCGGCCACGATCACGACGGCGGCCCGCAGCGTGCCCTCCTCACCCAGGACCCGGTAGTCGACGGGGTCGACCGTGCGGAAGTGGACCAGGTACTCCTGGCCCTCCCGGGTGATCTGCTGCACCTCGTGCAGCGGGCGGATCTGCGCGCCGTGGGCCACCGCCGCCGGCAGGTAGTTCAGGGTGAGGGACTTCTTCGCGTCGAACCGGCACCCGGCCATCATCCAGTTGCAGTCCACGCACTTCTCACCGTCCACCGCGCTGGGCAGCGGGTTGGCGGTGCGGCCGGCGTGGTCGCACAGCGCCCCCCACAGGCCGCCGCCGTAGCTGATGTCCTTCCAGGTCGCGTCCTCGACCTGCACCGACTCGGTCACCCGGTCGTACCAGGGGTTCAGCGTCTCCCGGGACAGCGCCCGGGGCCAGATCCGGCGGCCCAGGCTGCCCTGACGCTCGAAGACGAAGGCCGGCGGCCGGGGCATCGCCGCGAAGTACACGACGCTGCCGCCGCCCACGCAGTTCCCGCCCAGCACGCTCATCCCGGACCCCGCGGTGAAGTCGAACGCCCGGGTGGCCGAGCTGCCGAACTTGAAGCTGTGCTCGAGTTCCCCGCTGCTGAGCCAGGGCCCGCGTTCCAGCACCACCACGCGGGCGCCGCCGGCGGCCAGGTGATAGGCGGGGATCGCACCCCCGAAGCCGCTGCCGATGACCACCACGTCCACGCTCTCGACCGCGCTCACGGCAGGTTCCCTCTCTCGTCGGTCCCCGGCCGGGGCCGGGCGGTCGGGCGGCCGTACCCGGGCTTGTCGTTGCGCCAGAGGCCGTCGTCGCCGGGCTGGTCGAAACCGAGCTGCAGGAGCCCCGGATGCCCGTCCCGCACGGCCTTGGCGGTGTCCAGGTGCGGCGCGCTGTCGTAGGCCATGTACGCGAACAGCGCCACCAGGAACCAGATCTCGCGTTCGGGGTACGACGACTCGGTGAGCGCGGCGACCACCAGGCGGCGCTGCTCGTAGGTGAGCCGCACGAAGACCGGGACCTCCCGGCCGTCCACCACGGACGGGGACGGAACCTGTTCGGCCGGAATCAGTTCGGTCACCCGCTCGTGCAGCAGGTCGGCCATCTCCCCGATCCCGTCGGAGAGTCCGGCGGCCGGGTCGGTGAGCACGTCCAGGGCCCCCGCCTCGACCGCGCCCGGGGTGTCGTGCACCCCGCTGATCGCCACGTCGTCCTCACTGCGCCGCCGGCCGGGAATCACGGTGTCGGCGAACGCTTCGAGGGTCAGGATCTGATCCGGGCTGAGTCCCGGGTACCGCTGGTCCATGCAACCCGTCCCTGGTCGGCTTGGTGATCCGGCTTCGTGATGCGGCTCTCCGCTCCGGACTCTGCTCCGGCTCGGAATGCCGGCGGGCCCACGTGCGGGACGCCGGCCCTGACGACAGTCTCGACCCGGTCCCCGCACCCCGGCCGCCTCCTGCCGTGCGCTCTCACGCCCCGGGACCCGGGTGGCCTCAGCGAACGAGAGTGCGCAAGCCAGAGGAAGACCCGTGCCGGGCCCGCTGCCTAGCGTGGGCGGCGGGAGTCGGGCGGTGTGCTCGTATCTTCCGGCGAACCGAAATCAACGGCTGTGGAGGTCGTGACGATGTCTGCCAGTGTGTGCCCGTACGTTCTGGACCCCGATGGCGCCGACACCCATGGGGAGACCGACAAGCTGCGCGACCAGGGGCCCATCGCCCGGGTCGAGCTGCCCGACGGCGTGCTCGCGTGGTCGGTGCACGACTACGAGCTCGGCAAGGCCATCATGGGCAACCAGGAACTGTGGTCCAAGAACCCGCGCAAGAGCTGGCCGGAGTACATCCGGGGCGAGATCTCCAACGGCTGGCCCCTGATCACGTGGGCGGCCATGGACACGATGGCGACCCAGGACGGCGCCGACCACGCCCGGCTGCGGAGCCTGCTGCTGCGCGCGTTCACCCAGCGCCGGGTCGACGCCATGAAGCCGAAGATCGAGGCGACGGTCGGTGAGCTGCTCGACAACCTGGCGGCTCAGGAACCCGGCACGGTGGTGGACCTCAAGGGCCTGTTCCACATGGAGCTGCCCACCCGGCTCATGTGCGACCTGTTCGGCGTCCCGGAGGAGCGCCGCGCCGACGTGCTGGCCGGCGGCCACAAGAACATCGACACCCGGATCTCCAGCGACGTGGCCGAGGCCAACCTCGAGCAGTGGCAGGACGCCATCACCGAGCTGGTCGCCTACAAGCGCGCCAACCCGGGCGACGACCTGACCTCGGGGATGATCGCCGCGAAGAACGAGGACGGCTCGGCCCTCAGCGACTCGGAGATGATCGGGACGCTCCACCTGCTCCTCGGGGCCGGTTCGGAGACCCTGGTCAACGCCCTGGCCCACGCCTCGGTCGCGCTCATGAACGACCCGAAACTGCTGGCGGACGTGCGGTCCGGCGCGGTCTCGTGGGACGACGTGTTCGAGGAGACCCTCCGGGTCGAGTCCCCGGTGGCGCACCTGCCGTTCCGGTTCGCGACCCAGGACGTCGAGATCGGCGGGCACCAGGTGTCCAAGGGAGACGTCATGCTCGTCGACTTCGCCGGTATCGGGCGTGACCCGAAGAACCACGGCGACACCAAGAACGAGTTCGACGTGAACCGCGAGGACAAGACCCACCTGTCGTTCGGGTTCGGGGTGCACTACTGCCTCGGCGCCCGGCTCGCCAAGAGCGCCTGGATGACCGGGATCCCGGCCCTGTTCGAGCGTTTCCCGGACATCGCCCTGGCTGTCCCCAAGGACGACCTGGTGGGCCAGGGCAGCTTCGTGGTCAACGGCCACGCCGAGGTGCCGGTCTACCTGGAGGGGGCACCCGTGGGAGCGCTCGTATGACGACGGACAAGGAATCCTACGACGGCCGCGTGATCCACCTCGACGACGACTTCGACCAGCTCGAGGGCCGGGTCGTGGAGAAGGTGACCTCGCGGGACGGCACCCGGATCGCGTTCGAGCGCATCGGTTCCGGGCCGCCGGTGGTCGTGGTCGGCGCCGGTCTCAACGACCGCGTCATGTTCACGCCCCTGGCCACGAGCATGGCCTCCGAGTTCACGGTGGTCAACTACGACCGGCGCGGACGCGGGGACAGCGACCTCGGCGACCTGGACACCTGGTCGATCGAGGCCGAGATCGACGACCTCAAGGCCGTTCTGGGGGCGGTCGGCGAGCCGGCGCACGTCTTCGGGAACTGCACCGGCGGGGTGATCTCGGTGCTCGCCGCCGCCCGCGGCGTGCCGATGCGCAAACTCGCCGTGTACGAGCCGCCCTACTGGTCGTGGCGCACCAGTGAGAACGACCTGGATCACCTGCGCGAGCTGGTGGACCAGGACGACAGGACGGAGATCGTCACCGTCTTCGCCCGGGACATCGCCAGTTTCGTCAAGCCGGAGAACATCGAGGCGTTCAAGAGCCACCCGGCGTGGGCGGCCTTCGAGTCGATGGCTCCCTCCGCGTACTACGACGCGCTGATCGGCTGCCGGCACCTGGAGATCCCCTACGAGGAGGTCCGGCGGATCACGGTGCCGACGCTGGTGATGAGCGGGACCATCGGGGTGAAGGAGATCCACGAGGCGTGCGCGCGCCTGGTCGAGGAGATCCCGACCGCGGAACTCCTGGTCCGGGAGGGCTTCGACCACCTGTTCGACCAGGTGGCGTGGGCTCCCAACCTGATGGAGTTCTTCGCCGGATGATCATCGGCCCACGGTGGGCGGGGCGGCCGGGATGACACGTCACCCGGTCGTCCCGCTCGCCGTTCCCGTGCTGCCCGAACTGGACCGGATCCTCGGCCCCCGGGTCGTGACCCGGCTGTCCGACCTGGCCGAGGCCTCGACGGACTTCGGCCGGCTGTACCGTCGGCGTCCCCTGGCGGTGGTGCGGCCGGCCGGGCCGCACCAGCTGGCCCAGGTCTGCCGCCTCGCCCACGACCACGGGGTCCCGGTGGTCCCCCGGGGGGCCGGGCACTCCACCGAGGGGCTGTGCCTGGCCCCGGGCGGCATCGTCGTCGACACCCGGCACCTGTCATCCGTCGAGTCGTACGTCGACCCGCGCGGGGAGCACCTGCTGAGCGCCCGGGCCGGTGCCCGGTGGCGGGACGTCGTCGGGCACACCCTGCCCGGCGGGCTCATCCCCCCGGTCCTGCCCGACTACCTCGGCCTGACGGTCGGGGGGACGCTGGCGGCCGGTGGGTTCAGTGGCGCCACCCAGCATTTCGGCAGTCAGGCCGACACCGTGCGCGAGCTCGAGGTGGTCACGCCGGCGGGCGAACTCGTCACCTGCTCGGCCCAGACCCACCCGGATCTGTTCGACGCGGTCCGTGGGGGCAGCGGCCGTCACGGCATCATCACCCGCGCCGTCCTGCCGCTGCGGCGCGCGCCCTCCCGGCGGCTGTGGCTGCGCCTGGGCCACGACAGCCCGGAAGCTGCTCTCCAGAGCCAGTTCCGGGCTCTCGACGGCCGGTTCACGCACCTCGAGGGCATGGTCCGCCGCACCGGTGACGGCTGGCGGTTCACCACCGACGCCCTGCTCGACCTCGACCTGGACGACGAGCTGGACCTGGACGTCGCCGCCGGGGAACTGGTCAGCGATCTCGGCGGCGAGCTGGACGACGTCCGGGTCACGCCCTTCCCGGACTGGCTCTTCCGGTTCGACGCCGTCGAGCAACAGCAGCGGGCCGACGGGAGCTGGCACCGCCGGCATCCCCGCTGCACGGTCGTCCTGCCGGGCCGGCACGCGGCCGCGATCGTCCGGCGGACCCTCGACGGCCTGAGCGGATCCCTGCTCGGCGCCGGCGGATCGATCCTGCTCTACGCGTTCCCCACGCACCGGCTGGAGGCCCCCGGGGTGGCCCGGGCCGCCGACCCGTACAGCGTGCTGTTCGGTCTGCAGCGCACGGCTCCCGGCGGCGACCGGGAGGTGCTGGACGCGATGCGGCGGGCCAACGCCGAGCTCGTCGCCACGGCCCGGCGGGTCGGGGGCAGCCCGTACCCGCGGGCCGCCGGGCCGGACGACTGAGTCCGTCCCGGCGGGTGGTTCGAGCGAAGAGGGGCGGGGCCGCGGTCGCGGCCCCGCCCCTCTTCTCGTCGGTGACTCAGCCCCGCTGGGACTGCAGGTACTCACGGTGGCCGGGCAGACTGCGTCCGTACTGCTCGCGCTCCCGGTCGATCTGGGCGAGCATCTCCCAGGCCGCCGCGTCGTCCATCATCTCGACGGCCGGTGGCGCCTGGGTGAAGGGGAAACCCATGCCCGACAGGATCGCCCACAGGCTGCGGGTCTCGAACAGCCGCAGCTGGCTGCCGTCCGGAATGATCACGCTGCGGGCGTACTCGGCGAACTTCCGGCTCAGGCTCTCGGGGATCGGGGCCTTGCGCACGTCGGTCCAGAACTCGGTGTCGTCCCGGTCGGTCAGCGTGTAGTGCATGACGATGAAGTCGCGCAGGTCCTCGAACGCGTCGACCATCAGGTCGTTGTAACGCCCCCGGCGCAGTTCGTTGTCGTGCCGGTCGGGGAAGTGCAGCACCAGAAGCGCCAGCTGGTACTCGATCAGGGCGATGGTCGTGGATTCCAGCGGCTCCACGAAACAGCTGGAAAGACCGACCGCGACACAGTTCCCGACCCACGAGCGGCGGTTGTGCCCGACCCGCATCCGGATGTGGTTGGCCTCAACGTCGTGGGCGCGCTCGCCCAGGTAGTCGCGCAGGTGTTTCTCCGCCTCGTCCGGCCCGGTGTGCCGGCTGGAGTAGACGTAGCCGGTGCCCTCCCGGTCGAGCAGCGGGATCTCCCAGATCCAGCCGTTGTCGCGGGCGGTCGCCGAGGTGTAGGGGGCCAGGTCACCCGGCTTGTGGGCGGCGGGCATCGCCACCGCGGAGTCGCACAGCAGGTACTCCGACGCGCTGACGAACGGCTCCTTGAGGGCCTGGTTGATCAGCAGCCCCCGGAAACCGGTGCAGTCGAGGTAGAGGTCGGCGGTCAGGACGCTGCCGTCCTCGATCACGACGTGCTCGATGACGCCGTGCTCGTCCACCCTCACGTCGCGCACATCGGCCAGGACCCGTCGAACCCCCCGGGACCCGGCCAGTTCCGCCAGGTACTGCGCGATGAGCGCCGCGTCGAAGTGGTAGGCGTAGCGGAAGCCGGGGTCGGCCTCCTCCGAACCCGGCAGGGGCTTGGGTGCCTTGTTCAGCTCACACAGGTGCTGCAGGGCCATGCCGGCGTCACCGAAGGTGTCGCGGACCCGGGTGTCCCCCTCCAGGTGGGCCTTCAGCCAGAAGTGGGCCATCGAGACACCGCGCCCGAACCGCTTGTGGAACGGCTTCTCGAAGTACGGGACCGGCGGTTCGGGGACGGTGAAGAACGGGTGGTAGTAGACGTGCCGCGACTGCCCCGCGGCCGGCTTGCGCCAGTCGTTGAAGCGGACGGCGGACTTGAAGGCCGCCTGGGTCTTCGGCATCCAGTCCGACTCCTCCATCCCCAGGAAGCTGAACGTCGTGCGCAGCGTCGGCACCGTGGCCTCGCCGACGCCGATCCGGGGGATCCGGGGCGACTCCACCAGCGTGATCTCGACCTTCTCGCCGAAGGCCCGGTTCAGGTAGGCCGCCGAGAGCCAGCCCGCAGTGCCACCGCCGACGATCAGGATCCTGCGAATCTGCTCGGTCACGTCTGTTCTCCTCGTGCGTCAGGCTGCCGCCGGGCCGGGCGACCCGTCGGGGACAGAGGTGCTCTCGCGGCCCAGGGCCCGCTTGTCGATCTTGCCGATGGCGGTGCGCGGCAGGTGCGGCACGACGACCATCCGGGCCGGCAGCTTGAACCGGGCGACCTCGTGGGCCGTCATGAACGCGCGCACGTCGTCGAGGGACGGCTCGCTGCCCGGCTCCGGCACCAGGTACAGACACAGGGCCTCGCCCAGGCGCTCGTCCGGCACGGCGACGGCGGCCACCTCGCGCACGCCGTCGAGTTGCCCGACCAGTTCCTCGATCTCGGCCGCGTCGATCTTCTCCCCGCCCCGGTTGATCAGGTCCTTCTGCCGGCCCAGGACGACCAGGTTGCCTCCGGGGGCGCGGCGCACCAGGTCACCGGTGACGTACCACCCGGAGGGGTAGAACTCCGCGGTGCGCACCGGGTCGTCGTAGTAGCCGACCGGGGTGTACGGGCCCCGGGTCAGCAGGAGGCCACCCTCACCGTCCGGCACGGGGAGCCCCTCCTCGTCCACGATCCGCACCTCGTCGTGGGGTGAGACCGGACGCCCCTGGGTGTTCATCACCACGTCGTCGGGGTCGCCGGGCCGGGTCATGCACAGCAGGCCCTCCCCCATGCCGAACACCTGCTGCAGGCGTGCGCCCAGCACCGGGCCGATCCGCGCGGCCGGGCCGGGGTGCAGCTTCGCGGCCCCCACCTGCAGCAGCCGCAGCGAGGAGAGGTCGGCGGTGCCCTCGTCGCGGTGGGCCCGGACCCAGGTGTCCACGACCGCCGGGACCGCCGCCGCCGCGGTCACGCGTTCCCGCTCGATCAGGCCGAAGACCAGCTCCGGGGAGGGCGAGCGCGCCATCACCACCCGGCCGCCCGCGATCAGCGTGCCCAGGAGGCCGGGCCCGAGGTTGGTGAAGCCGTGGGCGACCGGCAGCAGGCACAGGAGCACGGTGTCCGGCCCGAAACCGCACACGCGCAGCGCTTCCCGCATCATGTAGCCGAGGTCGTCGTTGGTGCGGGCGATGAGTTTGGGGACGCCGGTGGTTCCGCCCGACAGCAACAGCGTCGCCACCGAGGAGCCGCCCGGGTCCTGGGCGTCCAGGCGGGCGGCCGCGGCCGCCGGGTCGGCGGCGGGCCCGAGCAGTGAACGCAGGTCGAGACTCGCGGGCCGTGACGGTGTTCCCGCGACCAGGACGTGCTCCAGCGTGCCGGAGCCGGCGGCCACCTCGTGGGCCAGCTGCTCGTGGTCGAAGCCGTGGTGGTGGTCCATCACGACGAGGGCCCGCGCCTGGGCGCGGTCCACGACGCCCGCGAGCTCGGAGCGGCGGAACTGCATGAGGCTCCAGACCGGGATCAGGCCGAGGCGCAGGCAGGCCACGGTGACCACGACGAACTCCCAGCAGTTCGGCATCTGGACGACCACCCGGTCGCCGGGGCGCATTCCCCGGCCGGCCAGGCGTTCGGCCAGTCCGTCGGCGCGGGCCATGAGCTCGCCGTAGGTGATGCGGACGTCGCCGTCCACCAGGCACACCTGGCCGGGCCGGGGTCGGGCCGCCTCGGTGATCCGGGAGGCCAGCGACCGGCCCTCCCACAGGCCCAGGGCCCGGTAGCGTCGCGCGGCGTCCTGGGGCCAGGGCACCCCGAGCGCGCCCGAATTCGACGAAAGGCGTTGCACAGTAGACCATTCCTTCCCTCGGAACCTGAGCGTCAGAGTAGTTCGCCCGGATGGGGCGGCTGTCTTGTCAGGTGCGCACTTGCCGCGACGGTGCCCGGGGCGCGAGGGCCACCCCAGGAGGGCAGTCGTGAAGATGCCCGAAAGGCGTTTCCCGGCGCAGGATGAGCGCGCCGGGCATCAGATGTGGCGCGCCGCCAGATCCTTTCGCGGAGCGCCGGCCCGTCTGACATCGGACCTGAGAGGGAGATGGACCGTGACTGAAGGTCAGCCTGCGGGCGAGGCAATCGCCGTCACCGGGATGAGCTGCCGATTCGCCCCCGACCTGAATTCGCCGGAACGGTTGTGGGAGTTCATCTCCCAGGGACGGCACAGCGTTCGGGACATGCCTGAGAAGCGGTGGAAGGGTTACGCGGCGACCAGCCCGCAGGCCACGTCGATCCTGCGGAACGTCCCCCTGCGGGGCGCCTATCTGGACGACATCGAGGGTTTCGACGCCGAGTTCTTCGGTATCTCGCCCCGTGAGGCCGATTACCTGGACCCGCAGCAGAGATTCATGCTGGAGCTGACCTGGGAGGCGCTGGCGGACGCGGGGACGGCGCCGTTCGATCTGCGGGGCACCGAGGCGGGAGTCTTCACCGCCGCCAACACGAACGACTACGGTCGCCGGCTGCTGGAGGACATCCCGCTGACGGGGGCCTACGCGGTCAACGGCACCACGTTCTACGGGATCGCCAACCGGGTGTCGTACTTCCTGGACCTGCGGGGGCCGAGCGTGGCGGTGGACACCGCGTGCGCGGGGTCGCTGACCGCGCTGCACTACGCCTGTCAGAGCCTGCGTTCCGGGGAGATCCCGCTGGCGATCGTGGGAGGGATGAACATCATCTCCACCCCGACGCTGAACGTGGCCCTGGACGGGACGGGGGCGCTGTCGCAGGACGGGCGCAGCAAGGCGTTCGACGACGGCGCCGACGGTTACGGCCGGGGTGAGGGCGCCGCCGTGGTGGTGCTCAAGCGGCTCTCCGACGCCCAGGCGGCCGGCGACCCGGTCCTGGCGCTGATCCGGGGAAGCGGCGTGTTCCAGGACGGCCGCTCGGACGGGTTCATGGCGCCCAGTGGCCCGGCCCAGACGCACATGCTGCGCGAGGTCTACCGCCGGGCCGGGATCTCGCCGTCCACGGTCGGTTACGTCGAGGCCCACGGCACCGGCACGCCGGTCGGCGACGGTGAGGAGCTCAGTGCCATCGCCGAGGTCTTCGGGGCCGGGCGCACACCGGAGCGGCCCTGCGTGATCGGGTCGATCAAGCCGAACGTCGGCCACGTGGAGGGCGGTTCCGGCATCACCGGCGTCGTCAAGGCCGTCATGGCACTGCGTCACGGGGTCATCCCGCCGTCGCTGCACACCGCGCCGACCACCCGGGTGGACTGGCAGGCGGCCGGTCTGCGGCTGGCCGACCGTTCCCTGGACTGGGAGCGCGGCGAGTCCCCGCGCCGGGCCGGCGTCTCCAGTTACGGCGTGGGCGGGACCATCGCCCACCTGGTGCTGGAGGAGGCCCCGGCCCCGGTGGCGGGCGGCCCGGTCGCCGCCCCGGCCCCGGCCGGGGCCCAGGTCTTCCCGGTGTCGTCGATGTCCGAGGCGGGGCTGCGGGACCTGTCCGGTCTGGTCGCCGACTGGCTGGAGGCCCGTCCGGACACCGATCTGCAGCAGCTGCACCACACGCTGACCAGCCGCCGTTCGCATCTGAGTCACCGGGCCGGGATCGTCGCCGGGTCGGTGCCGGAGCTGGTGGCGGGCCTGCGGCGGGTCTCGGAGAACCGGGCCGCGCGCGGGGTGGAGACCGGTGAGACGCCGGCGGGGGCGCCGCAGGAGGGCACCCGCCCGGTGTGGGTGTTCTCCGGCCACGGGGCCCAGTGGCCGGGTATGGGCCGCACCCTGCTGGCGCAGGACCCGGTCTTCGCCGGGGTGATCGACTCGCTGGCCGGGGTCTTCGCCGAGGAACTGGGCTGGACGCCGCGGGAGGTCCTGCTGCGCGAGGGCGGGTGGAGCGCGGTCGAGGTGCAGGCGCTGACCTTCGCGGTGCAGGTCGGCCTCACGGCCGTCTGGCACCGCCGGGGTCTGCGGGCCGGTGCGGTGATCGGGCACTCGGTCGGGGAGATCGCCGCCGCGGTGGCCGCGGGGGCGCTCGACCTCTACGAGGCGGCGCGTTTCGCGTGCCGTCGTTCCGCCGCGCTCGAGCCGTTGGAGGGCCGGGGCGCGATGGCGATGGCCCCGCTCGCCTTCGGCGACCTGCAGCGACGGGTGCGCAACCGCCCGGGGGTCGACGCCGCGATCTCGGCCGACCCGGGGGCCAGTGTGCTGTCCGGTGACCGGGACGCGGTGCTGCGCCTCACGGACGAGTGGACGGCGCAGGGCCTGACGCTGCGTCCCGTGGCCTCGACCATCGCTTTCCACTCCGCCCACATGGACGCGGCGGTGGACCAGGTGCGTGCCGGCGCGGAGGACCTGCGGCCCCGCCCGCCGGTGATCCCGCTGTACAGCTCCACGCTGCCCGACGCGCGTTCCACGGCGCCGAGGGACGCCGGCTACTGGGCCGCCAACCTGCGCCGGCCCGTGCGTTTCGCCGAGGCGGTGCAGGCCGCGGTGGAGGACGGGCACCGGCTGTTCGTCGAGATCTCCTCGCACCCGGTGGTGACCCACTCGATCCGGGAGGCGTTGCTGCACCACGACATCGACGGCCTGGCCGTCGGCACCCTGCGCCGCGACCAGGACGAGACCCAGGCTCTGCTGGGCGCTCTCGCCCACCTGTACGCGCAGGGCGCCCGGGTGGACTGGCCGGACACCGGACGCACGCCGGCCCCGGTGCCGGTGCCGGCGGCGGCCTGGCAGCACCGCCCGTACTGGATCTTCCCCGACGACCAGGCGCAGGCGGGCCTCGGGCGGGGACACGAGCCGGACACGCACAGCCTGCTGGGCGGCCAGGTGACGATCAGCGGCGCTCCGGTGCGCCGGGTCTGGCAGACCCGCCTGGACATGGACACCCGGCCCTACCCGCTCAGCCACGGCCTGGTCGGGGTGGAGGTGACCCCGGCCGCCTCGATCCTGAACAGCTTCGCCGGGGCCGCGGGCACCGGGTCGGTCGTGGACCTGACCGACATCGTCCTGCGCACGCCGCTGGCGGTGCAGCCCGCGCGCATCGTGCAGGTGATCCGCGAGGCCGACCAGCTGCTGCTGGCGACCCGGCTGGCCGAGGACGCCGCCGGGAGCACGGGCGAGGAGTGGATCACCCACAGCACGGCGGTGGTGCAGACCGGCCCGCAGGGGGTGAGCGGGTTCCTGGACGCCGCGTCGATCCGGCCACGCCTGCCCGTCGGGTCGACGTCCCGGGCCGACGAGATGTTCGGCCGGATGGGCGTGGAGGGCTACGCGTTCCCCTGGACCATGAGCGAGCTGCGCTACGACGAGCACGAGCAGATCGCCACCCTCGACCTGCTGCCGCCCCCGGCCGAGCGGGCGATGAGCTGGGCCCACGTGATCGACGGGGCCCTGACCATCAGCGCGATGGTGGTCTCGCCCGGTGACGCGACCGAGCTGTGGATGTCACGCACCATCGACCGGGTGGCCTGGAAGGGCGAGCCACCGGCCCGCATCGTGGTGCACAGCACCCGCTCGCCGCGTTCCCCCCACGACTCGGTGGACGTGGTGGTGGCCACCGAGGACGGCGAGATCGTCTGCCTGGCCACGGGTCTGCGGTTCGCGGCGGTCGAGCACATGGGCAGCACGGCCGTCCCCCGCGAGCTGGTCCACGAGATCCGCTGGCAGCCGGTGCCCGCCGAGCCCGTGGCGTCCGGCGCACCCGTCCAGGTGCTCCTGGTCGGCCCCGCGGCGCACACCACGGCCTGGGCGACCGCGTTCGGGGCGGCCGGGATGCCCGCCCGGGAGGTGGCCACGGACGCCGAGGGCCGGGTGGAGCTTCCCCCGGGCGCTCTGGACCGGCCGACGGCGGTGATCGTGGCGCCCGGGCACAGCGCCCTCGGCCTCGACGACGCCGTGACCGCGGCCTGGTCGTTGACCACCACCGTCCAGGAGGTGGTCCGCGCGACCGGCCGTTCGGCGTCCACCCGGGTGTGGGCCCTGACCGAAGGGGTCCGCTCGGGCCGGGAGGCGGCCGCGGTCGCCCTGGCGCCGATGTGGGGCGTCTCGCGCATCGCGGCCGGTGAGCACCCGGAGATCTGGGGCGGCTGCATCGACGTCTCCCCCGGCGACACCTCGGCCGCCACGGTCGCCCATCTGGTCCGGGCCCTCAGCGGCGAGCCGGCGGCCGAGGACGTGCTCTCGGTGGACGCCGAGGGCATCTCGGCGCAGCGGCTGGCCCGGCTCGAGCGCAGTGCCGACGGCACCGCGCTGCGCTGCTCGTCCTCGGGAACCGTCCTGATCACCGGGGGTCTGGGGGCCCTGGGCCTCGAGGTCGCCCGGTGGCTGGCCGACCGGGGCGCCCGGCGGCTGCTGCTGGTCGGGCGCGAGGGGCTGCCGCCGCGCAGCACCTGGGCGCAGGCCAGTCCCGAGTCCCGCCCGCAGATCGACGCGGTCCTGGCCCTGGAGAGCTCGGGCGTCAGCGTGACCGTCCTGTCGCTCGACATCACCGACCGCGCCGCGGTGCGCCGGGCCCTGGCCCCCGGTGCCCTGGGACTGCCCCCGATCACCGGCATCGTCCACGCCGCCGGGGTGGTGCACGACGCGCTGGTGGACGACCTGGACCGGCTCGCGCTGCAGCAGGTGCTGGGGCCGAAGGCCCTGGGGGCGCTGAACCTGCACGAGATGTTCCCGCCCGGCTCCCTGGACTTCTTCGTGCTGTTCTCCTCCTGCGGGCAGTTCGCGCGCCTGACCGGGCAGGCCGCCTACGCGGCGGCCAACTCCTTCATGGACGTGCTGGCCCAGCACCGGTTCGCGGCGGGTGGTGAGGAGACCATCAGCATCGGCTGGACGGCCTGGCGCGGCGTCGGCCTGTCCCAGAACATCGAGGCGACCATGCTCGAGGCCAATCTCCGCGGGCTGGAGGCGGTCTCGACCGCCGAGGCGTTCCGGGCGTGGGACTTCGGCGACCGGTTCAGCACGCCGTACCAGGCCGTCATGCGGATTCTGCCGACCCCGCCGGGAGGCCCCCGGCTGCCGATGTTCCGCGATCTGGAGGTGGTCTCGGACGCGGGCGGCACCCACGACGACGGGGCCGGGTTCGACGTGGCCGCCCTGCCCGAGGACGAGTCCCTGGACCTGGTGCTGCGTGACGTGCGCGAGCAGGTGGGGGCCGAGCTCAACCTCGACCCCGAGGCCGTCCCGCTCAAGCGTCCCCTGGTCGAGCTCGGCATGGACTCGGTGATGACGGTGGCCCTGCGGGTGCGGATGCACCGCCGCTACGGCCTGGACCTGCCCCCGACCGTGCTCTGGGCCAAGCCCACCATCACCGCGCTCAGCCGTCACGTGCACGACACCCTGCGCGGGGTGGAGCCGGCCGAGGCCGTGTCCGTGATGAGCACGGACGGGGCATGAGCCCCGCACCGTCCGACACCAGCGAAAGGAGCCATCGATGAACCCGTTCCGTATCGACATCGACCGGTCCGAGATCGAGGACCTGCGGGCCCGGATCCGGGCCACCCGCTGGCCGGCCCCCGGCCCCTCGACGGACTGGTCGCGGGGCGTGCCCACGCCCTACCTCCAGGAACTGGCCGCCTACTGGGCCGACACGTTCGACTGGTACGAGGCCCAGGACGAGATCAACCGGATCAGCCAGTCGCTGGTCGGGCTGGACGGCCTGGACGTGCACGTGCTGCACGCGCGCTCGCCCGAGCCGGACGCCACGCCGCTGATCCTCACGCACGGCTGGCCGAGCTCGTTCGTGGAGTACCTGGACGTGATCGGCCCGCTCAGCGATCCGCGGGCGCACGGCGGTGACCCGGCGGACGCCTTCCACGTCGTGGTGCCGTCGCTGCCCGGGTTCGGATTCTCCGGCCCCCAGCCGGAATACGGATGGACACTTCCCCGGATCGCGGGCATGTGGGCCTCGCTGATGCACCAGCTGGGCTACGAGCGCTACATCGCGCAGGGCGGCGACATCGGCGCGTGGGTCACCCAGACCCTCGCGGTCATGGACGCACCCCACGTGGCGGGCGCCCACCTGAACTTCCTGATCACGCCGCCGCCTCCCGGGGATCCGGCCGCCCTGGCCGGCCTGACCGAGCAGGAGGGCGCGAGACTCGGCCTGCTGCAGCGCTTCGCCGACGACGGCGTCGGGTACATGGCCCTCCAGGCCAGCCGGCCGCAGACGCTGGCCCACTCGCTCAGTGACTCGCCCGTGGGTCAGCTGGCCTGGATCATCGAGAAGTTCCACGACTGGGCCGACACCGAGAAGCTGCCCGAGGACGCCATCAGCCGCGATCGACTGCTGATGAACGCGTCGGTATACTGGCTCACTCGTTCTGGTGGTACGTCGGCGAACCTCTACTACGACAACAGGGATGTCATGCCGTCAGCGGCAACGCCCCCGCCTCTCCCGCCGCCTGTGCCCGTGCCTTCGGGTGTTTCGGTCTATCCCGGTGACGCGGCGCTGCCCGTGCGCCGTTTCGCGGAACCGATGCTCCCGAACATCGTGCAGTGGACGGAACACGACCGGGGCGGGCACTTCCCCGCCCTGGAGGAGCCGGACCTGTTCGTCGAGGACATCCGTTCGTTCGCGCGCACCATCAGTCAGCGGTAAACCGAACCCGGGAGGTCGCAGTCATGGGGAACGCCTTCGTCGTCCAGTACGAGACGTCGTCCGAAAAGGCCGACGAGAACCAGCGTCTGGTCGAAGCCGTGTTCGCCGAACTGGCCGCCAAGGCGCCGGCGGGCCTGTCGTACGCCAGTTTCCGCCTGGCCGACGGCGTGAGTTTCGTGCACGTGGGCCGGTACGAGGGTGAGGGCGACAGCCCGCTGCCGGCCCTGGACGCGTTCAAGGAGTTCGCGGCGGGCATGGCCGACCGGGCCCCGGCCGGGGCCCGCCCGAGCGGTGCGACCCTGATCGGGGAGTACGGCTTCGGCGACTGAGAACGCCGATACGGCAGGAGGGCGGGACCCGTACGGGTCCCGCCCTCCTGTGGTGATCCGGTGAGATCAGCCCATCAGGCCGACCACGTTGCCGTCGGGGTCCTTGAACGCCGCGATGCGCCCGGTGGGCGTCTCCCGCACCGTCATCAGCACCTCGGCGCCCAGCTTCTCGGCCTGGGCCAGGGACTGCTCGATGTCCGCCACCGGGAAGTAGGGCACCAGCCCGACGTAGGGGCTGCCCTCGACCGCGGTGGCGATACTGCCTGCCGGAGGCTGGCCTTCGCCCCCGCTGACCATGGCGAAGTTGTCGTCGAGGCCCTGCACGGCCCATCCGAAGAGATCGCCGTAGAAGGCCCGGCTCCGGGGGGAGTCGGGGGTGGAGATGTCGAACCAGCCGGGAGTGGCGGACGAGGGGGTGTTTTCGCTCATGACGCGGTTCTTCCTCCGGGTTGCGTTCTGCGTGGACTCAGCTGGCCGCGGATCGGATCAGCTGAAGCGGGCGTTGATGCGGACGGTGATCTCGTCGCCGACATCCTTCTTGATGGCCTTCTTCAGCGCGGTGTTGATGGGCACCATGTGGGTTCCGTCGCCCATCGGCATCAGCGTGGCCTTGAACTCGTGTTCGCCGTCGATCAGACCGCCGACCTTGATGGCCTTGCGGGTGCCGAAGTAGTCACCCGATCCGGCCATGAAGACGCAGGTCCATCCGTTGGTGTGCTTCTGGATGGTCTCGGTGAACGTGGTGTCGGGCTCTGCCTCGGACTTTGACTCGGACTTTGCCTGTGCCATAGGAAGAGACGCTCCTCGGTGATCGGTGACGATGGCCGTGCAGGTGGACAGCGAGCGCTGTTCAGTGGATGTTCGTGGCCTGTTCCGCGATGGGGTCGCGCATTTCGGTGTCGACGCGTTCCAGGAGGGCCGCGACCAGGACGGCGCAGAAGATGGCCAGCCCGGCTCCGATGCGCAGGGCCAGGGCGTAGCCGTCGGTGGTGGCCTGGGCCGGGCTCGCGCCGGTGGCCATGTGGTCTTCCGCGTAGCGGATGGCGAGCGTGACCAGGACGGCGACTCCGAGTGCGCCACCGATCTGCTGGGCGGTGCTCTGAACCCCTGAGGCCAGGCTGGAGTTGTCGGCGGTGACCTTGTGCAGGGCGGCGTTGGTGCCCGAGGGCATGCCCAGGCCGGCGCCGAGGCCGAAGACCACCATGCCCGGCAGAAGCGTTGTCCAGTAGGGGTTGTCCGGCTGCAGGAGGCTGCTGATGAGCAGCCCGACGCCGGCGACGAAGAACGACACCGCGCACACGGCCTTCACGCCCAGGCGGGGCACCAGCGCGGTGCCGATGCCGATGCCGACACCGATGCCGACGGACAGCGGCAGCCAGGCCAGGCCGGTGATCAGCGGCGAGTAGCCGAGGATCTGCTGGTTGAACAGGGTGAGCATGAACGTGTACGACAGGAACGCGGCCATGAAGAACACCGACGCGAAGTTCATCACCGAGCGAGTGCGGTTGGCGAAGAACGACAGTGGCACCAGCGGGTTGCTGACCTGGGCCTCGATGACGACGGTGACGGCGAGCACCGCCACGCCGATCAGCACCGGCACGAGGACCTGGGTCGAGGTCCAGGCGTGCGAGGAGGCCCGCACCAGGCCGAAGACCAGGGCGACCATGCCGACCGTGAGGCCGAGGGCCCCGGCGTAGTCGACGCGGCCCTGTGAGCGCATCCGGCTCTCCCCGACCATGCGGGGAATGAGGACCAGGGCGACCACGGCGACCGGGACGTTGATGAAGAAGAGCCAGCGCCAGTCGAGGAATTCGGTGATGACGCCGGAGAGGATGTAGCCCAGGGTGGCGGACATGCCGCTGATCCCGGCCCAGGCGCCGAACGCCTTGGTGCGTTCCTTGGGGTCGGTGAACAGCAGGGCGAGAAGGCCCAGCGAGGCCGGTGCGGCGAGCGCCTCGGCGAGGCCCTGCCCGAATCGGCCCGCCACCATGACTCCGGGGTTCGGGGCCAGGCCGGACATCATCGAGGAGATCCCGAAGACGACGATGCCGCTGATCAGGAGCCGACGGCGGCCGAGCACGTCGGCCAGGCGGCCGCCCAGCACGAGGAACCCGCCGGCCATCAGTGCGTATCCGTCGACGACCCAGACCAGGCCCGCCCGGCTGAATCCCAGCCCGTCCTGGATCTGCGGGAGGGCGATGTTCACCATCGTCATGTCGAGAAGGATCATGGCCTGCAGAACGCAGAGCAGAACGAGAACCCGCCATCGGCGAGAATCCGAATCATGTTTTATTTCTAGGCGATCTGCGGCGCTGGACTGCTCCGTCTGCGAGTTGGGGTCTGAGACCGACACGCATTCTTTCCTCTCGTCTGTGAGCAGGTGAACCCGAGGGACGAAAAATGCATGGCCGCGCTGATCCCCCGTACAGTTCAGTCTAGCAACCGTTAGTAGCGCCATTGCGACGAAAAGCTCAGCCCGGACCCGGCGCAGACGTCCGCACGCCGCTGACCAGCTCGGCCCGTAGCGGCAACGACTCCCAGGCGCGCACCGTGTTGTTCAGGCGGCGGCGCGGCGGCCCGGCCGGTTCCAGCCGCCGGACCCGGCGCCGGAGCGCGGCCAGCAGGCATTCCGCCTCCAGCCGGGCCAGGTGCTGGCCGACGCACTGGTGCACGCCGAACCCAAAACCCAGATGCCCGGACGGGTCTCGGGTCAGGTCGAAGCGTTCGGGATCCTTCCAGCGGCGCGGGTCCCGGTTGGCCGCACCGAGAAACAGCAGCACCTTGCTGCCGGGCGGGATGGTCAGGCCGTCAATCACCGCCGGGGCCGCGGTGGTTCGGAAGAACGTCTGGATCGGGCTCGCCCAGCGCAGCACCTCGTCGAAGGCGTGACGCAGCAGGGCCGGGTCGTCGCGCAGCAACTCCCACTGCCGCGGTTCGGTCGAGAACGCGTGCAGCGCCGCCGCCAGCGAATGGACGGTCGTGTTGAAACCGGCGGCGAAGATGGAACGCACCAGACCGAGCGCCTGGGCGGGAAGAATCTGCCGGCGGTCGGCCGCCGACCAGATCTGGTCGCCGAGACTCCCCCGGGTGAAGACGTCGCGCTCACAGTTGCGGGCGACCCATTCCGCCAGCCACGGGGCCTGATTCCTCCCGGCCCGGGCCAGCTCGTTGCGGGGCCCGAAACCGTTCAGCAGGAAGTCGCTGAATTCGAGAATGTGTTCACGGCCCTCCTCCGGGATGCCGAGAGCCGTTCCCATGACGTTCAGCGGAAAGGTCCGGGCCAGATCGCCGAAACCGTCGAATTCCCGGGATTCCCCGGATCCGGGCGGCAGGACTCGGTCCACCAGCTCGTCGGCGGCCCGCGTCCACTCCTCCCGCATCCGGCGCTGGGTGGAGGGGCCCAGCAGGTCCTCCAGGATCCGGCGGGGGGCGTCGTGCCACGGTGGGTCCGCCTCGAGCACCACGCTGAGAGGACGACGAGGTTCCCGGGCCCAGAAGTCGACCAGGCCGGCGCCCGCCCCGGACCGGAAGGTCTGCCAGTCCTGCAGGGCCGCCCGCACGTCCTGGTAGCGGGCGATGCCGTAGACGTCGTGGGCGCGCAGCCGCACGACGGCCGCGGTGTCCCGGATCGTCGCGTCCAGCGGGTACGGATCGGCCAGCACCCGCTCGTCGAACGGGTCGACGTCGATCTCCGGCGGCCGGCGGCCGGGCTCCCCGTCCATCAGAGGTTCAGCACCAGGCGGCGGCCGTGCGAGCGCGAGACGCAGGGATACATCAGGCCCGACTCCTCGCGCTCGTCGTCCTCGAGCACCGAGTCACGATGATGCGGACGCCCCTCCAGCACGACGGTCTCGCAGGTGCCGCAGACGCCCTGCCCGCACGACGACATCACCTCCGCGCCCGCCGCGCGCACCGCGTCCAGGACCGAGACGCCGGGGCCGACGGTGACCGTCCGCCCCCGGCGGGCCAGGACCACCTCGAACGTGTCCGGGCCCCCGGACGACTCCTGCGCCCGGGCCACGAAACGCTCGCTGTGGAACAGGCCGGCCGGGCGCCCGGCGGTCGCGGCGCGCGCGGCGTCGATCAGCGGGGCCGGGCCGCAGACGTAGACGTGTTCCCCGAGGGCGTCGGGGCCGGCCGCCCCGATCCACGCGGCGACGTCCGGGCGGGCGTGCTCGTCCCCGGCGCTGACGGTGACCCGGTCGCCGTAGGTGGCCAGCTCGTCCAGGAACGGCATCCCCGCGCGCGCCCGGCCCCGGTAGAGCAGGTCCCAGGGCACCCCGGTGCACTGCGCCTGATAGATCATCGGCAGCAGCGGCGTGATGCCGATGCCCCCCGCCACGAAGCGGTAGCGCACCGCGGGGATCAGGGGGAACCGGTTGCGGGGAGCGGACGCGGCGACCTCGCTGCCGACGTCGAGCCGGTCGTGGACGTAGGCCGAACCGCCCCGGCCGGCCGGTTCGCGGCGGACCCCGATGCGGTACCGGCCCGCGTCGTGCCGGTCGCCGCACAGCGAGTAGGGGCGGACCAGGCCGCCGGGCAGTTCCAGTTCGATGTGGGCGCCGGGGGTCCAGTCCGGCAGCCGTGCGCCGGTCACGGCCTCCAGTTCCAGGGCCACGACGTCCCGGGCGACCAGGGTCCTGGACCGCACCCTCAGACTCGCCTTCGTCCCGTCCATCGTCCCGACCTTCGTCCCGATGCTGCCCGGGCCCATCGTCACTCCTCCCGACGTACCACCGGACCCACGATGACCCGTCCGGGACGGCGCCGGCGTGTTCCCGCGTGCCGTAACGCTTCCGGGCCCGGACCGAGCACCCTGCGACAAGGGCACCGGCCGGTCGTCGCGGCAGGCTGGAGCCCGGCGGACGACGACGGACGACAGCGGACGGGCGGAGAATCATGGATGCGAACAGGCGCGCCGGGGTGCGGTCCCTGGCCGATCTGGCGACCCCGATGGCGATCCGGGTGGCGGCCACCCTGGGCCTGGCCGACCGGCTCGCGGCCGGCCCGGCCACGGCCCAGCGGCTGGCCCGGCAGGTGGACGCCGACCCGGACGCGCTCGGGCGGCTGCTGGACCACCTGGTGACGACCGGCCTGCTGGAACGGGACGAGGGCGCCTACCGCCTCACCGCCCTGGGGGAAGAACTGCAGGAGAACCGTTCCCGGGACTGGCTCGACGTCGCCGGGGCGGTCGGGCGGGGCGATCTGAGCTTCGTCGACCTCCTGCACTCGGTCCGGACCGGGGAACCGGCCTACCCGGTCCGGAACGGGCGGACGTTCTGGGAGGACCTCGATCACGACCCGCACCTGGCCCGCTCGTTCGACGCCCTGATGGCGCGGCACACCCGCACCGACGTGCGGGGGCTGGCGCAGAGCCTGGACTGGGGGGCGCTGCGGCACGTGGTCGACGTGGGTGGCGGCAACGGCACCCTGCTGGCCGACCTGCTGACGGCTCACCCCGGGCTGCGGGGCACCCTGGTCGACCTGCCGGGGCCCGCCGCCCAGGCCCGCCGGACGTTCCTCGAGCGGGGGCTGGAGGGGCGGGCCGACGTGGTCGCGGGAAGCTTCTTCGACCCGCTCCCGGCCGGGGCCGGGGCCTACCTGCTGTCCGCGGTCCTGCACGACTGGTCGGACGAGGCGGCGGTCGCGCTGCTGACCGGCTGCGCCGACGCGGCCGGGGCACGGGGCCGCGTGATGGTCGTGGAGGCGATCGGGGCCGGAGGAGAGGCCCCGGACACCGCGATGGACCTGCGGATGATGGTGTACATGGGAGGACGCGAACGGGGTCTGGACGCGATCGCGGCCCTGGGCGCGAAGGCGGGCCTGGGCGTCCGGGCCGTGCACCCCGTTCCGGGGCGCTCCTTCATGTCCGTCGTCGAACTGGCCGCGGCCTGAGCACTTTCCGGCAAAGCACGGAGGCGGCCGGCCCGAGGGGCGGCCGCCTCCGTCACGTCCGAGGGGTGGAACCGCTCAGGCGGCCGGACGGCGCGCCCGGACCCGGACGGTGAACGGCCCGGGAGCCTGCGACATCCGGGCCACGGGATCCGGGACCACCCCGGGCACCAGGTCGAACTCCAGTTCCTGGCAGGCCCGGCGCAGCCAGGTGGCCGCCTCGAGGTCGGCCAGCGCGCCCCCGGGACAGGCCCGCGGTCCCTGCCCGAAGTCCAGGCGCCGCCCGCTCTGCGAGCGCCCGGGCTCGAACCTGCCCTCGCGGCTCCAGGCCGGGTCGTGGTGCAGGGCGTGGACGCAGACCACCACGTCGTCGCCCCGGTGCACCCGCTCGGTGCCGATCCGGTGCGAGGTCAGTGCCCGCCGGCTGATCAGCCAGACCGGTGGGCGCAGCCGCGTCACCTCCCGGAAGACCGCGGTGAGGGAGACGGCGGCGGGGTCCTCCGGCGGGCGGGCCAGCGCGCGCTGGATCTCCGGGCGGCGGCTCAGGTACATCAGGGCCCACGCGATCGTGGCCGCCGTCGTCTCGTAGCCGGCCAGCAGCAGGGTGAGCAGCCGGTCCGGGGTCGCCCAGGCCGCGTCGGGGGTGTCGCCGGTGGCCAGGGCGCGGCGGGCCGCCTCCAGCAGAAGCTCCTGGTCGGCGCGGGCGCGGCGGGAGGCGAACGGACGCGCGAAGGTCGGCACGAGCTGCTGGGTGATGGTCTCGAACATGATCTGGTCCTGGATCCGGTCGAACGAGGGCACCACCTCGTCGGCGCGGGGAGCGGTGAAACCCATGGCCAGGCCCAGGCAGTCGAGCGTGTACTGGGCCACGTGGTGACGGGGGTCCAGGTCCGTCCACTCCGGCCCGGCCCAGGCCGCCACGCTGGCCCGGGCCAGCTCGTCGACCTGCGGGCCCAGGCGCTGCACGCGGCGGGCGGCCAGCCGGCTCGCGACCGGGGTGCGCTGGTCGCTCCACTCGGTGCCGTGCGCGACCAGCACCCCGTGCCCGAGCCAGCGCCCGGACTCGGCCTGGCCCAGGCCCTTCGCGTACTTGTCCGCCTCGTCGACCAGCAGCTGCCGCACCTGCTGCGGGTCGCTGAGCACGATCAGCCGGCGCCGGGGCAGCCGGACCACCACGCCCTCGGGGTGCTCGAGGCTCAGCCGGGTGAGGGTCGCGAGCTTGTCCCGCATCATCACGACCAGGGTCCGGGCGGTCTGCGCCGGGCCGAGGTGCGCCCAGCCGCTCACCGGGCACCCACCAGCCGGGCGCCCACCGCGTCGACGTCTCGGTCGACGGGTTCGTGGCCGTCGTGGCCGTCGTGGCCGTCGCGGTCGGGGGCGTGGGTGGCGTAGTACCCGGCCACCTCGCAGCGCCAGCGGGCCGCGGCCGACCAGTCCCCCGCGTCCACCACCCCGGAGCGGGGCAGATGGGCCCGGGCCAGGGCGTGCACGGTCTCCACCGTCCCGTCGCACAGGACGCGGGCGGCGAGGTGGGTGTGTTCCACGCTGGCTCCGGCGCGGTCCCGGGCGCCGACGGCGAAGGTCGCGCCCTGCCGCAGCCACGGGCTGTACTCACCGCTGGTGGCCCGCAGTTCGCGCAGGCCGGCCTCGTCGCGGCCCCCGGCGTAGGCGGCGGCCAGGCCGACGCCGGCCCACAGGGAACCGGCCGCCGAGGGCGCGAAACGGCCGACGTAGTCCGCCAGCCGGGCCGGGCCGCCACCGGCCACGAACCACAGGCCCCGGCCGACGCCCTGCATCAGGTGCTGGTGCGCGTCCTGCGGACGGCCGGGCCAGGCGGACAGGGGAAAGCCGACCCCGAGCTCGTCGAAGACCCGGCGGGTCCGGAAGAACACCTCGTGGAACCCGTACCCGTCCAGGACCAGGGCCGCGTGCACCGGGTCCAGCCGGCTCAACGAGGGCCACAGCGGGCGCGGGGTGCGGGCCAGGGCCCAGCCGAGGCCGACGTGGATCATGTACACGTGCCGCTCACCGGCACAGGCCAGCAGGTCGCGGAAGTGCCGGCCGCCCGGCCGGAGAACGTCCCGCAGGGCCGCGGCCATGCCCAGGCCCTCCATGGCGAAACCCCGCAGATCGTCGTCCAGGTCCGCCAGCGACCGGACGGCGCTCACCGCCCCCGGCTCGACCAGACCCGCCCGGTACCCGGTGAGGAACGAGCGCCCGACGTCCTCGCAGCGGGACGGGCCCGCCTCCCACTCGGCGAAACCCCTCCGCTCGGGATCGACCTCCCGTTCGGGGACCCCGAGGAGCCCCCACCGGATCCTTGCCATCAGTGCATGCACCGGCCGGACTCCCTCCGCGACAACCAGGTACGCGACGGGCGCACCCACCTGCGACCAATGTCCGGTGCCGGGCCCGGTGCGACCACCTCCTGGCGTGCTCACGGACGCTCACGGTCACCAGGAACGATCGTGCGCAAATCCGACGATGGGCGTGACACGCGTGAAGGAATGGGTCCATTGTGTGCAAAGTGACCTATCGTGAGGTCGCAGACGACGTTCGGCACGCGAAAAGTAGGGGGACCGCGGCCGACGACCTAGGGTCACGAGCATCAGTCCTTCTTCGCGACGGCGAAGGACTGGTCCTCACGTCGGGACTAGCAGGGGGGACGTGAGCCATCCATGCCCAGCGCCGTGGTGGAGGACGATGTTCCTCTCGAGGCGATCCGTCCGGGCCCGGGACTGCGCCTGGGTGGCCTCGACCAGCAGCACGTCGAACGCCTCGTCGAGGTCCTGGACGACATTCCCCCCATCCTGCTGAACCGGGCATCGCTCGAGCTGATCGACGGAGCCCACCGGGTGGCGGCCGCGCTGCACGCCGGACGGCACACCATCACCGCGAAGCTGGTCAGCGGCAGCGAGCTGGATCTCCTGAGCCTGTCCCTGAGCGCGAACGCCCGGCACGGGCTGCCGCTGACCAGGGCCGACCGCCGGCAGGCGGTGGCCCGGGTGCTGGAGCTGAGTCCCGACCTGTCGAACCGGCACGTGGCCACCCTCGCCGGGGTCTCCCCGGGAACGGTGGCCCGGGTGCGCACCTGTTCAACCGTTCCAACGGGCCAGTCGAACACGCCGGCGGGCGAGGTCGTGCGCCGAGGGGCCGACGGCCGGCGACGCCCGTTGTCGACGGAGGCCGGGAAACTCGTGGCCCGGGAACTGTTCCTGGCGAACCCGGAGGCGACTCAGCGCCAGGTCGCCGCGGCCGCGGGCATATCCCTCGGCACCGCCCACCGCGTGCACCGGGAACTCCTGAGCTCGGGCGACCCGCAGCCGGTGCCCGCCTCACCGGAGCTGCGGATGGTGACCGGCGCGATGGACGACCTGCCCGCCGCCGCCCTGCCCAGCATCCTGCTGGAGCGGCTGGTGCGGGATCCGGCGATGTGCCGAACGGCCGGTGGTCGCGAACTGCTGGCCCGGCTGCGGGGAATGGTGCTGACGGGTGACGACAGCAACCGCCTCACCCTCGGGGTACCCGCCCACCGCCTGGACGCCACGGTGCGGCTGATCCGGCAGGCGGCCCGGGCCTGGATGATCATGGCCCGCGACCTCGAGGCCCGTGCCGCCGACGCCGACGAGGCGACCGCCCTGCCCGGCCCCTCCTGAGGGGCTCCCCCTGAGACTCCCACCGGGACGGCAGGGACCGGGCTCAGAACGGCAGGTCGGCGTCCGCCACGCTCTTGGCGTTCTCGATCGCCATCAGGACCATCCGGGCCTCGGGACGGACTTCGCCCCGGGGACAGTCCTCTTCGGGCGGGCAGGGCCGCCGGCGTCGCTGCCGGAAGGTCGTCGGTGGCACGCCCACGATCTTCTTGAACCGCGAGCTGAACGTGCCGACGCTGGCATACCCCACCCGATAGGTGATCTCGGTGAAACTCAGATCGGTCTCGTCGAGCAGTTCCTCGGCCAGCACCATCCGGTACTCGGACAGGAACTGCCCGGGCGCCATTCCGATCATGCGCTGAAAAACACGGGTGTAATGGAATTTACTGAAGAAGGCCCATTCCGCCATCATCGCCACGGTCGGCTGATCGGAAAGATTGGCCCGCAGCAGGTTGATGGAGCGGAGTACCGCCAATTCATGACGAGCGAAGCGCCGGTGAACATTGTTTTCCTCGGCCCACCCGATACTTTCGCGCCCCTCGACCAGGATGCTCATGGATTGACTGTAAGCGCACCACGGAAAGGTCACCATTGTTCGACGGAACAACTTGGCGAGCAGGCGTTATTTTAAAGGAAAGTCAGAGAATAGGTTTCCCCGATGTTGCGTAATTCATTACCGCAGAGCCGGTTTGACCTTCACCCGGACGCGCCATGATCGACTCTCTCGCACCGGCCGCCAGAGAGCCGAGATCATCTACGGCAAGGGCGCTTTGGGTCTGCAGCGGCCGTACCCCGGGCGCGGGCATCCCCAGAGCGCAGAGCGGGATTCTGATTCGTGACGAGGGGTGGCGGTCGCCGCTCGCGCCAGATCGGTTGTCCGGACAGCAATCAGTCACACCGCACCCTGAGGTCCGGCCGGCGCGCGAAGCCACGGAGCCGGGACGCCGGACGCTCGGCGGACCGCGACGGGAGGGCCGAAAAGGAGTCGCCCGGGCGGGGTTCAGGCAGACAGAGCCCGACGCTCGCGGCACCAGGACGACCCGGGGCGGCAGAAGGCTCACGGGGTTCTCAGAGCGGGCTCAGGGCGGGCTCACGAAGGGCTCACGGGGGCTCGCGGCAGGCTCAGGGCGGGCTCGCGAAGGGCTCGCGGCGGGCTCAGGGCGGGCTGTCGGCGGGCTCTCGGCGGGCTCTCGGCGGGCTCTCGGGGGGTCTCTCGGGGGCTCACCGAGGACCCACGGCGGGGCACCAGACGACACGCAGCCCGTCACGGTCCGGCCGGGGCAGATCGCCGGACCGGGCAGAACGCCAGACGGGCCTGTCCTCTCGCGATCCGGTCCGCACACAGCCGGAATGCCCACGACCGGACCGGACCGGACCGGCCCAGGCCCAAACCAGGCCCGGACCGCCGCACAGCGAGAGCACCGCGCACCGAGAGCACCGCACAGCCCGACCACCGCACCAGCCGACCGATCCGGGCGGTGACCCGCGCTCCCGGGGTGACCGGCGCGTCCTCAAGCAGGCGCCCCTTGACGAAAACCCGCAGGCCTCTCAGCGGCGCCCGCCGACGCCCGGTCTCAGACGCCCAGCCCCAGCCGCGACGCGGTGCGGCGGCCCATCTCGAAGGCCGCGGTCAGGCTCGCCCACGCGGTGAGCTCGACGAGCGCCGCGTCGTCACCCCCGGCGGCGCGGAAGGCCGCGACCGTGGCGTCCTCGACCCGGTAGGCCGCCAGGGCCGTGAGGACGCCCAGTTCCCCCGCGGCCCTCTCGGCGGCCGGCAGGCCGTCCACGGCCGAGGTCAGCCAGGCGCGACCCAGCGGCGGCGCCTCGCCGCTCCAGCGCGCGACCACGTCCCGGACGCACTCGCGGACCCCGACCGGCACGGACCTCTCCCCCGCCGCCTCGATCGCCGCCCGCACGCGACGCAGTGCCTCCGTCAGCCCGTCGTCACCCGGGTCCCAGCCCAGGTCGGCACGGGGATCGGCATCGTTCGCGGCGGCGGGCAGGAGGTCGAGCGCCCGGCCCGGAACCGGCGGGGTGCGCTCGGCGTGCAGCTGCAGCCGGGCCAGCACCGGGCCGACGACCCTCGCGGCCACCGGCGGCGCGCCCGGGGGCAGCGGCTTGTCCCCCAGGAAGACGCTCACCACGCGGTTCAGGTACTCCATCATGGTCACCACGGCGATCAGCTCACCCACGGGGGCACCTAACCAGAGTGGTTGCGCCGCAATGATTTCGGGATCACGACCCGCCTGCACCCAGCGGGCCAGCGCGTCCACCCGCTCCGGCCGGCGGCCGGGCCGGGCCTGTGGCCCGAGCAGTCCGGTCAGCATGCCGGAGTGCACCTCGACGCAGTAGGGGCAGCGGTTGGCCTCGGAGACGGTCACCATCACGGTCTCCTTCTCCGCGCGGGTGGCCTCCCGGGGCACGAGAAGGGTCTCCCGCAACAGGTTCCACGCCGCCGACAGCACGGGCGGGCTGGAGGCGTGCAGGAGCATCGGGGGCGCCAGGATCCCGAACTCCTGCTCCATCTCGCGGTACACGCGGTCCACGCCTGCGCCCCGGGTCACCGGCGCCACGTGCCGGAGTTGGGCGAACGACTTGCCGCGCAGCATCTTTCGCACCGGCACCTGCCACATGAGCGTTCTCCTCCACCGCGCCGGGCCCGGGTCCCTGATCCTGTGCGCCGGACCGGGGCAACCGGTCCGGCGTTCCTCGCATCAACGCGTCCGTGCGCGAACCAGGCGTCAGGGAGCGGCGACCGGCAGCGCTTGCTTGATCCGGCGGCGCCAGACCTCGAACGCCGGCTCCCGCGGGCCGTCCGCCGGGAGGTCGTGCAGCGCCTCGTCGGTCAGCGCGCCGGCCTCCTCGACCGTGGTGCCGCACAGGGCCCGCACCGCCGTCGAGGTGTGCGGGACCACCAGCCCGGCCAGCAGCCGGGCCTGGGCGGCGAACGCCGATCCCTGCGCCAGGTCGGGCTCGTACGGCCCCGCCAGCACCCGCAGCCGCTCCAGCTGATCGCCCTGAACGTAACCGGCGTAGGTGGCCGCCAACCCGAGACCGCCCCAGAGGTCGGACTGACGCGACGGGGCGAACGACGAGATCTGGGCCGCCGCCCGCTCCACGTCGGCGCCGCAGACGAACCACAACGCCCGGCCCACTCCCTGATCCAGGGCCCGGGGCGCGTAACCCGAGGGGTCGGGCCAGGGCGGGCGCATCCGGATCGGGGCCTGACGGCGCACGTACTTCTCGGTGCTGAAGTAGGCCTCGTGAAAGCCGTACCCGTCCAGGGCCAGCCAGCGCAGCAGCGGGTCGTGCAGGTCGAGCCGGCCCCAGAGCATCCGCGGCACCCGGGCCATGGCCCAGCCGACCCCGACCTGGAGCATGTACTTGTGGGCGGCACCGGCCCCCGCGGCCAGGGCGGCCGACTGACGCCGGGGGAACGCCGAGACCGCGTCGCCGATGGCCATGCCCATGCCGGCGCCCTCGTAGGCGAACCCGCGGAGCTGGGGCTCGAGACGGTCGAGGGTCCCGGTGAAGTCCGAGGGCCGGCGGCTCTGCAGCGCCAGCTCCAGACCGTGCAGGAAGGTCGCTCCCGTCTCCTCCAGCCGCTTCTGGGCCTGCGGCTCACCGGGGGTGAATCCCCGGCGGGCGAAGGTGACCTCGGACTGGTCGGGCATGAGCAAGGTCGTGCGTAACCGGCCCCACGTGCTCGTGCTCATCAAGCATCTCCCTACTGCTGCATGCGGACACAGGAGCATCGAACGGCGCGGATCGAGCGGGCCGTGGGATGCCGCTCGCGACCCCGATCAGGATTGTCACGGGCGCAGGACGCGGGCTCGACCAGCCTGACAGTGGTGTCGGCGGCCGTGCATCTTCGAGCGTGCCCGTTCGCCGGGCGGCGGTGACGGGCATGCCGGTGAGCGTGGACCGAACCACGGTCCACGCTCACCGACCGGGAGGTTCCCGGGTCAGGCCACGGGTGCGGGAACCGCCTCACGCGCCTCGGGCTGCGGTGCGGCGGCGCGCGCCTCGTACGTGCGCCGCCAGTGCACCGCCCACCAGCCGAGACCTCGCAGCCCGCAGACGATCGCGGTGGCGAAGAAGAGCGTGTAGACGACGTTCATCGCGATCAGGATGCCGTACACCCCGGCCACGGACGCGCCGAACATGAACTGCGCCCGGGCCTTCGTCGGGGTCGTGCCCGGGTCGGTGATCATGTAGTTGGTGAACAGGACGAAGGCCACCCCGGTGATCGGCCCGAGGGCCGAGTACAGCGAGATGTCCCAGATGGCCCAGCGGATGAGGGCCTGGATCACGAACCCGCCCACCCAGCCCATGATCAGCGCCACCCGCTTGGTCAGGAGTGCGTTGATCACGGTTCCGGACGTCAGGATGAGCATGGGGACGAGGAGCCGGAAGAGGTTGTTGGCGTGCTCGACGAACATGTACGGCGGCGAGATGCTGACCCAGGACCCGAAACACAGCAGGGTGGCGGCGATCCCGAAGTTCGACGGGTTCATGAAGTGCCGCATGCGCCCGTTGATGGGTGCCTGCAGGGCGTGCTTGCCGGCGACCCCGACGAAGACCCCGAACAGGATCGGCAGAATCAGGTCGTTCGCGTAGAGCAGCATGTTCACGGCCAGCGCGGTGATGTGCGAGGGCAGCAGGAACTCGTACATCCCCCGCGCGCCCTTGCCCTGGAACCGCGGCTCGCGTTGCTGGGCCCAGGCGCTGACGTACTCCAGCACGATCTCGACGCTGTAGGCGAACAGCACCGAGATGATCGGCCACAGCCAGGGCTGCTCGAAGCCCAGCACGGTGTAACCGAGAATGTTGAAGATGCTGATCGAGATCGCGAAGTTACGCAGGGCCAGGTAGCGCGGGTCGGCGGGCTTCTTCTCGGCGATGGGCCCCGGCGGGGTGGCCGGCCCGGAGGGTGACGTCGGCCCGGGCTGCGTCGTGGGTGCCGGAGTTGATGGTCGCTGCGTTCCGGCGCTGTCGGCGGCCTGCTGTTCTGCGGTCGTGGTCATCGTCCGGAAACCTCCTCGATCGTGTCGGTGAGCATCAGGTTGTGCGTGCCCGGGGCCAGCTGCGTGGTCTCGCGGTGCAGGGTGCCGTCCACGTCCCGCCACTTCACCTCCACCGACGTCGCGCCGGAGTGGTCACCGAGCCCGAAGTGGACCCCGAAGCTGCGGAACCCGCTGTGGCCACCACCGCCGTCCAGCTGCGAGGTCTGCGTGCCCGACGGTGTTTTCACGGTGACGGTGGCGTTGTAGGCCGGGGCTCCCAGGCCTGCCAGGCCGCTTCCGGCCGACGCCTCGTCGACGCTGGGCCGGTAGAGGTTCAGGTCGAGGGCGTTGCCCCGGTCGGTGGCCGTGTTGGCGTAGAAGACCGGCGGGCCCCACTGCCGGGCGACGGCGAAGTCGAGGGCGCCGGTTCCCGTCGTGTCGGCGGTGGCGATCGCCCGGGTGGGCGTGTCGTCGGTGATCCCCAGTTCCTTGCTGATGTTGACGTATGCCCCGTCCTTGGACGAGCGGGCGTAGAAGGCGAGCACGTTGTGGCCCGAGATGTCGCTACCAGGTGTCAGTTTCGGCCACATCTTGGGCGTGCTCAGCAGCACGTCGTTCATCATGGCCATCTCCTGCAGCCAGGCCCACCGGTCGGTCTCGCCCTGGACGAAGCCGGTCGCCTGCACGACGCTCATGTCGCCGTTGTTCAGGAAGTCGCCGGCCTTGACGTCCCAGCACCAGCCGGTCCAGGCCAGTCCGTAGTCGGCCGCCTCCTGGGTGAAGGGCGCCACGCCCTTGCTCAGCGAATCGGCCATGTCGGCTCGGCTCTCGCTGTTGTTCACGAAGACGAAGTTGCTCTCCTCCAGGCCCCACGCCTGGTCGATGTTGCTGACCAGGATGTCGAACTTGCCCTCGCCATTGATGTCGGCGAAGTCGACCCCCATGCCCTTGAAGGAGTCCTTGCCCAGCACGAACGACTTGGGCGTGGTCGGGGTCCGCTCCCCCTTCACGGTCTTGAACCGGATGTTGCCGGGGGTGGAGATGTTGTGCAGCAGGTGGTCGCGCCCGAAGTCGTTGGCGATGTAGAGGTCCGGCAGGCCGCTGTCGGTGAGCTCGGCACCGGCGATGGCCAGCGTCCAGCCGGTGGCGTCCGCGTACGGGATCGCCTTCTTGTTCTCGACGTACGAGACCGTCGGCTTCTCACCCGAGGTGCCGCCGAGCCACTGCATCACGTGGTCACCCCCGGCGTTGACCGCGCTGGAGAGCGACGTGTTCATCGTGGTGTTCTTCAGCCCGTTCGGGTCGAGCACGTCGGAGTCCGGGAAGTAGTTCCCGACGACGATCGAGGGGTGCCCGCTGCCGTCCAGGTCACCCACGTAGATCGCGTCGGTGTTCCACCGCGGCCCGTGGTAGCGGCCGTCCGGCGACTCGTGAGGTACGAGTTCGACCGGGTGGTAGGCCGCGTTGCTCAGTTCCGTGGCCCCGGACTTCGCCAGGAAGACGATCGGTGTGCGTCCCCAGTACGAGACCAGGATGTCCATCCGCCCGTCGCCGTTGTAGTCGCCGGGCGTGCAGCCGGTCGGGGCCATGGCCGCGTCCATCGGCAGCGCGACGGGATCCAGCACGAACGGCGTGAACCGGTCTGCGTCGGGCGCGGTCGGGGTGTAGGTGACGACGACCGCGTCGGTGCGGGTGTCGACGACGCAGACGCCGTCGGAAAGCCCGTTCCCGACAAGGTCGTTCATCGCGATGCTGGCGCCGACGGAGGAGATCCAGGCCTTGATGTTCTCGTACTCGGGATTGACCCGGCGCACGGTGTTCATGGGCTGGTCGTCGTAGCCGGGCGGCATCGCGAGCGGCTGGCCCTTGAACGAATACCCTTCGCTCACCGCGGCACTCGACGGAGTCCCGTGACCCACCTGGACGCCCGTGAACATCAGGGCCGCCACCAGTAGGGTCACGACTCCGGGAACAAGTCGTCGTAGGCGATCTTTCAGGGGCATCGTCTTCTCCATGGGGTCCGGGGAGTCTCGGGGGCGGGGCCCGCTCCACGAGTCTGCGACAGCCTCGAGGGGCTTCCTTCTCGTCCCTTGCTCCATCACCCACGTGACCAGGCCGCGGCCCCTGCCCGTATTCATCCACCGGGCACGACATCACGACCGTCGCCGCACGAATCATGCTGCGGCTGAGCGATGTTCGAAACGATCGCCGCGGGGGCAGGCACTGTCCGACCCGAAAGCCCCTGGCCATCAGACATTGACACCAATCGGTGTCAAATTTGTGGCACTTCCCGCCGCTTCCGGTTTGAGGCATAGTACCCATTAGCCCGGTGAGAGGTTTCCTCTCGCAAGCTCTCCCTGAGCCGACACCAGGAGCAGCGACATGAGTCCCGGTCCCACCCACCCCTCGGTGGTGGTCGTCGTGGGAGGCGGCCTGGGCGGCACGGCCACGGCCGTCCGGCTGCTCGGTTCTGCCCGGGCTCCCGTCGAGGTGCAGATCTGGGAACGGCGCCCCGAGCTCCGCAGCGCCGGCCCGGCGTACCACCGGGAGGGCAACCCCTGGAACCATATCTTCAACATCCAGGCGGGTCGGATGTCCCTCTTCCGAGAGGACACGTTCGACTTCATCCGCTGGGCCAACACCGAGGCCGACCGCACCGGCTGGCCGGCCGAATGGCGTGAGCAGGAGTTCCTCGAGCACAGCCCGGCACCGCGCCGCATCTTCCAGGACTATCTGGAGCAGCGGCTCGAACGGGCCCGGCGGGACGCGGCTCCCGGCGTCGTGCTGACCGAGGTGCACGGCCGGATCGACGACCTGGTCCCCGACGACACCGGGGTCCGGGTGTCGGGCCGCGCTTTCCCGCCCGGGTCGGCCGCCGGCGAGGAACGCACGCTGAGGGCCGACTACGTCGTCCTGGCCACCGGTCTCGAGCTGCGCACGCCCGCGTACGCCGCGCGTGTGCGTGACCACCCCGCCTATCTGCGGGAGCCGTACACCCGCCGAGGCGTGCGCACCCTGGAGAACCTGCCCAGCGGTGCCCGGGTCCTGATCGTCGGCTCGGTACTCAGCGCCTACGACACCACGACCCTGCTGCTCCGGCGCGGACACACCGGCGACATCTACCTCACCTCCGGCTCCGGCTCCTCGCTGCGGGCCTACCCCGAGCAGCACGCGCACGAGGTCATCGAGCTCCCGGCACCGGCCTTCGCGGACGCCGACTTCGCCTCCCGTTCGCGGTTTCTGGAGGCCGTCGGGCGCGAGTGGCGCACGGCCTGTGCCCGGGCCCGCGCGAGCCACCCGGACCTGCCCGAGGCCATCGTGTCCGAGCGGGTGGCCAAGGCGTGGGAACCGCACACCCCCGCCGTCCTGAGCCACCTGGCCACGCCGCTGCTCAGATCCCTTCTCCAGGAGTTCAGTACGGCTGTCGCGACGCTTCGCGTGGGGGCGATGCGTCAGGCCGTCTCACCGGTGGACGACGCGGTCGCCTCCGGTGAGCAGGTGCACCGCCTCGTCGGCACGGTCGAGGACATCCGCCCGGCGTCCGGCGACGGCCTGGTCGTGCGCCTGGTGCACCGGGACGGGCAGACCCGCGAGATGGCCTGCGACCTCGTGGTGGACAGCTTCGGCCGCCAGCCCGACTACACGAAGGCCGGCTCCCCGCTGTGGCGCAACCTGCTGGCCGCCGGAACAGCCGTCCCGCACGAGCGCACCGGCCGGGGCCTCGAGGTCGACGAGTACGGCCATCCGGTGCGCCGGGACGGGACGCCCGCCCACCGGGTCGCACTGGTCGGTTGCCTGCGCGAGGGTGACGAGATCATCCGCAACGGCCGCTCCGGCGCGTTCTCCCTGAACCTGGCCGCCATCAAGAACCACTCGCTGTCCGTCGTCGTCGACATTCTCGACGCCCTCGAAGAGCCGCGAACCGCTGCGGGTCCGGGAGTCGAGCAGGTGCGCGAGGCCCTCTTCGCCCGCCCCGGCACGCCTGCCGGCGACCTGGCCCTGCGCGCGCGTGACCTGGAGATCCGCAGGCTGTCCGTGCAGGGACGCGGCGATCGGGAGACGCTGTCGGCAGACCTCGCGGCCTGCATCGACTCCCTCGCCCTGCGGCCCTGGCCGCCGGGTGCCACCCGGCCCCTGCTCACCGTCGCGATCCGCCGGGAGGCCCTGCAGGCACTCTGCGACGTGTCCGTCACCCCGAAGGACCTGACCGGCATCCTGGGCCTCGAACCCGTCATCTGAGGCACCTCTCAGCCCGCCGGCCGGGGTGGGAGCCGAGCCGCGCGATCAGTTCCGCACTGTCCATGATGTATCCCGTCGGCCGGGGCAGGCGGCTCAGGTAGTGGTCCAGGTCGCGCGCGAAACTGTAGACCCGCACCGGCACCTCCAGGCTCTGGCACGCCATGATGGCGCGCGCCAGCGCATCGATCACCGCCGGGTGACGGGTGTTGTAACTGCCTGCCACGCGATGGTTCCCGCGATCGGCGGCCAGGAAGAGCTGCACCAGGTCCTTGGTCCCGATGAACACCTCCGCCGCCCCCGCGCGGCAGATCGCCGGCACGTCGTACACACCGGCCGGGGTCTCCACGAACGCCGACACCGTCCATCGTTCGGGAAGGCCGAGAGCTGCCGCGAGCTGGGAGAATTCGTGGCAGTCGGCGACGAAGGGGCCGGCCAGGGCGAGACTGTCGTGGATGCCTGGCTCCTGCTCGGCCAGCCGGCGCACCACTGACCTGACCACGTCCACGTAGGCGGGTGTCTCGACGATCCAGCGGGTGCCGTGGAGCCCGAGTTCGGGATTCGCCTCCTCCCCGACCGCGGCCGTGCGGGTGATGCCGGCCGCGTCGTCCGAGCGCAGATCCAGGAGGCGGTACACGATCTTCTGGTGCGGCTGCAACTTCGAGCGCATGCCCAGAATCATCGCCGCCATCTCGCGGGCGTACCGGTCCTGCCCGTCCGGACCCGCCGCCAGCAGGTCGAGCGGACTGAGACCGGCCTCGAGACAGAGGAACTCCTCGCGGACGAAGAACCGGTCGACCGTCGATCCCCACCCCGATTCGTTGACGGCGTCGATCTCCTCCCCGCCCGCGACGACCGCGCAGGTGGATCCCGGTGGTGCCGAACGGCTTACGTCGTCGGCCGGAACACCCGGCGCGGAGCCACGGGCCGACCCGAGATCGATCAGGCCCCGGGAACGGTCGATCCGTACCGTCCCGCGCATCCGCACGAGGTCGGCCTCGGGGATCCGGATCACCGTGATGCCCTTGGCCCGGCAGACGGCCGACATGTGACCGGCGGGTCCCCCGAAGGCGCAGACGACCGCCCGGGAGGATCGCAGCAGCGGGTACATCGACGACCGGAGCTCCCGGACCACGAGGACCCGGCCCGCGCTCCACTCGTCGGGTTCGGCGCATTCGCCCTCCAGCCAACCGGTTTCGGGTCCGGCGAGGATCTCGCCCAGCACTGCCCCCGGAGGCTCGGTGGCCCCCGGGGACAGGTCCGCCAGACCCAGGAATTCGGACATCGGCTCCCCCGTCGTGTCACTGCGCTCACCTCCGATGGTCACCGTGCCGACGTCGTCACGGCGACTTCTGGGATGCTCAGGCCCGCGGTCGCCCGGTGTCCACGAGCTCCGGTGCGGCGGGCCGGTCCTGACCACGACCGGCCAGGAGCGACAGCAGAGGACCGGCCATCCCGGTCGTCACCAGCGCCATGACCACCATCATGGTGAACATCTGGTTGTCCAGAACCCCGAGCTGCACACCGGCGTTCAGGATGATCAGCTCGGTCAGGCCTCGGGTGTTCATCAGCACCCCGAGGGTCGCCACGTCCCGCCAGGGCATCCCGCCGGCCCGGGCCGGCACGCAGGCCCCGACGAACTTCCCGGCGATCGCGACGAGCAGGATCGCGGCCAGCTCGAGGTAGTTGCGCGCGGTGAGCCCGGCGATGTCGACGTTCAGGCCGGTGACGATGAAGAAGACGGGCAGCAGGACCGCCGAGATGCCCTCGAGCTGGGAGCGCAGGGGCAGCGCGTCACTCGTGTCGGCGGCGGGGCGGGGCATGACGAACCCGAAGACGAAAGCCCCGAAGATGGCGTGGATCCCGATCCAGGTGGTGGCGAACGACGAGAGGAGGACGCCTCCGGCCAGGACCGGGAGCAGGTGGACCAGACGCTCCGGCGTGCCCAGGCGGCCGACCACGCGGGCCAGCAGAGGACGCACGACGACGAGCATGAACGTCAGGTACCCGGCCGACAGGGCCAGGATCACCAGCAGGTCGCCCTGCCCCCGCGCCGACACGATCGCCGAGACACAGGCCAGCAGGCACCAGGCGATCACGTCGTCCACCGCCGCGCTCACCAGGGCCAGCGCGCCGACCCGGGTGCGCATCAGCCCCGAGTCACGAAGGATGCGGGCCAGGACGGGAAAGGCCGTGATCGCCATCGCCGCCCCGAGGAACAGGACGAAGCCGGTGCGGTCGACCGGGAGGCCGCCGACCTGGTCGTGATGGCGGTACAGCACCAGGGCGAGCGCGGCCCCGAGCCCGAAGGCGACCACGACCGAGAACGCCGACACCGCACCGGCCGTGGCCGCGCGGCCCGCCAGCAGCTTCTTGTTGAACGACCAGCCGATGAGGAACATGAACAGCAGCAGGCCGATGTTGGCCACCACGGACAGGCTCGGGCGGATCGAGGCCGGGAAGAGCCGTTCGGTCAGGTCGCCGGGCAGCAGGCCGAGCAGGCTCGGGCCCAGCACGATGCCGGCCGCGATCTCGCCGAGCACCGGGGGTTGCCCGAGTCGCCGGGCCGCGCGGGCCAGCAGGGCACCGGTCAGGAGCATGGCGGCGATCGCCACCATCACCTGGGCCACCGTGAGATCCGCCGTCGAAGCAAAGCTGTGCATGCCTGAACCGCCCTCCGGGAGATTTCGGTCATGACATCACTTCTGCCACGGTTGACTGCCCGAAAGCGTGCTGCCCCAAAGGCCCTTGTCTGGAAGACGTCCGTCAGTTACTGTCCGAGCCCCGGACGTCGGACCCCTTCACGGGGGCAGGCTTTCACGACCGTGACGACGCACCGGCCACCAGGGCGAGGAACCCGTCGTGCACGTGACCGTTCGAGAGCAGGACAGTGCCGTCGCCTTTCAGCGGCGGCCTGCCGCGCAGATCGGTACTGCGGCCGTCGGCTTCGCCGAGGGTGAGTGCTCCGCGGCGAGGGTGGGCAGGTCCGGGTCCGTCACGTCGTCGCCGCTCCCGGCAGGACCCCGCGGGCCAGCAGATGCAGGCAGCGCTCGAGAAACGCCCGCACCGGGCCACCTTCCGCGATCCACGCCTCGACCCCCAGGCGGTTGGCCGTGACGACGCCGGCCGCGGCGTACCGCAGCTCGACCGGGTCGGTGCCGGGGGCGAGATGCCGGGCCAGGATCGGGACCAGAGCCACCGCGCAGTCTTCGTGGGCGCGCAGCCAGGCCGGTGTCAGTTCCGGTGTGCCGACCACGAGGCGGACGACGTCGATGTCCAGGAGGGTGCGCCGTTCGGCGAGGGACTGTTCCAGCGCATCGCAGAGGCCGGGGATCAGCGGGGAGCCGATCGGCAGCGCCTCCACCCGGGCCAGGTAGCGCATCAGTCCTTCGCGGACGGCCGGCGCGAGCGCGTCGGCCTTGGACGGGAAGTAGCGGTGGAACGTGCGGGCCGAGACGCCGGCGCGGTCGGCGATCTGCTGGACGGTCGTGGCGGCGACGCCCTGGCCGACGAACAGCTCGGCGGCGGTGTCGGACAGCTCCAGGAGGGTCGCCTGGCGGCGGCGTTGCCCCAGTGGTGGTCTTCCCGGGGCCGAGCTCGTCGTCATGCCGCCACCCTACCGACACTCGAATGTCAGATGATGTCGCCCTGTCAGAATCTGACATCTCGTTGTACTCTGCCGACGAAAGCCGACGCGGGCCCGGGACCCGGACCCCCGCGTCCCTCATCATCGAAAGGCCCGTCATGAGCAAGCTGCAGGGCAGAGTCGCCTTCATCACCGGAGCCGCGCGCGGCCAGGGCCGCGCCGAGGCGCTGAAACTCGCCCAGGAGGGGGCCGACCTCATCCTGACCGACATCTGTGCCTCCCCCACCGAGACCGACTACGAGCCCGCCACGCCCGCAGAGCTCGCCGAAACCGTGGCTCAGGTCGAGAAACTCGACCGCCGGGTGGTTCACGCGGTCGCCGACGTACGCGATCTGGGCGCGCTGGAGTCACTGGTGCGGGAGGGGGTTTCGCAGCTCGGGCGTCTGGACGTGGTGGTCGCCAACGCGGGAATCGTCACCTGGGGCCGTTTCTGGGAGATGGACCCGCGGCGCTGGCAGGACATGATCGACATCAACCTGACCGGCGTCTTCAACACCCTGCGGGCCGCCACCCCGGCGATGATCCAGGCGGGCAACGGCGGTTCGATCATCGCGACGAGCTCGGTGGCCGGCATCAAGTCGCTGCCCGGCCAGGCGCACTACAGCGCGGCGAAGGCCGGGGTGGTCGGGCTGGTGAAGACGGCGGCGCTGGAGCTGGCCCCCTACCGGATCCGGGTCAACAGCATCCATCCGTGGGGCGTCCGGACGCCGATGGGCGCCATGGGCGCGGACGGCCAGAAGGTGTTCGCGGACAACCCTTCCTACGCGAACGCGATGGGCCAGATCCTGTTCGACCCGCCGATCTCCGAGCCCGAGGACATCGCGAACGGCGTGCTGTTCCTGGCCAGTGACGACTCCCGGACGATGACCGGTGCACAGCTGACCCTCGACCACGGCGCCACGAAGATCTGATCCGTCACCCTGTTCGTCAGTCCGCGAACAGGATCTGCCGCAGGACACGGCTGAGATGCCGGGCCAGGTCGTCGGCCGGCATCTCGGCCAGCACCCCGGTGGGCGCGATGTACCGGGTGAAGGTGACCCCGATCATCTGGGCGCCGACCAGGGCGACCCGGGCGGGGATGTCGTCCACCGCGTCCCCCAGCACCTCACCGTAGGCCTCGATGCTGTTGGAGGCCATCGCCTCGAGCAGGCCGGCGGCCACCTTCTGGTCGGAGGCGGCACTGCGCAGCAGGACGACCAGCGGATCGCCGGCCGCGTCGCGCTCCATGCGCTCGACGAAGGCGTGGGCCACCCGCTCGGGCAGGCTCTCGCGATCACCCGACACCGTCGCGTCGAGCTCGCGGTGCCCCGGGACCGCGGTCAGGAACAGCTGCTCCTTGGTGCCGAACTGCCGCAGCACCAGACCGTGGGTGACCCCGGCCCGGGCGGCGATGTCACGCACCGTGGCGCGGGCGAACCCCTTCTCGCCGAAGCACTCCCGGGCCGCGGCCAGGATGGCGAGGCGGTGCCCCTCGGGGTCACGGCGCTGAGGACGACGGTTCACGGACCCAGATTACCAAGTGGTCAATAAGAGGGCTACAGTCTTAATGACCACTTGGTCAGCAACTGGATTGGGGAACTCTATGAGCACGTCGGTCTTCATCGGTGGCACCGCCGGCCTGGGCCGGTTCATGGCCCAGCGCCACGCCGACCGCGGCAACACGGTGATCATCGCCGGGCGCGACGCGGCCCGGGCCGAGGCGGTCGCGAAGGAGATGGGCGCCGACGTCACCGGTATCGCCGTCGACCTCGCCCGTCCGTCCACCATCGCCGGGTCACTGGCGGCGATCGAACGCGTCGACCATCTGGTCGTCACCGGCGCGTTCCAGAAACCGAACACGCTGCAGGACTTCAACATCGACGAGGCGGTCACCGCCGTGACCACGAAGCTCGTGGGCTACACCGAGGCGATCCGGGCCCTGCGCGACCGCTTCTCCCCCGAGGCCTCCGTGGTCGTGTTCGGTGGCCTGGCCAAGGAGCGTCCCTACCCGGGCTCGACCGTCATCACGACCTTCAACAGCGCCGTCACCGGCCTGATCAAGACCCTCGCCGTCGAGCTCGCCCCGCACCGCATCAACGCGCTGCATCCGGCCCTGGTCGGCAACAGCCCACGCTGGGAGGGCACCGACCTCGGCCACATGGTCGCGAAGACCCCCATCGGCCGGCTCATCACGATGGACGAGGTCGCCGACGCCACCGACTTCCTCCTGCGCAACGGGGCCATGAACGGCCACGACCTGTACGTGGACGGCGGGGTGCTCGCGCACTAGAAGGATCTACGAGCACACCTCGTCGGCGGATGCCGGTGCCGGGGCCGGTAGGGCCGGGCACCCCACACCTACTGCGTCACGCGGTGCACCTTGTGCTGGGCCGCCTGCGCGCGAGGGCGCAGCACCATCAGGTCAACGTTCACGTGTCGCGGCCGGGTGATCGACCAGACGATGGTGTCGGCCACGTCCTCGGCGGTCAGCGGCTCCGCCACCCCCGCGTACACCGCGTCGGCCTTGGCCTGGTCACCACCGAAGCGGTTGAGCGAGAACTCCGGCGTCGCGACCATTCCCGGCTGGATCTCGATGACGCGCACCGGCTCACCGCACAGTTCCAGGCGCAGCGTGCCCGCCAGGGCGTGCTCGCCGTGCTTGGCGGCCGTGTACCCGCCGCCGCCCTCGTACAGCACGTCGGCGGCGGTGGAGGTGAGCACCACGATGACCGCGTCGTCGGTGTGCTTCATCTTCGGGGCCAGCGCCTGCGTGAGCTGCAGCGGCCCGATGACATTGACCTCGTACATGGCCCGCCAGGCGGCCGGGTCCGCGCTCAGCACAGGGTCGGCGCCGACCGCCCCGCCGGCGTTGTTGACCAGCACGTCGCATTGCTCGACCGTGCCCGCGAAGGCCGTGACCGCGTCGGCGTCGGTGACGTCGAGCACGTGATACCGGGCCTGCGGGCCGATCTGGTCGCACAGCTCCTTCAGACGCTCCTCCCGGCGGGCCAGGAGCACCACCTCGTAGCCGGCCGCGGCCAGACCACGGGCCGTGGCCGCACCGATACCGCTACTGGCGCCGCTGATTACCGCAACTCTCGTCATGCCGTAACGATACTGTGCCGCGGGCCCCTCCCATCTGGGACCATTCGGGCATGACTGAGCTCACCCAGGCCTGGACGGACTATCTCGACGTGCTCCGGGCCCAGGCGCCCGCGACCCACGCCTCGATCCTCGCCCCGGGCCCGCTCGACCTCGAGACCGCCGATCAGGTGCTGCCGAGCCCGCTGCTGCCGGAGCTGGTGACCTGGTTCGGCCTGCACGGCGGCTGCACCCCCGCCTACCACGGGTCGCCCCTGCCCCGGTGCGGGCTCCTGAACCTGGACCGGGCCATCGACAACACCGAGATGATCCACGAGATCTGGAACCTGACCTCCGACGTGGACCTGACCTCCGACGAGGCCCGCACCGCCGGTCAGACCATGGGCACCTGGATGGACGAGTACGTCCTCATCGCCGAGAACGGTTCCGGCGGGGGCCTGTTCGTCGACCAGCGTCCCGGCCCGCTGCAGGGCTGTGTGCGCTACTGGGACAAGGTGGACGCCGACGAGGACCCGGTCGTCTCCCCCGGACTGGTGCCGTTCCTGTCCGACGTCACCACCTCCGTCCGCGACCTCACCCCACTCCCCCTGATGCGAGCGGTGCCGGTGGTGACCGACGGCGTCCTCGCGTGGGAGAACGCCAACTGACCGGGAAAGTCGGGTCGACGCCCCCGGGGCCTTCGACCGGGCCGTGGCCCGGTTCTGATCGGCTCCGGCGGCCGGGGACCCGGGCCCGGATCCGAACGATCCGACAGGGGACAGGCCAGGCGACGTTGCCGGGTGACCGTCCCTCGAAGTAGCGTCGGATCGGTGACGAGCACAGAGCACGACCTTCACGGCCACCTGCAGACGGAACTGCCGCGTCTTCTCAGCCTCCACGGGGTACCCGGCGCGTCGGTGGCCGTCACCTGGCGCTCGCACACCTTCGAGGTGTCCGCCGGGGTGATCAACACCGGCACACGGGTCCCCGTGACGCCGGACGCGCTGTTCCAGATCCAGTCCATCACGAAGCTTTTCACCGCCACCCTGGTGATGCAGCTCGTCGACGAGGGCCTCGTGCGCCTCGACGAGCCCGTCCAGACGTACGTTCCCGGCTTCCGCACCGCCGACCCGGCCGCCGGTGCGAAGATCACGGTCCGCCATCTCCTCACCCACACCGGCGGTTTCGAGGGTGATCTGTGGCAGCCGACCACCACGGGCACGGACGCGCTGGAACGGTTCGTGGACGACCTGGTCACCCAGGCCTCCCAGCACAGTGCTCCGGGTGAACGGTTCTCCTACTGCAACGCCGGTTTCGGCACGCTCGGCCGTCTGGTCGAGGTGCTGCGCGGCACCACCTGGGAGCAGGCCCTCCGGACCCACCTCGCCGAGCCCCTCGGCATCCACGAACTGGCCTTCACCGCCGGCCAGGCCCTGGCCTTCAGCACCGCGATCGGGCACGTCTCCCCCGCCCCCGGGCAGCCGCTGCGCCCGAGCCGTGCGTGGGACCTCATGCCGCTGTCGAATCCGGCGGCGGGTGCCCAGTTCTCCCTGTCCGCGCGTGATCTCGTCCGCCTGGGCCGACTGTTCCTGCTCGACGGCAGGAATCCCTCGGTGCTGACCGACGCGTCCACCATGCTCATGCTCCAGCCGCACCTGCAGCACCGCCAGGACGCGCCCGCCCCCGTCCACCAGGGCCTGGCCTGGTGGCTCCCCCGCGCCGGCATCGCCGAACACGGTGGCGGCGCCCCGGGCGTGGCCTCCGTTCTGCGCATCGCCCCGGAGCACGACCTGGCCGCCGCGGTGCTGACCAATGCCGACGCCGGAGGCAGGGTCGCCCGTGACCTGCTGGATCCGCTGTTCGCCGACCTGGCCGGCATCGCGCCGCCCACGACGGTGCCCGTCCCCGGCGAGGGGACGCGGGTCAGCACCCCCGAGGCGTTCGTGGGCCGCTACCGCAACCGGCAGAACCACTTCGAGGTCACCCAGGACGACGACGGGCGCCTGTGGGTGACGGACACCCCGCGGAACGAGACCGTGAGCATGGCGCTCCTCGCCGGGACCACCGCGTCCACCGCCCGGCGCGAGCTGCGCCCTCTCAACGGCGACGCCTTCGCCGTGATCGGCGACGGAGGCCAGGCCGCGGGCCAGGTCTCGTTCCTGGACCAGGGTTCTGACGGGCGGTTCCGGCTCTACGCCACGACCCGGGTGGCGGTTCGGGACGCCTGACCGCGCCGCTGCGCGTCCGGCAGCTGGGTTTTCAGGTCGGGAGTTCGTTCAGGAGGCTTCAGGAGCGCCGGTGGGCCGGGTGGCGCGGATGATCGCGCCGTGCAGGCCCGGGACGGCCTCGTGGGTGAACTCGACCTCCACATCGGTGAATCCGGCCGCGGCCAGGCCCTCGAGGTACTCGCTGCGGGACAGGGCTCCGGCGATGCAGCCGACATAGCTGCCGCGCTCGGCCCGTTCGGCCGGGCTGATGTGGTCTTCCGCCACGACGTCGCTGATGCCGATCCGCCCGCCGGGCACCAGGACCCGGAACATCTCGGCCAGGACGGCGTTCTTGTCGGTGGACAGGTTCACCACGCAGTTGCTGATCACCACGTCGATCGAGGCGGCCGGCAGCGGAACGGCCTCGATCTGGCCCTTGAGGAACTCCACGTTCGTCGCTGCGGCCCGGGCGGCGTTGGCGCGGGCCGCAGCGAGCATCTCCTCGGTCATGTCCAGCCCGAACACCCGCCCGGTCGGGCCGACGCGCCGGGCCGAGAGCAGCACGTCGATCCCGCCGCCCGAGCCCAGGTCCAGCACCCGGTCTCCCGGCCGCAGGGACGCGACCGCCATCGGGTTGCCGCAGCCCGCCGATGCGGCCAGGGCCTCGGCGGGCAGGCCGGCGACCTCGTCGGCGGCGTACAGACCCGCGCCGAACGAGCCGTCCGGGGCCGGCGCGTCGGCTGCGGCGTCCGGGCCGCAGCACGACGTCGGGTCCGCGTCGGTGCTGGTCACAGGGACCGCGGCGGCCGCGTACCGGATACGGACCTGCTCCCGGACCTGGGCTGCCCTGTCGTTGGCCGTGTCCGTCATGATGACCACTCCCCCACCAGATATAGATGCTTGTCGATGTCTGATCGTCAACCAGGCATCGACATCCGTCAATGCCTTGGGCAGACTGGTGCCATGGCGAACGTGCACCTGGATGTGACCCCCACCGGCAGCGACGCACGGGACGAGGCCGAGGGCGCGACGTGCTGCCCTCCGCCTTCTCCCGGGCCGATCGGCACCGTCGAGGAGGCCGAGCGGCTCGCCGGCCTGCTGAAGGCGCTGGCCGAGCCGACCCGCCTGCGGCTGCTGTCGCTGGTGGCCGCGCACGAGGGCGGCGAGGCGTGCGTGTGCGACCTGACCGAACCGGTCGGGTTGTCGCAGCCGACGGTCTCTCACCACCTGAAGATCCTGGTGGACGCCGGTCTCCTGACCCGCGAGAAACGTGGCGTGTGGGCCTATTACACGCTCGTGCCCGGGCGGCTGCGGCAGATCGCCCACGCCCTCGACTTCACCCGCTGACCCTCGCCGCCCCGCCGGGGCCCGCCGATCCCGAAAGGTCGCCGCTCGTGATCGTTCCCATGACGCCCGAGCACGCCGAGCCCGTGCTCAGGATCTACCAGGCCGGCATCGACGAGGGCAACGCCACCTTCGAGACCACCGCCCCCGACTGGGAGACCTTCGACGAAGCGAAGCTCACCGAGCATCGCTTCGTCGCCCTGGACGAGGGCGTCGTGCTTGGCTGGGTTGCGGCCGTCCCGGTCTCCGGGCGCTGCGTCTACGCGGGCGTGATCGAGCACTCCGTCTACGTGGCTCCCGAGACGCGAGGCCGCGGTATCGCCACCGCACTGCTGCGGGCACTGATCGCCTCCACCGAGGCGGCCGGCATCTGGACCATCCAGTCCGGGATCTTCCCCGAGAACACCGTCAGCCTGAAACTGCACCACCGTCTCGGGTTCCGCAGCATCGGCACCCGCGAGCGCATCGGCCGCCACCACGGCATCTGGCGGGACGTGACCCTCGTCGAACGACGGAGCCCCGCCATCCGGTAGGTCCCGGTCGTCCCTCGATCAACGCCGCCGGCCGCAAGGTCGCCGTGGTGCCGGCCGAGCTCAGTGCCGGTGAACTCGAGATCGTGCGCGGCGAGCTGGCCCAGTTGCTCTACGACCGCACCTCCGGGACGTGCGAGTACATCTTCGGCGACTCCGTCGCGTCCCTCGTCGAAACCCCTGACGGCGTCGAGGTGACCTTCGTGAGCGGGCCGCCCCGTACGTTCGACCTGGTGGTGGGAGCCGACGGAATCCATTCCCGGGTGCGTTCTCTGGCGTTCGGCCCGGAGTCCGACTACGTGACGCACCTCGGTTACTACTACGCCCTGGTCGACATGGACGTGGACACCGACATCGCCGGGGCGATGTACAACGAGCCGGGACGCATGGTCGGTGTCATGGGGGTGAAGGCGCCGGTCTTCTTCGTCTTCGCCTCCGAGCAGCTCGCTTTCGACCGGGACGACGTGGGGCAGCAGCGCCGTGTGCTGCGCAGGGCCTACCGGACTGCGCGCTGGCGGGTGAACTGCGGCGGGCGGACGGCGACCATCGCGCGGCCTACGCCCGCTACCAGTCGCGGTTCGCCGGCTACGCGAAGGTCTCGCGGCAGATCAACGCGGGCCGTCTGCTGGATCCGCGCACCTCGCTGGGAATGCGCGGCCGTCATGCCTTTTTCACGGTGTCCCCGCTGTTCAGGCCGCTGATGGCGTGGATGGACCGGTCCGCCGAGAACATTGACCTGCCGGACTATTCGCTGACGACGGCTGAACCCTCGACGGGGTACAGGCCGTAGACATCCTGTGACGTCCCGGTCGGCCGAAGCCCTGTCCCTCATCACCGGCCGGCTCGCGGCCCTTCCCCTGCGCAGCCGGTCCCTGCGGACCACGCTCGCCCGCGACCTGTCGTTCGCCGAGGCCCGGGCGGCGGGTGAGCGCGCGGTGCGCCAGGACGAGGACGATCCGCAGGTCGAGCCGGAGTACCGCACCCGGCTGCTCACTCACCCGGGGCGCACCGGCCGGGCCGTGCTGATGCTGCACGGCTACGCCGGATCTCCGCACTCCTTCGCCCACCTGGCCGGGCACTTTCACGAGCGCGGGTACAACGTCTACGCGCCCCGGGAGCCGCATCACGGCCTGCGCCCGGGATCGCGGCCGCTGTCGGCCGCGGGCCTGGTGCGGTACGCGGACGAGGCTCTGGACGTGGTTGCCGGGCTGGGTGACGAGGTGGGGGTCATCGGGTTCTCGGGAGGGGGTGCGCTGGCGACGTGGCTGAGCGCGTACCGGCCCGCGTCCGTGCGTCGCCTTCTGCTGCTGGCGCCGTTCTTCCGGCCGCACCCCACCCAGGCGCCGCGCTGGGCGGTGCCCGCACTGACGCTGCTGTTCGGCCTCGGCGTGCTGCCCGACCGGCCCGTGCCGGGCACCGGCTACACGTTGCACGGAGTGGCCCAGTACCTGCGGGTGATGGCCAACCAGCCTCCGGGCCGGCTCAATCCCGGGCTTCTGGGTGTCGGCGTCGCCTACTCGGCGCTGGACGGGTTCATCGATCCGGCGGCCGCGCTGGCGGTCTGCGAGCGGGTTGCCGCGGCGAGCGGGGTCGAGCCGCAGATTCACCGGTTCCCGCCGGACGCCGGGCTGATCCACGACGTCGTCGCGCCGGAAGTGCTGCTGGGCAACCGTGCTGAGGTCGCCGATCTGTACCTGAATCTCTACGAAGCCTGATACTCCGGGCACGAACCCTCGGAGGCGGCGTCCGTGCCCGGCCCGAGCCGGGCGGGAACCGCCTCCGATCGGCGTCGGTGCCCGGGCGTTGCCGGCCGGACGTGGGTACGCTCGCACCCGCAGGTCCCCGCCCGGCCGTGGACGACCGAAAGGACTCCGGTGCATGAGCTCCTCTACCGCAGCCGCGGTGTCGTAGATCTTGCCCCCGAGGAGATGGAGACGTTTCTGGGGGCGAGCCGCACCCGCAACACGCAGGCGGGCATCACCGGCATGTTGCTGCAGATCCACGACGCCGCGACCGGGTCCGTCTTCTTCGTCCAGCTCCTGGAGGGTCCCGACCCCGTTGCCCTGGAGCAGACGTACGAGCGCATCAGCCGGGACGAACTGCACTTCGATCTTCAGGTGCTGCACCGCGGCGAGCGCCCCGTGCGCCTGTTCGGGGACTGGTCGATGCGGGCCGGTGTCACCAGTGCCGAGTCCGCGTTGCGCGCGATCGCCACGAACAACGCGGAGCTGGACGGCAACGGCGACGACGCCGGTACGGCCGCGGCGACGTGGGACCTGCTGGAGAGCAGCCACATCGCTCGGTCGCTGCTGATCATCGCGGCCGCGCAGCAGGGTGAGAACCGGTGACGCCCGTGGGCCCCGGGACCGGTGCCGGGCGCTCCCGTTGGAGCTTCCCGCCAAGTCCGGGACCCGATCTTGGTCGCGGTCGCGCCTTCAGAGCGTGATCGGGCGGGACCTAGGGTTCCCGTCATGTCCTCGATCACCCCGGAAAGTCTCCCGTCCCGGCACGTCCTGGCCGACCGGCTCACGCTGCCCTCGGTGCACCCGCTCGCCCTGAACGCGGTGCTCGTCGCGGCCGGCACGGCGCTGGTCGCGCTGTCCGCGCAGGTCACCGTTCCGCTGTGGCCGGTGCCCGTCACCGGTCAGACCCTGGCGGTGCTGCTGGTCGGCAGCGCGCTGGGCGCTCGCCGGGGTGCGCTGTCCCTCGTTGTGTACGCGGCCGTGGGCCTGGCCGGGGCCCCGGTCTTCGCCGACGGGAAGGGCGGCCCGGGCATGCTCACCGCGCCGAGCTTCGGGTACGTCATCGGGTTCGTGTTCGCGGCCTGGCTGATCGGTGCTCTGGCCGAACGACGCTGGGACCGGCGGGTTTCCACCGGTCTGGCGGCGCAGCTCCTGGCCAGCGTGGTGCCGTTCGTGGTCGGTCTGCCCTGGCTGGCGTTCTCGCTGGCGCGCCTGGGCCTTCCGCACGACCTGCAGGCCACCCTCGAGGGTGGGCTCTACCCGTTCGTCCCGGGCGGCCTGGTCAAGGCCGGGCTCGCCGCCCTGCTGCTGCCGCTGATCTGGAAGCTGACCAGCTCCACGCGGCGCTGACCACGGGGCCCGGCGGCTCACACCTCCCGCCGGGCCGGTCGTTCAGCCGGCCACGATCAGCCTCGTGCCGGGCAGCTTCCCTTTCGGCGCGCCGCTACCGGCCGCGACTGAGGTAGACGCGTCGCACGACGTCCTCGACGTCGGGTTCCTCCACCGACAGGTCCCGCACCACCGCCTGCTGCGACACGGCCGCCAGCAGGGCCGCGGCGGTCGTGGCCTCGGGGTCGAAGGCCAGCCGCTGGCGCAGGCCGTCGGCCTCGCTGCCCAGGTGCTCGGCGTGGGGCAGGTCGTGCAGGTCGGGGGTCGGGGCGGCGAGATCCACGACGAGCACGCGGCGCATGGCGACGGTCTTCGAGAGCCCGGCCAGGCTCCCGTCGTAGGCCAGGCGGCCGTGATCGACCAGCAGGATGCGCTCGCACAGCCGGCTGACGTCGCCCATGTCGTGCGTGGTCAGCAGCAGGGTCGTTCCGTGCGAGGCGCGTTCGGCCAGGAGGAACTCACGCAGGCGCTGTTTGCTGACGACGTCCAGGCCGATCGTCGGCTCGTCGAGGATCAGCAGTTCCGGCGAGTGCAGCAGGGCTGCGGCAACCTCCCCCCGCATGCGCTGGCCGAGGGACAGCTGCCGTACCGGGGTGGCCAGGAATTCGGCCAGTTCCATGTTCTCGACGAGTTCGGCGGTGCGCTCGCGTTCCCGGTCGGCGCGCAGGTCGTGGATGGCGGCCAGGATGCGGAACGACTCGGCCAGGGGCAGGTCCCACCACAGTTGCGAGCGCTGCCCGAAGACGACGCCGAGGCGGCGGGCGAGGGCGCGGCGCTGGGCGACGGGCTTCAGGCCGCAGGTGATGGCGGTGCCGGAGGTGGGCGTGAGGATCCCGGCGAGCATCTTGATGGTGGTGGACTTGCCCGCGCCGTTGGCGCCGATGTAGCCGACGGACTCCCCGGCCCCGATGCTGAGGGTCAGGTCTTCGACGGCGGTGACCTCGTGGCTGCGGAATCCCTTGCTGCGCACGCGGAAGCGGCGGGTGAGGGCTTCGGTGCGGATGATGGGTCCGTCGGTGGGCATCAGCCGCCGCCTCCTTGGTAGTGCCGGGTGCCGAGCCGCCACGAGAGCCCGGCGACGACGGCTGTCCAGAGGGCGGCCAGGGGTGCCAGCCAGCCGGCCCAGCCGGGCAGGTTCCAGGGGGTGGGCAGGTCGAGCAGGGTGAGGGTGGGCAGGTAGCCGGCGAAGGCCATGGGGACGCCGAATCCGAACAGGGCGACGAGGGGCCTGCTCCAGACCGCCGCGGGATGGGTGGAGGCGTAGCGCCCGCCGTAGACGATGGCGTTGGTCATCTCGGACGCGTCGACGAGGAAGAACTGGGCTCCGGCGGCCGCGACGAAGATGCCTGCGCAGATGAGGGTTCCGGCGACGAGGGCCAGCAGCAGGAGCAGGGCGTTCTCGGGGGTGAGGGGGACGTCGGCGGTGATCAGGGCGCCGGTCAGCACGGTGATGCCGACCGCGACGCGGGTCAGGCGCCGCAGGCTGATGTCGCTGGTGACGAGCTGGGCCAGGAGGGGCTGGGGGCGCAGGCAGAAGACGTCGAAGGTTCCGGCCCGCAGGTACTGGGGCAGGGTGTCGAGGTGCCCGACGACGAGGTCGGCGATGCTGAAAGCGGTGTCGGCCAGGCCGAACACGAGCAGGGCGGCCGTCAGGTCGAGGCCGCCGATGCCGTCGACCGACCGGTAGAGCACCCAGACCTCGGCGAGTTCCACGAGACCGATGAGCAGCGAGGTGAGCAGGTCGAGGCCGAAGCTGGCGCGGTAGCTGCTCTGGGCGCGCACCCGGGCCCCCAGCAGCACCCGGTAGGGACGCAGGCGCGAGTGCTCAGCCACCCTGCACCTCCAGGCGGCGCCGCCCGGCCCCGGTGACGACCTGTCCCACGACGAGGACTCCGGTGATCCAGGCCAGCTGCACGAGCACGGCCTGCGCGGACTCGGCGCCGGTCAGGCGCCCGGACAGCACGTCGATCGGGGTCTGCAGCATCGAGGGGAACGGCGTGGCCCGGGCCAGGGTGAGCAGCCAGCCGGGAAAGAGCGTCACCGGCACGAACAGCCCGGCCAGGAAACCGGAGACGATCATGTACGCGGTCTGCAGACCGCGCGTCTCCACGATCCAGAACCCGGCCACCGCCACGAGATACACGACGAGGTACGACAGGGTCGTGCCCGCCACGACGCTGAACGCGCCCAGCGCGAGGATCAGCGGGTCGAGGGGCAGGCGCATGCCGCCGGCCAGCACGCCGAGCGCGATCAGCGGCACGCCGCGCGGCAGCAGCGAGAACAGGGCCCGGCCGAGGTCCTGGGCGGTGGTGGCGGTCTGCAGGTCGACCGGTCGCAGGAGGTCGACGGCGATGCTGCCGTCTTTCATGCGGGTGGCGAGATCGCTGCGGCCGTTGAGGTTCACGGATCCCAGGAGGGCCTGGCCGAGCCAGGTGTACGCGACGATCGCGGTGGCGTCGTAGCCCCCGATGTCACCGCCGCCGGCCCTCACCGCGGCCACGAGAACGCTGGCCTTCAGGAAGCCGAAGACGGCGTTGGCGACCAGCCCGCCCAGGGCCGCCGCCCGGTAGGTGGAACCACGACGCCACCCGGCCGAGAACATCCGCCCGTGGATCCGGAACCACACCCGAGCACGCATCGCCCCGGGATCCTAGCGGGCCGAAGGCCCGAAACGGGACACGTGGCGTCTTGGCCGGCCGGCGGGGGCTGCAGAGAACGATGGACGCGTCGGTGCCCCTCCCGGAGCCGGGCACCGACCGACGGGTACCCGGGGTTCCCACCGGACCGGCGCGTCCACCGTGGGCCCCCGGTGTCGTGTTCATCGCCGATCAGGGGTCCCGGGACGGGACCCTCCTGGCCCGGTCCCGGGCGTTCCTCGTTTCGCGGCGTCCGTTTTCGCCTCCTACGATGCTGGCGGCAGGAGCCACACCAGACGAGGGAATGTCATGACGCTGCTCGACCGGGTCCAGAAACTCACTCCCCAGATCCGGGCAACCGCCGACCGCGTCGAGGCCGACGGCGAGATCCCCGCCCCGGTCATCGAAAGCCTGGCCGAGGCCGGGGTGTTCAGGCTCGCCGTCCCGGGCGGGACACCGTCGAGCGCCGGTGAGATGGTGGCGGTGCTGGAGGAGATCGGCCGGGCCGACGCCTCGACCGGGTGGTGCGCGATGATCGGGGCGATCACCGGCACGGCCCTGACCTACCTGCCGCCCGAGACCGCGGCGAGCCTGCTGAGCGACCCGAACCTGGTGATGGCCGGCGTCGGCTCCCCGCGGGGTGAGGCCCGGGCGGTCGAGGGCGGTTACCGCGTCACGGGCCGGTGGTCGCTGGCGAGCGGTTGCCTGCACGCGACCTGGATCGTGGGTGGCGCCCACACGGCGGAAGGATTCCGCTGCTTCCTGATGCGGGCCGGGGAGGTCACGATCCACCGCACCTGGGACGCGCTGGGCCTGCGGGGCACCGGCAGTCACGACTTCAGCGCGAGCGACGTGTTCGTCCCCACGGAACGGGTTTTCGACCCGACCGGCCCGGCGCGCGGTTCGGGAACCCTGTCCCGGTACGGCCGGTCGGCCCTGGGATTCGGCGTGGCCGCGGTCATGCTGGGTGTCGCCCGGGCGGCGATCGAGGACTTCGGGGGCTCCGACCAGGCCCGGGGGCTGCACGGTTCCGGGCGGGCCTTCCTGCTGGAGGCCTTCGCGAACGGGAGCGAGGCCGATCAGGAACTCGCCGTCGTCACGGCCGCGGGCCACGCGACCCGGGCCACCGACCTGGTGTACGCCGCGAACGGGACGGCAGCGGCGATGATGAGCAGCCCTCTGCAGCGGTACTTCCGCGACGTGCACACCGCCGCCCAGCACGGCATGGTGCGCGGCGGGAGCTGAACGCGGGAGCGGCGCTCAGCCGCCGACCCGGGTCAGCTTGGCCTCACCGACGTTGGTCGGGTCCTCGGTGTCCTGCCAGAAGAGGTCCGCGGTGCCCGCGGCGTTGTCCACCTCGAGCGTGATCAGGCCGAGCGGCGAGCAGACGCCCTGCGGGTCGTTCGCCGGCGTCACCGGTGCCCGCAGGTGCGCGGTGTCGTCGGTGGTCCCGATCACCGTCACGTGCGACGTGCACCCGAGATCGCTGGACTTCATGGTGCCCGCCGTGCGTCGTCCGGCCGCGAGGTCGAGCTCGATCTGCCACTGCCAGTCGTCGACGGACGACGAGCTCTGGTTCACCGTGCCCGTCCAGGTGCCCGCCAGCGTCGAGGGCAGGGTGCCCGCGGCCGTCTGCCCGACGGCGCTGCCGGTCGCGCTGCCGGTCGCGCTGACGGAGGGCTCGGGGGCCGGGCTCGCGGGGTCGGCGTCCGAGGTACCGCCGGTGTCCAGCGCGATGCCGATACCGATACCGGCCACCAGCAGGGCGGGCACACCGATCATCCCCGCGACCCGCAGCTTCCGGGTCGGCCGGGGCTGGTTCCGGGGGTCCGTCGCCGGGCCGACCACCGGCCCGCGCCGGGCCCACGTCGGGGCGTCGCCCGCCTCGTCCCGAGCCGCAGGCGCGGACGCGGAATCCCCTCCGGCCGCGGCGAACTGGCTCCCGGCCTCGAGGACGGCCGTGGGCCGGTCGGCCCGCACGGACCGCCCGAGCAGCATCGTCAGCACCTGCTGGGCGCTCGGGCGGCTGCCGGGCTCCTTGCTGAAACACTGGTGCAGCACCGGCACCAGCTCGGCCGGCAGGCCCGTGAGGTCGGGCTCGTGGTTCGCGACTCGGATGATGCTGGCCACCGCGGACCCGGCGTCGAACGGCGACCGGCCGGTGGCCGCGAACACGATCACCGACGCCCACGAGAACAGGTCGCTCGCCGGGCCCACCCGATCGCCGTTCACCTGCTCCGGCGACATGTACGACGGGGTGCCGGCCATCTGCCCGGTACGGGTGGTCAGCGTCGACAGGTCGCGGGCGATGCCGAAGTCGATCACCCTCGGGCCGTCGGGCGCCATCATCACGTTCGCCGGCTTCAGGTCGCGGTGCACGACGCCCGCCTCGTGGATCGCGGCCAGCGCGGTCACGGTGCCGATCGCCAGGCGCTGCAGGCGGGGCCCGGAGAGCGGGCCCCGCTCGGCCACGAACTGCTGCAGCGAGCGCCCTTCGATGAACTCGCTGATCACGTAGGGCGCGGCCACGTCGAGGTCGTAGTCGAGCAGCTGCGCGGTGCAGAACGGGGCCACCCGCCGGGCGCTGGCGACCTCCTTGGCGAACTGCGCGTGCGAGTCCTCGTCGTGGAAGCGGAGCATCTTGACGGCGGCCCGCTCGCCGGAGGGGGCGATACCGAGGTACACGACACCCTGGCCCCCGGAACCGAGACGTCCGGCGATCTGGTAACCGGCGACCTGGTCGGGGTCGCCCGGGAGCGGCGAGAACGGGGCGGGCATCCCGGCATGGTGCCATTCGTCCGGTCGCTCGGGCACCGGGCGGAACCAGAATGTAATGATCTCCACGCCCCCGAGGGCGATTCCTCGCGTTCCGCCCCGTTCACCGGGCACAACTCCCGCGTGATCGCTCGCGTACGCACTGTGATGCACTGTGCCGAGCGCACTTCCGGGAAACCGGCTTCCCCGGGGATCGACACCGTGTCCCGGTGTACGCGTGGGCTCTTTCCTCGCCGAGGTCGGCCCGCTCAGACCAGGAAGCCGTTCAGGGCCTCGAGCAGGAGCTCCGGCCGGTGCTGCGGGATGATGTGCCCGCAGTTGTCGAGGACGACCCCGGAGAGCGTGTCCGTGACCGGCTCGAGCTGCCGGTAGGTGGCGTCACCGACCGGTGCCGCCCCGATCGTCAGGGTCGGTACCCGCAGCCGTGACGCGGCCAGCGCCCGCACGATCTGCCGGCCGCTGTCGGCGAACGCCCGGTAGTGCTCGAACGCCGCGCGCAGAGCCGGCCCGCCGCGGTAGGCCGTGTGCACGGCCTTCCTGAACTCCGGGGTGACGCCGTCGCCCAGAGTGCCCGCCTGCAGGAAGAAGTCGAGGTAGGACGCCTCGTTCCCGGCCAGGGCGCTCTCGGCCAGACCCGGGACGGAGTGGAACCCGAACCACCACGGCGGGCCCCCACGCAGGAAGTCCTCGGCCCCGGGCAGCGGGCCGATCAGTGATTCCATCACCACGAGCCGGCGCACCCGTTCCGGGTGGGTCGCCGCCAGCAGGAACGCCGGTGGCGTGCCCAGGTCGATGCCGACCACGTCCGTACCGGAGACCTCCAGAACGTCCAGCAGGGCGACCATGTCCTGCACCACGTCCATCGCCGTGTACCCGCTCTCGGGACGCTCGGAGTCGCCCAGCCCGCGCAGGTCGGGCGCGATCACCGTGAACCGTTGGGCCAGGGCCGCAAGGACGGGTTCCCAGATCTGCCAGGTGTGCGGAAAGCCGTGCAGCAGGAGCAGGGCCGGGCCCTGCCCGGCGGTGGCGACGTTCAGCGCGATGCCGTTGGCCCGGATCGTGCGGGTCGTGGTCATGCCGGCTCCCAGGTGGTTACTCTTGATTACCTGCTGACCGTACGGAACTCCCTCTGATCCCGGAAGAACGCACTATGCCGTCACCTGGTAATCCCGAGGTAACCGCCGTCGACGATCTCGCCCGCCGTCGTGGGGACCTGTTCGACGCCCAGTGCCCGACCCGGGAGCTGCTCGACCGGATCGGGAGCAAGTGGGTCGCGATGATCATCACCGTGCTCGCCCGGACCGAGTCGCCCGAGCTGCGGTTCGCGGAGCTGGAACGTGCGATGCCCGGGATCTCGCACCGGATGCTGTCGCAGGAGCTGAAACGTCTGGCCGCGGACGGCCTGGTGCAGCGGCGGGTGGAGGACAGCGTGCCGCCCAAGGTGTTCTACCGGCTCACCCCGCTGGGAATGTCACTGCACGGGCCGATCTCGGTGCTGCGTGAATGGGCCGAAGCCCATATCGGCGCGATCGACGCCCGGCGCCGCGGCGTCTGACCCTCGAACCGGTCCACCGGCCGAAGCCGCTCCGGTTGATCCTGCCGGCGCCGGGGGCCTCCCCCCGGCATCGTGTCCCGCCGTGTGCCCGAGCCGGCCCCGTGCTGTCCAGCTCATCGTCGGCTCGACGGCGAGTGCACCCTCCGGCCGTGGGCACAGACCGGTCTCGGTTGAGAACCGTTCACATGACTGATGTCACGCGGAACACCGGCCATCCGATCTCGGTGCGCCAGGCCGCCGGATCGCTCGTGTCCCGGGGCCCGACGCGGTAGACCTCCCGCACCGGCCCGGCCACCGACATCGCGTTCGCCACGACCCACGTACCGAGCTCGCCGTAGGTGACGTCGACGCCGGCGTGCTCGCCGACGTGGGTGGTCACCGCCAGTTCCGCGGCGGGCAGCGTCGCGGCCTGCACCCGCCCGGTGCGCGGCGGCGCGGCCGTCGGCAGGTACAGCAGCACCTGACCGCGCCCCTGCTCGAACAGGGAGTTGTCGTAGTGGCCACCGGGCGGGCCGGTCGCCGCGGCGCCGACGGCCATCTCCAGCTCGGCCATCGCGCCTGCGAACCAGGCATCGACGTCGTCGAGGCCGACCTCGGCCGTCACCGCTGCGACCGTGCGGGCGGGCTCGGCGCGCAGCTCGACCTCGAGCGGGGTGGAGGCGGGCCGGAGCAGGCGGCGCAGCGAGGCGACCGCGGACCGGGTGCGGTCGAGCTGGGCCTCCAGACGTTCGAGGTGATCCGCGACCAGGCCCGCGCGGACACCGGGGTCGGGCGTGCGCAGGATCGCCTGCACATCGCTCAGGGGGACGTCGAGCTCGCGGAGCCGGTTGATGACCTGTGCGACCGGGATCTGCTCGACGGCGTAATAGCGGTAGCCGGTGTCTTCGGCCACCACGGCCGGTTCCAGCAGCTCTGCCTCGTGGTAGCGACGCAGGGTCCGCACACTCAGGTGGGTCAGTCGAGAGAACTCCCCGATGCTCAGCACGCGACCAGTGTGAAGCCTCCCCCAGGGGGAGAGTCCAGCGCTTGACCCTCCCGCGTCGCGAGGCTCCACGGTGGCACCATGAATCACACCGACCTCCGGTCCGACGCCCTCCCGAGCACCGTCCGCGACTTCCTCGCGGCCAGCACCGTTCACGACGCCGACACGGCCTCCTCGTTCCTCGCCGAGGACATCGTGGTCGTCGACCAGGCCGAGACCTTCCGGGGCCGCGACGAGGTGCACACGTTCCTGCGCGAGGCCGGCTCCGAGTTCGAGTACACCACCGAGCAGATCGGCGCCCACCGCGTCGACGACAACCACTGGGTGGTGACCCTGCGCCTGGAGGGCACCTTCCCGGGCGGCGTCGCCGAGCTCGACTACCGCTTCACACTCCGCGGCGGCCTCGTGGCCGAACTGGTCATCGCCAACCACGCCTGAGCCCGTCCCGGCACTGCTGATCGCCACAGAGAAGAGAGACAGAGCATGTCCAGCAACGAACGGGACCGCCTCGACGGCCGCCGGGCCCTCGTCACGGGCGGGTCGAAGGGGACGGGCAGGGCCGTCGTCGCCCGCCTGCGGGAGATGGGCGCCGACGTGTGGACCACCGCCCGGACGATGCCCGCCGGGTACGAGCGCCCCGACCGGTTCATCGCGGCGGACACCTCGACCCTCGAGGGCGCCGCGCTCGTGGCGGGTCGCCTCGCCGAGGCCGGCGGCCCGCTCGACATTCTCGTGCACGTCGTCGGGGGCGCCTCGACACCGTCGGGTGGGTTCGCGGTCATCACCGAGGACCAGTGGCTGACCGAACTGCACCTGAACCTCCTGGGCGCGGTGCGCCTGGACCGGGCGCTCCTGCCGGCCATGCTCGAGTCGGGATCCGGCGTGGTGCTGCACTTCACCTCGATCCAGCGGGAGCTGCCGCAGTACGACGCCTCCCTGGCGTACGCGGCGGCCAAGGCGGCGCTACGCACCTACAGCAAGGGCCTGGCCAACGAGCTCGCGCCCCGGGGCGTGCGGGTCAACGCGATCAGCCCCGGCGGGATCGAGACCGAGGCCTACGAGCGGTTCGTGGACCGCATCGCCGACGGCAACGGGCTCACCCGCGAGGCCGCGAAGCAGACGATCCACGACTCCCTCGGCGGGGTCCCGCTGGGACGGTTCGCACAGCCCGAGGAGATCGCCGACCTCGTCGGGTTCCTCGTGTCCGAGCGCGCCGCGGCCATCGTGGGCGCCGAGTACGTCATCGACGGCGGCACCGTCCCCACCGTGTGAACCTGGGCGTCGGCCGGACAGCTTCGGTCCTGGCGCCCGGCTGTGATGCCTCCCGCGACACCACTATTGGCAGCTCCGGCGGCGTCCTGCCACGGGGCGAGCAACCCCGGTGAACGCCGTTCAGCTCATGATCCTCGACTCGTGACGCACGGCTGGAATGGGCTCGCTGCGCGCTGGCCAGCTCGATCGCCGACGCATCCGATGTCCCGCCGGCCACGCCCCTCTGTTCCTCGGGCGTGGCCGGCGGGACGAGCGAGCGGGCTACCAGGCCGACGCGATGGCTTCGGCCAGGACAGCCGGCTGCGACAGGAAGGGCGAGTGCGAGGACTCGAGGTCGACGACCTTGGTGGCGTGCTGTGAGACAGCGTCGATCTCCCGCACGAAACGACGCTGCAGGGCCGGCCGGATCATGTTGTCCTGGGTGCAGACGACGTAGGTGTGGGGTACTGACCCGAAGCGTTCCCGGGTCGCTGTCACGGCCTGGGTCGCCACCCCATCGGCGCGTCGGGATTCAGCAGGCCGATGGCCGCCACGGCGACGTCTTTCTCGACATCGGCGTACAGGGCGGTCCGGAAGGCCTCGTGATGCTCCCCGTCGGCCGGATCCAGCCGTGAAGCCCCCAGCTCGAACGGGTTTCCCCGGCCGAGAGCAGTTCCGGTCTCGCCCTCGTTCTGCGGTGAGGCCACGTACTCGGCGGCGGACATGCCGGCGGTGGGTGCGAAGGCGGCGACATACACCAGATGCGAGAAGAGGCTGGGCTCCCTCTCGGCGGCCTCGGTCGCGACGGCGCCGTAGGCACTGTGAGCGACCACGACGCACGGGTCACCGCTCCCGATCCGGCGGATTTGCTCGATCAGGGCCCCGGCGGCCGTGCCGACGTCGATGGAGGCGACCCCGGACGGCTCCGAGGCGTACGCCGCGGCGTCGAACGGCCGGGCCCAGCGGGCCTTCGGCGAGCGTGCGCCCAGCCCTTGACCTTGCCCGTCCACCGCGACCGAGGCTATTCCACGGGCCGCCAGATGTGGCGTGACCAGGCTCCAGCACCAGCTTCCGTGCCAGAAACCACCGAGCAGTATGACGTTTCGCAAGACACTGTCTTTCGGTAGACGGGTGGTGCGCCGGCGTTTGCCCGGCGCAGATCATGCTGCCGGGCACGAAAGACCCGCTTGAGGGGCCTTCAAGCGCGCGTGGCCGCCGAAGAGGTCACTGCGGCATTGTTGTTCACGGCACCAGCAATTCGGCGCCGCGCTCACCGAGCATGACGGACGCCGCGTGGACGTTGCCGGGATGTGGTGTCGCGAGACCCACTCTGCTCGGAGCCAGCGGCGCTGGCCAGGACTTCTCAATCCCACCTTCAGATACGGTCCGCCTTCACCGTGAGTGCTCGAAACAAGCGACCCGTAATCATTTTAAGGATCATGAGCTCTTCGTGAAGAATTGTTCACGTAGCGCGGCAACCCTCGGCGACACGCAGGCTTTCGCTGGCCGGCGGGAGTGTCGAGGTCCCGCGTCGGGGGGTTCGCCGGGTTCGCTCCTGGGCCGGCCGCTTCGGCAGCCGGGAGGTCGTAGCTACAGGTACTCCTTCACAGCGTTCTCGGAAGCGGCCCACATCTCGAGGGCCCGCTCGGGGGCGAAGCGTCGCGTATCCAGCCGGTACGCCGCGCCCGCCCCGTGCAACGCCCCATTGGTCAGCTCCGAAGGTGGAGCTGTGCCCAGACGCACTACCCGACGGGCGGCCGCCTCGGGTGTGGCGAGGAACGGCATGTGACGAAAGAAGTATCGCAGTCTGGTTTCCCGACCGATATCGGTGCGGACAAGACCGGGATGCACGCTGTAACTGAGGACGTCGGGCCAGCGTTGGGCAGCAGCTGTCGCGAAAAGCACGTTGGCGACCTTAGAACTCTGATAGGCCGCAACGCCGTTGTAGCCCGCTTCACCGGGGTCCAGCCGCCCGGGGTCCAGTCTCGCGTTCGGAGCGGGCCGTACCGACACGCTCACGATCCGTCCGCCACCGAGCCGTTCGTGAAGCAGGTTGCTCAGGAGAAAGGCGGCCAGATGGTTGGCCTGGATCGTGGCCTCGTGGCCGTCTTGAGTGCGCCGGTAGGATCCCAGGTGCATTCCCGCATTGTTCACCAGCACATCGATTTTCGGGTATCTCTCCCGCAGGCGGTGAGCCAGGCTCGCCACCTCGTTCAGACGCTCGAAGTCGGCCTGGAACGACACTGGCTCCTGGCCCGCATCACGAACTCGCTCCACTGCGGCGACGAGCCGCTCCTGGGTGCGGCCGACCAGCACGACCTGATCCCCCCGGGCCGCGAACTGCAGGGCGGCAGCCAGGCCGATGCCCGAGCTGGCACCCGTCACGACAACGGTGCGCGGCGGTGTTCCTGACCTCATACCTGGAAAACTCCCTCTGTCTGATCCGTGCGCTCGGTGAGAAGAACAGGTCGACGGCCCGCAGGGTCATCCCCGATACCCCTCAGCTCAGAAGACGGGCGTTGACAAAACCTTGACGAATCCTCATCGAGGAACGCGATGCCTCTGACTGGGAGCGGTCCAATTCCGCTCGGCGGTGCGGGAAGTCGCTCAGTGCGGACCGGTCCACTTTCCTGGTTCTGTGTCACGTCACCTGTCGATTGAGCGAAGTCTGCCTGGCCCCGTGCCGGATGACCAAATAGCGATCAGGTTCCCGCTCAAACAGGGATCGACAGTGCCTGGTTACCGACCATCCAGATCCCCGAAGCTGACATCCGCACCCGAACGCCGTCCGCCAGCGGAGATCGCGGTGCCCGCCGTCCATCCGTCGACCTCAACCCGCTCCTACGACCTCCCCTGACCCTCACCACCACCCACACCACCATCGGTCGGGATCAGGCGCCGGCTCAGATGCGTGAGGTCCAACGCCCACTGCAGGACGTAGGTCCCCTGGCTCTGAACCCGGCCCGAGCCCAGGCCGCCGGGCCAGGGCAGGTCCGAGTGGCGTACGCGAACAGTGCGCCGCTGACGGTCGACGACCTGTCCAGGGCCCTGACCAGGCCCTGACCAGGCCCTCCAAGCCCTACCGAGCCACCGATACCAGTACCGGTCACCGCTGTCACCGCGAAGCCCTGAACGTCTGGGCCGCACCGGCACTGATGCTTCAGCGAGCAGCGAAGACCACGGCCGGGCCGCAATGTGCCCCCAAGTTGGGCACCAGGCGACTACCCCTCTACGTTGCCGGCTGGTCCTCGGACCGAACCGACGCAACGCCTAGATCGAAGCACCGGATCCCGCGACCGCGAGCGACTGCAGCCGCTCATAACTCGAACTGCCAGGAACCGCGGTGTAAACCAGCAAGGCGTGGGACTGTTCAGGGTCGAGCAATCTCTGGCAGTTCAGCTCCAGGTACCCGACCTCGGGGTGATTGAAACGCTTGATCTCATCCGGCCTCGACCCCACGGTCTGCTCCGCCCAGAGACTGCGGAACTCCTCACTCTGCTCGGACAGCAGCCCGGCCAGTTCAGCCGCCCGGGAATTCGGGCCCCGCCGCCCCAGGACACCGCGCAGACCTGAGGCGTACATGCGAGACATGGCGGGGTGATCGTCCGGCAGGTACAGGTCGCGGCTGGACAGATCTGCGAACCACCGATAGCCACGACTACGCGAGGGCCCGGTGTAGGCCGTGGCATCGCCGACCAGGGCCACCCCCAGCGGGCTCTGGCGGAGCGTCTCCCCCAGTTCGGTGACGATCTCGGCGGGCGTGTCATCGAGGCGGTCCAGCACTCGCAGCAGACCTGGGCTGATGTGATCGCCGGCCGTCCCGCGGGCCGGCGGCTGGTGCCCGGCCAGCAACAGGAGATAGTCGCGCTCCTCCACCGACAGGTGCAGCCCCTGCGCGATCGAGGCAATCATCTGCTCGGACGGCTGGGGCCCCCGGGCCTGCTCGATCCGGGCGTAGTAGTCGACCGAGATGTGGCAGAGGGAAGCGACTTCCTCCCGCCGCAGACCGCGAGTTCGGCGACGATGCCCGCGCATCAGGCCCACGTCCTCCGGCTGCAACGCTTCTCGTCGCCGCAGCAGAAAGTCCGCCAGGGCCGGTCGGTCGATCACCCTTACCTCCGGTACCAGATCTGCTTCGTAGCACGGCGTCCGTGAGCCGACACGGACGGACGCCGCATGTGGTCGTGCCGACAGCCGCGATTACTGTCGAACTTCTTGGTCGCACCAGTCTAGGCAACGAGCCCCGGAGACTTCGTTGCCGGTGATGGCACCATGCGCCAGATGCGGGCCGTCCACTTCCTTTGCGCAGCAGTGAGAAAGGGCGTCATCACGCACCGTCATTCGCAGACGTCGCGGTGCCGGACAACTGATCCGGGAGAACCCTGGGTTGCCCCGGTGCCGGAAACTGGACGCTGACCCAGATGCTCATTCTTGTGCCACACAACGTTGTTCGCAGCTCAGCGGTATCTCAGGCAGGTGTACCACCGGCATCCACGCTGGCCCACGCCAGCACCCCGCACCCCGCAGCCCGCGGCCCGCGGCCCGCGGCCCGCGGCCCAGACGAATGCGTACGCGCCCAGCCTGGTATCGGGAAGTCCTGGATGCACCCGCCGGAACCGGGCAGCCTGAATGCCCCACCCACCCCGGAAGGACGACGATGCCCCAGCGCACCATCACTCCCCCGCCACCTCCCATGCCTACCGAACAGGACCTGAGCATGCGCGCGGTCCTGCACCGGGCCTGGCAGACGTCCGGCGGAATGATGGGCATCGCCGTGACGGCCGCTCCCGTCATTGCCTTCGTCGTGGCCGACTCGATCGGCGGCCTCGTTCCGGCCCTGATCGCCCTGGCGGCGGCGGCCACGCTGGCTTTCGGGATCAGAGTGGTGCGACGCGAACCCGTCCGGGGAGCTCTGGCCGGACTCGTCATGGCTGCGGTGTGCGCCCTGATCGCGGCTGTGACCGGCGAGGCCCGAGGCTTTTTCATCCTGCCGATCCTGCTCCCTGCCTTCTTCATGATCGCGTTCTCCGGCTCCCTGCTGGTGGGGCGGCCGCTGACCGGGTTCATGTTCAACCGGCTCGCGGGCGGTCCGCACGATTGGCATCGCCACCGTCGGCTGCGACGGGTCTACACGCTCACCACGGCGGCCGCGGTGGCGGTCAATCTCGTCAACTTCGTTCTCCGGCTCACGTTCTACCGCGCCGACGAGCCTGCGGTGCTCGCCGCAGTCGGGATCGCTGCCGGCCCCGTTCTTGCCGCGCTGGCGGGCGCCACGCTGATCGCCGCTCGCCGCGCCGCCGCTCACGTACCCCAGACATCCGCCGGCCCACGGACGGATCTCTTCCACAGCGGAAGGACCAGAATGCGTCGCACACCTGATATCTCCATCCCCGATCTGACCGGCAGGCGGGCCGTCGTCACGGGCGCGAGCGACGGCATGGGACTGGTCATCGCCCGACGGCTGGCCGCCGCCGGAGCCGAAGTGATCATGCCGGTGCGCAACCCTCGCAAGGGTGCAGAAGCCATGGTCCGCATCCGCCAGGAAACACCCAGTGCCCTGGTCTCCTTGCGCGAGCTGGACCTCTCGTCACTGGCTTCCGTGGCGGCTCTCGGGCATGCGCTGCGTGCGGAAGGGCTCCCCCTCCACCTTCTGATCAACAACGCAGGCGTCATGACCCCGCCTGATCGACAACTGACCGTCGACGGGTTCGAGCTACAGTTCGGCACGAACCATCTCGGGCATTTCGCGCTCACCGCCCACTTGCTGCCGCTGCTGCGAGCAGGCCGGGCCCGGGTGACATCACAGTTGAGTGTCGCGGCGCGTCGTGGATCGATCAATTGGGCCGACCTGCAGTGGGAGACCTCCTACTCCGGGCGAGATGCCTACTCTCAGTCGAAGATTGCCTTTGGCCTTTTCGGGCTCGAGCTGGCCCGGCGCAGCCAGATGGAGGGGTGGGGCATCACCAGCAACATCTCTCATCCCGGAATTGCACCGACCAGCCTTCTGGCCGCCCGTCCCGAGATCGGGCGCACCCAGGACACCCCTCAAATGCGGTTCATCCGCGGGCTGTCTCGACGTGGGATCCTCCTCGGGACCCTCGAGAGTGCCCCCCTGCCGGCGCTCTACGCGGCAACGTCCGACGAGGCCGGCAATGGCCAGTTCTACGGCCCCAGCGGTCCGGGCCACCTGGGTGGCGGCCCTGCCGAGCAACAACTTTACCCTCCGCTGCGCAATGAGGACGCCCAGCGCGTCTGGCACATCTCCGAGGAGCTGACGGGAGTTTCATTCCCGGTCTCCGAGGGAGATCCCATCAGCACCCCTGGGGCCCCGACAGCTGAGGGCACGTAAGAGAGCAACGGTCCACGGCTCCGGAAGCGTTGCGGGACGACGCTTCCGGAGCCGTGGCCTTCCGGAGTCCGCACCCGTCAGCGACCAGAAGAGATGCCACGGTCGGGCGCTTACACCGTCGGCGTGACGTTCCCCGGCAAAGTCTGATCCCGTACCCGCCTGCCCGGGCCGGGGCTGAGATCAGCCCCGGCCCGGGCAGGCGAGCAGTCAGCCGGCTCGACACGAAGGCCTTCGGCGCCTTCGTCGTCCGGTCCTGGGGAGGTGTTCGTCCCTCCAGCAGGTCTCAGGCGAGGTCGTCGGCGATGAAGTCGGCGCCCTGCATGCCGATGGCGACGCTGGGTGCCATCGTGTTGGCGACGGGCACGTGGGGCAGGATGGACGCGTCCACGATGCGGAGGCCGGTTGTTCCCCACACGCGCAGGCGGGAGTCGACGACCGCCAGTGCTCCGTGGCCCATGGCCGCGGTACCGCACTGGTGCCAGAACGTTTGGGTGCCCCGCCGCAGATAGTCGATGACCGCGTCCTGGTCGGCGTTCGCAGGCGGGAACACGCGTTCGCTGAGGTGCTTGCCCAGTTCGGGCGAGTCCGCGATGGTCGTGACCCGGGCAACAATGTCCAGGAGAGCCGGGATGTCGGATCCATCGTTGAGCCACCCGGTGCGGATGAGCGGGGGCGTGGCCGGATCTGCCGACGACAGGCGGACGTCGCCGCGGCTGCGCAGCCTGACGCCGGTCAGGAACGTCACCGCACGCTCGGGTACGCCGCCCTGGGCGGCGATCGGCGGCGCAACGACCGGGAAGGTCTCGACGTAGACCACGGCGGCCGGGGCCTGGGGTTCGGAAAGGTTCCAGAGCATCCCGGTGACCGCCTGCATCGGTGCCGGCAGCTCCGCATCATCAGAAACACCCCAGACGAGCGGCACATTGATGTGATCGTGGAGGTTGCGTCCGACACCGGGCAGGTGCTTGCGCAGGGGAATGTCGAGCCGTTGGAGCTCCTCACGGTCGCCGACCCCGGAGCGCATCAGGACGGCGGGGGTGTTGACCGCCCCCAGCGAGAGAACGACCTGCCGGTCGGCAAAGAGCTCGACACCGTCGGTCAGCCTGACCCCGACGGCCCGGTCTCCTTCGAACAGGACCCGTCCGACCTCGGCCGCGGTGAGCACGGTGAGGTTCTTCTGGTTCTGCACCGGGGTGACGAAGGAGCGGTAGGGAGACTGCCTGCGGCCGTCGTGGATGTTGGCGTCGCGCACCGAAGTGCCCGCGGCCTGCTCCATGAGCGCACCGTTCAGGTCTGCGACTTTCGGGATGCCCTGGCTCTGTGCGGCGTCCTGCACGGCTTCGAAGAAGCTGTTGTCGTTCGGGAGCTGCTCGATCCACATCGGACCCGACGTGCCACGGCGAGCGTCCGACGGGCCCTGGTAAGCCTCGATTCGACGGTAGACATCAAGGATGTGCTCGTAGTCCCAGACGTCGTCATCTGCGATGCGTGCGTACGAGTCCCAGTCGGCCCGATGTCCCCGCGCCCATACGGAGACGTTGATGCTTCCGCCGCCGCCCAGCCCCCGTCCCATGGGGTAATACGCGGGAGCGGCGCTCAGCTGCGGCTCGGGTTCCGTCACGAAGTTCCACACGCCGTCCGTCCCGAGGTTGGTCGGCCACAACCACGGGTCCTGCACGTTCTCGCGCTCGTCCGTGCCACCGGCCTCGAGGAGCAGGATATTCAGGTCGGTGTCGGCGGCCAGCCGTCCCGCGACCGTGGAGCCGGCTGACCCCGCGCCACAGACGATGACGTCGAAGTGCATGCCACTCTCAAGACGTCCCGTACGAGGGGTTTCATAGGTGTTCATCAATGTCCCATCTTGTTGTCGGAGGTCGGGGTTCCGTCCCTGCTAGGACGTGAAACATGCTCGCCACGCCGAGAACTCAAGAGCCGAACAGCCTCAGGAGGTCTCGGCGCCGTCGGGAAACGGCTCCGTGAGAGCGTGCTTTCCCGTTCACTGTGCGCGACGGTGGCCACGGTTATCTCTCCGCCGGAGGTCACGCCGTTGCCCCGTCCTGGTACCCGGATGTGGGTGGTCGTGCGGGGCCCACTCTGCGATGTGCCAGAAGGGTTATCCAGGACCTCCCGATCCCACCTCGGCCCTGTCCACCTCCGGGCACACGGTGTCAACGACACCTGACCCGTACCCCCGTTGCCTGCGTCGCTTGCCCCATCCGGCCGTCGGCGCCACAATTTCCAGGCCGGCGATCGGCCGAGCCTGTCTGCCGTCTGACGGTGAAGATGCCCCCACCCCTACACCACGCGCCCAAAGCTCGTCCCCGCCGTTCAGGTTCGCCATCTCGCCCGGTCATCACTGGTCGAGGCGGTCGGATCTGCAAGTCAAGACGGAGGCTCAGGCCTCCCAGTGCGAAAGTTCACCCCATGACGCCAGCATCGGCCTTCTCCCTCGACACCCGCGCGGGAGCGCAGACCGTCCCCATGATGGAGACCTTCGCCCAGAAGTGGCACGACGTCATCGGTCACGACCAGGAACTGCCGGCCATCGCCACGCCGCGTCACCGCCAGATGCGAGGATCAGTCACCGTCGGAAAGATCGCCGACGTCACGCTCGTCGATGCCCGGGTAGCCACCCCCATACGCACCTACGGGCTACCCAGTCACCACGACCGCGAGGTTCGTCTGTACGCGGTGCACCACGGCGTTCTCACCCTCGACGATCCGAACGGCCAAGGCACTCACCAGCTGAAGGCTGGGGAGTTCATGCTCCAGCACGTGGTCCGGGCGGTGCATTTCGACGCATCGGCCGACCTTGAGCTCCAGATCGTCTCGCTGCCCGCACCGCCGCTGACCCCGTTACTGAACGGCCGCCTGCTTGCGGGACTCACCACCGATGCCCCGATGCGTCTTCTCCTGGCCCACGCCCGTGCGATCCAGGGCGCCCTCGCCGATCTGAGCCCCACCGGGATCTGGCCGGTGCGCGACTCACTGTTCGAACTCGCGCGAGCGGTCGTCCGGGACCGCCTCGACGATCAGGCACCAGCCATCGGCCCCGCTCTCGTGGCGACCGCACGAGCCCTGGCCGACGCCCGGCTGACCGACCCCGGCCTGAACCCGTCCGTCATCGCCCGTGAGTGCCACGTCTCGTTGCGCACGCTTCAGCGTGCCTTCGCCGAAACCGGTGAGTCTCTGCGCACCTTCATTCATCGCCGGCGTGTGGAGGAGGCTGGCCGTACGCTGGTCTCCTGCCCGGGGGCCTCGACCGCCGAGGTCGCCGCCCGTTGGCAGTTCACCGACAGCAGCCACCTCAGCCGGTCAATCCGGAAGCAGTTCGGGACCACCCCGCGCGAGCTCAGCTCTCCTGGGCGAACAGGCTCGCCGCCTGGGCGGCCAGGTCGTCAGCCAGCCTCCGCATCGTGCGCGGGAGCACGAAAGGCAGGACCCAACCGGTGACGGGCTTCATCCGGTAGCGCCCCTCCCACGAGATGTCTGTGCCGCCGTCCACAGCCACGGCCAGCCGGACGTGCGCGTCATAGTCACGCAGTGCCATATTGAACGCGTCCTGGTACGCCAGGTGATGAGGAGGCTCGACGACCGTGAGCCGTTCCCCGGTCACGATCCGCCCGGTACGGAAGGCACGCACGGCGCCCACGCCGTCGCGTCCGTGCACATCGATGCCGTCGGAGCGTCCCACCACCAGCTCGTCGAGGGAGGACGACCAGTCCGGCCAGCTCCGACCGTCTTGCAGGAGTTTCCAGACTGTTTCGACGGGCGCGGGAGTATGAGAGCGAACACTGTACTGCGGCATGGCGTTCATTCTCGTCAGCGTGCAGAACCGAGGGCTTGTACGTCGGCGACAGATCGGCGGTACCGGAACGACGTTGACGAGACGACGCTCCATCGGGCACTCCCCCTGCTGTTGGGATCCGCCATGTCGCCGAGCCAATTCGCCATGCCGGGCTGGGAGCTTCCTTCATGTAGTGGACGACATGAGGCTGAGGTCCTGCTCCCGCCGCGCGGGCCGACGGGAGCAGGTCACTCGGACGGTCGGCTGCGCTCAGGAGATGCGCTTGAGCCGGTAGGCGTCCGTGCCGTTGGCGCTGCCACACGTGCCAAAGGTCTGCAGATAACCCTGAACGGCCCAGCCGGCCGGCACCGGGCTGGACGTGCAGACCACCTCGGTCGTGCCAATGGGCAGTCCGGTCAGCCGCTTCACGGTGCGGCCGTTGATCCCGTTGGAACCGCCGCAGACGCTGGTGTTGTACAACCTCGTGTCCACCCAGCCGGCTGGAGTCGTCGGAGTGACACACGCGTCCACCGTTGTGCCCGCCGCATATCCGGTGAGCTGCTTGACATCCCGGGCGTAGAGCCCGTTGTTGATGCTCCCGCACAGCGACGAGGAGTACTGACGGATGTTGATCCACCCCGTGGGGGTGGTGGGAGTGATGCAGGCATTCACCACGGTGCCCGCGGCGTACCCACTCAGCTGCTTGATGCTCTGGCCGTTGATCCCGTTGCTGCCACCGCACAACGACCCGGCCTGACGGAAGGCCGTGACGATCCACGTGGCCGGAACAGCGCTGGATGTACAGGCTTCCACCGAAGTGCCGGTCGGATAGCCGTCCACCTGCTTGATCCACTTCGCGTTGATACCCGAGAAACTGCCGCAGCTGGGTGAGTTGTACAGCGACGTGTCCACCCAGCCCGTCGGCGTGGCGGTGGAGATGCAGGTGTTGACCGTGTCTCCGGGCGCGGCCAGGGCCACACCCGGGGCGATGAGCGCGAGAGCCGCTACCGTCAGGGCGAGAAGAACCGTACGAGTGTATTTCATGTTATCCCCCAGTACTTTTGAACGGACGCCACGATCGTAGGTCCTGGGAGCCGGAGGCGGGCGCCGAACCCGCAAGCTACCTGGCAGTCCGGAGAACTGGCCGACATCCGACCAACCCGCGCAGGGTACGGGAACCGTCGAGCAGGAACGAGCGCCGGGCCGAGATGAACTCCCTCGCCCGTCTGCGTTGCGTGGGCGCCGCTGGGCGTCCCTGCCCGGCTCGCGGACGGCGCTTTGCTGGTCAGTTGATGCTCGCCCCTTGGCAGCGCATCGACCTTTCGCATTGGCCTACACATCCCCTCTGATTTCCCTACGGTCACCGCCATGAGACGCGTTGTGACCATCGGTGTGTCACCACGCCGAGCCTGCCGGCCCTGAGTCTGAGCGGGATCTCGAGCACCTCGGCGTCGCCGGTCCCCGCCGAGGCGAAGTGGCACCTTTCGAACCGCAGAAGGTGCCATTCACCGGACGGTTTCGTGTATTGGCAGGCGACCACGACGTCCACCATCGGCTGCCGCGCCCTCAGGGCCGGCCGCCTCGACGCTCGTTGACACGACGTCGATCTTTTGTTGATCGCCCCGCTGTCTGCTGACGTCGTGAACGACACGACAGTGATCAACCCGACCGACGTCAAGCTGCTGGCGAGCCGGACCACGGGCCCCGTGGCCACTCCGGCCGACGAGCAGTACGAGGCGCTGACGTCCTCCTGGAACCTCGCCTACCCCCAGAGCCCGGCGGTGGTCGTGGGGGCCGCCGACGCCGACGACGTCCAGGCCGCCGTTCGCTTCGCGGCCGCCGCCGACCTGCCGGTGGCGGTCCTGTCCACCGGGCACGGCACCTGGGGTTCCACCGAGCAGGCCGTGCTGATCAACGTGCGGGCCCTGGACAGCGTCACCATCGACCCCCTGGCCAGGACGGCGACGGTGGGAGCCGGGGTGGAGTGGCAGGACGTGGTCTCCGCGGCCGGCGTCGCGGGCCTGGCGCCCGTCAGCGGCTCCGCGCTCAATGTCGGGGTCGTCGGCTACACCCTGGGCGGCGGGCTCAGCCCGGTTCTGGGACGGGCCTACGGCTGGGCCGCCGATCACGTGCTGGCGTTCGACATCGTCACCCCCGACGGGCAGTTGCGGACCGTCGACCCGCAGAGCGAGCCTGACCTGTTCTGGGCCGTGCGCGGTGGCAAGTCCGCGTTCGGCGTGGTCACATCGCTCACCTTCTCCCTGATGCCGGTGCCCCGTTTCTTCGGTGGCGGTCTCTACGTGGACGCCGTCCACGCCGAGGCGCTGCTGGCCGAGTTCCGGCATCTGACCGCTCTGGACGACGACCGGCTCACGGTGTCCTTCGCCTTCCTGCGGATGCCCGCGGCGCCGTTCGTTCCCGAGCCGCTGCGGGGACGCGTCTGCGCCCACTTGCGATTCTCTTTTCTCGGCAACGCTGTTGAGGGTCAGGAACTGGTGGCCCCGGCGCGGGCTCTGGCCCCGGCCCTCATCGACACCGTGTGCGAACGTCCCTACACCGAGTACGCGGCCGTGCACGACGATCCCGTCGCGCCCATGCCCGCCTACGAACGCACCCGGCTGCTCGCGGAGTTTCCCGAGGAAGCGGCCACGGCGCTCATCGAGGCGGCGGGAGCCGGCGTCGACACGCCGGTGCTGGTGGTCGAGATCCGGCAGCTGGGTGGCGCTCTGAGCCGCGAGCCCCGGTTCCCCAGCGCGGTCAGTCATCGTGACGTGGCCTTCAGCTTCTGGGTGGGGACGGTGGGGGCACCCGGGCGGTCGGGGGCGGCTTCCCCACCCCTGGAGTCCCTGATCGATGCCCTGAAGGCCTGGCAGCACACCGGTTCCGCGCTGAACTTCCTGGGAACGACCGATCCGGCGGCCACGGCCGAGGCCTACTCGCCGCAGACCCTGGACCGGCTCCGTCAGCTCAAGCGGGAGTTCGACCCGGGTAACCTGTTCCGGGTCAACCACAATCTCGTTCCGACCACCCAGGAGCGCTGATCCATGCCATTGAACTGGCCCGACGAGGTGCAGTCCGTCTTCGCCGGGGACCTGGTCACGGTCTCCGCCTACCTCACCCCCGCCGGTGGTGCCATCGTCACCCCGGTGAGCCCGGTCGGCCTGGTCGATCCGGAGGCGGGCACCATCGCCATGACGTCGTCCCTGGCCTTTCCCGCCAAGCTGAAGCGTCTGGTACAGGACCCGCGCGTGGCCATGGCCTACTTCACCCGCGAGCACGGCTTCGCGACCGCGCCGCACCAGGTGCTCGCCCAGGGCACCGCGACGGTCCCCGCACAGCCGTCACCCGAGCAGCTGGCCCTGGTCACCCGGCAGGCCAACACGTTCTTCGGTGACATGCCCACGGGCCGCTTCTGGGACTGGGCCCTGCGCGAGTACGTGGAGCACCGGGTCATCATCAACATCTCCCTGGAACGGGTCATGTCCTGGCCCTCTCCCGACCTCAGGGGCGCGCCCGAGGTTTACGGCCGGCCCGCACCGCAGCACCCCGACCCGCAGGCCCCGCCCACCGGTGGCACAGGCCCCCGGGTGGACACCGCGAAGTTCCGGCGTCAGGCCCAGGCGATGAGCCACCAGGTGATCGGCTACCGCGGCGGCGACGGGCTCCCGGTCATCGCGCCGGTCCAGGTGTCCGGCCACAGCGAACGAGGCCTTCACCTCGACGTCCGGCCCGGGCTCCTGCCCCCGGGTGGCCGGCGGGCCGGGTTCGCCGCGCACGCGTTCCGGCCCTACGCGGCCGGGGTGTCCAACCGGGTCGGCACCGGGTGGCTGACCGTCACCGGCGACGACGTGACCTGGGCGCCGCACACCTCGGGCGGGTTCAGTTCGCCACCCAACAAGTCCCTGCACCTGCTCGGCAACGGCCTGCTGTCGAAGCATCTGATCCGGAAGTACCGTCGCGACGGCACTTTGAGAGAGCTGGACGACCTGCGGGCGCGATGAGGCCCGGCCGCCCGCGTCAGCACGTCACCTGCTGCCGGTCACTGATCGCCGCATGCACGGCCTGCACCCGGGCGACCTCTTCCGGCCCGTCGATCGCGTGAGCCAGACGCATCATGACGGTGCGCACCACCGGGTCTGAGAGCCGGTACCGATGATCGCTGTCGCCTTCTCGCAACAGCGAGACGTCGGTACCGGCGGACAGGGCGAAGAAGGCCCGGTGCTCCGGCACCCCCAGCACCGCGGCCACCTGCCCGGCCGAGATCTCCTCCTCCGGGAGCACCCCGAGAACCCGGGCGGCGCGGGCGGCTTCGGGAGCCAGGGCATCGTGCGTGCGCTGCACCGGGGCTGCGAGCAGGGAGCAGTCCTCGTGATCGGAGGGGTAGGCGTCGGCCATCTCCGCCCGCATGTTCTCGCTGATCGCCGCCACACTCCAGTGCTCGAAATCGCGGACCCGCTGCGCGAAAACACGCACAGCCAGCGCATATCCACCGCTCAGAGCCGCCAGCTCCCTCGACCCCCCGGGCGACTGCGCGACCCGTTCGGGCCCGGCGACCGCGGCGAACAGCGCCAGGCTCTCGGGAAGCGAAAGAGGTTGCAGACGAGCCCAGGTCACGTCGTTCATGCCGTGGAACGGGCGCAGCGAGGTGAACAGCAGCGCCGTACGCGGCAGAGCCCTGCGCAGTACCTGGATCTGATCGGCGCTACCGGCATTGTCGACGACCACCAGCACCCGGCGCCCGGTGACCAGCCGGCTGAGGGCGCTCACCCGGGCGTGGGTGCCTGCGGGGACCTGGCCACCGAGCAGTCTCAGCAACTGCTCGAGGACGCCGTCGAGGCCGCCGGCCTCGGTGACGTCGCAGTAGAGCTGGCCGTCGGGGAAGTGCCCGGCCAGCTGGTGCGCGGCGGTGACGGCCAGGGATGTGCGCCCGGAGCCGCCCATACCGGTGATCCCCGCGACCCGGGAACCGCTCCGGTCGGTCAGGGCGGCGCGCAGGGTGGTGAGTTCTCTTTCCCGGCCGACGAAGTCGGCCAGGGCCGTCGGCAGGTGGGCTGCCGGTCTGGGAGCGATGTTCCCGGGCTCCTCCCGCAGTACCTGGGCCTGGGCCTCGCGAAGGGCCGGGCCGGGCGAGAGCCCGAGTTCGTCCCGAAGAAGTGTCGCCCCGGCCCGGAACAGGTCCAGGGCCTCGGCCCGCCGCCCCTGACGATGCAGAGCCAGCACGGCCAGAGCGCGCAGACCCTCGTGCAGGGGCTGTGCCTGCAGCAGGGCGGTCAGCGCGTCGAACTCAGCGGCCGTCGGCCCCGCCCCGTGAAGCCTTGCCTGCAGGAGGATCTCCGTCCCCGTCACCCTCAGACCGTTCAGGCGCACTCGCTGGGCCTCGGCCCATTCACCGGGGAGACCTTCCAGCGGGGTACCGGCCCGGGTGCCCAGCACCGCCGTGAGGCGGCGCTCGACCAGCGGTTCCAGCTCGTGCGCGGCCCGCTGCGAGGCGGTGGCCACGGCCTCTTCCAGCTCCCAGGCATCGCATTGCAGGCCGTCGCCGTGCATCCGGTAGCCACCGGCGGACGACGTGATCTCGACCGCTGTTCCCTTCAGGAGGGCGCGGGCCCGGGAGACGTAGGTCCGCACCGTTCCCAGCGCGGCTGCCGGGGGCCGGTCGCCCCAGAGCATGCCGATCAGCTCGTCTATTCCCGCCGTGTGCCCACGGCGCAACAGGAGGGCGACCAGGAGAGCCTGCTGCTGGGGTGATCCCGTCGCGACCTCGCGGCCGCCGACCCGGAGCTGTACCGGCCCCAGGATCGCGAAACGCGCCGGGCCGGTCGGATCTGTGGTCCCGTGCAAGAAGTCCCTCCATGGGTCGGGGCGATCCGGGCACACTCTACGCGACGGTGCACTTGCCTCATCCCGGGCCGCCGCGCCGAATCTCTTTCCAGGGCAATGCCCCTGCCTGATGCGCTCGGCTCCGAGCAGTGACCCAGCGTCACAGCGACACTCCCGATCGGCGAGAACCGCCGACGCCCGTCGCCATCCGGTCCTGGGGTCGCCAGCCAGCCACAGGGCGCTCGCGAGTGCCCGCAGGTGCCCGGGGCGACCTGCGGTGCCTGTGCCTGTGCCTGTGCCTGTGCCTGGGAACGGTCGCGCGGCGGGATCTTGTGGAGCATCGTGTCAGTCCACCGGGGATCAGGTCCTACCTGCGGGGCCATGCGGGGACGGCGGCCTCGAACGGCGGATCAGTGACGGCGCCCGCCTGGTACGTGCTCGGCTGCCGTCGTGCGCGTCGCGGGCCTGGGCCATGGCGTCGGCCGGCTCGGACGGAAGGCGGCCTCGATATCGTCGGCCAGCACGAGACACGTACGGCCCTCACGCCTCGCCCGGAGCGTTCGTGGCTTCGGTTGCGGCAACCATTCGGTTCAGCCCCGCCTGCATGTACCGCCGCCACAGCGGGGCGAACGGCCCGGCGATGATCAGGCGCCGCCCGGGCAGGGGCTTGAACGCGTACGTCCAGCGGATCAGCGTGCCCTCACCGTCGGGAAGGAAGGAGAACTCCCCGCGCACCCCCGCAGCCAGGTTCCTCAGCGCGTTGGTGAAACCCGTCAGCTCGTAGGCGAAGCCGTGTCCCTCCACGTACTCGGTGAGCTGTTCCTCGACGGTGCTGCCGTCGTCGAACCGCGGGTTGCGGGACACACCGACGTGGTCCCAGGTGTCGCTCTGGTTGGCGACGCTGGAGATGCCGGGGAAGAACCGGTCGGCCTTGAAGACGGTGGTCAGATCGATGGGCGCCACGACCTGGAAAGCCCGGTCGGGAGCGACCGACGTCCGGGCGAAAACGGTGACGGGAACGCTCACGTCGTTCTTGTCGATCAGCATGGGACGAGCATGTGACAACTGCCCGCGATCAGGCAGACCCCTGCCGGTACACACCCTCGTTCCGCGCCCCGGCCGCGTCGAGCGACTGGCCTCGCGTGACGCGCAGCCAGTCGAGCCGGCCGGCGCCGGCCGAGCCCGCCGCCGCGGTGTAGGTGACGATGCGCAGGTCGGCACCCGGCACCGTGAGCACATCGCAGTCCAGGGTGATGTCCCCGACGTCCGGATGGCCGACCGTCTTCTCCTCACCGGCCAACGTCGAGGCGCCCACCGCTGCCCACAGTCGCTCGAACAGCGGCGAGCTCTGACGGAATCCGGACACCAGCGTCGCCAGTTGTCCATCGGCCGGGTACCGGGCGGTGGCGTCCTTCAGGTCGGCGACGATCGTGGCTGCGAACGCGTCGGGTCCGGCCGGTGACCTCAAGGGCCGCAGGTAGGCGGCCGCCGGCCCGGTGCCGAACAGCATGTGGCCGACAGTGCGCTCTGTCTCGGGGATTCCGGTCGGATCACCGTGCAGGGCGATCCACATGTCGTTCCACCACAGCAGCCTCCAGTCCGCCGCGAAGATCCCGATCGGCACGTCGCCGAGCCGGGCAGCGAGCCGGGTCACGCCCGGCGGTACGTGGCTGTCCACCAGGCCGTCCTGCGGCGGCAACAGCCCGGCCGAACGAAAGAGCTGGTCGCGCTCGAACCGCCGCAGCTGCAGAGCACGGGCCAGCGCGGCCACCACCTGGGCCGACGGATTCGTGGCCCGGCCCTGCTCCAGGCGCAGCACGTACTCGACCGAGAGCCCGGCCACCGTCGCCAGCTCCTCGCGCCGAAGGCCGGGAGCGCGGCTCTTGGTGGTCCGGATGAAGCCCGCGTCGGCCGGATCGAGCCGATCCCGCCACTGCCGCACCAGATCGCCGAACGTCGCCGCACTCATCGCGGCATGATCGCATTCTGGTTGTTTCGTCTACCCATCGGCGCCGTCGATCGCTTGGAGGGCTGGACGTGCTCATCACCGACGCCGGCACGGCTTCGTTCGCCACGGTCGATTCGATCACCGAGCAGGACATCCGCCACGAAGGATGCTGGGGTCGCTCTTCACCACGTCGCCCACCCACTCCTTGATGGGTGAAGCGCGCACTGACGATCTTTCGGCTCTGTGCCGAGAGGGCTATCCGGTGAGGCCGTCGGGGTCGTGAAGCACCTGCTCAGGTGGGGATGTCGTGTCGTCGCTGGCGTCGGGCAGCAGGAGCTGGCGTAGCGCGGGGGGCGGCTCGTCGGGGATCTCGGCCCATACGGTCTTGGTGTGGCCATGGGGGTACCAGCCGACGCTGCTGGAGACGGCGTCGATCATGGCCACGCCCAGCTCGTTGGGTAAGGCGTTGTGCGGTGCCGGTATCCGCTTCTGGTCCTGGCTCGTATCGACATCCGGGTTGAGCCCCGGGTCCAGATCGAGAGAAGCATCCAGGTCCGCAAGTTGTGAGGTCGACGCGACCACGATGGTGGGGTGGTCTCGAGCATCTGATACCTCGCACGACACCGCGGACCTGAGCTCGCCGCGGGTGGGGGGCTGGTCCGGTTCTGTGCTCAGCGGTTCGCGCTCGGGGCTGCTGTCGTCGATGCTGAGCAGCCATGATTTCGCGGTGCTGGCCAGGCGGACGCGCGTGGGCTGGGATCCGTTCCGGAGCGCGTCGGCGGCCAGCTCGTTGTAGACCAGCTCGACCCTGGCCCGCACGTCGGCCAGCAGCGATACCGGGGGCTGCAGATCATCCAAGGCCTGGTCGTCATCGCCGATGCCCGTTGTTGCACCAGAAAGCACGGGCGCTGCGCTCGCGCGTGTGCAGCGGGCAGTGAGCGCTTCACGGGTGTGGATGAAGAGCCCGAATCCTGGAAGCGGCCACGTTCCCTCGGGATGTCGCAGCAGCTTCGGGGGACGGGCTCGGGGCAGCGAGGGCATCGGGGTTTTCCGTTCCTGTCAGCTTGCTCGCGGTGCGGTCGAAGGAACCGGTGACTCGAGCATCCGGCGCTCGGCTGACCTCGAAGGCACCCTTGAGTGGGTAGACCCCGACCGTATGCGCGGTAAGCCTTGAGCGCAGGTCAGCATCGTCGTCCGCGCGAGCACAGGTCCTCCGCAGACCTCCAGGAGTGACCGTCTGGATCGCCGTGCGCCGGGCGCTTCCTCGCGCACGATGGGGTCACCACGACTCCCCTGGTCCTGCGTGCGCTCGACCCGCGGTGACCACGCCGCGATCAGGCCGGTGGCCTGCTCGCTCACCAGGGGGGCCGTCCGGCGAACAGGTCGCCGCCTGTTGGAGGAGCTGTGCGGGCCCGACGACGCGCGCCGGGCCCGGACCTATCTCTGCCTACTCGGCCCGCCCGGCCGCCCGGCGGAGCAAGGCGTGGACGGTCCAGCGCTCTTCGACGCTCAGAACACCACGTTTCTCGGGTCCAGGGACAGGGCCGTGGCCAGCTCGGCCTGGATGACGGCGTGATCGTGTGAGACCGGCGCGACGTGAAGGTTCCCAACAGCCCAGGTGCCCCGCGAATCCAGGCTCGGAGTGGCGACTGAGGGGTTCGGCTTCGGCCCACTGTCGTACAGCACGGTTTGCAGACCGCACACGAAAGGTACCTGGCGGAGGGAGTATTCGAGTCATCAGCTATTCAGCAGCTCGAACGCCTGCCCATTGCTGGATCAGGACGGACCGCCTTCGACCGTTCACTTCTGTTCCTGGAGCTGATGGGATCTGGCTTGCAAGACCAGATCCCATCAGCTCAGCTTCCTCAGGGGGCGTGCGGCAAGCAAGAGAACTTGCGAGTGAACGGTGCAGTGCCCTGGCTCCCGAAGAAGGTTCTGTGCGCTGTACTGAGCACGCGACCTGTATCGGTTAGCGCACGCGATAGGCCTGCCAGAAGCAGAGCACGACGCTTATACCGATCAAGACCGTCAAGATGACCGGCATGTCCTTGAGGGCCAGAGCACCTCCAACCGCTAGGACGATGCCCAGGCCCAGGTACACGTACGGGAGGAATTTACGCTCGTCCATCAACAGGCATCTCCTGCCAAGAGTGCGGATCCGGTTGCGATCACAGCGTTGAGACCAACGCTCTGCACCATTGCCCCGACAGTGCCGGGGGCGATGGCGGTACCGGCCGCCGCAGCGCCCGTAGCTGCGGCGCCAAAGTCCATCCGCGCCGCCCGGGCTGACGGCGCGCCGAGCTGCGTCATCCTGGACAACCTTTCCGCGAACGTCCTGGCGGCTCAGCGCCGCCCGCATCCGCGCCGAGAAGGGCCACCGCTGGGGCCGACCAGGGCCTCGGGCCGCGACCGCGGCCGGGCCCGGGCGGCGTTCGTGGGTCATCGCACTATCGCGGCAGCAAGGCCGAGTTCAGGCACTCGTGCAGCCAGCCGACGGCCTGATCCAGCGACCAGTGGCGGTCGTCGAGCAGCGCGAAGTAGGACGCGTTGTTCAGGAAGTACCAGAGGATGTCGGCGGCCCGTTCCACGCTCACGTCCGGGCGTAGAGCATCCAGTTCGCCGAGCCGGGTGGCGACTGCGTCCAGGCCCTGGCGAAGGCTGGCGTGCGCGGTGTTCACGGTCTCCCGGATGCCGGCGTCCTGCGGGGCGGCGGCCATGGCCTGTCGCATCAAGGGTGCCCACTTCTCGAACTCGTTGCGGGTACCACCGACGATCATGCCCAGAAGTTCGTCGGCGTCAGCCTGAGCCGCGATCCGCTCGTAGATGTCGCCGGACTCAGCCGCCCTCACCCCGTCCTCGATCAGCGTGCGCAGCAAGCCGCTCTTGCCACCCACGGCGGCGTAGACCGTCGGCGACGCGACCCGGGCCGCACGGGCGATGTCCTCGACCCGGGTTTCGAAGTAGCCGCGCTCGGTGAACAACTGCCGGGCCGCCAGCAGGATCGCCTGCCGGGTGGCCGCTGCGTACTCGGCTCGGCGGCCGGTTCCTGATGGCGTCACCCGGCGACTCTAGCCCGTGGTCCCGAAGCACTTCTGATAGGTGCCTATACTCAATGTACTCGACTCTCAGAGAGGGCTTCCGTGATCGACCCCGTGCTCGCCGAACTGGCGCGCCTGAACAACGCCATCCCACCCGAGGCCGACAAGTGGCCGACCCCCTGCGACGACTTCGATGTGATCCAGCTGCGCAGGCACCTGCTCGGCTGGCTCGGCTACTTCGATGCCGCCTTCACCGACCCAGACGGCGATCAGCGCCCCGACCCGTCCGCGTTCACCGGCCCCGCAGTGTTCGAGCCGGTCATCCAGCGGCTCACCTCCAAGATCCGATCAGCGGCCAGCACCGGACTGGCCTCGAGCACCGTGAACGTGCCCCTGCTGGGTGGCGCCTACCCGGGCCACGCAGTGTTCGACCTGCTGCTGGTCGAGGTGCTCGGCCACGGCTGGGACCTGGCCCGGGCGACCGGTCAGACCTGGCAGCCGGACGCGGAGACCTGCGAGCACGCCCTCACCGTGCTGCATGGCCTGATCCAGCCCGAGTACCGCGCCCCGGGCATGCCTTTCCGACCGGAGGTCGCCGTCAGCGCCGAGTCCCCCGCGCTGGACCGCTTGGTCGCCTTCACCGGACGCAACCCCGCCTGGACACCCCCGGCCCTCTGAACGGTGGCGGAACCCGACCACCCCAAGGCCGCCGGTTGCCTCGCGGCCGAGATCGACCGGCCACGCGAGCACCAGCCAGTTCATCGCTGAGTACGCCGGCCGGGTCGCCCTCGTCGAGGGCGACCCGGCCGATGCCGTGCTGGAGCCGCACAGGGGCGTCGAACCGATCTGCGCCGTGCTGGCCGAACAGGCAGCACCGATCGCCTCGAGCGTCCACCACGCGCATCGGGCTCGCGGCCTGACCCGGCCGACGATCGCGGTCATCGCACGGGCGACCCGGCCTGCCCCTGGGCGTAACGGTGCGGCTTGCAGTTCGGGCACGGCACCGGCATACCGGTCTCGGGTTCGTCGGCGAGCCAGCCACTGTTGCAGTTCTCGCAGCCCAGAACCACTTTCGAGCCCGGTACCGCAGCCCGTTCGGCGGCGGCACCCAGCCACCCCAGCAGCGCCGCCGACGGGTCGTTCAGGTGCGTGTCGGCGTTGCGGATGAGGAAGTTCCGCAGTTCAGCGCCCAGGTCGGCCGATCCGGCGGCGTCCTGCCACAGGGCGATCAGCTCGCTCCGGGCGTTCACGTCGCGCGCGTTGTCACCGAAGAGACGACGACAGACCAGGTCGATGAGGTTGGGGCTGGGATGGGTATCGGTAAGGGCTGGGGGTTCAACCATGGTCGAAGCACGTGCTTGGTTCTTGCTTCGCTCCTGGCGGCGTCCGGCCCCCGAGGCCCGGCCCCCGTTGCGGCCCGCCGCCGACCTTCGCGCTCGCAACTGCAGGACGTCCTGGCGGCTGCGTTGCCAGTCGAACCAGTCGTGGAAGACCACCCCGCCGGGGGCGGGTGTTGCGGGGCACTGCTCGCCGTCGTGGGGGCAGGTGGATTCGTGGTCGTGCCAGAGCCCCGAGTCCACGAGCGCCTGGATCTGGGTGCGGCGTCCGCCTTTCTCCAGGAGCAGGTCGACGCTGACCTGCCCGTCGGTGAGGTGGCGGGCCGACCAGTTCCCGGCCATGGTCCACAGCCCGAGGGAGGGCAGGCGGGTGGCGCGTTTGATGGCCATGGTCTTGGGGTGCTCGCTGAATCCGTCGTCGATGATGAACCAGACCATGACGTTGTGTCTCCCTTTCACGGGTGGGAATGTGGGACGCGTCTGCAGACGCGGCACGGTCAGGGAACGGCGCGTAGGTTGCCGGGAAGCCCGTCACCGTCGGGGCTTTGGCTGGTGACGCCCTGCAGTTCACGCTTCACGGTCGAGACGTGGACGTTCAGCAGCTGAGGTCCCAGCCGGCGGATGTCCCGGGGAGCATGACCTTCCTGGAGCCAGCGCCGGATGGTCTGGGTCCGCTCCTCCCCCGCCTGCACGTGTAGGTCTCCGATTGGGTGGCCGTTTGGTGGTTCTGGTTCTGTGCCCGGCGAACGTCCCCGGCCTTTGCCCTCTGAGGTGTCGACGCGTCCATGCGCTGTGTCGGGGTTCTTCGGGTTCCGGGCCGTCTCGTTCTTCTGACTGGGCCGCTCGCGTGGGCGGCTTCTGTGCTGGCGGGGTGTTCTTTTCCAGCCGCGTGTTTCGGCGATTGCCGCCACGGACAGGAACCCGACCGAGGGCGCGACCGCGAACGCCTGCGCCCAGGGCAGCCGCGCGGCCCAGGAGTGCGCGTCGGCGGCGGCGAGGTTGGCCAGGATGATGAAGGTGACGCTCATGAGCAGCACCACGACCGGCACGGCACGGTTCCAGCCGGTGCGGCGACGAACTTCCCAGGCGGCGTAGGCGGCCAGTACCTCCAGGCTGCCCGCGACGGTCCAGACTATCCACCCGGTCACGTCCACGCCCGGGTAGGCCCCGACCAGGAGGATGTGCGTGGCTGAGCCGGCCAGCGCGATCGCCCCCAGGACACTCAGAACCACGGCCGCGCAGGCCCGGTCGGGGTCTTTCTGGATCCAGGCCAGCACCCGCTGGGGAGGGCGGTTTTCAGCGCTCGGCATGGATCTCCTCCCGGGGCGGGGCGGTGGGCGCCAGGCGGTTCAGGGCTTCGCGCACCCGCTGCTGGATGCTCTGGTCGCCGGGGTCGAGGTGAGCTGCTTCGCGGATCAGGGCGAGGGCCTCGTCGGGACGGTACGCGTGGATGGACTGGGCCAGGGTGATGCGGGCCTTGGCCCCGTCCAGCAGGAGCCGGCGGCGATGCTGATGCAGCCAGACCCCTTCCAGAGCGGGACGCTCGGCCAGCCGCCCGGTCTGCAGACTGATCGCCTCGCGCAACGCCCGCTCCCGGGCCGGGTTCGACGTGCTCGCGTGCCCGGCGACCTTCAACGCCTTCTCGAACGCGGCGACATCGGTGACGACGAAGTCCGCCATCTGGTAGCGACTCCCGGTGTTCAGCACCGCGTTGATCGCGAGGTTCTCGGGATCGCCCAGCGCGATGCGCATCGTGCGGCGCAGATTCGCGATCTCCGTCGAGAGGCGCTTGGCGGCGCGGCTCATCGCGATGTCGGGCCACAGGAGCTCGCGCAGCGCGTTCAGCTCGGCGCCCTCCGGATGCAGAGCCAGGTAGATCAGGACCTGCACCGCCCCACGCCGCAATCCTTGGACGCGCTCGCCGTTCAGGTCCAGCACGGCCGGGTCACCGAACAACTTCACCAGCACCCGGCGACTCTCGGGGTTCGAGGGCGCCGAGTCGGTGATGGGGAACGTCGGCAGCGCAGGGTCGCCAGAAGGCCTGTGCGTGGGCGTCGGGGCCGCGGTCTGTGCCCGGGGCGGGGTCTGAACCCACCGGGAGGTGCGCACGGCCTGACCGGCCTCATGGACGGAGGATTTCAGAGGTGGCGCGGTGTGCAGAAGCCCGGCGGGATGCTGGGAGCCGTGTTTCGAGGGATTGTCGGCGTTGCTGGGATCGGCTTCCTCAGATTCACGGCTGCGCAGGGGGCCTGATGCCGAGCGACCTGATTCGCGCTGCTTCTCAGGGCTTTTCCGAGGAGCCGACGAAACCGTATCCCGCCGCTTTTCTGACTCAGTCGGCTCCGATCGGGGGTGTTGGCCGGTTGGGCGGTCTCGGTTCTGCAGGTCCTGGGTCTTGCGCTGGATGAGGTCCCGGGCGCGATCGATCGCGGCGTCCGTGTGCGGTCCGGCGTGAAAGCGCTCCTCGGGGAGTTGTTCTTCCTCGTCCGCGAACGTCAATTGCTCGTCCGGCTCCTGCTGCCAGGTGGCACTTACGGAATCCTGCGATGTTTCCCCGACCGCGTCGTCCCCCATTGGCCTGTCGCGTCGGCGCCGCGTCGCGGTCGGGTCCGCCAGGTGCCGGCCGCCGCGCTTCCGGGACCGTTTCCCGCGCAGGAGGGCCAGGACCGCGAGCGCGCTCAGGACGGTGCTGAGGGCCCAGGCGGTGGTGTCGTGGGTTTCGGTGGCGGTGGGGTTGTGCGGGATCGTTTGTGGCTGCGGGGTGGCGGTTTTGGTTGTCGCGCTGGGGGTTGCGGGTGGTGGCGTTGTGGATGAGGGACGGGGTGCGGGCTCGGGTGTGGATGGTGCCGGGGTCGGGGGGTCGGGCTGGTTGTCGGGGCGGGGCGTCTGGGGCTGGGGCTGGTGGGTGGTTCCTCGGGCGTGGGTGCGGGGGCCGGTGTCGTGGGTGTTGTCGGGCAGGGTGATGGCGTCGCCGGCGTGGATGTGGTCGGGGTCGGGGATGTGGGGCTGGTTGGCGTGCTGGATGCGGGGGTAGTCGTGGGCGTCGGCCAGGAAGCGGGTGGCGATGCCGCTGAGGGTGTCTCCGGCGGTGATCCGGTAGAGCTGGGAGGTGAGCCTGCTGTGGGTGGTTGATGGGGGCTCGTTGTTCGCCTTCGGGGTTGAGGCGGTTTCGTCGTCGGGGAGAAGGACGGTCCAGCCGGGGATGAGGGTGCCGGGTGTGGTCATGGTGGTGCCGTCTGCCTGGCGGCGGCCTTGGTTGAGGTGCCAGATGTCGCGCCAGCGGGTGCCGTCGCCGAGGTAGTGCTCGGCCATGGCCCAGAGCGTGGATGTCGGTCCGGTGGGGTGGACGGTCACGACGTGGTGGGGGGCTTGCGGGCGGGGATTCTGGGTGGAGCTGGCCGGACTCTCTGTTGGCGAGGCGCTTTGGGTACGGGGTGGGTGGAGGGCTGCGTGGGCGGGGCTGGGCGCCATCATCAGGGCGGTTGTCAGTCCGGCGAGGGTTCCCACCGTGTGACGGCCCGCGGGAAGACCGCGCGTGACGGACGAGGTGGGACGCGGGTCGCAACCGGGCTTGGCGGCGCGCTGCTGGTGGTGCGCCCGCTGGACTGCGCGGCCCGTCTGCAGGGCGCGTGCGAGCAGGTTGGCCCACAGTGCCCAGCCGACGAGCACGGCCGCCGGGGCCGGCGTGGCTTCGTAGTGGCCGAGATAGGCCGCTCGCAGGACGTGTGGGGCTGCCTGCCAGGGCGGTTGGGTCCAGGCCAGGAGAGCCGCCGGTGGTGTGGCCAGTATGAGGACCAGCACGGCTCCTGCGCTCAGGGCCCGAGCGTAGGCCCCGGCGCGGTGGCCGGGGTGGGTCATCGCCAGCCCCGCCGAGGCCGTGGAAGGTGGCCTGGGTGGAGGGCATGAGGCCTTCTGGAGCTCGCTCTGAGAGGGACTTCTCGTGCTCGGGGTGTTCGGTCGGCGGTAGCGATCGTGGCCTCCGGGGCATGGGTGTCAGCCCGGCGGGCCGACGCGTGCGGCATCTGGCCCCGATGCAACCGTGACGACGTTCCACGGGTTGTTCCAGTGCGGTCCTGACCAGCCGGATACATCTCCGTGCAGCCGCCGTTGCACGTGCTCGCGGTGACGGGGTCACGGCCAGGACCCGGGTAAGCGGGTGGGCGGATCTCGCATGAGAGAGGAGGCACATCGTCACAGGCGAGACGTGATCGGATCCGGGACAGCCCCGGCGGCCCTCACAGGGGAACCATCAGCACCTCGACCTCGCCGAGCGCCATATGCCAGGGTATGCGGGATTTCATGTGGACCGTTCGGGCGTTCACACAGAAGGTGACGATATACCGCATTGCCAACCTTGAGTCACGTATAGGCTACTCAAGGTGATTGCGCCGAACAGCAACATCCGCGACGTTTCCGATGCCGATGGTGAGCTGCGGTGGCGGCCCCATACGGATCCCCTGCTGCGTGCCGCCACTGAACACCATGCCGCCCTGCACGGGTCGAGCAGTGCTGTCCTCGTCCAGGACGGCAATGGCGAGATCGTCGCGGCGAACCCGGCGGCGGTGGCCTTGCTGGGACTGTCCTGGCGCCAGCTCGTGGGGCTTACGTCGTTGGACCCTCGATGGCAGGCCGTCACGGAGGACGGGATGCCGCTGCCGGGAGATCGGCACCCTGCGCTGGTGGCTCTGACCACGGGCCGTCCTGTCACCGGCTTCCTCATGGGGGTGATCATCCCGCCGGAGGCGCGCACGGTATGGCTGGACATTGACGCCCAGCCCCTGCCGATGCTCGAGCCCGGCGCGGTGTCACGACCGGCACCCGTGTGCGGCGTGATGGTCCGCTTCACGGATATCTCCGGCTCACCACGGGGCAGGCGTGCCTGTGACAATCTGGTGCAGGCCTACCGGCTGCTGGCCGACAACGCCTCCGACATCGTCCTGCGCAGTGAAAGCTTTCCAACCTCCCGAGACGCAGGAAGCGCAGGGAGCTCTGCTGTCACGGGGGCGGTAAGGGTGCACGTGGCGGTGGCCGAAACCTGAAGAAACCCCTGGTGGGATCACGATTGTCGAGATCAAGATCCATCACCAGGAGTTCCGAGTGCTTGTCTACCGCTCAGGCATGAACGTGTCCACCCAACACCTGCGGTTCGTCACGAACGCGTTGCGCACCCAGCGGAAGCAGAGCGGAACTCGCTGGCGCGTGTTGTCCTCCGGGCAGCAGGCTTTGATGCTCCTGGCCCACCTGAAGAAGGGCGAGACCTACCGCGACCTGGCCATCGGCTTCAAGGTCGGCACGAGCACGGCCTACCGCTACCTGCGCGAAGGCCTGGAGGTCCTGGCCGGCCTCGCCCCGCCCCTGGAACAGGCCATCCAGGCCGCGGCGAAGAAGGCCTACGTGACCTTGGACGGAACACTGCTGCGTATCGACCGGGTGGCCATGGCCTCGAAAGGCGACCGCATCTATTACTCCGGCAAGCACAAGACTCACGGGGTGAACGTGCAGGTCATCGCCGATCCGGCCGGCCGGCTGATCTGGGCATCACCGGCCCTGCCCGGGGCCCGCCACGACGCCGGAGCCGCCAAGGAACACGGAATCCCCGCCGCTCTGGGCGCGGCCGGCGTCAACACGTTCGCCGACACCGCCTACATCGGTGCCGCGCCTACGATCCGGGCGCCGTTTCGTCGACTGCGCCACGACCGCAGCTCCCACCTCTTCACCCGCAGGGAGCTCTCAACCGGCCAAAAGGCCGTCAACACATCGATCTCGCAGATGCGAGCTCCCGGCGAGCGCGCCAATGCCGACCTCAAGAGCTGGCGTCTCCTGCACAAGATCCGCTCCAGTCCCGCTCACGCGACGCGGCTGGTGAACGCGGTTCAGGTGGTGATCCTCAACTCCTGAGGAGGTTGGAAAGTCCTCAATGCGCTCGCGCCACGCTCACGCAGGTTTTGGGATGGCCCACGGCATCAGCGGCCCTCTGGCCCTGCTGTCGACGGCGAAATTGCGCGGGATCACCGTGCCTGGCCAGGACAACGCGATCCACACGATCTGCACCTGGCTTGACCACTGGCGCCAGGAGAACGATCGCGCCGTCTGGTGGCCCAATTTCATCGAACTACCCCAGCTGGAGGCCCACCCCTCTCAGGTACAGCCGACACCCGCCCGGCCGTCCTGGTGCTACGGCGCGCCCGGCATCGCCCGAGCACACCAGTTGGCCGGGGCCGCCCTGACCGATGAATCGCGGGTGCACCTGGCGCACCGCGCCCTGTTGTGCGTCGTGGCCGACCTGCGCCAGCGCACGCTCATCACCGAGCCCAACGTCTGTCACGGCTGGGCCGGAGTTAAAGCGACCGCGCTCGCGTGCGGGGACACCGCCAAGGAACTGGGGCTGCACCACGACGCCGCCGCCCTGCAGCAGGCCAGCTCGCAACTGCCCACAGGCCCGGACTCCCGCCACCTCCTCACCGGCCCCTGGCAACGGCCAACCACCCGGCCCAAGACCAGGACCGCACCAGGACACCAGTCGGGCCTGCTTGAGGGCGTCGCCGGAAGCGCCCTGGCAGACTCCACGCAGCACATTCGCTGGGGCGGATGCCTGCTCCTGGAACGCACCACTCCGCGTCCCGAAGGGGGAAACTGATCCATGTCTGTGAACACCGACGCCGACCCGGCGACCCTGCGCAACGCGATGGTCGACCGGCTCACGAACGAACTGGCCACCACCTCAGGTCTGCTCCTGGATCCGCGGGTCGATGCCGCAATGCGACAGGTCGAGCGTCACCGCTACGTCCCAGACTTCCCTCTCGAAACTGCCTACGCAGACACTGCCGTCATCACCCACCCCTCCCCTGAAGGAGCACCGCTTCACCTCAGCTGCGCCTCCGTCCCGGCCGTCGTCGCCGCCATGCTCCACGCCCTGAACGTGCGCCCCGGCCAGCGCATTCTCGAGATCGGCGCCGGCACCGGCTACAACGCCGCACTCCTGGCCACCCTGACCGGCCCCGACGGGGAGGTGACCACCGTCGACATCAACAACGACGTCACCGCCAATGCCCGCCGCAACCTCGACAACACCGGTTTCCCCGAGGTGCGCGTCCTCACCCGGGACGGAGCGCTCGGCGCCCGCGAGCACGCCCCCTACGACCGCATCATCGTCACCGTCGGCGCCTCCGACATACCCCTGACCTGGTGGCAGCAGCTCACCGACGACGGGCGCCTGGTGCTTCCCCTGCGCTGGCGGGCAACCACCCGCGCATTGGCCCTGACCAAGGCCGGCGGTGACCACTGGAATTCCAGCTGGGACTTCCTGTGCGGCTTCGTCCCCATGATCGGCCAGCCCAACGAGCAGACCATCACCATCGACTCGGACGACTTGGTGAAGCTGCACTACGACGCCGACCAGACCGTCGATGCCCAACAACTGAACGGGGTCCTCAGCTCAGAGCGCGCCGAGCACTGGAGCGCTGAGATGGCGCACGGCGAGGAGCCTTTGGACGAGGTTTGGCAGCGCCTGACCTCCACCGACCCCCGCACCGTACGGATCGAGGCCGACCCCCGGGCCGTCACCGAAGCATTGTGCACCCCCGCAATCCCGGTGCGCTCCCCCGCGCTCGTCGACGGCGGGAGCCTGGCCTACTTCGCCATCCGTCGAGCCCCGAAGCAGCCCGGCCGCTGGCAACTCGGCGCGATCGGTCACGGCCCCCTCGGTGCCCAGCTCGCGGCCGCCATCGGTGAGGGCATCACGGCCTGGGGGCCACAGCGCACCGCCGGAGTGCAGGTGCAGGTGTACCCACGCCACCTCGGACAGCCGCCCGCCGACAGCGGGATGGCGGTCCCCCGGCCCGAAACGATCGTCGTCGTCACGATGTAGAACCGCCTTGCATAGCTGACATCAAGGTCGACTCTGCCAAGAGGGCATGCCTGCAGGGCAGTCGAGAGTTGGAGTCTTCAACTGCTCTGCAGTGTGTTTGGGCCCGGTCGCGACGGCGGGCGTGCGCGTCGTCGGCGACGCGCGGTCAGACTGATATGCGCTGGTTGCTTACCGCAGGAGGGGCCGCTCTCATCTGCTTGGCCCGCCGTCACACCCGACGCCCTGTTCGCGATGCTCCGCGGCCACAAGCCCTACCGGGCCCGCAGCAGCTACCGATGCCGCTTGACGCGACCATTGAGACACGCCCCGGCACAGGTGGTCAGCGCCCACCGCCGCCAGCGGCACCTCGATCAGCACCGGGAGCCCCGGAAAACGGATCGACGACCACGGCTGTGGCCGACACGCTCACGCATAGGCCCGGAACCGCAAGCGCCACACGGGTTTCGGGCCGGGGCCGTAGATGCACGAGTATCAGGATGCCACGGAGCGCCGGGGCGACATCGCCCGCTGTACCGACCCTCCCCTGACCGATGCTCATCACCTGCGACTGGACGCCGCCCCCGTGAACGTCGATAGTTGACGCATTCTCCACTACTTCTGCCAGTTAAAGAGAGTTAGAAGCGCTCAGGGACGTGCTTCTCACCGAACCATCAGGGAGCCGAGATGACGGGTCAGGTACCCGGACCGCCCTGGCCGCCGGAAGAGAAACCGGAGCGGATCCGCGACGAGGACGAGGCGCTGCGCACGCTGGACGCGCTACTGCCAGGGCTCGCCGAGGGTGCCGGGCAACGCGATGCCGACCGCACGCTGCCCCACGCGCAGATCGATCGGCTCAGCCGGGCCGGGCTGTACGCCCTCACCGTGCCGGCCGCGCTGGGCGGCGCGGACGTCGGCGTCCCCACGCTCACCGAGGTGTTCCGGCGACTGTCCGCGGCCGACCCCAACCTCGGCCAGATCCCGCACAGCCACTACGTTTTCCTGGAGGCCCTGCGCCTGCGCGGGACACCGGAGCAGCAGCGGCGCTTCTTCGGCGAGGTACTGGAGGGGGCCCGCTACGCCAACGCCCAGACCGAGCGCGGCGGGCGCACCATCACCGACGACGTGACCGTCCTGGCCCCCGATCCCACCCGGCCCGGCCGGTACCGGCTCACCGGCGAGAAGTTCTACGCGACCGGATCGCTGTTCGCCCATCGGCTCCTGGTGCGCGCGGTACTGCCCGCCCCTCGCCCCGACGGCAGCGCGGACAAGGCCATCGCGTTCGTCCCGGCCGACGCCCCCGGCGTGAGCGTGCAGGACGACTGGGACGCCATGGGGCAGCGGACCACCGGCAGCGGCACGGTCCGCCTGCACGACGTTGCGGTGCCCGCCGAGGACGTCGTCCCGTTCACCTCGATCTTCGACTCCCCCACCGTCTACGGCGCTTTCGCCCAGGTCCTGCACGCCGCGATCGACGCCGGGATCGCCCGCGCCGCGCTGGACGCGGCCGTGCTGGCGGTGGCCGGGGCCCGTCCCTGGTTCGAGGCGGGCGGCCAGAAGGCCTCCGACGACCCGCTCCTGGTGCAGACCGCGGGTGAGGCCGAGATCACCGTGCGGGCCGCCGAGGCGCTGCTGAGGGAGGCCGCCGTCCTCGTCGGCATCGCCCGCGAGGCGCCCGGCCCCGACACCACCGAGCAGGCCTCGATCTCCACCGCCGTGGCCAAGGTCGCCGCCGGCCGGGCCGCCGTCGAGGCCTCCTCGGTGCTGTTCGAGCTGGCCGGGACCCGCTCGGCACAGCGCTCGGGCAACCTGTCGCGGTTCTGGCGCGACGCCCGTACCCACACCCTGCACGACCCGGCCCGCTGGAAGGTCCAGCACATCGGGCGTCATCTGCTGGACGGCGTCGCCCCGCCCCGTCACGGCCAGATCTGAGAAGAGGCAGCGCGTGTCCCTCACCTTCCACTGGTTCCTGCCCACGTACGGCGACTCACGGTTCATCGTCGGCGGCGGGCACGGCCTGCCTGCGGGCACCACGTCCGGGGACCGCCGGGCCAGCCTGGGCTACCTCGGCTCGATCGCCCGCGCGGCCGAGGAGTTCGGCTTCACCGGGGCCCTCACCCCGGCCGGCGCCTGGTGCGAGGACGCCTGGCTGACCACGGCCATGCTGACGCGCGAGTCCGAGCGGCTGAAGTACCTCGTCGCCTTCCGTCCCGGCCTGATCAGCCCCACCCTGGCCGCTCAGATGGCGGCGACCTTCGAGGCCCATGCCCCGGGCCGCCTCCTGCTGAACGTGGTCACCGGCGGCGAGGCCCACGAGCAGCGCTCCTACGGCGACTTCCTGTCCAAGGAGGAGCGCTACGCCCGCTGCGACGAGTTCCTCACCGTGGTCCGCAGGCTGTGGCGGGGCGAAACGGTCACCTTCGGCGGACAGCACCTGCAGGTCGAGGGAGCCCGGCTGCCGACCGTGCCCTCGGCGCCGCCGCCGCTGTATTTCGGTGGGTCCTCGGCAGCCGCCGGGCCGGTCGCCGCCGAGCACAGCGACGTCTACCTCACCTGGGGCGAGCCACCCGGCCCGGTGGCCGAGAAGATCGCCTGGATCCGGGATCTCGCGGCCGCGCGAGGGCGGCGGGTGCGCTTCGGCATCCGGCTGCACGTGATCGCGCGGGACACCTCCGAGGCGGCCTGGCGGCAGGCCGGGAGCCTGCTGGAGGCCCTGGGCCCGCAGGTCGTGGAGGCCGCCCAGGCCGGGCTGTCCCGCAGCGAGTCGACCGGGCAGGCCCGGATGCGCGAGTTGCACGAGGGGGTGCGGGCCGGGGGCGACTGGCGCGATCCGCACGCGCTGGAGGTGACGCCGAACCTGTGGGCCGGTGTCGGTCTGGTGCGCGGTGGGGCCGGGACGGCCCTGGTCGGCTCGCACACCGAGGTCGCCGACCGGATCGCCGAGTACGCGGCCCTCGGGATCGACGAGTTCGTCCTGTCCGGCTACCCGCACCTGGAGGAGCTGTACTGGTTCGGTGAGGGCGTCCTGCCGCTCCTGCGCGAGCGCGACCTGTTCTCCGCACCCGGGTCCGCCCTCGGCGCCACCGGCCACACGCCGTTCCTTCCCGCCGGCGACGGCCGCTGACCCGGTTCCCCGAGAACGCGACCCGTCGTCCTGACCTGCCTGCTCGGACCCCGGACCCGGGCAGGCACGTCAGGACGAACCAGACGGCTCGTCAGCCGGCCGGAATCACGAAGCCCGAGAACAGGATCGAGGCGAGCGCCAGGGCCACGACGATGTTGACCGCGGTGGCCGCCCCGAACACCGCGACCGGTTTCCAGCCGGCCTCCCGCAGCGCGCGCACCCGGAACTCCAGGCCGATGCTGACGAAGGCCAGGATCAGGAACCAGATACGCAGGTCGTTGACGATCGCGATGTGGGCCTTGCCGTCGGCGGCGCCGACCTGGCCGAGGTAGACGGTCGCGATCACCGAGGCCGCGATGAAACCGAGCACGAACTTGGGGAAACGGCGCCACAACTCACCGATTCCGGGTCGCGGAGCGTCGGGCGTCCGGTCGACACGGTAGGCGAACCAGGCGGCCAGAGCGACCGCGACGATACCGATGAGCGCGTTCTGGGTGACCTTGACGATGGTGGCGATCTCGAGCGGTCCCTCGCCGGCGAGCGTGCCCGCTGCCGTGACGGCGGCGGTGGTGTCGATGTTGCCGCCGATCCAGGCCCCGGCCACCGCGTCCTCGAGGCCGAGGACATCCGCGAGCCAGGGCAGCAGGAAGATCGAGGGCAGGGCGAACGCGATGACCAGGCTCGCCGCGTAGGCCAGTTGCTCCTTGCGGGCCTGCACCGCGCCGGCGGCGGCGATCGCGGCGCTGACCCCGCAGATCGAGACGGCGGACGCGAGCAGGGCCCGCAGCCGCTCGTCCAGCCCCAGCCGTCCGCCGAGCCACCAGGTGAACCCGAAGACGATGCTGATCAGCAGGACGGCCTGGAGGACGGAGCGGCCGGCGGCGTCCACGATCAGCTGCAGGTCGATCGAGGCGCCGAGCAGCACCAGACCGGTCTTGATGAAGAATTCGGTGCGGAACCCGGCGGCGAGGCGCTCACGCAGGCCGGTCGCGCTCAGCAGGGCGTTCCCGAGCAGTCCGAGAATGATGGCGTAGACGGGGTATTCGACGGCCGAGGCGATGTCGTCGGCCCAGGTGTCCTCGGCCCAGTCCGGCACCGAGTCGTTGAGGTAGTGGGTGACCCAGCCCAGGACGAGCACGACCAGGATGCCGAGCAGGAACCAGGCCACCCGGCGCCCGGTGTCCGGGACGACGGCTTCGTGCCGGGCGGGCGCGACGTCGCTCATCACGGCACCAGCCCTTCGGTGACGACGCCGGTCAGGACCAGGACCAGCAGGATCAGGCCGACGGCGGTGGCCAGCCAGTCCTCGTTCAGGGCCCAGCGCTGCTCGGCGTGCGTGGACTCGTCGGGTTCAGGGGTGCTTTCGCTTCCGGGCACGGCACGCCTCCAGGGATGGTGGAGTGAACGACGCAGAGCAGGTGGCACCATCCAGTCTGGATATCTGGACGAAATTGGTCAAGATGATGACCGGGTGCGCGCGCTCAGGAGAGCGCGCCCGTGAACACGACATCCCCGATGACCGAGAGGGCAGAGTTTCCGCATCCGGCCCGGCCAGATCCCTTGCCCCCTCATGGGCAACAGGCCCGCGGTGGTACTCAGGACCGGTGCGCATCCCGCCCGTTCTTCGCCAACCGCGCCCGCTCGAGCCCGGCCTGCACGTGGCCGTCGTCGCGCCCTCCGGCCCGGTGCTGGCCGACCGCCTCGAACGGGGCTGCGACGTGCTGCGGTCCTTCGGGCTGAAGGTCTCGCTCGCCCCGCACGTGCTCGACCGGCACCCCGGCCGATACCTGGCCGGGACCGACGAGGCACGCGCGGGCGACCTGCAGGACGCCTGGTGCGACCCCGACGTGAACGCCGTGTACTGCGCCCGCGGTGGGTACGGCGCCGTGCGTACTCTCGACCATCTCGACTGGGACGTGATGCGCAAGGCCAGCTCCGCGCGTCCTTTGAAACCCTTCGTCGGTTCCAGTGACAGTACCGCCCTGCACCAGGCTTTCGCCCGTCGTCTGGAGGTCCAGACGTTCTACGGTCCCGTTCTCGGCGGCCCGGTCCTCGGCTTCCCCGACCCGGCGGCCGTCGTCCTGGAAAGCCTGCGGGCCGCGCTCTTCCACCCCTCGGAAGGTCGGACCCTGACCGGCACGCACTCCCTGGTGCCGGGGGTTGCCGAGGGAGTGACGACCGGTGGGACGCTGTCGCTGCTGTCCTCGCTGGTGGGGTCGGACGAGCTGGCGCCCGCCGAGGGCCGGATCGTGCTGCTGGAGGACGTGAACGAGTCCCCGTACCGGATCGACCGGATGCTGACCCAGCTGCTGCGCAGCGGCTGGTTCGCGGGCGCGGCCGGGATCGCCTGCGGTTCCTGGGAACGCTGCGGGGAACCCGAACACATCGATCGGGTCCTGCTCGAGCGGCTGGGCGGGCTCGGGGTCCCGATCGTGACCGGCCTCGAGTTCGGGCACGGGACAGTGCAGTTGACCGTTCCCCTGGGCGCCCGCGCCCGGCTCGAGACCGGTGCCCTGATCATCGGGTAACCCGGGAACCACACCCAGCGGACCGTCAGGCGGCGCCGGACGCGTGGTTCTCGCGCAGGTAGGCCAGCACCGACTCGACGATCGCCGGCATCAGGCGCGGGCTGCTCTCCCCGAGGAACGCCGTGATCTGCTGCAGCGGACCGTTGATGAGCGCGAAGATCTCGGCCACAGCGGTGTTCTGGCCGTGCAGGTCGTACTCCGGTGCGAGCACCCGGGCGACCGATTCGATGCGCTCACGGTTGATCTCGACCAGGGCCGCGCGCACCTCGTCGTCCAGGGCGACGCTCTGGATGGTCTGGAAGATGACGCGGTACTCCGGGTCGAGCAGGGCCGCGTGCTGGGCGGCGATGTTGTGGCGCAGCCGGGTGGGCAGGTCGCCCTCGACCATCTCGAAGTCGGGCATCCGGAAGGTCTGGAGCAGGTCGAGCACCAGATGCACGGTCGTGGGCCAGTGCCGGTACAGCGTGGTGCGGCCCAGACCGGAGACCCGCGAGAGGTTCTGCGGGGTGAGGTGGGCGATTCCACCCTCGGACAGCAGGCTCAACGCGGCGCTGTGAGCCGAGCGCCGGGTGCGCTCGAGGCGGGGGTCCACGCGGCTGTCTCCTCCTTGAGATGAATGACCTGAGTCACAATCGACCAAACTTCAGGAACAATCCGTTCCGAATCTTCGGAACACTGTGTTCTAGTGTACTTCTCTTGTTTCTCGACCGAGAGAGTGAGGAATGCACGTGGCGCGGCTGGCAGTACTGGGGGCGACCGGGCGCACCGGGCAGGAGATCGTGCGCCGGGCGCTGGACGCGGGGCACGAGGTCACGGCGCTGGTACGCCGGCCCGAGGCGCTGCCGGTCCGCGACGCGTCCCTCACCGTGGTCGTCGGTGACGCCCGCGACGCCGAGGTGATCGCCGCCGTCTCCGAGGGCAGGGACGCGGTGATCGCCTCGCTGGGGAGGCCCGAGTCGGGCCGGACGAAGGACCAGATCGACGACTCCCAGCCGGTGGACGTCTGCGAGGTCTCCACCCGGCATCTGCTCGAGGCCGCCGGGCGGGGCCTGCGCCGGATCGTGCTGATGAGCACTCACGGCGCCGGTTCCAGCAACGACGGCAGCCCGTACGTGGTGAAACTGCGCGACATGGTGGGCAACCGGGTCGTGGACAAGGACCGCATGGAGCAGGTGCTGCTGGAGGCCGAGACCGATGTGGTCTGGACCGTCATCCGCAACCCCTACATCTACGAGGGCCCGCTGGGCACCCCGCACGCCGTTCACGAGAAGATCGTGCTCGACGAGACCTCCCGCATCACCTACGCCGACCTGGCCACCTTCGCGATCGGCGAGGCGCTGCGACCGCAGTACCCGAACACGTTCCTGACGATCACCGAACCACTGACCGGCAGCGCGTCGTGACCAGCCCCGCCGAACTGCTCGACCGGGCCGCGATCGTGCGCACCCTGCGCCGGTACAGCCAGGGCATCGACCAGCGGCAGTGGCCGGTGTACCTGAGCGCGTTCACCCCCGACGCCCGGGTGGAGATCCCCGGCTACCTCGAAGAGCCCCTGAGAGCGGCCGATTTCGTGGAATTCCTGTCCGGCACGTTCGATGCGAACCGGCTCTCCGGGCAGCACCTGCTGGCCAACACGCTCTTCACCATCGAAGGAGACCGGGCCCGCACCGTCACCGAGTTCCTGGCCCACACCACCGAGAAGGACGGCGACGAGGTCGTGGTGCAGCGCTCGGCCGGCCTGTACGTCGACGACCTGATCCGCACCGATGACGGCTGGCTCATCGCCCACCGCGTCCTCGTCCGCAAGAGCGACAACCGCACCCGCGTGCGCTACGACGAGCGCACCGCCGCACTGACCCGCGACGCCGCCCGCAACCCCGCCGTCGCGGGCTTCTGAGGAGAACCCGACCGATGAGCATCCAGGACCTGCTCGACCGCGCCGCGATCGAGGACACCCTGCACCGGTACGCCCAGGCCCAGGACCAGAACGCCTGGGACCTGTACGACACCGTCTTCACCGACGACGCCGCGATCGACCTGGTGGGTGTGAGCGCGCAGCCGCTGAAAGCCCCCGCCCTCGGCCAGTTCCTGAAGGACTTCAACGCCACCCGCCTGTCCGGGCAGCACCTGATCGCCAACACCCTGATCGATCTGGACTCCCCCACCGCACGCAGCGTCAGCGAGGTCCTGCACGTCACCCTCCAGCGCACCGACGAGCCCACCCAGCTCAGGGTCTCCGAGGGCAGCAGCCTCTACGTCGACACCTGGCACCGGAGCGAGGCGGGCTGGCGGATCACCCACCGCGTCGTCACCCAGAAGCACCTCGACGAGCGTGTCGTCGAGTACGACGCCGGTTTCATCACCACGATCGAGGCCGGCGCGGCCACCGACTGGTTCAGCACGACCTGGTTCAGGAAGACATCATGAGAAAGAGATCCCCCATGCGCACCACTCTGGCGGCCGTGGCCGGCCTGCTGAGCCTCACCACGCTGGCCGCCTGCTCCTCGGCGAGTACCAGCACCACCAGCGGCGCCGACAGTGCCACCCCGGTCAGCGGCGGCAGCATCACCTGGGCCGTGGCCGCCGAACCCTCGTGCTTCGCACCTGCCTTCGACGACGTGCTGGCCGACCGCGCGATCACCCGCAACGTCGTGGACTCACTGGTGTACCAGGAGAAGGACGGCACCTACACGCCGTGGCTGGCCTCGGCCTGGGAGACCTCGAAAGACGGCATCACGTACACGTTCACGCTGCGCGACGACGTGAAGTTCAGCAGCGGCGCCACCCTCGACGCGGCCGCGGTCAAGGCCAACCTCGACTACACCCGCGACAGCGCCCACGGTTCCAGCTACGCGGGCCTGCTCGGCTCGGTGAAAGACATCACGGCCGACAAGAACACCCTGACGATCACCCTGAGCCAGGCCGACAGCTCACTGCTGAGCTCCCTGAGCAGCGTGGCGCTGGGCATCATCGACCCGGCCACCATCGACGACGGCAAGGACCTGTGCACCCCGGGCGAGAAGCTCTCCGGCTCCGGCCCGTTCGTCATCGACTCCTACACCCGCGGCAGCCAGGTCGTGCTCAAGCAGAACGCCGACTACGCCTGGGCGCCCGAATCGCTCTCGCACGATGGCCCCGCCTACCTCGACCAGGTGACGTACAAGTTCATCGCCGAGGACTCCACCCGAACCGGTGCCCTGCAGTCGGGCCAGGTCGACGCCATCTCGGGAGTTCCCGCCCTGAGTGTCGCGAGCCTGACCAAGAACCAGAAGCTCACCTACACCGACGGCCCGGCCAGCTCCACCACCTTCGGCTTCACCGTCAACGGCTCGAGCGAGAACGCGCCCTGGGACGACGCCGAGCTGCGCAAGGCCTTCCGCGACAGCTTCGACCTCGACACCATCGTCAACGCCATCTACAAGGGCCAGAAGACGCGGGCCTGGAGCTGGGTCGGCAAGGACAGCGCCGAGTTCGACACCACACTGAAAGACAGCTGGGGCAACGACCCGAGCGCGGCCAACGCGGCCCTGGACGCCGCCGGCTGGAGCACCCGTGACTCCGAGGGCTACCGCACCAAGGACGGCAAGCGCCTGAGGCTGAAGATCACCTACGACGCGGACTCGGTGCGCGACCAGCGCGACACCCTCGTCGAGGCGATCCAGGACGCGGCGAAGAAGAACACCGGCATCGAGGTCGACTTCACCACCCCGACCTGGGCCGCGCTGTCGGCCGACATCGCCAAGGGCGACTGGAGCATCTACCCCGGCTCGTACGGCAAGGTCGACTACGCCAACAGCGTCATCGGCACCTGGAACGGCTACTTCTACGGTGCGAACGCGTGGAAGCCGACCAAGGCCGTCGACCTCGCCACCGACGCGATCGGCGCCACCGACCCGGCGCAGTACAAGAAGGACCTCGACGGCATCCAGCAGTACCTGGTCAAGGACCAGGCCCTGTTCGTGCCGCTCGTCGAGTCCACCTTCCCGGTCGCCGCGTCGAACACGCTGCACGGCAACGGTTTCGACTACTCCAGCGGTGTCCCGGACGGCAACTACAACGTCTGGGTCAGCAAGTGACCTCAGGTTCTGTGCTCCTGCGAGGCGTCGCCCGGCGCCTCGCAGGAGCTGTTCTGCTGTTGTGGGCGGCCGCCACCCTGACGTTCGTCGGGCTGCGGCTGCTGCCCGGCTCGGTGGAGTCGGTCGTGCTCGGTGTGCACGTGAACGATCCCGGCCTGGCCGGGCAGGTGCGCGCCAGCCTCGGCCTGGACCGGCCGTTCGCGGTGCAGTACGGCGACTACCTGCTCGGCCTGCTGCGCGGTGACCTCGGCCGCTCGTACGTGCTCAACGCCGACGTGAGCGACGTGGTCGGCTCGCAGGTCGGCCCGACCCTGGCCCTGGCCGGGTCCGCGGTCGTGCTGGCCGGGGCGATCGCCTGGCTGATCGCCGTGCTGAGCGCAGGCGCCGGCCGCACCACCGAACGGATCCTGCACGTGATCGAACTGCTGGCCATCTGCCTGCCGACCTTCTGGGTGGGAGCGCTCCTGCAACTGGGCTTCTCGTTCAACCTGCAGTGGTTCCCCTCGGTCGGCGCCGACGGGTTCTCCTCACTGGTACTGCCCATGCTCACGCTGGCCCTGCCCGTGGCCGGGCTGCTGTCGCAGTACATGCGCGAGGAGATGGCCCAGGCCCTGCGCCAGCCCTGGGTGCTCACCGTGAAGAGCCGCGGCGTGTCCGGGTTCCGGCTGCGCGCCACCCACCTCGTACCGCACGTCGCCGTCTCCAGCCTGACCGTCGCCGGGAACACTCTCGGCCTGCTCATCGGCGGCGCCGTCATCGTCGAGTCCGTCTTCGGGCGACCCGGTCTCGGCCGCGTGGCCCTGGACGCCGTGACCGGTTCCGACGCACCCGTCACGGTCGCGGTCGTCCTCATCATCACGGCCGCCTACGTGCTCATCACCACCGCGATCGACGTGGCCGCCCTGGTCATCGACCCCCGGCTGCGGCAGGAGGCCACCTCATGAACAAGCTCGGCCGAGGTGTCGCCGCCCTCTACCTCCTCGTCCTGCTGGCCGCCCTGATCCATCCCGGCCTGGTCGGCGCCGGCGGCCCCAACGACACCGACCCGGTCGCGAACCTGCTGGCGCCCGGCGCCGGTCACTGGTTCGGCACCGACGAACTCGGGCGCGACGTCTACGCCCGCGTCGTGTTCGGCGCCCGCTACTCGGTGGTCATCGCCTTCCTCGCCGTCGCCCTCGGCCTGGCCGGCGGCATCGTGCTCGGCCTGAGCGCGGCGCTGTCGGGCAAGGTCGTCGACGAGACCCTCTCACGGGTGTTCGACCTGCTCTCGGCCTTCCCCTCGATCCTCATGGCCCTGCTGTTCTCGGCGTTCTTCGGCGCCGGCACCGCGAGCCTGACCGTCGCGATCGGCCTGGCCCTGATCCCCGGCCTGGCCCGGGTCATCCGCCGCCAGGCCATCGCGATCCGCTCCTCCGACTACGTTCTCGCCGCCCGCACCCTGGGCCGCAGCCCGTCCTCGATCGTCTCGCGGCACGTGCTCCCGAACGCGGTCTCCCCGGTCCTGCTGCTGGCCACCATCGAAGTGGGGACGTCCGTCCTCACCGTCTCCGGGCTGAGTTTCGTCGGCCTGGGGCCGGGTAAACCCGCTCCGGAGTGGGGGTCCCTGCTCGCGGACGGGCAGGCCGTCATCGCCTACGCGTGGTGGCCCACCGTGTTCCCCGGTCTGGCGATCGTCGTGACGATCTTCGCCATCACCACCGTCGGCCGCGACCTGCAGCGGCGAGTCCAAGGACGCGCATCGTGAACGCTCCCCTGGTCCAGATCAGCGACCTGACCATCCGTTTCGGCACCCACACGGCCGTCGGCGGTGTCGACCTGACCGTGCACCCGGGCACCTGCGTGGCCCTGGTCGGGGAGTCCGGATCGGGCAAGTCCACCATCGCCCGCTCCGTGCTCGGCCTGAACGACCGCGCCGCCCGGGTCACCTCGAAGACCTTCACGATCAACAGTGAGGACGCGTCGGTCTGGAAGGAGCGCGACTGGCGGCGGGTGCGGGGCCGGTTCGCCGGTCTGGTGCTGCAGGACGCGCTGGTCTCCCTGGACCCGCTGCGCTCGGTGCGGCGCGAGGTCACCGAGGCCGTCCGGGCCGGTGGTACCGCTCGCCGGCAGGCGCCCGCGTGGGCCGAGACGCTGCTGCGCGACGTGGGTTTCCCCGATCCGGCCCGGCGCTCACGTCAGTTCGCCCACCAGCTGTCCGGCGGTCTGCGCCAGCGCGCGCTGATCGCCTCCGCCCTCGGCGGCTCGCCGCGGCTGCTGGTCGCCGACGAGCCCACCACCGCCCTCGACGTGTCCGTGCAGAAGCAGGTGCTCGACCTGCTGGCCCGCCAGCGCGACGAGGGCCTGGGCATCCTGCTGGTCAGTCACGACCTCGCCGCCGTCGCCGGCATCGCCGACCACGTGATCGTGCTGCGCCACGGGCAGGTCGTGGAACAGGGACCACCCGCCACGCTGCTGCGCTCACCGGAACAACCGTACGTGCGCGAACTCGTCGAGGCCATTCCCCGGCTGCACCACCGACCCGACCGGCCGGTGCCCGCCGACGGTGACCACGTCGTCCTTCAGGCAGACTCGATCAGTGTTCGCTACCAGGACTTCACCGCCCTGGACGACGTGTCGCTGTCCCTGGCCCGCGGTCGCACCGTCGGCGTGGTCGGGCAGTCCGGATCGGGCAAGAGCACCCTGCTGCGGGTGCTCCTGGCCACCCAGGAACCGCAGGCCGGGACCGTCCGGCTGGACGGTGAGCCGTGGAGCGGGATCCCCGAGAAGGCCCGCCGCGCACGACGTCGCCGCCTCCAGGTGGTGCCGCAGGATCCGCTGAGCTCGTTCGACCCGCGCTGGACCGTCCGCCAGATCCTGGCCGAGGCCCTCGCCCCGGGCACCGACCCGGTCGAGGCGCTCTCTGCGGTCTCGCTGCCGGCCGAGGTGCTCGGGCGGCGCCCCCTGGAGCTGTCGGGCGGTCAGCGCCAGCGCGTGGCCATCGCCCGGGCCCTGGCCGCCGACCCCGAGGTGCTGCTGTGCGACGAGGCCGTCTCCGCGCTCGACGTGCTCGTGCAGGCGCAGATCCTCGCGCTGCTGGAACGGATTCGCGCCGAGCGGGGCATCAGCATGGTGTTCGTCTCGCACGACCTGGCCGTGGTGCGTCAGGTCAGCGACGAGGTGATCGTGCTGCGCGAGGGCCAGGTCGTGGAGAGCGGCCCCGCCGACGAGGTCTACGACCGGCCGCAGCATCCGTACACGAAGTCGCTGCTGGCCAGCCTGCCCGAGGCACTGGCCGAGTGATCGGCGTCCCCGTCGCCTCGATGATGACGGATCCCCTACCGGACACCGTGAGCGCCTGGGCCCGCACGGCCCTGGAGGACACCCTGGCCGTGCTCGTGGCCGGCACCCGAACCCCGCTGTACGAAGCCGTTCTCACAGCTGCCCGTCACCATCCGGGACCGGTTCCGGCCATCGGCACGAGCACCACGACCTCCCCGTTGTGGGCGGCGCACCTGGGGGCCGTGGCCGCCAGCGCGCTGGACTTCGACGACGGCCACTACCGCGGCGGCGGCATCCACGCCGGGTCGACGGTGGTGCCGGTCCTGCTGGCGGCGGCGGGGGACGTCACGGTCGGAGAACTCCTGCGCGGGATGGTCGCGGGCTACGAAGTGGCCCTGCGGGCGGGCTTTCTCAACTCGCCGGGGCGCACCGGCGGGGGCTACCGGGCCAGCGGCTACGCGGCGACGATCGGGGCGGCCGCGGCCCTGGCGGCGGTGCGGGGAAACGTGCCCACCGTGATCTCGGCGGCGGTGCGTACGGCGTTCGCGCACGCACCGCACTCCCGCATGACCTCGTCGGCGTCGCGGGAGTCGATCGGGTGGGCCGCCGCCTCGGCGGTGGCGGCGGTCGAGCTGGCCGAGAACGGTTTCGGGACGGAAGCCACGGACACGAGGCACCGGGCCCCCGCCGGGGCAACACCTTTCGAGCAGAGTGAGGACGCGCCGGTCACCGGATCACTCGGGCGTGAGTTCTGGTGCGTGGAGACGTATGTGAAACCGTGGCCGTGCTGCCGCGCGGCGCACGCGATGCTCGAGGCGCTGCTGCCGTTCTCGGGCCGGGACATTGCCCGGGTCGATGTGGACGTGGTGCCCGGAGCAGTGGGCCTCGACCTGACCGAGCCGGTGAACCTGAGCGAGGCCCAGTACGCGCTGCCCTGGCTGGCGGCCCTCACCCTGCTGCGCGGTCCGGCCGGCCTTTCGTCCCTTTCGGAGCGGGATTTCGCCGCACCCGACATCGTCGACCTGGCGTCCCGCGTGCGCCTTCGTCCCGGACGGGCCGCCTCAGCCAACGGCGGATACCCCTCCCGGGTCGTGGTTCTCATGAACGACGGAACCTCGTTCGAGCGTACCGTCGACGACACCCTGGGCAGCGCCACGCGACCCCTCTCCCCCGAGGCCCTCGACCACAAACTCAGGCAGGCGCTCGGTAGCCGCCTCGACGCGTCCACCATCGAAACCCTCCGGGCCACGCTCGACCAGCCCGACGCGCCGATCGACGGCCTGTTGCGCCTGCTCACCACCTGAAAGGCCGCTCATGTCAGCACATCTGCCCGAGCTCTTCACACCCCTGCGGGTGGGGACACGCACGCTGCGCAACCGGATCGTGAACGCCGGACACGGCACAGGCCTGGGACACGGCTCCTACAACGAGCCACTGCTGGCCTACATGGCCGAAAGGGCGCGCGGCGGAGCGGCGATGGTGATCAGCCAGGCCAACTTCGTCTCCCCCGACTACGGCGACATCAAGGCGAGCGGCGACCACATCGTCCCCCAGTGGAACGACTTCGCGCGTCGAGTACAGGAACACGGGGCGCTCGCGGTCGCGCAGCTGCAGCATCCGGGCGGGCAGGGCGTCTACACCGGGCCCGGGACCGGCACCACCATGGCACCCACGGCACTGCCGATCCGGTTCCTGGGCGGGCCGGTCGTCGTGCCACGGGAGATGACCGGGGCCGACATCGAGCTGGCCGTGCGGCAGTTCACCGAGGCGGCTTCCCGGGCCCGTGAGGCCGGGCTGGACGGCGTCGAGATCCACTGCGCGCACGGTAATCTCGTCGAGCAGTTCCTGAGTCCGCACACCAACCGGCGTGAGGACGCGTGGGGTGACGGGATGCTGTTCGCCACCGAGGTGCTGCGGGGCGTCAGAGCCGTCGTGGGTGCCGATTTCGTGGTGGGGGCGCGGGTCACCGGTGGGGTGCCGGACGACCCGGCGGAGTCGGCCGCGTGCCTGGAGCGCATCGACGACCTGGACGGGCTGGGGGTACTGGACTACCTGTCCGTGTCGGTCGGGCACTACTCGAGCGCGCGGGGCACCGCGCAGAACCTGCCCGACTCCAGCTTCCCGCGCGGAGCCTGGCGCGACTTCGGGGTGGCGGTGAAGGCCCGCACCAGCACACCGGTCTTCCTGGTCGGGCGGATCGCGACAGCCTCACTGGCGGCCGAGCTGGTGCGCGAGAACGCCTGTGACGCGGTCGCCATGGCCCGCCCGCTGGCGGCGGACCCGTTCCTGCCGGTCAAGGCCGCCGACGGGCTCGAGCACCGCACCCGGCCCTGCGTGGGGTTGCAGGACGGGTGCTGGGGACGGGTCGCGGTCGGGCTGGAGCTGCGGTGCGCGTTCAATCCGGAGGCGGGGACCGAGACGTCGCCGCACCGCATCGCCCCCGGCCGCTCGCTGCGGGTGGTCGTGGTCGGGGCGGGGCCGGCCGGGCTCGAAGCGGCCCGGCAGGCATCGCTTCTGGGACACCGGGTGGTGCTGCTGGAACGCTCGGAGCGGGTCGGGGGTCTGCTGAACGTGCTGGCCCGGGCACCGTTCCGCGGGGAGGTGCGCGACGTCGTGCGCTGGTTCGAGGGTGAGCTCGCGTCGGTGGAGGTACGTACCGGTTGCCCGGCCGGCCCCGAGGACGTGCTGCGGGAGAGGCCGGACGCGGTGGTGCTGGCCACCGGTTCGTTCGCGCGGCTGCCGGAGCACCTGCTGGGAGTGGTACCGACGGTGGACGTGCGGGACGCGTTCGGGCCGGTGGAGCCCGGTGAGCACGTGGTCGTGGCGGACGCACTCGGACGACGGCCGGCCATCTCAGCAGCCGAGTACCTGGTCGCCGCCGGGGCCCGGGTGACGTTGCTGACGGAGATGAACGTCATCGGTGAAGGGGTGAACGAGACGGTCCGCAGCCAGGCGTACGCCCGCCTGCTCCGGGCCGGGGTGGAGATGCACGCGTCCACCCGCGTGCTGGTGCGTGAAGGCCGGCTGGTGCATTCGGACGCGCTCATCGCCCTGGAGGGAATGACGAGACTGGTGACGGCGTACCCATCGTCGGCCTGGAACCCGTTGCAGTCAGCGCTGGAGGCCGTCGGCGTCCCGGTGACCGTGGTCGGGGACGCACTGGCACCGCGGGACATCACCACGGCCACGGCCGAAGGCAGCGCGGCGGCGTGGGCCCTGCCCGACGTCACCGCTCGCGCGGCCGGGCGGTGACGGCGCGTTCACGGCTTTGACGCGCTGGCCGTCCTCAGGCCGGACGCGGGCGCCCGGATTCGTCGTAACGACCGCGGGCCTGCGCGACCTGCTCCATGTTCTGACCGGCCCAGGCGCCCAGGAAGTCGAACGCCGGGCCGAGGGAGACTCCCAGTTCGGTGATGTCGTACTCCACGCGCGGAGGGACCTCGCCGTACTGCGTGCGGGAGATCAGCCCGTCCCGTTCGAGCTGCCGCAGCCGCTGGGTCAGGACTTTCGGCGTGATCGAGCTCAGGCCCTCGCGCATCTCGTTGAACCGCAGTGGGCCGTCGCGGTGCAGCGCCCGCAGGATCGGGGTCGTCCACCGGCTGAAGACCATGTCGATCACCGGCGTCACCTCGCAGGGCTCGAACACCCGCGAGATGTTCGGCGTCGGATTCTCGGCCACGGCCCAATAGTATCTTCTAGGAACCTGGTCTCAGCACCTGATTGGCTTCGCCGGAGCGCCTCACCGAGGGGCGACCAGAACGCGAAGGACCATCATGAGCATCGCCCTGACCGGAGCCACCGGCGCCCTTGGCTCCCTCACTGTCAAAGCCCTTCTCCAACGGGGGACGTCCGCGAGCGACATTGTCGCTGTGGTCCGGGACGACGGCCGGGCCCAGCCACTGAAAGACCTTGGCGTGAGCGTTCGGGTGGCCGCGTACGGCGAAGTCCCCGCGCTCACGGAAGCACTCGACGGCGTCGATCGGCTGCTCCTGGTCTCCGGCCCCGAGTCCGGCGAACGCGTTGCCCTGCACGGCTCGGTCATCGCTGCGGCGGGGCAGGCCGGCGTGGGCTTCCTCGCCTACACCTCCGCGCCGCACGCCGACAGCACACAACTGCTGGTCGCTCCGGACCACGCGGCGACGGAGAAGCTGATTCACGCATCCGGCCTGGCCTTTTCGATTCTGCGCAACAACTGGTACCACGAGAACTACCTGCCCCACCTGAAGAGCGCCGCCGCCACCGGCAAGCTCCCCAGCAGCGCGGGAGCTGGGCGGGTGGCTTCGGCGGCCCGGGCCGACTACGCCGAGGCCGCCGCGATCGTCCTGGCCGGCGGGGATCACGACGGACGCACCTACGAACTCTCCGGCGACGTGGCCTGGACCTTCTCCGAGTTGGCCGCGACCATGGGCGACGTCCTCGGCCGGCCGATCGAGTACGTCCCCCTCGACCGGGCCGCCCACACAGCCGCCCTCACCGCCGCGGGACTCGACGCCCGGCTGATCCAGTTCGTCACCCAGCTCGAAAGCAACATCGCGGCAGGCGCTCTCGCCGACGCCACGAACCATCTCGCCGGTCTCATCGGCCGTCCGACAACGCCGCTCGCGGAAGGTCTGGGGCGCTGACCAGTTCGGCTCTCAGGTCGCAGGGGCAGCCGGGGATGGGGTCCCCCTTCCCCGGCGCCGCTGCCGAACCGGCGGAGCTCGTTGCTCAGATCAGAACGGGGTCAGGATGATCGAGGCCGAACGCGGATCACCGCTCTGCACCAGCGACTCGAAGGCGCCGACGTCGTCGAAGGGGAAGGTGTAGGCCCGGCCGTCCACCATGTTCTGGTGAATGATCCGCGCGTAGTGGTTGGGCGCGCTGTTGCGGTAGAACTGTGCCGCGTCGGTCGATGGCTGGGTGTCGATCGTCCCCAGCGTCCCGCGGTTGAGCGCCGCGCACAGGGTGCGGGCGATCGGTCCCACCACGTTGTCGTTCGGGGCGAACAGATCACGGTCGCAGCCCCAGACCGACGCCGACGACGGCTTGTTGAAGGATGCGACGGTCGCCCCGGCCGAGTTGGTGAAACGCATGACGTTCCCGGAGGTTCGGCCGAAGTACCGGATGTCCTGCCCGGCGAACGGAACCACGGTGAGCGTCTTGCTGGTGTAGGCGTTCCAGGCCGAGGTGATGTAGGCGTCCAGGTAGGTCGAACTGAGAAGTCCCGCCTCCGCCGCCTTTCCGGGGGCCAGGGCGCGCAGCACGGTTCCGTCGGGCCGGGTGTAGACCAGGTTCGACCAGCCCGACTGCGCCTTGAGCGCGTTGAACACCTTGTTGCGGCCGTCGCTGACCAGATCGCCGCTGCGCGAGGTGGCGCCGTTGGCCCCGGTGACGGTGACCGCGTGCGGAACCGAGAGCATGTCGACCTGGGTGCTGTTGAGCCACAACCCGGAGTCGTTGTACGTGAACTCGCTCCAGTCGAACAGGATGTTGCGGTTCGCGTCCGCGCTCGTCCACGGGGCCGGCTGCACGAAGCCGTCCGGTGTCAGGAACAGCTTCAGCTTCTCCCCCAGGGAGAAGTAGACCCGCCCGGAAAAGCCGCGGGGGAAGCGGAGGGTGGTGGATCCGCCGTTACCGGGACCGGCGATCGCCACGTCCGGGGCGGGCGAGGGCGGGATCTGCCCGGCGGGCCAGGGCGTGAAGGTGCCGGCCTGGTTGACGTAACCGAGACGTCCGGTACTGAGATTGGTCCCGAGCACGTACAGATGGACGCTTCCGGCGCGCCCGGTGTTGTTGGTGACGGTGACCGGTAGGAGGGTCGGCCCGATCGCCCGGGCCGGATCGGCCGCCGCGAACAGCATGAGCGGGACGCCGACCAGGAGAGCGGTCAGGGCATGGACAAGCCACTTCTTGAGACGCACGAGATCTCCTCAGGGTAGAGATGCGCGCAGCTGAATTTCAGCATCAGTTGGCCGATAACGGGTGTCAACCTGCTCGTCGGTGTCCGGTAGGCCGAAAATGTTTCACCCCGCCCGGGGGTCGGTGCGCCCGAGAAGCGGACGCATCGGAGTGGTGACGTCACGGGTCGATCGCGAGGTAGCCGGGGTGCGGGCGCGGTGCGCGGTCCAGGCGGGGCCGGCCGGGCGCTTCTGCTGCTCAGGTGCGCCGATCCCCGTTCCTCGCCGAAGCGCCGCTGGCCTCCCGGCCCGTCGGCCCGCGCGGCGAAGGCGGACGCGGCACCTGCCCGGCCGGTGACCGAGGGAGGCGATCGTCCTCGTCGCCAGGAAGCTCGTACACCGCCACCCGGTTCCGCCCGAGTTCCTTGGCCCGGTACAGCGCCACGTCGGCCATCTCGACCAGGCGCTCGCCGTCGCTGACCCCGTCGTCCATCGCCACCCCGAGGCTGCTGGACACCTGCGCCGGGCGGCCGTTCAGGTCGAACGGCTCATCGAGCACCCGCCGGATCCGTTCCGCGACCCCGGCCGCCCCGTGCGGATCGCTCTTGTCGGCGCTCAGCACCACGAACTCGTCCCCGCCCAGACGGGCCAGCACGTCCGAGCCACGCAGCACCGCGCTCACCCGCTCGCCGACCTGCCGCAGCAGCTCGTCCCCGGCGCCGTGGCCCAGGCTGTCGTTGACCGGCTTGAACCGGTCGAGGTCGAAGAAGATCACCCCGAGCGTGCGCCCGGCGCTGCGGCTGCGGGCGAGCGCGCTGGTCAGGTGGTCGAAGAACAGCGCCCGGTTCGGCAGGCCGGTCAGCGGGTCGCGGGTGGCCTGGTGTTTGAGCTCGGCGTTCGCCTCGGACAGGCGCAGGTTCACCCGTTCGACGGCCTCCCGTTCGTCGCGCAGCTCGGCGGCCAGCAGCGCGTTCTGGCGGGCCAGGAGCCGGGCGCCGGCCATGTGCTGGTAGCCGTACCGCACCAGCGGCGGGGCCGCGAAGGCGCCGAACAGGATGTAGAGGGCCAGCCCCCACTGCTGCTGTGAGGCCAGACCGGCCAGGCCCGCGATCACGATGGTGTTGTGGAACGCCCGGTAGGCGCTGGGGGTGGCCGCGCAGAACAGCAGGTTCGCCGAGTTGATGATCACCATGACCACGGCCGGCAGCGCGGCCAGACCCGGGTGGTCCGGGCCCGGCCGCAGCAGCAGGGCCGAACTGCCCCACATGGTGCCGAGCAGGCCCTGCAGGATCGCGAAACGGGTGGTGATCGCTTCCATGGAGGACGCACGGGAGACCCCGGCGGTCAGCGCCCGGGCCGGGCGGATCACCAGGGCCGGCACCAGCCAGTGGTAGGCGATCAGGCACAGCAGCGCGATCGCGCTCCAGGCCAGCAGCCCGGGCGTCGGCCCCTCGGACGCGAGCATGACGATGTTCGTGGTGGTGAGCAGGCCACCGCTGAGCAGGCTGCACAGACGCCCGGCCAGCGCGGACTGGATCAGCAGCTCGCGCCGGACGACGTCGTCGAGCTCCGGGTCCGGTTCCCGCAGCAGCTGCCAGATGTCCTGCACCCGTCAGAACTCGACCGGCGCGCGCGTCCGGTTGAGCCGCTCACCCGACCATCGCGTCCTCAATCAGCCCTGTTCACCTCCCCCAGGGACGCGGCGACGAGCTCGGCCGCCCGCTCGGCGACGGCCACGATCGTGGCCTGGGGAAGCGTGCGGGTGATCCGCGGCATGACGGACGCGTCGGCCACCCACAGGCCCGCCAGCCCGTGCACCCGCAGCCCCGGGTCGACGACGGACGTCGCCGTGTCGGTGCCGATCCGCGCCGTCCCGGCCGGGTGGAAGTACGTGGCGAGCGTCGCGTCGATGAAGGCGTCCAGGGCCGCGTCGTCGGCCGGCTCGGGCAGCAGGGGCTGGACGAGCCCGTTGAGCGCGTCGCTGGTGAGCATCCGGAACGCCGCCCGCGTGCCTTCCCGCAGCCGGCGACGGTCGTTGTCCTCACTGAGGTAGCGCGGGTCCACCACGACCTCGGCGCCCGGGTCGGGCGAAGCGAGCCGCACCGTGCCCCGGCTGTCGGGGTCCACCAGCCCGACCAGCCACGCACCGCTGGGCCCCTCGAACGCGGGCAGACCGGAGTGCGCCCCCAGCAGCGCCAGCCCGAAGACCAGCTCCGGCGGGACGTCCGGGCCGGTGCCACTCACCGGCGAGGGCACGAGCGCGGCGACCTGGGCCAGGGTCGAGAGCGGGCCCCGCCGGGCCAGGTCGTAGTCCGCCCGGGCGTCGGGGTAGGTCATGACCGAGGCGCCGGCGACGAAGGGCACGGCCACGGCCGGGTGGTCCTGCAGGTACGAGCCGACGGCCGGGAGGTCGCGGATCACCGCGATTCCGTGCTCGGCCAGGTGGGCGGCCGGGCCGATGCCGGAGAGCATCAGCAACTGGGGCGTGCGCAGCGCCCCGGCGGTCACGACCACCCCGGCGGACGCCAGAATGTCTCTCGTGGAACCGGTCTCGTGACGGACCGCGACGCCCACGGCCCGCTCGCCCTCCAGCAGCACGCGTTCGACGCGGGTGCCGGTGAGCACGGTCAGGTTGGCCCGGCTCAGGACCGCCGGGGTGAGGTACCCGTCGACGACACTGTGCCGACGCCCGTCCCGGACGTTGCTCGCCGCCAATGAGACCCCGGTGCGCTGCTCACCGTTCAGGTCGGCGCTCACCGGCCAGCCCTGTTCCCGGGCCGCCCGCACGAACGGCAGGGCCAGCGGGTGCAGGTGCCGGGGACCCGAGATCGTCATCGGGCCGCCGGATCCGTGGGTGCCCGAGGCCCCCAGTTCATGGTCCTCGATGCGGGCGAACAAGGGGACGAGAGTCTTGGCGTCCCAGCCGTCGGCTCCGGCCGCGGCCCACTGGTCGTAGTCGGCCGGGTGCGCCTGCAGCCAGCCCATACTGTTGATGCTGCTGCCGCCGCCCAGGCCGGTGCCGGTCACCAGCGGCACCACCCGGCCACCGGCGGACGTCTGCGGGACGGTCGGTGACGCCCAGGCCCGCTCACCCGTCATCAGCAGCCCGCCGTACGCCGGGATCCGCACCTCCTCGGGCACGTCACCCGGTCCGGTCTCGATGAGAGTGACCCGCAGGCCCGGGTCTTCGGACAGACGGGCAGCCAGGACGCACCCGGCACTGCCGGCCCCTACGACAACGACATCGGCGCTCACATCTGTGCTCATGCACCCAACCTACAACGGGACGGAACGGTCCCGTTCCATCGCTGGTCGCTAGTCTCACGGTGTGAAGGGTCGACAACCAGCAGGCGCAGCGCTCCCCCGTCCCGACGTCACGCACGCCATCCGGGCCGCCGTCCTGCGGGAACTGGCCGAGGGCGGGTACGCGCGCGTCGCGATGGAGGCGGTCGCACGCCGCGCCGGAGTCGGCAAGGCGGCCATCTACCGGCGCTGGCCCTCGAAGCTCGCCCTGATCGGCGACATCCTCGGTGACGTCCTCGGCCAGCCCCACGTTCCCGAGACCGCCGAGACCCTCCACGAAGACCTCCGCGGCCTGATGGAGTCGTTCGCCGCGCTCCTGGGAACACCCGACCTGCCGGCCATCATGGCCGACCTGGCCTCGGAAGCCCTTCGCAACCAGGAACTCTCGGAACTGATCACCGCGTCGGTCGGCAACCCCTTCAGCCTCCGGACGCTCGAGGTCGTGGAACGGGCCGTCGCCCGGGGCGAACTGTCCGCGGACCTGGATCGCGAAGCGGCGCTCGACGTGGCGGTCAGCGCCCTGTACTGGCGCGTGGTCGTGCGCCGCCGCACGCTCGAGGCCGCCGACCTCGACCGTTTCGCCACGGTCGTGGCCGCCGGACTGCGAGCGCTCTGACGGGGCGTCAGAGCCGGTCCACGAGCCCCTCGAGATCCCGCTCGCCCTCGCGGGTCTGCACCCCGGCGGCCAGCTGGCGCCGGGCGATCTCCACCATGTCCTCGGTGAACAACGAGTACAGCGCGGCGTTCTCGACGGCGTACACCGCGTGGGACGGGGCCGGGGCGGTCGCGTCGACGACCTGCTTCAGGGCCGCGACCACCTCGGGCCTGACCTTCGCCATCCGCCGGGCGAGAGCGTCCACGAACGCGTCGATCTCGTCGGCGGGCAGCGCCCGGTTCACCAGCCCGTAGCGCTCGGCCACCTCGGCCGTGACCAGCTGGCCACCGACCAGCAGCTCCAGCGCCCGGGCCCGGCCGACCAGCCGGGTCAGGTTCACCGTGCCGCCGCCCCCGGGCACGATCGCCAGGTGCGCCTCGGGATGGGCCTGCCCCGAGGCGCCGATGGCCGCGAACCGCAGGTCGAGACTCATCAGGAACTCGTTCCCGGCGCCGCGCGCGAACCCGGCCAGCTTGCCGATGGTGACCTGCGGGAGCGTGCGCACCTCCTCGCTCATGGCCTCGAGAATGTTCAGCCCGTCGGGGATCTGCGCGCCCGGCGCCGCGTCGACGGCCGCCTGCGTGGCCTTGGGCAGGGCCTCGGGATCGGTCACGTAGGCCATGTCGCCGTGCGCGCTGAAGAACTCCGGGTCGGCGCTCTGGAACACCACGACCCGCACGTCCGCATCCGTGCGCACGCGGTGCACGAAGCCGCGCAGCGACGACAGCAGGACGCCGTCCATGAGGTTGAGGGGCGGGTGGTCGAGCGTGACGGTGGCGACGCCGCCGTCCACGTCGATGTGGAGGCCGGGCCAGGTGTCGTGGTTCATGGGGTTCCTTTCGGGTGCCGCCGGAGCTTGTCCCCCGCAGCGCCCTTTGACCGTACGTTTCACCTGATCAGACACTCCATGCCCGAAAGCCTTGATCTGTTGATCGTCTGCCTCACCGGCTACGGTGGCGGGATGGATCCTCTCGCCGACGCCCTGACCCTCTCGGGCGTCCAGGGAACGCTGGGCACGAGCATCGAGGCCGGCGGCGCGTGGTCCCTGGCCGTCGAGGGCCGGCCCGACACCACGCTGTACGCCGTGACGACCGGCCGCGCCTGGCTCACCGGCCCGGGCCACGACCCGGTCGAGCTGGCCACCGGCGACGTCGTGCTCCTGCCGGCCGGCGCCCCGCACCGTCTCGGCGACGAGCCGTCGGGGCGAGGTGACCGGCCCGGCTCGCTCCCGGTGACCACCCGCATCGCGACCATCCGCTACCGCAGCGACCCCGTCACCCTCACCCAGATCCTCGGCGCGCTGCCGGGTCTCGTGCACGTGCGGGCCGAGACGGGCACGCCGGGCCTGACCGACACCGTCCGCATGCTGGCCCGCGAGATCGCCCATCCCGGCATCGGGACCTCCGCGGTGCTGAAGAGCCTCGTCGACATCGTGCTGGTCGAGATGCTGCGCGCCTGGCTGTCCGAGAGCCCGCCCGAGTGCTTCGGCACCTGGCTCGGCGCCCTCGGCGACCCGGTGGTCGGGCGCGCCCTGGAGTACCTGCACCAGGACCCCGCCACCCCCTGGACCACGTCGAGCCTGGCCGAGGCCATCGCGGTCTCGCGGGCCACCCTCGCCCGGCGCTTCCCGATCGCCACCGGCACCACCCCCGCGGCGTACCTGGCCCAGTGGCGCATGGACCTGGCCGCCGTCCGGCTGCGCGACACCCACGAATCCCTCGAGACCATCGCCGAGAACGTCGGCTACGGCTCGGTTCCGGCGTTCACCCGCGCCTTCACCCGGGCCCACGGCCGCACCCCGGGCCGCTACCGTTCTCAGGTCCGGACCGCGACGATCGACGTGAACTGAGACCGGTTCCGCCACAACCGTTCCGCGTCACCGGGAATCACCGTGCTCTCAGTCGCGAGCGAACGTCGAGGTGCCCTCGGCGTCCGACAGGGCCAGCGCGTCCCCGTCGATGCTCCAGCTGAAGGTGCGCACAGGCCGGTGCGGATGGCTGGCCTCCCCCGGCTCGCCGCCCTCGGTGCGGGTCAGGGTGGCCATCTGCGGTGAGAAGGTGATGTCGGTGCCCGATATCGCGACCCGGCCGCCTTCCTCGAGGACGTACCTCAGGTCGCCTTCGATCATCATGGCGACATAGACGTACTTGCCGTCGGCCGTGATCTCGTAGCTGAACCCGTTGCCCCGTTCGGTGACCATGTCCCAGCCACCCGCCAGCTCCGGCGGAACGCGGCCGGACGGGCTCGTCCCGGCCGGGTGAAGTGACGGGGCGGGGTGGCTCTGCGGCGGCTCGACGCCGGTCGCGCGATCATCGGTCGTGGTGGCGGGAACGGCCGGGTCGCTCCCTGTGCCGCAGCCGGCCACTCCCAGCGCGGCGACCAGGATCGTGACCGCTGTCCCGTGGCGCAGGTGACGCTTCATCAGGCTCTCGCTCTCCGGGCCCGTTCGCGGGCCCATCGCAGGACGTGTGGCCGGTTCTGGTGGGCGATGTTCAGGAACGTGATGATCAGGAGCGCGTAAACGAGCAGATTGGCGCGGCTTCCGGAGCTTTCGGCCCGGTCGACGGCCGTGTGCTGCCGCTGCAGCAGGTCCTGCTGCTCGATCGGGGAGCCGGAGACGATGATGCGGGTGGACGCGTCGATGCCGTCGCCGACGTCGGGTGTACGTCCCATCCGGTCGGCCAGATCGGTCATGCGCTCGGCCGCCGCCCGATCGGCCGCCGCCAGCACCGAGGTCGCAGCGCCGGGCTCGCCGCGGGCTCCGGCCCGGTCCAGGTCGTCGGCGCCCTGCGCCAGCAGCACGGCTGTCTGCTGGGCGTTGGTCTCGAAGGCGTCGACGATCACGCCGCCGTCCGCCGCGGCGGCCGTCATCGAGGCTCCCCGGGCGGCCTCCGCCTGCCAGCGCGCCTCGTCCGTGGCCGCCTGCAACTGCAGCACGGTGAGCACCGCCGCCGTCACCCCCACAGCCAGGGACACCCACGGCATCCGGTTCCCGGAAATGCCGGCGGCCGGTATCTCCGGCGGCCCCAGGGGAATGTCCGGCGTCACCTCGTCCGGCACCACCTCGTCCGGCACCGGTTCGACCGGTGCGGCGCGCCGGCGAGCGCCCAGCGCGAATCCGACCCAAAGGGCAGGCACCGCAACGACACCCGCCCGTGAGGGGCTGCGGCGCAGCAGCAGAACGAGGGTCAGCACCAGGGCCGGACCGACGAGCGGACCGCGCTGGGCATACGTGGGCCGGGGCGGCGGACCGGGAACCGGTACGCCCCCGGGCGCACGCCGGGTACGAGCCAGCAGGGCGAATCCCCCGACGACGGCGAGCGCCGCCCCCACCACCGTCCAGCCCGCCCGGGTGCCGCGGCGGGCCTGCTGCTCACCCGCGTCCTCGAGCCGGTTGGTTTCGTCGAGGGTGACAGTTTTTTGGGCCTGGGCCAGACGGCGCCGCGGATCCAGAGCCGCGGTCGCCGCCGGGTTGACCTCCAGGCCGGCGTCTTCGTAGGCCCTGAGGTAGGTCTGGACCGTGGCGCGATGCGCGGCGGCCCGCGCCCCCGGGACCCCGGGTTCGCCGGTGACCCGCCGTTCGAGCTCCTCGGCCTGGATGGTGAGTGAGCGCAGCTGGAACGCCAGGGGCGCCTCGTCGAGGTAGACCGCGCGAATGTTCTCCACCGTGGATGCGCTGTAGCGCACCTGAGCCCGCACCGAGTCCTGCCACTGCCCATTGGCCTGGGAGGAGGCCAGGGCCATCGTCAGTGAGGCGATTGCCGCGACCAGCCCACCGGCGCCGATCAGGATCCACGCGGTGGCGCGCACCGGCTCAGCAGTCTTCGACATAGGTGACGTCGTCGAGCCACAGGGTGCGGTAAGGGTAGCCGAACCCGGCCGGGTCGGCGCACGGCTCGACCGTCCAGGTGGACACCCACGGGGTGAGACCGGGCAGGCGGAAGACGATCTGGTCGCCGTCGACCTCGACCGTGCCCTCGCCGAGGCCCGGGACGCTGACCTGGCCGTCGGGACCGAAGGTGTAGTCGAGCTCGTCACCGTCCCACTCGCCGACCAGCTCGTCCGGGAGTACGGGCCTGTCGGGTTCCGGTTCGGTTTCCTCGTCGGGAGGGTCCTCCGGGGTCGGCTCTGCGGGAACGGGTTCCTCGAGCGTGGCGTCAGGGGATGTCTCCGGTTCGGCGGGGAGGTAGGACTCCTCGTCCGCCGGGTCCGGACCGCTCGTGTCCGTCGAGGACCAGGGCGAGGGGTCAGAACTGGATCCGGAGCACCCGGCCAGGCCCGCCCCCAGCACCGCCACGGCGAGCGCTCTCGTCAGGCGCCGCCTCCAGATGTCATGCATGGGCGATCCTCGTTCCTGCCTCAGATTGCACGGGCGGATGCCAAACATCGTTCTGCACAAATGATTTGCGTGATGACGACAGCTCCCTACACAACCGCAGGACTCGGGCCCTTGACCAGCGAATACACCAGACTGGACCGCATTGGCCCGCTCTGGGGCGTCGTGACCCGACCTGGGCCACCATCCGGCTCGCAGATCCCACGACTGCCCCGGCCGTTGATCCCCGGCCCACCTCCGGGTGCGATCCGGGGTCCGCCGAATGCCTGGTGAGCCACGGTCTGACCGTGGTAGGAATGGCCGCCTGAGCAGCCCATTCTCACACCGGCGGGTAACACGACGGGCCGGTGTGGTCAGGTTCGGCGCAGGAGGCGGGGGCCTTCGTCACCGGTGTTTCCGGTGGGCATGAGGGGGACACGAGAGTGAATGACGACGGCCCGGCAGAGCACGACCCGCACCCGGATCTGACCGGCGTGAGGTCCATGGCCGACCTGGAAGACCGCGTCCGGCACCTGCAGATCAGGGCCGGAACCCCCAATCCCGGCCAGGTGCACAGGCTCAGCCGCGGCACGTACGAGCTCTCCAAGAGCACGGCCGCCCGCTGGGTCAAGCCCTGGCAGGGGCGAACCCCTCGGCTCGAGGTCGTCCTCGGGCTCGTGAGTGCCTACGGTGTGCCGGAATCCGACCTGGCCGCCTGGACCGCGGCCTATGGCCGGGCCCGCGACGCCACCCCGTCTCCGCCCCCGGCCGTTGAGGTGTCCGGGACGGGTGAGACACCAACCCGGAGCCCGCTGCTCCTGCTGTCCGCCGTGGCCACCGTGCTCGTGCTCGCCTTCGCGGGCTGGGCCGCCGTGGGCCGGGACGGTTCCGGTGAGCCCGGCCCCGAGCGCACCAGCACCGCGGCGCCCGTGCCGCAGATCTCACTCCCCGGGCCGCTGAACGCGTCCGGGCTCTACGCGTTCAAGCCTCCCCAGAGCCTGAACCTGCCCCTCATCACCGACTGGTCGATCCCCCAGCAGCCATTCGATCTCGACCGCTTCGAACCGACCCGGAAGCCGGACGCCTGGGACCTGTCGTTCGAGTGCCGGCCCGCCCGGTGCCCGACCGGGCCGGGCCGCACGTACACGATCCTTCCCGTACCCGGGATCTCGTTCGTCGCCGCCGTCGACGGCAGCGCGGTCGACGATCCGAAGCCGTGCATCACCGCCACGTACCAGCGCGAATCCGTGCTCCTGACGACCGGGCAGCTGTACTGCGTGCGCACCGGCAACCGCCTCGCCCTGGTCCGGGCCGTCGATCTCCCCGAAAATGCTCCTGCCGACGAGGTGCTGATCAAGACCGAGATCGCCGTGTGGTCCCTGGGGCAGCCCGATCTCTCTGACTGACGAGCACCCACAAGGGTGGACGCCTGTCAGGGCGCGGGTTTTCGACGTGGCTGCTCAGGTCTTCCGCAGTTCCTCGGCCAGCATCACGATGATGCCGCTGGGCCCGCGCAGGTACGTCAGCCGATAGATGTCGCGGTAGGTCGCCACGCCCCGCAGCGGATGACAGCCGTGCCGGGCCGCGATCGCCAGGGCCTCGTCGAGGTTCTCGACCGAGAAGGCGACGCGGTGCATCCCGATCTCGTTGGGCAGCGTCGGCTGCGTCTCGATCGCCTCGGGGTGGAGGTACTCGAACAACTCGAGACGGCCGTTCCCGTCGGGCGTCTGGAGCATGGCGATCCGGGCATGGTTGCCGTCGAGGCCGACGGCGGTGTCCGTCCACTCCCCGCTGACGGTGTCACGACCGAGCACGCTCAGACCCAGGTCGGTGAAGAAGGCGATCGCGGCCTCGAGGTCCCGCACCGCGATACCGACGTTCTCGAGCTTGATGGGCATACCAGCACGCTACCGACCTGTTGACGCCTCTGGCCGGGGTTTCGACGGGCGTCATCCCCGAACCCGCGGCGTCACACACGGGGAACACGTCATCGACTCCCCCGAAGAACCCGCGGGCGAGTCAGTGCAGAGTATCCACGCGGTGATAGGACGTGGCCTTGCTTGCTTCCTCGCGCTCTGGGGACTCTTCACTCACGTCCGCCGTTGCCTCTTCGCGTGACCTTGGCGAGCATCGAGGCTCGAGCTGAGGTTCTTGTTGTGAGCCCTGGAGTTGTTGATGGCGGGAAGAGTACTGTCAGTTCCGAGTTCGTCGCTAAATGCCTTCACAGCTTCATTGAATTCTTTCAATGTCGTCAGTGTGATGTTTTGTGCAAGCAGGCGATCTTCCAGGCCGAATCTTTTCATGTCCCCGACATGCGTATCCCCTACCTTCCATACGCCAGTTGTCTCCGGGGTCAGAATCCGCGCAACCATGGCTTGGTTCGCCATGATCATGGAGCGGAGTTGTATAGCTTCTTTCATATCAAATTTGTCTTTCAGAGGGGTTACTATGTCTCCAATTTCAGCTACCAGCGCCCGCATTTCTAAAAACTTGTCCGCGGATCCCAGGTGCGGCATGAGGTAGCGCTCTTGACCATCCTTCGACGGCTTCCGACGGCTTTTTTCAGGGGCGGAAAAGATAGCGCCAACAGCACCTGCGTACTCAGTAAAGGCTGAATCAAGCATTACCCGTAGTGGATCCAGCTTGAGGGTGGCCTCCACGGTCCATGGATACTTTTCCCTGAATGGGTCCATAACCTTCATTATGAGCGGGAACGTTACCCCGGCCTGCCTCAATGACTCAATTTTATGACGGATGGGAGCGTGCACCAGTTCAGCTAGGTAGACCTGCCTCAGTTCCTTCTTGATACCCGCCAGGCCACTGTGGATCATGTCCCACAGAGTACGAACGCTCGCAGCAGAGAGGGGGCTCCTTCGGTTGCTCGCCTTTTTGGTCTCCTCGAGAAAATCAAGCGTGGTGGCACAGTGAACGGCTGTCTTCCTAATTGCACTCGCGATGTGGGCGCGACTGTCGTCGCCGTGCAACTTGGTGTCCAAGAATTCAAACTTGAACTCCTTCTCCCCCCAATAATTTTTCTTGCTGAAGTGGAACTTCTTCAGGTATCTTTGCTCTACTTCACGACGCCTGGTCTCCGTTTTGACATCCAGGCCATCGGATTCCTGATGATTCTCGCCAACTATATTCAGAGCGCTCTCATTCAGGGCTCGCCGAATCACTGGGAGATCTTTGGAGCTTCTCTCCTGACGGCGAACTGTATTCACGGCCCAATCTAATTGGGTAGGAGAGGACCTGCGTGGGATCACACTTCGATCCATGGGCTTTGACGTGCCCATTAACGACCGCTCGTGATCTATGGAGAATGGTGACTTTGTCGAACTCTCTGATATGGCACTTGGTAGCCGATGCGAGGTGCGGGCGCTTTGGGGACTCATACCTCGATCGTCGGCGATGACGAACTTCTGCTTGAGTCGAGAGTGTTGAAGGCCCATACCCGTCGTGACCTGTCGTAAATGCGGCGTTGCACATGCATACACGCGGCAAGAGGTGATGAGGGTAAGTGACCGCCGACTCGCGACCTGGCCGGTTCGGGACGTAGCCGCGCCTTGACCCTGTTCCTCGATGACCGACAGTTCGAAGTCACCGTCGTAGCTACGGAGGTACGCCTTGCCGGTGGCCGCCACCCGACACGGTTTCGCCGACGGGTCACATTCGTGCACGCGAGCGGCCACGACGGGGTGACCTCCACGCTCGCGTCATCGACGGAGACCTGGAAAGGTCTTCCGGCATGGAGCAAAAGTAACCCACCGAGTTACATGTGACGCCCTCCCAGTTACATTTGCCGGGTCTCTGGTTACATTTGCGCCGAGCTCGCCCTCCGTCGCTCCGACCAAGAGTCGGAACTCAGGATGGCTGCTCCGGCACTCGCGCCCCGGCAGGCGAACGCAGATCCAGCAGCCCCGCCGCCGTGCTCCGGAAACCGCAGGCATCCAGGTACAGCGGCGCCAGCTCGCTCACGAAATCGACGTGCAGCCAACGGCACCCGGCCTCCCGCGACTCGTCAACCGCCACCGTGATCAGACCGGAGGCAATGCCCCGGCGCCGATGAGTGACCGCCACCGCGGTGTCCAGGACGAAGGCGTGCCCGGCACCGTCCCAGGCGACGTTCACCCAGCCCACGAGGTCACCCCCGGACCGCGCGCAGACCCAGCCCAGGCTGTGCTCGTTCACCTGGGCCCACCAGTCGTGCGCCGACGCGCTTCCACCGAAACACTCCCGCCGCAACACGTGCACCTCGGGATCGGTGAACACGCCCCGCCAGGTGAGGTTCACCCCTTGACCGCCCCACCGAAGCTGAACGCGCCGCCCAGCCGCCGGGCCAGGAACAGGTACAGCACGAGCGCCGGCAGGGAGTACAGCAGCGAGTACGCCGCCAGCTGCCCGTAGACGATCTGCCCGTACTGCCCGAAGAACGTGAAGATGCTGACGGACGCGGGCAACTGGTCGTTCGACAGCAGCAGCACGAACGGCACGAAGAAGTTCCCCCACAGCCCGATGAACGTGTAGATCGCCACCACCGACATGCCCGGCCACATCAGCGGCAGGATGATGTGCCGCAGCGCCTGCATGGGCGAGGCCCCGTCGGTCCAGGCCGCCTCCTCCAGCTCGATCGGCACCCCGTCCATGAAGTTCTTCGTCAGCCAGATCGAGATCGGCAGCGCGCTGGTGGCCATGAACAGCACGGTCCCCAGCACCGTGTCGATGAGGTTGATCTGCACGAACAGCCCGTAGACGGGAACCATGATCGCGGTGATCGGCAGGCCCGTCGCGAACAGGATGGTCAGCAGGAACGGACGGTTCCACCGTGACCGGTACCGCGACAGCGGGTACGCGGCGAGCACGGCGGCGGCCATCGTCAGCAGCGTGCCCCCACCGCACAGCACCAGGCCGTTGAGCATCGGGCGGTAGGTGGTGTCGACGTTCAGCACCGCCCGGAAGTTCTCGAACGTCCACGGGTCGGGCCAGGACACCGACAGACCGGCGGTGCCGTTGAACGCCGCCGCGAGCACCCAGACCATCGGCACGACGAACGCGAAACCCACCACGCTCAGAGCGGTGTTCGCCGCGACCCGTCCGGCCGGACCCCGCCGCACCGGCCGGCGCACCGCCCGGCCCGGCACCTCCCGTGCCTGCACAACCGTCATCGCACAGCCTCCTCGGACCGCAGCATCCGCAGATAGATCAACGAGAAGACGCCCCCCAGACCCAGCAGGACCAGGGCCAGCGCGGTGCCGTACCCGAGTTGCGAGAGCTGGAACGCCTGCTGGTAGGCGTACAGCGGCAGTGTGGTGCTCGCCCCGCTCGGCCCGCCGCGCGTCATCGTCCAGATCAGCCCGAACACCGACAGCGTCTGCAGCGTGATGAGCATGAGGTTCGTCGCGATCGTGCGCCGCACCATCGGGATCGTGACGCTCGCCAGCCGGCGCACCGGACCCGCCCCGTCCATCGTCGCCGCCTCCTCGATCTCACGCGGCACCTCCGACAGGGCCGCCGAGTAGACCAGCATCGAAAAGGCCGTCCCGCGCCAGATGTTCGCCAGCGAGACCGCCAGGATGGGCAGGCTGAACAACCAGTCCTGCTCCGGCAGGTGCAGCACACCGAGGATCTGGTTCAGCGGCCCCTCGTCCCCCAGGAAGGCCAGCCACAGGTACCCGGCGACCACCTCGGGCAGCACCCACGCGCCGATCACGATCGCGCTCACCACCGTGCGCACGACCCGTCCCCCGGTGCGCATCAGCAGGGCCAGCGCCATGCCCAGGATGTTCTGCCCCACGATCGCCGACACCACCGTGAAGAGCAGCGTGTATCGCAGGGCACGCCCGAACTCGTCGCTGGCGAACGCCTTCCGGAAGTTCTCGAGCCCGACGAACGACGCTCCGCTGGAACCGGTCAGCGCCATGTCGGTGAAGGCCGAGTACAGGCAGTACAGGATCGGCCCGGCCAGGAACACGAGCATGAGCCCTACCGCCGGGACCAGCGGCAGTCCACGCAGGACCCGAGTTCGTTCCAGCGGCACGCTCGTCATGACGTGACCGCGTCCCCGGCCGCTTCTTTCACACCGGCGTCGTAGTCGGCGGCGGCTTCGGCCGGGGTGCTCCGGCCCGTCGAGACGGCCTCGGTGGCCTGCTGGATGAGCGTGGAGATGCGCGGGTACACCGCGTACGCGGGCCGGTACTGGGTGTTCTCGACGAGACCGGCGAAGAACTCGTTCGTCGGGTTGGCCGCGATGTACGTCGGGTCGGCCGCGACGTCGGAGCGGACCGGGATCTGCACCTGGTTGATGTCGAACGTCGTCTCGTTCTTCTGGCTGGTGACCGTCTTGATGAATTCCCAGGCCTTGTCGGCGTTCTGGGACTTGGCCGGGATCGCGTAGGTCCAGCCCCCGGACATGCTCACGTCCGGGCCGTCACCGTGCTGGCGGGGCATGCCGGTGACCCCGAGCACGTCGTGCCACTCCGGCCAGGGCGCCGGGCCGGTCTCGAGCCAGGTGCCGCAGGCGTACGAGCCGTCCAGCGAGATCGCGACCTTGCCCTGCGGGATGAGCTTCTGGTTGACGGTGTTGCCGAAGTCCGGGGACAGCGCCTGCTTGATGTCCGGCCCGAGTCCCTCGGAGAAGACGGTCTGGTAGAACGTCAGGGTGTCGATCACGCCCTGCCCGCCGATGACCCACTTCTGCGCGGTGGGATCGAAGAGCGGGTTCTCGCCGGTGCCGTAGAGCAGCATCTGGTAGGCGGTGATCGTGGTCGCCTCACCGACTCCGGTGCCGGTGTAGATGTTCAGCGGCACGACGCCCGGCAGCTTCGCCTTGAGAGTGCGGGCCGTGGTGAGCACGTCGTCCCACGTCCTGGGTTCCCAATCAGGGTCCAGACCGGCCTTTTCGAACAGGTCCTTGTTGTACCAGAGCGCGCGGGTGTCGGTTCCGTCGGGAACGCCGTAGGTCTTGCCGTCCAGGGCCTTGGCGGCCGCCTTGGCCGCGGGCAGGAACTTCGGCCAGTCGCTCCAGGCGTTCAGCCGGTCGTCGAGGGCGGTCAGGTAGCCGGCCTCGATGTCGGAGTTGATGAGGAACGTGTCTTCGTAGACCACGTCCGGGGCCGTGCGGGGCGAGCGCATGAGCAGCTGGAGCTTGGTGTAGTAATCACTCTCACCGGCCACGATCGGCTCGAACTGCACGGTGACGCCGGCGTTCGCGGCCTCGAACTCCTTCTTCACGCCCGCGAGGAAGTCGGCCTGCACCCGGGAGGCACCGAACTGCTGGAACACGACCTTGAGGGTGTTGCCGCCGTCACCGGAACCGCCTCCGCAGGCGGCCAGCGCCGCGGCCGCGGAGGTTCCGGCGATCCCGCCCAGCAGGGCCCGGCGGGAGATGGCGAACGAGGGACGCGGGGTGACAGTCATCGGGGCCTCCGGGGCCTGACGTCGTCGTCGGGTGGAAGGGCAGAACGAATGAGGGACGCGGGTGGCGGCGGCCCGGGGGCACGGCGCCTCTCCGGGGCCACCGGACCGGAGCCGGCCCGGTGGCCCGTCGGTGCTCAGGACCTGCGCAGGCGCAGGGTCAGGATCTGGAACGGACGCAGGGAGACGGTGAAAACGCCGCTCTCCTCGGCCTGCTCGAGCGCCGGGCCCGGGTCGTCGAGGGGACGTTCGAGCAGGTCGGTGACCGTCCACGAGCTGTACTCGGCGTCCACCCGCAGGGCGGTGCGGCGACGGGCGCCGAGTGCTTCGTGCACCCGCACGACGAGGTCCCCGCTGCCGTCGTCGGCCAGCTTCAGTGCACTGAGAACGACACCGGGATGGTCGATCTCGACGAGCGGGGCGACCGGGTGATCACCGGGCACCGAGCGCGCCGGGAGGTTGATCCAGTGCCCTTCGCGGGTCGCGTCGAGCAGGTCGGCGCCGGGCACCAGCGCGTACCTCAGGCGCTGGATCCCCAGATCCGTCTGCGGGTCGGGGAATCGCGGGGCACGCAGCAGTGACAGCCGCACGGTCGTGGTCGTGCCGCCGTCCGCCCGCACCGTGCGCGACACGTCGTGGCCGTACGTCGAGTCGTTGACAACCGCCACGCCGTAGTCAGGTTCGCCGACGTGGAGGTAGCGGTGGGCCGGGATCTCGAACTGCTCGCGTTCCCACGTGGTGTTCGACGTGGTGGCCCGCTGCACGTACCCGAACTGGATCTCGGCCGACGACACGTCGGCCCGCAGGTCGAGCGGGAACGCGGCCTTGAGGAACTTCTCGCACTCCTGCCAGTCCACCTCGGTCTCGACGTCGAGGCGCCGAGATCCCGGGGCGAGCGTGAGCAGCTGCGTGACCCGGGACGCACCGAAGGTGCGCACGACCTCGACCTGGACCGACGCGTCCTCAAGCACCCGACTGCGCAGCGAATCGACCCCGGTGATGTCGGTGACCGTGTGCGTGTAGCTGCGGTCGACGTCCCAGGCATCCCACTCGTAGGGCAGATCCTGGTGCAGCTGCAGCAGATTCGCGACCCGCCCCTCGGCAACGGCCTCGCGCCCGGTGGCCGCGTCGACGACGGACGTGAGCAGACCGCGCTCGTCGATGACCACCCGGATGAGCCCGTTGTCCAGGACGGTTCCGGCCTCGGTGTGCTCCAGGACGGCTGGTTGCGAAGGCTCGGACGGGATCCCGGCACCACCGGCCACCACACCGTCCCGCGCGTGGGGTGCCGCGTTGAACGTCACCACGCCGGAGGCGTTCTCGTCACCGGCCAGCGCCCGCTGCGCGTCGGCGACGATCTGCTCGAGTTCGGCGGCGATCTCGGCGTAGGTCGTCTTCGCGAGCCGGTGCACCCAGGCGATGCTGGAACCGGGCAGGATGTCGTGGAACTGGTGCGTGAGCACCTGTTTCCAGATGGCGTCCAGCCGCTCGGAGGGATACTCCGCCCCGGTGCGGACGGTCGCCGTGGCCGACCAGAGCTCGGCCTCGCGCAGCAGGTGCTCACTGCGGCGGTTGCCGGCCTTGGTGGCGTGATGAGTGGTGTAGGTGCCCCGGTGGATCTCCAGGTACATCTCCCCCGCCCAGACCTCCGGCGCCGGATGGTCTTCCAGGGCCTTCACGAAGAAGTCCTGCGGCGACTCGACCCCGACCCGCGCGGAGCCTTCCAGATCTGCGAGACGGGCCGCCCGGCCGATCATCTCGCGGGTCGGGCCACCTCCTCCGTCGCCGTACCCGAAGGGGACGAGCGACCGGTTCGCGACGCCCTTCTCGGTGTAGTTGCGCACCGTGTGCGCGAGTTCCCGGCCGGACAGCACGGAGTTGTACGTGTCGACGGGCGGCAGGTGCGTGAGCACGCGCGTGCCGTCCAGCCCTTCCCACCAGAAGGTGTGGTGCGGGAACTTGTTGACCTGGTTCCAGGACATCTTCTGGGTCAGGAACCATTGTGAACCGGAGAGTTTCACCAGCTGCGGCAGCGCGGCGGTGTAGCCGAAGGAGTCGGGGAGCCAGACCTCCTGGGTCTCGATGCCGAGCTCCTCCAGGAAGAACCGCTTGCCGTGCACGAACTGCCGGGCCAGGGCCTCGGAACCGGGCAGGTTCGTGTCCGACTCCACCCACATGCCCCCGACCGGCACGAACTGGCCGGTGGCGACCTTCTCCTTCATCCGTTCCCAGATCGCCGGGTGGTGCTCCTTCATCCACGCCCACTGCTGTGCCGAGGACATCGCGAAGACCAGGTCCGGATGATCGTCCATCAGCTGGGTGACGTTGGCCGCGGTGCGGGCCACTTTTCGCACCGTCTCGCGCAGCGGCCACAGCCAGGCGGTGTCGATGTGGGCGTGACCCACCGCGCTGACCCGGTGGGCGCTGGCGACGGCAGGAGCGGCGAGCGCGGGTTCCAGGGCCTTGCGGGCGGCCGCGGTCGTGCCGGTGACGTCGCGCAGGTCGATGGCGTCGACCGCGGTCTCGAGGGCGCGCAGGATCTTCCAGCGGCGGGGGTCGTCGGTGCTCAGCTCGTGCATGAGCTGGTCGAGAACCTCCACATCCATGACGAGTTCCCAGATCTCGCGCTCGAAGACGGCCAGTTCGACGCGGCGGACGCGGTAGCCGGGTGCCCGGCCGGCGGTCTCGATGTCGCCGAGCGGGGTGCCGACGCCGTGCGGGGTGCCGAAGCCCTCACGCATGATGTCGGGGTTGGACGCGGCCTCGACGTAGAGGTCGACGTCGCCGTTGCCGGTGCTGCTCTTGGTGATCGGGACCCAGATCGATTCCGGGTTCAGGGCTTTCACCGCGGTTCCGTCGGGGCGCAGCACCAGGCCCTCGGCGGAGAAGCCCGGGCCGGTGATGGAGAAGCCGAGGTCGACGACGGCCTCGACCTCGCGGCCGGACCAGGCGGATGGGACGGTGCCGGTGAGGTGGAACCAGGTGGTGCCCCAGGGTGGGCCCCACTCCTGCCCCGGCGCGGCCTTGACGTAGGTGGCGGCGAGAGCTTCTTCGAGGGTGACGGGCTCCCCCGGGGCCGGCCAGAACTCCAGGTCGAGCGGTGCCCTCTCGCCGTGGACGGCTGGGCGCAGGCGCTCGTTCAGGATGCGGCGGATCCGGCGTTCGACGTGGACGCGATCGTCGTGCATGGCCCTCCTCATTGAGTTTGACGCACCATCCGACGGTACGAATGATGCTTTAACACGTCAAGAAGTACGCTTCGTCCAAAATGAGCGGGTTCTACGAGGGGGATGACATGACGTCGACGGCGCGGCCGCCCGGTGTCAGCCTGTTCTACTGGGTCAAGGAGTCGCTGCGGCAGTCCATCGCCCGGGGCGACTACGATCCGGACACCCCGTTCGTCACCCAGCGCGAGATCGTCGAGCGGTTCGGGGTTTCCACGACGACGGCGGTCCGCGCGCTCAACGACCTGGTCGCGGAGGGCGTGGTGGTGCGCAGGCGGGGGCTGGGAACCTTTGTCGTCTCCCGGCAGCCCGAGCGCCTCCGGGCGACCTCCGGCCCCGCGACCATCGCCTACGTCAGCCCGGACAGCGACGGTCACAAGCACATCCTGCAGCGAGGCCTCGCCGCGGAGGCCGCGCTCCTGGGCCATCGGCTGCTCGTGGCCAACACGCTCGACCAGAACCACGAGGAGAGAACGCTTCTGGAGGTCGCCGATTCGGGTGCGGACGCGGTGGTGCTGTACCCGTGGAACGGATCGCACGCGGGTGGGGTGGTCACCGCGCTGGAGTCGCGGGGCGTCGCGGTCGTGCTCGTCGACCGCTACTTCCCCGACGTCCCCACGGACGCCGTCCTTTTCGACGACTTCGCGATCGGTCACGACGTCACCTCGGCCGTCATCGCCCGGGGCCACCGCGCGCCCGCGCTGCTGTGGAGCGAGAGCGACACCACGAGCGTGCGCGACCGGCGCAGCGGCTACTTCCGCGCCCTGCGGGAGGCCGGCCTGCCGGAGCTTCCCGAGCGTTCGGTGCTGACCAATTATTACGACCTGCCACAGCCCTCGCGCATCGAGCGCCTGCAGCGCCTGTTCGCCTCGCCCGAGGGCCTGAGCGCCGTGATCTGCGCCAACGCCGCCACGATGGGCGTGCTGATCGGTGACCTCCTGGCCCCCGGCCTCGATCTTCCCGGGCACGTCGAGATGGCCAGCATGGACGACGGCGGCCCCGAGGGCCTGTCACCGCTGGCCGCGGTCGCGGCGCAGCTTCCCGCCCGGGCGATGGGGACCGCCGCCGCGCAGCTGATCCACGAGCGGCTGTCCGGGCCGGACGGGCCCCGCCGGCACGTCGTGCTACCGGCCCGGCTGAAGGCGGCCGGAAAGGGGCAGCGGCTGCTCTCGCTCTCCCGGCCGGCGCCGGAGAGCTCCGGATCCGCTCAGAGCTCGGACAGGTAGGACCTCACCGTGACCAGGCACAGGGCCACCCCGACGGGCTCGTCGATCGGCTGCTCGGCGGCGCGCGGCAGCACCCACAGGGTGGACGCGACAGCCATCAGTGAGGCGCTCTCGGTCAGGTGCTTGGACGAGACCCGGTCTGATCGGTCAGCTTCTTACAGCGCCGGGGGGTGGGGGCCAGGCGCTCCAGGTCTTGCATCGTGCGCTCTTTGAGGGCGAACCAGTTCTCACACCGCCTTTTCGAGCTTGTTCACGGCTGCGCGAGCGATGCTCTCCAGATCCTCACCGGACAGGCCGTCGGCAATGCTGATCGAGTCGATGCGCAGGATGACGTCGCCGACCGCGATGTACAGCACGTCGTCCGTGGCCGTGATCCCCGAGGCGGTGGTGAGCTTGCCCCGGACCGCGAGTGTCCCGTCACCCAGATCCGGGAAGGAGAGGCTGGACAGTTTCATCGTGTTCGTACCGGACGAGTCCTTCGCGGTGTAGGAACCGCAATCGGCCATGACGTCGCGCACGCTCTGCAGTCTTTCGCTCGGGCTCTCCCCCTTGGGCCGGTAGATCTCCTGCTCCAGCGAGGGCCCGAGGGATCCGCCGCCGCTGAACGCCGCGGTGGCCAGGCTGGTGAGATTCTTGGCACCGCCGGTCATTTTCGCGCACTTCGCCGGTGAAATGGTGCCACTGGAGCCGCTGTCGGACACCTCGTCACTGGACCAGCCGGTCGGCATGTCCTGAACGCTCAGCAGCGCCTTTCTGGCCTTCACCGCGGTCAGGGGCGTCTCTTCGACCACCGTCTCAGCCTGCGGGGAAACGGCGGACGACGTGATCGCCTCCGGGAGGGTGTCGGCTCGCTCGTCAGCCGTCGAGTCGCCCCCGCAGGCCGCGAGGGAGGAGCACAGGAGGAAAGCCGCGCTGCCGACCGTGAGTCGTGCCACCGAGGAGAACAATGCCGGGCCTTTCGTGATCCACCGAAACCGAGTGATCACATGGTAACCAGACGTCACCCGGACCGGCCTCGGACCGGTCTCGTCACCGGCCTGATCCCCAGGATGAGCACCGGTCTCAGGCCGGGTGTGCTCGCAGGGCCAGGAACGAGTCTCCGTGCGCGAGGAGGTACGCGTCCGTGGCGGGCAGATGGGTCAGGGCGCTGAGCGAGACGTTCAGAGGGGCCAGGACGGGAGGCTGGTCGCCGAACGTCGTCAGCAGCAGGTTTCCCGAGGCGTCCGCCAGCGCCGCATGGTGACCGCCGACGGCGGTGTGGGCGACCGGCCCGCTCAGTGTCGTGTGAGTGACCTCCACGCGTGGTGTCTCGTCGTTCAGAAGATGGTCGGCGTGCAGAATCCGGCCGGTGTCAGCGACGGCGATCAGACGCGGTCGCCGGCCCGGCCCCGCCAGAAGCCTGGTGGGCCGCCACAGTTCACTGCCGGTGATGGTCTGGAACCCGGTCCGGGCACCGTCCGGGGCGAGCAGAACCCGCACGATCCGGCCCGCGTGATCGGCGGCCAGCACGGCGGTTCGTTCGCCCTGCGTCACGAGAGCGACGTCGACAACGGAGATCTCGTGTTCCAGGGTGAGCCGATCGAGCCGCCCGCCCGCCCAGCGGACGATGTGGACGAGGCCGTCGTCGGTGGCAACGGCCGCCTGCCAGCCCGGCGTCCCCGCGTCGGTGATCCGCACAGCGGTGACCGGCTCGTCGTCCCGGGACCACACGGCCGGGCCGTTCACCGGCCGCAGCTGCAGGAGTTCGGGCCCGGCCAGCAGGACCAGTGGTTCCCGGCCGGACGGGGCGGGCAGTACGTGCAGGTGCTCGATCTCAGTGTCCGGTAGGGGCATCGACCAGACGGTGTCGATGCTGAGGTCCGCCCTCACGCGCCCGGCCACGACCCGGCTCTCGGTGACGATCGAGAGCCAGACGACCCCGTCGATCCTGGCCGCGTGGTGCAGCACGACCGGTTCGTCGGTCGCGATGCCGATGGCGGGGCCCGCCCCGGCCGCCGTCACGACATGGGCCAGCAGACCCGGGCTTTCGACGGAACTGGTCAGGACGAGGGTCTCGGACCGGCTTCTGAGGGTGGCCGTGACGGTGGTGATCGGCCCCCGGGCGGGGGCGGGCTCCGCCGTCGGCCCGGCGGGGATCTGCCAGATCCGGGTTGCCCCGTCCAGGCTGCGCGAGGCCAGGACAGGCCCGTCACCGGTGACCCCGAGCCCGCTCAGACGAGGCGCGGGCCGGCCGTGCCGCAGCGCTCCCACCAGCCGGGGTTCGTCCGCGCCGTCGACGACCTGCACGGTCCCGTCCCATCCGGCGACCGCCAGGAGCCCTCCGGGGCCGGGCAGATGGGTCAGGTCGTGCACGGGATGCACCGTGTCGAGCGAGTGCCGGGCCCGCTCCACCCCCTTGTCCAGGTGGATGATCCGGACCTCCCCGTATCCGTCGCCGATCGCCAGACTGGCCTCCTGAGGCCCCCGGCTCCCCAGGCTGACACGGCTGGTGCGCCCCGCGTCCCCCATGACCATGGGCTCCCCCGCCCGCGAAAGCCCCTGATCCAGATACATGGCGTACACGTGAACACCGTCCTGGCCCACCAGAACAGCCTTTTCAGCATCGCCGTCGACCAGGATCTCCTCGGGACGAAACCGTGATGCCCACGTCAGGGTCGTCACGGGGTCAGCCTCGACGGGAATCCGCCACACGCTGATCTCCCCGTGCGGGCTGACCGCCAGCAGGGCTCCCGCTGCCCCGGCCGGTCGCAGGGGCAGCAACCGGGTCGCCTCCGACGGCCGGACCCGATCAGCCGGTTCACGGCCCTCCCCGAGCAGCTCCGGGCGCAGCACCCGCATGATCAGGTGCCCCGGGCGTCCTGAAGCGACGACCAGGACGTCGACGTCACGGGGCCCCCGGACCACGGTCAGGTCGTGCACCGGGGCGGGCACCTGGACGTGCAGGGCCCCTCCCGGTATCGACGACAGGGAGCCACCTTCCAGGGTGTGGACGTCGATGCGGCCCTGGCGGGTCGCGACCGCGACGTACGTGGTGCCGGTGGCCGACGTCCACGCCTGGACGTGGGGTGGCTCCTGGTCGGCCGGGACCAGTCCGTCGGGGTCCACGTCCATGATGCGCACGTCCGCGGCCAGCTGGGACCGGGTGACCACGTCGACCAGGCGCCCCGTCCCGGCGGGGCTCCAGACGAACGCCGCCGGGCCCGGGTCCCGGTCCGGCACGGCGAACAGGGCCTGACTCTGGAAGGCCTGGCCCAGCGCCAGCGGCCCGGCGTGGGCAGGACCGGCGTTCCAGGGCGCCGACCACGGCAGGTCCTGACCCGCCTGCCGCAGCAGGCCCGCCGAAAGCCAATCCAGCCCGAGGACGTTCGCGTGGAACTGCAGGACGGAACGACGCCACCGGAAACTCAGCTCCCGGGCGTACGAGGAGCGCAGCAGCACCTGCCCGGCCTCATGGCAGTAGCGGTCCTCGGCGCCGCGGAGTTCCACGGCCGCGGCCAGCGGCTCGACCGCGGCCAGGCAGGCCGTGTCGGTCAGCAGCAGGCTCCTCAGGCGGCCGGCCCGGCGGGCATGGGTGAACAGGTTGTCCCGCGCGTAGGTGGCCAGACCCGCCCAGCCGGTCACCGCACCGTCCGTGACAGCCCGCCCCTGGTCCAGCAGCACATCCACGATGGCCGCCTCGGTGCGCACCGTGTCGGCGTGCTGACCGCGGAAGTAGGCCACGAACTGGTGATGGCGCAGCAGGAACCGGTCCTCCCCCGTCCTCGCGAGGTAGAAGCCCAGATCATGGAGGACGCGGGTGATCCCGGCGTCGGGGTCGGGTCCCGGCCCGCGGTGGAGCCGTCGGACGGCAGCGGTCCAGACCCATCGCGGCATCCCGCCCCGCCGCGCGTGCGCCAGCGGCATCAGCACCCCGCGCAGCACGTCGGCGTCCTCCCCCAGCCGGCGGGAGACGTCCCGCCGGATCCAGCCCGCCAGCTCGGAGGGCCAGGCCATGGACCGGCTCCAGCCGTGCCGTACCCGCGGCAGAACCGGCGCGGACAGCAGTTCCTCCACGACGAACTGCGCCACCAGGAAGTTGTGGTGCGACACCCGGTCCTGGACCTCGGTGCCGATCACCTCCACCAGAGCCAGGTCCGCCCAGCCCAGCGGGTTTCCGTACCCCTCCGGCCGGGGATCGGCCCGCAGCCGGCGCGCGACGTAGGTGGCGACGTCGAGGTCGGCGCTGTGCGTCTCGTCGTCCAGGTCCAGGACCCGGGGATGACGCGCGGCCAGCGGCCCCGGAAGCGGCGGGACCTCGCCCGGCGCGGCCGGGGCGTCGGGCCTGACCCCCACGAGCAGGCGGACGTGCCAGGACAGCCACTTCAGCTCCACGGCCAGCCCGTCCGGATCGAGAGCCTCGTCGACGGCGTCGACCACGACCACGCCGGCGGGCGCGCTCGTGTCGGGCTGCTCCAGGCGGTCCCGCAGGACATCGACGTCGCCGGCCTCGATGCCGAGAGCGGCCCCGACCTCCAGCAGCACCGCCGAGGCGGACTTCTCACCGGCGTGCACCGCCCCGACGATCCCGCAGTCGGGAATGGACTCACGCGCATCCGGCGGTACGGCACCGGGCCACAGGCTCACCAGGACCAGCGCCGACAGGACCGCTGACTTCCCCGTCCCCGGCATACCCGTCACCGCCATCAGGCCCGGGCCGGACCCGGCGCAGAAGCTCTGCACCTCGGCGATCGCCCGGTCGCGTCCGGTGAACCAGAAGTCCGACGACGTGGAGCTCCCGCGGGCCGAGACCAGCCAGGGTCGAGGAGGCCGCCCCGGCCCGGATCCGGCGGGCGGCCGCCGCGGCTCGGCCGCGTTCTCCGGGGCCGAGCCCCGCCGGGCCCGGCCCAGGGCCCGGGCGAAGGCGTGGTGCTTCTGCCGGAGCCGGGCCAGTTCCCGCGGGTCCGCTGGAACCACGCAGACCCGGTACAGCGACTCGACGAACTCCCAGTCCGGGGCGGACGTACCGGTCAGCTTGTCGCTGATCGTGCTGCGCTGGTACGGACGGCCGGCTCGTTTCAGCGCCAGCTCCAGCTGACGCACCGACAGGCCGGAGGTGCGTTCCCGCAGCGCCCGCAGTTCCCGGGCGAACTGCAGTTTCAGCGCGTCGGGTGTGCCCTCGGACACCATCGGCCCAGCCTAGGTCGTGACCGCCGACCCCGTGGGCGCTTTCACACACTGTCCGGGCCCCGTCCGGCCCACGTCCGGGAACGTGGCCGGACAGCTCCCCGGACAACGACGGTCATCCTCATGAGCCTCGACATCCAGACCCCGCAGCCGGTCTCCCCGCTCGCCCATCCCGGGCCGGGGGAAGCCACCCTGGCCATCCTCACCGCGTTGCCGGAAGAGTTCATCACCACTCGTCTCCTCCTGGACGAGGAGTGGCGGGCAGTCACCGTGCCCGGCGACCCGGGCGACTACGTCCTGGGCTCGATCTCCAGCACCCGCGGCAGGAACAGCGCCGGCACCACACGGCACCACGTCGTCCTGACGTTGCTGACCGAGACCGGCAACGACGCGGCCGCGAGTTCCTGCGCCCACCTCCTGCGCAGCTTCCCCACCGTCACGTGCGTCGCCATGAGCGGCATCGCCGCCGGAGTTCCCGCCCCTCACGCCCCGGCCCGGCACGTCCGCCTCGGCGACGTCGTCGCCGGCACCTGGGGCGTGGTGGACTACGACCACGTCTACGACAGCGACGCCGGCTCGACCCTGCGCCAGCCGTTCCCCCGCCCCTCCACCCGGCTCCTGCGCGGCGCGAAGGTCCTGGCCGGCGGCGAGCTGATCGGCGACCGGCCCTGGGAAGGCATCCTCGACCGGATCATCGAGCGCGGCGGCCCCGCCTTCGCCCGGCCCGAGCCGGAATCCGACGTCCTGCACTCACGTTCCGGCCTGCGCATCGCGCACCCCGCCCTTCTCGAGAGCGGGCATCGGCCCGGGCGGCCCAAGGTGCACCAGGGCCGCATCGGCAGCGGCGACCGGGCCCTGCGCAGCGCGGCCCGGCGCGACCAGCTGGCCACCCGCCACGATCTGCGGGCCCTGGAGATGGAAGGCAAGGGGATGGGGGACGCGGCCTTCTCAGCCGGACGGGAATGGTTCGTGGTGCGTGGGATCAGCGACTACGGCGACCGGCACACGAGCCTGCGCTGGCGCAACTACGCCGCCGCGGCCTCCGCCGCCTACCTCGGAGCCCTGCTGTCCGCGGTTCCCACCACGCCGGCCCGGTGATCGGCCACGAGGCGACGGTCGGACTCGAGGGCCTGCAGGCAAGCCGCCAGTTCGGTCTCCGTGTAGGCGAGGACGTAGACCGTCAGGCGGCCCGAGCCCGCGGTCAGGTGCTTGCCGGCCGCGGCGGTCAGGGCCGGGACCAGGTCGTGGGCCGTCCCCCCGCCCGTCCCGGCCCCCAGGATCGGGAAGAGGATCGAGGTGGCGTCCGGATCCGTCTCCTGGATGGAGCCCAGCAGGCGCAGCGCCGCGTGGACACACCGGCCGATGTCCATGACGGGCACGAACCCGGCCCCCGGCTCGCCGTGGACGGCGGCCACGTGGATGATGTGCCGAACGTTGTTGCTGGCCAACAGTTCTCCCGGGCCCGTGCGCACGGCGGTGGCTGGCGCGACCGGTCCGGACCCCTGGCGGTACCTCCCGAGCTCGTCGGCGACGACGTCCCGGACCACCCGGCCGGACCCGTCCCGGACCGCGCCGCCGTAGCGGATGATGGCCGATACCGAGAACTCCTGGACTCTGGCCATTTCCAGGTCGGTGTTCTCGGAATTGACCCAAACGTCGGCGAAATCGACCTCCCGGATGTCACCGGCGACCACCGCGATACTCCGCGGCACGTCGGCCCGGTCCTTGAGACGGTAACGGTAGACCCGCTGCCCGGTGATGATCGAGGTCGCGCGCACCACCGGTGAATCCGGCGACGGCTGCCGACGGCGACGGGCGTCCTCCGCCTCCAGTCGCGTGTACTCCGACCTCCAGAGCCCGGGACTGGTCGACAAAGACAGAGCACGGCCTTTGAGCCCGGCGAACTCCCGGCACGCCGAGACCAGGGCACTCACGAACTCCCAGGACGGGACCTCGCTGACTTCCCCACGCAGCACGGCGTAGATCTGCGAGCGCTTCAGCGGGACCTGCGGGTTGCGGCTGAGGGAATCGACGCTGGGCCCACCTGCCTCGCGGTGCAGGGTGGCCAGCCGCCGGCAGAACTCGCGCAGACCGGCCGCCGCTTTCTGCCTATCCCCCATGACGCCATGGTGCGCCGAGCTGCGCCGTCCGGGAAGAGCCGTCCGGTGTCCGGCGCCGTACGGTACGCGGTCCGGTCGCCGCGGGGCTGAACTGGGCCTTCGGCACGTCCGGTCCGCTGCCGTCCGGCATGACCCACGGACGAGGGCGCCGAAGCTCCAGGCTGACTGCGGACAACGGATGCGCACTGCCGAGAGGAACTTTCGCATCCCTTCGGCCGGTCGAGCAGCTGGCCGGACACCGGCATCACCGCGCATCGACGATCGATCCCAGGAGGAACCATGCAGACGACACGGGCACGCGGTCTCCGGACCCGACGGGCGCTGAGCATGAGCTTCGTACTCGCACTGCTGACGCTCGGCCTCGGCGCTCTGATCGCCGAACCGGCCCAGGCGGTCGGATGCAACAACGGGGACCGTGGTCAGGCCGCCTCGTGGGCGTCCTCGGGCCAGTTCACCACCCCGCGTGTGTACGAGTGGAACGACGGCACGGCTCACAACAAGGTCGAGCTGCGGTACAACTCGGCGGCCCGGTGCGTGTGGGGCCTGTACAACGGGGGTAATTCCGCGACGGTCTACCTCGACCAGTCCACCAACGGAGGGGCCAGCTGGGTGGGGTGGATCGGCGCCCAGGGACCGAGCACGTCCACGTACACCGGGGTCTGGAACGATCAGAACCCCACCGTGTCCCGGGCCTGCGCCAACTACGGAGGCATTTCCCGGTGCACCGGGTGGTACTGAGCCTCTGAGCACGGGATCCCTTGCCTGACGGCGCCTATCAGCCCCGGCCGAGCTCGCCCTGGCCGGGGCTGATGGGCGCCGACGCGAGGTTGCGCCTTTCGTGCGGGTGTTCAGCCCGATTCAAGGAGCGTGCGCACCGCCTCGTGAGCCGGGGGACGAATTGATCGATGAAGGCCGCGTGCCGGTGGCTCCGGCCCGGGATCGGCACCGGCGCGGAGGACCTCGGAAGATCAGGAGCAACTCTCAAACGCTCTGGGAGAGGCACCTTCCCGGCTCTGCCGTCGGTGTTCGAGCACCTGACGGGTGGTCAGCGGGTCAGGCGGTTGCGGACCCGGCGCTCCAGGAAGTCGCCCAGCACCTGGTCGAAGACGGCGTTGTCGTCGCCCGCGACCATGTGGTGCGCGCCGGCCACGTCGTGGAACTCGGCGTGCGGCACCAGGTCGAGGAAGTGCCGGGCGTCCTCGGCGCTGAGCACGTCCGAGGCCCCGCCGCGCACCAGCAGCGTGGGCACCCGCAGGCCGGCGGCGGCCGCTCCCAGCCGGGCCGAGTCGATCCGGGGATCGCGCTGCACCGGGTGCTCGGTCGGGGCCCGCATCACGGCCGGGTCCCAGTGCCAGAAGAAGCGGCCGTCGCGCTCGCGCAGGTTCTTGCGCAACCCCTCGGGATTGCGGGGCCGGGGCCGGTGCGGCAGGTACTCCGCCACCGCGTCCGCCACCTCCTCCAGGCTGGCGAAGCCCTCGGGCCGGGACGTCATGAAGGCGCGGATCCGCCCGGCTCCGGCCGCCTGCAGGAACGGGGACACGTCCACCAGCACCAGCCCCAGCGCCAGGTCGGGCTGCTGCCCGATCGCGGCGAGCGCGGCGATCCCGCCCATCGAGGCCCCCACCAGCACCGGCCGGCTTCCGAGGTGCTCCACGATCGCTCGCACGTCACCCGCGAGCCGGTCCAGGTCGTAGACGCCGTCGGGCGACCAGCCGCTGTCACCGTGCCCGCGCAGATCGGCGCTGAGCGTGTACCAGCCGGCCCCGGCTAGGTCACGTCCGGTCGCGCCCCACGAGTGCCGGGTCTGACCGCCACCGTGCAGCAGGACCACCGGGGTCGCGGCCGGATCGCCCCAGTGGTCGGCGGCGAGAGTGACGTCGGTCGAGGGGATCTTCAGATCACTGGTCACGGGCAGCCTTCCGCGTGCGCGAGCGGGTCGTCAGCGTTGCGACCCAGCGTTGCCGACCAACAAGTGTCGACCAGGCGGGGTGCGCCCGTCACCCCCCGGATCTGCAGACGGGCGGGGGCCAGGGGCCGCCCCACGACCTACCCAGATCGTGGGGCGGGCCGGCGCCGGGTGTGGCCCTGCGGCGGTGGGGCGGATCGGTGGGGCCTGGAGCAGGACCTGTGTGAAGCGGCGAAGTGCGGTGCTTTCGATTATCGATAATCGAAAGCACCAGGGTTCGCGCTGCGGCCAACCGCTTTCGGCCGACGCACCATCGCCGAGGTCCCACCTGCCGGGCCCGGCGCGGGACGGCTCGACCGGGCGCAGACCGGGCGGGGGCAGGTGCGGGGACAGACGCGGAGACAGACGCGGAGCAGGCCCGGGAGCAGGCCCGGGAGCAGGCCCGGGAGCAGGCACCTCGCGCTGACGGGCCTGGTCGGGTGTCGGGCGCAGACCGGCCTGATCACTTGCCTGACGCTGACCCGCCTGACCGGGCGCCCGATGAGGACCAACCTGGTCGGGCGCCCGGGCGCAGACCGGATCGGCCGCGCGTCCACACCTGGTGGTGGACGCTGACGAGCCGGCGACGCCGGTGTGACGAGCCGTCAGTGCAGGTGTGTGGTGTGCGCCAGCGCGTACGCCGCGTCGATCGTCACCGTCGAGGTCGTCAGCGCCACGGCCGCCGTCACCAGGACCCGGCGCGTCGTGCGTGTACACCGTGCCGACCAGCGACGGGGGCGCCCCTCGGGAAGGTCAGCCGGGTCAGAAGGATCGGGGAGGTCGGGCACCAGGTGCAGATGCCGGGTGTCCCGCAGCTTGGACGCGCGCAGCTCGTGCGGCGCGTCGGCCGTGCGGGAGCGACGGGACCGCGGGAAACCGAACTCGGACACACGACACCGCCGTTGGCACGAAAAATGGGACGCCCGCCGCACCCGGCGGTCCACAGAACGTAAGCCTCCGCAGCCCCATCAGTACAGTCCGCCCGGGTTCAGACGGGATTCAGCGGCGATGTGGTGCGAGGAGCCGTTCTGGCGGCGCAACCCTCGCGCTCGACGTCGAGGGCGCCTCGCCCGGCGGCAAACACCAGATGCGCCCCATAAATCCGTTGGCCAAGCGAACCTTTCCGCGCAAGTTGCCCCCGGACGAGCAGCGGCCAGGTTCACCCGAACGGCCCTGCCTGATCGCCGTGCGGATGAACGTCACCGAAGACCGGGACGTGTGGAGGAAGGACAAGCCGGCAAGCATTGAAGGCAGGAACCGTGAACGGATCGAGCGCCCTGTACCTGCCCGTGACCGACCTCGCCATGGTCGTGCGCACCGACTTCAGCGACGACGACACCTGGCGCGAGGTGGCCCGGGCGGTGCTGGACGGCGATTCGCTCTTCCCCAATCCCACCGAGCAGACCACCGTTCCGATCCGCAGGAGCACCGGCGGGACGGACACGGGCCAGAGGGCGGTGGTCCGGCAGCAGGTGGACATGCCGCTGCTGATGGTGCTGGACGATCCCCGCTTCGACGGGGTGAGCGCGCACCAGGTCCGGGAACTCATGCGCCCCGTCGACATGGTGTTCGTCGCCGACGCGGCCACGAACAGCGGCGAGCACGCGCTCCTGGCCCTGCACCATCCGGCCCGCGACGAGCGCGAGGACTTCCGCCTCACCCCGGCGTCCGTTGAGAACGTCGCCGTCGTGCTGCAGGTGGGCAAACTGCTGTGGGACGAGGTGCTGGGCGACCGGGGTGACGACGGGGTCGTGCGGCGCGAACTCTAGGACCCGACCACCTCAGCGGTGGGCCGTGCCTGCCATACCGCCCAGTCCGAGGAGACCCGGCCGGCGGCGGCGATCAGCAGCGGCAGGTGCGACTCGACGAGCGTCTCGACGCTCGTCTCGGCCGCGTGCGTCGTCACGTTCATCGCCGCCCGCACCACCCCCTGCCCGTCGCGCAGCGGTACCGCGGCCGAGCGGATGCCCGGCGCCAGTTCCTCGTCCGCGAGCGCCCAGCCGCGGGCCCGCACGAGCGCGAGTTCGTCGGCGAGCGCGGCGCGTTCGGCCGGTCTGGTCACGATGCCGGAGCGGGACGGGGCGGCCAGGACCTCGTCGAGTTCGGCGTCGTCCAGCTGGGCCAGCAGCACCTTGCCCTGGGAGGTGGGCACGGCCGGGAAGCGGGTGCCGATGTCCACGCGCAGGGCGATGATCTTCGGCACCGAGACCCGCGCCACGTAGACGATGTCCGGGCCGTCGAGCTGGCTGATCGAC